>NZ_JHXZ01000014.1 GCF_000621565.1 Butyrivibrio sp. LB2008
GGCAAAAATATGAAATTGTTAAGGTGCAAAAACGGAATTTAAATCCGCATTTTGAGGCATTTATTAGCAACTGGAATTTACTTTTTCATTTAAGTCATTTGCTTTCTTATTTGCGCTCTTCTTTCCTCTGATATCCTTCTAGGCTTACGATAACTAACATACTTTTTGGGCATGGAGTAGGTCTTATCGATATCTGTTTCACTTATGCACTTATACACCTCTGGGAACTCAGTAACTAACGCATCAAGTTTTCTAATAACGGCTTTATCTCTGGTGAATACCACTGCATCAGATTCAGCAACGTTGAAATTGATTATTGTTTCTTGCTCATACTTGGATAACTTCATAGGCTTATCTCACCTCGCTTTCTATGCTTGTTCGGCTCGTTAATTATCGTGTGTTTTGCTTCTGCAATCTTTTTATTGAGTTGATGTTTGAATGAGAGCCTTCCATCTTTTTCAACACGTTCCTTATCGTTTAAAATAAGCTCATTTCCCTTCACACTGTAAAAATGCCAATCTGTTATTTTCCCTTTCTCGTCTGTAAACGTAGCCATGAACCGTCCCTCGCCTTTGTTGGTAATAGTCAGCCAATGCCAATCATCGCCTTCTCTGGTGTAAACACGCTTATAGTTAAACTCATTACCTGTAAAGCGTTCATTGAGCTTATAAGGCTTCGACTTCTCATTTTGGGATTGTCCGTTATAATGCTCTAAAATCAGCTCGAATGCTTGGTCTATATCCATAAATGCTCCTTTCTGTCCGACTGCTCAGATTTGAGCAGTCGAAACCCTTGATTTTCCTTTGAAGTATGTTTTTCATACTGCTTATCACCACTCCATGAACATATCTCAACAACCTTGAAACCCGCTTATCTTCTGCTCTTTTCACGGTCTGCCCTCTTGGTCTCCGATAGTGATTCTGGCACGGAACAGAACGGAAGGGAAAGGAAGGGATAAGATAAGATGAGATAAGATAGAAAAGTTAATAGGGTATATCTTTATTCTCTTTTTCTTTGCTTCTTTCTTTTTCTCTTCTTTCTAGGGGAAGAAGGAAAGGAAGGAAAGAGAAGGAAGGAGAAGGGGAGGAAGGGGAAACAATCCTCGTTAATTAACGCAACAATGAAAAATAAAAAAGCCTCAATGATAATTTCCTCATTAAGACTTTTTGAAATCTCGTTCTCACGATAATTACTGTATGAACTTTTCTTAAAATAGCTATATTCTACGTCACTTCTCTGCTATCTGGATTATGCTTTTCCTTTCTCAATTATTGTTCCAACAAATCGGGTATAACATGATTTATACCTTGGCTATTGCTAACGATTTGCTACAATATGCTATATAAATAAGTAAGCGCTTCATGTCCCCTCGTAGTTATGAGGAAATATAAAGCGCTTACGTTGCAGTTAATTTGTAGCCTATGCAGTAGTGGTTGAAGCAAGAAGCCACGTCTCTTTAGGTTCGTAGCACTTCACTGCTTCAAAATTTTATTTGATTTTATCACAATATCATCGCCGGATTTTTCAAAGGTAATAACTCTGTCAGGTTGTTTAGTTTCTTCATCCCAGCTTTCATTGTTCGGCTGGAATGTAAGTTCATAAAGATTGCCATTTTTTGTTCCGGAAACAAATTTTCCATCGTACATAGGTGAATCCTGCCCGCATGGATTATCAGAAATTAAGAAAACATCATATTTTTCGTTATACTCCCACCTGGGTACATCTTTGGCGTCAACTTTGATATCAAGCCCTGTTTTCTTTTTGATGAACTTTGTGAGATTTTCATTTTTTACTACCCAAGGCTCCATTGGGTCTTCCTCAGTAGTACCAAATAATTCCTTTCTCTCTTCATCGCTCAGTTTACGTTCTTGCAATTCGTCTACACAGCCTATAACCTCATCCCACTTGATTTCTTCAGGGCTGCTGTATTCTGGGTTAAGAAAGCCAAAATATCCGCTACCTCCGATGATAAACATATTTGTAAACTCTTTAAGTTCAGCATCTGAAACTGCTTCCCCTTCTCCTGTAGCTTCAGTATTTGTTTCTTCAGAAGCAGTATCATCCTGAGTTTCTACATCCTCAGAATCATTTTCGGTAGTTGCTGAAAATGTTGCAACATCATCCTGTGTCTCTGAATTATCAGAACCCAAATTAATAGAAACCGATGAACAGCCTGTAATAGTCATAGCTGTTGCAAGTAATAACAATGTATTTTTTATTTTCATCTCATTTCCTCCATCATCCTTGTGTCATCCAACTTGGAAATCGCCAAGGTTTTCAAATAGTTCGTTTGAATCTCCATCATATATGATATATCCAAGATATTCGCCATCTTCAGACGTAAAACTCATGGAGCTTCCCTGCATTCCATATGGAATAATCGTCTGTCCGGCTTTTCCGACCTTAGGATCGTTACCGGACTCATCATCAAACTCTACGTCTTTTTTCAAAATTAGGCCTTTACTTAAGCCTTCTACCATAGGATGTATCTTATGCTCTTTTTCAAGTTTCTGCTCCAAACCATCAGGCCCGTATTGCAAGTCTGCTGTAGCAATCCAGTTGCAATCATAAATATCAACAAGATATCCTATAACTATCTTATCCGGATAGATCTCGTACTTTTCACTGTTTGTTTTTTCATCAATACTTGAATCTACTATAACGGGCTCATCATATTTGCCCACTTCTTTAAGAGAATCTTTATCCCACATATATGCAGTTATCGGCCCATAGCCATCAGCGCCTTGTTCATTGATCAGAACATAATCCCCGTCTGATCTGTGTACAAAAAACGCATCAGCTTCTCCATACAAAAAACCGTTTTCTACAACCAGCTCTATATCAACAGTCTGGTCATTTACTTTTATGGAACAGGAATTATCGTTCCCTGAGCCATCCGGATGCTTAAAAAATATAGTATCCATCTGTCCGTCAGATCCAAGATCTATTCTAAGCTCTTCATTATTCTTCAGTTTTGAAAAATAAAACTCGGAATCATCAGAAGATTCACCCTCCGCTTCCTCTGCCTCTTCCGATATAGCTTCACCGGCATCCTCCGTTGATACTTCTTCTGCCAAAGTCTCCGCCTGCTTATTATCGATACCAAACTTTTCAAGATCTATACCACTACATGCAACAGTCGTAGCTGCAATAAGTAGGATTCCAACACAAATTAAAACCCTTTTTTTCATAACGCTCTTCCCTTTCGTTAACTTTTTGTTATATATTACACCAAACAATTGAGAATTTCATTAATATTTTTTATTTTTAATGGCTCAATCACATAAAATTTGTGATTGAGCCATTATTTTTATCAATATCAATTATTTCCTCGATGTTAAATTACATTGCTTTTGGGAATTTCACCTTGGTTCCTGCGGGTAAACTCTTATCTCCCGATTCTGTAATAGTTAATGTGGCGCCATCCCATCCATAAGTGATAATACCCACTATCGGTGCATCCCCGTCGTTTGTATTTATTACTTCTCCATCATCAAACTCACATGTGGTTTTAAAAGAAATTGTAGTATCATTTATCATTGGCTCATAGCACAACATATCAACTTTTTCTTTGCCTTTTGGTGCATATGTAATACTGATTGAACCACCTTCCATTCCTTCCTTTATGTCAAGAACGGCATCATCGCTTATATAAGAATTTTCTCTAAAAAATCTCTTTGGAAGTTCGATGTTTTCACCTCTTTCATCAGCAAGTTCTCTTGCAAGTATATAGCTTCGACTCTTCATAAATCTGGAATCCAGTTCACTGTTCATCATAGAAGCCCATGATCCTTCCACGTATTTTACCGCTTCGTAGCACCTGTCAAAATCAGCTTTCCATGCGTCCTGTTCAGCTTTAATGCTATCTTTTCTAGAATCATCTGCTTCTTCAAGAATTCTGTTATAAAGACTCTGTACTTCATAATCCCAAATATATGATTCCGCGCAGCTTACATTGTTCATGTCCTGCTGACTCAAATCGGCATTGTGATAATTCGTATAATAATACGCGATCTCCTCTACATTTTTTAGCTCATCTGCGATAGATTTACTATTTTTTATTGCTTCATCGAGCCTTGATTTAACTACTTTTTCTTCATATTGCTCTGCATCAAATTTCTCTGTTGAATAACACTCCTTAGTATCATTTTCAGCAGACCATTTCTTCTCCCATTCAGCTATTGGAAAAAGAGCTGAATCCACAGATAATGCAGTATCCGTCGTTTCTTCGGTATCCTCAGATGCTTCAGTATTACTTTCAACTGACTCGCTTATATTTGCATCTTCAATCTTCACTTGCTCTTTGGCATTTCTTCCGCAAGAAACAAGTAATACTGAAGAAAGTAAAAATGCCAAGTATTTAATCTTTTTACGCATTATAAATAAATCCTTCCAATTCTATACTACTATTCCTTAAAAAGATGAAGCTGGAACTTTGGCTTATTATATCTATGCAATAGTTCTTCATAAAACTCACTATACTCATCATCACTTATTTCACGCTCCTGCAAAGAACTATCGTAATAATAGCACTGACACCTACCCTCGCTGAAAACAGGCGTCGCATTCACACCTTCAATAAATTCCATACCTCCTGCTGAATACTTATAACAATTAAGGCTATAAAAACTATTTGGAATGCCCCAATCATCGAGTATTATACCATCTTCATATAATTCAAAGCTCCTTCTGTAATCAGATTCAAATACAACATCAACCTTGCCATCTCTAATGGTAAACATACTTAAAACATTCACATTATGTGAATCATCTTCCGAATCATTAATTCCTAAAAGCAATTCATCTATTCCATCCCCATCAATATCCACTTGCAAATACCCAAAACTATCGTTTTGAAAAGCCCAATCTATCGGCGAGGTAAACCATTCATGATACTGTGCATGGTGATAAAATGTATCCGAATTCGATTCTTTCATTTCAATCATCACTTTTATATCTTCAATAAGTTCATCGTATGAATTGAAGGTGGTTACTTCACTTTCTAATACTTTGGCTGGTTCAGAAGACTCTTCCAAAGCAGCATCCTCAATGTTTGTAACTCTATCCAATATATTCTTTAATATAACCATAGAAAAATCATCATCTATAGATTCTCTTATATCATTACCCACATCGCTCCATCCGGAAAATACATCATAATGATAGTCAGGCATAGATTCATATAGCAAGACCTTGGTTTCAGAACCCGAAGCGCCAATAACTGCAATATCTTTTATTCCGTCATCATTAAAATCAAAACAATCAAGATCGGTAACCTTGTCCAGATAACGATATGTATTTATAGTTTCTTTGACTTCATTGTCTCTGATGATATCAATGTAGGTATAATTACTTTTCTTGCCGTAAGCTTCAAAAACATCGTTATAAATGCGAATCTGAGAAGCACCCTGATCTTGAACAAGCTCAGACTCCGTTTCAATCAAATTTTTATTTTTGGCTCCACAACCTGTAAGCAATATAAGTAAAGTTAGCGGTATTATTATGTGTAGTCTCATTATTTTTCCTTAAAAAGATGAAGCTGTGGTCTATACTTGGGATTATATTTATGAGTAAGCTCTTCGCTCAACTCATCATACTCTTTTTCAGTTAGTTCACGTTTCTTTGAAGTACTATCAGAATAGTAGTATTTATGTTGATGTTCCTCGTCAAAAGGAGTAAATCCATCATAAATACCTTCAATAAGTTCCATATTTCCGGCATTGTACTTATAATATTCAACACTAGCATTTGGAGGAAAGCAATATTCTTCAATTATGCCATCTTTAAATAATTGATACACTACTCTCAGATTATCCTCAAATACAGCATCAACCTTGCCCTCTCTAATGGTAAACATACAACAAAGGCTTTATAAAAAACTCTCACCCATTCACAAAATAATCTCCTACGCTAAAGCTCTCATCAGTGCGCTCCTCTTCTTCAGTTATCCCAGGTGCAAATTCTGTTACATAAGTAGCGCCTGTTGCTCTATCAATATAATACCTGACAAGAGCTGCCGTATATGACCTATAAACTACCACAATCTCTTTTTCATCGCTTGATTCAATATACCAATATATAGTGTATTTATCCGAATCAACCATGTCTTTTAAGTCAGGAAAATTTTCATAGCAGTAATTCTTGATAGCTAAAAGAGCTTGATCATCAGTAATTTCTCCATTTGCCTCTGTTTTTTCTTTAGATAATGCTTTCTCAATATTTTCCGGAGTAAGTTCTATTGCATTTTTAATACCATACTTCTTTTTGAGCTCATCATATTCTGCATCCAATTCTTGTCCTTCTTCAAGCGAAATAGGATCGCAATCGTCAAAATCTTGTCCTTTTCTGTATTGTTCTTTTTCATTCCCAAGCACCATATATTCTAAGGTCAGTTTGCCGTTTTCATTCTTATATACTGAGAAATCCTCATCAAGCACACATTCTGCCCCATATAATTCTTGTTTATCAGAATCATAGAAACTTGCAAAAAAGGGGAAGTCTTTAATATTATTATCTTCTCCAACAGTACATAAAGAAAACCATCCATAATATTGCGTATCAGAAGTTAACCCAAAAGGAGTCACCCATAATTCAGGGACATCATCTCCTGTAACATCTTGAAGTATAAAGAAGGCTTTCTTTTCCGGACCCTCACTATAATAAAAAGCGGTATAGCCATCGCTTAGGGACTCCTTATCTGCTAAAATATCATAAAGATACTTTTTATATACATCTTTCCAACCATCCTTATTGACATCATCTTTTTCTTCACTAATCTCGTCACTATTATTTTCAATACTGTCAGCTACAGTGGCTTCATTTTCAGTAATCTCCTTGCCCGCCTCTACAGGCTCGTTTTTATCAATAATAACCACCTGCTTATTACATGCTGTTAAACACAGTAGTAATCCAATTGCTAACAAAATATTTTTATGTCTCTTCATTTCTGTTCTTTAAATGCCTTTCTTTCATTATCATATCCATGTTGCTTGTGCTAATAACCAAGGCAGGGACGATGGTTAATGTAACAACTCTCCCAGTTCCTTTTATATATGGCTTGTTCCCTACACGTCTTCTCTTATAATCCAAAAGCTCTACAATACATCCAGCTTTATCCATTCAATTGAAGTATTCTCATGTGTGTATTGCTCTACAAGATTATCATATTCCTCTTCATCAATTGTATCGAGTGCATCAATATTTTCTAAATAATCCTGCGGCGGATTATTCTTTTTATAAAACCTCTCTGTACCTGTCTCTGTCCAATCATTCCAGAATTTAAGAAAAACAATATCAATATCTGCATTTCCCTGATCATCAATCTCGGATACAGCATAGATGGCACGACCTTCATGAGCCGTATCACCGCTTACATACTGATTCTTGTCATTTATCATTGAAACCCCGAGAGTTCCAAAATATTCCATATTTGCATACTGTATTTTTTCATCCTTAAACTCCATTATATCGTAAATATGGTTGCCATCATCACGAACCAGTAATTCATTTATGCCATCTCCGTTTATATCATAAATAGCGTATTCCAGTTCCGATTTATCAACAAAACCCGCTGTATCTCCCAAAGCCCAAAATTTTTCTCCGTTTGAATCCGTTTCATTTCCTTTTAAATACTCAAGAAAGTGTTTGTCAGCATCTTGTGCTTCACTGTTATTTTGCTCATAATTATTGGCTTCTTTTCCAGCAATCTCTTCGTTTTGGGTTACCGGCTCGTTTTTATCACTAATAACCTTCTGCTTGTCACATGCTGTCAAACATAGTAGCAATACAATTGCCAATAAAAAATTTTTACATTTTTTCATATCTGTTCTTTAAATGCCTCTCTTCTTAATCATATTTATGCTGCTTAATACATAAGAAGTGTTCAAGGAATAGCCTGCTCAAAAGTATAAGCCAATTCTTCCCATATAAGTGTTTTTCCGTTTTTAATTTCCTCTGTAAGTCCCTCTTTTTTTTCTTTTTGGGCTATCATCTGCTCCAAGTCATTTATAGTTACTAATTTGTCCTCCGGCAAACGGTTATTTTGCCTTAAATATTCGTAGATTTCACCTGATTCTTCGTATAAGGAATCATCATGTAAAAGCTGTGTATAGAAATATCCCTTAAAGCCATTTTCAAACTCATCTTCATCATTATCATCATACTCATGCGTTTCATCTATCAGAGCCCATACGGTTACAGATGGAGTATTCTTATCATCATTGAAATAAAAATTTAGCCACCCATATGGACTATTCGGAAATTCCGTTGAGTCATAATAAATATAATGATACTTTCCATCGGCATCTAGAAATGCCTTATCAAACCCATGACTGGATGCACCCCCTGATCCGTCGCCATAAATGTATCCATATTCATTTATGCAGATTCTGCTTCTTGACCATCCCACATCTGAATAGATTGTTTCAAGCTTGCCATCCTTTTCCTTTATAATAATGCTTTCAGTCCAGTCATCATTGCTCGGTGTTTTTATACGTATGGCCAATTCTCTGCTTCCATCGTTGCCACAATCAAGAAAAGAGTACTCTATTTTTTCAAGGGTAATCTGTACTCCAGAGTAATCGGTGTACCATTTAATGATGGTATTTACAAGTTCTTCAAGCGTAAACTCCTGTCCTTGACTCGCTCTGAAGTTAAAATCCTCTTCATAACCAAGATTTTTTTCTGTTCCTATTTTTACCTTGACTTCATTCCTAAGAAATCGCTCATATAAGCCGTCTCCTACAATCTCCGTAGGCTTCTTCGCGCTTGGTGAATCAACCAAAGAAACACTTGCCAAATAATTTTCGAATATGTTTTTTAAATCAGTTATTGAAAAATCATCGTCTAATGACTCATTAATAGCAGTTCCTACGTCACTCCATCCGGAAAAAACATCATACTGGTAATCGGACGTGGCTTCATACAATAAGACCTTGGTTTCAGAACCTGAAGTGCCAATAACTGCGATATCTTTTATTCCGTCATCATTAAAGTCAAAACAATCGATATCCGAAACTTTATCCAGATATCGATATGTATTTATAGTTTCTTTGATTTCATCGTCTTTAATGATATCAATATAGGTATAATCCTTTTTCTTGCCGCGATCTGTAAAAGCGTCATTATAAACGCAAATCTGAGCATTGCCCTGATCTTTAACAAGCTCAGATTCCAGCTCGATTAATTTTTTGTCTTTTGCACCACAACCGGTAGCAAACATAAGTAAAATAAGCGTAAGTATTATGCGTAATCTCAACTATCTATCCTTCAATATTCATCAGTTTTCTATTATTTAACTCTGGTCAGTGTAGAGTGTCCGTTTAGTTCTTCATAGGTGACATCTACTCTATATTCTCTGGATTCCTTTCCATGACATGCTGTTAAGCATAAAGATAATAAGATGAGCGTAATGGGTATATATAGTTTTTTCATGTATATCTCCAATTTTTTTGTATAAATCATTTACTATTCTTCCCTAAAAAGATGAAGCTGATACTTTGGTTTATTATATTTATGTTCAAGCTCATCACGCATCTCATCATACTCCTTTTCAGTTAATTCACGTTTCTGCAAAGCACTGTCATAATAGTAGTACTGTGGCCACCACTCATCATCATGATATCCAACTTAACCGGAAACCCCTTCAATAAGTTCCAAGTTTCCGGCATTGTACTTATAATACTCAATTCCCCAAGGGTCAGGAGGACAATAAAAATTAAATTCAACTACACCATCTTCATATAAGTTATAGAACTCTCTTTCTGAATAATCTAAAAATACAGAATCAACCTTGCCATCTCTAATGGTAAACATACCATCAATATCTACATCATACGAATTTTCTTCCGATCCATTAGTTCCCAAAAGTAACTCATCCACTCCGTCTCCGTCAATATCCACTTGTATATACCCCAATTTGTCGGTTGCATCAAATGACCCGCATATAGAACTCGTAAACCATCCATACTGCTCTGCTTTATCAAAAAAAGTATCAAAATCAACAGCCTCATATATATCCAATATTTTTTTTATATCTCCAATAAGCTCATCGTACGAATTGTAATCTGCAATACATTTTTCTGATGTATCCGATGTCTCTGAAGATTCTTCCGAAGCAGTTTCTTCAGTGGTAGCAGTACTCACTTTTTCTACACTAACATCATCAGCTACCGTTTTGATTTCTTTAGCACACGCACATAGCATGATGGAAGCAATAATTGTTGTAAATAATATCCGTTTTTCCATTATCAGATTGTTCTCCATATCAATATAACTGAATTAGTCATGGTTATAGATTAATAAGGTGCGGAATAGTAAAAACATTTTTCTTTATCATACTGTACACGATATTGGCAATGCGAATAATCATCAGAATCCTCTATAAAAAAACCATCTTTTGTAATCCCTGTTCCGCTGGGATATCCGTAATATGCAAAAATGTCATCTCCCTGCTTACTCATAATTATACAAGCAGGTCTGTAATTATCATTTTCCGAAACATAAAAAACACATTCATACACATTATCCGAATTAAGATCTGCATATGTCATATCATGTATTTCCGATGGAGAATATTCTATGGCTCTTATAAAATCGCTAAAATGAATATCTTTATAAATCGACTCAGTTCCGTCCACAGATACAGCATTTACAATACCATCTTTTTCCATAATTTCTGAATAGAAATCGGGATCATTATCCGGAAAGGTATACTTCTTATTGTCTTGAGATGACACATTAGCTGAAATTTCTTCATACTTTTCTATGGGATATATATAATCAGGCGCAAATGATGTAAGAAAATATGCATCTGGAACTACATCTCTTGAAGGCATAAATTTAGTATCATAGTCTCCTGTTTCCGGATTTTCATAACCCGTACATCCTGAATACAATTCTTTCGATGTGAACTTATTATCATTTAAAGATAATAAGAAATATTCTTCCCCACCACTACATGCCCTATGTTGCATTATTCCATTGCCGCTTGGATATGCAAAGAACTCACTGTAATCCGTATCTATTTCAACAATGTTCTTAACTTTGTTATCAGTATACGTGTATACAAATACATGAGAATTTGCTTCGCAGTCTCGATATAATACTAATAATTCAGGCGTCAAATCTTTGTCGATGTCATATATCCAATATCGCTCTAACGGAACACAATGTTCATCAACTCCGCACTCATCAATAACTTTAAGGAAATCAATATATGCTGATTTATAATCTCTATACGTAGCTTTTTCAGCACTACTTATTGCATTTTTTGCCAACATTCCCGCATAAGAATCAAGTCCCTCTGATGATATAGTCTTTAATTCATTCAGTGAAAATTCATCGCCTAATGACTCTAAAATAAAATCTCCGACATCCCACCATGGGCTATATGCTTGGCACAGATAGTGGGAATTAACTTCATACAGAAAGACTGTAGTGTCAGAAGCTGATTTACCAATAATTGCAATGTCTTTTATCTCATCATCATTAAAGTCAAAGCAATCCATATCCGTAACGCTGTCCAAATAACAGTAGGTGTTTATGGTTTCTATGACTTCATTATCTTTGATGATATCAATAAAGGTAAATGGTGTCTTGATACCATAATCTATATCATAGTCATTATAAACTTGAATCTGTACAGATCCCTGCTGCGGAATAGGCTCAGATTCGATTTCTATCAACTTATTCTTGGAATCAGAATATAATTCGACTACTTTATCATCTGGTTCTGGATTTATTGGAGCTTTTTCTGCGCTTACTCCACATCCTGTAGTAAATATAAGCAAAATCATCGGAAGTATTATGCGTAATCTCATTGTTTTTCCTTAAAAAGATGAAATTGCAGCGTTGGTTTATTATATTTATGTTCAAGCTCATCACGCATCTCATCATACTCCTTTTCAGTTAATTCGCGTGCAATGCAATCTTTATTTTCGTAGTAGTAACAGTGTCTATTCACATCAGGGTAATCGGGTTCATCAAAAATATGCTCTATAAATTTCAATTCTCCGTTATTGTATCTGTAAAATGATTGATCCATTGACGAGCCGCTAGCAGCCTCATTTTCTATAATTCCATTTTCACAAAGATAGTACCTGTATCTGCAGCCGCCCTTAAAAACATGTAAAAGCTTTCTGTTTCGAATAGTAAATAAATCACATATATAATCATCGCTTCGCCATATATCAGGCTTAAGATCAGGATTACCTGTTCCTAAAAGAAGCTCATCCACTCCGTCGCCATCAATATCATATTGCAGATACCACATGTCTTCTTCCTCAAAATAATAAGATAATGATCCTTCTGAAAGTAGTCCTAAATCCCATTTATCTGCAACGCCACAGAGCAATTCCAACGATTTTCTTTTCATACTTATCTTTAAGCTTTCTATAAGTTCATTATACAAGCCATAATCAAGTTCAGTCCCTTCCTGTTTTTCTTCTATTTCTTTATTTTCAAGCATTTCTATGAGCTCATCAAAACTGAGTGAATCGCTATAATCACAGGATAAGTTATTTCTTAACAACACAGACTTTAGCTTATCCATGGAAAAATCATTGCCTCGTTCCTTCTCAATAGTATTCAGAATACTCCAATCATCAAAGATATGGTAATGATAATCAGAAGTAGCGTTACACAATAGAAATTTTGGCGCATCACCGGTGATTACGATATCTGTCTTGCCATCGCAATCAAAATCAAAAAAGCTCATATCCGTAACACTCTTCAAAAAGATACCGGTATTTAAAGTATCTATAACCGTATCGTTTTTAATGATATCAATATAAGTATAAAGTCCTGTATAATGACCATTATCATCTTTTTCAAGTTCATTATGAACTCGAATCTGGCCATCACCTTTAACAAGTTCAGCCTCGAATGTCTGATCATATAATTTATGTTCTTTTTCTGAATCCTCATAAGGCTGTCTTGCTTCGATGTTATCTGCAGTCTTTACGGTTCCACAACTTGTGGTAAATATAAGTAAAATAAGGGAAAGTATTATGCGTAATCTCATTGTTTATCCTTGGAAATCAATATATTTTTGAAGCCTGCATTTTCAGTTTAAGGAAAAAGTTTTTACTATTCTTCCTTAAAAAGATGAAGTTGGAACTTTGGTTTATTATATTTATGTTCAAGCTCCTCACTTAGCTTATCATACTCTTTTTCAGTTATTTCGCGATTATTCTGTGAAACAGTATAGGGAACGTAGGGTGCATTATCAGAATAGCAGTAATGGTCATGAAACTCATCATCAGCGAATTCGAATTCATAATGTATACCTTCCATAAATTCCAGGTTCCCGGCATTGTACTTATAATATTCAACTCCAAAGGGCATAGGAGGAAAATTAAAATAATATGCAACTACACCATCTTCACATAATTGATAGTACTCTCTGTACTCACTTTCAAATACCGGAACAATTTTACCTTCTTTAATGGTATACATATGCGTAATATCCGAATCCTCTGATTTTTCTTCTGCGCCGGTTGTTCCCAAAAGCAACTCATCTCCCCCGTCTCCGTCAATATCCTCTTGTATATATCCAAATTCGTCAGCTGCATATTCAATTGAAGTAATCATTGAATACGTAAACCAGTCCTTTAGCTCTACCCGATCAGAAAACAAATCATAATCAGGACTTTTTTCATATATATCCATTATTCTCTTTATATCTTCAATAAACTCATCGTATGAAGTGTATTCTGATAGATTCTTTGTTGATGTGATTGATGTTTCTAATCCCTCTTCCGAAGCAACGTCTTCAATATTTGCGGTACTTCCTTCCTCTACGCTCACATCTTCGGCTACCGTATTGTTTTCTTTAGCGCATGCACAGAGCATGAATGTAGCAATAATTATAAATAATACTTGTTTTCTCATTATCGGATTGTTCCATATCAATACATAAATCGATAAACTATGGTTATAGGTTAATAAGGTGCGGAATAGTAAAAACATTTTTCTTTATCATATATCACTCGTTCTCTGTCACGGTAACTATACATATTATTAGGCTCATATATAAAAAAGCCATCTTTCGAAATACTATCTTCTTCTGAGCAGGCAAAGTACGCATAAACTTCATCTCCCTGCTTACTCAAGATTACTCTATAATGCTCAACTGCTTCGTAAGCTTCATCCCTTTTAACCAAATAAAGAACGCATTCGTATACACCATCCGAGTTAAAATCAGCATATGTTATATCCGTTACTTCCCTATCGCATATTATGTTCTTCCTAAAATGAATATTACTGTGAACCTCTCCAGTCTCATATCCCCATCCAAGAATAACTGCATTTACAATACCATCCTCATCCATTATTTCTGAATAGAAATTGGGATTATTATCTGGAAATGTATAACTCTTATTATCTTTTGATGGCATATGAGATGAGATTTCTTCATACTTTTCTATTGGATATACATAATCCGGCTCAAATGATGTAAGAAAATATGTAGTCGGCACTACATCTCTTGCAGGTGTAAATTCAGTATAATATTCTCCCGTTTCAGGATCATCATAAATCGTACATCCGGAATACATTACTTTAGATGTGAGATTATTGTTATTTAAAGAAAAAAGACAATATTCTTCTCCTCCACCATGCGACCAATATTTCATTATTCCATTACCACCTGGATATGCATAAAAATCCGAGTTAACTGTATCAAACATATCAATACGTCGAACCTTATTTTCGGCATATGTATATACCCATACATGTTTTTCATTTCCATAAATTCCGTACTCCACTAATAATTCCGGCGTTTTATCCTTGTCA
The DNA here is from genome assembly GCF_000621565.1 of Butyrivibrio sp. LB2008. GTDB lineage: Bacteria > Bacillota > Clostridia > Lachnospirales > Lachnospiraceae > Butyrivibrio. The sequence goes on from NZ_JHXZ01000014.1 coordinate 14,794, forward strand.
ATGTCGTATATATAATAGGAATCTATTTCAGTGCCACAATTATCAAATCCATACTCATCAAGAACCTTAAGAAAATCAATATATGCCGACTTGTAATCACTATATGTAACTTCTTCAGCCGCGAGTATTGCTTTTTTCGCTGTATCCCCAGCTATTCTTCGTAAATAAGCGCCTCCTCCGATCTCCAATATACTCTTTAATGTATCCATAGAAAAATCATCGTTTGACGCTTTTCTTATAGCTTCACCGACATCGCCCCATCCGGAAAATACATTGTAATGATAGTCCGAAGTTGATTCATACAAAAGAACTTTGAGTTCGGCTCCCGAATAGCCGATTAGAGCAATATCTTTTATTCCGTCATCATTAAAGTCAAAGCAATCAATATCCGTAACGCGGTCCAAATAGCGATATGTATTTATAGTTTCTTTGATTTCATTGTCTCTGATGATATCAATGTAGGTATACTTACTTTTCTTGCCATAAGCCTCAAAAACATCGTTATAAACGCAAATCTGAGAAGATCCCTGATCTTTAACAAGCTCAGAATCCAGTTCGATTAATTTTTTATTTTTTGCTCCACAACCTGTGGTAAATATAAGTAAAATAAGCGAAAGTATTATGCGTAATCTCATTGTTTTTCCTTAAAAAGATGAAGCTGGAACTTTGGTTTATTATATCTATGCAATAATTCCTCATAAAACTCGCGCCCCTCTTCTTCACTTATTTCACGCTCCTGCAAAGAACTATCAATGTAATAATACTGACATCTATGCTCTTCAAAAACAGGCTCCCATTCCACACCTTCAATAAATTCCGTACCACCTGCTGAATACTTATAACACTTAAGGCTGTATGTAGAGTTTGGCATGCCAAACTCATCGAGTATTATACCATCTTCATATAATTCAAAGTTTTCTCTGTACCCACATTCAAACACTGATTCAACCTTGCCATCTCTAATGGTAAACATACTGATAATCCCCGCCTCATACGAATTATCTTTCGGAGCATTAACTCCTAAAAGCAATTCATCTATTCCATCTCCATCAATATCCACTTGTTGATATCCAAAATTATCGCTATTATCAGTAATAGCTGGAGCTATCGCCAAGAACCATTCATATTGAAATGCTTTATCATAAAAAAGGGATTTTTCTGTGTTATTATCAGCATTTTCATATATGTCCAATAGGTTTTTTATATCTTCAAGAAGTTCATCGTATGAATCATACTCTGAAATACATTTTTCGTGTTGCAGAGATTCTTCCGTATCATCAGTGTTTGCGACGCTCTCCTCTTCTGATTCGTCAGTTACTTCTATTGAAATTTCAGAATATGCGCTTTTATCAATTGCGGTGTTTTCTATATCAGTTTTTACTGATCCGCAACCGGTGGTAAATATAAGCAAAACTAGCGGTATTATGCGTGGTCTCATCTTTCTATCCTCAATTGTTTGCATCTATAAGTTCTTTTAGAGAAACGCCTGCATTCCTGTAGCGAACTTCGCTCTGCTCATTTTTTAGATGTATTGCATTTTCAGGACATCCATGCAGGCATCCAAGGCAGCCTTCACAGTGGTGCAGGTATTCTACATGATTGGTTACTTTAATGTTATCTGCAGGGCAGATTTTTGCACAGATTCCACATTTGATGCATGCCTCATTAACAATAAAGCTCTTATCTGTGTCATTTGCAATATACGTCGCTCCTACTGCGTGGTAGAGCCAGTCCATGATTTTATCAGAAACGGATATACAAGGGATGTTTTTTCTCCTTGTTTCAATGTCAGTGCAAATCTCCTTTATCTGTCCCTCAACATCTTTCTGTGGCAATGTGTCAATTTGGTTCTGGATTTCAAAACGTGTAACGTCAGTATCCACCATGATTATTTGAGTTACATAATCTGTATGTCCTGCTGCTTGAAGTCCCTTTTTTCTCATAGTAATGAATTCTTTTTCTTATATCTTCTGTTACTAGTTGAACCAATTATTTCTATTTCGTCAGCCATCTTTGATAGAATCGCTCTTGTTCTTGATTGGCTAAGTCCGATAACTTTGGCAATATCAGCTGATGTGGCATCATTAACTGTTTCCAGGAATGCATTTATCTTATCTTGGGTTTCGCTTGTCTGACTGCGAGTTTGCATGTTCGCTTGTTCGACTGTCCGCTCGTTCGACTGTTCGCTTGCTATTGATGTATGCAATCTATAGACAGTGACCTTAATTCCATCACCGAATTCCTCAAAAACGGGCTCTTGCAGACCATACTGTTTACATGATTTGATAATTCTGGGAATGCCGGTTCCCCATGCTTCAACTATGTGCATATATTGGAATATATCTGCAATTGCCTGATTCCTGCATTTGGATCGTCCGGTTTTCATGGTCGCAATATCCATTCCGCCATAGAGCATTCCTGGTGATACAACCTCGATTCTGTCGTCGAAAATGGAAATCTGTATCTTAGATTCGACTAAATAGCTTCGGTGAATAACTGCATTGGCAACCAGTTCTCTTATTGACTTTATAGGAAGCTCATATACGTCTTTACTATATAGCCCATTAACCTCAGCACCAATGTTAATATGCTTTAAGATAAATTGAAATGCGTCAGATAATTGCTCGTAAATAGGACCTTCAAATTCTTTTTTATCAATAAAAACATCTCTGTCATTTCCTTTAAACAGGGCACACTGTATCTTGGCAAAACGAGAATGATTATCTGTCATCAAAGAAAATGCATGTGTGGGTGCTAAATCTCTTCCACTTCTACAAAGAATACCCATATCTTCGAGTTTACCTATGGTCATATCTTTGACAGCTAATTTCTCATCTTCTGTTTCGCAATTTGATAAAGCAATTTCTTTACCACACGGCATAACTCGAGAGCTTTACTCTCATCATAATCAGTGCCAATTTCCTGCAGGGAATCATATGCATGGTTTGAACCTTCGAGCTCAAGTTCTTTTAGTGTAACAGAATCTGCCGGTCTGCTGGTTCCGTTAACTCTTACATATGAAGTATCTTCTTTTGTTTTATTAGCCAGATAGTATGGCCTATGTTTTCCCGGAAAAACCTCAACAACAAGAACTGTCTTGCCTTCCACTGATTGAGGGTATATGTCAGTCTCAATAAGTGGTGTACACGAATCTGAAATCATCGAAGAAATCGAATCAGAGAGCTTAAATGGGCTCTGGTCTCCAATGCCCACAACCTCTTTTGTCTCGTCAATAATTCCAATTATGCTTTTTCCACCACTCGTGTTAGCAAACGCAATAATATCCTTTAAAAACTTTTCGTGTTTAGCTGGGATTTTCTGCTTAAACTCTATTTTTTATCTTCTCCAAAGTAATCTTTAGATACCATAGATAAATCTCCCCTATTCTATGTCGCTATCATTCTGATCTAGTTGATCATATCGTTCTTGTAATTCCGCTATCTTTCTTTTGAGGCGGGCTTTTTCAAGGCTCTTCTCCGTCTTATCAACAATTCCTTGTGGATAAGTCCATTCCCAATTATGGTAGGCATTTATGATTTCCGCCTTTTCTTCTTCGGAATTAGCAACCTCGAGATCGGACTTCATCTGGGCGTATACATCATACCAGTCTTTCATGTACTCATAGAGACTATCCTTAAAATCTACCGTAAGACATAATCCGGGTACATGATTTTCATCTGTGGGCTCGATTTTCATATTAAAGTTATGCTCAAGTTCAAACATAGCATACATGGCGCCAATATAACTGGTTGTAACCGGATCTGCCAATGCAAGCGTACTTACACCAAGTGCTTCCGCAATCTTTTTGAGCATATCTGTTTTTGGCTTTCTTGCCCCGTTTTCATACTTCTGCATTCTATCGGCATTTAACCCAACTTTTTCACCAAGTTCAGCAAGCGACAATCCTCTCGAGTTTCTTATGGTGCGTATTCTTGCCCCAACTCTGTCTGCAGCAGTTTCGTCATTGAACTCTACCGGATCCTGTCCAAATGCTTTGTTTATAGTAATCATGCGGATTCCTCCATTACTGATAATTACGATTCATTACTGATATGGTAACACAGATTATATTAGATATGAAGCACAAAAATGGACATGCAGAGAACAAAAACAAAAAGCACAATACAGTGCTTGCAAAGAACTAAATGATATGGTATAGTACAATTAAAGAACAGAAATGTTCTTAATAAGAACCAAGAAAACAAAATAAAACATAATGGTTCATCAACAAGTAACGTTTCCCGGAAATCCGGATGTCGCGAAAGAACCCGGCGTTTCCTGATACAGATGTCGCCGAAGCCCCAAGAGAACGGGAGAAGTGTGTTTCTTAGAGAGGAGGAAAATGAAAAACAGGGACAGACAAAAAGCAAATCGAAAACTAAAGGAAGAACTTCTTGATTTCAGAGATGTGTGTGGAGTTAAAGACCCCACACCATATGAAGCAGTCAAGGAAATCATAGCAGAAATGAAGAAGAATAAAGAAAGGAGCAGACATGGAATACACGAATATGTTAGTTGGGTATAATGACATACTCACACCTACAGATGTTAAGGAAATCCTCAAGATAGGAAGGAACGCAGTCTATGACTATCTGAAGGATGGCACAATCAGATCTATGATGATTGCAGGAAAGTACAGAATTCCAAAGTTATATCTTTTAGAATTCATGTACCCCGATGTAGATTTTGTTAAGGAGGCAAGCTAAATAATGGCAAGACCAAAGAAGAGCGGTAGGAGAGCTACGGGTATCCAGGGAAGGAGCGGTTATCTTTATATTATCAAGAACAACTATATTATTAAGGATGGCAACAAGATCTTAGAAAAGCAGTGGATATCCACCGGGCTAAAAGATACGTCCGAGAATATTAAAAAGGCTTCAGAGATGAGAAGCAGGCTTTTAAAAAAAAAAGAAGCAAAGAGTACTGACAGAAATATATCTTTAAGTGAATACGCAGATGGTTTTCTTGAAAAGAAGAAGAGAGAGGTTTCAGATACAACCCTTTCTTCTTATTTTTATAGAGCAAACAGAATTAAAAATTACTTTGGTGATACAAAAGTAAAAGATTTAAACGAAACCATGGTCGAGAACTTTCTTGATGACATGTTCAAAACCTATAAGGTTCAGCGCAGAACAGTCAAAGATACAAAAGTGCTTCTGAGCAGTATCCTGGAGCAGGCAGTCAAGGAGGGATTGATAGCTACAAATCCCGCTAAGGAAGTTGTGATCAATAAGAACCTGGCAAATAAGTATGCTAAAGAGAAAGACACAGACGAGGAATTTTTTTCTTATGAAGAAGCTCAGCGTTTCTTGGATGCAATAAAGGACCACGAGCTTTACGAATTGTTCTATGTCACTTTGTTCTTTGGACTTAGGCGAGAGGAGCTGCTTGGTCTAAGATGGTCTGCATTGGACTTTAAGAACAAAACTATGAGCATAAACCATACTGTTACAAGAGGAACAGTCATCAATCGAGTCAATTCAACAAAAACTGACTCCAGTACACGCGAGTACCCTCTGACAGATGAACAGATTGAAATGTTCAAGAGGTTAAAGGATAAGGAAAATGAATACAGAAAGCTATGCGGTAATGGCTATTTTGAAAGCGACTACATCTTCAAACATCGAGATGGGTCGCTTTTTTATCCTGATTATCCATCAAAACTTTTTGCCAAACTTATTAAAAAGCTCCCCGAGTTACCTCAAGAAATTACATTCCATGGTCTTAGGAGTTCGTGCGTATCAATTCTTGTCCATCGCGGTATGGATGTTAAAAGCATTCAGAAATGGGTTGGACACGCTGACATTGATACAACTTTAAAAATATATGCAAAAGTCAAGGATAAAGAGGCCAAAAAAGAGATTTCGGATGCAATGACTGGAATCATATCATTGAAAGATTATCCTGACAAGTAAAAATAACAATACTATAGAGAGCTTTTTGTGTTATCAGATGATTATTCAATAAATAAATTGAATCTGGTAGAAAAATGGTAGAACTGAGATAAAAAAATAAGGGTTTGCAAATCTGCAAACCCTTGAAAATACTGAATCGGAATGACAGGATTCGAACCTGCGGCCTCTGCGTCCCGAACGCAGCGCTCTACCAAACTGAGCCACATTCCGTAGTGCTGACGGAAAACAATCCGACAGCAAATTTGATTATATCAGCCATGTTATTATTTTTCAATACCCTGTTGATCTGCGTCCTGTTTATTCTCTAACTGAGTGAGATCTTTGAGGTCATCAAGGCATATCGTCATCATATCATCATTTGTGGGCGATTCCAACGTCGATACTCGCTTAGCCTGATTTGTGATAATCTCTTCAAAAAGATTTCTTATTTCCCTGGCATTTGCGAAATTCTCGATGCTTCCCATCTTCCTTGATGTAATAAGTGCCCTTATCTGATGTTTTACATCATCTTCAACTTTGTAATCATATTTTTTGCAGTTCATGTAGAAAATTTCTTCAAGTTCATCCACCGAATAATCAGGGAATTCAATATACTTGTTGAACCTGGATTTTAAGCCCGGATTACTCTCTACAAATTTCTTCATGGGCTCTGTATAGCCCGCAACGATAACAACCAGATCCTTTCTGTTGTCCTCCATTGCCTTAAGTATGGTATCTATGGCTTCCTGTCCGAAAGCATCATCCTTCTGTGAAAGAGAATATGCCTCATCAATGAAAAGAACTCCGCCCATGGCTTTTTTTATCTGCTCGGTGGTCTTGATGGCAGTCTGTCCGACATATCCCGCAACAAGTCCCGATCTGTCCACTTCAACGAGCTGTCCTTTTGAAAGAACACCTATCTGCTTGTAGATCTTGGCAATTATTCTGGCAACGGTTGTCTTACCCGTTCCGGGATTTCCTGTAAATACCAGATGGAGAGATACAGGTACCGATTTAAGTCCCTGTTCCTGTCTTGCTTTTTGCACCTTAACAAAGGCAGTGAGTTCTTTGACGTCATCCTTTATCGATCCAAGGCCGATGAGCTTATCAAGCGTCTCCATAGGATCTTCTTCCGGTTCCTCATCCTTTTTTTCTTCAGCAGAATTAAGGTTACTGTCGGCAGCAAAAAGAGCTTTCGCTTCGTCCAAAGCATTCTGCGCATTTTTTACCGCATCACCTTTCGTCTCCGAAGGCGTTTCACTTACGCTCTTTGTTGTACTTTCTTTTTTCTCCTGTAAATCTGCTCCCGAGGAAGGTTTGGAAACAGGTGAAGAAAAGAAATCTCCGTAGAGGCTTCCCAAAAGATCCTTTTGCATACTTGTTATCTTGTTTAATGTTTCAAGTTCTTTTTCCCTGGAATTGCTCATATTTTACCCCATACTTATAGTAAACGACACATCCTTACGGATGTGTCGAATCTATTTAAGCCCAATAATTATTTTAGTCGTTCAAAAACCAACCGTGTCTGCTCATGAATGTTCTGTTTGCAACCATTGCATCAACATCCTGTCCGATTATCTGAGAAGCTTTTGCCTTGTAAGTTCCTGCTTCCTTTGTATCCATATATTTATAAGCATCATAGGACTGTTTCTTGCTTCCGTCAAGGTTCTTAAGTCCCTGTGCAATATGGCTCTCCATCTCATGTGCATCATCTGTCTCTCTGAACAGGATAAAGCTTGTGATATAAGGATTATTCTGGGCCATTGTATATGCATATACGATTGATGCAAGTTGTGCATCTTCTCCGAAGCTTGAAGTATAACCAATCTCTGAAAGAGAAATCTGTCTTACTTTTCCTGCAGGATTGAGTAACTCCTCGCGGTTCATATAATCTGTAAGAAGATAAATATTCTCAATCGTGATATAAGGCGTAGAAAGAGATGTGTTTACATACTCAGCCTGCTGCTTCCATGCATAAGGGTCAAACAAAGGTGCGTTGTAAGGGTGTACCGAAAGTGACCAGTCAACGTTTCCTTCACGTCTGATATAGTAATTAAATCTGTCGAGATATTCCTTTGACATAAAGCATCCGGGATTGGACTTTCTGTTCCACTCCTGATCGATAGAGTTATAAACTCTTGCATTTGCGTTTACACTCTTGATACCGTTGTAGAAGATTCTGAATGCCTTTACATACTCGCTTACATTGAGCTCAAGATTTGTTGAGTTCATGTAGTACCATTCTGTTCTGGCATTTACTTCGTTTCCGATTACCCAGTTATCAACAGTTCCAAACTGTCCGCCTGAATATCTCTGTGCAAGGAATGCTGCGATAGCCTTAAGATGCTGTGTTCCTTCATCCTCTTTGGTGTTCATTGCATATCCCGGACATACATGTGCATCTCTTGAAAGAGGATGTATAAGATCAGCACCGGCTGATGTCTTATTGTTCAAGATAGTAAGTGTAAGCTGGAAATTATTGATAGAGCACCATCTTACAAAACCATCATACTGCTGAAGTGCTGCGGTATTGAACTGATATGTCTTTCCATCATACGAAAACTCTGTTGTAGGATAAGCTCCGTTTGATGAAGGTCCGACAATATCTCCCATGTAAAGGTTATAAACCATCTGAGCAATACCAAGATCTTTAAATGTTGCAGCGTCTGCATCATTTGGAAGAATTCCCTTCATTCCGTGGTCGTTTCTTCCTACCGTTTTGCTTGCTACTGCTTCGGGATTTGTGATGTAGTGTTCATCACTTACCTGAACCATTGATCCGCCGCTCTTAACAGCAACAAGAAATTTCTTTGAAAGATTTGACTCTTTTGTTCCAAGTCCAAGATCAAACTTAAATGTTCCGCTCTTAGCTCTGTCTGTTGTTGCTACAACTTTACCCGTTACACCGTCCTGATAAACTTCATCTGCGTACAGATAATATTTTCCGTCATCCGAACCCGGTAAACTGTTTGCAGAAACATTAACCACTACGCTGCTTCCTGAAATGGTACATGAATCAATGCTAACAACTCTCTCGGCAGCCTCTGCGACACTACCCTTTCCAAAGTTAACAGAATCATACGTTCCAGCTGCACAAAGAACCGCTCCCGCTGTCATTATGATACCGATGATCATCTTAAAAGTATTACTTCTTTTCACAACTTTCCTCCACGTCTTATCACGTTTTTCTATATTAAATTTCTTTTTTGAGTTTATACTTAAAAGCTTGAATTTGCAACAGCATCGGCAAATGCCTCAACTGCTTCTGTATCACCTTTAGAAAGCGCACTCTTGATAGTCAGATTCTGCTCAAGGATCTTGACGTTCTTAAGAGTCTGAAGTTTGTCTGTCATAAGTTTAACCGTAACAGGTGCCCATGTTCCGTTCTGTCCGAGTGCAAAAATCCTGTTCTGAACTCCAAGCGCAAGCATATCATTTATGAATGCCTCCATCGGAGGATAAATTCCGCCGTTATATGTAGGACAGATCAAAGCTATCTTGCTGCATCTCCAAACTTCACCTATAAGGTATGATACATCTGTTCCTGAAACATCATAAACTTTTACATTCTTTCCGGTCTTCTCTCTTAACGAAGTTGCAACTGCTTCGGCAGCACTTGCAGTGTGTCCGTAAAGACTTCCGTATACGATCGCGATATCATCGGTCTCTGCGGTATATGTGCTCCACTTCTGGTATTTATCAAGAATCCAGCCTATATTCTCTCTCCATACGGGACCGTGAAGGGAAAGTATTATCTGAATATCAAGTCCTGCCGCCTTTTTTAGAACGGTCTGAACAGGCATTCCATATTTACCTACAATGTTTGCATAATATCTTCTTGCTGAATCGAGGAAATCTTTCTCAAAATCATAATCGTCTGCAAACAGCCCTCCGTCGAGCGCTCCGAATGTACCGAATGCGTCTGCGGCAAAAAGAGCCTTTGAAGTCACATCATATGCCATAAGTACCTCAGGCCAATGTACCATCGGTGCTGCAATAAATTTAAATGTGTGCTTTCCTGTAGAGAGTTCATCCCCCTCTTTTACTTCCAATTTTTTATAGTTCTCAGACTCGGGAAAAAACTGCTTCATAAACTCAAAAGATTTAGCCCCGCTAACCACTGTAACCTCAGGAAACATCGTGACTACAGTGTTTATAAGTGAGCAGTGATCGGGCTCCATATGAAGTACCACAAGATAGTCCAATTTTTTACCCGAAATAACTGTCTTTAAATTCTCAAGATACTGGTCTGAAATTGTGATGTCTGCAGTATCAAAAACTGCAGTCTTTTCATCATCTATAAAATAGCTATTGTATGAAACGCCTTCAGGAATCGGAAAAATGTTCTCGAATCTTGCGAGTCTTCTGTCGCTTCCTCCGATCCAAAAAATATCATCAATTACTTTTTTTATGCCATTCATATACGTCTCTCCTCTCATAAAGATAATATTTTTGATACAAAAACAGAGAATGCACAATATCCCTGCACTCCCTATTTTCTCATAGTTTTATGCTTTTTTGAACTCCATTATTGTCTTTTCGACGACCTTTATATCTATTGGCTTTGATATATGCGCATTCATTCCCGAATCATAGCTCTTTTGAATGTCATCCGCATAGGCATTTGCAGTCATGGCGATTATCGGTATTTTCTGTGCCCATTCCGTCTTAAGACCGCGTATCAGAATTGTCGCCTCATATCCGTTCATGACAGGCATCTGGATATCCATCAGGATCATGTCAAAATCGCCTTCTTTTGAAGCCTTGAATTTCTCAACCGCTTCCTGTCCGTTTACGCACCTGATAACAGAAGCTCCCTCCATAGCCATAAGCTCTGCCAGAATATCCGCGTTAATATCGTTATCTTCCACCGCAAGGAATTTCATTCCGTTAAGCGGATTCTCTGTCTCATCATCATTTGCTTCCGTTATCCTCTTGGCAATATCATTTATAGACTGCTTAAGACTGGATATAAACAGCGGCTTCTGCAAAAGATCGTTTGCCCCTGCCTCTTTTGCTTCGTCTTCTATAGACTCAAAATCATCCGCCATAACAATAATTAAAGATGTAGCTGATTTCGCCTTATCTTTTGCCCTGATATTCTTCACGATTTCAGGTGCCGTCATGTTCTGTACTTTTTGGTCCACAAGTATTAGGTCTACAGGTGTATCTTCAGCCTGACAGACATCTATCAGATGAAGCGCTCCGAATCCGGTAGGAGATTCCATTACATCGACACCGTCATTATTAAGCTTCTCAGCAAGCTGCTCACACTCGCTGTGTTTGCTGTCGATAAAAAGAATCCTTCTTATGCCGTGACTTTTCCAGAAATCAACGTCCGCTTCATCCACTGCCTGGAGCCTCAAAATAACGGTAAATGTACTGCCTTTTCCTTCCTCACTTTCTACACGTATCGTACCGCCCATAAGCTCTACAAGACTTCTCGTTATTGCCATTCCAAGACCTGTTCCCTGTATCTCTTTATTTACATGGCTTTCTTCCCTGGAAAATGCCTCAAATATTCTCTCTTTATATTCAGGCTTCATGCCTATACCATTATCTTTTATGACAAAGATCAGATCATTAAAGCCTTCAGTTGCAGATTCGTTCTCCTTTATCGTAAACTCGATCTTTCCGCCTTCTCCGGTATATTTTATTGCATTGCTGAGTATATTCATGAGAATCTCATTTATTCTCTGTTTATCACCCATGAATACATCGTGCCTGAGCCCCTCTGCATTAACAATATATTCCTGCCTTTTTACCTTTGCCTGATATGCTATTACAGAGTTGATCTCTTCAAGAAGGATACCTATCGCCATTTCCTTGATATCAAGTGTGGTTCTTCCGCTCTCAATCTTACTCATATCAAGAACCTCATTTAGAAGTGCCAATAAGTTCCTTGAAGCAAGACCTATCTTACGGGTATATTCTCTTACTTTTTCCGGCTCATCATAGTGCTTTTCTATAAGGAGATTGAATCCGGTTATTGCATTCATAGGAGTTCTGAAATCATGCGACATATTTGCAAGGAAATTTGTCTTTGCTCTGTTCGCTGTTTCAGCTGCATTAAATGCCTCCTGCAACTGATGATTTTTCATGATCTCCTGTGTTCTGTCATAAAGAGCTATAGCAAGCCTTCTTCCGCTGTCATCTATTGTGCAGGCCACTGCTCCTCTGTAATACAGGTCTGTATTGGACACATAATTGTGAAGTCTTATCTCGTCCACAACTTCAACTTTACCTGTCTGTGCACACCTTTCAAATATAGTACTCAGCCTGTCTTCTTTACCCGTTTTCTGTGCTATATTTATGTTCCTTATATCTTTAAAAAGTTCTTTCGACGGTATGCCCAAGATATCCGCTGCATTGGCTGTAAGGAATTCAACCTCGAAACTCTTTGCATTTACTATCGCAAGAATATCATTATTTTTTTCAACGACAAAGTCAAAAAGCCAGTCTCTGTAATGAATATCATTTTCTTTAAGAAACAGCTCCCTCTCATTTCTTCTCTTGATCTCATCAACCATTGTATTAAGCTGTGACGCCATATCTATCATGGACTTATACAGCTGTCCGATCTCATCTTTTCCGTCATCGACAATAGCTACCTCAAAGTCTCCTCTTTTTATGTCTTCTGCAATGATGTTAAGTCCCTCTATTCTTGTACATAATTGATTAGCCATCTGCGACGCGATAAGGAATCCCAGTGCAAGGATAGTTATGGCTATGATAAGATCGCCCAAAAGAATGGTTATTTCATCGGCAAGCATTTCCCTGCTGTCAACGTAGTAATACATCTGCCAGCCGTTATTCATTTCTTTGGACTTTATTATCAGATAATCATCCGTCGATTTGAATCCGTCCAGATTGACGTATTTTCCGGCCATGATATCTTCTGTGACTTTTCTGTCGAGTACACTGCTTCTTAAATCTTTTTTGGCAACGATCTTATTGGACGAATCAACAATTGCAATTCCGTTATCCTGATACCTCGTGTTTGTAGTCGTGGAAAAAAAGCTCTTTTTATTTACTTTAAGAGTGATCATTCCGATCATCTTGGATGTAGTCGCGGCATCAAGGAGAGATTTGATGATATATACATCTCCTTTTTCATTTATGACCCATATACTTCCGTTATCACCTCTGCACATCTCATACCAGGCTTTTATTCCCTCGTCATGAGGATAGCTCAAAAACTCACCGATTCTGTCCTCTTTGATTCTCTCAGAATAGATATGTATTTCCTCTATATCGCTGTCACTTCCGATGTAGTACCATATCAAAGGTTCGATGGTCTCTGTCATCTCGGCTGAAAGTGTGTACGGATCTGCATCCGCATGATCGAGCGCTCTTCTGAATGCTTCTTCATAGGAAAAAAATTTGATTACATCAGTCTCTCTTTTTACCCCCATTTCAATGCCGTTTGCTATAACCTCGGCGCTTCCCTTCATAGATGCTCTGGTAAGCTCCGTTACATTACTCTTTGACACCACATAAGCATATACACCGATAATAACAATAGGCAGCACAACAAGCATGGCAAAAATAGCTTTCAGCTGATGCTTTATACTTCGCAATTTTAGTATATTAAGTAAGCTATCCATACTTTCCCCTCTAGATCAATTACCTTCAACTATTGCTTTTGTCTTTTCATCTATCCTCTTAAATGCATCTTCCAAGTCCTCTCTTCCAAGCAGAACTTGTTGCAGTTCATTTTCCAATTCTACAGATATCTCTCTGCTGTAATATCCCCATCCCGTATAAGGCAGATAAAGATTGTTCTCCAATGCATCTTTTAGATTATCGAATTCATGCGGCATTTCAAATTCCACATTTTTAAGATATGTCTTACTTCCCGGAGAATCTTTCCAGATTGCCCTCTGCCCCATAAGCGTAGTAAGGGACCTTACAACCTTGAGCGCGTCGTTTACATTTTGGTTATCTTTTACTACGGCAAAACCGTACTCGCAACCTCCGGTCAGGAGCTCAGTTCCGTCATCGTGTCCGCCAAACGCAATCGTATCCAATTTTATTGTCGGATTCTCTTTGTAGATCTGATTGTAATCCTCAGGTCCTCCTGACAAAATAACCGTCTTTCCCGACGCAAATTCTTCTATCGCAGCCTTTTTATCCATAAGGCACATATCGCGCGTAAAAATTCCTTCTTCGATCATTTTGTACCATATGTCCATATGCGGATAAACTTCTTCGTAAAAAGAAGCTTTCCCTTCTCCGAGTCTTGTTCCAAAACTTTCTCCTTCAGGCGTCCTGAAATATGTTGCCTGCATTATCGCCATCGCACTGCTTGCAAGGCCTTCTTTATCTTTGAGGCCGGACGATAACGGTTTCATGCCATTTTCACGTATCTTTGCACACATGTCATAAAAATCAGTATATACAGACGGAGGCTTAAATCCGAATTTTTCGAAGTATTCTTTGTTTACATAAAAACACTCGTATGAACTTACGCTCGGAACAGCATAATATTCATTCAAATACTTGAATTTATCCAGTGCATCCTCCGAAAAACCTTTTACCATCTTGGAAAGCGGCACAAGATATCCGCCTCTTGCATATCTTTTGGCCATATTCTCGGTGACGCATATTATATCAGCCGCACCGTCATAAGATATCTGCGAATCAATTACAGACTCGTAATTAGTTCGCTGGGTGTAAATATATTCAAAATCATATTCAGGAAATCTATTTGCCAGAAAGGCCTTGATATTTGTGATATAGGACTCCTCGTACCACGCTGCAATGCGTATCAGTTTACGAGGTTCCTTCTCTTCTTTTGGCACAGAAGCCATCTGTTGTGCCTCATCAGATATAGCAGATGCACAACCACATAAAAAAGACATTGTAACAGCAACAGAAATTAAGATACCGAAAAAGAGCCTTAGCATTTTGACGTTCTTCATATATTCCTCGCAAGACAGCCTGACCTGTTATTTCAACAATATCGTCTGTACCTCGCCTACATACATGATATACTGATCCTTATCCAGATGTAGGTCTTGGATTATACTCTTATCAATAAAACAGCTCTCATCAAACAGATGCTTATATAAAACTTTGCATGGTATTACTTCATTCGCCTCATCAATAAACGGGATTCCTTCATAATTGTTGACCGTAAGCCTGGAACCGGCGATCTTATCCTCATCTCTCCCCGATACCATTCCAAGGTACTTAAGAGCTCCGCGATAAGTTTCCTGATTCACAAAACTTATTGAATATTCTCCCGATCTGTCGATGCACTCTCTTGTATATCTGTTCGCGCGAACAAATATGAAAGTGACTCGTTTATTCCACACGTATCCGACTCCGCCCCAGGGCGCAGATGCCGCGTTTACTTTATCTCCATCTTTACAGGTAATTATTATTTTCTGTCCAACAAAACTATATGCTCCCTCTTCAATATCTTCGGGATTCACAGGTTGAAATACGTGCATAATACCTCCATTTCGGAAATACTACTCAGAAATCTCTTATTTTGTCGTTATCAGTTAATCCTGTATTTTCTATTTTGGTTATCGTTACACCGTAACTATATTCATCGCTCACTTTAATATTAACATGGTCTCCCACTTTATGTCCAAGTAATTGTTTTCCAAGTGGAGACTCAATACTGATAAGTCCCTTCAATGAATTCTGTCGCATTGTTGTAACAATCTTGTACGTTTCTTCAGATTTATCTTCGTCCAATACGACCGTAACGGACTTATTCATTCCAACCTGATCTTCACCGCTCTCATCATCGATAACTTTTGCGGTCTTGATCATTCTCTCCAAAAATCTGATCCTGCTCTCATTCTGATTCTTTGCCTTTTTTGCGGCATAGTACTCAAAATTCTCAGAGAGATCTCCCTGAGCACGCGCTTCTTTTACATGTTCAAGAAGCTCTTTTCTCACCACTACTTTGCGATGCTCAATCTCTGCTTCCATGTCTTCTATATCTTTTTTTGTAAGTTCGTTATGCATCTTTTTCCCCTTATATAATGTAAAAGGCGAAGCCATACGGCTCCGCCTCGTTGTTCTTAATAAATTGGAATAAACGATCAAGCCTTTCCAACTGATCCGAAGAGTTCCATCTTCTCCTTAACTGTAGCCTTGATAGCATCAGCACCGGGAGCAAGAAGCTTACGGGGATCGAATCCCTTACCTTCAAGATCCTTACCTGCTTCCACATACTTACGTGTTGCGTCTGCGAATGAAAGCTGGCACTCTGTATTAACATTGATCTTTGATACACCAAGTGAAATAGCTTTCTTGATCATCTCTGCAGGAATTCCTGTACCACCGTGAAGAACGAGAGGCATAGCTCCTGTCTTCTGCTGGATAGCATCGAGAACGTCGAATCTAAGTCCCGGCCATCCTTCAGGATATTTACCGTGGATATTTCCGATACCTGCAGCAAGCATATCTACACCAAGATCTGCAATTCTCTTACACTCGTTGGGATCTGCGCATTCACCCATTCCAACTACGCCGTCTTCTTCTCCACCGATTGAACCAACTTCAGCCTCGATAGAAAGTCCGAGATGATGAGCAACGTTTACAAGCTCAGTTGTCTTAGCAACGTTCTCCTCGATATCGTAGTGAGATCCATCAAACATGATAGATGTGAATCCAGCCTCAACGCATTTATAACATCCGTCATATGTACCATGGTCTAAGTGAAGAGCAACGGGAACAGTGATTCCGAGGCACTTGTCCATTGCCTTAACCATAGCAGAAACAGTCTCAAATCCTGTCATGTACTTACCTGCACCCTCAGATACACCGAGGATAACCGGGGAATTAAGCTCCTGAGCTGTTAACAGAATAGACTTTGTCCATTCAAGGTTATTGATGTTGAACTGTCCTACTGCGTAGTGACCTTCTTTTGCTTTTACAAGCATGTCTTTTGCGGATACTAACATAGTTTTTCTCCCTTACATTATATTTTTTAGGCGCTTTTATCCCCACGCCCATATTGAACGACTAAATCTATTATATACTTACCATTCCAAAAAATAAAGTTAATCTTTTCACAATCATTCAAAGCTAATGAAGTTGTCAGCCCAGAATCCATCTGATGTTGTAGGTGCCATGCTGTCATATCTCAGTATCAGACCTGATTTTCTCGACACCGATACCGTAAGAATCCCGTCTTTTACCCTCATTTCGTTCTTTGCATCTATAAAGCCCATTCCATCTGTAAGCATGAGCCGGGTAAGGATTGCATCTTTGGGGATTCCCACAGGCATCACCTGTATCTCTTTTGTCACCTCATATTCATTGTTGTTTATTATCACGATGGAAGCTGCAGTCCTGTTAAAGCGCCCGTACGCAATGAAATTAAAGTCAGCGTACAGCTCGCGTATCGAGCCTTCGGTAAATTCCTTGTATTTCTTGTGAATTTTTATCAACTTCTTGTGATACTCGAGCATTTCAAGGTCTTCTTTGCCCCAAGGATATGTTCTCCTGTTATCGGGATCCGTAAAACCGCACAGTCCGACCTCATCTCCGTAATAAATTGTAGGCGCACCGGGCCAGGTCATCTGTATCATGACCGCTTCCCTCATCACAGGCTTACTTATTCCGGTATTGGCCGATGATGCCATGAGTGTACTGCTACGTCCGACCTTCTGACTCGTCCTGGTAAGAAATCTCGAATGGTCGTGATTGGACAGCTCATTCATCGCCGTATAAAGGGACGGCATGGTAAAATTCTCACCGCCTATATATAGCATTGTGTCAAAAAACTCTCTGGCATTTCCTATTCTTGTAGGCTTGAACTCGTCGCTGTGCTTATCCATTCCGGTAAGAAACCATGTGACCGGCTCCATAAAAGCGTCGTAGTTCATAACGGTATCCCACTCATCGCCCCTAAGCCAGTCGGCTGCAGGTCCGTACTGTTCGGCAAGGATTATCGCATCGGGATTCGCTTTTTTCACTTCTTCCCTGAATCTCTTCCAGAAATAGTGATTGTACTCCTGCGAATGGCCAAGATCGGCGGCCACGTCAAGTCTCCACCCATCCGCGTTGAAAGGCGGTGAAACCCACTTTCTGCCAATGCTTAATATATATTCCTCAAGCTTTTTTGAGCCCTCGTAATTAAGCTTCGGAAGTGTATCATATCCCCACCACCCGTCATACTGTGTATTATAAGGCCAGCTGTCACCGTGAAACGCAAAGAAATCATGATACGTGCTATCTTTCGAAATAAATGCTCCGGGCTCATAATCCTTGTTATTCTCGTAGATCCGCTCTCTGTCCATCCATTTATTGAAGGAGCCGCAATGATTGAACACTCCGTCCAATATGATCTTTATTCCTCGCTTATGTGCTTCACTGACAAGCTTCGCAAAAAGGTCATCACTGGCTTTAAGGTTTCTTAAATCTGTGACGCGCTTAATATATTTGGTTGCTTTGGTATTGTCGTGCTCGTCTTTATCAAGCGCTCTTCCACCGTCCTCAACAATCTTTCCAAAGTGAGGATCTATATGATCATAATCCTGGGTATCATATTTGTGACAAGATGGCGATACAAACAGCGGGTTAAAATAGATCGCATCTATCCCAAGGTCCTTGAGATAGTCGAGTTTATCCATTACACCCTGAAGATCGCCTCCATAGAATTCTCCGAAATCGTACTGAGGATCGGGATATCTGTCCCACTCATCGACCTTCACTACGTTTCTTCCGTAATAAGAATATTCACCGGTGACAACGTCATTATCCTTGTCACCGTTACAGAATCTCTCCACGAATATCTGATATATCACCGCACCTTTGGCCCACTTGGGAGTTGAAAGGCCGGGATATATCCTGAAATTCATGCTCTCCATTATATTTGTAACGGCGCCTCTCTTATCATAGTAAAAAAAGCTGCCGTCCATACCTTCTATTTCAAAGAAATAGCTCGCAGGCTCCTCACCTACATTTACTGACGCATCGTAGTAATCAAACTCCCCTGACGTCTCCAAGCAAGTCATGGGATGTCTTTCGCCTTTCCACACGAGAATAATTTCAGATGCCTCTGCTCTCCTGCATCTGAATCTTATATCTACCTTTCTGTTTTTGTCAGGTTCCGCCGGCCTTAGATAATCTAAGGTCATGTCATGGAAAAATGCGCTTTCATTCATAAGTCATTCCCATACCATTGGTCATATTCGCGTAAACTAAACATTTTTGCACAAAGCAAAAAAGACAGCATAGCTGTCTTTTCTAAGAGAAGGTATTTCTTTCTTATGGGGTATAGCAAAAAACTATATAATGTATTGGGGGGTTACGCATATTATACTAACACCCACTCAAAACTGCGTAAATACTAATACTCCACAAATTTGTCAAAAACAGCTATTGGTTTTTGTGCAATTTTCACAACAAATCAGATTTCTACTGCAAAGTCGACATCTACATTATGTCCGTCGAATAATGCTTCAAACTCCTCTCTTCCGATCTTCTCCTTTTCTATGAGAAGCGCAGAACTGCTGTGCAGAATATCCTCATACTTAAGAATAATCTCTTTAGCCTTCGCGTAACACTTGTCTATTATTGTTTTTACTTCTTTATCTATTTCGCCCGACATAAGCTCACTGTGCTTCTTGGAATGAGATATATCATAACCGATAAACACATCTTCCTCATTGTCGTCATAGTTTACAACACCGATAATATCTGACATTCCGTACTTGGTAACCATACTTCTGGCTTCCTGAGTGGCTTTTCTGATATCGCTTGAAGCCCCTGTCGTAATGTCTCCAAAGATGATCTCTTCTGCGATTCTTCCACCGAGTGATACCATGATCTCCTGAAGCATTTTGCTCTTTGTAAGGAACATGTCATCATTTTCGGGAAGAGGCATTGTATAACCTGCAGCCCCAAGTCCTGTAGGGATGATCGAGATTGTATGGACAGGTCCGACATCGGGAAGAAGATGGAACAAGATTGCATGGCCGGTCTCATGATAAGCCGTGATCTTCTTCTCTTTCTCGGAAATGATCTTACTGTGCTTCTCAGTTCCGATTCCCACCTGAGTAAATGCCTTATTTACATCTTCGGGAGTAATGTACTTTCTGTTGTCTACCGCTGCATTTATCGCTGCTTCATTGAGAAGGTTCTCAAGATCTGCGCCTGTAAATCCGGCAGTTGTCTGTGCAAGCTGCTTAAGATCGACATCGCTTCCAAGAGGCTTATTATGCGCATGAACATTCAGAATGGCCTCTCTTTCACCGATATCAGGTCTTGTCACGGTGATCTTTCTGTCAAATCTTCCCGGTCTTAAGATGGCGGGATCGAGGATGTCTACTCGGTTTGTAGCAGCCATCACGATTATTCCCTCGTTAACACCAAAGCCGTCCATTTCAACAAGCATCTGGTTAAGAGTCTGCTCTCTCTCGTCATGTCCGCCGCCCATACCTGTTCCACGTCGTCTTGCAACCGCATCGATCTCGTCGATAAATATAATACAAGGCGCATTCTTTTTGGCCTCTGTGAAAAGGTCTCTTACTCTTGATGCACCGACACCGACAAACATCTCTACAAAGTCGGAACCTGAAATACTAAAGAAAGGTACTCCCGCTTCACCTGCTACAGCTCTTGCAAGAAGTGTCTTACCTGTTCCGGGTGCACCCTCAAGAAGAACACCCTTGGGAATTCTGGCTCCTACAGCAGTGAATTTACTGGGATCTTTGAGGAAAGCGATAATCTCTGCAAGCTGTTCTTTTTCTTCCTTAAGTCCGGCAACATCGTCGAGCTTTACCTTGTTTTCATCACTTGTAGAAAGCTTGGCTCTGCTCTTTCCAAAATTCATCATCCGGCTGTTTCCCGAATTGCTTGCCTGCATATTGCTGAACAGTGAAAAAACAAATACCATCACAATAAGTCCGACAATCACGGGAATTATTCCGTTGATAAGCACATTCTCAGACGGAATGTCTTTTACCTCGGTCTTTACGTCCTTCTCTGTAACAAGGCTTTCTACCTTGGTCACGTCTGTCGTAAAGAAAGTTACATCATCATTATTGTTGGTAAATCCGACTCTTACAGATCCCGTCGGAGTTTCGGAATTAGGCATTATAGTTACGTACGCAATGGCTCCTCCTTCAAGATCACGCTCAAATTCATTCATGGAATACGTGCCTGACTGGCTCGAGAAGAATCCCTTTCCGTACTCGAGAAATACTACACAAAAAAGTAATACTACTACAAATAAAAAAATTGAATTAAAACTTTTATTACGGTTCAAGTCTTTATGTTCCCCTTTCGGAAGCTTTTTCTTTGATACCTATTAATTAAATTCTACCACACCTATATACGGAAGATTACGATATCTCTGATCATAATCCAGACCATATCCGACAACAAACTCATCAGGGATCTCAAATCCGGTGTAATCCACCTTTACATCTGTTACTCTGCGCTCAGGTTTATCAAGTAATGTACAAAGCTTAATACTTGCAGGCTCTCTGTCTCCGAGCATCTTGATAAGATATGACAATGTTCTTCCGGAATCCACAATATCTTCTACAATAATAACGTGTCTGTCCTTAAGCGGCTCATCGAGATCTTTTACAATCTTAACTACTCCACTTGATTTTGTAGAACTTCCGTAACTTGATGCAGACATGAAATCCATAGTAACAGGAACTGTGATACGCTTTGCAAGCTCACACATAAAGAACACTCCACCCTTTAAAACGCATACAAGGTGCACTGTTTCTCCCTGATAATCTCTGCTTATCGCATCTCCAAGCTCTTTTATCCTCTTGTCTACTTCCTCTTCTGTTAATAAAACGCGAACTGATTCAGCCACCGTTCTGTCCTCCGTCAAAAAAATTTATAGCCAAAATACGTTTTGTATCTTCACTCACCTTAGTACCGGCGCTTATTCTGTATCCGGGAACCCACAAAACATGGTCTCCGTCAGCCAATACATATATGTTATCTCTTTTATCAATTGGAATCTTTACATCTGTCATGAACTTTGACAACTTTTTCTTGTGAATACCGCTCTCAGTATCGATATAGATATAATCATCCGCTCTTCTGCATCTGAAAACGGCTGCTTGTATTCTATCACAATCAAACCATTTAGTATACGTGCTACTAGGAATGCTTTCTCCGGGCAAAAACTGTTTTATTACAGCACTCATTCTTCCAAGTCCCGGAACATATTCGCTTGCCTCACCTTCTTTTTGGGCTTTGGCAAAAAAATCTATAACAAGCGTATTATCAAAGCCTTCCTGCGTACCTTTCGAAAACGTCAGTATTCCGTACTCCCTTTTTGCAGCAAGTCCGTACGGAAGATCGACCGAAGCCGTTCCGTTACTCGATCCCATAATATCCATCACTGCATCCACATGGCTTGATGTGATGTCTTTCCTGTTTGGAGTCAGCAGCTCGAAACACTTAAGAATCACATTATTTTGGATATAAATATCTTCTTCCCTAAAACCTTCTAATTCTATTTTGACACTTTTTCCGTCAAAGGTACAAGTTTTATCAAAAAGCTGCCTTGTCACCTTTCCGATAAAATCATCGGCAAGCGCAAAATCAGCCGCCGCCCTGCACAGATGCTTTACCGCTTCTGCGTTGATATTCTCTGACATATAAGGAATAATCTCGTTTCTTATCTTGTTTCTTGTATGAACATTCTCATCGTTGGTCGCGTCGTGACAAAATCCCTCTCCTTCGCCCTCAAGGTATTCCTCAATTTCCTGTCTTGTCACGCATAAAAGAGGTCTTATCACATTATCTCTTACAGGCCTGATCGCACCTGCGCCGTGAAGTCCGGTTCCTCGAAGTAAATTTAAAAGAAGTGTTTCCGCCACGTCATTTCTGTGATGAGCCACCGCGATATGTGAAGCGCCTTCTTTTTCTGCGATTCTGCCAAAAGCCTCATATCTTACATTTCTTCCGGCTTCTTCTTCAGTCAGCTTTTTCTCTTTGGCTATCTTGGGGACATCTTCTTTTACAAGGAAATAATCTATATTCCTCTTTTCACAGAATTTCTGCGTAAATTTGGCGTCATCCCCGGCCTCATCTCTTATTCCGTGATTAACGTGAACCGCTGCAAGCTCTATCCCAAGTAATTCTTTTAACTTAAAAAGAACCAGTAAAAGTGCGACGGAATCTGCGCCGCCTGAAAAACCCACAAGGATCTTTTCTCCCGAAAACACCATGTTATTGGCTCTTATATAATTTAATACAGTATTCTCAAATCTGTTCATACGTCCGTTTTTATTTTCCTACTGAAAAACAATATCATAGGAAAGCAATTTCCTATGATATAAAAAGCGCAGACCCATACGTACCCGTATCATTGTCTGCGCCCTGCTCCGCAAAATAAAAGCAACAAAAACTATCTGTCCTCGTTTTTAAAAATAATCTCACCGGGATAAACCAGTCCAAGTTTATCCTTAGCAGTATCTTCTATATATTTACGTGTATGCGTATATCGCTCAAATTCAGCAATATCTTCACTCCTTGCCGTCTCAATCTTGATCTGAGAATTGAGAGCCTCTTCTCTGGCCTCATACTCATTAACCTTCTTAATAAGACTGACACTCTTTACAGATACGACTACAGCAAGGATTATAACTACAAACGTCGCTAAAAGCATACCCGTTTTATTTTGGAAACTACGCCTTTTGTAGCGTGCCTTTGTTGCCATAATATACCTCATCAACTACATTCTATAGTTATATTCTAATACATGCCGCGAAACCATGTCAAATGTAGCGATAGAGCTCTGTTACGTCTTCTTTGTGTATTGTTTCGCGCACATCAAGCACTTCTACATTTACATCCTTGTTGCCAAAGCCAATGGTTATCTTGTCTCCTACTTTTACATCCGTTGAGGCCTTGGCAGGCTTGCCGTTTATCTGTACTCTTCCGGCGTCACAGGCTTCATTTGCCACAGTGCGCCTCTTTATAAGTCTTGTTACCTTTAAATATTTGTCTAATCTCATTTATTCCTCTCCTGATGCGGTATTTGCCGCATCGTTGTCATTTGTAGTATTGGTTTTATCCTTTTTTCCTGTGGGATTTTCTTTATCTTTGCCTTCTTTATCCTTTGGGTCTTTGTCCTTATTATACGTATCCGCTTTGCCTGTATTAACGCCGTTCTTGCCGGGATTTTCCTCCTCTTCCTTGGTTAGTTCCTTGTCTTTTCCATCTGAAACAGGCTTCTTTTTATCCTCTTCTTCGGTAGAAGCTGTGGTAGATGAAGTATCCTTTGCAGAAGACGTATCTGATGTTGCTGCAGACACAGAAGGCTCAGTAGTACTTGCACTTGTCGAAGGAGCCGTTGTATTGGCAGGCGCAGGGCTCGCAGTAGAAGCATTTGAAGGATTCTCTTCAGCCTTTGGCCTGTACTCTGTCTCCTTTTCCTCTTTTACCAGGTCATTAAATCCATAATTTACATCCGTCTCGTCAGAATCTATATTCACACGAAAACTCTTTGTCTTATAACCGTCTTTTTTGAGTATGATCTCATGGCTTCCCGAAACTTTCGGCAAACTTACAGGCGTTACTCCTATATAATTTCCGTCAAAGAATAATTCCACTCCCGAAGGATCATCAACATAGATCTTGTGTCCTTCGATAACCTTGTTTGTGCGTGTTTTCGCCTTATTCTTATCCTCTGAACTCGAAGCGGATGTTGCGGATGCACTCTTTCCGGGAAGAGTCGCAACAGACACTGAAGCGGACGATTTGTTTGCCTTGTCATCTGATAATGAAAAAGCGGAGCTGTCTGACATTGAGCTCTTTGAAGAATCCTGATCGTCAGATTCGGGCTCAAGCTCAATCTTCACAACAGACTTTGCCGTGCCAACCTTAAGATACTTATGCTGCGTGATATAGCCTTCAGCCATGATCTTAAGATTATGATATCCGTAACCGACAAACTGCGATGTTCCTGTGAGCATCTTTTCGCCATCAACATACACCTCTGCATCTTCCGGCGTTACCTCAAAAGTGACAAGCCCCTCTTTTGGCTTTGTTATCGTGACTTTGCCCGTATCAACAACAGTTTCTGTGTTTCTGCTTATGTTGACTGTTGCCTGGTACTCTGCACCGTTTCCGAGGATCTGCAAGTTGTAGTCACCCTCGGGTGCACTAAGAAGCATATTGGGAGAAATCTTGTAAATAACATCATTATCAAGTTCAAGCCATGCTCCGACCAGACTGTGATCCTCAACTGTATCAGATGAAAGGCTCACGTATCCGTGTCCGCTCGTAACTACGATGCTGTATATTTCCTTGCCGATTCCATATGCTTTTATATTGTCTGTTGTAAGAATATCTTCTGCGATTGCGGGCGCACCGTCTGCCAGGATCAGTGTTCTGGTATCGATTCTGTACATCTCGCCCAGTATCCTTGCCGTTCCGTCGCCTCTTACAAGTTCATGATTCCTTGTATCGTCTATAGTCCACGCTTCATCAGACACCTTGAGCGACGTAATGTGCTTGCTGCTCTTTAAGAAATTAACATCTACAATCTGTCCTTCTTCCAAAAGTCTTGCGGACATCGGTGTTCCTCTCAGGTCGTACATCATACTTGTATTGTCATATTTAAGAGTATATGTCTTTCCCGTGGAATGGTTTCTGAACCTGATTTCCTTATTCTCAGTGTCTATCGAGCGTATAGCTGCAGTATCCGAAGAGTCATATTTCCCCAAAAGAGATATTGTGATCTTCTCTTCTTTTATGGCTGCATTTGCGTTAATACCGTAAGTTCCGGCAATCACAAAAGCCAGAAACGTCGCTGCAACTGCCTTGGCCGATTTCATGAATTTACACATGTTCATCCCCTCATTGATGATCTTTTTGTAAAAAGTCTTTAAAATGCTCCGGATCGAGCAGATATTCTTTATTATTGTGCGCCGGCTCGTCAATTACATCTTCAAGCATGGCTCCCAGAATCTCTCCCATTTGCTTTCCGGGCGTAACGCCATGTTCGATCAGATCTTTGCCGTTAACCGCAAGATTTTTCAGACTTACACACTCGCCGTCTTCTTTTATCTTTTGATAAAGCGCTCTCGAGTCTTCTATATTTTTGAGCTTCTCATCGCGACAATAATCGCTCTGAGCCATTGTATCCGCATATTTGACATCCAGAAGGAAAGGAAATTCTTCCTCACCCACTCTGTTCATCACTCTTCGCACGTTCTTAGCCGTAGCAGGAAATCTGTCATCATGGTATTTAACAAGTTTGCATACTCTGTCCATGGTATTTCTGTCAAACTTAAGCCTTCTGAAGAAATCATGTGCCATCCTCTCACCAAGCTGGGCATGACCCTGAAAGTGATTTATGCCTTCATCATCCGTTGTGATCGTAGCAGGTTTGGCTATATCGTGTAAAAACATGGTAAGTCGAAGCACTTTATCATTTCTCACATACTTAAGCGAATTGATGATATGCTCTCCTACGCTGTACATATGATGCGGATTATCCTGATTCGTTTTCATACATAGATCAAACTCAGGGATTATGACCTTTGTAATTCCAAGCTCATACATAACTTTAACCTTCTCAGGATGATTGGAAACAAGCAGTTTTACTAGCTCCGTCTGGATTCTCTCCGCACTTATCCTGGACAAAGAAGGTGCAAGTTCTGTTATCGCCTCTTTTGTCTTTTCTTCTATATCGTAGTCAAGCTGCGCCGAGAATCTTACAGCTCTCATGATTCTGAGTGCATCTTCGGTAAATCTTTCCTTAGGTTCTCTGACACATCTTATAAGTTTATTCTCAAGGTCTTCTATCCCTCCGAACCTGTCTATAAGCCCCTCTTCTTCGTTGTAAGCCATGGCGTTTATGGTGAAGTCACGTCGCTTCATATCCTCGGTAAGACTCTTTGTAAAAGTCACTTCGCTGGGATGCCTGCTGTCTTCATACTTTCCGTCTATCCTGTAAGTTGTTACTTCATAGCCCTCTTTATCCATCAAAACGGTGACCGTTCCGTGCTGGATTCCCGTATCAATCGTTCTCTTAAATAGCTTTTTTATATCCTGAGGCAATGCATTGGTCGTTATGTCCCAATCTCCGGGTTCTCTCGATAAAAGTGCATCTCTTACACAACCCCCGACCACATATGCTTCATAACCAGCTTTATGCATGGTATCCAATATCTTTTTCGCATTTTCCGGTAATTTAATAATCATACCTTCATAATAGCCCAAAGAATATCAAATGTGAATAATGGTCTAGGAATTTTCTTCATCTCGATATATACTAAATATATGAAATTATGAGGAAATCGGAATGAAATTTAGAGTCAACAACAATTTGATAGCAGTAGGCTTTCTACTGCTGATTTTGGTAGGCATTTTTTCTTTTATAAAAGTTATTGATTCTTCCTACCATTTTAGATCACCTTTACTAACAATGGATGACGGATGGACTGTTTCATATAACGGCAGAGTTCTTGCTGAGGATCAGAATTTGAATGATATCGAGATTCCCGTTATCAACAAAAATGATTCTCTTGTATTAACAAGAATGCTTCCTTCAATCCCTTACAGCCGTTCTTGCCTTTACTTTTTTTCCATGCACAGTATTGTTGATGTAAATGTATTCCACTACAACGATCGTTCTTCAAAGGTGGAGAATTGGCAGGTTTATACATACGGTCGTGAGCTTTACAGCCAGACTTCAGAGGTTCCAAACAGATATAATCACGTTCCTCTTGATTCAACATATTCAGAAGAAAAGATCATTATTACATTCATAGGAACACGGGAAGCTTCTTTTTCTTCGTTATCACCTCTTGTTATAGGAACGAGTGTTGATATATTATCCTATCATCTTTTAAATAACACGATTAACCTTTTTGCCGGAGTATTCCTTTTAGTGCTCGGGTTTATTCTTATAATCATTTCTCCTTACATGTTCTTGTATCATAATAAGGAGTCACGACTCTTTTTCAGTGGACTTACTTCGCTTCTTTTTGGAACATACATTGTTTCAAGATTTAGCTTTATTGATATGCTTATAAATAATCCTCAGGCAAACGCATTTTGTGAATATTCTTCATTTATTTGCATGCCCATTGCCATTCTGGGATATTTCATCTCGATATTCAGGGGAAAACTCAAGAGATTTTTGAAGCTCCTTGTAATCTTTGACATTCTTCTCTTTGCGGGAATGATGATCTTGCATCTTTCTACAATTAAGCGATTCTCACTAATGACACCGTTTATTCAGGGCTATATCGTTTCAGAGATTATCATGGTTCTGATCATTCTCGTAATAAACAGAAAGCATTTCAGAAATTCGCATAACCGAAATCTCAGCTCCGACATGTTCTTCCTTATCGGTGTTGTGACATTCATTGTTTTCTCATCGGTAGATATTGTCTTATACAATATACACAAGTATTCCAGCAATCGTGGCTATAGCGCACCTTACGGTAACGGATTTACTTTTGGTGCCGTTATCTTTGTATCATGCCTGCTTATCAGTTATATGTTCTACAGCATCTACAGTAGCAGGATTTCTTCAATGCAGGAAAGGCTCTCGGATTTTGCCTATACCGATCCTTTGACCGGTCTTTCCAACAGAGCCCGCTGTGAACAGGTGATGAATGTTATTTCACAGGATCGCAGTATTTACGTTATTATCAGTATCGACCTTAACAAACTTAAGATGGTCAACGATACTTACGGACACCATGAAGGCGACCGCCTGCTTACCGGATTTGCAACAATCCTTACTGATTGTTTCTGGGATGCCAATCTCATAGGTCGTATGGGTGGTGATGAATTTGTTGTTATTATGCTTGGTGAGCATGCTTCCAGCTGCACTAAGAGAATACACGAATTCCATGCCCTTATGTCCGACTGGAACCGCAAAGAGCAGATATTCCAGTATAGTGCTTCTTATGGATATGCCTACAGTTACGAAGTTCCCAACGGCTCCTCTAACGAAGTATATATGCTCGCTGACTCACGTATGTATGAAATGAAAAAAGAACATCACGGCAGAAAAGAAATGGAGATGGGGATGGAGGTGAACGCCAATGCGTAAATTCATAACCTTCATACTCTCGTCCATACTTTTTATTGCATTAACATCTTTTATATTCACATCATTCCTCAATTTCAAGCAGAGGAAGCCGATGTATGACCTTTCAAAAGGATGGGTTGTAACCTACAAGAATCAGCAGTACCAAAATACAGATATCTCTCATTTGAGCGATCAGTTGGGACTTACCTTTTCAAGAGGTGACAAGATAACCTTAAATCGTCCCAATCCTATTCAGAAAAACAATGCGGATTTCCCGTATCTTGTATTCAAGTCACAGCATTGTGCTTATGAAGTATATCTTGACGGTGACAGGGTAGCTTATGAGAATCTGTCCGCTACAACAAACGGTTCTTTTATCGGAACAGGTTATAATATTATTCCTCTGAAAAAATTTGAAGGAAAAAAACTTACCATTATCCTATATGTGGCGGAAAATGACACAAGGATCAATGTTACAACTCCTTTATTGGCAGACTTTAACGACATATACAGAAAACTTCTGTATACCGCTGCATATCCGCTACTTACAGGAATGTTCCTCATAGTATTCGGACATATATTTCTCCTCATCTCACTTGTTCTTTACATGAGATCCTCCGGAGTATTTACGCAGATAATATGCTCACTTATTGTAATTCTTTTAGGATTATGGCTTCTGACAACATTTGACTGTACAGCGTTCCTTGTAAGTAAAGATGTGACCACGTTTATGAGCTACCTGTCTCTATACCTGATCGTACCGTGCGTATATCTTCTTATATACAACCTGCACAAGCAAAGTAATTTCTCAGTTGTTGCTGTATTGGGAATTTCATCGTTTGCATTCAGCGTATTTTTTACTGTGCTACATTTGCTTAACAAAGTGCATATACATCACTTTTTGATGCCACACTTCATACTCTCTGTCATATCCTTCCTTGCTCTTATTATATATAACATCAAGGATTTTAAGAGCAAAACAAGAAATGCCTCGACTCAGATCATCATGTTAGGTGTATCATCTGTCAGCCTGAGCCTTTTATTATCGGCGTTTATGGAAGTCACAAAGAGAGATCTTGATTGCCGAGACAGTGTTATAATGAATTTCATGATTCCATCCGCTGCGTTATTCTTTGTAATTACTCAGCTGTTGAACCATTTCGTATTCATGACAAAGTTCTATGCTCAGAGAAAAGAATATGCTTCTCTTGCACAACTTGCTTATGAGGACGCGCTTACACGTCTTCCTAACAGAGCAAGCTGCGATATGAAGTTAAATGAACTTGATCATTCAGATGACGATTTCTGTATTGTCAGCCTCGACCTTAACGGTCTGAAACAGGTTAACGACAATGACGGACATCCCGCCGGAGATAAACTTATTAAAAGCTTTGCAGATGCGCTCTCCAAAGTATTCTGCCGAAAAGGCGACTGCTTCAGAACCGGTGGTGACGAGTTCCTTGCAATATTTGACAGCATAGGCCGTGATGAACTGGATGACCTTTTGAGAAAGCTTGATAATCTCCTTCTGGAACTTGATGAGAAGGATCCGGATGTAAACCACAGTGTTTCATACGGATATGCATTCCGTTCGGAAACAGAGGAACAAGATGTCCATTCAGTATTCATGCTGGCCGACAAGAAGATGTACGATGCAAAACGTAAGCATTATGCAGAAATTGGAAAAGAAAGGTAATAAAAACTCCTAACCATGAATCGCGGTTAGGAGTTTTCTTTATTTCAGCTCAACAATTATCTCATTGCCTTTACTAAGTATTCTATGATACGAGCTTTCATGACAAAGCTCAAATCCATCCTCGTCACTTACATCAGATACTCTTTTTACATCCTTTAGACCATAGTAGTTATAAAATCTGTAGGAACTCCACTCATTGGTGCCTTCTTCCAGATAGTTCGGAACAAGCTTATGTATAAGCACATAGTCATAAGGAAGATTCTCAATACTCGGAGCAAATCCGGTACTTCCTTTTATAAGAATATCTTTTTCCCCATCCTGCAAATAGCATTCCAAGTCTGTCAGATCGTCAATTACTTCTTCTGTTCTGAAATCAACATAGTCCATCTGAATCGAAAGTGCATTCCCGTAAATAAAAGAAAATGTGAAAAAGCACCAGGCCATAATTGCCACAAATCCTTTAGAAATATATCCGACAGTTCCTTGTCCGTAGCACACTACTATTGCACTTATCAAAAAGAGTAATATAGAAAAACCATACATTGATCTTGGCTCAATAAGAGTACTGTCAAGAAGCGGATATACTCCAAACGCTGTGAGTAACAACAGTATACCTGTAACGATCGCACCGATAAAGGCATATATCTTTTTTACCTGAGAAGATAATACCGAAACCGTCACAAATGCAATGGCTACCAAAATCGCCAACAGATTCCACCACTTCATGAAATCGGCAATAATCGTCATATATATATTGATGTAATTATGCATAACAGCCGCAAAAATATTATTTCCAAAAGATACTCCGTTGTTAATGTATCCTTCTTCAATAGGTTTGACCAAAAATACTGCAAAGAAAGCAAGTGTCAAAATATATGTAATTGCTGATTTTGCAACGAAGATCAAAGATTCCTTAAGAGTGTTTTTTCCATAATTCCAATTCCAAAAGGCAATCAGAATAACCAACATCGGATATACTCCCGATGATGCCTGATAGGTCATGCACATTACAAGTAAACCGATGACTGATGCGGCAATATACTTGTACTTGCTATCCATCCACAAAAAGGGAATTATTACAGCAAGAATGGACAATGCCATAAAAACAGAATCCACTTTATATGTAATATTCTCCAAGAAGTACGGAGATAGAATTATTGTCCCGCACACGTAAGGCAGAATACCTATCTTTTCAGATTTTCCCAGGATCTTAAACACTATAATTACGGATAATGCCAAAAACAAACACGCTAAGATCTGCGTTAACGGGGATACATCTGAAACATGCTTGTTACAGTTTACCAATATTGAAATCCAGTCGGATATATACCTGCTGTCATAGGCATTTCCCATATACCCTTCAAGATTTCTTCCAAGATCATCATTATAAAGAACATTGGCACGAATGATTGCCGAAATTTCAGTAAGAAACAAAATCCCCATGATAAATATGGATTTTGCATTTTTCTTTAAAGATTCCATATATTCTCTCCGCAAAAGTGTATTTTGCCCTCCCCAACATTCAATATAATAGCATCTACTCGAATGCTTTTCTATAAGAAATATGATTGTTCTGCTCGGGGACTGTGTGGGCTATATATTTTTAATAATATTTCATATATTTTTTATCAGTTTTGAGACATGTATATTGGATAATATATTTATCACTACTTTTAGTAAGTCAATCTATAACGAAAAGAGGTATGTATGAAAAACATTAAAATTTTTTCGCTTATTGAAGTACTTATTCTAAGCTGTATTTTTAGTGCTTGCGGCAAACAATCCGATGCAGAATCTGAAACAGAAGAAGCCGCAGCTGTCGAGAAACTCACTCTCGTCAATACAAAGAGTGAAGTTAAAACTCAAATAGAATCTCTTGCAAGTAAATATGCGCAGGAAACAGGTATCACTGTTGAAGTCATCGGTATAGAAGCCGGTGCAAATGTTCAAGCTACTATCAAAGGATTCTATCTATCCGATCAGATGCCTGATATTATCTGCTGCGAAGCTGCTGACTTCTCTAATTGGGACGGTCTTTTGGTTGATCTGAGCGACCAGGATTGGGTAAACCGCACAGATGCAGAATTTGTTGACCCGACATTCGGAACACTGGGATTCCCCTATACAACCGAAGCTATCGGGCTTGCTTACAATGCAGATATTCTCTCTAAGTGCGGCGTCGATCCCGCTTCTATTACAGGACCGGACTCGATGAGAGCTGCATTTGAAGCAATAGATGCCAAAAAAGACGAGCTTGGTCTTAGAGCTGTTATCGGTTACTTTACGGAAGCCGAAAACTTAGGATGGTCAGCCGGAAACCATATATTTGGCGCATATCTTGACTCAGGACTGGACCGTTCCGACACAACATATATTGATCTGTTTAATGATGGTGGAAAGCTCGACGATTCAAGATTCAAGGACTATGCCAATATGATAGGTCTTTTTAATCAGTATTCTGATCCCGAACTCCTCACTACAGGCGCTTATTCAGACCAGGTTGCAAACTTCGCATCAGGCAAATATGCATTTATCACCCAAGGTTCCTGGATTGGTGCAGCTATGACCGGTGACAATTCAAGCGAATACGCATCTGCAGGAAACTTTAAAGTAGGAATGGTTCCTTACGCTTTTCAGGAAGGAATGGACACAATCCTGACAAGTTCGCCGTCATGGTGGGCGGTCACAAAAGAAGGCCAGGTTGATGCAGCCAAAGAATTCCTCCAGTGGTGCTCCGGCTCAAACGCTCAGCAAATTCTGGTACAAGAAGCAGGATTTGTCAGTCCTTTTACAGATTGTACATTCGTTGCTTCCGATCCTTTTGCACCGGTTATCGCTGAATATATAGCTGCAGGCAAGACATCAAGCTGGCATTGGATGAATATGCCGGGAGGACTGGGGCAACAAGGACTGTCTTTTGCCTTCCAGAAATATGCTGCCGGAGAAGTCGATGCAGACGGTTTCACAAACGAGATCAAATCCATTGCAACTAAATGGTTCGAAACGCTTTAAGGAGGTGGAAACGTGAAAGACAATAAAAAAGTAATCGTAAACAAAAAAGATTCCATCGTATTCCAGTTATCTTCCTTGAACTTACTGATGCTTATATCATTTTTGGTTGTAATGTACATGGTTATGTCTGCCATGAAAACATCGACTACGAGCAGTATCAACATGTTTGACTCAATGGTCGAACTTACAACACATGAAGCAAAGCTTAAATCAGATATTATGAACCTGTACGATCAGACAACAGGTTATATATCCGCTACCGCTGTTGAAACACAGACTGCTCTTCTTCCACAGATTGATGTTGCAAAACAGGATGTTGCTTCTGACATAGAGACATTAAAAAGCAACTTTGCACAATATAACGATGAAGAAGTAAATACTCAGCTTGAAGAGATTTCTTCACAATATGAACGACTCCTGGCTTTTATAGATTCGGCCATTGCCAAAAGCGATGCCGGTGACAGAGATTCGGCTTATAATACCCTCTTTGACAAGGCTGAAATACAGAAAATAGCTATTTTCCACTCATCAAAAGCTCTTGATAAAGCCATTGCCAATTCTTCAGCTGAAACTACCGCCACAATGAGTGCACTGTTCAGTCATGGTAGTTTTGTAGGTATTATCGGCGTGCTTATAATGTTACTTCTTATAACATTTAACTTCCTTATATGCTATAAGAACATCGTTAAGAAAATTGAACGCATCAGCGGTGAAGTAAATACAATAATCACCAATATCGAAGGTGGTAACGGTGATCTGACAGCAAGAATACAGACCAGGACACGTTCCGAACTTTTATATATCACCACAGGTATAAATCATTTCATTGAAACGCTTCAGGGAATAATGAAGGATGTAAAAAACGGTTCTGTTGTCCTTACAAGTTCATCAGAAAAAGTATCTTCACAGCTTCAGATTGCTGAGGACAGCGTAACAAACACTTCTGCGGCACTTGAAGAACTTTCGGCAAATATGGAGACTGTTGCAGGAACTGTATCATCCATCAATGACCGTGTTGAAGACGTAAAGGCAGCTGCCCAGGAAATCACGGAACAGGCTCTTTCCGGTACCGAGACCGCTGTAACTGTTAAGAAAGAGGCAAATGAAGTTAAAGACCGCGTCAATCAAAAAAAGATTGCCGCAAGCGGCCACGTATCACAGCTCTCAGAGGTACTCTCAAAATCTGTGCAGGATTCCGAAAAGGTCAGCCAGATCAACGAACTTACCAATGTCATCTTGGATATAGCAAAACATACTAATCTCCTCGCACTCAATGCTTCGATTGAGGCCGCACGTGCAGGTGAAGCTGGTAAAGGCTTCTCAGTTGTAGCTACCGAGATCAGTAGTCTTGCCGAAAACAGCCGGGTAACTGCTGCAAATATCCAGGATATAAGTGCAGAAGTTACGGAAGCGGTTCGACGACTTGCAGATAACGCCCAGTCAACGCTTGATTACATTAACGGAACCGTGCTCAGCGATTACGATGATTTCGTTGAAACAGGTGAAAAATATGAGCACACTGCGGATATCATGAGTGATTCCTTCGCAGCATTTGATGATAAAGCTTCTCACCTAAACCAAATCATGCAGGAAATGGTTGAATCCGTAAGAATGATAACAGACTCCATAAAAGAAAGCTCTCTCGCCATCTCATCTTCTGCCGAGAGTTCATCTGAAATTGTCGGCGGTATAAAGAAAATTTCAGATGCTATCAATGAAAATAATGAGATTACCGAGCAACTAAACGATACAACGCAGAAATTCAAATCGTTATAATCTATCCACAAATCGTTTTCCGTAGGAAGTGACTTTTCCACAAAGTCCCTTCCTTTCTTTATCTCTGATACTTTTATCAAATTACCCCTCCAAAATCAAACATTATAATATTCCGATTGACAACGAACACCTCACATGTTATAAGTGTATTAATTCAGATAATACAGATGGTGTTATGACATAATTTATTGCAATAAAAAGGAGTGACCTATGAAAAAGAAAACAACGACAGCAATTTTATTAGCAACTACAATGATGCTCGCTCTTATGGGATGTGGCGCAGCTTCAACAGATACAGACTCTTCATCGGATGCAGCTTCTGTTTCAGAAGTTAATGCAGCGTCAGATACAAACACATCCGGCGATACCACCAAGGAAACAGATGCTGACACAAGCTCAGACAGTGCTTCTACAGAATCTTCAATATCTTTAACTGATGGCTCATTTGAATATAAAGGAAAGACCATTTCTATCCTGGATGATCTTGAGACTACTCTTGATACATTTAATACTCTTTTCCCAAATGATTCCCAGGAACTTGCTTCAAATGCCGGCTCAAACCTGCACGTATACGGTTATGATAATGATTCCAACGGGCAATGTAATATTGATATAATTTCACATCTTAGCGGTGATAAGCAGCTTCCCGGTCAGATTGATATACTGGAGCCTGATTATAAAACACCTGAAGGGATAAGTGTAGGAAGCTCACGTGCCAATGTCATCGCAACTTATGGCGAGCCATCTGAACACAATGGCTGTGAGGATGACTGCACCCTATATTATAAATTTGATAAGTGCAACCTCCGCTTCGATCTTATGAATGGCAAAGTTCTTTGTATTGTTTTGCTACACCCCGATTTTCCTAATCAATGATGTTAACTAACACCATAATGCATGGAGGACAATGATTATGAAGAAAAATGCGACAACTGCTCTTATACTGACAACTTCAATGATGCTCGCACTTATGGGATGTGGCACAGCTTCGACAGATACGGACTCTTCATCTGCTGCTTCAGTAGCAGAAGATACAAAAGATAAAGACAACTCTGACACTGAATCAAAAGCATCCGTTGATCCCGCTACTATAGCTGAATCTTCGCTTGAATATAAAGGCGAGAAATTCTCTCCCCTTGAAGATCTACAGTCTACACTTGATAAGGCAGGCTCTGTCGCCGAGCTTGCTTCCGGTTGTCCCAAAGAGGTAGGGATAGATTCCGGTAACTTCGAATACATGTATGATGTGGTCAACGAGGAAAAGGACGACGCGGGGCTATTTATCGAAACACGTCAGGAAAATGACGATCAAGGCATTTGGCAAATATCAAGTTCAAACCCTGATGTAAAGACATCTACGGGCATACATCCCGGAAGTACCGAGGCAGAAGTTACTGACGCCTACGGAAAGCCTGACAGAAAAGACGATGAATATAATTTTTCTGTATATGACTTCGGGAATTACTGTCTTACATTCTCAATAGAAAATGGTAAAGTAACACGCATAACCTCAGAAAACGCTATGCCCATTACAGAAGATACCTTGGACAATTCTAACAATGAACCAAAAGCCCCTGTTGATCCCGCTACTATAGCTGAATCTTCGATTGAATATAAAGGCAAGACGTTCTCTCCCTTTGAAGATCTCCAGGCTTCACTTGATAAGGCAGACTCTGTTGGTAAGCGTTCCTCTGATTCCCCTGCACAGCTTGCTGAAGGTAACCCCAACTACACATATTATTACGATGTAATAGATGCGCAGAACAGCGAAAGTGGCCTTTCTTTCTCTACAACCGATGATGATAATGGCAAACAGATCATTATGCAGGTTACAAGTTTTGACCCCAGCGCAAAAACTACTAAAGGCATACATCCCGGAAGCACAAAGGATGAGCTTTTCACAGCATACGGCGAGCAAAAGCCTGATGAACTCGGCTTTTGTTCCTATGATTTCGAAACTTACGGTCTCTTATTCAAAGTAGCGAATGACAAAGTAATAATGATTGCTTCAGAAACAATGAATTACCTTGACTAAAAAATCAGAAAATGAATTTGATTTAAACCTCTTTGAAGAATATGAGAAAGAAAAAGCAGATGGCACGTTAGTTACGAGGCCAATTGAAAAACTTTGGAAAGAACTCGAGGTATGAGACAGCAAATCACTGCTCATACCTCGAGTTTCTTAGTTATATCAATATGCTCTTCCCCAGTAAACCATCTTCTTAGCAGGCTTGCCGCAGATAGGGCAAACATCTGAGATGTTCTCCTGCTCGAAAGGCATACAACGGCTTGTTACGTTGAATTCTTCCTTAATCTTGTCTTCGCACTCGCGGTCTCCGCACCACATAGCCTTTACGAAGCCCTTTGTCTCCTTGAAGTTCTCCGCGAACTCTTCTTTATTGTGAGCAACAAATGTGTGCTCTTCAAGGTGCTTCTTTGCTCTTGCGAACATATCTTTCTGGATCTGATCGAGGAGCTCACCGACTTTTGCAGATACTTCTGAGATAGCGCACTCAATCTTTTCTCTTGTATCTCTTCTTACAAGTACACACTTACCTGCCTCGAGGTCCTTAGGTCCGATCTCGACACGTACAGGGATTCCTCTCATCTCCTGCTCTGCGAACTTGAATCCGGGTGTTCTGTCTGTATCGTCTGTCTTTACTCTGTAATCTGAAAGGCTCTTTGCGATATCGTAAGCTGCGTCAAGAACGCCCTCTTTCTTCTGCTGGATAGGAATAACAACAACCTGGATAGGAGCGATCTTAGGAGGAACAACGAGTC
Organism: Butyrivibrio sp. LB2008; assembly: GCF_000621565.1. Taxonomy (GTDB): domain Bacteria; phylum Bacillota; class Clostridia; order Lachnospirales; family Lachnospiraceae; genus Butyrivibrio. Next base: position 52,958 of record NZ_JHXZ01000014.1, read on the forward strand.
CTGAGTTGTCACCGTGTACCATGATCATAGCTCCGATAGTACGTGTTGTAAGTCCCCATGAAGTCTGATTTACATAGTGGAGTTTGTTATCTTTGCCCGCATACTGGATCTCGAATGCCTTGGCAAATCCATCACCAAAGTTGTGGCTGGTTGCGCTCTGAAGAGCTCTTCCGTCATGCATAAGTGCCTCAACTGTGTATGTAGCCTCAGCTCCTGCAAACTTTTCTTTATCTGTCTTCTGTCCCTTGATTACAGGGATAGCCATATCATTCTCAAGGAAGTCAGCGTATACGTTAAGCATCTGCTGTGTACGCTCTTCTGCTTCTTCGAATGTAGCATGTGCTGTATGGCCTTCCTGCCAGAGGAATTCTCTGCTTCTAAGGAAAGGTCTTGTCTCTTTTTCCCAACGAACAACGCTGCACCACTGGTTGAGTACCTGAGGAAGGTCTTTGTATGAGTGGATTTCTCCTCTGTAATAGTCACAGAAAAGTGTCTCTGATGTAGGACGTACGCAATATCTCTCTGTAAGAGGCTCAAGTCCGCCGTGTGTTACCCACGCAACTTCAGGCGCGAAACCTTCTACGTGATCCTTCTCCTTCTGAAGAAGTGATTCAGGGATAAACATGGGAAGGTATGCGTTCTGAACTCCTGTTGCCTTGAATCTTGCGTCAAGATGCTTCTGGATAAGCTCCCAGATTGCATATCCCGCAGGTTTGATTACCATACATCCCTTAATATTGGAATAACTTACGAGATCGGCTTTGATGCACACATCGGTATACCATTGTGTGAAATCTTCATCCATAGATGTGATCTCTGATACGAGTTTCTTGTTGTCAGCCATGTCTTTTCTCCTTTTTTGCAATTAAGTGTTTCCGGGAACTTTGAGAGACGCTTTTTTATCAGAAAGGATTTTTCTATGATATAAAAAAGAACCCTCAAATCCCTAACAGGGACCGAAGATTCTCGGCGGTACCACCCTATTTAAACCATGCTGATTCTGCAATGGTCTCACTCAATTTAACCCTTAACGCGGGAAACGCTGTATTTTCATACAGGACTCCAAGGTAGGTTCGCTGTTTATACGTAAAAACCTCACACCAACGGCTCTCTCTCTGAAACGCTTACGCAGTTACTATTCCTCTTCAACGTCGTATTATTTAAAGATGATTTTATTAACATTTCGCGGGATTGTCAAGGGCGTAGAGCTTTTCTGCACTATTATAATTTCATTTGCTATTGCATTAAATACTTTAACAGTTGCAGAATCTTCATTCTTGCTTAGAAGCGCTGAGATAAAAACATTCGTATCAATTACTGCATATATCATATTACTTTCGGCCTACCTCGCGTTCTGCTCTAGCCTCTGCAATTTCTGCATTAATCTCTTCTAATGACATTTCGGGAAGCGTTTCTGCCTCCTTACGAAGAGCGTAAAATGCATCTTTAAAATCTTCCCTCTTCGTTTCCTGTAATCTTACATCAAAAGGAAGTCCTTTTACTTGCTTACTCTTTTTTAGAAATATTCTGAATGCAGTTGGTAAATCCAAGCCCAGATCTTCATAAATTCTTGCGACTTCTTGTTTCAACTCTTTATCTGCTCTAAATTGAATTAATACTTGCTCCGACATATTTACTCCTTAATAGCACATAGAAACGCATACATTATTCATGCAATCTTAATACTTTTGTACTTTAATTATATATGTTTTAGTAAACTTTTTGTAGTATTTTCCTCAAAAAGTTCCCTAAAATTTAAATAAAAAAGAGTCGACTCTTTTTTCACTCCTACTATTTCTTTCCAATCAGCTGTTTAGCATAGTCTAATGCCTCTTGTGACTTACACTCGTAGTCAGGCTTAATCGGTTCACCGCTTTTACTCTGATCGATTCTATGCCATTTTTTAAAGGAGACACTAAAAGCCAATTTCGAATTTGGCACCGTAAACGAAAGAACGTCTCCGTATGATTCCGGCATATTACCCGAGGCCTCTCCTACTATCGTTCCCAGATTGTTATCTTTAAAAAGCATAGCAAAATCCATAGCTGAACTGTATGTAAATACATCCGTCAGGATAAATACCTTTCCATTGTAGGCATTCTCTTTTTTCTCAACATCATAGTAATATGGTTCACTATGCATCAGAAAATTTCCATAACGAACATCTGCTGACCAACCTGAATATCCGTCAATATCAAGATGACCTAAAAATTCATTTGCAACGTAGGAATTTCCGCCCCCGTTTCCACGAAGATCGACAATTATGTTTTCTATATTCTCGCTATAGACTTTATCAAAAAACTCATTGACAGTGTTCACATACAGATCGTTATAGTCACATTCTTTTAAAGTAAATATCGCGAGATTCTCATTTTTTTCTATCTCGTAGTTAATCCACTCGCTATCTTCAACATCGTTATTCTTCACATTCTCATACGGAACAAACGTATAATGATACTCTTTTTCACCTGAATCAGTCGCAAATTTAAATGTAACTCCATTAGAAGTATTTACTCCCAGCCAATTGAGGTACAGTTCATTTTTTATATATTCTTTAAATTCTGCCTGCGCGAACTCTGCGCGCTCATACTGAAAGAGATTTAAAAATGACTCAATTATTTTTTCTGTTGGTTCGTCATTTATTGCGATTGGATTACCATATTCATTTATCTGACTGAAATCATCTATATATTTTTTGCTGTCTGAATAGCAATTTACTCTTGAATGTCCGTCATAGAGCTGATTCATGATCCTTGAAATAATCTGCCATTCCTCCAAGACGGTATAGCAGTCCTTTTCATCATCATTTATCTTTTTTCTCTCATCTGAATATTTCGCTTCGACTGCATCTACGCGCTTGTTTTCCTCCTCTAGCCAAGCCGGATGACGCCCTCTGAGCTTTCCAATCACATAATCAATATCCTTTAATACCTGTTTTTTGGTAAGCTCTGTTTCCAGTGGCAAAGTAACAATATATTTATTTGTAGTTCCACGATAGGGATTTATTAGGAATTGGTAGATTGAATATAATGAAATTATAACAAAAACTATTACTACTACTGCAAGTCTAAACCATCTAGGAAGTCGCTTCATCTTTATAATAGCCCCTTATTATTTCGAATTTATCATATTATATCCTATATTGTCTTTTTCTGAAAAAAATTTTTAAAAAACTTTATCTGAATGTCTTAAGGTATTTCTTGTGCTCGTCTGTTACTCTAAAGCTCTCAACAGCCTTCTGTATGGCCTTTTTGTGAACCCATTCATCGAGTCTTCGATTTTCTATGTATTTAACGCTCACGTCGTACTGTTTGGCAAGTGCTGTCGCAAAGTACCAGGCTTCCATCATCTTAAGGTAATAATCTTCACCTTTTTTAGCTGCAACAAGCTCAAGATATTCATCTTTAAAATCTTCTCCAAGGAATTCGTTCATAAGCATGCGTATACCAAAACGTGCGGTATAAACGTGATCTGATTCGATCCACTTTTTGATATATTCAAGTAATTTCTCATGATCCTTTTTAAAGCATTTAGGCGAAGCCTGATCTGAAACCGGCCAGCAATCCACATATGGAAGGAACTTATCCACAGCTTCAATGCACTCATCAAAGTCCTTGATAAGTGCGATCACAAAGAAATGAACGAGATTCTCCTCGTAGTATTTATGCGGAAGATCATTTAGGAATTCGTCCCTTAAGTCACTTTTAAAAACTTGCTTGGCAATCTCGCGCATCTTGGGTGTTCTGACTCCGATAATGGTTTCAGGTTGTATATTTGGAACGAGTTTTGTCTGGAATTCCTTGTAATTTTCATCTTTTGCTTTTAAAAGCATCTCGTATACTGTCATATGCACTCTCTTTTCGCGTATTGGATTATTACCTATTATAGCATCCATAGCGGAGCGTTTTTTACTTGATATGAATTTCCTCAAACAAAAAAAGACCGGTGGGTCCGGTCTTTTCCGCAGGATTTCTCCTGCATTAGAGGTTTTATAAAGGAAATACGTTATGGCGAACGTAAATCGGCATATTTATTTGTCCTCAGCGATCAAGCTCGCTTGTCGGACCTCCGGCATTGTGATTTCTGATGATGCCGTCAATCTCTTTAAGATCACTTGCGGGAAGATCTCCCGGAATTGTGTTCTTAACACTTGATGTGGCATTACCGTACTCAAGTGCTTTCTGAACATCATCATACTTAAGCATTCCGTACAGTACGCCGGATACATAAGCATCGCCGGAACCTATCCTGTCTATAACATCTATATCCGCATATGGCGCCTCGGTATAAAACCGGTCGTTCTTGGCGTCATATATGGTAGAAGTAAAGTTGTGCTTTCTGGGGCTAATAACCTGTCGTTGCGTTGTGCAGACAACTTCGACAGGATATTCCTCAGTATAACTCTTCATAATATCGAAGAGCTCGCCGTTTTTCTGCATCATGCGTCGGGATGTTTCCTCAGACACAAAAAGAATATTTACATAAGGGAGGATCTTCTTTATTGCAGTTCTGGCGTCTTCTTCACTCCATAGGTTGGCACGGTAGTTACAATCAAAAGATACCTTCGCACCGCCCTCCTTAAATCTCTTTATCATCTCTGTTGCGACTTCACAGGTATTCTTGTTAAGTGCAAGTGAAATTCCGCTTGTATGGAACATCCTGGTTGATGTATACACACTCTCAGGAATCTCTGACAAAGAAATTCTGGTTATGGATGAATTCATTCTGTCGTAGACTATGGATGGTTTGCGTGGTGCAGCACCGTTCTCATAGTAGTAAATTCCAAGTCGTGCTTCAGGTGACTCATCATAAATAAGATAGTCATCAGATACACCTTCAAAACGGATTCGGTTCTTAATAAAAGTCCCGAGTGCATTCTGTGGAAGTCTTGAAATCACTCCTGTTCTAAGTCCCAAAAGCGCTACACCCGATGCTACGTTAAGTTCTGAGCCACCGGCTCTCTTATCGAAAACATCACCGCGTGTCATACGCTCATAATTTGGCGGAGAAAGACGAAGCATAATCTCTCCAAAAGTTAAAAGATCAAATCTTTCATCTCCCATGTCTGCCTCCTCATAGCCTTACTCGCTTTTGTAATTATTAAGTGCTGTTCACGTTAATTATAATATCTCAAACTTATTCACATTGTAAGTGCTTACATTGTGGCAAACTTTGCAAAAGTTGCACTGGAATTCTCGATTTTTTGTACATATATGAACATCTATAATCTGGATGTATCTCTGTCATTATACTTGGAAAGCACCACTTCTCCTGTTTCCAGTGAAGCCTTTACATCTATGACTCTCTGATTCGATGATCCTCTGAATCTGAGCATCAAATCTCTTTTATCAAGCTCAAACTCCCCATCTACGAGGACATCTGTCATTGACAGTATTGCATCGGTATCATCCCCGTGACACCTCTTATTTGCCGGATCGGTCAGTTCTTCCCACGTATATCCCGAATATATCCAGATAGTGGCTCTCGGAACTTCTTTTTTTATACGCTCAAGAAGTGGCTTTATTTCTTTTTGATTCACAAGCTCCATAGGTTCACCGCCTAGAATGGTTAGTCCGTCTATATAACTTGGTTTAAGTGATTCTACAATCTCATTCTCAACTTCTTTTGTATATTCTTGTCCGTAATTAAAATCCCATGTCATTTCATTAAAGCAACCTTTGCAATGATGGGTACATCCACTTACAAAAAATGCTGTCCTGCACCCTATTCCATTTGCTACATCACTGTAATATATCTGACCGTAATTCATTCTGCGCCTCTCTTTTCCTATGATATCAAATAAAAGCCGGGATAAATCCCGGCTTTTACTTTGTAGGTTTAATTCAGTAACAGATCAAATCTTAGGTGTTGCCATATGGAGCACTCTTTCTTTGATCTCCTGTGTACGTCCCTGATTCCAGAACTGTGTTCCGATATATCCGCAGGTACGCCTTGCTACATTCATCTTGTTCTGATCTCTGTTGCCACAATTAGGGCATTCCCAAATAAGCTTTCCGTCTGTATCTGTAACAATCTTGATCTCCCCATCATAACCGCAGCATTGACAGAAGTCAGATTTGGTGTTGAGCTCAGCATACATGATGTTTTCATATATATATTTCATTACTGAAATAACCGCTTCAATATTGCTATTCATGTCAGGTACTTCTACATAGCTTATAGCTCCGCCGGGTGAAAGTGCCTGGAACTCGGATTCAAATTTAAGCTTAGTAAATGCATCGATCTGTTCTGTTACATGGACATGATAGCTGTTGGTAATATAGTTCTTGTCTGTTACGTCGGGAATCATTCCAAAACGTTTCTGCAGACTCTTTGCAAACTTATATGTTGTTGACTCAAGAGGTGTTCCGTAAAGGCTGAATGAAATATTTGTCTCAGCTCTCCACTTTGCACATTTATCATTGAGGAACTGCATTACTTTTAATGCAAAATCTTTTCCCTTAGCATCTGTATGTGATACGCCCTTCATGTATCTGGTACATTCGCAAAGGCCCGCGTATCCGAGTGAGATTGTTGAATAATTTCCAAAAAGGAGTTTATCAATCTTCTCACCCTTCTGGAGTCTTGCAAGTGCGCCGTTCTGCCAAAGAATAGGTGCAACATCTGAAGGAGTTCCAAGGAGTCTTTCATGTCTGCACATAAGCGCTCTCTTACAGAGCTCTGTTCTCTCCTCCATGATATCCCAGAATTTTGCCTCATCTTTGTTTGATGTACAAGCTACATCTACAAGATTCAATGTAACAACACCCTGGTTGAATCTTCCGTAATATTTATGATCGCCCTCGTTGTAATTCTGGGCATTTGCCTTGTTACCCTTGTTGCAGAATCCTTCCGGAACATTCTCATTGTCGGGAGTAAGGAAGCTTCTGCATCCCATGCAAGGATATACATCTCCGCCCTTGAGCTCTTTCATCTTCTTTGCTGAGATGTAATCGGGAACAAGTCTCTTTGCTGTACATTTAGCAGCAAGCTCTGTCAAATACCAGTATTTGGAATCCTCATGGATATTATCTTCATCAAGAACGTAAATGAGCTTAGGGAATGCAGGTGTGATAAGCTGGCCTTTCTCATTTTTAACTCCCATAATACGCTGCTTGAGCATTTCCTCGATGACCATTGCAAGGTCTTCTCTTGTCTGGCCTTCGGGAACCTCATCAAGATACATGAATACTGTTATAAAAGGCGCCTGTCCGTTTGTGGTCATAAGTGTGATGACCTGATACTGGATAACCTGACATCCTCTCTCAACTTCCTTCTTAACGCGCATTTCTGCGATGTCATTAACCTGCTTCTTGTTGATCTTCATTCCGGCTGTCTCAAACTCGAGCGCTACTTCCTTACGGAATTTCTGTCTGCTGACATCAACAAAAGGAACAAGGTGTGAAAGTGTTATACTCTGTCCGCCGTACTGTGAACTTGCTATCTGCGCGATTGCCTGTGTTGCAATGTTGCATGCAGTAGAGAAGCTCTTCGGGCGCTCTATCATTGTCTCTGAAATAACTGTTCCGTTCTGAAGCATATCCTCCAGATTCACAAGGCAACAGTTATGCATATGCTGTGCGAAATAATCAGAGTCATGGAAGTGAATAAGACCTGCCTCATGTGCTCTTACAACATCTTCAGGCAAAAGAAATCTTCTTGTGATATCCTTACTTACTTCACCTGCCATGTAATCTCTCTGAACGCTATTAACTGTAGGATTCTTATTTGAATTTTCCTGCTTAACTTCCTCGTTATTGCACTCAATAAGAGACATGATCTGCTCGTCAGTTGTGTTGGACTTTCTGACAAGAGCATGTTTATAGCGGTATGTAATGTATTTTCTGGCAACCTCGAACTTGCCTGATTTCATGAGTCCATCCTCAACCATATCCTGGATTTCCTCAACGCTGGCAGCACGAGTAAGAGATGCGCACTGATTCTCTACGCTTCTTTCGATGTCGCTGATCTGGCCTGCGGTTAATTTCTTCTCGTCGGTAACTTCGTTATTTGCCTTCTCAATAGCCGCAAGAATCTTATTGCCATCAAATGCAACTTCTTTACCGCTTCTCTTAATGATCTTCATAAGAACCCCCTTCTTTTATTTTACAAAAAAACTGTTTTCGCAATCACGATATTTTTTAGCCGAATAACAATATATTGTGGTCGCATAACTATGATAATACTTTATCTAGTAAAATACAAGAAGGATATTTCTTATTTTTTTCTTACAAATTCTAACCGATTATGTAGTATTCTCAGGCGTTCCAGTTCTGACGCGTCCGCTATGGGTTTTCCCGAATAATAATATTCTGTTTTTGCTAATTCCAACATCTTGTGCGTGTCATCAAAAGTAACTACATTATCTGGTGTATTAGATAACTCTATTCCGAGAACCTCCGCTAAATGCTTCACTGTACCGTGATTCCCGTCTATAAGAAGGGTATCGTCACCAAAAATCTGTCTGTACGCAGGCTTAAAGTAATTAAAATGTGTACATCCAAGTACAAGCGCACAATACTCTTCCATATTATAAGGTTCAAACTGTTTCTTTATATAATCAATAACATCGTCCGAATCGAACTCTGTTCTCTCTGCAAATTCCACTAATCTGGGCATTGGCAAAAGATCGACTCTGTGATTCTCATCTACTCTGTGAAGCAGGTCTTTAAGCTTGTCTTCTCTGATAGTTACGGGAGTTGCGATAACCATAATCCGCTTCTTCTCCGTACCCTCAACGGCCGGTTTTACAGCCGGTTCCATTCCCAGTATGGGAATGCTGTATCTTTTCCTGAGTTCCTTTATTGCAACACTGGTCGCCGTATTACATGCAACCACTATTGCCTCTACTCCCTTTTCAAGCAAAAACTCCGTGATGCCGATCGAATAACTAAGGATCTGCTCCGGGGTTTTCAGTCCGTAAGGGACGTGCTCTGTGTCAGCGTAAAATATGTAATTTTGCTCCGGAAGATAATGGTATGCCTCGTGAAGTACCGAAAGACCACCTATTCCGGAATCAAAAATACCGATCTTCATTTTTGATTTCCTCTGTATATGCTATACTTTATTTATGAATGATAAAAAAATTGACGAACTTCAGAAATTGTACAACAACTCAAAAGTCGGAGCCTTGGTTCAGGAGATTTGCGAGTATTACGCAACAAGAGAGGACTATGAAGACAACTCCTATCAAGAAGAAATTGAACCTCATGAAGTAGTTGAATCTGTTTATATTCTCTTTTGCCTACAGAGCAGAGAACAGATACTCGATGAATTTTCTCTTATCAGAAAAAAGTATCCTTCTCTGTATACCTGTGTCAGTGCTCTGCACAATAATCTTCTGGTAAATATGGACTATCGCCCGTTAGAGGCAAGCTCTGCCCAAAAAATCGCAGAATATGCCAAGGATACATCTTCCGATGAAGTTCTCTCACACGCAGATACTTTTTCGCGCACAGAAAACTCTCTATCGGAAGCAATGGATAAATTCTACTCTTGGCTTCACTCTGCTACATCTAGATAGCTCATGGCTGCATACACTGTTCCGTCTTTATATTTAAGATATGCCCATTCTCCATCATCACTTACGGCGATTCTCTTAAGTTCCGTACCCTCTTTGGCCTTATCTACAATCTCACTGCTTGTACTGGGCTCAGATCTGAGATTAAGGAACTCATAATTAACAACAACTTTATCATTGGTTGCTGTAAATCCTTCCGGAATGTCTATTTCTTCTTGTTCGGCTTCTGTTGCTGTTCCCTCACTGTCAGGAGAAGCTTCCTTATTATTAAATAATTTCGCTTTTACAATGAAAATAAGGATCATTATGATCAGTATGCCTGTAACAACAGATGCAATTCTGACCATCAAGAGTTTGATGTGCTCATCTTCATCCTCGTAATCGTCATAATCCTCATCATAATCATCTTCATAATAATCTCTGCCACGACGATAGCGCTCGTCGTCACGATAATCATCTCTTTCATCACGACGTCTCGGGCGGTCATCTCTTCTTGGTGCATATTCATCATCACGGCGTCTGGGACGGTCATCTCTTCTGGGTGCATATCCGTCATCACGACGCATTGGACGGTCATCGTCTCTTCTTGATGCATATTCATCATCACGGCGTCTGGGACGATCATCGTCTCTTCTGGGTGCATATCCGTCATCACGGCGCATTGGACGATCTGCGTCTCTTCTCGGCGGATATCCGTCATCACGGCGCATTGGACGATCTCCATCTCTTCTTGGTGCATATCCGTCATCACGACGCATAGGGCGTTCTCCATCTCTTCTTGGTGGATATTCTTCATCTCGACGCATAGGTCGCTCCTCTGATCTTCTTGGCGGGTAGTCATCATCACGACGCATAGATCTAACGTCGTCTCTTCTAGGTGCACGACTTACATCTCTGTTATCTACGCGTTCTCTTCTCTGTGTTTCCTGATTGTTAACCGGATTATCGCCTTGCTCTCTTTGGCGGAAATAAGCTTCACGCTCTTCCTCATTGAAAAAGTTATAGGGATCGGCAATCTGGATATCATCTACTCCTGCCTGTGCAGTCGATGCACTGGGTGTAGCGGACGCAACAGGTGCGGTAGGTGTAGCGGATGCAACGGGTGCAGTAGTTGCCGGCTGTACGTTAGGTGCAGCTTGGGCAGTAGGTGCATTGGTGGCAACAGGTTCAGGTCTGTTATAAACCTGATTGTTGTTTTCCTGCACGATGTTATCCTGCATATCATGCTCCTGCCTGTCATAGCTCAGATTATTCTGACCCGGGTTTTCATATTCACTTCCTTCATAAGGCTGACTATCATATCCCTGATTATCGTAACCTTGATTCTCATAATCCTGATTATCGTAACCTTGATTCTCATACCCATGATCTTCGTAGCCCTGATCTTCATAGCTCTGATCCTCGTATTCCTGATTCACATAGCCTTGATCGTCATAATCCTGGTTGTCATATTCCCGATCATAATAATCCTGGACGTCATCATACCTATCATCCGACTCATATCTGTCATCCGGATCGTAAGTATCATACTCGTCCCTTTTCCTATAATTTTCAAAGTTTGTAATCTTGCTTGGCAAAACTTAATCTCCTCTTTAAAAAGGTGCTGACCGTTAAGCCAGCACTTTGTCGATTATTGACTGTAATTTTGTCTTGTTCTGAGCGCCTACCGCTGTCTCCGCGATTTCTCCATTCTTAAATAAAGCAAACATCGGAATGGACATTACATTATACTTCTGAGCTATGTCGGGTGCCTGGTCAACGTTTATCTTTCCGACTTTGAGCTCACCTTCATAATATTCCGCCAATTCGTCAATAACAGGTGACATCATCTTACATGGTCCGCACCAGTCTGCTGCAAAATCAACCAGAACCGGCATCTTACTTTTCAAAACTTCCTCTTCGAAATTCTGACTGTTCAACGTGTAGTCCATAGGTTAGTCCCCCTTTCTGCTAATAACATACTTAAAAATCGGATTCCCAAGTGACGAAAACTTTTCTTCATACTCAGTCATCACATTTCCTTCATTCATGACTTCATCATTATGAAGGTCATATGTAATGGCATCAATGTTCCAGCCTGCAGGCTCTACCTCATCGCGGGCAAATGTAAAAAGACCTTCATTGTCGGTCTTGAATTCAACTACACCGTCCGCCTTTAATATTTTATCATATCGCTTCAGAAACTCGCGAGAAGGAAGTCGTCTTTTTGCGTGTCTATCCTTCGGCCAAGGATCTGAAAAGTTCAAATAAATTTTACCAACTTCGGATTCATCAAATACTTCCGTAATATCTTCCGCATCCATTCTTATGAAAATAACATTCGGAAGCTGTAACTCTTCCTGTTTCTGTATGGCACGAAGAAGAACGCTCGAATACTTCTCAATACCTACATAATTAATATCAGGATGGAGTGCCGCCATATCCATTATGAATCGACCTTTTCCCATTCCTATCTCGATATGGATTTCATTATTGTTTCCGAATATTTCTTTTTTCCAAAGTCCTTTTTTCTGCTCAGGGTCCTTTACAGTGTACTTACTCTCGGCAATAACTTCTCTTGAACCCGCTATATTACGTAATCGCATTTTTTAAATTCCACCTATCCTTTATAAAGAATTTTACAACATTTGCCCTTGAATGGGAAGTATTGTATTATTTACATACTATGAACTTTTGTGCAGACACTAATCCCAAAAACAGAATAAGATTTCTTGCAACTTCATTTTCCATATTTTTTGCAACATTCTTTGTGTTACAGTCTACCGTACACGCAGAAAATATTGATTATTCCTCGGAAATGCTCAGGCAAAAAGAACTTCCTATTCAGAGTAATTCTATACAAGGATGGCCTGAGGGACCGGCCATATCATCCCAAGCTGCAATTCTTATGGATGCAAACACAAAGACTATTCTCTATTCTAAAAACATTGATGAGAAGCTTTATCCCGCAAGCACAACAAAAATTATGACTTGTCTTCTTGCTGTGGAAAATGCCAAATTGGATGAACAGATTGTTTTTTCTCATGACGCAGTCTTTAGTGTTCCTAATGACGGATCCAATCTTGGAATAGATGAGGGTGAATCAATTTCTCTTGAAGAAGCTCTTTACGGAATCATGGTTGGAAGTGCCAATGAAGTTGCCAATGCTGTCGCAGAACATGTAGGCGGAAGTATAGACAAATTTGTTGACAAGATGAATGCCCGTGCAAAAGAGCTTGGATGTAAAAATACTCATTTTGCAAATGCCAACGGTATTCAGAATGAGAATCACTACACTACAGCCTATGACCTTGCTCTTATTTCTGCGGAATATTTCAGTAACGATCTGCTATGTAAAGTTGGTAATACTCCAAGTCACCACTTTATTGCAACTGAAACCCAACCGGATGATTTCTTTAAACATAACAAGCACAGACTTATAACCGGTGAAATTAAATATGAAGGTATCCTTGGTGGCAAAACCGGATATACAGATCTTGCACGCGAAACTCTCGTAACATGTGCCGAGAGAGACGGTATGAAACTTATATGTGTCGTACTGAAAACAGAGTCACCGGAACAGTTCAATGATACAGTCACTCTTTTCAATTACGGATTTAATAATTTCCGTGCCGAAAAAGTTGCTGATATAGATAAAAGATATATGCCAAATGATTCCCTTTTCTTTGAATCAGACAATGATGTATTTGGAAAGTCGGGAACAATCTTAAGTCTTAATAAAAATGATTACATTATTCTTCCTGTAAATGCATCTGTTGAAGATACAGATTATGAGATCTCATATGATCTTTCTCCTGCAGAACAGACTAAAGCAGGCAATGTTCTTGCAAAGGTTATATATAATTATAACGGTGCTCCCATAGGAAGTGCCCGGGTATGCTTCCTTGAAAGTGAAGGAACACCCTCACAATTAGCCGGTGAATATCACTCAATTTATATCAATGTAAAAATACTTATTTTATCCGCCGGGCTTTTCGTTATATTCATGACCGCAGGTTCTTTCGTTGTAGCAAGAATCGCCGCTAACAGAACTTTCCACAGCAGAAGCGACCGAATTAGATACAACAGGAGAAAGCGAGAATTTAATAAAGGACATATTCGGTATAAAAAAATATATATTATTGTAGCTGTTATAGTTATCGCAATTATCTGCTTCGGTTTGTTTATCTTTTTTAATTCCAAATCACAAAAAGATACTCATACAAAAAATACGGATGAGATTAAACCGGAAACACCTGTTATAGAAGAATCAGCTGATAACATGGATGTGTGGAAAGAAAATCATTTAAAGGTAAAAGGCATATATGTCACAGGTCCAACAGCCGGAACAGATAAGCTTGACGATATCATTAGTCTTATAAACGAAACAGAACTAAATACAATTGTTCTTGATGTTAAAGATGACAATGGAAACATTACCTTTAAAATGGATAATGAAAATGTCATAGAAATGAACTCCGGCATTGCCTACATAAAAGACATTAGTGCACTTTTAAAAAAGCTAAAAGAAAATGATATATATGTAATTGCAAGAATAGCTTGTTTCAAAGATCCTATATTGGCAAAAGCTCATCCTGAGCTTGCTCTTACATCTTCTGACAATACACCTATAACTGATGCCAATGGGAATGCTTGGGTGAACCCATGTAAAGAAGAAGTATGGGATTATATTATTAGCCTTGTGGACAGTTGTTGTGCGCTCGGTTTTGATGAAGTGCAACTTGATTATGTTAGATTTCCGGTTGGACAAAAAGCTGATGATGCCTTATATGATCTCGTTTCAGATGATGATGATGCCCGTAGAAATTATATCACTGAGTTCTTAGCCAAAGTAACTGAAGAGGGGCATAAACATAACATTCCTGTATCAGCTGATGTTTTTGGAACAATAATCAATAGTAACAAAGACTCAAAACACGTCGGCCAGGATTATGTAAATCTTGTCTCCAATTTAGATATCATCTGTCCAATGATCTATCCATCTCATTATGCAGACGGAGAATTTAAATTAGATGTTCCCGATGCCCATCCTTACGATACGGTTAATAAAGCACTTGAAAAATCTAATGAAATCTTAAAGCCAATTTCAAATAATAATCATGCTGTTATTCGGCCATGGCTTCAAGCGTTCACCGCAACCTGGGTAAAAGGACATATAAAATATGAGGGAAAAGAAATACGAGCGCAAATCCAAGCCGTATATGACGCCGGTTATGACGAATGGATACTATGGAATTCTAATAGCAATTACAATATTGATGCATTAACAAAAAGCTGAAAAAAGCAGAACCCATTATATTATGGGGTCTGCCTTTTTTTTACCTTCCTCTGTCTTTGTTTCATGGTCTCAACTTCTTCAGGTGAAATGAACCTGCAAGTTTTGACAACATAGAGTCTTCCGTTCTCGGCTTTTTTTATCCTGACTTTTGCCTTCATAAAACCATGCTTGTCACAACATGCAACTGCATAGTAATGTTTGCCGTTTGGAGAAAACCATTTTATCTTACGTTTTATGTTCTTATGACATATGTAGCACTTGGTGCTCATTATCTCCATATTTTCAAGGATATCTTCTTTGGTATCAAATTCCCTTGAAATATATTTTTCATAGCTGTCAAAAACAATCTTGATTTCCTGCTTCTTGGTCTTAGGTGTTACATAGGTGTCAAAAGATATCCTTTCGAGTACTCTCTCTCCGAACTTCTGAAATATCTTTGCAGTATACTCCGCATCACCCAGTGCTCTGTGGAAAGGATTATCTGTATTAAGTCCCAGCTCTTCTACTGCCGCTGAAAGTGCCTTTCTGGTACGTCCGTCATCAAACGCAAGACTATAGAGTTTTTGTACATCATAAAATGCAAGCGGTCTGTCCGATAAAAGCGGCATTCCAAAGAAGTCTAAATTCCTCTGAAATTCTGTCAGATCAAGCGGCCCCCAACTGCAGAATTTAGGATCCTCTCCGCACCATTCCAAAAACTCTTTTGCCGCATCACAAAAATCTTCTCCGTTTTCAAGGTCTTCCATAGACAGATGAATAAGCTTTCCCGTTATCTTGTGCATCTGCTTGTGAACCTTAGGTTTTATCAGTTTTGAAAACTCGCCTATCTTAACCCTTTTCTCATTTAATTTCACAGCGCCTATTTCAACTATTTCAAATGAAAGAGTTTTGCCGTCTATTGTAACAGGCGCTTCCCCCTGATTCCACTCAAGGTCAAATACAATATAATTGCCCATAAAAAATCGCCTTCCTGTCAGGCTCTATTATACAAAAATTTTTACTTTTATAAACAGTCTGCCTTTTCTGGTCGTATTCTCTGTTCCAAGATAAATAAATTTGCCGTGTCCTCTTACCGAAACTCTGGCCCCTTCTTTGAGGTCATATCCGCCGCTATATGCAGTGCGTCCGTCTATGTATACAGACTCCGCTTCGATAAGCCTCTGCGCTTCCGATCTCGAGAGGTGATAAACAAAAGAAAGAATTGCATCTATTCTCTCCGATGCAACCGTGCCTCCGATTTCTTCGAATTTGGGTTCGATATTGCACTCGGAAGATTTTACTTTTTCACACTTCACTGAAGTGTGCTTTATTCTAATGAGTTCTTTGCATATCATTTCCGCGATGTCACATGTGGCATAAAGATACGCTTCATTTTCTCCCGTAAAGATATCACCGATCTGGTCTCTTTCTATTCCGAGATTCATGACCGCGCCGAGGTAGTCTCTGTGACTTAGATTATCGGCGAATTTTGCATTCACTGGTTTTATCCTCACACAGGCAAGTACAGAAGGCTCTTCCCTCTCCGCTATCATAAAGCTCTCTTCATCCATGTAATCGGGAAGGAAACAGACCATCGCTCTCTCCGCGTCTTTATTACCTCCGTACATAACGAAATGCGCGCCGTGAAATTCGTGCACATTTGCAGGTATTTTTTCACTCGCAAGTATGTTGTAAAAAAGCGCCTGCTCGGATACTGACAAGAAGTCCGTGTGAGTGACAAAATTATTCATATAAGCTCTTGTGGCAAGGTCCTTTGCTCTTCCCGCAAGATAATCCCGTGTTTTTTCTTCGTTCATTTTATATTCTTAAGATATTCCTTGTAATCCATTTTTTTACCGTCAAGATCAGCCTCGATAAGGTTGTCTTTTCCGTCGTAAACAAGCTTTAGTGAAAAGAAGTCTTTTCTCTCTTTAAGGAGTTTAAAAAATATCTTGTCTCCTTCCCAGAGATTGAGTCCGTAAACATCACTCTTTTTTATCCATTCAAGTTTCCCCTCATCACAGTCGTTTGGTTCTGCGTCGGGAGCGGGTGCTGTAAAGAGGGACATAAGCTCATAGTCTCCTCTTCCTGAAACAAAGGTCACAAGTCCTCTGAAATTAAGCTCCTCTTTTGGTATGTCATAACCTGTCTCTTCAAGTATCTCTCTGTGCATACATTCTTCGGGACTTTCACCCTCTTCAAAGTGCCCTCCTACACCGAGCCATTTGTCTTTGCTGATGTCGTTCTTTTTGGAGACTCTGTGGAGCATGAGATATTTGCCGTCCCGTTCTATGTAACACAAAGTTGTAAGTATGTCGTGCATTTAAGACTCCTGATGTAATGTGTTTGTGGTTTTGAATTTGTTCTTTGAATGTTCTGTGGTTCTATATCTGTGTTTCCATACGTATTTTTTAAGTGGATATCAGGGCAAAAACAGTGTCGAAATATATCCGGATTTTATCCCTGCTTTTTACAATGAAAATATTGCTGTCAAAATCCGTGAGGTGCACTATTAGTGCGGCTTTACGCCGTTTTTACAATCTCAAAATTTACCCCAAAATATATCACGATTTTAACTCTGTTTTTTATCCCTGTTTTTCCACCAAAACAATCCTTAAATATATCATCAGATTTACTCTGTACTGTCATATTTTTAGGACTTATTTATTCATCAATGTTTAAGTGATCCCGTCCAGTATTTTTGTCCGTAAATATCTGTGAAACAATATGTCTCAAGAACTGTTCCTTCACCTACGGAAACATTGCTTATTTTCATATCGGACATTGCGCCTTTTACTGTGTACTTTTCACCCAGTAAATATGCGTCCTTAAAGGTCTTGTCATACCCATAGTAATCACAGGTAAAATCAATCTCATCTCCCGCCTGCAATTCTGTGAGGTTCTTTGCTATGGTCTCTGTCTCGCCTTCAACGTAGTCGTAGCAAACACCAGCAACATACCCGTCTTCATTGTCCGAATCAAACACGAGAATGAGGTTCGCTTTTTGTCCGTTTAAAAGACACGGAACTCTGCCTGTTATTGCATAGCTTTCGTCAGTTGCCTGTATGTCTACCACATAGTAGGCCACAACATTACCGTCAATCGCAAGCCATGTCTTGTCGTTCTGCGACCTTAAATTTCCGTTCTCATCAAAGTCGAAAACATTATCTGTTCCAAGGTCTATGTATCCCTCGCCGTCATCATAGAACATATTTAGTTCAAGTTCATGCACCATTTTCCACTGGTCTTCAGTCAGGCTGATAACGTCTTCTCCGGCGCTGTTTTTTGTCCATATAAGAACGGACTCATCAAACCTGTTTGAAGCAATGTAATTTGCTGCCTTTTCCACATCAAGACTTTTACCAAGGAATGATGTGTTGGAAGAATTAAGTCCCGATATGCTGCTAAAGTCGCTTGAAAGGAAGGTCGTAAGAAGCTGTGTTATCATCTCCGCAGAAGCGTCCGAATTTCCGCTTCCCGAAAGCTCTCCAAAAAGCGACGGCATAGGTGTCTGCGAACCACCCGCTGCAACCTGTCCTGCAACCTCCATAGAAGCAAAGCTTTGAATACACTTTGCATACTCTTTATCCATGCCGATATCTTCATAGGTATTTACCATCGAATCTACCTTATTTGTTTTCTTATAAGGGAAGTAGATGGAAAGCCCGTATGAATTGGTCATATTTGAGCTTGTTCTGTTGTATTTTATTGCGCTTTTTAAGGCTGTCACAAGATCTTTTGCATCATCTGTTCCAACCCTGTTTGCAAAGTCCACAAGATCGACCTGATCTATCTTTGAAGAAGCCGCAAATTCTCTCGTGTTTCCTCTGGCATTTGAAACCGTTTTATAGTTGTCACTGTTTATCATTTCAGAGGTGCTTTTTGAGAAGTCCGCAAGCTCTGTCGGAACTGTCTGAGAAAGCTCCGCAAGATCTGTTATTGAAAGTGTAGTTTTTTGACCGGGACAAGTCTGTGCACAAGCACTTGTAAAAGAGTCGATAATATTCTTTCCGATATTTATCGTCTCCATCGATGTATTTTTTCCAAGTTGGGTAAGCCAGTCTGTGTAGTACCAACCAACTCCCGGTTCTGTCTCTTCGGATGCCACGAGATAATCCGCATAATTAGACACTACAAGAGCGTTCTCAACAGTCGCCATAAGACATGTGTCAAAGCCGACAAAATCAAACGTAACTCCGCCGTCTTTAAGTGCCTTATTAATTCCTGCTAAAGACATGGAGCCTGCAGTCTGGAATTTTTCATCGTATCCGTAACCGCCTGTTGAGCCACCGCCGTGGTCCCACAAAATAAGCTCATATCTGTCCGCAGGAAAGTTCTTTGCAGACCACTTGATATACTCCGACAAAGTCTCTGATTTTGTCATAGGTAAGTTACCCACATTATCAACAAGAGGATTAAGCTTACCATCCTTTATCTGATATATCTGATTTGTTGAGCTCGAAACAGCATTATTCTGCCACTGTTTGCAACCGCCTGTATAAACAAGGAGATTTATCTTTTCACCAAGGTCTGCTTTGAGCATCTCCTGAATGTCCTTTGTAGCCATTTCACTTCTGGACTCAAGATCAGTTCCGCACATGTAGACCATAATGGTGATATTATCTTCTCCGTTACCCTTTATTACAGTCCTTTTTTCACGTGCTCTGCTGTCTACATTTGTGTCAAGATTTCCGGTGTTGGGAGTATCACTCCAGGTTGCCGAATTAGCCCCTGATCCTGTGTATGAACCGTAGCCTCCAAAAAGCTGGCTGAGAATCGAGCCGGCTGTCCCTGAATTTCCACCCTGTGTTGTCTGCGTATTCTGCGTGGTATTTGCAGGTGTCTGAGTTGTTGGCGCAGTACCGCTCTGTCCACCTCCGAATATGGCCGATAGTCCGCCGCCTCCTGCCATAAATAAAAGCACTATTATCATAAAGAGTGGATTTATTCCTTTTCCTGAGCGCTTCATACCCCCGCCGTTTTCAGACGGTCCCGATCCCGATGAATACCCGCTACTATTACCTACAGGACCGGTTCCGAGTCCCTCACCTCTTTTGTGTACTCCGGAACCTCCTTCAGTGACATTCTTTTTTCTTCCAACAGGTCTGTTCTCCATTACTTCCCTCCAGACTTTTTTTACATGCAGATTTCTTAGAAAAAATATAATGCATTAATCTCAGAAATTACTTCCGTTCCATCCCCACTGATCTGCAGGTGTATATTTTATATAGATATGATCCGGTTTAATGTCGAGCACATCACCAAAGATTTCTGTTATCTTTTCTGTGAGCTTTTCAAACGCATCCGGATTTGCTTTTCCAAATATCATTACTTCAACGAATGCTGTAGGCAGAGAATTGTCTCCTCTAAAGTACAGATGATATCCGTCTTCGAACCCTGTCATAAGCCAGTTCTCACTCTTTCCGGGAATGAGCTCTATTGCTTTTCCAAGTTCTGTCTTTAACTTGGTCTCCTGTTCCTTTGAAATTGTTATGCTTATTTTTGAATTTATAAAAGGCATATTTTGTCTCCCTTCGTCTTCTTTCTTTTCCAATTTATTATACATTATATTGAGGATCGGTTTCATATTTGTTTATTATTATGCATGGCTTATGCTCCATCTTTGTTGCATTTTGTATTCGATTTCTTCTTTATAATTATTTACTTTAATAAAGTGCATTTTCCTCTTTGCAACACCGCGTCAAAGTGATAAAGTATATATAATCTTTATTTTCAATAAGAATTATTTACTTGTAAGGTGGCTTCAATGGTTACATCCGACGCATATTTGCAAGAACTTCTACGCCGGTATCAGGCAAATTTCGATGTCACAGAAAACTATAAATTTGGTGAAATCCTTTTCCCTGCCTATGCCTTTTTTCATTCGATGAGCGAGAAATATGTTCTTAGAAAAGAAGCTCAGCTTTGGGCTGTCAAAACTTTTGAACATGTTTTTTTTATAAAAGAAACTTCTTTTTCACCGAAAAAAATTGATGAGATAAAAGAGCTGATCATTCAAAAGATAGAACCTGAATTTGTCCGCAAGAATGAGAAGTATCCCGAGAAGGATCACATGATCTCTTATATTACTTTTGTCGTGCTGTGTGATTCTGCTCCCGATTCCGAGACAAAAAAAATGATAAAGAAATTTCATTTTGATAAAGGATATCTTCTTAGCTTCAGAGGTCACAGCGAAGCACGACTCGCCGTTGCGACCATGGACACCAAGGAAGTCTATACCAATTACGTCGGCAAAGAGCTAAAATCTCTGCTCTTTGATATATACAAAAAAATGGAGGAATTGTTATGAATGCAGCAGTAATACTTTTAGTAAGCATTGCGCTTCTTGCTGCCGGATATGTATTCTACGGTAGCTGGCTCGCAAAGCAATGGGGAATTGACCCTTCACAGAAAACACCTGCGCATGAGCTCGAAGATGGTATCGACTATGTTCCTGCCAAAGCACCTGTTCTCATGGGTCACCACTTTTCATCAATCGCCGGAGCAGGCCCTATCAACGGACCTATTCAGGCAGCCGTTTTTGGATGGATTCCCGTATTGTTATGGGTAATCATCGGCGGAATTTTCTTTGGAGGAGTACATGATTTTGGTGCTCTCTTCGCTTCACTTCGTCACAAGGGTCAGTCAATCGGTGAGATCATCGATGATTCTATGGGCAAAAAAGCTAAGAGACTCTTTATCACATTTGGCTATCTTACTCTTCTTTTGGTCGTTGCTGCTTTCAGCTCAATTGTTGCAAGCACATTCGGTGTTACAACCTCAGCCGGCGCAGCAGTTGAAGGACCTACACTTGCAGCTAATCAGTCAACCGCTATGATCTCAATCCTTTTCATCCTTCTTGCGATGGTATTTGGATTCTTCGTTTACAGAAAGAATGCTCCCATCGGAGTTGCTTCTGTTTTCGGATGTCTTGGAATCGTTGCAGTTGTTGCCATCGGTCTTAACTTCCATCCTATCGCACTTTCTTACAATGCATGGATGTGGGTTATCGGTGTATATATTTTGATTGCATCCGTTACTCCTGTTTGGATTTTGTTACAGCCAAGAGATTACCTCAGCTCTTTCCTTCTTTACTTCATGATTGGAGCAGGTGTCATCGCAGTTCTTGGAGCTGTTGTTACAGGTAACGGTTCATTCCAGATTCCTGCTATGGGCGATGCAGCTCTTAAGGGAACAGGCGTATTTACAACAGGTACTGCTTTCCCTGCCCTCTTTGTTACAATCGCTTGCGGTGCTATTTCAGGTTTCCACTCACTTGTTTCATCAGGAACAACCGCTAAGCAGCTTGATAATGAAAAAGACGCTAAGCCTGTAGCTTACGGTTCAATGCTTATCGAGTGTGTAGTTGCGGTTATCTCTCTTCTTGCAGTCGGCTTTGTGTGGGCAGCTGCTTCAGACGGAACATACGCAAGCCCTACTCAGGTATTTGCCGGCGGACTTTCAGCAATGATCGGATCATTCGCTCCCGGTGCAAAAGACATTATGTACCAGATGCTCATCCTTGCGGTTTCAGTTTTCTGTCTCACATCTCTTGATACCGCTACTCGTCTTGCAAGATACATGTTCCAGGAATTCTTCCTTGAGCCGGGACAGACAGCAAAGGATGCAACAGGTTACAAGAAGGTTCTTGCAAATCCTTACGTTGCTACAGCAATCACAGTTGTACTCGGTGTTGCACTTGGTATGACAGGTTACACCAAGATCTGGCCTTTATTCGGTGCCGCTAACCAACTTCTTGCAGCTATCGGTCTCCTTGCAGTTTGCACTTGGCTTGGTGCTGTAGGTAAGAACAACAAGATGTTCTACATTCCTATGGTATTCATGCTTGCAGTTACAATCTGCTCACTGATTCAGACAATCACTGCAAAGCTTACAGCTTACACATCAGGATCAGCAGATGTTTGGGCACTTATCCAGGCACTCATCGCTGTACTTCTTGTAGTACTCTCAGTTGTACTTGCAGTTATTTCTGCAAAGACTCTTCTCAAGCAGAAGTCTGAGAAAAAAAACGATGAAAGCAAAGTAGCTTAATCATTTCTACATACATAAAAAAGCATAAGATTTTGCTGAAACATGGGCAAAATCTTATGCTTATTTTTTATAAAAATCTTTCCTTTAATTCTGACAGACTATTTATCTCTTCATCCGGAATTTCATTTTCTCCGGTTATATTCCAATATTTACCAAATCCTTGTTTGATCCATATCGTTTTCATTCCCAATTCTTTTGCAGGAACTATATCATTATCAATTCTGTCACCAATCATTACCGCATTTTCCGGAATGCAAGAAGCTTTAGACAATGCAATATTAAAGATTCTTTTGTCAGGTTTTTCCACACCTTCTTCAGCTGATGCTATTATCAGATCTATATATTTTTTCAAACGGCTCACCGGCAGCATCCGCGATATCCTGTAACCTGTGGCAATAAACCTTTTCTTCATTTACCAGCGTAGAACCCACATCAAAAAAGATCCATTCAATATTATTTTTCATCAAGCCTTTTCTCCTGCCTTAGTTATTGTGTTATTTAGCTTTTATAAGATAAGAACTTATTTTTTCCATTAGCGTGTTATAGCCTTTGTTTACATATTTATTTCCTGTAACTATAAATGTCAGTGCAGTAATGCCAAGTGCAACTATAATCTGAAGAGGCATCTCTTCTATGGTTATACCTACGTTTGTCATTAGTCTGTGTATTGGAATGATCACAAAACTTGAAAGGACATAGATACAAAGAGTTCGCTGTCCGTATATTGTAACCGGAAATTCCTTATCTGGCATGAGGTTTACTAATGCGAATATGATGACTACGGCTATAATGTAGATTGTTCCCCTCAATATCATTCCGTGAATGTTATCAAGTTTTGTTGCGCTATACGACTGGATAAGTTCATACATTTTGACAGGCATTGTCTGTTTGATATTTAAGTATATAGTAATTGCGAAAGCTACGATGATTGCTACGATACTGTATATCTTAGGAATTTTTCTAATTTTTTCTATACTCTCTTTTTTGAATTTGTAACCGAGTATGAAATACGGGAAAAACGATACGGTTCTGGATATTGAAAAAAACCTCTCCGCTTCTCCTATGCATCCGCAATATATTCCCACAATGAATGCCAGTATTACTATTCCTTTTACTCTGTCAAAATATTTTACGGTAACTCTCCAGAAAAAAAGACTCAGCAAATACCAAAATACATATATAGGTTTAAAGAAATTTATTTTGTTGATCGCATTTCCCTGAGTAAACATCCAGATTGTGTTAAATATAATGAACGGAATAATCGTTGTCTTCAATAATTTCTCCGGCTTTGCATCTGACTTCGAAAAATATCCGGATATAAAAATAAAGAGCGGCATGTGGAATGAATAAATCACCGCCCTTATAAGTCCCAACTTTCCTGTTGTCCCAAACTCCTCAAGTGCATGCCCAAATACTACCAAGGTTATCAGCAGTACTTTCATGTTGTCGAATGAATAATCTCGTTTCATAATACTTCTTTGTCCATTAATCCTGAAATGGAAACTATATCATTACATATGTTTAGCTGTTTAATATCAAATTTCTTAGAAATAAAAGTTTTTTCAGAATATTTTTCCTCATTATATTTCTTTTTCATAATGAGCAGAACTTTATTTTTAGGCGCAATCAGCTTTCTTACATCTTCTTTATATAGAGATACAGGAATATCCGTTTTCCTATTTTTCTTTACACCTAAGCTTAATACAAATTTTGTATCGCCAACAAAATAATCAGCTCTAATCTTTATGCCACTGTTTATAAAATCGCCAATCATACAATTATTGAACAACAACTCATGAAGATAAGGTATCACAGCCAGCTTCTGTTCAACTTTCCCCTTATTGTCTATTGTAATATCCGAATCTGAAAGTTTATTTGCAATACATGCTTTGTAAAATCTCTGTGCAGAAAGCTTAGTTGTTATTCCCGTCAGATGCAAAAAAAACATATCTCTAAAGCTGATTTCAACATATTCCTGAATTCCTAACTTTTCATAAACTATCAAAAATGTATTATTATTGAGGCATTCTTCATACTTTTTAGCCGCCTCCGTAATAATACGAATTGCATCCTTTTTGTTGATTTTCATTAAAACTCCCAAAAAAGAGGTTGTCCATAAGGACAACCTCAACATAGTCTGTACGCTGATTTTTCTGTTGTCTGCCAACTGTCTGGCCTTTAAATCCAGCTTAAATGTCGAGTTTTTCTGTTGCTCGCCAACTGTCCGCCCTTCTATATGCGGCATAAATGTCAGATTTTTAAGGTGTCAGCTCACCTAACATTTCTGTCAATTACATCTTAGCAACGCTCTAATGATTAATCAAGATATCAGCTTAATTCTTCATAAAAGTTTAAGTATTTTCCTGACAGGATCCCCTTTGTATTTGTAAAATGCATTTTTTCACCTTCCAGTTTTACATTTCTTCCGGACATTCCATACCAAGAAGTCCACATCCTTCGGAAATTATCTTTGCAGTAATATTTACCAGTTGTAATTTTGCTTCTTTTTTCTTTTCATTTTTTTCCTTTAAAATCGGGCATTCCTGGTAAAACTTATTAAAATCAGAGCATAAGTTTATCAAATATCTTGCAACTACGGAGGGTTCATAACTTTCAGCTGCACTACTCACGGCCTTTTCATATCCACCTATAGTTTTTATCAGGGCAAAAGAAATATCATCTATAAGTGCCTGATAGTCTGTTACTTCATATTGTATTTCTTTTCCATACTTACGAAGTATACTCTTAGCCCGAGCATAAGTATATTGAACATAAGGACCTGTCGTACCGTCAAAGCTAAGCACTTCCTTCCATGAGAAGTTGATATTCTTTATTCGCTGATTGAACAGATCATGGAATATAACAGCTCCGATTCCTACCTGCTTTGCAACTTCTTCCTTGTTATCAAGCGACGGATTCTTTTCTTCTATTAAATCTTCTGCTCGTTTGATTGCTTCTTTAAGTATATCTTCTGCATAGATGATATTGCCTGTGCGAGTTGAAAGTTTCTCACCATCAAGACTCACCAGACCATAAGGAACATGAACAAGTTCCTTATAAAAATCATATCCCATAAGTTCTATTGCCTTAAACACCTGCTTAAAGTGAAGCGACTGCTCAAGTCCTGTCACATAAAGGCATTTATCAAAGTTATACTTTTCCTTGCGGTAAAGAACAGCGGCAATATCGCGGGAATGATAGATTGAGCTTCCATCTTTTTTGGTAATCATACATGGTGGCATATCATAATCAGAAAGATCTATTACGTTTGCGCCTTGGCTTTCTATGAGAAGCTTTTTCTCTTTTAACAGTTCTACAAGTGCCGGAACCTTTTCGCGATAGAAGCTTTCTCCTGTATATGAGTCAAAAGAAATTCCAAGCATATCATAGACGCGCTCGAATTCCACTATACTGATATCTTTAAACCACTCCCATATTGATAAAGCCTCTTCATCACCATGTTCCATCTTTACAAACCAATCTCGCGCTTCATCCATAAGCTCCGGATGTTCTTCTTTCTCATTGTTGAATTTCACATAGATATCAAGAAGCTCCTGTATTCCTTTTTTCTCAACCACTTCCTTGCTACTCCATTTTTTATATGCCACTATCAGTTTTCCAAACTGCGTGCCCCAGTCTCCGAGATGATTAATCCGGACAACTTTATATCCAAGTTTTTCATGGATTTTATATAATGCATTTCCAATAACTGTAGTTCGCAAATGTCCTACATGAAAGTTCTTGGCGATGTTTGGTGAAGAATAGTCCATGCAGATGGTTTTATTATTTCCGATTTTCTCAACACCAAGATTCTCCTTTACTACTTGTTTTAGTAACTTTTCTGTAAAGAGCGTCCGCTTTACAAATATGTTGCAGTATCCATTAACTGAAAGTACTTCATCCAATCCAAGTTGATTCTTCTTTTGGTCTAATCCTTTTCTTATCTCAGCAGCTATCAGTGCCGGGTTTTTATGTAACAGCTTGGCAAAACCAAAACACGGAATTGCCATGTCACCCATTTTACTATCCGGCGGCGTTTCTATGATAATAGTTACCTCCGAATTTGATAATTCCAAAATTTCTGCAACGGCTTTACAAATTTCTTCTTTCACTCTTCAATTCCTTTCTTGATATTTTTTGATAAAAAAAGAACCGCAATAGATTTACAGCAATCTGCTAAATCAATTACGGTTCTGCTTTATATTACTTATTAACAGCACCGCACGGCAACAAGACATACGTTCTTGCAACCATGCGAATTATCTGCGATAGTTACAAGAACTTATGTCTCCTCTGTCTGCTCCTTAAGCTGTTTGTCAGTAATAAAATCATACGAATCATCCTTTATAATAATATTGAATTTAATATACAATATTCAAAATAATCTGTCAATTTACCTTTCTAATTTTATCCACATAATTGTTATTATCTTTTAAATTCTTCAATGAACTGTTGAAAACGTACCGACTTATTAAATTTTTCATCATATTCATCCCATATCTCCATAAGTCACTCCAATTGAATTGCTAATCCTATTTTTAAACCATCTATTCTTTTGCTAATTGTGTATTATACTTCATCATGCAGACTCTCTCGTATTTTTCTCATAATCAAAACATATCAAATTTCCCATTTCTTTGCGCGCCTTTTTCAGCATATCCAAAAACAACATACGTTAACAGTGCATAAACTAAACCTGTAAATACTTCAGCTGTGATCAATATTGCAAAATCTTTTATATTCCCTTCAAAGAGCTTGTTCATCGCTAAGATAGCTTTTGTAAGCGGCATCATCTGAGCTACTAATTGTCCTGCCACAGGAAGTTGCTTAATCGGAAACTCTGCTCCGGTAAAAATCATAAGTAGATAACTCACTACATTTAATACCAAATGCATGCTGTCATTCATAAGTCCGAATGCTGAGATAAAAAGTCCAAAAAAAGTTGCTGAGATCATGGCGACAATTATTGTTAATGCTACAAGTAACAGATTAACACCTGAAAATGTAACACCAAACACAAGGCATCCAACTACTAATCCGCACACAGATGCACACACTGCAAACAAAGTCGGAAACACTCCGCTTGCCAATATAAGAGAAAGCTTAGAACAGGGAGCAGCAATGATGGAGCGCATTCTTCCATACTGTCTCTCTTTAACAAACATTATTCCTACTCCAAATATGCATGCATTTGTACATAGTAAAAATGCATTTCCAATAACCCACCCCGTCAGATCTGTTGTTTTGAAACTAAATGTTGCAACCAAACAATAAAAAATCATTGTGATAAGCGGATATGTAATTTCCATCAGAACAAATTCCTCAGCTTCAAATGCTGCGCTCCTGCCCTTATGATAAAGATATGCCTGATCAAAAAATCTTTTTATCATCATGCCACCTCCAATGTTGCCGCTATTCGGACGCTTCGATCTATTTTTTTATAAAGAAATACAGATATTACGGCATAGATCAAAGTTAATATCATAAGCACTAAAAGCTTTTCAAAAAATTCTGCTTTATCAGTGATTCCCCATACTGCCATTCGCATAAGTTCTACTGCATATGTCGGTGCTAAAGTGTAGCTTACAATTCTTATTCCAAATGGTAATACCGACACCGGGAAAGCAAATCCACATAATAATATTATTGGTATCTCAATGCAATTCATGTATAACTCTGTTTTTCTCGACAACGTCAATATGCACGCAATCACTGAGGATATTACTATGAATGAAAGTATAGCTGCAAACAATGCAATCAGAAAAAATAGCGGATTTGCCAATTGAAGCTGTATCCTGAAAAAAATGACTGATGTCATAAGTGAGATTATCATTGTAAGTAATGACATTATTGTGTTTCCTATTATTTTTCCCAATATTATTGTTGAAAACCCGGCAGGTGCTGTGAATATCAAAGCCAGAGTTCCGCTAAACCTCTCTCTGTTTATATCGCCTGCAGATGAAAAACAAATACATCCCCAAAGTCCCATAAGACCTGCCCCCAACGTAACATAAGCCATATAGTTTGTAGCCCCTGATTTCCTAAACATTTCGTATAGAAGAATTGTGTTCAAAATCGGATTGGCTATAAGACAAAATCTAAACATCGGCCTGGCAAATGATTGTTTCATCTGAAGAATCATTGTACTGATAATGACTTCTATCATGCCGACACCCCCTTAACAATTTCAACATATGAATCTTCCAAAGAATTGTAATTTCCTTTTATACCTTCAGGTGTTCCTTCTGCAATTACTCTTCCTTTATTTATTATTACGAGACGATCACATAATTCCTCAACTTCTGCAAGATTATGTGTTGTTAAAAGAACTGTCTTCCCTTCATTTTTAAGCCTTCGGATTATATCGCTTAACATCCTTGCGCCTACAGGATCCAGTCCGATTGTTGGTTCATCCATAAAAAGAATTTCAGGATCGTTGATAAGTCCTCTTGCAATCTGCAATCGCTGAATCATCCCTTTTGAATATGTCTCCACAAGGTCATCAGCTCTGTCAGCTAAATCAACTAGTTTTAGTATTTGTTCTATTCTTTCGTTCTGTTCTTTTTGCGGAATTAGATATAGATTTGCAAAGTATCTTAAATTATCTCTTGCGGATAATCTTCTATACACTCCCAGTTCACCGCCAAAAATAAAATTGATCCTGGACCTGATATCTTTTTCTTCTCCAAAAGATTTATATCCAAGCACTTCACATTTTCCGGATGTCGGAGCCAGCAATGTAGTAAGCATTTTTATTGTAGTTGTCTTTCCCGCACCGTTTTGTCCGAGAAGTCCAAAGATTTCTCCTCTCTCAACATCAAAAGAGATTCCATCTACAGCCTTCACAATTTTTATCTCTTTTTTGAACAAGCCTTTTTTACTTACAAATTCCCTCTTTAGATTTTCCACACAGATTACCTGACTCATTTTCATTTCTCCTTTTTTCTTGCACTAATTCGATGGCTATCGAATTAGATTATAATAGAAATAAAAATTATGTCAAATTAATAAGCGAAGCATTTTCTTTAAAAACGCCTCGCTTAACCAATTATTCTTATAAGTTGAAATCTATTTTTATAGTTTGCAATACTTCTTTTAGTCTATTACTTGATAGTCCATAATACTTTGATGTCTTTACAGGTTCCTCAGTGATCAGACCGCATTCCTTTAGTTCACTCATGTGATGAGATATTGTGGATGGAGCAAGCTTCAATTCTTTTACTATGTCCTGCCCTTTCATCGCGCCTTTGTCTGACAACAACCTGAGAATCTGATATCTGGTCTCATCAGAAATAGCTTTTAAGACAGCTACTAGATCTTCCTTACTTTGCTTTTCATTTTTGATATTCCAAAACAATATCTGTCTGTTGTTCTTTGTTCCATTCTCATAGAACAATCTGAATCTTTTTTCCGGCATCATCAAAGAAGGAACAAAATAAAACATCTCATAAGGTCCCCTGTTATGAAAAGTTTTCCCCATAATATCTTGAGAAACTTCAAGCGGACTTCTATTTTTTAATCTGTCGGTCATGTTTTGTTTAAAAGAATCCATATCATCACTACATTTATTTATAGCTTTTTTCAATGCCGGTGTATTCATTTCTTTTGCCAGTTCAAAGAACTCTTTGATAAATCTCTTGTTATCTCTGATAAAAGATGAAAAGCCTAAATAGCTGTGACAATACTCATTTACCTTTGAATATAATTCATCTAGCGAAGTATCATCATTTAAAGCTCTGGAAATCTCACCTTTATTTATCTTCCTAAGATACCATGCTCCCATCCTGTATATTCTTGCATCTTCAGGCATGGACTTATATGCATCATAGAATCTTTGTAAAGAAAAATCCTCGGAAAAGACATCAAGTAGTACGTCTAATAATTCGAAATCCGTAAGTTTTTTTACAGCTTCGTATGTCTCAAATAGAAAGAGATACTTTGTTCGCCAGTCTTTTATTTTCTTTTCACCATAAATTTTAGTACATTCCAAGTTATCCTCTTCTCCATCCAATAGGGAGATCACTCCAAATATTGTCTCTATTTCAGGATCATATGCATATATACAATTCTCTGCGATTTTTTCGAACAGCATCTATTTAATCTCCATACTAACTTTTTCTATATTTATCGAAATAAATTATAACATATATAAAATAACATTTTGTTCTGTAAAGATATGATATCTTAGATGAAATTACAGAAATCCGCACTAGCTGCGGATTTCGTGAGAAAGTGATTCAAGAGTCAACCAAGCCCCATCGACGAAGTCGATTTTAATTGGCTTGGTTGATGCATTCTTGAACTTTATGTTCAAGAATGTATGCAAAAAAAGAGAAGCCCGATTAAAAGCTTCTCTTAATGTTCGCGATGCGATTCGAACGCACGACCTTCCGCTTAGGAGGCGGACGCTCTATCCAACTGAGCTACGCAAACATGACCTTTGTATATTAGCACAATCTGAGGCACAATTCAAGGGAAACGCATAACAAAGCGCTTCCCTGAAAATTGTGTTTTACAATACTTATAAATAATTTTATTTCAAATATTCAATAATCTGATTCACTCTCAAAGCTGGATTGCTGTCTTAAGTGCAATCTCCATCATATCAGTAAATCCTGTCTCTCTCTCTTTTGCAGAAAGTTCTCCTGCCTTGAAGAGATGGTCTGATATTGTAAGGATTGTAAGTGCGTTCTTCTTAGCTTCCGCTGCATTCATGTAAAGAGCAACTGTCTCCATCTCGACTGCGAGTGCTCCCATGTTTTTGTAGAGTTCACTCTCATTGCACTTCTTGTAGAATGCATCTGAAGAAAGTACGTTACCTACATGGAATTTTACATTCTTCTCTCTTGCTATGTTTACTGCTTTTTCCAATAAGTCATAGCTTGCTGTCGGACAGAATGTTCCGGGAAGTCCAAACTGGAATCCGTAGTTGGAATCTGTGTGAGCACCCATTGCGAAGACGATGTCCATTACATTAACATCCTCTTTTAATCCACCGGCGCTTCCAACTCTGATGATGTTATCCACATCATAAAAGTTGAAAAGTTCATAAGTGTAGATTCCGATTGAAGGAATTCCCATTCCGTGTCCCATTACAGACACTTCTTTTCCCTGGTACTTACCTGTGAATCCGAGCATTCCTCTTACTTCGTTAAAACACTTAATGTCTGTGAGGAAATTCTCTGCAATGAATTTTGCTCTGAGTGGATCGCCGGGCATAAGCACGGTCTTTGCAATTTCGCCTTTTTCGGCACTGTTATGAGGTGTAGCCATATCTATTTTCTCCTTCTCTTTTTAATTTGTTCCGGGAAAATTGATATATCCCTGCATCCAAATGTTACCTTTAAATCTTCTTCCGACTGCCGGTTCGCCAAGCAGATCGGCATCGTTTATACACAAATCAAACTCAAGTCCGTTACAATTAATCCTCATTATGTGTATAACTTCTTTTGTCAGATAGTTCTCCGTCTTATCAACTTTGACTATCTCTCCCAAAACGGAGTAGTGATCACACTCAACTCCGTATGGCATAAAATATGTATCTACCAGACTATACACATCCTGCTTTCTGATTTTTCTTGAAAGCGTTGTGTATATGTCCATGTCGTCTAGAGTCAGTGATTCAATTGCTGCTTCATCACCTCGTCTTGCATTATCTATAAGTTTGTTCCTATAACTGGTTTTCCTTTTGGCCACTTGTATTTGTTGTTCTGTCTTTGCAATCGGCATCATTATCTGACCCTTTATTGACAGTGCAGACAAACTAAGTGTTGTTCCTCTGACAGGAAAGTGATCCTCATTCTCATACTTGATGTAAGGAATTATATTCTGAAGATAAAAGATAAGT
The DNA here is from genome assembly GCF_000621565.1 of Butyrivibrio sp. LB2008. Lineage (GTDB taxonomy): Bacteria > Bacillota > Clostridia > Lachnospirales > Lachnospiraceae > Butyrivibrio. Next base: position 85,634 of record NZ_JHXZ01000014.1, read on the forward strand.
GAAACGCCAACCCTGTTTTCATTACAGATTCCTGCATATGAATATTGGGCTGCATGGCGTTCTATTGTTATATCTTCTTCCGTACTAATCTGCGAAGGGACTAAGTACGGATAATAATATTCATATATAAACTTATCTTGTTCATCAAATTCCCCACATACCGCGAGTCCTATTTTTTCATTTGCATAGTCATGCATGAACTCCGCAAGAATAACATTATCCTCTATGGACACATATCCTCTTCTTGAAGATTTCTGAATAGAATCGGTAATTAATCCGGTCAACTCATTCCTGTCTTTTATTTTAGAAAAACCGACTGCTCTTAGAAATTTATGCAAGGAATATTTTCACCTTTCTACTGCTGTTATTATTTCTTCTTAGGAATAAGTACTTCTTTTCCTCCCATGTAAGGACGAAGAACTTCAGGAATCTTTACGCTTCCGTCTGCCTGAAGGTTATTCTCAAGGAAAGCAATAAGCATTCTCGGAGGAGCAACTACTGTGTTATTAAGTGTGTGTGCGAGGTAGTTTCCATCCTTACCCTTAATTCTGATCTTAAGTCTTCTTGCCTGTGCATCTCCAAGGTTAGAACAACTTCCTACTTCGAAGTACTTCTTCTGTCTTGGTGACCATGCCTCTACGTCACATGACTTGCACTTAAGATCTGCAAGATCTCCTGAGCAGCACTCAAGTGTACGTACAGGAATATCCATTGATCTGAAAAGATCTACTGTGTTCTTCCACAGTTTCTCATACCAATCTTTTGACTCTTCGGGCTTACAGATTACAACCATCTCCTGCTTCTCGAACTGATGGATTCTGTATACACCTCTCTCCTCGATTCCGTGAGCACCTTTTTCTTTTCTGAAACAAGGTGAGTAACTTGTAAGAGGCATAGGAAGTTCTTCCTCGGGAATAATCTGATCAATGAACTTACCAATCATTGAATGCTCACTTGTTCCGATGAGATAAAGATCTTCTCCCTCAATCTTATACATCATAGCTTCCATCTCAGGGAAACTCATAACTCCTGCTACTACATTTCCATGAATCATGAAAGGAGGAACACAATATGTAAATCCTCTGTCAATCATGAAATCTCTTGCGTAAGAAATTACTGCAGAGTGAAGTCTTGCAATATCACCAAGTAGATAATAGAATCCGTTACCTGCAACTCTTCTTGCAGCATCAAGATCGATTCCGCAGAAGCTCTCCATAATATCAGTATGATAAGGAATCTCGAAATCGGGTACAACGGGTTCACCAAACTTCTCAATCTCAACATTCTCAGAATCATCTTTTCCGATAGGAACAGATTTGTCGATGATCTGAGGAATGATCATCATCTTATTTGTAACTTCTTCATCAAGCTTCTTCTGATTCTCTTCGAGTTCTTCAAGACGCTTTGCTTCTTTTGCAACTTCATCCTTGAGGGCCATTGCTTCTTCTTTTTTGCCCTGTGCCATCATTGCACCGATCTCTTTAGAAATCTTATTCTTATGTGCACGGATTTCATCAGCTTCCTGCTGGTTTGTTCTTCTGGCTTCATCGAGTTTTATTATCTCATCTACAAGAGGAAGTTTCTCATCCTGAAATTTGTTCTTGATGTTCTCTCTTACCACATCAGGGTTTTCACGTAAAAATTTAATGTCGATCATTTTGATCTCCTCCAAGTATGTTTATATATTTATTCATTTTCCTGTTATGGAAAAAATTTATCTTCTTACACTTTCGCGTGCTCTATCCAAAGCTTTCTTTTCCTCATCACTGAGTTCAACATCTGCTATACCGGCGTTGATCATCTTTGAATAAGAATAGTTGAGTCCGTCTGTACTGTGAACTGAATTCATAAGAAATCCATTGTCATTTTCATCGAGCATGCAAAGTGCAAAACTGAGCTGTCCACCCATCTGACTAAATGCATCATATTTCTCAAGTCCGATTTTCTGGAATGTTCTCTGCATTCTCTTATTGATATCTTGGATATCCTTTCGGTTTTTATCATTCTCAGTTCTTATCATTTTGTTCTCATGAAAGAGATCTACGATTTCATCTTCAAGTGACTTCGCATCTTTTCCACTCATGAACTTGTTATACTTCTTAGCCACTTTACTGATTTTACTTCCTTGAATTATCACAATAAGTAAAAGTAACAATATAAGTCCTAAAAGTACAAAGATAAAAATTGCGGGATCTATGTTTCCAAGACCCATAAGATTTAATATGTTGCTCTCCATTTTATTCTGTCTCCGATTATTCTGTGCATAGTCTGTTTATTATTTTTTCAAGATCGTCACTGCTATAGAATTCAATCTCAATCTTTCCTGCTCCACTGCCCTTGGAAGTAATGTCTACTTTTGTTCCAATTGCCTGCTTACATCTTTCGGAAAGATTAGAATAAATAGCATCTAAACTTGGATTGCTCTCAACTACTTTTTTAGGCTTTGGTGTTTTGCCAAGATTCTTTACCAGTTTCTCAGTCTCTCTAACACTAAGCTTTTCATCAAATACTTTCTGAGCAAGCATCGTCTGCTCTTCTTCGCTTTCAACAGATATAAGTGCTCTGGCATGACCTGTTGTAATAAGTCCATCGATAACCATCTGTCTTACTTTTTCACAAAGCTTCAAAAGACGAAGTGAGTTTGTAATCGTCACTCTGCTCTTTGATACTTTCTCTGCAACAACATCCTGAGTATATCCGAATTCATCGATCAGCTTTCTATATGCAAGAGCTTCTTCAATAGGATTTATATCTTCTCTCTGAATGTTATCTATGAGTGAGATCTCTGCAATTTCATGTTCACTAAGATCTTTTATTATAACAGGGACTTCTTTTATCCCGGCCTTCTTAGCTGCACGCCATCTTCTCTCACCACCAACGATTTCATAATGATCTTCTTTATCTGTTACTATAAGAGGATTTATTATTCCATACTGTTTGATTGACTCAGACAACTCAATAAGACTATCTTCATCAAAAGATTTTCTTGGCTGATTTCTGTTAGGTTCAATCTTTGTGATATTAACCTGTACAACCTGTCCCTCAATATTTTGATTTTCCTGCTCTTGTTGTTCTGAGAATTTCAACTCTCTTTCTCTTGGTGTGAAAGATGTCTTAGCCGGTATAATTGAATCAAGTCCTTTTCCTAATCCTCTTTTCACATTCTTAACTGCCATATCTTATGCCCCTCCGCTTTAATCAAATTTTCTGTCGATAACCTCATTTGCAAGAAGCCGATATGCTTCAGCTCCTGCGGACTTTGGTTCATAAACATTTATAGGTAGTCCGTAACTGGGTGCTTCTGCAAGACGAATGTTTCTGGGGATTATTGTCTTATACACATTCTCCTGTATATGTTCTTTAACATTCTCTACAACTTGAAGCGACAGATTGGTACGTGAATCAAACATTGTAAAGACAACACCTTCCATATCAAGTTCAGGATTAAGTCTGTCTTTTACAAGATTAACTGTGTGAACCAACTGGCTGAGACCTTCTAGTGCATAGTACTCGCACTGGATAGGTACAAGAACTGTATTAGCTGTAGTCATTGCATTGACTGTCAGCATACTAAGTGAAGGTGGACAATCTATAATAATAAAATCATAGTCATCCCTTATACCACTTATTGCTTCTCTCAAAATATATTCTTTGTTATCAGAATCTATTAACTCAATCTCTACCGCAGCTAAGTTTACGTTTGAAGGAATGATATCCACTCCGTCAATTCCCTTTACAACATTTCTAGTTATTACTTCATCAATGCTACACTCACCGATCATCAATTCATATATTGTGCGATCGATCTCATTCTTATCAATACCAAATCCACTGGTAGTATTTCCCTGAGGATCTGTATCAATAACCAATACCTTCTTTCCTTTTTCTGCCAAAGCAGATGCTAGATTGATTGAAGTGGTAGTCTTTCCGACTCCGCCTTTTTGGTTTGCAATTGCGATTATTCTTCCCATTACGCCTCCCATCATCGTGAAACACTACTCTGATTTTACCACATTATTAAAACTATAGAACATAAAAAAAGCACAATCTTTAGAAAATATGACATTATTTTCTAGATTGCGCTTTGATTACTATATGTATTTATGGATGTTTCATGGTCCGTTTTTATGTTTCACGGTTTATCACTATATTTTGTATTTTTATGTTTCACGTGAAACAATTAGTTGTGCTTAAATTTTAACATCAGATATGTTTCACGTGAAACATTATTTTGTGTTTTACAAAGGATTTTTTGCAGGTGTTCCTGCCTTACGAGGATACTGCTTTGATGTATGTTCCTTCTTTTCAACGATACAAATTGTACGTGAAATGTCCGTTCCCGGTAAAAAGAAATCGTTACACTCTTTAAGTTTTCCACCAAGAAGATGTATTGCTCCTTTAGCTGCTTCCACTTCTTCAGATCCTTTATCACCTTTAAATGCAATAAACTCTCCGCCAACTTTTACATAAGGAAGACAGTATTCAGAAAGAGTAGACATATTAGCAACTGCTCTCGAAACAGCGAAATCAAATTTTTCTCTGAGTGAACCACTCTTGCTTGACGAATAATCTTCTGCTCTTCCATGAAGAGTTTCAATACTACCTTTCTCATTAAGACCAAGAGTATCTATTACTTCATTGAGAAAGTTAATTCTCTTATTGAGTGAATCGAGTAAGGTAATATGTAAATCAGGGAAAACTATCTTAAGAGGAATTCCCGGAAAACCGGCTCCGGTTCCAATATCAATTATTGAATACTCTTTATCTTTGAAATCTACAAAAGGAACACATGAGATACTATCAACAAAGTGAAGCTTACACACATCATCAAAATCTGTTATCGCAGTAAGATTCATTACTTCATTTACTCTAACAAGAATATCAAAGTACTGATCAAATTGTTCCAGTTGTCTGTCAGTGAGTTCTATTCCGTATGAACGAAAGTCTTCAATCATTTTATTGTATTTATTCCTCATTCTGTTTTCCTCTATTAAGTGAGTCAAGATAAATGATCAGTACAGAAACATCTGCCGGATTAACTCCACCGATTCGAGAAGCCTGTCCAATATTAACAGGTCTGAACTTTTCAAGTTTCTGTCTTGCTTCAAGTCTTAAACTGCTGACATCATTATAATCAATATCCGCCGGGATAAGTTTTCTCTCAAGTTTCTTAAATTGCTCAACCTGTCTTTCCTGTCTGTTGATATATCCTTCATATCTGATGGTAATCTCAACTTGTTCGATAACATCTTTAGGAAGTTCAGGTCTATCAGGATCAATTTCTGCAATCATATCGTAAGTCATCTCCGGACGACATAATAATTCTGCAAGAGAAACTGCAGTCTTCAAAGGTGTACTTCCACACCTTGTCAGGAAATCCTGAATTTTGGAATTGGCACCTATATTAATACTCTTTAACCTGTCGACTTCTTTGGTTATCAGCTCAATCTTATTGATCAGCTTGTTGTACCTATCATCATCTATAAGACCAACTTCATGACCTTTTCCTCTAAGTCTGATATCTGCATTGTCTTGTCTAAGAAGCAACCTGTACTCTGCTCTTGAAGTCATCATCCTGTAAGGTTCAAGATTTTCTTTTGTAACCAGATCATCAACAAGAACTCCGATGTATCCTTCAGATCTGTCTATAGAAAGATAAGGTCTGTTCTCAATCTGCATCACAGCATTAATTCCGGCATACAATCCCTGTGCTGCTGCTTCTTCATATCCACTACTTCCGTTAAACTGCCCTGCTGAAAAAAGTCCTCTGATATTTTTAATCTCAAGAGTTGGATGAAGCTGTCCGGGACAAAGACAATCGTACTCGATTGCATAAGCATTTTTTACAATACGACAATTCTCAAGTCCGGGTACTGTTCTGTACATTGCAATCTGAACATCCTCAGGAAGTGATGAAGACATTCCGTCTATGTACATCTCATTTGTAAATGTTCCTTCGGGTTCAACAAAAACCTGATGCCTTTCATGGTCAGGAAACTTTACAACTTTATCTTCAATTGAAGGACAATATCTTGGACCAACGCCTTCGATGATTCCCGCATAAATTGGGGACCTATCAATATTATTGCGTATTATTTCATGCGTTTTTTCATTAGTGTATGTAAGCCAACATGAAACCTGTGGTCTCTGAACATCAGAAGGATCTGTATCAAATGAAAAAGGAATAACTGGATTGTCACCAAACTGTTCTGTCATCTTTGAATAGTCGATTGTATTTCCATCCATTCTGGCAGGTGTTCCTGTCTTGAATCTTCTGAGTTCTATCCCTGCATCAATAAGTGATTGTGACAAAAGGTTGGAAGGCTGAAGTCCGTTCGGTCCACTGTAAGTGATTGCTTCACCTGTAAGACAACGACTCTTAAGATAAGTTCCTGTACATAAGATAACAGCTTTAGCTTCATAAACAATTCCGCTAAAAATCTTCACTCCGGTAATCACATGTTTATAACCTTCAGCTTTAAGTTCATCAGAAGGTTCATCGTAAATAATTTCTGAAACCTCGGCCTGCTTGATAGTAAGGTGCTCCTGTTTTTCAAGAACTTCTTTCATCTTCTTGGAGTATTCCATCTTGTCAGCCTGACATCTGAGTGAATGAACAGCAGGTCCCTTTGATGTGTTTAACATCTTGGACTGCAAAAAAGTCTTATCAATATTTTTTCCCATCTCACCGCCAAGAGCATCTATCTCTCGAACAAGGTGACCTTTGGAAGATCCTCCGATGTGAGGGTTACAAGGCATGAATGCAATGTTGTCCGCACTCATAGTAAAAATTATAGTTTCAAGACCAAGTCTGCTACAAGCAAGTGCCGCCTCACATCCGGCATGTCCTGCTCCGATTATTACAACATCATATTTTTCAGTAAAAACATTCATAAATTATTTTCCCATACAAAATTTTGAAAATATCTCTTCTACCAGATCATCACCGACTTCTTCTCCGATGATCTCACCAAGGTAGGCATAAGCATTTGAAAGATCCACAGTATAAAAATCTTCCGAAAGATTTTTTGAAATACTGTCCTCAACAAGTTTGAGGCTATCATATACTTTCTGAAGAAGTTCTTTGTGTCTTAAGTTTGTAATGTAGATTTCCTGTTTCGGTAAAATATCTCCATTAAAGAAAAGTTTTGAAAGAGCATCTTTAAGCTCATCTATACCATTACCTTTCAACATAGAAGTTTTTATAACAGGAACGTTATCCACATTTGTGAAAAACTTACACACATTATCCTCATTAATTTTTATATCATCAGAAAGGTCATTCTTATTAAGAAGAACTATTGTTTTCTTACCTTTACACAGATTGATTATCTCTTCATCTTCATCATCGATGTCGCGAGTTGAATCAAGAATGTATAAAACAAGATCTGCTTCTTCTATCTTACTCTTTGCTTTATCCACACCCATCTTCTCAATAATATCATCGGTATCTCTGATTCCGGCAGTATCTATAAGATGCAAAACAATATCACCAAGTCTTACCGTCTCTTCAATAATATCTCTTGTTGTTCCGGCAATGTCAGTAACAATTGCTCTTTCATCTCCGATGAGAGTATTCAAAAGAGATGATTTTCCGGCATTCGGCTTTCCAACAATAACAGTCTTTATTCCATCTTTTCTGATCTTTCCTTCATCCGCAGTACTAAGTAATTTTTCAATTTCATTAGTCAGATCTAAAACTTTGGCATTGAGCTTTTCGGGATATCCGGTAAGATCATAATTCTCAGGATCATCAAGAGCAGATTCAATAAAAGCCATCTCATAAATAATCCGTTCTCTCATACTCTTCACTTTATCATAGATACTTCCACGAAGCTGATTTCTGGAACTGTCCAGAGCAAAATTGTTCTGGGCACTTATGATATCCATTATTGCTTCCGCCTTTGTCAGATCAATCCTTCCATTAAGAAAAGCTCTCTTGGTAAATTCACCGGGATCCGCCAATCGACATCCATTCTTAAGAAGCAACTCTATGATCTGATTCATTATGAGAATTCCGCCATGTGTATTAATTTCCACAACATCTTCTCTTGTAAAACTATGAGGGGCTTTCATAAATGAGACCATTACCTCATCAATGATTTTCTCACCATCACATATGTACCCGTACTTTATAGTATTCGGATCATGTTTTTTTAATGTCTGCTCCATTTTAGCAGAACGATAAATCTTATCACAAATTGAAACTGCATCTCTTCCACTAACTCTTATAACTCCGATTCCGGAATCAGACATCGCGGTTGCAACTGCGCAGATTGTATCATCATTAAAATTATTAAAAACACCTGACATATTTTGTCTCGCTTCTATTTTAATAAATTTTTCTCTACATATAATAATACCCCTCAAAGTATACAACTTCGAGGGGTAAATGTTTATTATTTCTTTAATGTAACAACTACTCTTCTGAATGGTTCTTCACCTTCGCTGTGAGTAGTAACAAACCTGTCTCCCTGAAGAGCTGAATGAATAATTCTTCTCTCATAAGGATTCATAGGCTCTAAAGCTACTGAATGTCTGGACTTTCTAACCTTATAAGAAATGTTCTTTGCAAGATTTTCGAGAGTAGCTTTTCTTCTCTCTCTGTAATTCTCTGTATCAACCTTAACGTGGATGTACTCAGAATAATCTCTGTTAACAACAAGAGAAACAAGGTACTGAACAGAATCAAGTGTCTGTCCTCTCTTACCTATAAGTACTCCCATCTCATCTCCGCTAAGTTCAATATCAAGAATCTTATCAGCCTGATTGAAAGTAGTCTTAACAACAACTTCCATCTTCATTGCATCAAATACTTCTTTTAAGAATTTATTTGCTTTATCGCAGACTTCATCAGCATTAATATCTGAGCTGACAGTCTTTTCTACTTCTTTTACATTCTCTTTTGCTTTATCTTTTTCTTTTTTGCCCTTTACTTCCTGCTTAGATGAAACCTTTGTATCTACCTTGATATCATCAATCTTGATTTCTTCTTTCTTGTCTTCTTTAACCCTTGCCTTAATAATTGCAGGCTTTGCATTTATACCCAAAAAACCTGAAGACCCGCTTGAAACAACCTCATAATCAAGTTTATCACTAGTAACACAGAAGGATTCACAAGCTTCTGTAATAGCATCATCAACATTTTTTGCTGTAAACTCTTTATACTCCATTTTTCCCTCCCAAAAAATACTTCTCTTATTTATTATTCTTCTCGTTGAAATCTTTTACCATATTAGCTTTCGCAAGAAGAGAATCTTTCTTTATCTCTTTTCCGGAAAAAGAATCTCTTACCTTCTGGAGCTCAAGCTCTCTCTTCTCTAAAGAAACAGAATTTGTTGCTTTAGTCTCGATATTCTTTGTAGACATGTTTGCATATCTGTTCATCTGAGGAGTAGCCTTAAGTTTCTCCTGTTTCTTCTTATACTTCTCAATATTCTTTGCAATTTCTGCATCGATATCTTTTTTATCAATGTGCTTGTTGATAAGAACCTGCTGTACCGATCTGATAACCGCACCGATTATCCAGTAAATACCCATACCTGCGGGTAAGCTTAGACAAAATACTGCAGACATCATAGGCATCATGATATTCATTGTCTTCATAGACTGCTGCATCTGAGCTGTCGGATCATCCGGATCAACCTTACCGTCTGCAGGAGCCTGCTGAGGCATAAGTTTTGTATTTACCCACTGCGTAAAGAATGCAAGGAAAGGAATAAGAATCGCACCAATAAGTAAAATGAAATGCTTATCCACAAATGCAGTCTTGATCATATATGTAGGTGTATCACTTATATTAAGTCCAAGGAAATTATTGTATCTGCTCAAAAGCTGATGTGTAGCTGATACTGAATCACCAATACCACTAAAATTAGATGCAATCTTGTCCCAGTCAGATGATGATGCTTTATTCAATACATCGATAATAGTGTTTTCCACATAAGATGTATCACATGAAACAAAAAGCTCATTCTTAAACTGACTTGAATACATTTTTGCACTTGAGATATTATCTCTAAGGAAATCAGTTCCACCCGCTGTTGTTCTGATCTGCTCAGCAAGAGGATAAAAAGCATCCCTTACAGTCTGAACATAAGCAGGAATTGAATAAATAACACGATAAAGTGCAATAAGAATAGGCATCTGAATTAAGAGCTGTACGCAACTTCCCGTCTGTGAAACGCCATATTTTGCATAAACTTCTTTAGTCTCCTGCTGCATCGCAAGCATAGAGTCGTTATCTTTCTTTCCCTTATACTTCTGCTGAATAGCCTTAAGTTCAGGGCTCATCTTTGACTGAAGTTTAGAAAATTTCTGCTGTTTGTAAGTCAAAGGAAAAAGGCAAAGATAAATTACCAAAGTAAATAATAAGATTGCAAGACCAATATTAGGAATACCTATCGAATTAAGAACATTGAAAATAAAACTCATTACATGTCCAAGTAATTTTGCAATAGGTCCTACGATATGTCCCTTATAAGGGGTTAAAAGAACTGGTGTCAAAACAAACCTCCTGTACATTACGGAACGGGATCATATCCGCCACTGGAAAAGGGATTACACCTCATTATTCTCCAGATTGCGAGCAGACTCCCCTTAAATGCCCCATGTTTTTCTATAGCTTCCAGTCCGTACTCCGAACAAGTGGGAATATACGGACATTTTGTTCTCTTTAAAGGAGAAATGTACTTTCTGTACAATTTAATTAAAAAGATAAGTATCTTTTTCATTATTCACCGCCATTTTTCTTTATGCGGGCCTTCCCTGCCAGGCTTAAAAAAGAATCTTCTATATTATGATAGCTAGCATCTCTTGCACAGGCTCTGGCAACGACTACTATATCCAAACCACTATTGAATACATCTTCGTGTAGTCGGTATACTTCTCGAACAAGTCTTGCAAATCTGTGCCTTACAACACTGTTCCCAATTTTTTTACTGCATGAAATCCCAAGTTTATTATAAGAACTGTTATTTTTCCACACATACACAACTAAATATTTATCGGCATAACTCTTACCATTCTTATAAACATTGCGGAAGTCATTTGTCTTTTTCATAGAATCTGAAAAAAGCATATTGTCATCCTTTTTAAATCAGAAAGATGAAAAAAGGTCACAACTTTGTGACCTTTAATATCAAGCAGATAATCTCTTTCTTCCCTTTGCTCTTCTGGCTGCAAGTACTTTTCTGCCGCCCTTAGTAGCCATTCTTGCTCTGAAGCCGTGAACTCTGGCTCTCTGGAGCTTATGAGGCTGGAATGTCATCTTCATATCGTAAACACCTCCTTCTTTACTAATTATACAACGCAATTACATTTAGTAATTACAGATCATATCAGTGTGGAAAAAATCTTTATAATTATAATAAATATACGCAAGGCAGTCAAGCCATAAAAACGCAGAAAATACAAGGAATTCTTAAAAAAAAATATCCAAAAAAATATTAGTCCATATATTGTATTGACAAAACTTATCCACATCAAAATGTTGATTTTGTGGATAACATGTTGATTAATATTTCCCACGTTATTTTATCCACATTTTCTTTAAATTTTGTGGATAACACAGAGCATAATTTTGTGGTTATTAATCGGAAATCCAGTAACCATGCTATTTATAACAGTAGATAGCTTAAAGTGGAAAAAGCACCATTTATCCACAGTGTAAAAATATAATTATGTTTAAAATGATTTTTCGGAGAGTTTTCCACAAAATAACCTTGTTTGATATTTAAAGTTATTTACGTTAAAATAGTACACGTCTATAAATTGCGTAATTGGGGAGTTTTTCATGTATTCAACTAAAGAAATCACAGACAAATTAAAAAACAATTGGGAGTCTATCAAACATACTATTAAGATTGAGTCAGGTATTACAGAAATTTCCTATAAAACCTGGATCGATCCTTTAAGTGTATACAAAGTTGATGATACCACTGTAACTATTTTGATACCTTCCGACAACTCAATGGCTCTTCAGTACATAATCAACCATTACATGGACTTTATTAAAGTTACCATTTCTGAGTTTTTGGAAATAATGGTAGACGTTTCTTTTATTTTAAAGAAAGACACTATTAATAATGAAGAAACTCATGATAATAATTCAGATAATGCTTCTGAAAACGGCTATGCATCTAATAATAACTACGAACATTCGAATCTGAATCCTAAATACAGATTTGATACATTCGTCGTAGGAAGTAACAACAAGTTCGCTCACTCTGCTTCTCTTGCTGTTGCTGAATCTCCGGGAATATCTTACAACCCTCTCTTCCTCTACGGTGGACCGGGACTTGGTAAGACTCACCTTATGCATTCCATCGGTCACTTTATTATGGAACATAACCGCAAAGCTAAGGTTCTTTATGTAACATCGGAGCAGTTTACTAACGAAGTTATCGAATCTATCCGAAGCGGTAAGACAGAGAGTATGTCAAAGCTTCGTGATAAATACAGAACCGTTGATGTTCTCATGGTCGATGACGTTCAGTTTATTATAGGAAAGGAATCAACACAGGAAGAGTTTTTCCACACTTTCAACGAGCTGCATCAGGCAGGTAAACAGATTATCCTTTCATCTGATAAACCGCCTAAAGAGATGGAGACTCTTGAAGAAAGATTCAGATCACGTTTCGAGATGGGACTTATTGCAGATATTCAGTCTCCTGACTACGAGACAAGGATGGCTATCCTGCGAAAGAACTCTGAAAACTATGGCAAGAGTATTGATGATGAAGTAATTAACTACATTGCTACCAATATCAAGTCAAATATCAGAGAACTTGAAGGTGCCTATAACAAGATCATTGCTTATTCAAGGCTTAATAACGTTGATGTTACTCTTGAAAATGCAATGGAAGCTTTGAAAGACATTATTTATCCTGACAAATCAAAGGTCATCACACCTCAACTTATCATAGATACTGTATGTGAACAGTATGGTGTAAAGAAAGATGACATTATTTCTAAAAAGAGACAAGCTGAGATTGTGCTTCCCCGCCAGATAATCATGTATCTTTGCAGAGAAAACACAGAAGCATCTCTTGAAGAAATAGGAAAATTACTCGGCAAGAAAGATCACACAACTGTTATAAGCGGAATCAACAAGATAAAAAAGCTTACAGCACTTGATGACGATCTCAATAAAAACATTGATATTATAATGAAGAAACTAAATCCTTCTTTATAATATTGTGGATATCTATGTAGATAACATGTTATATGAATGTGATTAGCTGTTGATTGAGGGTGGATAATTTTTTTCACCCTCATTTGTCAAAATAAGGCCTGTTTATAACTTTTTACTTTTCAACACCTTATTTTTTGTTTTCAACAGCTAAAAATTTGTAAAAAAGCCGCATAGATTGTATAATGGAATAGGTTTTACACTTTTCAACAGCTATTATTAATTCTTTTACTATTTTTTTATATATATTTTATACTTTTTAAGTTCTGAAGGGAGTATGTGGTTAAATGAAAGTCGTTTGCTCAAAATCTAATCTTATTAGTGGATTGCAGATTGTATCAAAAGCAGTTCCTTCTAAGACAACAATGTCTATTCTTGAATGTATCCTTGTAGATGCAACAGAGGGAGTTATTAAATTTATTGCCAATGATATGGAACTTGGTATACAGACTATAGTTGAAGGTAACATTGAAGAAAGAGGATATATAGCAATCGATGCAAAGATATTTGTAGATATTGTAAGAAAGCTTCCCGATAATGATGTTACGATAGAATCAGACAGTTCAAACAAAGTTATAATCAGTTGTGAAAAAGCAAAATTCAATCTCATTGGAAGAAAAGGTGATGACTTTACTTATCTTCCATCAATCGAGAAAGTAGACGGAGTTTCAGTATCTCAGTTTACTCTCAGAAATGTAATTCAGCAGACTATTTTTTCTATATCAGAGAATGATGCAAATAAAATGATGGCAGGAGAACTTTTTGAAGTTGATGGAGACACTTTAAAGCTTGTTTCTCTTGACGGTCATAGAATCTCTATCAGAAAAGTTAAGCTCTCAGAAGAATACTCATACAAGAAAGTAATTGTTCCGGGTAAAGCACTTGGTGAAATCAGTAAGATTCTCGGTGACAATACAGAGAAGATGGTAAATATCTATTTTACCGATAAGCATGTTCTTTTTGAGTTTGACGATACAGTTGTTGTTTCAAGACTTATTGAAGGCGAGTATTTCAGTATCGACCAGATGCTCTCAAGTGATTACGAAACAAAGATGAGCATTAACAGAAAAGAATTACTTGATTGTATAGACAGAGCTACTCTTCTTGTAAAAGAAGGTGATAAGAAGCCGGTAATTATCTCTATTACCGAAACAAATATGGAATTGAAGATTAAGTCCACTATAGGAAGTATGGATGAAGTAATTGATATTGATAAACAGGGAAAAGATCTTATGATCGGATTTAATCCCAAGTTCCTTATTGATGCTCTGAAAGTTATTGATGATGAGATAGTTGATATCTACCTTGTTAATCCTAAAGCACCATGTTTCATCAGGGATAAGGACTCAACTTATACATATCTGGTATTACCTGTCAACTTTACAACAGTTGATTAATAAATTACCAAAGGACCTGATTAAAGATGGAAATAGTAAAACTTAGAGAACAAGATGAATTTATAAAACTCGGACAGGCTTTGAAAAAAGCCGGTCTCGAGGGCTCCGGAGTCGATGCTAAGATGGATATACAAGCCGGTCTTGTAAAAGTAAACGGTGAAGTTGAGGTAAGACGTGGTCGTAAGCTTTACGATGGAGACAGTTTTGAATACGATGGCATACAGGTAAAGATAGAGAAATGATAATAAAATCATTGGAATTAGCTGACTTCAGGAATTATGAGAATATAAATATAAATTTCAGCAGTGGGACTAATATACTGTATGGTGACAATGCTCAGGGAAAGACTAACATTTTGGAAGCAATTTTTGTTTCTGCAACCACGAAGTCACACAAAGGCAGTAAAGACAAGGAAATTATCAGATTCGGAAAAGAAGAAGCGCATATAAGAACCATCTTGGAAAAAGACAATGCAGAATATCGCGTTGATATGCATCTTCGAAAGAATAAGTCAAAAGGAATTGCTATTGACGGGCAGAAAATAAAAAGAGCATCCGATCTCATCGGAAGATTGAATGTTGTCTTTTTCTCACCTGAAGATCTGAGTATAATAAAAAACGGTCCTTCTGAAAGGCGCAGATTCATGGATATGGAGCTGTGTCAGTTGGATCAGATATATCTTAACAGTCTTTCTAAGTACAACAAACTTGTAATCGAAAGAAATAAGATTCTAAAGGATCTTTTTGAACATCCCGAAAACAGTGTACTTTTGGATGTTCAGGATAAGCAATTATTCGAATATGGATCCGTCATAATAAAGACAAGAGAAAAATTCATCAAAGATCTTAATGAAATAATAAGACCTATTCATGAAAAGCTAACAGGAGAAAAAGAGACCCTGTCGGTTTTTTATGAGCCTAACGTAAAACTGGAAGAATTCGAAGATAAACTGAGGCAAGCAAGAAAAAAAGATACATATACCAAACAGACTACTGTAGGGCCTCATAAAGACGATTTTTCTTTTATGATAAAAAAAATAAATGCGGATGATGCGATTGATATCAGGAAATTCGGATCTCAAGGGCAGCAAAGAACAGCATCCTTATCTCTTAAACTGTCGGAAATAGAGATAGTAAAGAGAGCCAAAAAAGAAAATCCGGTACTGCTTCTTGATGATGTTTTGTCGGAACTTGACAGTAACAGACAGAATTATCTTTTGAACACTATTGGAAATATTCAAACGATAATCACATGTACCGGTCTTGATGAGTTTGTTAATAACAGATTTGAAATAGATAAGCTGTTCAAAGTAACAGATGGAACAGTTAGTAGTGAAAACTAAGAAACGGAGTGGAACATGAGCAACGAAGAAGTACAATATGGCGCTGACCAGATACAGATTTTGGAAGGACTTGAAGCGGTCAGAAAAAGGCCTGGTATGTATATCGGAACTACAGCAAGCAGAGGATTGCACCATCTTGTTTATGAGATCGTGGATAACTCTGTAGATGAGGCGCTTGCTGGATTTTGTGATCATATCGAAGTAACGATTAACGAGGACAATACTATTATCGTAAAAGATAATGGTAGAGGTATTCCTGTTGATGTTAACCACAAGTCGGGATTAACCGGTGTTGAGGTTGTATTTACAATACTTCACGCAGGCGGAAAGTTCGGCGGTGGAGGATACAAGGTATCAGGCGGACTTCACGGAGTAGGTGCTTCTGTTGTTAATGCTCTTTCAGAATGGCTTGAAGTTCAGGTTACAAGAGAAGGAAAAGTATATGAGCAGAGATATGAGAGAGGAAAAGTTTGCTATCCTCTTAAGGTTGTAGGTGATGCTCCGGAAGGTGTTTCGGGAACAAGAGTATACTTTAAGCCTGATGCTCTTATTTTCAAAGAGACAACAATATACGATTACAACGTTTTGAAACAGAGACTTAGAGAAATGGCATTCCTCACAAAGGGACTTAGAATTTCTCTTACCGATATGCGTACTGAAGAAGGCGAAGAGCCTATAGTTCAGACTTTCCACTACGAAGGTGGTATAAAGGAATTTGTTGAATATCTCAACAAGAGTAAGACAGCTCTTTATGAAGACATTATGTATTTTGAGGGAAATAAGAACAACGTACAGGTTGAAGTTTCTCTTCAGCATAACGATTCATATACAGAGAGTATCTATACATTCGTAAATAACATTAATACACCTGAAGGTGGTACTCATCTTGAAGGATTTAAAGCTGCACTTACAAAGACCTTTAATGATTATGCAAGAGCAAACAAGATGCTCAAGGATAACGATGATAATCTCACAGGTGAAGATATCAGAGAAGGTCTTACAGCTATCATAAGTGTTAAGATCGAGGATCCTCAGTTTGAAGGACAGACAAAGCAGAAACTTGGTAACTCTGAAGCAAGAGGAGCTGTTGCTGGAATCGTAGGTGAGCAGCTTACATATTTCCTTGAGCAGAATCCAAGCGTTGCCAAGCAGATTCTTGAAAAAGCAATACTTGCCCAGAGAGCAAGGGATGCAGCAAGAAAGGCAAGAGATCTTACAAGACGTAAATCTCCTATCGATGGATTGGGACTTCCCGGAAAACTTGCCGATTGTTCAGACAAAGATCCTAAGAATTGTGAAATATTCATAGTTGAGGGAGATTCCGCCGGCGGATCGGCTAAGACTGCGCGAAGCAGAGCAACACAGGCTATCCTTCCTCTTAGAGGAAAGATTCTCAACGTAGAAAAAGCCAGAGTTGACAGAATATACGGAAATGCAGAAATCAAGTCAATGATCACAGCATTCGGAACAGGTATACATGATGATTTCGACATCAGCAAACTTCGTTATGACAAGATCATTATCATGACCGATGCCGATGTAGACGGTGCGCATATTGCAACACTTATGCTCACATTCCTTTACAGATTTATGCCTGAACTTATCAAAGAAGGCCATGTATATCTTGCTCAGCCGCCTCTTTATAAGCTTGAGAAGAACAAAAAAGTCTGGTATGCATACAGTGATGAGGAACTCAATAAAATCTTAGCGGATGTAGGAAGAGACCAGAACAACAAGATCCAGCGTTACAAGGGTCTTGGAGAGATGGATCCCGAGCAGCTTTGGGAGACAACAATGGATCCTGAGAGAAGAGTTCTTCTCAGAGTAAATATGGATGAAGAATCTGAATCCGATATAGACGTTACTTTCACAACACTTATGGGTGATAAGGTTGAACCCAGAAGAGAGTTTATTGAAAAAAACGCAAAGTTTGTAAAGAACCTGGATATTTAAAGAACGTAAAAAGGAAAAGAAATGGCTGAAAATAATAACAATAACAACAACGAATTGTCAGATGACGTTTTTGATAAAGTTACTACTGACAGAATAAAGGAAGTAGACCTTCAGAAGACAATGGAAGCGGATTACATTGACTATGCCATGAGCGTTATTGCATCACGTGCGCTTCCTGATGTAAGAGACGGTCTTAAACCGGTACAGAGAAGAATTCTGTACTCAATGATCGAACTTAACAACGGTCCCGACAAGCCACACCGTAAGTGTGCGCGTATTGTCGGTGATACAATGGGTAAATATCATCCTCACGGTGACAGCTCTATCTATGGAGCTCTCGTTAATATGGCACAGCCTTGGTCAATGAGATGCTGTCTTGTTGACGGTCACGGAAACTTTGGTTCTGTTGACGGTGACGGCGCTGCCGCTATGCGATATACTGAGGCACGTCTTACAAAGATCGCAATGGAGATGACTGCGGATATAGGAAAAGATACCGTAGACTTCATTCCAAACTTCGATGATACAGAAAAAGAACCTTCAGTTCTCCCCAGTAGATATCCTAACCTTCTGGTAAACGGAACAACAGGTATCGCGGTCGGAATGGCAACAAACATTCCTCCTCACAACTTAAGAGAAATAATCGCTGCGGTTGTTAAGATGATCGATAACCGTGTACTTGAAGACAGAGAAACAGATATCGAGGAAATTCTTTCAATAGTAAAAGCTCCCGATTTCCCTACAGGAGGAATAATCCTTGGAACAAGAGGAGCAGAAGAAGCTTACAGAACAGGTAGAGGAAAAGTAATTGTAAGAGCCGTAACCGATATCGAGCCTATGCAGAACGGCAAGAACAGAATTGTAGTTACAGAGCTTCCATACCTTGTAAATAAAGCAAACATGATCTCAAAGATTGCTGAGCTTGTTAAGCTTAAAAAGCTCGACGGAATAACAGCACTTCGAGATGAGTCCGACAGAGAAGGTATGCGCGTTGTTATTGAGCTTAGAAACGATGTTAACCCTAACATCATGCTCAATAAGCTTTATAAGCATACACAGATGCAGGATTCATTTGGAATCATCATGCTTGCGCTTGTAAATAACCAGCCTAAGGTTATGAGCATCACAGAGATGCTTAAACATTACATCGCTCATCAGGAAGATGTAGTAACAAGAAGAACAAAGTATGATCTTAACAAAGCTGAAGAGCGTGATCATATCTTACAGGGATTGCTTATTGCCCTTGATAATATTGATGAAGTAATCAAGATCATAAGAGGCAGTGAAACAGTTGCTCTTGCTAAGGAACAACTCATGGCCCGCTTTGGTCTTACAGATGTTCAGGCTCAGGCAATCGTTGATATGAGACTTCGTACTCTCACAGGTTTGGAGAGAGACAAGCTTGAACAGGAACATGCTGAACTCCTTAAGAAAATTGAGGAATTAAAAGCTATTCTTGCAGACAGAAAAGTACTTCTCGGAGTTATCAAGAAAGAGATAACAGAGATTTCCGATAAGTACGGTGATGACAGAAAATCACAGATTGGACATGATGATTCCGATATCGACATGGAAGATCTGATTCCTAATGTAAATACAGTAATTGCAATGACAAATCTCGGATATATAAAGAGAATGTCAATTGATAACTTTAAAGCTCAGAACCGTGGAGGAAAGGGAATAAAAGGAATTACCACAATCGACAATGACTTTGTGGAAGATATCCTTATGACAACCACTCACAACTATGTAATGTTCTTCACAAACACGGGAAGAGTATACAGACTTAAAGTTTATCAGATTCCTGAAGCATCAAGAACATCAAGAGGAATGGCTATTGTTAATCTCTTGCAGCTTGCTCCGGGAGAGAAGATTACAGCAATGATTCCTGTTAAGGGATTTGAAGATGAGGATAAGAGCCTCTTTATGGTAACTAAGAAAGGTACTGTAAAGAAAACTCCTATAACTGATTTCGTAAATGTCAGAAAGACAGGACTTGCAGCAATCAACCTCAGAGATGATGATGAGCTTATTGAAGTAAAGAGTGTTCAAAAGGGCGCTGAAGTATTTCTTGTTACAAAGAACGGAATGTGCATTCACTTTGATGAGGAAGATGTAAGAGCAACCGGAAGATCATCAATGGGTGTCAGAGGAATGACTCTCGACGATACAGATGAGATTGTCGGAATGCAGCTTAATACTCAGGGCGATTCGCTTCTTATAGTTTCTGAAAAAGGATACGGAAAGAGAACAGTTTTAAGTGAGTTCAATAACCAGTTCAGAGGCGGTAAAGGCGTAAAGTGCTATAAGATAACCGAGAAAACAGGAGCTGTTGTAGGTGTTAAGGCAGTTAATGCAGAAAATGAGATCATGATGATCACAAATGCCGGAATCATTATACAGCTTCGTATGGATGAGATAACCGTACACGGAAGAGTAACATCCGGTGTTAAGATGATAAATCTCGACAAGGGAGTTACAGTAGCAAAAATTGCCAAAGTCAGAGAAAAAATTTCTGACGGAGACAAAGAACTCGATAATATCGACGAAGTAAACGACGGAGAAATCGAAGAAGACGTTTAATATATTTCGAGTGTGGGGGAAGTATGAAAATCGGACTGGTAATCTCTGAACTAGAGGATAAAGAAGTAAAAAAAATCTGTATAGGTGCAAATAAAGCGGCAATTGACAAGGGGATAACCCTTGTCATCCTGCCGGGAAAATATCTTTTTAACAACGATGATGTTGATGAAAAGCATCCTTACAGATATCAGAACACAGCTCTTTTTGACTATGCCGCAAAGCTAGGTTTTGACGCGCTTGTTATTGATATAGAGCGAATTGGTAAGAATGTTGCCATTTTGAAAAAAGAAGCTCTGTTAAAGAGCTTTTTTGACATCCCATTTCTTACTCTTACGGAGCAGGAAGGATATGTGGCTTCAAAGAAAGTAATGTCCGATCACGGACATCTTGAACAACAGGGATACCAGGCAATCTGTGATGCAGTGTCATATGTAAAAACAGGGGGACTTTCCGTAGAGGAAGCTCCTTGTGTTTTTTCATTCATAGAAGAGTCTGAATCAAAGGCTCTGTCAGTTATTTCTGAGATAAGCACAAGACTGTTTAACAGAAAGTTCGAAGTTGACGGACTATACAGATCGTTTAGCGAGATAAACGGGGAACTTGGAGTACAGAATTGTGGTCTTTTCCTTTATGACAAAAAAATAAGAAATACCTTTAAACATCCATGGGTATTCCCTGAGAAAATCAGCATGAAGAGTGTTGTTGTGGATGGAAAAGAGATTGCTGGCGACAAGGGAGCCGAGATAGAAACAGATAAGATATTGTCTGTTTTTGAAAATGATAAACCTAAGGTTCTTATTGCCAGCAATATATTTGTTTGTGAATATCAGATTGGACTTATGATCACTGAGTTTAATCCAAGGATACTTATAGACAATTATTTTGACAGTCTTATTGGGCTTGCTACTATCAGCTCAAGAGTTTCATACCTTGAAAACGAACTTGAAAAGACAAGAAAAGATCTTCTTGAAGTTCAGGAAGAACTTGCAAGAGACGATTCTGTACTGGATCATATCGGTGGACAGGATTATCTCACAGGCGGTCTTAACAGAAGAGGATTTTTCTCCAAGGCATATGATTATCTCAAAGAAAACTTTGGTATCGGTAAATATGCAGTTGTAGCGTACATCAGGATGGATTCGCTTAAGAAGATAAATGATGTATACGGTCACAATGAAGGAGATCAGGCAGTAAGAGAAGTATCCGAAATACTGGATAATGTATTTAAGGGCTGTGTATACGGAAGAATTCGCGGTGATGAATTTGCAGCCATTTCAGTATCTTCAGAAGAGGGAACGGCAGAAACATTTAGAGAAGAAATGTCATCTCAGAATGCCGCACTTCTTGAAAGATCAAAAAGATATATAAATTACCTGCAATACTCAGTTTGTGAATTTAGCTATGAAGATAATCTTTCACTTAGAGAAATGCTAAAAGAAACAGATGAAAGTTTGCAGAGAGTAAAAGGAAATTTCTAAAATGGGATTAAAGCTTGTATCATGGAATGTCAACGGACTGAGAGCATGCGTTTCAAAGGGATGCTTTCAGGATTTTATGGATAAAGAACAACCGGATGTAATCTGCCTTCAGGAGACAAAGCTTCAGGAAGGACAGATTAAAATGGACCTTCCCGGATATGAAGAGTATTGGAACTATGCAGAGAAAAAGGGCTACTCCGGAACAGCTATTTTTACAAAAGAAAAGCCAATCTCTGTTACATACGGACTTGGAATAGAAGAACATGACCACGAGGGAAGAGTCATTACTGCCGAGTATGCAGACTACTATCTCGTTACAGTCTATGTTCCTAATGCAAAAGAGGACCTTTCAAGGCTTGAATACAGACAGGTTTGGGAAGACGATTTTCTTAAGTACATCAAAAAGCTTGAAGAAACAAAGCCTGTAATTTATTGTGGAGACTTGAATGTAGCCCACAAGGAAATTGATCTTAAGAATCCTAAGACAAACAGAGGACATGCTGGCTTTACAGATGAAGAGAGAGCAAAGTTTGATAATGTTCTTGCAGCAGACCTTGTGGATACTTTCAGACATTTTTATCCTGACCTTGAGGGAGCTTATTCCTGGTGGTCATACAGGTTCCATGCAAGAGAAAAAAATGCCGGATGGCGTATTGACTACTTTGTTGTATCCAGATCACTCATGCCTATGGTGGAAGATGCCAAAATCTACAGCGAGGCACTTGGATCGGATCATTGTCCTGTTGGACTTATACTGAAATAAAGGGCATTAGAAACAAATAATGAATAATTTGATCTTTAGTTTAAATGCAACATTTCCTGTTTTTCTTTTGATGATCTTTGGGTATTTCCTGAATAAAATAGGATTTATAGATGATAAAGCAGCTTCGTGGATGAACAAATTTGTTTTTAAGATTGCGCTCCCCGTGCTGGTTTTTGTAGACCTTGCAGATCAGGATTTTAAGGGAACATGGAATGGAAAATTCGTACTATTCTGCTTTCTTGTGACAATAACAAGTATAGGAGTTATATCTGTTTTTTCTCGTGCTTTGATAAAAGAGAAGGGAAAAAGAGGAGAATTCATCCAAGGCGCATACAGAAGCAGTGCTGCACTACTTGGACTTGCATTTATCCACAATATCTACGGCGATGCAAGTACAGGAATGGGACCGCTTATGATACTTGGAAGTGTCCCTCTTTACAATATCTTCGCAGTTATAATACTGATGTTCACTGCAGAAACTGAAAGTGAAACAGATGATAAGAACGAGCTTATAAAAAAGACTGCAGTCGGAATAGCCAAGAATCCAATAATCATTGGAATAGCAATTGGACTTATATGGTCATTGTTCAGAATACCAAGACCTGTAATATTTGAGAACTTTACTGAGAATATTGCCAGACTTGCAACTCCCATGGGGCTTATGTCTATGGGAGCATCTTTTGACATAAAAAAAGCGCTTAAGGAAATAAAACCTGCGCTCATTGCTTCGTTTATAAAATTATTTGTTCTTGCAGGAGTGTTCCTGCCCATAGCGGTAAGTCTTGGATTTGCCGGAGAACAGATCGTTGCGATACTTATAATGCTTGGCTCTTCAACTACCGTAAGTTGTTATATTATGGCTAAAAATATGGGCCACGAGGGAGTTCTGAGCAGCAGTATAATCATGATGACTACCTTTGGATGCTCATTTTCCCTCACGTTTTGGCTCTATATTCTTCGTTCCTTAGGAATAATCTAAAGGAACGAAGAATTAAATCAATTAAAAATCTGTCTTTGACAGGAAAGATCTGATCTTTCCCCAATAATTTGTTGGATCTGTAACGACTCCGCGAATGTGCTCCGAACCGAGGATCATGCAATATTGCTTTTCACATTTTGCGGCCTCGTAGAGACGTGAGCACATCAAAGGATCGATCACCGAATCTTCATCTCCGTGTATAAATAAAGTGGGTGTCTTTGACTTTGTTACGGCATCCAAAGGACGGACGTCATTAATATCAAATCCTGAACGAATAAATATTATAAATCTTGCTATTGCAACAACCAGAGATGCCGGAAGAATCGCACCTTTCATAGTCTTGTATGTTTTTGCAAACTGCTTCTTCAAAGTTGAGTATGAACTATCAGAAATAGCTGCTTTTACATTAGCAGGAAGATGTTCACCTGTGGTCATAAGAACCGTTGCAGCACCCATGGACATTCCGTGAAGAAGAATGGAAGCCTGAGGATCTCTTTTTATGATCCAGTAAATCCACTCCATAATATCAAGCCTGTCATCAAGGCCATATCCGACATATTTGCCTTCGCTCTTACCAAATCCGCGAAGATCCGGAAGAAGACAATTTACATCAAGTGAAAGATAATACTGAGCATAAATACCGTTATATTCGTGATTATCTTTGATTCCGTGAACAAGGATAACATATCTGTGAGAATTGTTTTCTGTAGGAATATAAGTAGCGTGCAGCTTAAGCTGGTCGATACTGTCTATATACATATCCTGCTTGTTCTTATGATTTCTGATAAACATTCTTCCCGCTGTAACAGCCTTATCGTAATCGGGACTTTCGTCGGTGTGCTGAACAGGAACAGATGTAAGCTTGTAGATATAATTTGTAAGAGCATATGCTCCACCTAGAATTGCGGATAAAATGCCGAGTTTTACAACAGAATTCTTTTTGCTCATTAAAAACACCTCGTGTCTATAGTTTTTAAGGCATTATTAAGCCTCTCCAATATATATTATCATTTTTTTTACAAATAAACGCATTTTTCGGTTTTCTTTTTGCAAAGAATGGAATATTATATTTATATAAATATAAAATATTTTAGGAGAAAGTAAAATGGGAAAAGAAAACAAAGTAACATTGTGCATAGATAAAAGTTTTACCGTAGGAAAGGTTGATAAGAGAATCTACGGATCTTTTATAGAGCACCTGGGAAGAGCGGTTTACGAAGGAATATATCAGCCCGGCAATAAATTCGCTGATGAGAACGGCTTTAGAAAAGATGTCATCGAACTGGTAAAAGAAATTGATGTACCGATTGTCAGATATCCCGGCGGAAATTTTGTCTCTGCGTTTAAGTGGGAAGACAGCGTAGGACCTGTAGATGAGAGACCTGCAAGACTTGAGCCCGCATGGGGAGTGATTGAGAGCAACAGATTCGGACTTGATGAATTTATGAATTGGTGTAAAAAAGTCGGATCAGAGCCAATGTATGCGATCAACCTCGGAACAAGAGGAATCGAAGATGCCAAGAATGTAGTTGAATATTGCAACATTGAGAAAGGCACATATTACAGTGACCTTAGAATCAAGCATGGAGTAAAAGATCCTTACAAGATAAAACTTTGGTGTCTTGGAAATGAGATGGACGGACCTTGGCAGATAGGACATATGACACCTGAGGAATACGGACTTAAGGCAGGACGTGCGGGACACCTTATGAAGATGATCGATCCCGAGATAGAGTGCGTAGTATGCGGATCTTCAGGAATCGGAATGCCTAAATTCGGCGAGTGGGAGAGAGTCGTACTTGAGAATAGCTATGATAATGTCGATTACATCTCACTTCACACATATTATGACAACGAAGAGGACAACACTCCGAACTTCCTTGCAAGCAGCGTATCAATGGATAAGTTCATTCAGAGCGTTGTCAGCATTTGTGACTGTGTAAAAGCTACAAAGAGATCCGATAAGACGATCAACCTCTCTTTTGACGAGTGGAATGTATGGTATCATTCAAAGAAAAAAGATGCTGAGCTTGAGAAATGGACTGAACACCCTCATCAGCTCGAAGAGGACTATAACCTTGAAGATGCGCTCCTTGTGGGCTCCATGATGATAACACTTTTAAGGCATGCAGACAGAGTAAAGATTGCCTGTCTTGCACAGCTTGTAAACGTATTGAGCCCCATTACAACAACAGATGACGGAGTATATAAGCATACAATCTTCTATCCGTTCATGCAGTCAAGCAGATACGGAAGAGGCGAGGTTCTCAATACTATCGTTAAGGTACCCACATATGAGTCAAAGCACGGAGATGCTCCCTATGTTGATTCTGTAGTTGTAAGCGATGAGGAAAACGGAGCACTTACAGTATTTGCAGTAAATAAAAATCTTGAAGAGGACTTCGAACTTACCTGCGACCTCAGACAGTTCGCAGATTACAAAGTTGTTGAGCACAGCGTACTTACTCATAAGGACGTTAAGGCAGGAAATACAGCAGAGAATCCTGAAGAAGTAAAGCTCTCAGACAACACAAGTGCTGCATCAACAGAAAGCGGAGTACTTAAGACAACCCTTCCCGCAAAGAGCTGGAACGTTATAAGACTTAAATTATAATTTTCTTTCACAATATGTTATACTCTCTATGATGTAAGAAAATGGAGAGTAGTAATGGGTTTTAATTCATTTACATTTATATTGGTGTTTCTTCCGATACTGTTGTTTGGCTGGTATTCACTCAACAGATTGCAGAAGTATACATTGGCAGATGCATTACTTGTTATTATGTCATTGTATTTCTATTACACTTTTGGCGTAAACTTTTTGATCATTCTTGCAATAAGTATCGGCGTCAACTACGCATTAAGCGTGCTTGTTAACGAGATAGATTCAAGAGACACCGCTCAGAACAATTTATATAAAAAGCTAATAAAGACAATAGGAGTGCTATTTAATTTAGGACTCCTATTCTACTTTAAATATCTTGGCTTTTTCGCCGACAATCTCAATGCTGTTTTCAAAACAGGTATAACGGTCGAACAGATAATAATGCCCATAGGTATAAGTTTTTTTACCTTTGGACAGATCTCTTATATCGTCGACAGAACCAATAATGAGGCGCCGCATTACAGCTTCATTGAGTATGCGCTCTATACCGTATATTTTCCCAAACTTATTCAGGGCCCCATCGCTTTCCACAAAGAGATGATAGAGCAGTTTAGAGATAAGTCCTTAAGAACATACGACTCCGTAAAATTTGCGGGAGGACTTATGTCATTTGTGATTGGGCTCTCCAAGAAAGTTCTTCTCGCCGATATCATTTCAAGAGTTGTAAATTACGGCTTTGAGCAGACATATTATCTGGACACACTGACAGTTATCGCTGTTATGCTTGCTTATACATTTCAGATTTATTTTGACTTTTCCGGATATTGCGACATGGCAAACGGAATAAGTCTCATGCTGGGATACAAGCTTCCGACAAACTTTAATTCGCCTTATAAGGCAGCTTCCGCAAAAGAGCTGTGGCAGAGATGGCATATGACTTTGTCTCGCTTTTTTATCAAGTACGTTTATATACCGCTTGGAGGAAGCAGAAAAGGAAGATACCGCACGATAGCTAATGTACTTATAGTCTTCATACTCAGCGGATTGTGGCACGGTGCGGGCTGGACATATGTATGCTGGGGACTTATGCAGGGACTTCTTGTAGTATGGGATGATCTCGGAATTGTGAGTGTGGAAAAAGAAGGCAAATTTCTTTTTAGAAAAGAACCACTCCTTGTAATCCCAAGAGCTCTTGGAAGAGCACTTACATTTACGGCATTTGTGGTTTCACTTGTGTTCTTCAGATCGGAATCTGTGGAAAAAGCTCTGGCAATGTTCAGAAGACTATTCTTTTTTACCTATCCCGGATTTCTTACAAGAACAGCCTCGAACCTTGATATAGCTGAGAACTACATTTTCAGACAGTTCCTGTCACAGATGGGAGGAATCAATGAAAATGTAGTTTATATGATTACTATGGTGATATATCTTGTGGTAAGCGGATATATCATAACAAGGAAAAATACACAAGAAATAATAGAAGCGACGACTTTTGACAAAAAGACACTTATAGGAATCACGGTTCTTTTCCTGTGGTCATTTGTATCTTTGTCAGCAGTAAGTACATTCATATATTTTCAGTTTTAATTTTTATCAGATAAAAGAAATATGGAAAAAGAAAGCATATCAAATAATTTCATAAAAAGATTTATCATAGCAACACTTGCGGTGCTATTGGCTATTGCAGGAACAGTCTTCTTTTTTGACCCGTTCTATCACTATCACAAGCCGTGGTGCGGACTTAAGGCAGTATTAAATGACAAGGAATACCAGTGCGTTGGTACACTGAGAAACTTTGACTATGATGCGCTTATAGTCGGATCTTCAGTCATGGAGAACAATAACAATGCGTGGTATGATGAGGCATACGGGGTAAAATCCGTAAAAGCTATAAGATCTTACGGTGCAACAGCGGATTTATGCTATCTTATGGATATTGCTTACGAGAAGCATGATCTAAAGTACGTTTTTTACAATATAGATCCGTCATCGCTTGTCGCAGATGCGCAGACAACCTATGAGTCAACGGGTTGCCCCATGTATCTTTATGATAAGAATCCTATAAATGACGTGAATTATTTGTTTAACAAGGACGTTTTATTTGAAAAGATTCCCTATCAGGTTGCAAACTCATTTAAAGGGGATTACGACGAAGGACTTTCCTATAACTGGGCGAAATGGAAAGTATTTAGTGCAGAACAGACGCTTTCAATTTATTTCAGACAAAAAAAAGCAGATCCGATGCTTGATAAAAATACGCATGAAGATAAAGTAAAAGAAAACATCGAGTTACTAACAAAGCAAGTAAAAGAGCATCCCGATACACAGTTCATTTTCTTTTACCCCGCATATTCCATGCTTTGGTGGGACGGAGCGTACAGGTCGGGAGAACGTGATGCGTTTATCTACAGTGAGATTATGATGACGGAAGAACTGCTTAAGTATGACAACGTGAGAGTTTTCTGTTTCCAGGGTGAAGAAGATATCGTGACAAACCTTGATCATTACATGGATTCAATACATTTTTCACCTGAAATAAACAAGTACATGCTTGATAAGATGATTGAAGGAAAAAACGAACTTACAAAGAGCAATTATGTGGATAAACTCTATGAAGTCAAAGGATTATCTGAAAAGATAGTTAAGACGATAATGCCGACTTATGAAGCAGAGGGACGCTTTGTTTACGACGAGACGGAATAAGGAATATAAGTTTTTTATGTTAATGTAGTTTAATTTATAAAAAGATGGTATACTAACTGCACATAGTTAAGAATTTTTTTACGGAAGAAGGAATAATCGTGAGTGAGTCTGTTACAAAGAAAATAGTACTTACAGGAGGCGGAAGCGCAGGACATGTAACTCCCAATATTGCGCTTATACCCGCACTTAGAAAAGCAGGATATGAAATCTACTACATTGGTTCATATAACGGAATAGAAAAGAAGCTTATTGAGGACTATAACGTACCTTATTTCGGTATAGCAACAGGAAAGCTCAGAAGATATTTCGATCCGAAAAACTTTACGGATCCTTTTAGAGTATTAAAAGGATTTGCAGAAGCAAAAAAGATTTTAAAGAAAATTAAGCCTGACATAGTTTTTTCAAAAGGAGGCTTTGTAAGTGTGCCTGTAGTAAGAGCGGCAGGAGCACTTAAGATTCCATATATCGTACACGAATCCGATATGACACCGGGACTTGCAAACAAACTCAGCATGGCAGGAGCCAATAAGATATGCTGTAATTTCCCTGAGACAATGAGACTTTTGCCTGCAGAAAAGGCAGTTCTTACCGGAACACCCATAAGAGATGAGCTTGGAATGGGAGATGCCGCTGAAGGCAAGAAAGTATGCGGATTTGAAGACGACAAGCCGGTACTTATGGTAATCGGCGGGAGCTTGGGAGCACAGTCTGTAAATGAGACTGTGAGATATGCTCTTCCCAGATTATTGCCCAACTTTAACATTGTTCATATCTGCGGAAAAGAGAAGATGGATAACTTAAAGCTCACTCTTCCCGGATACAAGCAGTTTGAATATGTAAAAAATGAACTTAAAGATATTTTTGCAATGGCAGATATTGTTGTTTCAAGAGCAGGTGCAAACTCAATCTGTGAGCTGCTTGCACTTAAAAAGCCCAATATTCTGATTCCTCTTTCAACAAAATCAAGCAGAGGAGATCAGATGCTCAATGCAAGATCTTTTGAACAGCAGGGATTCTCACTCGTTATCGACAATGACGATCTTGATGAAGACATTCTTGTTGAAACAATAGAAGATCTCTATGAGAATCGTGCAAAATTCATAGAGAACATGAGCAACAGTAATCTTCACAGTGCGACAGATACAATAGTCGGACTTATTGATAATGAATTAAAAATTCAGTGAATGAAATAATTTATCAAATATTAATACGCTTTTTATATGTATTTTTTCCATAAGGGGTATCATAAGATGGTAAGGATAGTTTTCGGTTGAGGTACGAAAATGATCGATATAACATCTTATGTTAATGGATATAGCTCTAGCGGAGATATTATTGTCATGGTGATTGTAATTGTCATGGCAATACTTATCCGTGTAACATATATAATACAAAGTAAAGAGTTTAAGGTATTTAAAGTGATACTGTTGTGTATATTAATAGCAGCAGTATCAAATATTTTATTTAATCAAAGCCTCAAAAATATTGATGAACATTCTGAAATAATTGTCTATTTACTTAAATATATAAATCATTTTTCTGTTTCTTTAGTGCTTGCACTATATCTTTTTTACATAAAAAGTCAAATGAAGCTCAGTGAGTCTGTTGGGCGGAAAATTGACTATCTTGCTGTTGGTTTTTTTTCCATTTTTGTATGTGTAGATCTGCTTGGAATGATATTTGGGTTCGGCTTTAATGTTATCAATCATGAGAATATACAGACAGGCCGGCTTATTACGTTAAGCGGGTATTTGTCTTTGGCTTCCATGATAGTGTATGTCCTTATTCGTTATGGTAAGCACATGTACAGACCTGTAGTGAAAGCTTTTTATGCCATTTTGCTAATATCTTTGGTAGTTACATTTAATCAGGTCAGATATTTTCAAAGATCGTTTACCATGGCAACACTGATTTTCCCTGCAATAGCGATAATGTATCTGGTACATTCCAACCCGTACGACCTGGAAACAGGCTCACTTCATGCGGACTCCTTCAATGAAAATATTGAAAGTGCAATAAAGAAAAAAGAAAAGCTCCTTGTCTTTTTCCTTCATCTGATAAATCTGGAAAATAAGCAGTATAAATATCCAAAGGAAATCAGGGATAAGATCAGAGAACATTGTACCTATACGTTTAAAGGTGCAAAACTGTTTCTTTTAGGAGAAGGAAAAATGGCGCTATCGGTACGTATTGATCTAAATCCCGACTATGAAGCAAAAGCCAACAAGCTTCTTGATGTCTTCCAAAAAGAGTATGAGACATACAGATATGATTACAAAATAGTGATATTAAAAGACTTTGAAGGTATCGACAAATACGAGGATTATATAAGACTTACCGAATATGTAGAAAACAGAATGTCCCATAATGAAATGCATTACATCAATGCAGATGATATTGAAAAATACAGTAGTCACAGATATATAGTCAAGCAACTTGAGGACATTAACAAAAGAAAAGACCTTCATGATCCCAGAGTACTGGTATATTGTCAGCCCATACTTAATTTGGAGACGGGGAAATATGATACAGCAGAAGCACTTATGAGATTAAGGCTTGATAAAGTTGGAATGGTATTTCCGGACAGATTCATCCCCATTGCTGAAAAACATAATTATATACATATGCTGAGTCTTATTATCTTTTCAAAGACTTGTAATGAGATAAGGAGACTTATGGATGACGGATATATATTCAAGCGAATATCAGTCAATTTCTCTATGCTGGACATAAAAGAAGAGAATTTCTGCGAGAGTATAACCAAGATAATACGCAATGAGCGGATTCCGTTTGATAAAGTGGCAATAGAGATAACGGAAAGTCAGAATGAAAAAGACTTTATAACTCTTAAAGAGAAATTGTTTGAGCTAAGGGAAAGCGGAATAACATTCTACCTTGACGATTTTGGAACAGGTTACTCAAATATGGAAAGGATAATGGAGCTTCCGTTTGACATAATCAAATTTGACCGTTCGCTTGTGATTGCCAGCGGTACAGACGATAAGTCAAAGACGATGGTTACTTACATGGCGCACATGTTTAAAGATATGAATTATGACATTTTGTATGAAGGCGTAGAAGATGATACGGATCAGATAAGATGCGAAGGCATGTATGCAAAATATCTGCAAGGTTATAAATATTCAAAACCCATTCCGATAGACCAGCTTTCAGAGTTTCTGGAAAAAGGAAAAAACGATTGAGTTTGTGAAAAATTATTTCAATATAACCTCAATTACGTTATACTTATAAAGTGCAATTAAAAATGGAGGCATTCTATATGAATATTGTCAGCGAGAGAATAAAAAGTTGTTACAATGCGCTACCTTCATCAGAAAAGAAAGTTGCGGATTATATTCTCGAGAGGAAGGATGATCTATTCCAGTATCCTATCAAAGATCTGGCGCGTTTGTCGGGTACTACGCAGGCTGCGTGGACACGCTTTGCACAGGCTATAGGTTATGATGGTCTGAAAGACCTCAAAAATGCATATTATACAGAGGCGAATTCGTCACTTACCGTAGCCGATAAAGGGCCTAAGATTTCATTTAAGGATGTCAATGAGTATACATCACTTCAGTCTATTGCAGATAACATCTGTGCTACAAGCGTACAGGCTGTGCAGACAACGTACAGATTGTTCGATGCAGGCACTTTTAATGATGCTGTAGATAAGATAATCAATGCCAAGCAGATACAGATATTTGGCGTAGGTACGGCAGGACTTGCTGCTTATGACCTTTATTGCAAGTTGCTCAGAATCCATTATAATGTTGTATTTAACCAGGATCAGCACCTTAGCCTGATGACCGTTTCACAGATAGGACCGGCGGATGTTGCTATATTTTTTAGTGACAATGCCAGAAATAAGCAGATCATGCAGCTTTTCACAGCCGCTAAGGACGCGGGTGCGACAACTGTTGCGATAACAAAGCTTGGCAACAATGCACTCACAACCAGATGCGACTATGTTCTTTTTGCAACTTCACCTGAGATTGATAAAAAGAGTGGAATAACAAGCTCGAGATTTGCTCAGCTTTTCCTTGTAGATACTTTATATACCGCGATTGCAAATCGTGATTATGATAATATAGAGAAGTATCTTGCATTGTCGTACGAGATATTTTCAGAACCACAGTGGGAGTGAGGAGAGAAAGAATGGAAAAAATAGCTAGTTTTACAGTCAATCACCTTGATCTTGAGCCGGGTATATACGTTTCAAGAAAAGACAAGGTTGGGCAGGAGACATTAACAACATTTGATCTTAGAATGACGGCCCCAAATAAAGAGCCTGTTATGAACACAGCAGAGATTCATACAATGGAGCATCTGGGAGCAACATTTTTAAGAAACGATCCGGAGTACAAAGATAAGACAATATACTTTGGACCTATGGGATGCAGAACAGGTTTTTATATTATTCTCGCAGGAGATCTGGAGTCCAAAGATATCGTTCCGCTCATCACAAAAATGTATGAGTTTATCCGTGACTTCAAGGGAGAAGTTCCGGGAGCAAGCCCGAGAGATTGCGGAAATTATCTTGATATGAATCTTGGAATGGCAAACTTCCTTGCAAAGAGATATCTTGATAACACACTTTATAACATCACGGATAAGCACCTTGTTTATCCCGAATAATTAAGACAGAAAGAGAACAAATATATGAAAATAGGAATTATAGGTGCCATGGAGGTTGAAGTTGCAACCTTAAAGAGCAACATGACGGTAAAGAACACCGTAAAGAAAGCTTCCATGGAGTTTTATGAAGGAACAATAGGAAACACAGAAGTTGTTGTAGTAAGAAGCGGAATCGGTAAAGTAAACGCAGGAATCTGTGTGCAGATCCTTATCGATCTGTTCAATGTAACACACGTGATCAACACAGGAATCGCAGGATCTCTTAATGCAGATATAAATATCGGAGATATAGTTCTTTCAACAGATGCTTGTTATCACGACGTTGATGTCACAGTATTCGGCTACAAGAAGGGTGAGATTCCCCAGATCGGCGCAGCTACATTCGAAGCAGACAAAGCGCTCAGAGAAAAGGCAAAGGCATCGATCAAAAAGGCAGCTCCCGATATCGGAGTTTTCGAAGGAAGAGTTTGCAGTGGTGATCAGTTTATCAGCAGCGCCGAAGTTAAGGATGCCATAATCAAAGAGCATGGCGGACTTTGCACAGAGATGGAAGGCGCAGCAATCGCACAGGCAAGCTACCTTAACAACACTCCTTTCCTTATCATCAGAGCAATTTCCGATAAGGCTGACGGAGGCGCAGAAGTTGATTATCCCACATTTGAAGCAAAGGCAGCAAAAGACTGCGCAGCTATCGTAATGGAGATAATCGCAGAGCTCTAAGAAATTGCAGATTTAATCAGCTTTTTTGACAGCTTATAGATTAAAACATAAAATGACTTGGATTTATGAGAAAATCGCTCATGATCCAAGTCATTTTTTTTTGTAATCGCTTGATTAGAAAAAATATCTTTGATAAACTTTAGACGAATGGCGAAACCCAATTTCACGCGCCAAACAGGAGGATTTTATAATGGTTAGTTGGAACAATCTTGATACAATTAAATCCTATAACGATCTTGAAGGTATCAAACACGTTAATTTAGTTGAAGCTATGTCAGGGGAAAGCGGAGCTAAGAGAGTAAAAGAGTATTCAGTGCCTATGGCAGCCGGCCTTGCATACAACTACGCAGCCAAGGAAGTTGATGATGATATTATCAATGCTCTTGATGCGCTTGCAAAAGAGACACAGCTTATCGAGAAGTTTGAGGCGCTTTATAACGGTGAAGTTATTAACACCGGGGAAAAGAGAATGGTTCTCCACCAGCTTACAAGGGGACAGCTTGGAAACAAGGTAGAAGCTGACGGAGTTGATAAAAGAGAATTCTATGTAAAAGAACAGAAGAGAATCGCAGATTTTGCAAATAAAGTTCACTCAGGTGAGATTGCAAACGCAAAGGGCGAGAAGTTCACAACTGTTGTACAGATTGGTATCGGCGGAAGTGATCTTGGTCCTCGCGCTATGTATCTTGCACTTGAGAACTGGGCACACAGAACAGGCAACTTCAAGATGGAAGCAAAATTCATCAGTAACGTTGATCCTGATGATGCATCTGCAGTACTTAACAGCATTGATGTTGCTCATTCAATCTTTATCCTGGTTTCAAAATCAGGAACAACACTTGAAACACTTACAAACGAGTCATTCGTTACAGATGCGCTAGGGAAGGCAGGACTTGATCCATCCAAGCACATGATCGCAGTTACATCAGAGACATCTCCTCTTGCAAAGAGTGAGAACTACCTTGAAGCATTCTTCATGGATGACTTCATCGGCGGACGTTACTCTTCAACATCAGGCGTTGGCGGAGCAGTTCTTTCACTTGCTTTCGGACCTGACGTATTCGCACAGTTCCTTGACGGTGCTGCAGAAGAAGACAAGCTTTCAGCAAATGCAGACCTTAAGAAAAACCCTGCAATGCTCGATGCACTTATCGGAGTTTATGAGCGCAACGTACTTGGTTACTCAAGCACAGCGGTTCTTCCTTACTCACAGGGACTTAGCCGTTTCCCCGCTCATCTTCAGCAGCTTGACATGGAGTCAAACGGAAAGAGCGTAAACCGTTTCGGTGAGCCTATTAACTATGTAACAGGCCCTATCATCTTCGGTGAACCCGGAACAAACGGACAGCATTCATTCTACCAGCTCCTTCACCAGGGAACAGATATCATTCCTCTTCAGTTCATCGGCTTCAAGAACAGCCAGCTTCAGAATGATGTTGATATCCAGGGAAGCTCAAGCCAGCAGAAACTCTGCGCTAACGTAGCAGCTCAGATCGTTGCATTTGCATGTGGCAAAAAAGATGAGAACCTTAACAAGAACTTCAAGGGCGGACGTCCTTCAAGTATCATCATCGGTGATGAGCTAAATCCTAAGTCACTCGGTGCACTCCTTGCTCACTTTGAGAACAAGGTTATGTTCCAGGGATTTGTATGGAACATCAACAGCTTCGATCAGGAAGGTGTTCAGCTTGGTAAGGTACTTGCAAAGAGAGTTCTTGCACACGAGACAGAAGGCGCTCTTACTGAGTATGCAAAGCTTTTGAACATTTGATCATTGACATGATGAATTAATCTGCTTACAATAGCAGTAACTTAATAAGATCTTCAGGGCAGGGTGTAAGTCCCTACCGGTGGTATAGCCCACGAGCCGCAAGGCAGAATCGGTGTGATTCCGATGCCGACAGTATAGTCTGGATGGAAGAAGATGAGCAGAGCACTTAGCGAGGTATTGATAAGCTTAGTGCGAGTCATGGGGATGTACTTAATGAGTTTTTTTTGAATTTAGTACATATCACATACAGCAGAGGACCACAAATGAACGACGAATTATACATGCAAAGAGCCATAGAGCTTGCAAAAAAGGGCACCGGTTTTGTTAATCCCAACCCACTTGTAGGTGCCGTAATAGTAAAAGATGACATCATCATCGGCGAAGGTTATCACGAAAAATACGGAGAACTTCACGCAGAGCGAAATGCGCTTAAGAACTGTAGCGAGTCTCCCGAAGGTGCGACTATATATGTGACACTTGAGCCATGTTGCCATCACGGAAAGACACCGCCTTGCACCGAGGCAATCATAGAAAAAGGCATAAAGAGAGTTGTTGTAGGAGCACTTGATGTGAATCCTCTTGTTGCCGGAAAAGGAGTACAGATACTTCGTAATCACGGAATAGAAGTTGTAACGGGAGTTCTTGCAGACGAGTGCACAGCATTAAACAAAGTCTTTAATAAATATATTTTGAAAAAGCGCCCTTACGTGATCATGAAATACGCCATGACAGCGGATGGAAAGATTGCGACGGACACAGGCAAATCAAAGTGGATAACCTGCGAAGAATCAAGGAAAGAAGTACATGTCTTGAGAAACAGACTTATGGGAATAATGGTCGGAGTATCTACCGTTATTGCCGACGATCCGATGCTAAACTGCCGTCTTGATACGCCGCACAGAGATCCCGTCAGGATAATTTGCGACACGAACCTTCGGACACCGCTTGATTCAAAGGTTGTCCGGACAGCAGATACAAATAAGACAATAATAGCTACCGCTTCAGAAGATAAAGAGAAACTTTCCCAATATGAACAAAAAGGCTGCAAGATAGTAAATGTTCCGAGAAACTCTGAGGGAATAGATTTAAAAATCCTGATGGAAAAGCTTGGAGAACTCGGAATTGACGGAATACTTCTTGAAGGCGGCGGAACACTTAATAACAGTGCGCTTAGAGCACACATAGTTGATGAAGTGCATACATATATGGCGCCAAAGATATTTGGAGGAATGGGAAAAAGCCCTGTAACAGGCATTTTAATAGATGAGCCGGATGAAGCTATAGAACTTAATGTCACCGATATCTCCCGAATCGGAGATGATCTGCTTATAGAAAGCGAGGTTAAGTATAAATGTTCACAGGAATAGTTGAGGAAATGGGAACAGTCAAGAGCATCTCAAAAGGCGCCAAGGAAAGCACCTTGTGCATATCCTGCAAAAAAGTCTTAGAGGATGTAAAGATAGGCGATAGCATTGCAGTAAACGGCATCTGTCTTACAGTTGTGACTTTTTCAGACAGCTTTTTTACCTGCGATGTAATGAATGAAACATTCTCAAGATCGAGCCTTATGAATCTAGGAAACAAAATCCCTGTTAATCTCGAGAGAGCCATGAGTGCTCAAGGGAGATTTGGCGGACACATGGTTTCAGGACACATAGACGGAACGGGTAAGATAGCTTCGATAAAAAATGACGGAAATGCTGTTTGGTTCGAGATAAAGGCATCTGCCGGCATTATTGACGGAATTGTTGAAAAAGGCTCGATAGCAATAGACGGCATAAGCCTCACGGTTGCAAAGCTTAGCACTTCATCTTTCAGCGTTTCCATAATTCCGCACACATTAAAAGAAACAGTCCTTGGTGTGAGGAAAGTAGGAGATGAAGTAAATCTTGAAACTGACATCATAGGTAAGTACGTAAAAAAATATTGCGAAAAGAACGATCGCGAAAGTATCACAAAGGAATTTCTAATGCAGAAGGGGTTCTGTTAAGGAGGATAATAGGAAATGGATAAGCAACTTTTAGAAAAAGCTCTTTCAGATCTGAGAGAAGGAAAGCTCATCGTAGTTGCAGATGATGAGAAAAGAGAGAATGAAGGGGATCTTATATGTGCATCTGAGAACGTGACCGGAGAAGTCGTAAACTTTATGGCTAAGTACGGACGCGGCCTCATCTGCATGCCGATCAGCGAAGAAATTGCAAACAGGCTCTGCCTTAATCCCATGGTCAATCACAACACAGATAACCATGAGACGGCATTTACTGTTTCAATCGATCACAAGGACACAACTACGGGAATATCTGCCGATGAAAGAGCGATGACAGCAAGGATGTGTGCGTCGGATGAGTGTAATCCGTATGACTTAAGAAGGCCGGGACATCTTTTTCCCCTTGTTGCCAAGAGCGGCGGTGTTATAGAGAGACAGGGGCATACAGAAGCAACTGTAGATCTTCTTAAACTTGCGGGGCTCAAAGAGTGCGGCCTTTGCTGTGAGATCATGAAAGAAGACGGCTCAATGATGCGTGAGGAGGACCTTAAGAATTTTGCAAAAGAGCATGACCTTACGTACATAACGGTCGCTGATATCGCTGAGTACAGAAAAATCTACGACAACCTTGTAGAGTGTGTTTCAATCGCAAATATGCCGACTAAATACGGTAAGTTCAAGGCGCATTGCTATATCAACAAGATAAACGGTGAGCATCATGTTGCACTTGTTATGGGAGATATCTCAGACGGAGAAGATGTTCTTTGCAGAGTGCATTCCGAGTGCCTCACAGGAGATGTGTTCGGTTCAATGCGCTGCGACTGTGGACAGCAGCTTGATAAGGCGATGAAGATGATCGCTGAAGAGGGACGTGGAGTTCTTTTGTACATGCGTCAGGAAGGACGTGGTATAGGACTTGTGAACAAGCTCAAAGCCTATAAATTGCAGGACGAAGGAGCAGATACCCTTGATGCAAACCTTGCTCTGGGCTTCCCCGGAGATATGCGCGAATACTACACAGGAGCGCAGATACTTAGAGACCTTGGAATTAAGTCGCTGGATCTTTTGACCAATAATCCCGATAAGGTTTATCAGCTTGAG
The DNA here is from genome assembly GCF_000621565.1 of Butyrivibrio sp. LB2008. Taxonomy (GTDB): domain Bacteria; phylum Bacillota; class Clostridia; order Lachnospirales; family Lachnospiraceae; genus Butyrivibrio. The sequence continues at coordinate 124,846 of NZ_JHXZ01000014.1, forward strand.
GACTACGGTATGAAGATAGCAAAGCGCGTTTCGATAGAGATAGAGGCGAATCCGTTCGATAAGTTCTATCTTCAGACCAAGAAGATCCGCATGGGACATATCCTGAAGGTATGACGATTGCGAAAATATCAATCAAATAGGGATTTTATTAGATGGGACCACAATGAACTCAGGGACTAACATGGTTTTGGCAATTGATAGAGTTTAGTCCCTGATATCATTTAAATACAAGAACATAAATAATGTTAAGGAGAAAAAATATATGAGAGTTTTTGAAGGAAATCTGGTATCGGAAAAGATTAAAGTAGGAATTGTAGTTGCAAGATTCAATGAGTTCATCACATCCAAGCTCCTCGGCGGTGCCGTAGATGCGCTCAAAAGAGAGAACGTAAACGATGATGATATCGATGTTGCCTGGGTTCCCGGTGCATTCGAGATTCCTCTTATCGCTGACAAGATGGCAAAGAGCGGCAAGTACGACGCAGTTATCTGTCTCGGCGCCGTTATCAGAGGATCGACATCTCACTATGACTACGTTTGCGCCGAAGTATCAAAGGGTGTTGCTCAGGTCAGCTTAAACAGCGGCATTCCTGTCATGTTCGGTGTCCTCACAACAGACAATATTGAACAGGCAATCGAGAGAGCCGGCACAAAAGCAGGAAACAAAGGCTTTGAATGTGCACAGGGCGCTATTGAGATGGCTAATCTTATCAGAAATTTGGGGTAAAAAGATATACGCGAGAAAATCCGGGATGTAAAAGTCTCGGATTTTTTTGTTTTATCATATATACGTTGACGTATATAATTAATGTTGACTGCTATATACGTTAGCGTATATAATTTGGACAAGAGATATATACGACAACGTATATAATGAGTGCGAGGTAGAAGATATGCTTATAGACGAGTATATAAAAAATAAGAAAATTTCTTTATACAAGTTGGCAGAATTATCCGGAGTATCATATCCGACAGTATATAATTTGGTGAATGGCAAATCTGATATAAATAATTGTGCCTTGGGTAAAGTTTTGCCAATAGCAAAAGCGTTGGATCTGTCAGTGGAAGATTTGGTCTTTTTATGCAATCAGAAATATACATTCACATTATTTAAGAGTGAACAATGCCATTTGGTGAATCGTATGGGCCAGGTCGAGTATGTTATTGAGGTTCTGGAAGATAAGAAGATAGATCGCTTTTGGAGATTATGTTGCTACGCTGAGGCAATGTATATGGTTGCCATGGTTGATTATCTCAGCAGATTAAATGATATCCCAAAGTGTACAAACTACAACTACATCAGAAGTCAAAAATTAAAAGAAAAGATTTATCCTATTGATGCGGTTATAGAAAAAAAGTTGACCAATAAAAATTCGCTTCTGAAAAAAATGGAAAAAGATGCTATTCCTGAGTTTTTAGCATTCAACATTGTCGAGGGAGATGTGATACATGGCTGATAATGATATCTTTTATTCAAAAGAAAATTTGGATAATTATCTTAAACAAGTAGGTAAAGTGTTTAGAAAGCTTAATGGAAAATATACTGATGCGGAAATTATATTGATAGGCGGAGCAGCAATTGTATCAAGATTTGGTTTCCGTAATTCAACTACAGATATAGATGCATTTATAAGAGCATCTTCCGTTATGAAAGATGCCATAAATATTGTTGGTGATGAAAATGGATTAAAAAGCGGTTGGCTCAATGATGATTTTAAAAAGACTCGTTCATATTCTGATAAGATACCGCAATATTCAATTCCATATAAAACCTTTTCAAATATTCTTCATGTCAGAACTATGCCCGGACCATATATTATTGCAATGAAATTAGCTTCACTGCGTCCTTATAAATATGACAGATCTGATATTATAGGGGTTATTTCAGAAGAAAAAATAAGTAAAGAGGAAATCATTACCGCAGTGGAAAATCTTTACGGAAGTGTAGATTCTTTACAACATTCTAAAGAGGCAGTGGCTTTTTTAGATGAAATCTATGGTGCCATAGATTTAAAAAATCTCTATGATGAGGAACGAAGTAGCGAGAGGAAAAACTTTCAGCTCCTCAAAAACGCAGAAGCATATGGAGAACAATTATCTGCTGATAATTTATCAGATGTACTGGAAAGGGCAAAGAAGATAGCATCTGAGAGAAAGCAAAAATAATAATACTCGTATTACGTTCTGTTTTTTCTCATATCAATATCATCCATAACTATCTTGAATAGAGCAGGGTACAGATATCCCCAAGACAGGTCAATCTCGATAAGTGCTTTGCTCTTACTCTCAACTCTGTAGCCTATTATGTTTCCTTCTTCTCCGGCAATAATGAGATAATCTCCTTGACCACTGAGAATGAGTTTTGTAGATTCCTCATGGGCTATTTCACTTCCATAAAAGCCACCTACATATCTCATTTTCATGGATTTATCTTTATAAAAAAGATATGCGTGGAAGATATCTAATTTATCAAAGAACTGAAGCATTTCGCTAAGATCTGAATTAAGATTGGAACTGCTTACGTTTAAAAGATTTCCTGTGACTTTTTTTACTCCGGGATGAACATAATTATCAAGGTATTTCTTGTACTTCTTTTCTCTGGTCTTGGTAACCTTATGCCAATATCTCTGATTCCAATATGGATGATTTTCATTCTTTTCAAGTAATTTACAATTTTTCTGCAAGCATTGATGCTTCTTTAGCATATCTTTGGATAGTGCTCCAAGATGTCTGATATTATGACAATATGCTACGGTATTCTTGGGACTTGGCTGTCCCTTCATATAATCTTTATTTCTTCGTGTGGCAGGTGCTATATCACCCCAATTCGTTGGCATATGCTTCACTTCCTTCTCAATATTACGGTTGCAATAAACATGTATTTCTTGAACATCATTTCTTCCGAGAAGAAAGAAGCAAAATGATAAATATTATTATCAAAAAAGCATAAAACCCATATTGAAGTAGCATCATTACAGTTGCTACCAAAAGACAAGATATTCCAACCCAAAATAATCCCATATCATTACTCCAATAACTTAAACTTTCATTTAATCGTTTTGATGATAGAATTATCTCACTTGAGTTGTCCCATAATCCTCCCAGAATTATGCCAGGGTCTTAAAATATCCTCGATAAAAAAATGAATTTCGCGGCATCATCATAATAAGTGTTGAATTTATAATATCAGAGCCGGCAATTATCGAATTGATCCATGCAATATACTTAAGATATATGCCAACGTGTTCAGAAACCAGATAAGAGCTAAAACCCACAAGGCAAGTAAGCGCAAGAAACGGTAAAGTCATGAAAATCCAGAATTCTCGCTTGGATAAAATAAAATCCGGCGTTAACCACAAATATATACCGGAGCGATTTAAGTAAATATCGCCTTTTCGAAAAACAGTCGCAATATGTAGCAATTCATGTACCATATATGTTATTGCAAAAAGAACTAATCTGATCATGAAGTGTCCTGCACGTAGCCTTCCCAGAGATAAAGCCGTTATAAAAAGTAATATCATCAATCCATATGCAAACCACATATAATTTCTGCGGAACCATTCATGCCGGATAAAAGGTTTATACTCATTTTCATCAATATCCATTTGGGGTAATTCTTTGCCAATATAAAGCATGTTTATTTGCTCCTACTTATTGTAAGTCATATTGCATCTATATTTTCTTTATCATGATCATTTCCATAGGTTGCTCATATCCCGGAATATCTACGATAAATCCGCCACAATCCTTGTAACCAAGCTTGCGATAAAAATGTTGAGCATCCTCATCGACCTGCGTAGATGTCATGATCATTCCGTAGCCTTGTGATTTCATATCCTGTTCCCAGTATTCAATCATCTGCTTTCCGTAGCCTTTACTGCGATAAGTAGAATCAATAAAGAGCATTGTACAAAACGGCGTATTGTCCCAGAAAAGGTTATATCTAAGCACACCGATAACCTTTTCATCTTCAACATAAACATACCCCTGCTTGCATGCTACCTTTTCATCAAATACCGCTTCAGGTAGATGCTTATCGAGGGAGTACCATGATTCTTTATCTTTGAGTTCAACGAGTCTTATCATAGTTATCCTCCGGAAAAAAATTATCTCAATTCATTTTTTACGAACACATCAAATCTGGGCAAATTAAGTTTAATGATTCCTCTGCCGGAAACATCGATAAGTCCTTTGTCTCTAAGTCTTTCTCTGTACTGTGAAAACTCGTTTTTCTTTTGCTTAGTAAGTTCAAGCAGTTCGGAAACCGGCATGACATCCTTTTTTACTATGAAGGACATGAACCATTTATCTTTTTCAGACAGTTCGGACCACATCTTCTTATAAACGTAGTAGCTGAGCGCTTCATCAAATTTTATAAGAACAGATTCGGTTAATTCATGATTTTTTTCTTCCCAGATGTATTTACCCAAGGCCTGATAAGCAAAGGGATAGCCCTTTGTAATAAGCGCCATATCCATTGCTTTTTCTCTATCGATTCCGAATACCTTTGAATACTTCGCAGCAATTAAAGTAAGGTTGAGCGGCTCCATCTCATATTGCGGTGTTCTGTATAAAAAAGTGAGATTCTTTGCATTTTTTAAATTGCTGATGTTTTCATAGAGGCCTGCCATCAGCAGGAATATAGGTAATTCTTCCCTTATAAGAATCTGGAAACTGCTCACAAATTCTTTCATAAAAGCGGTATTGGATACTTCATCAACAGTTACGAGAACTTTTTTCTTTTTCTTTCGAACTTCTTTAAGCATTATTTCAAGCGCAGATTCAATATCAGCGACAGGAGACTTGGTCTTGATATTAAGGCCAATTCCGAACTTTGAAAGATTAAGATTTGCATCAACAAATTTTGTCACGAATTCTCTGCTGTCATATAGCTTGCCTACTAAGCTTTCGAGCATATTTCTCTCAGCGTTCAGCCTTATTACAATCCAGTCCTCTGACATGGAAATCTTTTTCTCAATTGCAGTCATGGTTACAGTCTTACCGCTTCCTCTGGTTCCCGTAAGCATGAAGCAAGTATTCTGCGAATCTTCGTCAGTCATCTCCTGAACAATCTCATCGATTATCAGCTCTCTGCTTATATATTGACTTGGTACTTTTCCGAAATTTATTACAAAAGGATTTCGTTCCATATGCGGCTCCTCCTATATACATTTATATACTTTGTGAATACTTATATACTTCTATATACTTTTGGTATCATTATATACTTTTATATACTTTGCATCAATTGACATATATTAGAAAAAAATATTATTATCTTGTAAAAGTATTTAACGATAATTCGTAATCGGTTAGAAAGGAAAATAATGAATTTTTTTGATGAATTACTTAAAAGTATTGGTGTAGCATCACGAATAGATGCTTTAAAGAAGGATATTGGGAAACAATCGAATAATATTTATATTTTTTTTGATATTGAAACAACAGGTACAAGTATCTATTATTCTGAACCGGTTCAAATCAGCGCGATAAAAGTATGTGATGGAAAGATAGTCGATAAGTTTGATACATTGGTAAAACCACATAGACCAAATCCAGATGAAGCAATAGCGGTAAATCACATTACAAATGATATGTTGAATTCAGCTCCAAGTTTTAGAGAAGTATATTATAAGTTCAAGCAGTATGTTGGAAATTTTATTTTAGTAGGATACAACATAAGAGGATTTGACTTACCATTATTAAACACAAGAGTAAATCTTTTAAATGGTGAAAAAATAAGTGTTCATTATATTGATTTATATCAACATGTAAGAGGCATATTTCCAGGACTTAAGGATTACAAGTTGACTACTGTTGCACAACAACTTGGTATTGATACTTCTGGAGCACATAATGCGTTAAGTGATTGTTTTATTACATACAATGTTTTTACCAAAATAAGAGAAAGTGGAAAAATACTTGAACCTAAGATATATCAAGGAACAGAGTTTGCTTATAAAACAAAGCTAAGCGAAGAAAGTCTTGCTATAAATATTTTAAGAAAAATCATGAATAAAATTGTTGAGGATAAAGAGATTAGCAATGCTGAATTTTATGAATTGCAAACGTGGATAAAAGAAAATTCTAATTTAAAGGGGAACTATCCTTTTAATGAGATTTCTAATGAATTAGAAAAGATATTATCTGATGGAGTAATTGAAGAATTAGAATTAAAAAGTTTGGAAGTACTAATTAATGAGTGGCTTGATCCGGTAAAGAATAGTAAGCATATTCCAATTACAACTATTTTAAATAAGCATTTTGTAATTACCGGTGACTTTGAGATGGGAGATAAAGAAGTAGTAATAAAGTTTATAGAAAGTAAAGGAGGAATAGTAGACGATAGAGTAGTTAAGAAAACGGAATATGTTATTGTAGGTGCATTAGGAAGTAGATTGTGGGTAGCAGGTAATTATGGAACCAAGATAAAGAAAGCACTTGAATATAAGGGAAAAGGCATAGATATTCAGATTGTAAGAGAAAAAGATTTCATAAAAGAAGCAAATGCTATTCAGTAGGAATGCAAAAATATTTACAGGAAAGGGGCTGTCGCATTTGCTTAGTGCGACAGCCCTCCGCAAACTTTGAGAATAATCATATGCAAAGGGAGTCTTTCTTCGCAACAATAAGATATCTATGAATTGTCCCCTCCACGAATCCGCGCTTATCAATCTCTTCCTGCATTTCCAGAAGTTTATCAAAACATTTATCCACCGAGAACCCCGGGAATTCCCAATCGATGATATGCGCGAACCAGACAAATGCGCCGACATCATAAAATCTTATAGGCCTAAAGGACTCGTCAGCTCTGACAATCTCAAATCCGGACTCTTCAAACCTTCTTTTTTGAATAGATAACTTAAGCTCAGGAAATGGCGCAGGTACATCAGGAAGCACCATCTTTACAAGATCCCTGTCATTCTCGCTGCCGACCTGCTCTGTAATAAATATTCCGTTCGGCCGAAGTAGCCTGAAGTTTTCCACAGGATCAAAATCACCATGTCTGTTTATTATCATGTCAAAAGAACTATTATCAAAAGGAATAAATGAAGCATCGTCACATTCTTTAAAATCAATTCCAAGCGGCAACAATTCTTTTTTGCACAACTCAACGTTCGGTGAATATCCTTCTGTAGCTGCGGTATTAGCATATGGGTGTCCAAGGGATAAAAGAAATTCTCCGCCGCCTGTATCAAAGTCAAGTAACTTCATGCTATCAACACGGCTTTCATCGATAACCTGCCTGTAATCCCAAGGAAGGTCATCTTCCTCTTCATATCTTCCATGAATATGAGAGAAATCCCATCCGTGAATATGCGCAATTTCTTCCTCTGCCATCCATTCTTTTTTCAATCTATCTATTCTATCTGTATTCATAACTGCTCCTTTTCAAATATTTACCCAATATAACTACCTATTGATCCAATTTGTCCGGTGCAGTATGTGACAGCATCTTACATCAATTAACCTCGGTACAACCTGCTGTCAGCATTAAAACTGCACCGAGTAATTGTCTCGTGTTCTCATGAGTACCTCCAAACAGAATTCGTTCAATAGAGTATACATTCTTGAACATAAAGTTCAAGAATGCATCAACCAAGCCAATTTGAATCGACTTTGTCGATGAGGCTTGGTTGACTCTTGAATCACTTTCTCACGAAATCCGCAGCTAGTGCGGATTTCTGTAATTTCATTTAAGATATCATACCATATCCCGCGATAATGAATCCTTATTGCCAGACATAAAATCAATTGAATTTTCAACAGACGCCTCCGATGATACTATGATTCCATCCCAAGGGGACAGAGAATTACAGAAGTATAGGAGAAAAGATATTATGAAAAAGTTAGCAGCAGCACTATTAACAGTCGGTGTTTTTGGAACAATACTTACAGGATGCGGAAGTGAGGAAGCATCGTCAACAGAAACAAATACAGCAGGAGAAGCATCAGCGGAGGCAGGAAGCGAAGCAGGACAGGCCAAAGAGGAATCCGGAGCAAAGACAACCTACGAGACAGCAAAAGAAAACGGATATATCACTTTTGCAACAGAAGGAACTTATGCACCGTATTCATTCCATGATGACAGCGACAAGCTCACAGGTTTTGATGTTGAAGTTGCACAGGCGATTGCAGACAAGCTCGGACTTGAAGCTAAGTTCACAGAGACACAGTGGGACGGAATCATCGCAGGACTTGATGCAGGAAAGTATGATGCCATCGCAAATCAGGTTTCCATCACAGATGAGAGAAAAGAGAAATATCTTTTCTCAGATCCATATACATACGTGTACGGCGTAGTCATAGTAAACGGTGACAACACAGATATAAACAGCTTTGAAGAACTCAAGGGAAAAGACGTTGCGCTCACAGTTACAAGTAACTGGGCAGAACTTGCAGAGAGCTACGGCGGCAAGATCGTTTCAACAAACGGATTTTCAGAGTCAATCCAGCTTGTTATTCAGGGACGTGCGGATGCGACAGTAAATGACAACGTTACTTTCCTTGATTACAAGGCAAACCAGCCTGACGCAAATGCAAAGGTTGTAGCTACTTCCGATGAAGCAACAGAGTCTGCAATCCTTATAAGAAAAGATGACAGCGATCTTCAGGAAGCAGTTAACTCAGTACTTAAGGAGCTTCGCGATGACGGAACACTTAAGAGCATTTCAGAGAAGTACTTCGGAGAGGATATAACAGTTGCACACTGACAGTGCAAAAAGACGGTGAATACTATGAGCGCAAGATTACTAAAAATAATAGCGGACGCACTTCCAAAAATTTTGCTAAGCGGGATTACAGTTACAGTTCCGCTGACACTTATTTCTTTTGCAATCGGAATGATACTGGCAATTGTGGTAGCGGTGGTCAGAGTGCTGAAAATAAAAGTACTCTCTGAATTCTTTAGATTTTATGTGTGGGTATTCAGAGGAACACCGCTTCTTGTACAGCTGTTTATCATCTTCTACGGCTTACCGGGCGTGGGGCTCAACATCCCCGCATTCCCGTCAGCGATCATAGCTTTTTCACTTAATGTCGGAGCGTATGCGTCGGAGACCATAAGAGGTGCGATAGTTTCGGTTCCCAAGAGCCAGACAGAAGGCGCGATTGCATGCGGGCTCACCTCATGGCAGGCGATATATTTCATAGTCCTTCCGCAAGCGATAAAGGCTTGCATACCGGCGCTTTTTAACACTTTTATTTCTCTGATAAAAGACACATCACTTGCAGCGAACATTACGATAACCGAGATGTTCATGAAGACACAGAGAATAGTTGCCACAACCTATGAGCCGCTTGCACTCTACATAGAGGTTGCGCTCATATACCTTCTGTTTAGTACAGGTCTGACTTATCTTCAAAAATACGCAGAGAAAAAACTTAGCTATAACTCGCGCAAAGTGCAGACCGCATAAGGAGAAACCAAGATGATAAAACTACAGGGCTTGCACAAGTCATACGGAGCAAAAGAAATACTAAGCGGAATAGACATTGAAGTTAATAAGGGAGAGACCGTAGCAATAATCGGACCTTCCGGCGCAGGCAAATCCACAGCCTTAAGGTGCATCAACCTACTTGAAACTCCCGATAAAGGGACACTTACAATCGCGGGAAAGAGCTATGACCTTGCCAAACTTACAAGCAAAGAGATTCTTGAGATCAGACAGTCTACAGCAATGGTCTTTCAGAACTTCAGTCTCTTCGAGAATAAGACTGCGCTTCAGAATATAACGCTTCCGCTTATCAAGGCAAAAAAGATAAATAAGGAAGAAGCAGAGAAAATCGCTATTGAGAATCTTACTCAGGTTGGCCTCCTTGACTGGAAAGACCACACCCCGTCTCAGCTTTCCGGCGGACAACAGCAAAGAGTCGGAATCGCACGCGCTCTTGCACTTAAGCCCGATGTCATTCTTTTTGACGAACCGACAAGTGCGCTTGATCCCGAGAAAGTACAGGACGTTCTCGAGATAATAAAAAGAATTTCAAAAGAACAGCATATAACTTCCGTGATCGTTACACACGAACTTGAATTTGCTCTTGATGTTGCGGACAAGATTGTATTCCTTGCAGACGGAAAAGTAGTTGAGGAGGGAACAGCGAAAGAAGTTCTTAAGAATCCAAAGGACGAGAGAACAATCAAATTCCTAGGACATTTTGCGGATAAACTTGAATATGTGATATAAGAATAATATAGATGCCCCAAAAGACTGGAAAATAGTTTTTTGGCCGGCATCTTATTTTTTTCACAATTATCTCCCATATATCCACATATTAACAAAATATGGTATACTAAAAAAGAGTAGGGGGTTATTATGCGATTCCGTACGAAACTCATTATTACTTCATTGGTAATTGTCATATTTCCGTTAGCCCTTGCATTTGGTACATTCCTTTTGTTTGGAAGGTATATTGCGCATGAGCAAAAAATGCAGGAACACTCAGGCTCTGTAGACTACAATATGGTTTCCGATCCGTATGAAACATTTGCGAAGGTAACAGACGAACTAATATTGGAATTTGATACAGAGCGATTCATTAATCCGGTTGTTCTTGAGGATTTTGAAGTTCTCCACGAATTAGATGAGAAACTTGCAACTATATATTCATATGTAGTTGTAATACAAGGCGATAAAATTTATTACGTTGATGCCGCAAATTTAGAAAGAGCTCAAAACGTAAGAGGCGATCTTTATAGGTACGGAACCGGTATTAACAGTGTTTATTTCACTAAGACAAGACATTTTTTTGTAAGACAGTACGACTTCATTTTTTCAACGGGTGAGCCCGGAAGTCTTTATATTATATCTGAAGGCAGCGCAACTTTTACCAAATCACTAATAATATTTATGACCGTTGCAATAGTATTTATTCTTTTGGTAACAAGTATTTTGCTGACTACATGGATGGGAAGAAGTTTCTTCAAACCTATTGATGAACTTAATGTTGCCATGCAGCACATTAAGGACGGTAACTTTGATTATATGCTTCCGACGGACATCAAGGAAAAGGGCGAGATTGGCGCTATTTACAGAAATTACGAAGACATGCGCCTAAGGCTCAAAGAATCTGCGGAAGAGAAGATAGAACGAGAACGGCAGAACAGAGAGCTTATCAGTAATATTTCTCACGATCTTAAGACCCCCATAACTGCCATAAGAGGATACTCTCAGGGACTTATGGAAGGCGTAGCCGCCAATCCCGAGATGCAGCGCAAGTATGTTAAGATTATTTACAACAAGGCAAATGACATGAATAATCTTATCAATGAGCTCACGCTATACTCGAGTATCGACAACAACAGAATTCCGTATAACTTTGTAAAACTTAATGTTGCGGAATATTTCGGTGATTGTATCGAGGAAATCGGTGCAGATCTTGAAAGTAAGTCAATAAAACTTAATTACTCGAATCTGACGGGGCCTGATACACAGATAGTTGCAGATCCCGAGCAGCTTAAGCGAGTGGTGAACAATATAGTCAGTAACAGTGTCAAATATCTCGACAGAGAAGACGGCACGGGGCAGATAGACATAAGGATATTGGATGAGGTCGATTCTATCCGCGTAGAACTTGAAGATAACGGAAAAGGTATCGCACAAAAAGACATTCCGAATATTTTCGACAGATTCTACAGAACGGATGCTTCCAGAAATTCCAAACAGGGCGGAAGCGGAATTGGTTTATCCATCGTAAAGAAGATCATAGAGGATCATGGCGGATATATATGGGCAACAAGCCATGAGGGAGAGGGAACGTGTATGCATTTTGTGCTCAGGAAATTCGTTGAGTATGCAAACAGTTCTGAAACAGTTACAGTTGACCATAATACTTAAAGAAAGGCAGAAGAGTGTATGAGCAGAATTCTTATTGTTGAGGATGAAGAGGCAATTGCTGACCTTGAGAAAGACTATTTAGAGCTTAGTGACTTCGAGGTAGCTATCGAGAACACGGGAGACGCAGGGCTGCGCACCGCACTTGCCGAAGAATTTGATCTTATCATCCTGGATCTTATGCTTCCGGGAATGGATGGATTTGAAGTATGTAAGCACATCAGAGAAAAAAAAGATGTGCCGATTCTCATGGTTTCCGCCAAGAAGGATGATATCGACAAAATACGAGGACTGGGACTTGGTGCAGATGATTACATCACTAAGCCTTTCAGCCCGTCAGAGCTTGTGGCCAGGGTTAAAGCGCACATGGCAAGATATTCAAGACTTGTGGGCTCAGGACACGAGACAAATGATTTTGTTGAGATAAGAGGCCTTAAGATAGACAAGACTGCAAGAAGAGTATATGTGGATGATGAGGAAAAGAGCTTTACAACAAAAGAGTTCGACCTGCTCACATTCCTTGCTGAGAACCCCAACCACGTATTTACCAAGGAAGAATTGTTCAGAAAGATCTGGAACATGGATTCCATCGGTGACATCGCAACGGTAACGGTTCATATTAAAAAAATTCGTGAGAAAATTGAATACGATACATCAAACCCTCAGTACATCGAGACAATCTGGGGCGTAGGATATCGATTCAAAGTTTGATTTTGTAATATGCAGTACAGAAGAATTCTTTTGACATTTTATATGATATTGCTCTCCGCTTTCCTTCCTGTATATATGAGAGACGGATACTATATGCTCGGGGAAGAAAAGGGAGTCATGTATATGATAATAAGCGCTGTTACGGCAGCTCTTATTATTTTGGCATACCTTCCCGACATTTTCGGAGAAAGAGAGAAAAAATCTGATACTGCAAGTATCGTTAAGGCATTTGTCTGCATTAACCTGATAAATCTTGTTTTTTCCCTGGATAAAAAAGTTAGTTTTTTCGGGCTTGAAGGATGGAGAACAGGTTTTGCGACAATGTTTCTTATGCTGTTTTTTTGCGCTGCTTTTTCAGAGGGCGCGATTTTAAACAGATATACTTTAGCCGCTGTCTTCGCGGTGCCTTTTATCATAGCAATTCTTGTAATAACGGAGAGATTTGGAATTAATCTTCTCAGAGTTTCAGGTACGGAACCCTCTTTTGTGGCATGTGTCGGTAATATTAACTGGTATGCGGGGTATCTGTCTGTTTTTGTCCCAATCGGAGTAGGATTTGCCGCAACGCGCGAGGTCTATGGAAAGCAGTTCTATCTGTGGAGTGTCTACAGCGTTGTAATGATAATGTCTCTTTTTGTACAGGGGAGCGAGAGCGCGATTTTGATCCTTGCCGGAACGTACGGACTTCTTATCTGGTATGCCCTTTATGAAAAAGAGAGATTACTGGCGCTGATCATCCAGTTCTTTTTACTCGGAATGGCAATGTTCGAGGTTAAGATTCTATTGGGGATATTTCCGGGAAAATATACATACACGGACAATATTCTTATCCATATCTGCGACATGAATGTTGGGATAGTTCTCATGGCAGCATCACTTTTTGTATACAGAATAGTAGCGCTCTTTAAAGAGAGCCCTGAGAAAAGCTGGAATGGTGAGAAATATAGGAAAAGATATATTGTTATTTCCGCTATCCTTGCGATTTCTGCGATTGCTTTCGTGGCCTACAGATTTGATGAGCTTGCGCAAAATGGCAGAGGAATAATCTGGCGCATGACTATAGATATGTATAACGGTCTTTCTCCTTTCCGAAAAGTTGTCGGGATAGGAAGAGACTGCTTTGGTTCTTATGTTTATTCGGATCCGAATAGGGCAGAGCTTTTAAAGGAAACGTTTGGAGCAGGGAACAGACTTACCAATGCTCACAGCATTATTCTTACGGAACTTATAGAAGGCGGTCTGTCCGGCGTTATGTGCATGATCTTTATTGCTTTTTATGTGCTTAACAGCCTTAGAAAATGTGATACAGAAAAGGAGCCCACAGCAATTATCTGCGCGCTCCCTATAGTTTCTTATTATCTTAACGGAATGATTTCTTTTTCCCAGATTCTTTCAACGCCGTATATGTTTATCTGCCTGGGACTTGGATTATATGTGGCAAACGGCGAACAATCATAGATCCGGAACAGGAATCGTTTCATCAAGTTCATGGAAAAATGTTCTTGTTTTTATTATTCCGCGAACTGCGTCATTATATTCATAAAGGAAATGTTCGTTGATATTTTCCTTTCCATACATCATTACACGGCCGGAATAAGCTTGAAGAATCGAGATATACCGCTTATCCTGATCGAACATGTTCAGAATTTCATCTTTTCTGCGGCGGGGATGTTTTGCTGCAAATTTTCTGATATCTATCTGCAGATCAACAGGAAGATCTTTTTCATTTTCATGAACTGCGTGGAGAATCTGGTCGTACTTCTTTTCATCGATCTTTTCAAATCTGTCGACAAATTCCATACAACAACCGTTGTCAGGTAAAAGTAGCCGTACTCTGTCATCTGCTATGACATCTTCTACGACTGCGACAACATTGGGAACAACGGGCTTTCCGCTGTAATCGAGAATAATGACTTTATCACCCTTTTTATACATAGCCACCTCATTTTTTCTGTGAAAATTGACAGCCGATGTTACACCTCCATTATAACATAATAATTAACATGATTGCGAACTATTTTTGTCATTTTTAAGTTATTTTTAGGTTGAGCTAATAAAATTTTTAAGGAGGTGAAAAACTCAGTCGGAAAGGAGAAGGAATGGCAGGGTTCAAAGATGTTTTTCAAAGAATTGAAGTTAAATATCTGCTTGATGATGAGCAATATACACAGCTCATGAAAAAGCTTGAAAATATGGCCAAAGTAGACAGCTACGGAAAAACTTCCATCCAAAACATTTATTTTGATACACCTGACTTTAAACTGGTCGAAAGATCTCTGGAGAAACCCGTTTATAAGGAAAAGCTTCGACTAAGAAGTTATGGAACGGCAAAAGATGACACAACATCTTTTATTGAGATCAAGAAAAAGTTTGAGGGAGTCGTCTACAAAAGAAGAATTTCCATGCCATATTCAGAAGCTGTTGACTACCTTATGAATCATAAGGAGCCAAAGGAAAAGTCGCAGATCTCAAATGAGATAGACTATTTCCTCAAGTATTACAAGGGGCTTGCCCCGGCAATGGTTATTTCGTATGACCGAATTGCAATGGTAGGAATAAACGATCCAGAACTTAGGATCACATTTGATACAAATATCAGATGGAGAACAGATAAACTTAGTCTCAAGGAAGGAAATGCGGGAAAGGAAATTTTGCTTCCGGGACAACACCTCATGGAACTCAAGATCGCGGGCGCTATGTCTCCTGAACTGGCGACCATCCTTGATGAATTGAATATCAGAAAGACATCTTTTTCCAAGTACGGAAGAGGATATCTTGAGTATATGTATGGCCAGACGCTTGAAATGGCGAATAAAGGTATCATACCTAAGAAAGAAGACAAATCTAAGATTGTTGCACTGCGTAGAGCGGTATGACAAAGACATAATGACAAGTTGAAGGGAGTATTGACAGCATGACAACGACAGACATAGTTTTCGGCACAATAATGCCTAATGGCACGATTACAGGTTTGACATTCATTATCTCTATTCTTTGTTCTTTGGCAATTGGCGTATATATAGCTTTTATGTACACCATAAAAAATGATTACACCGGTAGCTTTGTAATGGCACTTGCACTGATACCGGCAATCGTACAAGTCATCATCATGTTGGTAAACGGAAACATCGGAGCCGGAGTCGCGGTGGCCGGAGCATTCTCATTGGTTCGATTCAGATCGGCACCGGGATCGGGAAAAGAGATAACAAGTATATTCCTTTCAATGGCGGCAGGTTTGGCAACCGGAATGGGATACGTTGGTATAGCAGTTATCTTTGTAGTAGTTATTACACTCGCAAATCTGCTCTTATCGAACATTAGCATGTTTAGCGGTGCTAACGGAGAAAAATTTCTTAAGATCACAGTCCCTGAAGGACTTGATTTTGAAGGAATATTTGATGACATATTTGAAAGATATACAACAAAGGCTGAGTTGATGGACGTAAGGACCACAGCAATGGGAAGCCTTTACAGATTGAATTATAAAGTTGTAATAAGATCCAAGGTTTCAACAAAGAGTATGCTCGACGAGATGCGAGAAAGAAACGGAAACCTTGAAATTATCTGCTCGAGATCTATATCTTCAAAGACTGAGGAATTGTAATCTCGAAAAACACTTTTTTCTTGCTCGACGGATGAACGAAACCGAAATGGTAGCAGGCAAGACATACATTGTTCTTGTGAGTCTTTTCGGAATATTCAAGAGATTCTTTGGTTCCGTACTTACGGTCGCCGAGGATCGGATATCCCATGTGAGCAAGTTGCACCCTGATCTGGTGGAAACGCCCGGTCTGAAGCTTTATTTTCAAAAGCGATGAGTTTTCATCTCTTTGCATAACCTCATAGTCAAGGACAGCTTTCTTTATCTCTCCGGAAAAAATACGCTGTTCTTGGCCCTTACCCAGGATGATGGTCTGGTTCTTTAGTGAGTTTGCCTCCTTTCTACTTACTACAAGCGCCAGGCCATCATTCTGTTTTCTTACAAGAAGATTTTCAAGATGTCCTGTGTCATCTGCTACATTTCCGTAGCAAAGTGCGTAGTAATACTTATCTGTGGTGTGCTCTTTTATCTGTTTTGCTATAAAGGAAGCTGCCGATTTATTTTTGGCGATGACAACAACACCCTCTACCGGCTGATCAAGTCTGTAGAGAGTTCCGACGTACGGCGGTTTGCCGGTTTTACCTTGTGCTCTGTTCTTGCGCGCAAGGTAATTTCTTACGTTGCTAACAAGGTCCATCTTTCCGACTGTTGCGCCTTCTGTCGCCATGCCGGTGGGCTTGTGGCAAACGATTATATCATCATCTTCATATATTATCTTAAGTGTTGTATCCATAGTACCTACTTGTTTTTCTGATTATTTCTGGCCTGTTGTTTTGGAAGAGTAACGACAAATCTGATAATTTTGTCGCCGTCGCGAAGTGCTTCAATGGTTCCCCCGTGCGAAGTAACTATAGCTCTTGCCACGGAAAGACCAATCCCGTAGCCGCCTGTTTCTCTGCTTCGTGAGTAATCAGCTCTGTAAAACCTGTCAAAAAGCCTGTCCAGATTACCGTAAGGAATTGTATCACAGGTGTTTGAAACTTCAAATACAATATGCTTGTCTACAGATAAAAGAACGTGGATACTTCCGTTTTTGGAAGAATACTTGAATGCGTTGTCCAGCAGAAGGCAGGCAAGTTGATTGATGGAAGTTTTATTGCCTAAGATACGAATTCCGTCGGGAATATCAATTTTGTACAGTTTATCTTGTGATTCTGCGATGGGTTCAAAAGAAATTGCAGCATCTTTGAGTGTTTCGCTAAGATCAAACTCTGTGAAGACAACATGCATGCGCTCTTCATCCATTCTCGAAAGAGTCAGCATATTTTTTACCAGGCTGTTCATTCTTTTGAGCTGATTCCTTATACTTGCAGTCCATTCGTTCTTTCCCTGTTCAAGTTCCAAAACATCGATATCTGCTGAAATCACGGCAAGAGGAGTTTTTAGTTCGTGACCTGCATCGGTGATAAATCTTTTTTGCTTCTCCAGGGATTCAACAGCGGGAGCAACAGCTTGTCCTGAAAAAAGAAATACAAGGATGAACATTGCAATAAGAGCAAGCAGGCCGATTGCAACAGATTGTATCAGGAGCTGTTTGGAATTTATGATCGCAGTGCTGAGATCCAGAAATATTATCAGCTTGGAGCCTTCCGGTTCGTCTGCTATCAGATATCTGTAGGAATGATAAAAACCCATTTTTTTGGAAGCTTTGGAATACAGATCTTTAGCATATTCCTCGGCAGTTGTATATGAAACGGAAGCGATGTGAATAGTATTTATCTTGATTATATTTGCGGAAGAATCCATCCTTACCCAGAAATATCGCGATTGAAAAGGAGTCTCCGTTGAATGATTAAAATTTATATCATCCCAGTCAAATGCATTGGAATTATTTAAAGAAGGTCTTTTCTTAGGGGCAGCACTCTTTGTCGGAAAATATCCGTCGTTTGATGCAAGAGTTTCGAGAAGCGTATCTGCATCAGAAACAACCTGATGCATGTTAATGGCATTTATGATGCCTATCATCGTAACAAGAATCAGGAGCAGCGATAAAATTGCGGTTATAACAAATTTTTTTCTTAGTTTATCTACCATCTTATTACAGCTCCGGTTTATCCAGTTCGTTTATAGAATATCCGACTCCTCTGGAAGCCTTGATCTCACAGGTTGCGCCAAGTGACAGAATCTTTTTGCGCAGATTCGAGATATATACCCATACTACGTTTACGTCAGCCTCGCCGTCTGCCCATATATGTGACATAAAAGTGTCAACAGATATAATCCTTCCCGGAGAATCCATGAGCATTTCCATCATCTGGAATTCACGTCCGGCAAGGCGGATCTTATCGTGGTTTGGGGTAAAAAGTTCATATACATTTCTGTCTAAAGTCAGATTTCCGCAAGTGAGATTAACAGGCGAAAAATCTGATTTTCTGCGCAACATTGCACGAACTCTGGCAAGAAGTTCTCCCATGTCAAAGGGCTTGGTGAGATAGTCGTCTGCTCCAAGATCGAGTCCTTTGATACGATCGTCAATTTCAGATTTTGCGGTCAAAAAAAGAACGGGAGTTGATATTCCTTTGCTTCGCAGCCGTTTAAGGACTTCCGTTCCGTTAAGTCCGGGCATCATTATGTCTAAAATTATACCGTCGTAATTTCCCGTTATTGCATAGTCTAAAGCATCCGTCCCGTTGTATACGGCATCTACGGTGTAGCTGCTGTGTTTCAATATAGCTACGAGAGCGTTGGATAATTCTTTTTCGTCATCAGCAAGAAGCAGTCGCATGTTTGAACCTCCGCAAAAGAGCTTTCCTATTTAAGATAATTTTACCATAATGAGGCTATGTTTAAATACAAATATATGTATAAAATATGAACGATTTATCAATAGTTTAGTCATTTTCAGTCCATATTTTTAATGTAGAATATTTTTAAATGATTTTATGGGAACAGGGAGTCAGAAAATGCATAGAAAAAGAATATTCTCCTTAACAATAATCTTAATAATGGCATTTTGTATTATCTTTAATATGGCCGCATGGAAAAGTGCGGCCTTTTCTGACTTCTACGTCGCGAATATATATCCTAAGCTGACATCGGCATACGGATCGCTCACAAGTCGCGTAGGTTTTTCCGTTGGAGAATGCATGCTGGTGTTTCTGGTTATATTTATTGTTTTTGCGCTGGCATTTTTGATCGTACACACGGTCTTTTTGATATATTCAAAGAAGGTTACGGAGAAAGGGAAGGGCTTTCTTTCTGCAGAAAAAGTTTTCAGGAAGATCTCGGGAATTCTCTATAGAGTATCACCGGTACTTATGGCTGTTGTATGTACAATAATGTCGCTTAACTGCTTTATTCTGTATCATACATCAAAGCTTCAAGTGTCAGATGTGGGATTTACCAAGGAATATGATCTTGCGCAGCTTGCGGAGCTTAGAGATTCTGTGGTAAAAAAATGCAACGAATTGGCCAAAAAGGTTCCGCATGACGAATACGGAAATGTTATTTATGAAGGAAACATGCAGGAGACAGCTATTTTGGCAATGAAGAATCTGGAGGGTGAGTTTCCGAGACTTGGTGGATATTATGTAACACCCAAGCCGCTTCATTTCTCAGGATTTATGAGCCAGCAGTATATGCAGGGATACTATTTTCCGTTTTCAATGGAAGCAAACTATAATGATGCGATGTCTATAATGAATAAGCCTTTTACAATGTGCCATGAGCTTGCTCATACTCACGGATACATATATGAAGATGAGGCGAATTTCCTTGGATTCCTGGCTTGCATAAGATCCGATGATATTGTCTTTGAGTACAGCGGATATCTGGGAGTTCTTAATTATATAAACAACGATTTTTACAAAGCCGTGAGCAAGGAAGAATACAATAAACATGTGAAGATCTCTGACAGAGTAAAGTACGACAATCAGTTTTTGACAAAAGAGGCGTGGGTAAAAGTTGAGAAAAAAGCTGTAGTAAAGACGGAGACAGTAAAAAAGGCAGCGGAGAAATTTATAGATACAAATCTTAAGGTGAACGGAGTACTTTCAGGAAAGGTAAGTTATTGTCATGTGGTTGCACTAATCATGGATTACTATTACAATGAGCCCGAGTATGCAGAAAACGAATCGGGGGACAAGGTATGAAAAATAGTAAGATATTTTTTATGGCAGGAACGCTGATGACGGCGCTCCTGCTTGTTGCGTGTAAGCCTTCTGAGGAAAAGCTTAATGAGGCAGAAGCGACCAGGGGAGCATTAATAGAAGCCAAAAATAATGCCGAAAATACATATCTGGATATAACGGATTCGAGTCTTAGAGGATTGCTTGATCAGCTTGCCGAGAAGGAAGCTGATATTGAGAAGGCGAATTTCAATAAGATGAGTGACAGTATGATAGACATCTATCTTTTGAAAGTAAATGAACTTTCGGAAGAGTATGCTACCGTGCAGCAAGCTCTTGACGCCATACTCAGTGAAGAAAATGCCAAGAGAGAAGAAATGGCAAAGAATGCAATGATAAGTGCCTATATCTTAAATGATACAGAATATAATCTTACGGAGGTAGTACTTCACGATATTACAAGTGATGTATGTTCTGCAAATCTACTTGGAGAGGGAGTTGCGCTTAATTCCGGATATTCGCTCATGGGTGTCGACTTAGAGATAAACAATGAAAGTACAGAATGGGAAATGCTTCTAAAAGATGAGGATGGAAATACCTATGCGATTCCTTGCGGTGATTTTAAGCAAGTTTCACCGGAAGGTATTTGCATTACTTTAAAATATGATTCGGGAGCCGGAACCGGCTCTGCTGACCTCGAAAATTACTAGAATTTGTAAGAATTGCACAAAATATTAAGGAAATCTTAAGATATTATGCAACGTTTTGTCGGTGACATTCTTCTATTCACAATATATAATCTATAACTGTACTGAAGCAATTGTTTGCAATAATTCGTAATTGCAAAGTATGCAGAAAAGAGGAGAATATATTATGAAGAAGAATATCGTTACATTACTTTCAGTTTTAACACTTTCAGCAGCAGTTCTTGCTGGTTGCGGTGAGGCAGCTGACGCAGCTACAGAGGAGACATCAGTAGAGGCATCAGTAGAAGCTTTCTCAGTTGAAGAGGCAGCTACAGAAGAGACAACAGAAGAAGCTACAGACGCATCTTCAGACGCTTCATCAGACGCTTCATCTGAGGCATCTTCAGACGCTTCATCAGAGGCATCTTCAGACGCAGCAGCAGACGCTTCATCAGCAAAATAATAACTAATTCAATTAGATTTTTTAAACAACAGGTAACACTAGTTTAATCAATTGCTTTAGTCAGTACATAAAAAAGCCCCGGTGCAAATGCATCGGGGTATTTTTTATTGAATAAAGCAACTCTTTGTTCTATCATAGGAAGTTGCTTTTTTAATAAGAAATGCCTATGGCGTCTATAAGGGCACCGATAACAGTTCCTATAAGAAATAGAAGAATAGCAATTCTTATATTTTCTTTTTTATTGTCATTAACTCTGAACAGTATCAAAAGTCCGATTCCGGCTCCAACCAAAAGACCGGACATCATGGTTCCCAATGTGATCATCTTATCAAGATACAAAGTTGTGATGATAACAGATGCTGCACAGTTGGGGATAAGTCCTATAAGACCTGCAAGAATGTGGCTGATCACAGGACTTGTCTTAAGAAGTGCTGATAATTTGTCTTCACCTATAAGCTCAATCGCAAATCCCAATATCAAAGTAAGAACAAGAACAAAAGCAAAAATGTGGAACGTATGAACAAATGCAGATTTCACAATCCCGATAAAACCGCTGTGATCATCTTCCTCGCAGTGACAATGCTCTTTTTCGCACAGGGCATTTATCTGGACGGGATCGTCAAGCCTCTTATTATGAGTGAGATGATGCCAGTGAACAACGGCATCTATAACAAATCCGGCAATGATTCCGATGACTGCCTTGATTATCAGTATCTTTATCATAATTCCTACAGGAATCTGTTCAGATATGAAAAGCGGTATCATTTCGTCCGAAGTCGAAAGATAGATAGCGATAAGTGTTCCTAGCGTTATTACTCTGCCCGCATACAGGTTGGATGCCGCGGCAGAAAATCCGCACTGCGGAAATACACCGATAAGTCCGCCCCATAAAGGTCCGAAGTATTCTGTTTTTTGGACAATCGCAGACGTATATTCCTGAGTCTTGTGCTCCAGATATTCCATTAAAAGGTAAGTTATAAAAAGAAAGGGGAGTATCTTAAGAGAATCGATAAGCGCGTCCATGACAACATCAATGACAAGTTCCATGAATTAACTCCTTGCTGTTAAGAAAGAAAAAAGGGTAAAAAAAAATCAGTAAAGCGGGTGATGGGAATCGAACCCACGTATCTAGCTTGGAAGGCTAGTGTTCTACCATTGAACTACACCCGCACGGTACTGACAAGATTGTATTTTAATTACTTTTAAGTGGTATGTCAAGGGGTTTTATGATAAACTTTACATTGTTTTTAAAATTGACAATATAAATTTGCGGTGTTATCATATTTCCTACCAACTTAGTAGGAAAACACGGAAAGGAAAATTATCATGTCAGATGCGTCTTTATTACAGGTAAAAAACTTATCTGTATCAATAGATAACGAGTTGCCGATTCTGCACAAGATCAATTTAGATATAAAGCCCGGAGAGACTCATGTACTCATGGGACCAAACGGAGCAGGAAAGTCCACACTTGGATATTCCCTTATGGGTAATCCTCATTATTGTGTAACAGAGGGAAATATCCTTTTTGACGGACAGGATATTACAGATATTTCTGCAGATAAGAGAGCAAAGGCAGGAATGTTCCTGTCATTCCAGAATCCCTATGAGATTCCCGGAATTTCACTCAGCAGTTTTATAAGAAATTCTTTCCACGCCCAGACAGGTGCACCTGTTAAGCTTATGGCTTTTCAGAAGTCACTTAAGGCAGCAATGGAAGTCCTTTCCATGGATGAGGCTTATGCGGACAGAGACCTTAACGTTGGTTTCTCAGGTGGTGAGAAGAAGAAAGCAGAGATCCTTCAGCTTCTTATGCTTAATCCCAAACTTGCGATCCTTGATGAGACGGATTCGGGACTTGATGTTGATGCTGTAAGAACAGTATCCAAGGGCATTCAGGAGTATCAGAAGAAAAAGGACGGAGCACTTCTTATAATCACACACAGCACCAAGATTCTTGAGTCATTGCACGTTGATTATACACATGTGCTTGTTAAGGGCAAACTTGTTTGCACAGGAGACGGATCTCTTGTTGAGGAGATCAATGCTAACGGATTTGAGAAATTTATCTCAGAAGCTGAATAATATTGGCCGGATAACAGAGGATTGATATGAGCGAGAATAAACAGAAAGTGGTCGAGATAGACCGCAGCGCATATGAATTTAAAGATATAGAGACAGAAAAAGACTTCTACAGGATGGAGGAAGGTCTTGATGAAGAAACTGTATTAAAGGTTTCTGCGGAAAAGAACGATCCTGAATGGATGAGAGATTTCAGACTCAAGTGCTTGAAACTTTACAACGAGATGGAGATGCCCAAATGGGGCCCAAGTATTGAAGGCCTTGATATGGACAGGATCACATCGTATGTAAGACATAAGTCTGATATGAAGAATAACTGGGAAGATGTACCCGAGGATATTAAGAACACTTTTGAAAGACTCGGTATCCCTCAGGCAGAGAGAGAATCTCTTGCCGGTGTGGGCGCTCAGTACGATTCAGAGCTTGTATATCACAATGTAAAAGATGAGGTTGCGGCTCAGGGCGTTATATATACAGATCTTGAGAGTGCTATGAGGACAGAATACGCAGACATGATAAAGAGCCACTTTATGACTCTTATACCGCCTACGGATCACAAATTTGCAGCGCTCCACGGAGCGGTATGGTCCGGAGGCTCATTTGTATATGTGCCCAAGGGAGTCAAGGTAGATATCCCCCTTCAGTCATATTTCAGACTTAATGCGGCAGGAGCGGGACAGTTTGAACATACTCTCATAATTGTTGATGAAGGTGCAGACCTTCACTTCATAGAAGGATGTTCGGCGCCAAAGTACAACGTGGCCAATCTTCACGCGGGAGCAGTTGAGCTCTTTGTGGCAAAGAATGCGAGACTTCGCTATTCAACAATCGAGAACTGGTCCAAGAATATGTACAACCTTAATACCAAGAGAGCTCTTATCGAAGAGAATGGAATCATGGAGTGGGTATCGGGATCGTTTGGATCTCACACGGGATATCTTTATCCTATGACTATTCTTAAGGGCGATCATTCCAAGATGGAATTTACAGGAATTACTTTTGCCGGAAAGGGACAGAACCTTGATACGGGAGCAAAGGTAGTACATCAGGGAGTGGGAACTACATCCGTTATCAATTCCAAGTCTATTTCAAAGGACGGTGGAATAGGAACATACAGAAGCAGTGTTGTGATCCAGAGTTCAGCCAAAAAGGCAAAAGCTTCGGTTTCCTGTGATTCACTTATGGTTGACAGCATTTCAAGAGCAGATACCATTCCGGGAATGGACATCAGAACTGACGATGCTGATGTAGGACATGAGGCTAAGATCGGAAGAATCAGCGATGATGCTATTTTCTATCTTATGTCCAGAGGAATCAGCGAAGAAGAAGCTAAGGCTATGATCGTGAGCGGATTTGCCAATCCTGTTTCCAAGGAACTTCCGCTTGAGTATGCCGTTGAGATGAATAACCTTATTAAGCTTGAGATGAGCGGACATTGAGAAGGGACTTCACATGAACAAAGATTTGAACATGAAGGTTAATGTGCTGCCTGTTTTGACATACGGTTTTCTTAAGGTCAATGACAGTACAGTTTCCGAATCAGACATAAAAATAGATAGCTTTGAAACTCCGGATGCAAGTAAGATGCCGCAGGGCGTAAATGTAAAACGCGGAGTTGATTATGCGGAAGCAGGCGAGATCTTTATAAAGAATAAAGACAGGATCATGTATACCACAGGCGATTTTGCAGGCCCTAACGCCGATACGACAGGAAGAAATGAAGGTCAGGCAATCAGGACCGGAATGGGAATCGATGTGGACGAGCTCATGATCTCCGCAGGCGCTAAGTGCGATATTTATACGGTTGAGGAAAATGTTAAAGTTTCCGAGCCCGTTGTCATAGAGTACAAGATGAAAGACGGCGAGGGATGTATATCAGCGCAGGTCATTCATGCCAAGAAAGATTCTGAGATAAATGTCATCCTTGCATATGAATCGGAAAAGGATTTTGGCGGTTTCCACGGAATCAGCACAAGACTTCTTGCCGAAGAAGGCGCAAAGATTAATATTTATAAGATCCAGATGCTTGGCGATAAGTTCATTCATTTTGATGATATCGGCGGAGCATGTTTTAAGGGCGGATCAATCGGCGTTACGACTTTGGAACTTGGTGCCAAGAAGGCGTGGACCGGCTGTCTTGTAAATCTTGTTGAAAAAGAAGCTGAGCTCATATCAAATATGGGTTATCTCGTAAGATATGACAATTTCCTCGATGTGAATTATGTTGCAGATCAAAGAGGAAAAAATACAAACTCTGTAATGCATGCAAAAGGAGTTCTGATGGATTCCGCAACCAAGGTATTCAGAGGAACAATTGATTTTAAGAACGGAAGCTCGGGATCGGCAGGAGATGAGCAGGAAGATACACTTATGCTCAGTCCTGATGTAATAAACCGCAGCATGCCCGTAATCCTTTGTCAGGAAGAAGATGTTGACGGAAGGCACGGTGCAACAATAGGACAGCTTGGCGAAGACTTGTTGTTCTATATGCAGACAAGAGGAATCGATGAAGAAAATGCAAAGCGCATGATGATCAGGGCGAGACTCGACAGCGTTGCAAGAACGATTCCCGATAAGGAACTGGAACAGAGAGTTGTATTCTACATTCAGAATATCATTTAACAGTAGGTAGGAAAAAGAAATGGCTAACATCGGAGATTATCGAAAAGACTTCGATATTTTAAATTCAGGTGACTATGTATATTTTGATAATGCGGCTACTTCACAGAGACCCAATCAGGTTCTGGATGCAATATCAAACTTTTATCGCACGGCAAATGCCAATCCTTTAAGGGGCTTATATGATTGGAGTATGGCGGCAACAGAAATGTATGAGGATTCAAGGCGCGTTGTTGCTGATTTCATAGGTGCGAATTCTCCCGAAGAGATTATTTTTACAAGAAACACTTCTGAATCGCTCAACCTCGTGGCATACAGCTACGGTCTTGATAATGTATCTGAAGGTGATGAAGTTGTTATCTCTGTAATGGAGCATCACAGCAACATCTTGCCCTGGCAGATGGTATGCAGGAAGAAAAATGCAAAGCTTGTATATCTTGAGCCCGATGAAGAAGGCGTTATCTCCAAGGAAGAGTACGAGAGCAAGATTACAGACAAGACAAAGGTTGTTGCTATAGGTCATGTGTCCAATGTTATGGGCGTTACCAACCCTGTAAAAGAGATTGCGGCATATGCTAAGTCTAAGGGCGCAATCGTGGTTGTGGACGGCGCTCAGTCAACACCTCATATGAGAGTAAACGTACAGGAACTCGGTGCAGATTTCTTTGCATTCTCCGGACACAAGATGCTCGGACCTATGGGCATAGGCGTTCTTTACGGAAAAAAAGATCTTTTGGAAAAGATGTCTCCATTCCTTACAGGCGGAGAAATGATAGAGTATGTTACAAGAACAGATGCTACTTATGCAGAGCTTCCTCATAAGTTTGAGGCGGGTACTGTTAACGCATCCGGAGCGGTTGGCCTTGCAGAAGCAATCAGATACCTTCAAAATGTCGGTTTTGAGGCTATAGAGGCGCAGGAGCAGAAGCTTACCGCACTTCTTATGGATGGAATGTCAAAACTCCCTTATATCAAAATATACGGCTCAAAAGACCCTAAGAAGCATTGTGGTATCGTTACATTTACAATTGACGGTGTGCACCCTCATGATATTTCATCGGTGCTCAATGACGATCACGTATGCATAAGAGCGGGACACCACTGTGCTCAGCCACTTATGCAGTTTATCGGTGCCGGATCTACCGCACGTGCAAGTTTGTACTTCTATAATACAGAAGAAGAGGTTAAAATATTCCTGGAGAAACTTGCAAAGGTTAGGGAGGTCATGGGATATGGAGCTTAAGCAGTTATATCGAGAGATAGTAAATGAGCATAATCTGCGACCTGTACACAGGGGTAAATTGGAAAATCCGGATCTTGTAATGCGTGGAATAAATCCAAGCTGTGGCGATGATATCACATTGCAGCTCAAGGTTGAAAACGGTGTTATTACGGACGGTAAATATGTTGGAAGCGGATGTGCCATATCACAGGCATCTGTAGACATGATGGTTGACCAGATAATAGGTAAGAGCAAGGAAGAGGCAATTAAGCTTGCAGGAACCTTTATGGGCATGATAAAAGGCGAAATAACGGACGAGGAGAGCATAGAGTCTCTTGATGAAGCTGCTTCGCTTCAGGACGTAAGACACATGCCTGCAAGAGTCAAATGCGCCGTTCTTGGCTGGCATACCATGCAGGAGATGCTCGAGCACCCCGAAAAGGCAAATGACAAAGTAGAAGAGTGATACGGAGATTTACGGACGCCCGGCCACAAAGGTATATATTCGGAAATATGCTGTGTACGTCTGCGCAGTGATTTTCATTAATTTATAGAAACGGGATATTCTGACTTTCACGTTGTTCAGAGAAGTCAGAATATCCCGTTTCTATAAATTTTGAAAATCATCTTGCTCGTCCGAAGACAGCGTATTTCCGAATATATACCTTTGTGGCCGGGCTATCTACGAAAAGGTCGGTAGTCACAAAAACGAGCTTTGAAAAGCTCGATTTTTGTTGCGAAATATGTATATGCGACTAAATAATCTTTGTTCTAGTGGAAAAAAGACAAAGAAAAAAGTACCATCCCCATAGGATATACCTATGAAAACAGTACTCGGCGTGCGCTGCCAGGGTCTCGAACCCTGGACAACCTGATTAAGAGTCAGGTGCTCTACCAACTGAGCTAGCAGCGCATTTGTCATTTAGCGGCTGTGCCGTATCTCAACGACAAGTGATATGTTACTACGCTTAAAAAAGAATTGCAAGTGTTTTTTTCAAAAAATTTTAAAAAAATGTATTTTTTTTAAATTTGACATATCTGTGAGGATATATTTGTGGTAAATTAGATGTTATGAAAAAATTCAAGAATGCAAAATTGAAAAACGAAAGGTGTGTATATGATATTTGATACGCATGCTCATTACGATGACAGACAGTATGATGAGGACAGGGAGATACTCATTTCTTCTTTGAGTAAAGCCGGTATCGGCAAAGTCGTAAATATAGGTGCAGACATGGCATCAAGTGAAAGAGCACTTGGCCTTGCACATGAGTACGATTATATATATGCAGCGGTCGGGGTACATCCAAGCGAAGTGGAAGAGCTTAATGATGAAGCAATAGAGCGCTTGAAGTCATGGACGGCGGATGAGAAGTGTGTGGCTGTAGGAGAGATAGGACTCGACTATCACTGGCCGGATCCTTCTCCTGAAATTCAGAAGAAATGGTTTATTAGGCAGCTTGATCTTGCAAGAGAGGTACATCTTCCGGTGGTGATTCATTCAAGAGACGCTGCAAAGGATACGATGGATATAATGCATAGCGAGCACGCAGAAGAGATAGGCGGAGTGGTGCACTGCTTTTCTTATTCCAAAGAGCTTGCAAAAGAGTGTGTGGACATGGGCTTTTATATTGGAGTCGGAGGTGTTGTGACTTTCAAGAACGGACGTAAGCTCAGAGAAGTTGTGGAAGAGATTCCGATGGAAAAGATACTTCTTGAGACAGATTGCCCGTATCTTTCCCCTGAGCCACACAGAGGAGAGCGTAACAGCTCTTTAAACCTGCCCTATGTGGTAAAAGCTATAGCTGACATAAAAGGTATCAGCGAAGAAGAAGTTATACGTATAACAGAAGACAATGCAAAGCATATGTACGGAATTATTACGGAGGTATAAATGGCATATCTTGGAAACGCGGCACGCACAAAGGAAGTGCTGAGCAAATACAATATGAGCGCAAAAAAGAAATTCGGACAGAATTTCCTTATAGACAGCGGTGTACTTGACGGAATAGTAGAAGCTTCGGGAGTAACGAAGGAAGATTGCGTTCTTGAGATCGGCCCCGGTATAGGAAGCCTTACTCAGTATCTGGCTGAAGCTGCAAAGCGTGTTGTGTCCGTTGAGATAGACAAGACACTTATACCTGTTTTAAATGACACATTATCCGAGTATGACAACGTTACAGTGATCAACGAAGACATACTTAAGGTTGATATAGAGAACATAGTAAAAGAATACAATGATGGAAGAAAAATAAAGGTTGTTGCCAATCTACCCTATTACATTACAACACCGATAATCATGAAGCTCTTTGAGAGCAATGCACCCATAGATAGCGTTACAGTCATGGTACAGAAGGAAGTTGCGGACAGAATGGTCATGGGACCGGGAAACAAGGATTATGGTTCGCTTTCACTTGCTGTAGGTTATTACGCAAAGGCAACATCCGTTATGAACGTTGCGCCGGGAAGCTTTATCCCGCAGCCGAATGTAGGATCGGCGGTTGTGCATCTTAAGAGATATGAAGAGCCGGCAGTAGAAGTCGGTGATGAAAAGTATATGTTTGAGATTATAAGAACAGCGTTTAATCAGAGGAGAAAAACTCTTTCAAACGCTCTTTCAAATAATCCGTCGCTAAAGGTAACGAGACAACAGGTTCAAGATGCGTTAACCGAGATAAATATTGACGAAAAAGCAAGGGGAGAAGTGCTTTCTCTCACGCAATTTGCGCGACTTTCAGACATTTTACAAAGATAAGGTGCTTATGTTAAACTAACACTGGATATAGTTGGGGCACCAAAGAGGTGATATTTTGGATAAAGTTGAATACAAGATTCGAGCCGATGAGATCAAGGCTTTAATTGGGGAAGGCAGATTTGCCGAGGCTGTGAAAATTGCTGACACTATTGACTGGAAACGTGTAAAAAGTGTTGCAATGCTTTGTACGATAAGTGATTTATATAAGATAAACAGACGCTTTGAAGAGAGCAGAGATATTTTGCTCATGGCATACGACAGACACCCCACGGGTAGAGCGATTGTATACTCCCTATGTGAACTTGCAATAAAGATGGGAGAATTTGTTCAAGCTGTAGAATATTACAAAGAATTTGTCAGAATAGCGCCCAGAGATACAGGGCGATATATCTTGCAGTATAAACTCTATGAAGCTCAGGAAGTAAGTCTTGAAGAGAGAATCGCGGTTCTCGAAGAATTCAAAAAACATGATTATAGGGAAAAATGGGTATATGAGTTGGCGTATCTTTATCACAGGATAGGCCTTACTACTGAGTGCATTGAAACATGCGACGAGATGTTTTTGTGGCTTGGTGACGGCAACTATGTTATGAAGGCACTTGAACTTAAGGCTCTTCATGAACCCCTTTCGCCCGAACAGCAGGACAGATATGTCAGATATAAGCAGAAACACGGCGGATATATTGACAGATCGATCGTTGTAAATAATGAGAATCCTGTACAGAATCCGGCTGCTCAGAGCATGCCCGGAATGTCCCCCGTTACCCAGGATACCAGAGAGATGCCTCCGGTATCGAATGATGTTGAGATTAAGGCGCCATCTGTTGATGTAAGCGCATATAATACAATGAATCTGCAGGCTGCACTTGCAGAAGAATTAAAGCCATATATCGGAGGAGATGAGCAAGCACAGGCTGTTGCGGCGCAGTTTCAGGCGGGAATGGCGCAGCCACAGGGAAGTTTTTCACAGCAGGATAGCTTCTCGCAGTATCAGTCAGCTATGGCTCAGCCGCAGGATGGCTTTGCACAGCCACAGGCAAATGCTGTACAGCCACAGGCCGGAATGACACAGTCGCAGGGAAGTTTTGCGCAATATCAGGCTGAGATGGCCCAGCAGCAGGCTAATATTGCACAGCCACAGGGAAGCTTTTCGCAGTACCAGGCTGAGATGGCTCAGCAGGACAGTTTCGCACAGCAGGAAAGCTTTGCGCAGGCACAGAATACAGCTGCACAGGCTGAAGCTTATGGCGCTCAGCAGGCATATGGAAATACAGAGTACAATCAGGAACCGGTTAATGCTGCCGAGCCGGAGATATTTGACGAAGACGAAGCTATGCAGGAAGACAGCTCTTTTTCGCGTGTTTCTGGAACAATAGGAGAGCCTGCATCAGGTAGTATAGAAGAAGTATTTTTTGATACACATGAAATTCATCTGCCTGAGAAAGATCTTGAATTTAAGCCGGCTCCCGAGAACAGGGAGGAAGTTCCCGCAGCGGAGCAGGTTTCAGATATCGCAGAAGTTGCACAGGAAGAGCCTTCAGAGTTTTTTGATATGGAAGATGATTCTGATGGGCAGGGGTTTGAAGCACCTACAGAAGATATAGAAGACATAGCATATAAAGCACCGGTTTATGAGAACAGACCATTGGAAGATGAGGTACCCGGAGCAGTAATACATCCAAATGCAAGTTATAACATGTCCAGCGGATTTGATAAGATGCTTTCACAGGACTATGACGGGCAGATCAAGATGGCTGTCGAGCCTGAGCCTGAAGTTGAGAAGCAGATCACAGGTCAGATCAGCATTTCCGAGTATATTCAGAACTGGGAGCAGTTCAAGAAGGAACAGCAGGAGAGACAGTTAGAGAGCGTAAAGAAAAAAGTTTCCGATCAGACGGGAGATCTTTTTGCAGATTATGATGAGATAGCAAAGGCAGGACTTCAGGAGAAGATTGAGAAAGCAATCGCCGATGCCATCAAGAAAGAAAAACAAAAGCGCGCTTCGGGAAGAAGCGATTGGTCCAGAAACAGTGCGGACATTATAGATGAGGCTGTTGATGAAGTTATTAATGGCACAGAAGACGATGATTCTGATCACTCTTTTGCAGATGAGGAACAGACAGCTGTAGCAGAAACCGAAAAGAAAAAGAGTGGTTTTGCGCGCGAAGAGTTCGGTGATTCAAGGAATGACAGAAAAGAAGAAGTTGAGAAGGCAGAGGATGCCAAGAAGGCGGATGTGTCTGAAGAAGATCTGGAAGATTCGAGAAGAAATCCGAACAGAAACAGAACCAGAGCGGAAGGAAGGCCGGATCCGAGATCCAGAGAAAGAAACAGAGGCGAGGACAGAAACGCCGGAAGATCCGCAGACAGAAGACCTCAGGGACAGAGACCTGATAATCAGAGAAATGAGAATCAGGAGCCTTCAGACGCATTAAAGAAAAAGCTTAAGAAGCATCATTCCGGAAACAGAGAGATTGAAGAGAGATTAAGGAAGATGACTCCCGAAGAGAAGGAGTTGTTCGGACCTTACATTCATCATAAGAAATCGAGAAGACAGATTATCAAAGCAATTGATAACATGAGCATGGAAGCTTTTAGCGGAAATGTCATTGTTACCGGTGAAGAGGGCGCAGGAACAATCAATCTTGCGAAGGGACTTATCCGTGCCGTTCAGGCATCCAATTCGAACTTCAGCGGAAAAGTTGCGAAGATAACAGCGAATACGCTCAATAAGAAGAGGCCGGCGGCAATTTTTGAAAAGCTTGCGAACGGCGCACTTATAGTTCAGAGAGCGGCAGATATTATGCCTGAAACAGCTGCTGAACTTATAAAGATTCTCAAGGAAGAGAAAAAAGGTATAATAATAGTAATGGAAGATACCAAGGAAGATATGAACAAATTCCTTGATATGAATCCTGATTATAAAGAGAGTTTCAGCGTAAGAGTTGATATAGAAGCTCTCGATGACGAGTCACTTGTGGCATATGCCAAGCAGTATGCGCTTGAGAATGAATATGCGATCGACAATCTCGGTATTCTCGCACTTCATACCAAGATATCCGAGAGACAGACTCTCGACCATGATGTTACGGTATCAGAGGTCAGGGATATTGTGGATGACGCTATATATTATGCGGAGAAGAGATCGGTATCTCACTTTGTAGATATCATAGTAAACAAGCGATTTGATGAAAATGATATGGTAATCCTCAGAGAAAAAGATTTTATGCACTGAACATATACGAGGGGGACGCATGGACAAAACAGTGTTTATATCTGAAGCTGATGAGTATTTATTCGGGCAGGGAACGCACTACGAGATTTATGAGAAGCTCGGAGCGCATCCTGCAGAAGAAAACGGAAAGAAAGGTTACTTTTTTGCTGTATGGGCACCGAATGCAGCAGATGTCCATGTTGTTGGCTCTTTTAACAACTGGGCTGAAGATGCACATGCCTTAAAGCGAACTGAGATCGGAAATATATGGAAAGGTTTTATCCCGGGAGTAGGAGTGGGAGAACTGTACAAGTTCCTCATAACAACTCCTGAAGGGAAAAAACTCTATAAAGCTGATCCATATGCCAATTATTCCGAGCTTCGTCCCGGAAATGCGTCCAGAACTACGGATCTGTCCGGATTTAAATGGTCAGATTCCAAATGGTACGAGAAGATAAAGGGCAAAGATCCGAACAGACAGCCCATTGCGATCTACGAGTGCCACATTGGTTCCTGGATGAAACATCCCGACGGGACGGAAGACGGATTCTATACTTACAGACAATTTGCAGACAGAATTGTTGAGTATCTAAAAGAAATGCCTTATACCCACATAGAGCTCATAGGAATAGCTGAGCATCCTTTTGATGGGTCATGGGGTTATCAGGTTACGGGCTATTATGCTCCAACGTCAAGGTACGGTGAGCCCTCGGACTTTATGTATCTTGTCAACAAACTCCACAAGAATAATATAGGTGTAATACTTGACTGGGTTCCTGCGCATTTTGCGACGGATGAATTCGGGCTTTCATGTTTTGACGGAAAGTGTATCTATGAAGATCCGGACCCGAGGAAAGGCGAACATCCCGACTGGGGAACCAAGATCTTTAATCTGGCTAAACCCGAGGTAAAGAATTTCCTTATAGCGAATGCTCTTTTCTGGATAAGAAAGTTCCACATAGACGGAATACGAGTGGATGCGGTAGCTTCCATGCTTTATCTGGATTACGGCAAGAAAGACGGACAGTGGGTTCCCAATAAATATGGCAAAAAAGAGAATCTCGATGCGATAGAGTTCTTCAAGCACCTTAACAGCGTGGTCAGAGGGACATATCCCGAATTCCTTACGATTGCTGAAGAATCTACGGCATGGCCTAAAGTCACAGCGCCTCCGGAGGAGGACGGACTTGGATTTGCATTCAAGTGGAACATGGGATGGATGCATGATTTTTGTGAGTATATGAAACTTGATCCGTATTTTAGACAGGGCGCTCACAATATGATGACCTTTGCCATGAGTTACAACAGTTCCGAGAATTATATCCTGCCGCTTTCACACGATGAGGTCGTGCACCTGAAATGCTCGATGCTTGAGAAGATGCCGGGCTACAAGGTTGATAAGTATGCCAATCTCCGTGCAGGCTATACATTTATGTTTGGACATGCGGGCAAAAAACTTCTTTTCATGGGACAGGATTTTGCACAGGAAAGAGAATGGAGCGAAAAGCGTGAACTTGACTGGTTCCTTCTTGCAAATGACCTGAACAGAGGTATGAAGGACTATGTTTCTCAGCTTCTTAAGATATACAGAAAGTATCCGGCGATGTATGAGGTAGACAACGACTGGGGCGGATTCGAGTGGATAAATGCAGATGACAGAGAGTGCAGCACCTATAGCTTTTACAGACGTGCTATAGACGGCAAGGAGAATTTGCTGTTTGTCATCAACATGACTCCCGTTGAAAGAAAAGGTTATCAGGTCGGAGTTCCTTTTGCGGGAAAGTATACGCATATCCTGGATAGTGCCGCTGAGCAGTATGGCGGAAACGGAAGCAATATACCTCATGAGATCACAGCAAAAGAAGGCTTGTGCGATTATAAGGACTACAGTATAACCCTGGATCTTCCTGCGTACGGAGCAGAAATTTTCCTCTTTAAGGGTACGCCCAAGAAAAAGAAAACTACACGCAGTTCGGGAACGAAAAAGGAAAAATAAGATCGTTATATTAAGAAATAAAAAAATTCAGCCGAAATAGAAGGTGACAGAATGTACTCTGTCACCTTTTTGTATCATAGGAAATTGCTTTCCTATTTAGATCAGTTCATTTAATAAGATGAGGCGTATATGAACATTAATTTTCAGACTTTGACGGGAAAAAAGACAACTGAGGATTCGATGTACGTTGGCATGGATGCTGAGGACAGAATCAATAAGAGTGCAGTTAAGAGTACTTCAATGAGTGCTGTAGCGGTTAATCTTGATACAAGCTTATTCAGTAACGATGTATATGCAAGTCATACCAGAGGAACTGACGATATCAGTGAAATGGCCCAAAACACGGATGTTATGACTCAGCATAACTATATGGCATTACTATCAAACACTATGTCTGAAGAGGACTATAAAAAGGCTCTTGAGGACGGTTTTGATGTTAAAAATCTAAATAATTCAGAGACAGTGACTATTCTTGATAAGATCAAAGGTGTGCTTTTGGAGTCCGGAGTTGAAGTGGCAGGCTTTAACGACGATATGAGCGTTGAGAAACTCACAAAGATAACAGGAAGCAGGACACTGGCTGAAACAATCCAAAAGGAATTCTCCCGGAGCGATATTCCGATGACAGCTGAAAATGTGAGGAGTGCAAAGGGCGCTTACGAAGAGGCTTTGCAGATAAAAGAGCCTTCAGACGGTGCGGTCAAATATATGGTTCTTAACAACATGAAGCCCACCATAAGTAATTTTTACCTTGCTGCCCACAGTACAAACGGACAGAACCTTTCGGGAAGAGGATTCTATGCCCAGGAAGCGGGAGGATACTATGCGCAAAAGGCTGACAGCATAAACTGGGACAGCCTTGCACCTCAGATAGACAAAGTGCTTGCAGAAGTAGGTTATGATACGAACGATTCAGGTATAAGAGATGATGCAAAGTGGATGGTTGAACAGGGAATCCCGTTAACGTCCGAAAATTTAAGCACACTAACAGAAATAGCTAAGGTAGAGTTTCCGATATCGGAGGAGGCTGCGGTTAAAGCAGCAGCATCTGCAATACTTGACGGTAAGAGTGCTGTTCAGGGTAATCTTGCAGATTCGGAAAGTAATATTGAAAAGGCGGTAAGAATATATGAGAGTACTAAGATAATTACGGATGAAGCTGTAAAGAATGTTGTTGAGGAAGAAAAAGAGCTAAATATCAAGAATCTTGTCATGGCAAGCGGTGAAGGAGCGGGAGTTAACCCCGAGAATCCGACAGCTCTTTTGTCCGAAAACGATCCGAAGATTGTTGCGGCAAGACTCCAGCTTGAGGAAGTAAGACTTCGCATGAGTGTTGAAGCAAACAAAAATCTTCTGGACAGAGGGTTTGCGATAGATACAGCGCCTATGCAGAATCTTATCGAGGAGCTTTCAAACATGCTCAAAGATATAGAAGGCACGCAGACAGGCGAGATCATTGATGATATCACGGGAGCTAAGGCTACAACCCCCGCAAGAGTGTATGACCTTACTCTTGAAAAAGTTCAGATCATAAGTAAGGGACCTGTGGACATTTCGGGACTTATGGCGGGAAGATTGCAGACAGCAACGCTTTCACAGATAAGTGACGTTTCTGCGAGCCTTACAAGACAGTTCAAGGCGGCGGGAGAAGGCTATGAAGCCATGATGACCGCGCCGAGAGCAGATCTTGGAGACAGTATAAAGAAAGCGTTTAGAAATGTCGATGATATACTTCGGGATTTTGGTGAAGAAGCGAATGAGGAAAATCGCAGAGCAGTCAGAATTCTTGGATATAACAGCATGGAGATCAACGAGGAGAACTTTGAAAATGTAAGGGCATGGGACAGAAAGTTCGTGGCAACGCTTGAAAGACTCAAGCCCGGAGCGGTCTTAAATCTCATAAGAGAAGGAAACAATCCTCTCAATATGACGCTCGAACAGCTTTCTGACAGCCTAGATCAGGGAATGTTCAACGGAGGTGAAGGCGGAAAAAGAGATTCCGACAGATCGAAAGAAAAGTTTTCAAAGTTTATCTGCAAGCTTGAGCAGAAAAAAGATATCACGAAAGAGGAGAAGGCTTCTTTTATCGGAATATACAGACTGTTTCATACACTTAAGGCAAATGACTACAAAGCAATCGGTTCCGTATTAAAGACTGGAAAAGAGATGACTTTGGGAAATCTTTTGACCGAAACAAGGAGCGGAAGAACCGCAAAGAGCGGAATAGACTATTCTGTAGGTGATGACTTCGGCGGAGTTGATCTCAAAGAAGGAAATATTATAAAAATTGACGAACAAATAAATTCGGCCTTCAGATTTTATAGGTCACAAGCCGATATAGTATATGAGAATCTTGAGCCTGAAAAATTAAAGGCAGCAAAACCCACTACGGGAACGAAGCTTGAGGATTTTGCGAGGGCGCTTAAGGATGAAGAGATCGATCCTGAACTTGAAAAAGCATATATCAAAGATCAGGTACAGGAGATACGAAATGTAGCCGGTTCAAAGGCTGCACCGGGAGCAATCGAAGAGATGGAAACTTTCGGCGTTGAGATGAACTTCAGTAATCTTGAAGCGATGATAGGCTTAAGACGTGACAGAAGAAACGGAAATTTATGGAATAGGGCAGAGGAGCTTTCTAAGAGAGATGTATCACAGGATCTGGATACTCTTACGGATGCTCTTGACGGCGACAATTACGAAGAGACATACACAAAGACCCTTGAGAATATTTCCGACAAACTTACGGATGTACTTGTAGATCCGGAGACAGAGTATATTGACGTTAAGGCAATTACTCTTATGCAAAAGCAGATTTCCGTGATGGCACATACATCGGAGCGAGGAAGCTTCGAGGTGCCGGTGGAAATAGATGGAACAAAGGTATCAATGCACATCACTCTAAGGAGTGATAACAGCAGAATTTCAAGGATGGAAGCGAGTGTTCAGACCGTCGACTACGGACTTATCTCGGTAACTCTTTACCGGGAGGAAGGAAGTATAACGGGTATGCTTACGACAACGTATGCAGGTAATCCCGAAGAGGCTGAATATCTTGAAAGCGTTAAAACTAAGATGTGCGACAAATTAGCGGATAAGATAGAGGGCGCCGGTGTAGACCGAAAAAGGATTGCGATACTCTATAACGCACAGGCACAACCTACCAAAGTAGGCACGGTTAATGCACAAGCCATGGATGGCGACAGGACTTCGACAGAAGATACAGGCACACTTTTGAAAATGGCGAAAGCATTTATAGAGGCTCTTTAAGCTCTATACGTGTAGAAAAGAGGTTATCATGAAAGTTAATTACAACATGTCCGCAATGGTCGCAAACAATGCTTTACAGAGAAATGACAAGCTTCTTTCTGAGTCACTTGAGAGACTCTCAAGTGGTCTAAAGATTGCAAACGCCAAGGACAACCCTTCAGGCCTTGCAATGTCCAGAAGAATGAATTCACAGATAGAAGGATTGGGAGTTGCAGGTAACAGTGCAAACGACGGTATTTCAATCGTTCAGGTTGCAGACGGAACCCTTTCCGAGATTCATGATGTTCTCCAGAGACTCAACCAGCTTGCGATTCAGGCAAGTAACGGTACTCTTACAGAGAATGACAGAATGACGATCCAGGAAGAGGTTACACAGTTGAAGCAGGAAATAGAGAGAATGGCCAACACTACTCAGTTCAATGGCCAGAACATTCTCGACGGCTCTTTTGATCTCAAGGGATATGTTACCGATGAAAACGGTAAGACAAGTAATAACATCAAGATCACAAGCTACTCAGACAATATAGAGGAGGGTAGCTATGAGATAACAGGTGTTGATGTTGATTTTGTAACGCTTACGGGAAAGACCGGAGTTGAGAAAAAAGCCATTTTAAGCGATCCTGAAGCACTTGGAAAAATAAAGCTTTTTAGAATTAATGCGGACGGATCTCATCAAGAGTACATGACAAACAATATGATGGCAAGTATAGAGGAAGATGTACTTACACTTTCTGACAACACGGGAAAGAAGATCAGTTTAAAGATTGATGAGTCTTACACAGGAAAGCTTAACCTCGAGATCACTGCAAAAGGCTCAATGACTATGCAGGTTGGAGCAAATGAAGGCCAGACACTGGATATCAGGATTCCGCAGGTATCACTTACGACACTGGCACTTAACAACCTTGACATGTCCAACAGTAAAGGTGCAAATGAAGCAATCGACAGAATAAAGAGTGCAATTGAGGGCATCAACAGTATCAGAAGCAGACTTGGTGCATATCAGAACAGGTTGGAGCATACAGTAAGCGGCCTTGATATTACAGTTGAGAATATGACAGCGGCTTATTCAAGAATCATGGATGTTGATATGGCTGAGGAGATGACGGTTTATTCCACACAGCAGGTTCTTTCTCAGGCAGGTATATCAATGATGGCGCAGGCTAATGAAAGACCTTCACAGATCCTTCAGCTTCTTCAGTAATCAGTGAGGTGAATTATGACACAGGAAAAAAAGCAGGAATTTACCCTTAAGATAACACAGGCAAACAAAACTCAGCTCATTACTATTTTGTATGAGATGGTGATCGAATATTTAAATGATGCTATCGATGCAATTGGAATCGGCAGAAAAGAAGAGGCGGAAAAGAGCCTTGGATATGCGCAGAACTGCATCGACGAACTTTTAAGATCTCTCGATCTTCGCTATGAACTTGCAAGAAATCTTCATCCGCTCTATATTTTTTTCAAAAAAGAGCTTATGCTTGCGGGAGTAACATACAGCAGTCATAAGATCTGGAGAGTTGAGCAGAATTTTAAAACTCTGAAAGAAGCTTATGAGGAGCTTGAAAAGTATGATACAAGCAGCCCAATGATGGGAAACACGCAGAAGGTTTATGCAGGTCTTACTTACGGAAGACACAGCCTTAACGAGGGAATGGCCATGGCTTCAGCGAACAGAGGATATATGGCATAACGTACCAAAATTCTGTTATACTTAATTTATATGATAAACATTTGTATTGTAGAAGATGAGGTGGCTCAGGCCGACCTTCTTAGAAACTACATACAGACCTATGGGAATAAGACCGGAAAACAGTTTGCCATTACGCATTTCACTGACGGTATCGATCTGGTGGATGAATATCGGGCACAGTTTGATATTATCCTTCTTGATATCCAGATGAAACATCTTGATGGTATGGTTGCGGCGGAAAAAATTCGCAAGGTAGATGCAGACGTGGTAATTATTTTTATTACGTCGACGGTGAGATATGCGGTTCAGGGCTATGCGGTGGATGCCCTTGGATATGTACTCAAACCCGTTCCCTACCTGCAGTTTGAGCAGTTATTTGATAAGGCTATTTCGCGCGTCATGGCCAAGAAGCAGAAGCTTTATATCAAGGTATCTGTGGATGAAAAGCAGCTGAAGCTTGATTGCGACAATATTTATTACATTGAAAGCCAGCGAAACAATGTGCAGATACATTGCGCTGACGATGACTACGTTACTGCGGGGCCGCTCAAGAAGTTTGAGGAGATGCTTGGCAGTCACGGATTCAGTAAATGTCACAATGCATATATTGTGAATCTTTCATATGTGGAAGGCGTGAGAAAGGAAGAAGTTCTTTTGACAAACGGGATTGTTCTTCCTATCAGCCGTGCACGAAAGAAAGAATTTATGATGGCGCTTACGGAAGATATTTTGTAAAAGAGGAGAATCTATGGATTTTTCATCATTCTTAGACCCAAAGGCTTTACAGGATACCCCTAGGCTTTTTACCGCTATAGCTGAATGGCTGGCGGTTTTTGTTTATTTCAATATCTATAAAAGAGACAGCCACGGCAAAGTATATGTGCTTCAATGTGCGGGTACGCTCCTTTTGCTGATGGGATTTCAGTTTGTTGCCGGAATTCTGCCGATAGAATTCTGGATTCCCAGTATGGTCGGGGCCGTGGTGCTCATGTATCTGTCTTTGTATATAGTGCTTGATATCAAGCCGAAAGATTGCGGCGTTATAACTACGCATGCCTTTGTATTGGCGGAGTTTGCAGCCAGTTTATATAAGCAACTGGAAGTGTGGGCTGTGTATCTTAACGGCAATGAGAGCATTCTGCAGTCATTTATCATTATGTTCGTGGTATTTGCGCTGACGTATAACATCTATTACCGCTTTGAACGCGGGAATTTTCCGGAAAATCGAAATCTGAATATCAATGAGCGTGAGCTTATAAGCGTTATAGCTACAGGTATCGGAGCTTTTATCATGTCCAATATAAGTTTTGTAACTACAAGGACTCCGTTCTCCGCAACTGAGAATATGCTTTATGTCCGCACTCTGGTTGACTTTGGAGGCATGCTCATGCTGATGACGGAGATGGGACGAAGAAATGAGATGGCGGCAAAGAACGAAAACGATGCCATCAATCAGTTGTTCCTTAGGCAGTATGAGCAGTATAAGCTGGCACTCGATAATTCTGAGGCGCTTCGCAAAGAAATGCATGATATGAAGCATTATGTTCTTGCTCTTAAAAATGAGGACGATCCGGAGAAAAGAGCTGAAGTACTAAATGACATGGAACAGGCAATTGCCATTCAGGAATCATTCATGAATACAGGCAATCGTGTTCTTGATGTCATACTTACCACAAAGAGTCTTCAGTGTCAGAAGAAAAATATTACACTAAATGCAATGGTTGACGGAGACGTTCTCTCCGTAATTCATGTAAAGGATATCTGTTCTCTTTTTGGCAATATCATAGATAACGCCATTGAAGCGACGCAGATGCTTGCCGATAAGGACAAACGACTTATCACGCTTTCGGTTCGAAGCCGAAATCAGTTTATTATTATAGAATGTGAGAATTACACGGATGGATCTTCGGTGCGCCTTAAAAAGAAACAGGAGCGCAGGATCTTCCGCGGTGTAAGTCTGCCCAAGACCACCAAGGCGGACAATGTCAAACACGGCTATGGGCTTAAGTCCATAGCTCAGGTTGCAGAGAAATACGGTGGAAATATGAACTGTTCCTATGAGGACGAATGGTTCAAAGTAAAAGTAATATTGTCTTATAACGAGTAGTGGAAAAAACCTTGTGAATTGCAGGATTCATGAGGCTTTTTTGCTGTTTTGCCCCAAGGCGCATTTTCTTTTTTTGCAAGTTATCACGAATAAATGACAAGTTATCCTTAATGGAACTTTTTTTACAAAGAAGCGTGTTATAACAAAAATACAGAAAAAGGAGGTACGCTTTTTTGATTGCGAAAGAAATATTATCAAAGCTTACTTTGATGGAAAAAGCTGCATTACTTAGTGGCAAAAATGAATGGGAATCAAGAGACATACCGCGTCTTGGAATACAGTCGATATCATTTGCAGACGGACCTCACGGTGTAAGAAGACAGGAGGGCGCAGGTGATCACCTCGGATTAAACGCTTCACTTCCGGCGACTTGTTTTCCGACAGCGGCAACTGTGGCAAACAGCTGGGATCCGAGTCTTGGTGAAGAAATCGGACGGGCACTCGGAGAAGAGGCCGTAGCACAGAAGGTAGATGTGCTCCTGGGACCCGGACTTAATATGAAACGCTCTCCTCTCTGTGGAAGAAATTTTGAGTACTTTTCCGAGGATCCGATCCTGGCAGGTAAGATGGCAGCGGCGTATGTGCGAGGAATACAGAGCAAGAACATCTACGCTTGTCCCAAGCACTTCGCGGTGAACTCGAGAGAATACAGACGTATGGCGATGAACGCAGTAGTTGATGAGCGAACCTTACGTGAAATATATCTTACAGCATTTGAGATAGCTGTAAAGGAAGGCGGCGCCAAGACGATCATGTCGGCGTACAACGAAGTAAACGGCGAATACGCCAATGAGAACAAACATCTCCTGGTAGATATCCTTCGTGAAGAATGGGGATTCGACGGACTTGTCGTAACCGACTGGGGCGCAAGTAACGACCATGTAGAGGGCGTTAAGTGCAGATCAAATGTCGAGATGCCCAATCCCGGACTTGATTCGGCAAGAGAGCTGATAAAGGCGGTAGAGGAAGGCCGTATCACGGAAGAAGAGATTGATCTTGCAGTTCTTCCCGTTATCGAAGCTGCTTTATATGTAAAAGATAATGATCATACAAAGGGCTTTAATAAAGACGAACATCATGCGCTTGCAAGAAAGGCAGCTGTTAATTCGGCAGTTCTATTAAAAAATGACAATGATATTCTCCCGCTTAAGCCGGGGACAAAAGTTGCACTTCGCGGACCGTTTGTAAATAAGCCAAGATATCAGGGATCCGGAAGCTCGCAGGTTAACTCGACTAAAGTTGAGACAATCGCGGAAGTAATTGAAGAGTACGATCTTGAGGTGCTTGAGGATCCAAGAGATGCAGATGTGGTGCTTTTCTTCTTCGGACTTGATGAGATAGCCGAGAGTGAAGGCGGCGATCGTTTATCAATGGATATTCCGGAATATCAGGTCAAGGAACTCAAGAATCTGGCTGCTC
Organism: Butyrivibrio sp. LB2008; assembly: GCF_000621565.1. Lineage (GTDB taxonomy): Bacteria > Bacillota > Clostridia > Lachnospirales > Lachnospiraceae > Butyrivibrio. The sequence goes on from NZ_JHXZ01000014.1 coordinate 168,591, forward strand.
TTAATAACAACGTTGTAGGCGTTATGAGCGCAGGATCGGCAGTTAAGACACCCTGGTTAGATGATCTGAAAGCTTTGCTTCACGGATATTTAAGCGGACAGGCCGGTGCAACCGCATTACTTGACATTATTACGGGAAAAAGAGTTCCTACAGGAAAGTTGTCTGAGTCCTATCCCTTCTCATATACGGATTGTCCAATCGTAAATTTTGCGGCACAGGATAAGAGGAACCTGCAGTACAGAGAGGGACCTTTCATAGGCTATCGCTACTATGACACGGTGGATGTGGAAGTACAATTCCCGTTTGGATTCGGACTTTCTTATACAACATTTGAATACAGCAATCTGAAAGTTACAGACGGCGGAGTATCTTTTACCGTTACAAATACAGGAAAAATAGACGGTGCCGAGATCGCACAGTTATATGTGGGAAGAAAGCACAGCGCAGTAATTCGTCCGAGAAAAGAATTGAAAGGATTTTCGAAAGTATGGCTTAAAGCCGGAGAATCCAAGGAAGTTTCAATTTCTTTTGACGATAAGACTTTCCGTTACTTCTCGACTGTATCAAACAAGTGGGAAGTAGAAGGCGGTGAGTATCAGATCTATGTTGGCGGCAACGTGCGTGATATCGCACTGGAGGGAGCTGTCACCAAAGAAGGTACTATCACAGAAGTTCCTTATGATATCAAATCACTTGCAAGATACAGGAGCGGACAGATAAGAAATCTCCACTACGACGAGTTTGAGAAGATTTACGGTAAGGCACTTCCTGAAGAAAAGGTTGGGCCGCTTGATATAAACGATGCGCTCTGTCAGATGGAGACGGCCAAGAGTGACCTGTGCAGGCTGGTATATAAGATCCTTAAGAAAAAGCTTGATAAGTCCTATGAAAAAGGAGTTCCGGATCTCAATATCATGTTTATCTACAACATGCCGTTCCGCGCAATATGCAAGATGTCCGGAGGCATGGTATCGCGCAGCATGGTTGAGAGCATAGTGACTATCGTAAACGGACACTTTTTCAGAGGCATTGGAGGAGTAATAGTAGGATTTTTCCGAAACATGAGTGCAAATAAGAAGTATGAAAAAGAGCTTTATAGAAAATAAACAGGAGCAGAGGAATGAATCTTTGGAAACAATTTGAAGAAAAATATCCAAAGGCAGCGAAGTGGGTGCGTGAAGGAGGATTATTCGTGATCGTAAGTAATCTGATCACGGTGTTTAAGTATCTTTTGCTGACTTTCCTTCCGGGAGCATTTGCTTTTCTGGGAGACAGAGCCTTTGGATGGCCGGGAATACCGCTAACGATCGCAGGAGAAACTTTTAGCTGGAATATTTTGGGATACGATCAGGCGCACGGAGGATTGGCTTATTTTACGGCCTACATGATAGCGATGATCGTAGGAGAATGTATCAACTTCCCTATACAGAAGATATTCGTTTTCCGCAATCACGATAAGCCGGGCAAGCAGATCGCATGGTACGTAATGGCATTTATAGTGATCACATGCATTGTAAATTCCATCAACTGCATCTGGGTTGCCGTTGCAGGTAAGTTTGTTGCCCCGTGGCTTTATAACATCGGAACCACAGTACTTAACGGCGGAGTATCAATGATCGTATTTTTCTTTGTGAATAAGATCATATTCCCTGAGACTGTAAAGGAATCATAATTTGTAACTGATTTAGAGGGCGTAGTGCCTTTTAGATATTTTCTTTCATCTATTTGTAAAGGAGGAGAAGAGAGAAATGTTAAATATCAACCCCGCGGACGTCATTGCCGTCCTAAAAACAATGATACCTCAGCTGGTTATTCTCGGCGTTGTATTATTGGCAGCAATTATCACAACTCTTTCGGTAATAAAGAAACCGGAGACATTGCGTAAATTTGTACGCAAGCAGGCATGGCTTGCATTTTTCCTTACAATTGTCATTGTAATTTCCAACATATTGCTTGTTCCCATGTACTCTATGGTAAACATGGCAATGGGAGGAGGAACAATTTCCGATGAGGCTATCGAAGAGGCTAAGGCTCTTTGTACTGAAATAGCTGAAGAAGGCATCGTTATGCTTAAGAACGATGATTCAGCACTTCCTCTTGCAGAAGGCAGTAAGGTAAATGTATTTGGATGGTCATCAACAAATCCTATCTATGGTGGTACAGGATCGGGAGCTCTTTCAGATGCTTATCCGACAGTAGATTTCCTTACAGGACTTACCGATGCAGGAATCGAGTACAATCAGAACCTTGTTGATTTCTACAAAGGATGGAGAGATTCAAGACCTGTAGTTGGAATGATGGGACAGGACTGGACTATTCCGGAACCCGCGGTTTCAGATTATGAGGACCTTATCACAAGTGCTAAGGATTATTCTGATACAGCTATCTTTTTCATAGCACGTTCAGGTGGTGAGGGCGCTGATCTTCCTACTTCTTATGACGGACAGGATACATTCTCGGCAGAGGGACCTTTTGGTGCACTTGGTGTTCGCTATTCAGATCAGAAGGACGATCTTGATGCTTCCAAGTCTTACCTTGAGATCTCAAACAGAGAGAAGGCACTTCTTGATAAAGTAACATCAACATTTGACAAAGTTATTGTGGTTGTAAATTCTGCAAATGCCATGGAGCTTGGATTTGTAAAAGATTATTCTCAGATTAAGTCTGTAATCTATTGCCCCGGCACAGGTCAGACAGGTTTTGATGGTCTTGGGGAGATCATCGCAGGTAAGGTTAATCCTTCAGGAAAGACTGCTGACATTTTCCTTGCAGATCTTATGAACACACCTACATCAAACAACTTTGGTGATTTTGATTACACAAATATGAGCGAATTTGGCGTTGATAACATGTTCGCTGAGGGAGGCAAGGCATTCCCTACATTCGTAAATTATGTAGAAGGTATCTACGTAGGATATAAATTTTATGAGACAGCAGCTGTTGAAGCAGCGGCAGGCAACTATGAATTCGATTATGACGCAAATGTAATCTATCCTTTTGGATACGGACTTTCTTACACAACATTCACTCAGGAAATGGGTGAGATAAACAACGACGGTACAACAGTATCATTTGATGTAACCGTAACCAATTCAGGCAGTGTTGCAGGTAAGGATGTAGTTGAAGTTTACTTCAATCCTCCTTATACAAACGGCGGAATCGAAAAGGCGGCAGCAAACTTAGTTGCTTTTGAAAAGACTGAGACTCTTGAGCCCGGTGCTTCAACAACAGTTTCAATTTCTTTCCCTGTGGAAGATATGGCTTCATATGACACATACGGACATGGCTGCTATGTGCTTGAGGCAGGAGACTATGAGATTTCCATTAACAAGGATTCTCACAACAAGATCGCAGCTAAGACTGTAAATATCGGAACTGAAGTAGTATACGATCAAAACAACAAGCGTTCAACAGACCAGGTAGCGGCAACAAATCAGTTTGGATTCGCAGAGGGCGGTGTTACATATCTTTCACGTGCCGACGGATTCAAGAACTATGCAGAAGCTACTGCAGCACCTTCTTCCTTCGAGATGGCAGAAGAGTACAAAAAAGATTATGTAAATAACACAAATTATAGTGAAGCTAATTACAACAACGATGCAGACGTTATGCCTACAACAGGCGCTAAGAACGGCGTGAAGCTTGAGCAGCTCCGTGGTCTTGATTATGACGATCCTATGTGGGATACACTCCTTGATGAGATGAGTGTTGCAGAGATGAACACATTGATCGAGCTCGGTGGATACGAGACATCAGCAGTTGAGTCTATCGGAAAAGTCATGACTTATGACTGCGACGGCCCTGCATCTATCAACAACAACTTTACAAAACAGGGATCGATCGGATTCCCTGCAGCTGTAATGATCGCATGCACATGGAATAAGGATATAGCTCATAGATTCGGTGCTTCTATCGGACGTATGGCTAATGATATGGATGTATCAGGTTGGTATGCACCTGCAACCAACACACACAGATCTGCTTTTGCAGGACGTAACTTTGAGTATTATTCAGAAGACGGTGTACTTGCCGGCTGGATGTGCGCAAATGCAGTACAGGGTGCACGTGAGTGGGGCGTATACTCATACGTTAAGCACTTTGCTACCAACGATCAGGAGACAAACCGCACCGGACTTCTCTGCACATGGCTCAACGAGCAGTCTCTTCGTGAGATCTATCTCAAGTCATTCGAGATTGCATTTAAGAACGGTAACCCCGGTGCAACAATGGTAGCGTTTAACAATATCGGTATTGTTCCCGCTGAGGCTTGCCCTGAACTTCTAAATACAGTACTTCGTGGTGAGTGGGGATTCCGTGGATTCGCTGAGACAGATTACTTCGGTGGATACGGATACCAGGATGCAGACCGCATGATCAGAAACGGCTGTGACCTTATGCTTGCTACATACTCAACACCTGAGTCAACTGTAACAGACCAGACAAGCGCAACATCAGTGAATGCAATGAGAACTGCATCCAAGAATATCCTGTACACAGTAGTTAACAGCCGTGCTTATGACAAGGCAGTTAATACAGGACTTCCTACTTGGGTTAAGATCCTCTACGGAGTAGATGTTCTCCTTATCGGATTCATCGGATTCCTTGAGTATCGTGCAATCAAAGCATATAAGGAAAAAAAGAAAGAAACTGAGCCTGCGGTAGAGCAGCAGACACAGGAATAAGATGCACACACATACCTCTTTCTATCTAAATAAAAAATAATCGCAGAAAACTCCCCGACGGTTCATTCCGGAGGGGAGTTTTCATGTTTATCGTATAAAAGAATTTTTTATGATTTTATTTGTACCGTGTTGAATGAATCCAGGATATTTTCAGACGGTTCCTTGGTCAAAAGGCTTACGACATAAATAAATATTATGCTTACGAGGAACGCCGGTGCAAGTTCGTACAGATCCCACACGCCTCCCATCGGACGAACAAGATATTTCCAGATAAATACCATTGCTCCGCCTGATATCATTCCGGCCACTGCGCCAAATCTGTTCATTCTTTTCCAGTAAAGAGAAAGGATCATGCAAGGTCCGAATACAGCACCGAATCCCGCCCAGGCAAAAGATACGATTCCAAATACCGAGCTGTTTGGATCCCAGGCTATAATTACGCCAAAAACAGCGACAGTGATAAGCGTTATTCTTGCGGTAAACATTGCTGCGGATTCCGAAAGCTTGATACCAAAAGTTTCCTGAATGATATTTTCGGAAACAGAAGATGAAGCGGCAATAAGCTGAGAGTCTGCGGTTGACATTGTGGAGGCAAGAATGCCGGCAATTACAAGTCCTGCCAAAAGAGCAAATATGAAACTGTGCTCACTTATCTTTTGCGCCAGAACAACAATAAGCGTTTCGGCTTTGGCGGAACTTGAAAGGTTATTGTTATCAATCAGAGATCGGAGAGCACCGCTCTGCGACATTGCTCTTCCGACAACGCCAAGAAATACTGCGATCGATAATGAGAATACAACCCAGACGGAAGCGATTCTTCTTGAAAGCTTCAATTCAGAAGCGTTTCTGATAGCCATAAATCTTAGAAGTATATGCGGCATTCCAAAATAACCAAGTCCCCAGCAGAACATTGTGACCTTGGAGAACAATCCGTACGGAGAGGCTGAATTTGTTGCGTTGTTATATGTTGCGTTTACATTGATGAAGCCCGGAAGCGAAGAAATATTTTCCATAACGGCGCTTATTCCTCCGGCAGTAACAATGCCATATCCTACAACGAAGAACAGAGCGATTGTCATTACGATTGACTGAATAAAGTCAGTCTTGGATGCTGCCAGGAATCCGCCTGTTGTAGTGTAGCCGACTATGATAACGGCAGAAACGATCATAGCAAGTTGATAATTTACTCCGAATAGTGATGAAAAAAGCTTACCACAGGCAGAGAAGCCTGAAGCTGTATATGGAACAAAGAAAACAAGAATAAAGAGCGCGCCGATGCAAAGAATAATATTGCTGTTATCTTCAAAGCGCTTTTTGAAATAGTCAGGAATAGTGATCGCATCAACTTCGGCTGTGTAATTGCGAAGTCTCTTGGCGATAAACAGCCAGTTGAGGTAGGTTCCCACAATAAGACCAAACGCAGTCCATCCGGCATCGGCGATTCCTGAGAAGTAAGCAAGTCCGGGAACGCCCATAAGCAGGTAAGAACTCATGTCTGAAGCTTCAGCACTCATGGCTGTCACAAACGGTCCCAGTTTTCTTCCGCCGAGATAAAAGTCTTTTACGTCATTGGTCTCTCTTGAGCTTACGAAACCAACAAGGAGCATCATCGCCAGATAGGCGAGAATAGAAATAATAATTCCGATTTGAGATGTTGTCATTTCTTTTCCCCTTTTTTCATTATGTAGTTAGATGATTATGTAATAGTATTCTCACAATACTACATTAGCGTAATAAAGGGAAGAAGTATTTGAAAAAGTGGTGCTTAAGGAAATCTTAAGAGTATTAATTTTGATGATTTGGAAGTGAAAATTTGAATTATTGAATTTGTAAAAACATATACAGAGTAACGCAAAAATGATATATATGAAATGTAGACCTCAGGTTTTAAGCGGGTTTTGTGATGAAAATTTTATTTCATAAGATTTGGAAAAAATATTAATTGTGCAAAATGCCGAAAAGAAATTTGCCTATTTACAAACAAAAATCCAAGTGATAAATTTGTAAATCGCGAGCTCGAAAAAAACGAAAGGAGAAAATCTGATTTACGTGATTTTGATATTGTTCTTGACGGGAGCAGTATTCACAGATCTTTACAGAGATAAGATTTATAATCTCTGGGTGATACCGGGAATGATTGCCGGAATTGCGGGATCTGCGCTGGCGGGACAGAACGAATTGCTTTCTTGTCTTCAGGCGATTGGAATTACTTTTGCTATATTGCTTCCTGTGTATCTTCTTAAGGGGATTGCTGCGGGTGATGTTAAACTCTTTATGTCAGCAGCGTCTTTCCTATCCATTCAGGACACAATGTCCTGCATCATAATGGCTTTCTTTGTAGCCGGTCTGATCTCTTTGTCGATTCTCTTGTTTAAAAGAAATAAGAAAAAGACTATCCACTTCGCAGTACCTGTTCTCGTAAGTGCGATTTTTACCTTGGGAGGTGTGGTCGTATGAACAGACCTTTACTTGCAATCTGCGACACGGAAAGGGATTATTGCAGAAGACTGGATGAGTATTTGAGAGATCATCTTAATCTGTCTTTTGAGATTTGTTCATTCACCGATACGGAGATTTTTAAAGAGTTTGTAAAAGAGAAGATTCCTGCACTTTCTGTTCTGTCACAAAGTGTGTATTTAGCGCTTTCGGAGAGAGGGAGCATCAGGAATGTGGATAATATTCTGGTGCTTGACGAAGCGGTTTCCTTTGTGAATGAGGACAGAGAGCAGGAAGAAGAAAAGAATGTATGCCATATCAGTAAATATCTTCCTGCGGGAAGAATAATTGATGGCATTTTGGATTTCTGTGTAAAGATTCCCGGTAATATCGGGAATCTTGATGCAGAGAGAGTAGCAGAAAAGGTAAAACTTCTGGGACTCTTTTCCCCACTCTCAAGATGCGGTCAAACGGCGTTTGCCGTAAAGATGTGCGAAGAGCTTTCTAAGCATGGAAAAACAATGCTCCTAAACTTCGACAGCTTTTCGATGATCGCGGAAATGATGGGGCAGGATGCGGAAGAGGATATTTCGGATCTTCTTTATTACGCGGAGTGCGAAGAGAGTAAGTTTTCTGTGTATCTTGAGAGAATCAAGAGAAGCGCTAAAGGGTTTGATTTCATTCCGCCTGCAAAGACAGCGGCTATGATAAAAGAGATAACCTTTGACAGGATCAAAACTCTTACAGAGCTTCTGGCCGAAAGTGCAGGATATGAGTACATAATCCTTGATCTGTCTGAGTTCCCCGATGGTCTGTGTGATATCTTGAGAATATGTACAAGAGTATTCACCATCGTTGGAGAGGGCAGGGCTGAGAAGTATAAGTTTGAGCAATACACAAAAGTTCTTAACTTAAACGGTTATGACGATGTGCTTGCCAATACGGTAAGATGCCTTATTTCAGATGCTTCTTATGATGACTTGTCATCCTATGCAAGTAAGATGCTTGTGCGGGAGGCGATTGTAAGTGAATAATTTTGAAGAGTTAAAAACAGGCATAAAATCTAAGGTTCTGCTGGCGCTTGATTTTTCCAAAGATATTTCCGATGAGGAAATGCTTGAACTAATAGACAGAGAGCTGTTTGGAAGCACGCGCGGTCTTGCAATCTCTATGGAGTCCAGAAAAAATCTCAGACTTCAGATATTTCATTCGATAAGGAAGCTTGATGTATTACAGGAACTTGTTGATGATCCCGAAGTTACGGAAATCATGATAAACGGTGTCGATAACATCTTCACCGAGAGAAACGGAAGGATTATCAAACAAAAACTTGGATTTGAGTCCAAGGAAAAACTTGAGGACATTGTTCAGCAGATAGTTGCTTCGTGCAACCGAGTTGTAAATGAATCATCGCCCATCGTGGATGCGAGATTGTCTGACGGATCCAGGGTAAATATTGTCTTGAGCCCCGTGGCTCTCAACGGCCCGATAATAACCATCAGGAGATTTCCGGAAAATCCCATGACAATGGAAAAGCTTATTGAGTTTGGCGCGCTTACGCCATATATAAGGGATTATCTGGCACTTCTTGTAAAGGCAGGATACAACATCTTTATATCGGGTGGTACCGGTTCCGGTAAGACTACGTTTCTGAATGCTCTTTCAAATTATATTCCCAAAGATCTGAGAGTTATTACGATAGAGGACAATGCTGAACTTCAGATAAGAGAAGTTCCGAATCTCGTAAGACTTGAAGCCAGAAATGCAAATGTGGAAGGCTGTAAGGAAATTACGATAAGAGATCTCATCAAGTCTTCCCTCAGAATGAGGCCCGACTGGATAATTGTCGGCGAGGTCAGGGGAAGTGAATGCGTCGATATGCTTCAGGCCATGAATACAGGTCATATGGCGATGTCGACAGGCCATGCGAACAGCGCGGCTGATATGTTGTCGAGAATAGAGACAATGGTTCTGATGGGGATGGACATTCCGCTCTCAGCCATAAGAGGACAGATTGCCTCGGGAATTGATATTGTTGTTCATCTTGGAAGACTTCGCGACAGATCAAGGAAAGTACTTGAGATATGTGAGCTTTCGAAGGAACCGGATCCTGTTACCGGAAAGATAAAGACGAATACGATCTTTAAATTTGAAGAGACGGGAACAAAAGATGACGGCAGGATAGTCGGAGAATGGAGGAAAGTCGGTGACATTACAAACAGCGAAAAACTTTTTTCTGCAGGTATTACACTTCCGGCCTAAGATCGGTGATATTCCCGTACTGCTTCAGGGTGCGGGCATTGCGGTTCTTTTCGGGAGATTATTCTACGATTCGTGGATTGCGGCAGTATTTCTTTTGCCCCTTGTAATCCCGTGGTTCATATTTCAGAAGAAAATGGAAAAAAGGCGAATGGTACGGGTTCTGGGAATTCAGTTCAGGGATGCGATAGCGTCCGCACTTACAAGTCTTAAAGCCGGATATTCCATAGAAAATGCATTCAGAGAAGCCGGAAGGGATATGGAACTTCTTTATGGAAAAAAGAGTCCCATATGTCGGGAGCTTAAGAGAATATACAAAGGACTGGCAAATAATATCCCTTTGGAAAAGCTGATGGGAAGACTTGGGAAAGAAAGCGGGAACTCCGACATCGAGGAATTTGCAGAGGTTTTCGCCGTAGCAAAAAGAAGCGGCGGAAATATGACGGAAATTATAGGAAGAACGATTTCTGTTATTTCCAGAAAGATGGATGTTGAAAAAGAAATTGATGTTCTTATAAGTTCAAAACGTCTTGAAGCGGGAATAATGAATTTTGTGCCGTTTTTTATCATCTTATATATAAGCATCACAAGTAACGGCTTTTTTGCACCGCTGTATCACAATATTCCCGGAGTTATCATCATGACGATCTGTATGTTCGTTTATTTTGCGGCATATCTTTTATCTCAAAAAATTGTAAATATCACAATATAAGTAGTTAGGTAGTTTTATATGTTGTTTCTTTATCTGATATTCCCTTTGGGGATATTTGTCCTGTGGATCTTTTCGCGAAAAACGGAGCTTCCTTTCGATATGGAGGAGACCGGGATAAGTCGTGAATTTCTGAAGATCTCACTCTTTGTTTTCAAAAAGTTATCCATTAATGACAGGTTTTCTTCCGGTGAAAAAGTAAGGAGCTATTTAAGGACTCTCGGAAATAGGAAGAATGTTGAAAAGGCGGAGACGGAATATTATATCCGGAAGATTTCTATAGTTCTGATCATGGCGGTTGCAGGAAGTTTCCTTTCTTCACTTATGTATCTCAGTACCGTTATGGGAACCGATGTGTACAAAACTCAGGAGCTTAAAAGAAATGATTACGGCGACGGAGAATATACCAAAGAGCTTATTGCCGGCGATGATGAGGGGAAGACTGTAGGTGAAGCGACGATTCTTGTCGGGGAGCGGCTTTATACAGACAGCGAAGCGAATGAGATGTTTGAAAAAGCCAAAGAGGTGCTCTTGCAAACGGCTCTTGGAGATAATGAATCTTTTGACCATGTGACCAAAAATCTGAATCTTGTGGAAAAACTTGAAGGGTATCCTTTTCTGATTAATTGGCATATTGATGACTACGAAGTTATCCACTATGACGGGAGACTTGAAGAAGAGAATATTCCGGAAGGCGGAACAATTGTCAATCTGACTGCCGAGTGTAAGTACAACGGAAAAGTCTGGGTGCAGCAACTGTCTGCGCGACTCTTTAAAAGGGATATGACTCCAAAGGAGAAGATTGACTCGGAGCTAAAAGATCTTTTGAAGAAAGCAGAAGAAAAATCGGTCAATGACGAGTGCGTGGCGCTTCCGGAAAGTTATAACGACATTTCCATAACATGGAAGGAAAAGGTTGAAGACAACAGTCTTGTGATACTTGTCATAACGCTGATCGGAGGAGCGGCGTCATATGTGCTTAAAGATAAAGAGCTTAAGAAAGGCATAGAGAACAGGGCCGATCAGATGCTTAATGATTACCCGCAACTGGTATCACAGCTGGTTCTATATCTTGGCGCCGGTATGACGATGCGAAATATTTTTGAAAAACTTGCGCATGATTATCTTAGGAAAACCAAGAACGGTGGGAAAAAGCAATATGTTTATGAAGAGATCGTCGTTGCGGTAAGGGAATTGTCGAGCGGCGTTTCGGAGGCAGTTGTTTATGAGAATTTTGGACTGCGATGCCAGAGCAGGCAGTATACAAGGCTTGGAACGCTTCTTTCTCAGAATCTGAGGAAGGGAAACAGCGAGATGCTTACGATGTTGCAGGAAGAATCTCAAAAAGCTTTTGAAGAAAAAATGGACAGAGTAAGAAAACTCGGAGAAGAGGCGGGAACAAAACTGCTTCTTCCGATGATAATGATGCTGGTCATTGTAATGGTGATCATTATGATACCTGCGTATCTTTCTTTTTAAAAAATATATGAAAAACAGACGGAGGAAAAAATGAATTATTTAATGTTAGGTGCAAACAGAATTATGAACAAAGTTAAGGAAGGAATCCGCAAATTCTGGAGCGACGAGTCGGGAATGGGAACGGTTGAAGTAATTCTTATCATCGTGGTTCTCATCGGACTTGTAATCGTGTTCAAGCAGCAGATTGCGGGAATTGTAGAAGATGTCTTTAAGGCAATCAGGGAAGATACACGTGTTATCACGAACTAAAGGATATCTGACAGTCTTTTTATCCCTGACCATTACACTGATCATGTCTCTTATTTTGGCTTTATACAGCGGAGCCAGAATAGGAGCTGTGAAAATGAAGACAGAATGTGTGGCGGACATCTCCATGAATTCTGTCCTGGCGGAATACAGCAGAGAACTGTACAAACAGTATGGGCTTCTTATGGTTGATACCTCCTATGGAACGGGAAGGCATTCGATAACAAATACCGAAGAACATTTGAGGAAATATGCACAAAAGAATTTTGAGCCAAGTGTTGTGGGAAGGCTGACAGGAACAAGTACCATAACAAAGATGTATTGCAAGGATGCAAGGATCACGGGAAGTTCTTTTGCATCGGACAATGACGGAGCGGTTCTTAACAGGCAGATTCTTGCATACATGGCAGCAGAGCCGGTTGAAGGCATGCTTACGGATGTGGATGACAATATCAGAAAGCTGCGCGAGGCAGAGCTTGATACGACGGATGTTGAAGCGATGGCTGAGGCGAACCAGGAGGAAATCGACAGTATCGAACTTCCGACAATCATAAATGAAGAAGGCGAAGAGGAAGAAGTCAGCCTCGGTAATCCGGCGGATGCGGTCAATTCGCAGAGGGGAATCGGCGTCTTATCCCTTGCTGCAAGAGGGATAGAGATATCAAGAGCATCAACGGATCTTTCCCAATATGCGTCGAAGAGAACGAAAAATAAAGGCACGGGACTAAGAGATAATGAAGAAATATCGCTTTCTGAGAAACTTCTGATAGATGAGTATTACTGCGAAAAATGCGGGCGCTATGGCAGAGAACTTGATAAATCACTTCTAAAATATCAGCTTGAATATCTTATTTATGGGCAAAACAGCGATTACAGAAATTTGGAAAAAATGACACAGACACTTCTTTTTTGGCGAGAAGCGTCAAATTTTGCATATATGTTGGGATGTTCGGCAAAGCAAAGTGAGGCTGATCTGGTGGCAGGTGCGCTCACAGCGGTTCTCTTGGTTCCTGAGCTTAAAGACTCTGTAAAATGGTCTATTCTCTTTGCCTGGACATTTGCAGAGAGTGTGTCAGACGTAAATATACTTCTTGAAGGCGGCCGTGTCCCTCTTTTTAAAAGTGATTCCACATGGCAGCTTGGTCTTGCTGAGATGCTTCTTTTCAGAGGGAATATCGGGAAAAAGGATTGCGGCGAAGGCTTGTATTACAAAGATTATCTCAGGATGAAGCTCGGCATGACGGATCTAAAAGACAAAACATTGAGGTTCATGGACATCATTGAGATGGATATACGAAGAACTGAAGGAAATAGGGAATTTAAGATCGATCATTGCCTGGATACATTTTGCGGCGAGCTTGTTGTCGGAACAAGTTACGGATATGAGGTGAAGATAGAAAGGGTGTACGGATATGAAGAATAGCCCGGGAGCAGATAAAGGCACTTCTTTTTTTCTACCAGTAACAAAGAATAAAAAAGTAAACAAATCGTTTTTCCGGGCGATCAGAAAGATCAGAGGAGTGTCTTTACCTGCTTCTGTGACGGTGGAAGCTTCATTGGTACTTCCTATTTTCATATTCTTTTTTGCCAATATCATGGTGATGTTTAATATCATCAAGGTCCAGTCGGATTTAGAAGCGGCGCTTCACCAGACGGGTAATGAGATTGCTGTAAGAGCATTTGATGTTTCCTTTGCAGAAGATGCGGCCGGATTTGAACCGGATGCCGGAGTTGTAAAGGGCGTGATGTCGGTCGCATACGCTTCGTCCAAGATCAGAGAATATCTCGGGAGCGGAGCTGACAAAAGTTGTATAGACGGTGGTCTTGGCGGACTTGGGTTTATGAGATCCGATGTCAGAGAAGGCGGAGATATCATTGATATTGTAGTTAATTACAAAATTAAGCCGCTTATTCCCGTGGCAGGCTTTAACAAGTTTCCTGTTGAAGGCAGATATTATGGGCATGCGTGGACAGGCTATGACATTATCGGTGCCGGCGAAAATGTACTTAATGAGGAGGAGATGGTATATGTCACAGAGCATGGCGAGGCGTATCACAGGAATATAAATTGCAGTCATCTGAGGCTTAGTGTAAAGAGCACAAGCCTTTCCGGGATAGAAAAACTTCGCAACAAAGACAGAAGTAAATATTATCCCTGTGAATATTGTGCGGGGAATATTGCGGCGGGTGACGTCTTTATAACCGATTACGGGAACAGATATCACGGCAGAGTTGATTGCGCGGGGCTTAAAAGAACAATCTATACCATTTCGATATCGGAAGTCGGTGCGCGTCATCCCTGCAAAGATTGTGGATAAGAGGATTTTAATTATGATAATTCAGTTTGCGGAACTAATTGTTTTGGCTGTAATAGCAGGTGAAGATATGCGAAGCATGAATATTTCTTCGTGGAAAATATGGATATTGGCGGTTCTTTCCGTTGGAAGCGCTATGTTTGGGATGGTCATTGGGAGGTGCGATGTTTGGTGTGTTGCAGCAGCTCTTTTGCCCGGAGTAGTGCTTGTTGGATTGCATTTTGTTACCGGAAAGCAGATAGGACTCGGTGATGGTTTGGTTACTTTGAGCATAGGACCTGCTTTTGGCGCAGAGAGAGTTTTGCTTGGAATTGCAGCGGCATTTTTTGCCAGCGCACTTTTTTCACTTGTGATAATCGCGGTGCTAAGGGATAAGAGGAAAAAGAGTTATCCTTTTGTTCCGTTTATAGCCGCGGGAATGGTGGTGGCGACAATTGCGAAAATATAAAGGATATATGACGCTTGAAGCGGCGCTTGTGATACCGATGGTCATTTGTGTTATAACGCTTATTATTTTGTTTACTTATTATCTGTACGGAAGGTGCGTGTTGTCGCAGGACGCTTATATACTCGCGTTTAGGGCAAGTGTAGACAAGGACAGATATGATGCTGCGCCTGAAAGTACAGTCAACGCCAAAAAAGACAGAGTAGTCGGGAAAAAATATTTTGGAAGCACAAAACCGCAGTTTCATGTAACTACCGGGGCGTCAGGAAAAGAAATCAAGGTAGAGGCGGACGCAAGGATAAGAGCCGGAGCGATGGGAGATTATTTTTTGAAACCAAGATCCGGTTGGGAATTCAAGGCAGGGCAGAAGGCCAAGTGTCTTGAACAGGTGAAGCATATTCGAAGAATGACAAGGCTTAAAGATATTATTAAAGGATGGGAATGAAAGTGGAATACAAATATTATAAAGATTTAAAACACAGTTATATTATCGCTTCCTGTAATGATGTGAGTGAAGAAGAGCTTGGGGGATACAAGCTTAAGATAGCTGAGAACGGAAGAATCAAAAAGCTCCTTCCCGTAAGTCTCAGAAAGATTGATCTGGAACAGCTTCTTTATTATGAAGTCAGCTCAATGGTAAGTCTTGGGGACAGATTTTCTTCAAAAGGAATGGGCGCGGAGGAATTAAAAAGTTTTTTGCGTGATATGAAAGAAATGCTTGATGGGCTTTCAGAATATCTGCTCGGAGAAGAGGGAGTTCTTTTTGACATAGAAAATATCTATGTAAATATTTCTTCGGGGGAATGCAGATTCATGTATTATCCGTTTGACGGAGAGCAAAAGAGTTTTGCGGATTTCACGGAACAACTCCTTGATCTGACGGATCATGACGATGAGGGAGCAATTGAAATCGCATATAATCTCTGCGAGTTATCCAAGGAAGAAGGAATTCTCCTTCCGCAGCTTATCGATGAAGTCCTTAAAGAAAAGAGGTCTATTGAAGAACCTGTAGCCGGGAAAGAGCCTGACTATGATGAGGCGGATGAGTTTGATTACGATTATGAAGATGACGATGAAGACGGGGAATATGAAGAAAAAGAGCCACGCGGCTTAAAAGCACGAAGCAAATTGATCTTTGCCTTTTTGTTTGCCGGAGTCAGCGCAGCTATAACATATGTCAGAATGAATTTTATCTTATCGGAACTTGAGAACCTTCTCTCTATAGGTGTCATTTTGGTCTCTGTGGGGACGGGGTTAGCAGCTCTTTTTACCGGAATCAGGGATTTGAAAAAAGAAGGATTCAGAAGCTTCAAAGACAGAGATGAGCAGGAGTTTGATGATGATGAATATGAAGGCTATGAAGATTATGATGATTCTCCGGCAAGGGAATTTAAAGCGTCATACAAAGCGCCGATTAGGATAACTTCGTCAGTAAAAGATGTTGAAAGAGCGGCGGCAGCTGAAGAAACAACGCTTCTTGCTGAAGAAGACACGGGAGAAATGACGCTGTACAGCAGAAATGCAGATAAGACATTTAGGATTCCTCTTGATAACCTGCCTATAACTATAGGAAAGCTTGAAGGATACGTTGATACTGTAATTAAAGATATGAGCATATCGAGGATTCATTGCAGATTCAGCAGAGAAGGGGAAAAGATCGTGGTTTCGGATCTGGGGTCAACGAACGGAACATATAAGAACGGATTAAAGCTCGGACCCAAAGTCAAGGTACCGATAGAAGAGGGGGATGAAATAAAGATAGGCCGAATTTGCTTTGACTTACGATAACTCTGAAAAATATATGTTATAATACCCTTAACCGGTTGGAGGGGTTCTAATGAAGATTAATATCTATTACGGCGGAAGGGGAATTATCGACGATCCCACTTTGTATGTTATTTCTCAGATTACGACAGTTTTGCAGGAGCTTAATGTAAAGGTTCAGCAATATAATCTATATGAGCAGAAGAATGGAATTACGGCACTTCCGAATACTCTTAAGGATGCAGACGGAATTATCCTTGCATCTACAGTTGAGTGGTTCGGTGTAGGCGGATATATGATGCAGTTTCTTGATGCGTGCTGGTTGTACGGAGATAAAGAAAAGATCAAGACAATCTACATGGCGCCTGTTGTAATGTCCACAACTCACGGAGAAAGAGAAGGAATGACGAATCTTTCTGCTGCGTGGGAGATGCTTGGTGGACTTCCCTGCGAAGGTATCTGTGGATATATTGCAGATACTACAAAGCTTGAAAACAGCTCTGAGTATTCAAAGATAATAGATAAGAAGGCGGAGAATATATATAGGACGATCAATCAGAAGATGCCTGTATTTCCTGCAAGTAATCGCGCGGTTATCAATAAAGTAGCCGTTGCCAACAGTATAGATCTGACACCGCAGGAATCGGAACAGCTTTCTGAGTATGCATCCGATGACAGATTTGTAAAAAAACAGAAAGAAGATCTTCAGGAACTTGCCAGCATATTCAGGGATAAGATGGGACAGGATGAAACAACGTCCGGAAATTCCGAGGAGTATGCGAAGAAACTTCAAAATTCATTCAGGCCGGTAGCAGGTATAAATGCGAGGTTTAAAGTTCTTTTTGCTGATAATCCGAGATTAAAGCCTGTAGTCATAGATGTTGCGAACAGCAGATGTGAGTGTTCCGCAGGCGAAAGCGGCGAATGTGATGTTATTATAACGACAGATCAGAGAGTCTTTGTGGATATCCTCGACGGAAGAATTACATTCCAAAGGGCATTTATGGATGGAAGTATTAAAATGAAAGGCGATTTCAAGCTTCTTAGAAGTATGGATCAGCTTTTTAGTCTTATGGAGGAATAATCGAAGGATATGTCTGAAGAAATGTCTGATGCTCAGGTTCAGAACAGCCAGGAAGAGTTCTGGGAAGAGCAGAGAAGAATATATAAAAAGGCGTATGTTACTATTGCACTTATTGTAATAAATGCCATTGCTTTTATTTTGTGTACCACCGATCTGGGCTATATCATTTACGATAAAGGTGCACTGATGCTGAGTGATTTTGACTCGAATTGGGGGAAGTTCAGAACTTTTACTTCAATGTTCCTGCATGCTGATATGGAACATCTCGCAAGTAATATGTTTATGCTGATACTCCTTGGCGGAGTTATAGAAAACTATACAGGTCATGCTTATTATCTTTTAATGTATTTAATGTCCGGAATCTTTGGGAATCTTTTTTCGCTTGGATTTGAACAACTTTTTGGAATAGATAGAATATCTGTTGGCGCAAGTGGTGCTATAATGGGCAATGTAGGTTTCCTTGCATTGTGGCTCCTTGCGGGTGGAAAGGCGAAAAGGAAGATGCCTAACCTCAAATACAGGCTGATCGTGTTTGGGCTGTATATAATACAGACTTGTTTTATACAAGAGGGTGCCAATACGCAGGCGCACTTTGGCGGCTTCCTGATGGGAGTGTTCATGGGCGTCATTAACATAATTATATTTAAGAACAAAAAGAAAATGGAGGGTTTGGCATAATGAGTGATTGCATCTTTTGTAAGATAGCAAACGGAGAGATTCCGTCAAATACTATTTATGAGAATGAGGATTTCAGAGTAATACTTGATAATGGCCCTGCTACAAAGGGACATGCTTTGGTGCTTCCCAAAAAGCACTATGCAGATCTTTTTGAAATTCCCGATGACGTTCTTGCTAAGGCGGTTCAGACAGGAAAGATAGTTGCAACTATGCTCAAAGAAAAGCTTGGATGTGACGGAGTTAATCTTGTTCAGAATAATGGCGCTGCGGCCGGACAGACAGTTATGCACTACCATTTACATGTGATTCCCAGATATGAAAATGACGGACAGCATATTTTGTGGAAGCCCACAAGTCCTTCAGCTGAAGAACTTGTTGAAATTAAAAATACGATAATAGGTTAATACAAGGGGAAATTTAATGCGTGAGATCAATGTTTCGGAAGTTACCGAAGCTGTTAAAAATATGTGCATAGACGCAAACTATGCACTTTCTGATGATATGAAAAAAGCTCTTGAGTCTGCTCAGAAAGAGGAAGTGTCAGAGCTTGGAAAACAGATTTTTTCACAACTTGAGGAAAATCTAGAAATAGCGGCAAACGACCAAATTCCTATCTGTCAGGATACGGGAATGGCAGTGTTTTTCTTTAAGGTTGGCCAGGATGTTCATTTCACCGGCGGAAATCTCGGAGATGCGATAAATGAAGGCGTAAAGCAGGGATATACGGAAGGATATCTCAGAAAATCTGTAGTCGGAGATCCTCTTATAAGAGTAAATACTAAAGATAATACACCGGCAATCGTGCATTATGACATTGTTCCGGGAGATAAGGTGACGATTACATGCGCTCCCAAAGGATTTGGAAGCGAGAATATGAGCAGAGTTTTTATGTTAAAGCCTGCAGACGGAGAAGAAGGTGTAAAAGAAGCTGTTCTTCGTGCTGTTAAGGATGCCGGTCCCAACGCGTGTCCTCCTATGGTTGTAGGTGTAGGAATTGGCGGAACATTCGAAAAATGTGCAGAGATGGCAAAAGAAGCTCTCACAAGACCTGTCGGAAGTCATTCGGATAAAGAACATATCAAAGCTATGGAAGAGGAACTGCTTGAGAGAATCAATAAAACAGGGATCGGCCCTGCCGGACTTGGCGGTAAGATGACTGCTCTTGCGGTAAATATCAATACATATGCTACACATATTGCAGGACTTCCTGTTGCGGTGAATATATGCTGCCACGTCAACAGGCATGTTACCGTTACTTTGTAATATTTTAAGAAGTATTGATGGGATAGGTTTTTCCCTATAATATAGAAAATTTGAAAAGGAATTGACATGAATAAAGAGATACAGGCTCCTATAAGTGCGGAAGTAGTTAAAGAACTGAGCGCCGGAGATATGGTATATATTACCGGAACTATTTATACTGCCCGTGATGCTGCTCATAAAAGAATGGATGAAGCGCTCGCTGAGGGAAAAGAACTACCTATAGATGTGAAAGGCAATCTTATTTATTATATGGGACCTTCGCCTGCGAGAGAGGGAAGGCCGATTGGCTCTGCGGGTCCTACAACAGCCAGCAGAATGGATAAATATGCGCCAAAGCTCCTTGACCTTGGGCTTGGCGGAATGATCGGAAAAGGTAAGAGATCTAAAGATGTATCGGATGCTATAGTAAGAAACGGATCGGTTTATTTTGCTGCTATCGGAGGAGCCGGAGCTCTTCTTTCAAAAGCAATTGTAGAATCTGAAGTTGTTGCATATGAAGATCTCGGGACAGAGGCGATAAGAAAGCTCAAAGTAGAGAAATTCCCTGCAATCGTCGTTATTGATTCAAAGGGAAATAATCTTTATGAGACAGCGGATAAATTGTATAATAAAGAAAACGAATAAAAGCGAATAAAAGAATTGACAAAGGATATATGACTTTGTATAATTACTTTTGCGTCTTGGCTGTTAGCCAAGAGAATTCAAACCATATTTGGTAGAGGGATTCAGGCATGGAGAAATACTCAAGTGGCTGAAGAGGCGCCCCTGCTAAGGGTGTAGACCGTTCGCGCGGTGCGCGGGTTCAAATCCCGCTTTCTCCGTTGAAATGAGACACTACTTACTGGCAATGTCAGTGAGTAGTGTTTTTTGTTTGATAGGAATTTCCTATCAAACAAAAAATAAAATTGGGTATGCAATTTATTGGAATCGGAATTATTTTATTTTAAAAGAAACAGGGCATATATTGAGAAAAAAGCCAATATTTTTTGCGGGACAAATTAAAATAATTTCATGAATCTTTTGTACAAAAGAGATATTTTAGAGCAAATGCAGAAATCATGGCCGAAAAAAGCCACTCTCTATAGTGGTTTGAGGCACGACTTGACACAATATGTTGTGTTTGGAATTTTTTTTAAAATTTCTCAAAAAAGTTGTTGCATTTGTATATACCCTTTGCTATAATAACTTTTGCCCGCTTGAGAGAGGGGCTGAAAACCGCAGAACTAAGCGGGTTTCATAAAAACTTTGAAAAAAAGTTTAAAAAAGTTCTTGACAAAGCATTTCAACTATGTTATTATGAATGAGTTGCGGCGCTGAGCTGCAAGAACAAAGAACCTTGACAAATAAACAGTAATGCAACCCTGAAAGATTCCAAGAGAATAATTCAGAAAAATGTAAATTAACGGACAGAACGAAAAGCCAAGCTTAAGTTCTTAGCCGGATTAAACTTTTAAACGTGAGAGTTCGATCCTGGCTCAGGATGAACGCTGGCGGCGTGCCTAACACATGCAAGTCGAACGGAGATTTAACGCTGATGAAGCTTCGGCAGATTCTTGTTAAATCTTAGTGGCGGACGGGTGAGTAACGCGTGGGCAACCTGCCTCATACTGGGGGATAACAGCTGGAAACGACTGTTAATACCGCATAAGCGCACGGTATCGCATGATACAGTGTGAAAAACTCCGGTGGTATGAGATGGGCCCGCGTCAGATTAGCCAGTTGG
>NZ_JHXZ01000015.1 GCF_000621565.1 Butyrivibrio sp. LB2008
TTGGGATACATCATGGTAGGATCATCGTCGCACATCTTACCAATAGTAGTCCGCTTTGGGATGTTGTACTTCTTGTCAGGCTTATACACCCTGTCGTACTCGTAGTTGATGTAGACAACTCCCTTGATCGTCTTCGTGTAAATCTTGCCCTTTTCTTCCGGGATCTTCACTCTGAAATCGTAGTACATAGATCACTTTTCTCCTTGATAATAAGTATGTATACCCACTCAATAATTATAACAAGAAAAGCCCGGAAAATCAACAGAATTGCTGAATTTTCTGGGCTTTTTGCCGTTTTTATTTGATTGAGTTTCAAAACTTACTGGAAGTTAGGAATCTCTGATTTTCCGCATCGTCTGACGCCGGTGATTATTTTGATGAGATCGTTATCATAGAACGCGCGTATTGGAGCAATGTATTTTTCTCTTTTGATCATATCATCTTCTCTCCTTATTATTCATCTCATTGAGAATTTTACCACTTTTTGGAAAAATTCTCAATGAGAGTGAGAATTTTTCCATTATGCGGAAAAATTCTCAGTGAAGAGGCCTCAAGTGTTGATTGGGATGCACTTAATCTTATTCATGCAGAAAATGAGAATCTTGATGTGAATATAGATGTGATACTTATGCTTCATAGAATGATGGAAGAGGCGGCAAGCCCTACAGAAGCCGGAAAGTTTAAAACCAGAGACAATTTGATTATGGAATATCAGCCGGATGGAACGAGAAGGATAAGGTTTACTCCTGTCAAGGCAAAGGAAACAGAGAGTGCGATCGAACAGCTGATTCTTGCATATTATGATGCCAGACAGGATGCGGATATTCCAACAATATTTTTGATTCCATGTTTTATAGTGGATTTTTTATGTATACACCCGTTTCTTGATGGTAACGGAAGGGTATCAAGACTTCTGACGGTGCTTATGTTGTATATCTCGGGATATGACATTGGAAAATATATTTCTGTTGAGAATCATATAAAAAAATATAAAGAGAGCTATTATGCAGCTCTTGAAGCGTCATCTTCAGGATGGCATAAAAATAAAAATGACTATACTCCGTTTATGGTGAATTTTCTTCAAATATTGTATAAGTGTTTTAAAGATCTGGATGAATCGTTCATGGATATTTCATTAAAAAAGGCCAAAAAGTCTGAAAGGGTTGAGGCGGTACTCATTGGGGCGATTGCTCCGATTTCAAAAGCAGATATTGAAGAAAAAATACCTGATGTAAGTGTAAAAACGATAGAGAGAGTTCTTAACAAAATGCTTAAGGAAGAAAAAATTGAAAAAATAGGATCCTATAGAGATGCGAGATATATTAAGAGAAGGAAATCAAAATAATTTGATATCCTTCCGAAGTATATTTCTATTTGACGCGCGTCAAATAAAAAGAGGTACGGAATGGCAAAGGTAATAAGAAAAACTCAAGATCTTACATATCTTTCCTGGTCTCATGCGCGGAATTCTTCAGGAACAGCAGGTACTTATTTGAAATCGGGTTCAGTAGTGGGAGGATATAAGTCATATGCGAGTCTATGAGATCTATGATGAAGATAATCAAATCGATATAGGAATCCTTCTATATTATAAAAAAAATAAGTTATATATTATCGAGCTCAGAACTGAGCTTGACGAGTGGACTGCCCCGCTTCTCTTCACTTCTTTTGTCAAAAAGGGAATATATACAATTCCTCGTGACGCACTCCGGGATGCGGCGGGTATTATGTGACATTCAACGATTCAATAGATATACCGGCATGGCTTTTGTATGATAAAGGGCGAATTGTGGATGTTACATACAAAGATTTTCTTACATTTATAGGACGGAATATTGTCGATACTACAAGAGCATGTGAGCTTCTTGAGTGCACGAGACAAAATCTTAATTATATAGTCAGGAAAAATAATATAACGCCTGTATTGAACGACGTTAAAGGCAATTTATATATAAAAAACAGACTACTCAACAAAGAAATCAAGTAACAGTTTCCCTTCTCTCTCCGCTTTAAAAAACCCCACATCTATGGTATCATTTTTCCTAGTATATAGTTCGAAAAATACTTATGTTGGGGAGGAACTGATGGCAAGCGTAAGTCTTAAAACTATTATCGATAAAATGAAGCTCACAAACCTGACACCGGAGCTTGATATCAAGAAGATCCGCATTATTCAGCCTGATATTAACAGACCGGCGTTGCAGCTTGCAGGTTACTATGAGCACTTTGAAGCTACCAGACTTCAGGTTATAGGCTTCGTAGAATATACATATATGGAATCTTTTTCTGATAAGGAAAAAGAGAAAATGTACAGAGAACTGCTTTCCTTTGATATACCGGGAGTTGTTTTCTGCAGGGACTTAGCTCCCGATCCGATCTTTTTGAAGATTGCCGTTGAAGAGAAAGTTCCGGTCCTTATGACTAAGAAATCCACATCAGTTTTTATGGCGGAGATTATAAGGTGGCTTAATGTAAAGCTTGCGCCTTGTATCTCGATCCACGGCGTACTTGTCGATGTATACGGCGTCGGTGTTTTGATAACGGGTGAGAGCGGAATCGGTAAATCTGAGACAGCGATAGAGCTCATAAAGAGAGGACATCGTCTCGTATCGGATGACGCGGTTGAACTTAGGCGTGTAAGTGAGGAAACTCTTATAGGAACATCGCCTGATATCACAAGGCATTTCATTGAGATGAGAGGTGTCGGAATCATAGATGTTAAGACTCTTTACGGTGTATCAAGCGTAAGGGAGACACAGACGATTGACCTTGTTATCAAGCTCGAAGAGTGGGACAAGGACAGCGAGTACGACAGATTCGGACTTGAAGAGGAATATACGGAATATCTCGGCAACAAGATAGTTTGTCACAGAATTCCTATCAGACCCGGTCGAAATCTTGCGGTAATCTGCGAATCGGCAGCAGTTAACCACAGACAGAAGCAGATGGGCTACAATGCGGCTCAGGAGCTCTACAACAGGGTTCAGAATTCGCTTGCAAGAAGACGTTCTGATGATGACGACGATGACGAGGATTAATTCATAAAAGGAGAATATAGAGGTAATGGGAAAATATGTATTTGGCGTAGATATCGGAGGAACAACTGCTAAGATAGGACTTCTTACAGAGGAAGGCGAGAAGGTTGAGCTCTGGGAGATACCTACCAGAAAAGAGAACAACGGAAGCAGCATTTTAAGTGATGTTGCAGAGTCTGTTAAGGCTAAGATCGCTGAGAAGAATCTTTCATCCGACGATGTTATCGGAATCGGACTTGGCGTTCCCGGCGCTGTAGACGCAGATGGCATGTGTCTTCAGGCAGTTAACCTCGGCTGGTCCAAGCTCAACGTGGTAAAAGAGCTCGAAGCTCTCACAGGATTCAAGGTAAAAGCCGGAAACGACGCTAACGTTGCAGCCCTCGGTGAGCAGTGGAGAGGCGGCGGACAGGGACATCAGAACATGCTCCTTGTTACTCTCGGAACAGGCGTGGGCGGCGGAATCATTAACGAAGGCAAGATCCTCACAGGAGCTACAGGTTCAGGTGGAGAGATCGGACATATCCATCTTGTTGACGATGAGCCCGATGCTTGCGGATGCGGCAATCACGGATGCTTTGAACAGTACGGAAGCGCTACCGGAGCAGTAAGAGTTGCCAAGAGAATCCTCGTTGAGACAACAGAAGACAGCGTACTTCGCGGCAAGGACTTCGAGTGCAAGGACGTTTTCGATGCAGCCAAGAAGGGTGACAAAGTCGCTGTTCAGTGCGCTGAGAAATACGGCTATTACTTGGGAAAAGGAATCGCAAGCGTTGCGACGGTTGTAAATCCTGAGATAATAGTTATAGGCGGCGGAGTTTCAAAAGCAGGAGAAATGCTTTTCGACCTCTTGATGCCTTCATTTAAAAAGTATGTATTTTCAGGTTGCAGCACAGCACAGTTCGCACTTGCAAAGCTTGGAAATGATGCGGGAGTCTTCGGCGCAGCCAGAATGCTTCTGTATTAAAGGAGATTTTTTTGAATAACGATTTTATTACAAGTCTGAGAGATATTGTCTCGGAAGAAAACATAATATTGAATGAAGAAATGAGCAGGCACACTACGTTTAGAACCGGTGGGCCTGCGAGCTTATTTATAAGCCCGAAAGATACGCGGCAGCTCTTGGAGGTTCTTAAGTGCCTCAGAGCTGAAGGTGCCGACTACTTTGTTCTCGGAAACGGAAGTAACCTTCTTGTGTCCGATGAAGGGTATGATGGCGTGATTGTATCTTTGAAGCACTTTACAGGTGTATCGGAAGTAAATGACACTTGTATCAGAGCGGAAGCCGGTGCACTTAATTCAGCCATAGCTTCTTTTGCCAGGGAAAAAGAGCTTACGGGTTTCGAGTTCGCTGCGGGAATCCCGGGAACTATCGGCGGTGCGATGGTTATGAATGCCGGAGCCTATGACGGTGAGATGAAGCAGGTCGTAAAGGAAGTCAGTGCCATATCACCTGAAGGTGAAGTTGTGACGCTTTCATGCGACGATATGGAATTCGGCTACAGGACCAGCTTTATTAAGGGCAAAAAATATATTGTATTGTCCGTACTTATTGAACTTAAGAAGGGACAAAAAGAAGATATCATAGCAAAGATGTCGGATCTTGCGCAGAGAAGACGTGACAAACAGCCGCTTGAATATCCCAGCGCCGGATCGACTTTTAAAAGACCTGAGGGGAACTTCGCGGGAAAGCTTATCCAGGATGCGGGACTTAGGGGCTATACCGTTGGCGGTGCATGCGTGTCGGAGAAACATTGCGGCTTTGTGATAAATAAAGATTCCGCAACTTCGGCCGATATATACAAAGTAATAGATGACGTAAGGAAGAAGGTATACGAATCCTATGGAGTAATGCTGGAACCCGAGGTTATTATGTTGGGTAGATTTGAGTAGATTTGAGTAGAGTACTTAGTGCGGGCCATAAGTTATTATGAAAGGATTGAGTCATGAGATTCGTAGTTGTTACCGGAATGAGCGGCGGTGGAAAGTCTACTGCCATACATATGCTTGAAGACGCAGGTTTTTATTGCGTAGATAATCTTCCTGTGTTTTTGATAGAGAAGTTTGCAGAACTTGTTGCGGTTCCGGATAATGGAATCAGTAAGGTCGTTCTTGGAATTGATGCAAGAGCGGGACAGAAGTTCGAAGAAGTTGCGGGTATCATTGATACTCTTAAAGAAAGAGGACTTCCAATAGAAGTCTTGTACATGGATGCAAGCGATGAAGTTCTTATAAAGAGATACAAAGAGACAAGACGTGTTCATCCCATGAACGTCAATGATGTCGGAAATCGTATAGAAGACGGAATTGCCAAGGAGAGAGCGGTTCTTACAGAGGTAAAAAAGAGAGCGGACTACGTTATAGACTCTTCTCAGCTCCTTACAAGAGAACTTCGTGAAGAGCTCGACCGTATATTTGTAAGAAATGAAGAGTACAACTCTCTTATGGTAACGGTGCTTTCTTTTGGCTTCAAATATGGAATCCCGTCGGACGCGGATCTCGTATTTGATGTGAGATTCCTGCCCAATCCTTTCTATATAGATGAGCTCAAGCATCAGACAGGAAACGACAAACCGGTTCAGGACTATGTGAAAAGTTTTCCCGAATGCGGACAGTTTCTGGATAAGCTGACGGATATGCTTGAATTCCTGATTCCCGGCTATGTAAAAGAAGGAAAATATCAGCTTGTTGTTGCAATCGGATGTACCGGAGGGCAGCATCGAAGCGTTACCATAGCAAATGAACTGTACGACAGATTAAAAGCGGGAGACGGAAAGTTCGGACTCAAGCTTTTGCACAGAGATGTTAAACAGGCAAGGTGAGGTATGTCTTTTTCAGCGGACGTAAAGGAAGAACTTGCTAAACGTATAGGTTCGTCAAGGCACTGCCGGCTCGCGGAGCTAGCTGCTATTATCAATAGCACGGGCTACGTTGAACTAAAAAACGACAGGCCGATAATGCTTTATTTACAGCCTGACAACGAAGCTGTAATTAGAAAGTTCTTTACATTATTAAAAAAAGCATTTAATATAGGAACTAGCTTTTTGGAGGAATCCCCCGATATCAAGGTAAATGGGCGAGTTTACAGGCCTGTTCTGGGTGAAGGGGATATTCTTGAATCGTGTCTTAAGGCTATAAGACTGATTGACGGTCAGGGTAAATTCAGACCTTTGGATGAAGGTGTGAGTCCGTTGATCACTAAGAACTCTTGCTGCAGGAGAGCCTTTCTTCGCGATTCTTTCTTGTGCATCGGTTCCATCAGCGATCCCAATAAAGGGTATCACTTGGAATTTGTCTGTGACTATGAGAATCAGGCACTCCGATTACAGGAAATAATTGAGAGCTTTGATATTGAGGCAAGAATAGTCAGACGTAAGAAGTATTTTGTGTTATATGTTAAGGAAGGCTCCGGTATCGTGGATCTTCTTAATATAATGGAAGCGCCTATAAGTCTCATGAATCTGGAGAATCTCAGAATTGTAAAAGAGATGAGGAATTCCATTAATAGAAGAGTCAACTGTGAAGTCGCCAACATAACAAAGACTGTTAATGCCGCGACTAAACAGATAGAGGACATTACATATATCAGAGACTTTTACGGATTTAATCGCCTGCAGGAGAACTTGCGGGAGATGGCGGAGGTCAGGCTTGAACACCCTGATGCGACGCTTCTCGAGTTGGGCAAGTATCTTGATCCGCCTGTAGGTAAGTCAGGAGTTAATCATCGGCTTAGGAAACTGAGCGAGCTTGCGGATAAGCTGAGATGAGGAGGGAATTATTATGTTGACAAAATCTATCGAGATTAAGTTGCCCAGAGGACTGGAGGCAAGACCTGTTGCAGAGCTTGTTCAGCTCGCAAGTAAGTACGAGAGTACAGTTCATATCGAGGCTCAGTCCAAGAAAGTTAATGCGAAGAGCATTATGGGTATGATGACACTTAGTCTTAACACCGGAGAAGAGGTAACGGTTATCGCAGAAGGAAGCGATGAGGAATCAGCTGTCGCTGATATGGAAATGTTCCTTCACGGAAACAAGAAAAAGTAATATTCATTATTAATTAAAAAAAGCCCTATTAAAAAGGGAGGATGCCGGGTAAGTATCTCTTACCCGGCACATTATGAAAAAGTTTAATTGGTATTGTCTGTCTCAACTCATCTGACAATATTATAATAACAAGCAGGTATGTCCAAAAGATGATTTGAAGTAACCAATCTTTTAAAGAATTGTAAACAAATTATGAACGCTCGCATTTTTCAGTAAATGCGGGCGTTTTACGGTTTATTGTATTATAATTGTTCTTGGAGGAAAAATTCGTGCTTAAGAAGATTGTTTTTACATTAGATGAGGAAAGCCTGAAGAATAAAGAAGTCTCGGAAAGCATGGAGTCTGCGAAAGCTTATATAAAAAGTTGCGGATTGGATTCAGAGATTCTTGGGGCACAGGATTTTTTCAAAATACATAAGCCTGATGGGGAAATGCTGGTAGTTGCGGACAGGAAAGAAATTTCCGAAAGAGCGACTAAAGAGGGCTTTTATGTAATAGGCGTTGAACATGTGCTGAACAGGAATGAGGAGTTCCCCGGAGTTAAATATATTTTTTCCGACATTGACGAAGTCGATATAGATTCATTCATAAAGGCGTATCAGAGATATGCGAAGGAGCCGTGGGATGTGCTTACAACGGACAGGCTCCTTGTCAGGGAGACAACCCTTGATGATGTGGATGAATTCTATAAGCTTTACAAAGATCCCGAGATGACCAGATATATGGAAGGCCTGTTTGAGAATCCCGAAGATGAGAAAAGATATCAGAAGGACTACATCGAGAAAGTATACGGACTTATGGGCTTTGGCATATGGACTCTCGTAAGGCGAAGTGACGGCAGAGTAATAGGCAGAGTCGGATATTCTGTGAGAAACGGATTTGATGATATAGAACTTGGATTTCTTATAGGAAAAGAGTTCCAGAGACAGGGCTATGCGTTTGAAGCGTGCAATGCGGTTCTTGACTACGGCAGAGATATTCTTCTTTTTGATAAGGTCCAGACACTTGTGAAGGCGGAGAACGAGATCTCAATAAATCTTTGCAAGAAGCTCGGCTTTGAATATCTCGATACTGTCTCTGTAGAGGAAGACATATACGGAAGAGAATACAACGGAGAGAACAGCGTGCCTGTCGGCGGTGCTTCTTATGGAGAATACGTAAGGCTGATGAAAAGGCTGTAAAAAGAGGGCTAAATTAATTTGTGGCTTTTTTTGACGCCATCCTATAAAATAGATTTGTAACAATAAGAAGAAAAAGACAGATAGGTACGAAGGGTAGAGAGCCCTTAGCGAAGAGTGCCTATGGAGGTGAAATGAAAGAATTTTTAGACAGTTTTAAAATGGTAGCAGGGCTTGTTGGCGGTCTTGCAATGTTTTTGTATGGAATGAACGTTATGAGCGGAGGCCTTACCAAGGCTGCCGGAGGACGTCTTGAAAGTGTACTTGCCAAAGTTACCAAGCATCCTATAATCGCTTATTTATTCGGTGTTGGTGTCACCGCACTGGTTCAATCATCATCTGCATCTACCGTAATGGTAGTTGGTCTTGTTAATTCAGGAATCGTAACCCTTAAACAGGCAGTAAACGTTATACTTGGTGCTAACCTTGGTACAACATTTACGGCATGGATTCTTACACTTAATAATCTGAACAGCACGAAATATTTGTGGCTGGAACTCTTAAAGCCCAGATCATTCACACCTTTCCTGGCTCTCATCGGTATCGGGCTTTACATGTTTTCCAAAAGTGAGAAAAAGAAAAATATTGGAACAATCCTTCTTGGATTTTCTGTTTTGATGTTCGGTATGAGCAGCATGTCTGATGCGGTAGCTCCGCTTAAAGATAATGCGGGATTCAGAACTCTTCTTATGAAGTTCAGCAATCCTTTGATCGGATTCCTGGTTGGTATATTTTTTACCATGCTTATTCAGAGCTCTGCCGGAACAATCGGTGTGTTACAGGCGATATCCGGAAGCATACCTGTGTATTTCAGCATAGCTATCCCTGTTGTAGTCGGAGCTGAGGTTGGTACATGTATCACGGCGATCCTGTCATCTTTTGGCGCTAATAAGAACGGTAAGAGAACAGCGCTTATGCACTTGTACTTTAATATCATAAAAGCAGGGCTTTTTATGGTGATTTTCTATTCTTTAAACGCTGTGATGAATTTCTCGTTTATGCATAATGAAGTCGGACTTGCGGGAATTCCGGGAGTGCACACACTTGTAAACCTTATTGCAACACCGCTTATGCTTCCTTTCTCATCGGTGCTTGTAAACCTGGCACTCAGCTCAATTCCTATTGATGAGAAGGAGAAAAAAGATCAGGAAGAGCAGCAGGGTATCAGAACTCTGGATCCTCTTTTCCTTGCAAACCCGCCGTTTGCGCTTGAGCAGGCAAGACAGGCTGCGATCGAGATGGCCAATATGTCCAAAGATGCTCTTGATAAGGCGATTGAACTTATTACGGATTACAAAGAGGAAGTTGCGCAGGAGGTTGATTATCTTGAGCGCAAGGTTGACCAGTACGAGGATCAGCTTGGAACTTACCTTATGAAGATAAATAATCATCATCTTGCACCTGAAGACAGCCATACACTTACAATGCTTCTTCACTGCATAACTGATTATGAGAGAATAAGCGATCACGCGCTCAACATTATGCAGAAAGCAAGGGGAATGTCGGCAAATCAGAGGACATTTACACCCAAGATGCAGACAGAGATGGATATATTCTCATCTGCGGTAAAAGAGATTGTGGAAATGTCTATCAAAGCGTTTGAAACAAGGGATGTTTCGACTGCTAAATCTATCGAACCTTTGGAAGAAGCCATTGACGGCATTCAGAAAGAGGTAAAGAGACGTCATGTCAGAAGACTTCGCAAGGGCAAATGCACTATCGAACAGGGATTTGACCTTAGCGATATAGGAACGGATTACGAGCGAATTGCAGATCACTGCAGTAATATTGCTGTCGGGGTGATCGAGGTTCACGATGATGCGTACGATGCGCATGAGTATTTGGAAACACTCAAAGCTGAGAAGACAGAAGGCTTTGAGCAGGCAGTTGATTTTTACGAGAGAAAATATCAGCTTCCTTCAGTTAAGTTTTAATGTAGGAGCTATAACGGATGGAATTTCAGTATTTGGAAAAGAAGGAGCAGGGCGAGTTTATAACGCGCTATGATCTTCACTACAAGACGGTGGATAACAAGGACAAGACTTACGAGATAATCAGCAGAAATCCCAATCTTAAGGGATATGAAGATATTCACAACAACAAAGTCGACGCGGTTGTTCTCATAATGCATGATGAGACAGGTGAGAAGATACTTATAAACAAGGAGTTCAGACTCGCTCCCGGTGCATGGGTATACAATTTCCCCGCGGGGCTTATCGATCCCGGTGAACAGCCTGAAGAGAGCGCAAGAAGAGAGCTCAAGGAAGAAACAGGACTTGATATCGTAAGTATCGATGAGTGGATCGGCGAGAGCTACAGTGCTGTGGGATTTTCAAACGAGAAGAATCTTTGCTGCGTAGGAAAAGCAGCGGGAACTTTTTCAAAGAGCAGCTCAACTTTGGAAGAGATAGTTCCCGGATGGTATACCAAAAAAGAAGTCAGAGAACTGCTTAAGACTCAGCCTTTTGCAGGACGAACGCAGGCGTATTGCTATTTGTGGTCAAAAGAGTAACGAGTGTCGGTGTTTGCGTATGAGCGAAAAGAAAGAAAAACAAAACGGAATATATCAAGAGCAGAGTCAGGCGGAGGAATTAAAAAAAGGAATAATCGGTCTTAATATCTGTGAGGAATGCGGCGGATTGTGTACGGCAAGTGTCCCCATTATCGAGGGACTTCCCGTAAACGCGCAGGTAAGCCTTATGGAACATTCGATTCATGAGACACTCAAGAAGAACAGCTATCTTTTCAGAGAGGGCGAGCCGGTAGATTCGATCTGTATTATAAGAAAAGGCAGAGTTAAGCTGTGCAGGTACGATTCTCTCGGAAGAGAGCAGATCATAACCATACTTGCTGATCACGATATCATTTGGGAAGGCATGTTTTTGGACGGAAGTATATATCCGTATTCGGCGGTATGTCTTACAAATGCTTCTATTTGCCAGATACACAGGGATGATTTCATAAAGGTTGTGGATGATCCTGCGGCCGCAATGAATATCATCATTCTTTTGAGCAAAAAACTCCACGATGCCAATGAAAGAAATATGCTACTTTCCACCAAGGATCCCATGGCGAGACTGGCGGGATTTTTGATGTACAGAGTTGACAGAAGTGTGGGCGATGACATAGTATTAAAACTCGACGACATTGCTGCGAGTGTAAATCTTAGAACAGAGACGGTCAGCAGGAAACTCAGGGAGATGGAAAAGAGCGGTCTTATAGAGAGAGTAGGGCATGCCAAGATCAGGGTTCTTGACAGAGATGCGCTCAGGGAAATTTATATTTATCAGTGATTTATCTTTTTACAGACTATGTAATGAAACGGAGTAATAATGGTTAAAGGTGCAATTCATTCAATAGAAACATTCGGTTCGGTAGACGGACCCGGAATCAGATTTATCGTATTCCTCAAGGGATGCAAATTAAGATGCAAGTATTGTCACAATGCGGATACATGGGATCCCAATTCAGAGGACATGCGTACTCCCGATGAGCTTTTGGACTTTGCTGAGAGATACAGATCATATTGGGGTACGGAAGGTGGAATAACAGTCAGCGGAGGAGAGCCGCTTCTTCAGATTGACTTTTTGACAGAGCTGTTTAAGAAGGCCAAAGAGCGCGGGATCAACACTTGTATTGATACGGCACTTCAGCCTTTCACACGTGAGGAGCCTTTTTTCTCCAAGTTCAATGAGCTCTTGAAGTACACAGACCTTATGCTTGTTGATATCAAGCACATTGATAGAGATGAACATATAGAGCTTACGGGACTTCCGAATGATAATATTATTGACGGAATGAAGTATCTTTCGGAAATGGGCCAGCCCATCTGGATCCGTCATGTGCTTGTGCCCGGAATAACGGACAATGATGAATATCTCAAGAAGACAAGAGCGTTCATAGAGACACTTTCCAATGTGGAAAAGATAGAGGTTCTTCCCTATCATTCGATGGGACAGCACAAGTTCGAGACTCTCGGAATACCATATAAGCTCGACGGCGTAAAATCTCCTACAAAAGATAGGGTTGATAACGCCATGAACATATTAAACGGGAAATAATATCAGGAAGGTGGATGCAGATAGCATCTGCCTTTTTTGCTTATTTTAATATTAATTTTAATAAAATCTTAAAACTTGATTACAATCAATGTTTGGTTGTGTAACAGGTGATATCATCAATCTCGAACAATACATATGATAATATTTTAACGAGGAGTACGTAAAATGAACGAAGCATGGCGCGGGTTTAAGGGAACCCACTGGTTGGATGACGTTAACGTAAGAGATTTCATCCAGAACAACTACACACCTTATGACGGAGATGAGAGCTTTTTGGCTGAGCCTACAGAAGCTACAGATAAGCTTTGGGGCAAGCTTCAGGAGCTCCAGAAACAGGAACGTGAAAAGGGCGGCGTTCTTGAGTGTGAGACAGAAGTTGTTTCTAGTCTTACAGCATATGGCCCCGGATATATTGATGAGTCTATGAAGGATCTTGAGCAGATCGTTGGTCTTCAGACTGATAAGCCTCTTAAGAGAGCATTCATGCCTTTTGGTGGAATCAAGATGGCTGAAGAAGCTGCTGAGACATACGGATACAAGGTAAATGAGAAGTTCCACAAGATCTTCACAGAGTACCACAAGACTCACAACCAGGCAGTATTTGATGCTTACACTCCTGAGATGAGAGCAGCAAGACACAGCCACATCGTAACAGGTCTTCCTGATACATACGGCCGTGGACGTATCGTAGGCGACTACAGAAGAGTAGCTCTTTACGGTATCGACTACCTCATCAAGAAGAAGATGGATGATTACAACAACTGTGGTGATGGAACAATGCTTGACCACATCATCCGTCAGAGAGAAGAAATCTCTGAGCAGGTTAGAGCTCTTAAGGGAATGAAGGAAATGGCAGCCGTTTACGGATTTGATATTTCTGCTCCCGCTAAGAACGCTAAGGAAGCTGTTCAGTGGCTCTACTTCGGATACCTTGCAGCTATCAAGACACAGAACGGTGCTGCAATGTCAGTAGGACGTGTTTCAACATTCCTTGATATTTATATTGAAAGAGATATTAAAGAAGGAACTCTTACAGAGAAAGAGGCACAGGAACTTATCGACCACATGACAATGAAGTTCAGAATGGTTAAGTTCGCTCGTATTCCTTCATACAACAACCTCTTCTCAGGTGACCCTGTATGGGCTACACTTGAAGTTGGTGGACTTGGAATGGATGGTCGTCACATGGTTACAAAGAACGACTTCCGTTTCCTTCATACTCTTGAGAACATGGGACCTTCACCTGAGCCTAACCTTACAGTGCTCTACACATCTAAGCTCCCTGAGACATTCAAGAAGTATGCTGCTAAGATTTCGGTTACAACTTCTTCAATCCAGTACGAGAACGATGATGTTATGCGTCCTATCTGGGGCGATGACTACAGCATCTGCTGCTGCGTATCTGCTACACAGACAGGTAAAGAGATGCAGTTCTTCGGAGCAAGAGCTAACCTTGCTAAGTGCCTTCTTTACGCTATCAACGGTGGTAAGGATGAGAAGTTCCTTACAAAGGACGGCAAGCACATGCAGGTAGGTCCTGAGATGGCTCCTATCACAGCTGATGTACTTGATTACGATGAAGTTATGCACAAGTATGACATCATGATGGATTGGCTTGCAGGACTCTATGTAAACATCCTCAACCTTATCCAGTACATGCACGACAAGTACTACTACGAAGCAGCTGAGATGGCTCTTATCGATACAGATGTAAGACGTACATTCGCTACAGGTATCGCAGGATTCTCACACGTTGTAGATTCACTTTCAGCTATCAAGTATGCTAAGGTTACAACTGTTCGTGATGAGTCAGGCCTTGTTGTTGATTACAAGGTAGAGGGAGACTTCCCTAGATACGGTAACGATGATGAGAGAGCAGACGAGATCGCTGTATGGCTTCTTAAGACATTCATGAAGAAGATCGAGAAGCACCACACATATCGTGATTCTGAGCCTACAACATCTATCCTTACAATCACATCTAACGTTGTTTATGGTAAGGCTACAGGTGCTACACCTGATGGAAGACCTGCATTCGCTTCATTTGCACCCGGAGCATCACCTTCATACGGTGCTGAGAAGACAGGACTTCTTGCTTCACTTAACTCTGTTGCTAAGATTCCTTACGAGTACGCTCTCGACGGAATTTCTAACACACAGACAATGAACCCTAACGCTCTTGGTCACGACGATGAGGAGAGATCAAACAAGCTTGTTAGCGTTCTTGACGGATACTTTGACCAGGGTGCTCATCACCTTAACGTTAACGTATTTGGTAAGGAGAAGCTCATCGATGCTATGGAGCATCCTGAGAAGCCTGAGTATGCTAACTTCACTATCCGTGTATCAGGATATGCTGTTAAGTTCATCAACCTTACTAAGGAGCAGCAGCTCGACGTTATCGCACGTACATGCCACGAGGCACTTTAATCGTAACCTGTACAAATTAGATAATAATATGTAATTATTTAGGGACGTCTCATTTTTGGGGCGTTCCTATTTAATTTTGTATAAAAGGATGATAGAGTAAAAATAGCGGACAACGCGTTATGAGGGGATCTGTATGAACAATAAATATGTTACAGATATGACGAAGGGCAACGAGCTTGCGCTTCTTATAAAGTTTACTATTCCGATGCTGCTGGGGAATCTATTTCAGCAGTTTTACAATCTTGCAGATTCATTGATTGTCGGAAGATATGGAGGAAAATATGGACTTGCGGCTATAGGAACCGTCGGAAGTCTTAACTTTCTCTTTTTCTCACTGTGCCTTGGTATGGCATCCGGTGTAGGTATCATGATTTCCCAGCACTTTGGGGCAGGTAAGGAAGAGCTTGTAAAAAAGACAGTAGGAAACGCTGTGGTGATCACGATTGTAGTAGGACTGGCAATGAGCCTTATCAGCGTGATCTTTGCAAGGGGAATCCTGGTTCTTTTGCATGTTCCGGATGAGTGTATGTCAGAAGCACTCATATACATGAGAGTGGTGTGCGGCGGAACATTCCTGGTTGCAGGTTACAACATGATCTCTTCAATATTGAGGGCTCTCGGCGATTCCCGAACACCCCTAATATTTCTTGGCGTTGCGTGCGGGATCAATATAGTACTTGATCTTATTACCGTAAAGGGCCTTGGATGGGGCGCCGGAGGTGCGGCTGTTGCAACGATCATTTCGCAGACTGTTGCAATGATAGGCTCTATTATCATGGGAGTAAAGACCAATGCCTATTTGAAGCTGGAATCCAGGCACAAAAAGATCGATCCGAATATAATTATTAAAGCGACAAGACTAGGCATACCGCTTGCACTTCAGAACGCACTTATTGCCTTCTCATGTGTTTCGCTTCAGAGAGTTGTAAATGGATTTGGAACGGATGTCCTGACGGCGTATACGGTGTGCGGAAAGATAGAACAGCTTGTTCAGCAGCCATACGGATCTCTTGGAACAGCGGTTTCGACATTTGCAGGTCAGAATATCGGTGCCGGGAAACTTGACAGAGTAAAGAGTGGCTGCCTTAAGAGCGTGATTCTTGTTGCGGCGTTCAGCGCTACGATGTTCGCTGTGATGGTGATTTTTGGAGAAAGTGTAATTTCAATATTTACCGACCAGACTAGGGCGATAGAGATAGGCGCAAAAGGCCTCAGAATTACCGGTATGTTCTATTTCTTCCTTGGGCTGATATATGTGTTCAGAGGAATGCTAAACGGCGTAGGAGACGCTGCATTTGCGCTTATAAACGGTGTCACGGAAGTTGTAGGCAGAATAGGCTTTGCGACAATACTTGTAGCAATACCCGCTGTGGGAATGTGGGGATGCTGGTATACGAACGCGCTTACCTGGGCTATTACCGGAGTTGCGTGCGTGCTTAGATATACATTCGGTAATTGGAGAAAAACATTCCAAGGGTAATCTTCGGAAGATATTTAAGCTGTTTTAGAACAAGTTACAACGGAAACAAAAACGTATTTGTTACTATGTGGGTTAACGGTCAACAGTATCAAACCTTAAATGCTAGTGATGGTCACGTCGATTATACCTGGACGTGGTAAAAATCGTTATGTGAATTGAAAATAGCGTAGCCACTCAAAATGGGGGCTACGCTATTTTTATTTGATAGGAAATTCCTATCAAATAAAAAACGCTCCGCTATGGATGCGACCGATGCGCAGAAGTATTATGCAAGCTAAAGCTTGCGCGCATCGGCGCGCAAAGAGTTGCAAAGCAACTCTTTGTTCTGTTCAAGCTAATAATGCAGTTGCTATGTTAAGGAAAACAAGCAGTGACAATGCGTCAACTATTGTTGTAATAAACGGACTTGCCATAACTGCCGGATCGAACCCAAAACGTGATGCCAACATAGGGAGGAAACATCCAACAAGCTTGGCAATAAGTACGACAACAAACAATGTAAGACAAACAACAGCTGAAGTTGCGATTGGAACACCGTGAGCAAAGATCAGCAGTCTGAGAAAGTTTGCAACGGCAAGTGTAAAACCGCAAAGTACCGCAACTCGTATCTCTTTCCAGACAATTTTAAATAAGTCTTTAAATTCAATTTCTTTAAGTGACAATCCACGAATGATTGAAACACTTGCCTGTGAGCCTGCATTTCCGCCTGTGTCCATAAGCATTGGAATATATGCGGTAAGAGCAAAGGCTGTTAAAGCTGCTTCATAGTGTGCGATTATCCCTCCGGTAAATGTTGCGCTGATCATAAGGAATAGCAGCCAGGGAATTCTTTTTCTGTATGTTTCTAAAATTCCAACTTTAGGATAAGGCTTATCTGACGGCACGATAGCAGCCATCTTCTCGATATCCTCGGTAGCCTCTTCTTCCAGGATGTCCACAACGTCATCGATGGTGATGATTCCGACCATTCGTGATTCGTTGTCTACAACAGGCATTGCTGTAAATCCGTACTTCTGGAAGATTCTTGCAGCTTCTTCCTGGTCGGTCATAGTATTGATGCTGATGACATTTGTGTTCATTATGTCGCCGATGATCTCATCGGGTTTCATTATAAGCAAGTATCTTAGTGCAACTGTTCCGACAAGAATTTTCTGCCTTGTAACAACATAACAGATGTTGATGGTTTCTGAATCAACGCCCTTTTTTCTTATCCTGTCGATTGCATCTGTGACAGTCATGTCTTCGCGGAGGTCTACGTACTCCACGGTCATGATACTTCCGGCAGAGTCTTCGGGATATCGGAGCAGGTGATTGATATCGGCTCTTGTCTCGGGACTTGCGCTTGCAAGTATGCGTTTTACTACACTGGCGGGCATCTCTTCCAAAAGGTCGGTAGCATCATCCGCCATTAGATTGTCAATAATGTTGGAAGCTTCTCGGTCTGACAGTGAACGGATGATATACTGCTGATCATCCAGTTCCAGGTCGGCGAATACATCCGCAGCCATGTCTTTGGGGAGGATTCTGAACATCTTAAGGGAATCCTCGTCTTCCATCTCGCCCATTGCAGCAGCTATATCAACTGTGTTCATTTCCGAGATGGTCTGGCGGAGCATGGTGTATTGCCTTGCATCAAGAAGTTCTTTCAGGATTTCAACGATTGTTTTCTCTTCTTGTAATTCCATGGTAATCTCCTTTTGCGTATGTGGTTTTTATGGTACTTCGACCAGGAGCAGGATCACTGCCGCATCGATGTGAATCTGACTTCATAAAAACCACCACCTTTCATTCGGGGATTATCCACTTATCGTGAATCGAATAGCTCAAGACATTGAGCAAGTTTACTTTAACACAAATTGGCAGACTTGTGTATAGAAAGATTTGATTAAACTGATAGCTTCAGAAGTTGTTTTTAAAATATCGCAAATACTGCAACACAATTTAGTCAGGAAGCAAGTTTTGGTTGTCATAATACTAAGAATGAGTTATCTTAATAGTGTCATTTTGGGAAGAGAAAAAGTTACTTGTTGTGGGGGCGTTATATGTAGAAAATGAGAGGATAAAATGAAAAAGAATTTAAAAAGAATCAGACGTTTGGTAGCGGCGATTGCATTGTTTTTCTTTTTGGTTGGGGTAGCCGGAACAGATGCTTATGCGATTGACAAAAAAGTGCGCTTAGAAAAGGGAAATACCGCGGTAGATATTGTTCTGCCTGAGTACGGAACATGCTTTATGGGTGGTAAGACTGTTTATTCCGATGGTACGGGGCGTCTTAGAAATGCTGCCGAAGTTTCCAGACTCATGGCTAACAGCGGCTATGATCTTTGGGTTTCAGCCAATGACGGTGAGATGTCTGTATCGGTCGAGAACTTCGATACAAAGGGTGCAGATCTTTATAACATGCCTGATGAAGCAATCAAAAAGTTCTTCGGTGATCTTGAAGGACAAATCCGCAATTCGATGAAAAAAGAGGGCGTAAAGGTAAGCGAGATAACAACTGATATTGTCAAATACAATAAAAGCAAATATCTTCGCGTGAAGACTGTGGCAGAGCCGCCTTATGCCGAAATCTATCAGTTTTGTACTCTCAAGCAGAACAAGATGATCACATTGAAACTTGTCTGCTATAACAATGTCGGCGACATAAATTCCTACAAACTTAATCCAAATGAAATAGTTGGAAAGATGACCATTGAAAAAGTGCCTGAAAAAGCGCCTGAGAAAGCGGGAAACAGGCCCGGTGTCAGATGATTTAACGTCAATTATCAGATAATATTAAGAATATTATAAAAATTTTAGTTTTATGATGAAGTAAAGGTATCTTTTTGCCGATATACATTATATAATTAATGTACGAAAGATCGGAGGTGGTCTTATGGGCAAGAAGTGTCTTATTGTAACTGTTGTTATGGGCATATTGCTTACTGTTTTTAGTATTGGGAAAACAGTTGATACCTGCCCAGAGTCTGGTGTTTCGGAAGGCGTTGGAGTAGACCGAAAACCGGTAATTTATCTATATCCTGAAGAGGACGATACGGAGGTTTCCGTAACGCTTGATTACGATGGCAATCTGGTTGAGCTTGATCCTGAATTCAATATAGATAACGGTTGGAAGGTTACGGCTGACAGAGACGGAACGATCACCTTTGAAGGAGAGAAGTATGACTATCTCTATTGGGAAGGGGATCCCAGACACAATTACAACTTTTTCTCAGGCTTCTGTGTAAGGGGTGAAGAGACGGAGGCTTTCCTTAAAGCGAAGCTTACCGAGATCGGACTTAATGAGAAAGAGATAGCTGAATTTATTGAGTATTGGATGCCTCAGATGGCAGGAAACGAGTATAACGTTATCAGTTTTCAGGGAAGCGCTTATACAAAGGGTGCAAAGCTTAACATAGAGCCCAAGCCGGATACTCTCATTCGTGTATTTATGGCTTGGTATCCTTCGGATAGATACGTTCTTCTTAATCCGCAGTATTTGGATGAATTCAACAGAGAAGGCTTTACTGTTGTTGAGTGGGGTGGAAACAGGGTTAAATAAGGTTTGGTGTTTTCACTTGCAACTATTACAATGTTGGTCTAAAATGTTGTGCGTGGTATTGGATAAAAATATCGCGCACAACTTTTTTAATGCAGATTTAATGAATAAAAGAATGGAGTAACACTAATGATGCAATCACGTACACATAACTGCGGTGAACTTCGTATTGATAATGTCGGCGAGAGCGTAACTCTTGTCGGATGGCTTGAGAATATGAGAGAAGTCGGAAGCGGACTTGGATTCGTAGTTCTTCGCGATTTCTACGGCACAACTCAGATCGTCCTTGAGACTGAAGAGATGGTTAAGACAGCCAAGGCGATCAACAAGGAATCAACAATTTCCGTAAAGGGAGTTGTAAGAGAGAGAAGTTCCAAGAACCCGAAGCAGGAAACCGGAGACATCGAAGTTGTTCCCGAATCAATCGAGATTTTGGGACGCTGCCGTTATAACGAGCTTCCTTTTGAGATCAACCACTCAAGAGAAGCTGACGAGACTGCACGTCTTAAATATCGTTACCTTGATCTCAGAAATCCTGAGGTTAAAAAGAATATTATCTTAAGATGCAACGTTGTTGCCGCTCTCAGAAGCGCTATGACTGAACATGGCTTCCTTGAGATCACAACACCTATACTTACAGCATCTTCACCTGAGGGCGCAAGAGACTATCTTGTACCTGCAAGAAAGCATCCGGGTAAGTTTTATGCACTTCCCCAGGCTCCTCAGCAGTTCAAGCAGCTCCTTATGACAGCAGGATTTGACCGCTACTTCCAGATCGCTCCCTGCTTCCGTGATGAGGATGCAAGAGGAGACAGAAGTCCCGGAGAATTCTATCAGCTTGATATGGAAATGGCATTCGCTTCACAGGAAGACGTATTTGCCGTTATCGAGGATGTTCTTCCTCCTATATTTGCTAAATACGGGAACTACGACCGTGCTTCAGGAGCTCCTTTCATGAGAATTCCTTATCTTGAGGCTATGGAGAAATACGGAACGGATAAGCCCGATCTCAGAATCGACCTTACTGTTCAGGACGCTACGGAAGTTCTTGCAGATTGTGGATTCGGACCTTTTGCTACAAAGGCAGAAGACGGTTCTGCAACAGACGTAAGAGTAAAGGCTGTTGTAATCTCTGATTTCAAAGAGAGCAGAAAGTTCATCGACAAGACTATCGGAGATGTAGAAGTTCAGTCAGGTAACAAGGCATATTGGTTCAGAATGGACGATAACAGCGAGCTTGTAGGCGGAATTGCTAAGTTCGTTGCACCTATCAAGGATAAAGTAGTTGAGGCACTTGGCGTTAAGCCGGGAGACCTTGTTGTTCTTTCAAGCGGCAAGCTTGGTGCGGCTCAGAAGACAGCAGGTGTTGTTGTTAAGACATTCGGCGCTGCTGTTCCCGGACACATGGATAAAGAGCAGTATACATTCTGCTGGATAGTAGATTTCCCTATGTACGAGATCGGTGAGGAGTCAGGCGAGCTTGAGTTCTGCCACAATCCTTTCTCTATGCCAAGCGGCGGTCTTGAGACTCTTCTTAAGGCTGAGAGAGGTGAGATCGATCCTCTTTCTATCACAGCTGATCAGTACGACCTTGTATGTAATGGCGTTGAGCTTTCATCGGGAGCTGTTCGTAACCACGATCCAGAGATCATGATAAAGGCATTTGAGATGGTAAGACTTGGAGAGGAAGACGTTAA
Source organism: Butyrivibrio sp. LB2008 (assembly GCF_000621565.1). GTDB lineage: Bacteria > Bacillota > Clostridia > Lachnospirales > Lachnospiraceae > Butyrivibrio. The sequence goes on from NZ_JHXZ01000015.1 coordinate 21,461, forward strand.
GGCCAAGTTCCCTGCCATGTACAACGCATTCTGCTACGGAGCACCTCCGCACGCAGGAATCGCACCCGGAGTAGACCGTATGGTAATGCTTCTTGCCGGAGAGGATTCTATCAGAGAGATCATTCCTTTCCCTATGAACAAGAATGCACAGGATGTAATGATGGGAGCACCCGGATACGTAACAGACAAGCAGCTTGAGGAACTTCACATTAAGACAACTGCTGTTGAAGAAGAACAGTAAAAAGAATATATTGAATTATAGTTGAGCAAAGTCGCTTAAATACAGAGTATATTATCTGTCATTTGAGCGGCTTTTTCATTTTTGTTGCGACATTTTTGTGCGAGAATCGAATGGTTTTCTAATTTTGGCATGTACTTTGCAAAAGTAGCTTATTGACAGGGATTGGTTGAGAAATGAACGTAAATAGAGTATCATATAAATTAGGTTTGTTTCGACTTTTATATGAAAAGGAGCGTAGTCAGAATTCAGATGCAAATGAAGCGAATGTCTGAAATACTTGGTCAATTTGCGATGGTTGGTCAACTGGGGCTTTCTTTGATAATGCCTCTTTTGATGTGTCTGATCGGCTGTTATCTGTTATGCTCTAAGCTTTCGGTAGGAGCGTGGGTGTACATACCCGGGTTTATTTTGGGGCTTGGAGGTTCTATTACAACTGCGTATAAGGTGTATCTGCAAGTAATCAACAAAGAAGAAAAAAAGAAGAAAAACAACAACGAAGTGTCTTTCAACAGGCATCATTGAATTAATACAGACGGAAAGAGGACAGCAAATGAAATTACAGAAGGCTGTAAAAAAAGAAGCAGGAATAATTGCTACAAGCGTAGCGGTAGGCGTTCTTGCTATGTATCTCGTATTTTTTTGTTTGCACATGGTAGTTCCCGATTGGGCGCCATTTGACATAAAAGTTATCATAGGCGGAATAGGCGGTTATATGGTCGCTGTAGGTAATTTCTTAGGCATGGCGGTATCTGTGCAAAAAGTAGCATCTATTGAAGATGAAGACAGAGCAAGGAAGACAATGGGAGTGAGCTATAGGTATAGAACGATGATTCAGTTTCTCTGGATTATTCTTTCTATAGTCTTACCGTTTATCAATCCGGTAGCGGGTATAGCACCCTTATTTATTCCAAGCATTGTGATTAAATTACGCGGGATTATATCTGCGGGGAAAGGAGGTTGAAGGCGAAGATATGAGTAAAGAATTCTCAGTCGTAGGTCCTAAGATATATGCGACTATCCACACCGGAATCCCGATTCTCGGTGATATCAACATTACCGAAACCTTAGTGGTTACGTGGATCGTAATGCTGATAATAACAGGATTGTGCATATTCCTTACAAGGGATCTTAAGATGGAGAACATTTCAAAGAGACAGGCGTTTGCTGAAATGCTTGTTGAAATGGGAAATAACTTTGTTCGTAATAACACCGGAGGCACTAAATTTGATAAGTTGATCCCGTTTGTATCGGCGTTATTTGTTACAAGTGTGGTTTCAAACCTTATCAGCCTTATTGGGCTACGAAGCCCGACAGCAGACTTATCTACAGAAGCCGCCTGGGCGATTGTCGTATTCATCATGATTACGTCGACTAAGATAAAGACTAATGGATTAGGCGGATATTTAAAGGGATTTACGACACCTATTGCGGTTATGACCCCGTTCAATATTCTTTCAGAGCTTGCTACGCCGGTTAGTATGGCGTGCCGTCACTTTGGAAATATTCTCTCGGGTGTAGTTATCGATGGTCTTATCTACTGGGCATTGGGACTGGCATCATCTGCACTGCTCGGACTGATTCCGGGAGTTGTGGGTAACTTCCTCTCAAAGATACCAATCTTGGGAGTAGGTTTGCCGGCGATCACAGGCGTATACTTTGACTGGTTCTCAGGATGTATGCAGGCATTTATTTTCTGCATGCTGACAGTAATGTATATCGCAAATGCAGCAGAAGAAGGCTGACAAAAAGTAAATAATAATAAAAACAATTAAATGTGTCTTGAAGGAGGCAAAATTATGACAGATTTTCAGTTATTAGCTAGAGGTATAGCACTTGCAGGTTGTGGAATCGGTGCAGGATGTGCACTTATCGCAGGTATCGGACCCGGTATTGGTGAAGGAACTGCAGTTTCTAAGGCTCTTGAAGCAATCGGACGTCAGCCCGAGTGCAAGAATGATGTAACAAGTACAATGCTTCTTGGTTGTGCTGTTGCAGAGACAACAGGTATTTATGGTTTCGTTACAGGTCTTCTTCTTATGTTTGTAGCACCCGGAATGTTCATGAACTACCTGCAGTAATGTAACAAGCTTCAATAACGAAGGAGAAATAATATGGGAATACAGGCTTTATTGGCATTTGCTGCATCGAATGAGACGCAGGATCTTGTCACAGTTGGTCCTTGGACCCTTATTTTTCAGATCTGTAACCTCTTTATACAGGTTCATCTTATAAAGAAATACCTGTTCAAGCCTATCAACGATATTCTTGAGAAGAGACAGAATCTTGCGGATAAGGCAATCAAGGAAGCAAGAGAAGCCAAGGAAGAAGCAGATTCTCTCAAAGATCAATATGAGAGCAGCCTGACAAATGCTCATTCGGAAGCTGCACAGATCGTATCTGATGCACAGAAAGAAGCACAGGTCAAAGCAGACGCAATGGTGCATGAAGCACAGAAAGAAGCGGCTGATATCAAGGCTAGAGCTGCTGCTGATATTGAGCAGGAGAAGAAGAAAGCTATCAACGAGGCTAAAGATGAAATCGGCGGACTTGCAATGGATATTGCAGGTAAGGTCGTTGAAAAAGAGATAAATGAAAATGATCACAAGAAGCTCATTGAAGACTTTATAAGCAAAGTCGGAGCTTGATCGCAGAAAAGAGGTAATCATGAGTAAAGCTGGAGATCTTTATGGGCAGAGCCTATATGATCTGGCAGCAGAAGTGAACCTTACGGATGAAATACTGGGACAGATGGAGGTGATAGAAGGACTCTTTAAAGAGAATCCCGATTACATCACACTCCTTTCGGAACCGTCGGTTCCCAAAAAAGAGAGACTGCAGCTTGTTGATGATGCGCTCAAAGACGGCTGTCAGGAATATCTTCTGAATTTCATCAAGATTCTTATTGAGAAAGATTTGCTTAGAGAGTTTTCGGCTTGCCGAAAGAGATTCAGGAAGTGTTACAACTCGGACAACGGCATCGCAGATGCTCTTGTTACATCTGCTGTTGCGCTTGATGAGTCACAAGTAACCAAGCTCAAAGAGAAACTTGAGGGAATAAGCGGCAAAAAAGTTTTGCTAAGACAGAAGGTAGATCCCGGAATCCTAGGTGGTGTCCGTGTTGATCTTGAGGGACAGCTTTTTGACGGAACGGTCAAAGGCAGGTTATCCGAACTTAAGAGACGAGTCGACGAGACAATTATATAAACCAAAATTACGTCGGAGGATAATATGGAACTAAAACCAGAAAAAATATCCGAGGTCATTCGAAGCCAGATAAAGAATTATCAGAATGCAATAATCCAAAACGAGACAGGAACAGTTCTTACCGTCGGTGACGGTATCGCCAGAGTTAGCGGTCTTTTGAACTGTATGTCCGGAGAGCTTTTGGAGTTTGAGAATGGTACATTCGGAATGGCTCAGAACCTCGAGGAAACAGTAGTATCAGCGGTTTTGTTCGGCGAGGATGTAGGAATCAGCGAAGGACAGACTGTTAAACGTACGGGAAGAGTCGTATCCGTTCCCGTAGGAGATAAAATGATCGGACGTGTTGTTAACGCTATCGGTCAGCCTATTGACGGACAGGGACCAATTGAGACATCAGAGTACAGACCTGTTGAATCACCTGCTCCCGGAATCATTGATAGACAGCCGGTTAAGGAGCCTCTCCAGACCGGTATCAAAGCTATCGATTCAATGATCCCTATCGGTAGAGGTCAGCGTGAGCTTATCATCGGTGACAGACAGACCGGTAAGACAACAATCGCAATAGATACGATCCTTAACCAGAAGGGCAAGGACGTTATCTGTATTTACGTTGCTATCGGACAGAAACGTTCTACAGTAACGGCACTTGTTGAGGACCTTAAGAAGGGCGGAGCTATGGACTACACTATCGTAGTTGCAGCTACAGCTTCAGAACCCAGTCCTCTTCAGTACATTTCACCTTACACAGGTTGTGCAATGGGTGAGTACTTTATGAACAAAGGAAAGCACGTACTCTGCATCTATGACGATCTGTCAAAGCATGCGGTTGCATACCGTGCACTTTCACTTTTGATCAGAAGACCACCGGGACGTGAGGCTTATCCCGGAGACGTATTCTACCTTCACTCAAGACTTCTTGAGAGAGCGGCTAAACTCTCTGATGAGAACGGCGGCGGATCGCTTACAGCCCTTCCTATCATTGAGACACAGGCAGGTGACGTATCTGCTTACATTCCTACAAACGTTATCTCCATCACCGATGGACAGATATTCCTTGAGACAGAGCTTTTCCACTCAGGAATCATGCCGGCTGTTAACCCCGGTATCTCTGTATCACGAGTAGGTGGTAACGCTCAGATCAAAGCGATGAAGAAGGTTGCCGGAACACTTAAGCTTGTTTATTCACAGTACCGTGAACTTCAGAGTTTCGCTCAGTTCGGATCTGACCTTGATGAAGATACCAAGGCACGTCTTGCACAGGGTGAACGTATCGTTGAAGTTCTTAAGCAGGACAAGAATAAGCCGGTTCCCGTTGAAAAGCAGGTAGCTATTCTCTATGCCGTAGTAAATAACATTCTTATGAAGGTTGATGCTGCGGATGTAGCGGAATACGAAGAAGGTCTTTATGACTTCCTTGACAGCGATCCTTCAGGAATTGCCGCACTTAAGGATATTCGCGAGACAGGTAAGCTTGAAGCCGAGACTGAGAACAAACTTAAAGAGTCATTGAACGCATATACAGATAAGTTTTTGCAGCAAAAAGAGAGTGCAAAATAATAGGAGGACATAAAGATGGCTGGAAATATGAAAGCTGTTAAACTCCGAATAAAGAGCGTTCAGAGCACTATGCAGATCACGAAGGCGATGCAGCTCGTTGCAGCATCCAAACTTCGTAAGGCAAAAGAGAAGGCGGACCAGTCAAAACCTTATCTCGAGACTACACTTGAGACATTGACGGATATAGCAAACGGCAATACGGATTTCAGATCTCCTTTTACCCAGAGCGGTAAAAACGACAAATGGCTCTATGTGGTCATTGCGGGAGACAGAGGTCTTGCAGGCGGCTATAACTCCAATCTTTTCAAGTTCATGGAAGCAGAGACCAAGGGACATGACGATATAACCGTTCTTCCCATAGGAAAAAAATCTGTAGAGTACTTTAAACACAGAAATGTGCCTCTCTTTACAGAGGAATATTCCGAGGTTGCCAAGGTTACGATTTCGGACTGCTACCAGATCGCAAAACTGATCTGTGATGCATACAAAAGCGGAGAGTACGGACATATTCATCTTTGCTATACGAATTTTGTATCCATGCTTTCTCAGGTGCCTACCGCTTCTTCACTTCTTCCGCTTGAAGATCTCAGATCGGAGGAAAAGAAGTCTGACGGAAAGGCAAAAGACCTTATTTTGTATGAACCTGACAGTGAGACGGTGTTCAATGCCATCGTTCCGGAGTATCTGGCGGGCATTTTATATTCAAGTATCAATATATCCTATGCAAGTGAACTTGCAGCCAGAAGAACAGCGATGGAGGCTGCAACCGACAACGCTGAGGAGATGATCGATACATTGAGCTTGTACTACAACAGAGCACGTCAGGCAAGCATCACGCAGGAGATCACAGAGATCGTCGCAGGTGCAGAAAGCTGATCACTTGGCGAGGTATTTTCGAGCCTAGTGAGAAGCTTGTTCTGGCGAGGTCTTTTGACCGAGAGCAGAACATCATATTGAAAAAAGGAGTTTAACAATGAGTGAAAATCATGTTGGAAAGGTAATACAGGTTACAGGACCTGTACTCGATATTCGCTTTAAAGAAGGCGAACTTCCTGATCTTCACAATGCTATAGAGATTATGATAGAGGACCGCAAGCTTGTTGCCGAAGTTGCGCAGCAGGTAGGTGATGACGTAGTTCGCTGCGTTGCCATGAGTTCAACTGACGGTCTTGTAAGAGGTGTTGATGCCAAAGACACCGGAAGCCCTATCACAGTTCCTGTAGGAGAAGAGTGTCTGGGAAGAATTTTCAACCTTTTGGGTGATCCCGTAGATAACGGTCCCGATCCGAATGCAAAAGAGAGATGGGCGATTCATCGCGCAGCTCCCGCATACGAAGATCAGGTACCTGCTACAGAGATTTTTGAGACAGGAATCAAGGTCGTTGACCTTATCTGTCCTTACGCAAAGGGTGGTAAGATCGGTCTGTTCGGCGGTGCCGGAGTAGGTAAGACCGTACTTATCATGGAGCTTATCAATAACGTTGCTACCGCACACGGCGGTATCTCCGTATTTACAGGAGTTGGTGAGCGTACCCGTGAAGGAAATGACCTTTACGGCGAAATGAAAGAAAGTGGAGTTCTTGATAAGACCGCACTTGTTTACGGTCAGATGAACGAGCCCCCCGGAGCAAGAATGAGAGTAGGTCTTTCCGGACTTACTATGGCGGAGTATTTCCGTGATGTTAAGAATCAGGACGTGCTTCTTTTCATCGATAATATCTTCCGTTTCACACAGGCCGGTTCAGAGGTTTCAGCGCTTCTAGGACGTATGCCTTCAGCCGTAGGTTACCAGCCTACACTGGCTACAGAAATGGGTGCTCTTCAGGAGCGTATCACATCAACAAAGAAGGGATCTATCACATCAGTTCAGGCTGTATACGTGCCTGCCGATGACTTGACAGACCCTGCTCCTGCTACAACCTTCACACACCTTGATGCTACTACGGTTCTTTCAAGAGATATCGCTTCAAAGGGTATTTATCCTGCGGTTGATCCTCTTGATTCAACAAGCCGTATTCTTTCACCCGACATCGTCGGAAAAGAGCATTATGAAGTTGCAAAGGGCGTTCAGCAGGTTCTTCAGAGATATCGTGAACTTCAGGATATCATTGCTATCATGGGTATGGACGAACTTTCAGAGGAAGATAAGCTGGCTGTATACAGAGCACGTAAGGTGCAGAACTTCTTGTCACAGAGCTTCTCGGTTGCTGAGCAGTTCACAGGTCTTCCCGGCAAGTATGTTCCTCTTAAGGAGACAATCAGAGGCTTCAAGATGATCCTTGACGGTGAGTGCGATGATCTTCCTGAGAGTGCTTTCCTCCTTGTCGGAACTATCGACGAAGTGTTTGAGAAGGCTAAAAAGCAGTAAAGGAGCTGATTATGTCCACTTCATATCATTTACAGGTTGTATCCCTGGATGGTCTTGATTTTGAAGGTGAAGTACAGAAGATAATGCTCCGTACAATAGACGGTGATGTTGAGATCCTTGCTCGTCACACCAATTATTGTACCGCCATCGGAATGGGAACCGCTAAAGTTACCCTGGCCGACGGCAGTGAGAGAAAAGCGGCCTGTATCGGTGGAATGATCTCAGTCATGAACGGCGAGGTCAGAGTTCTTCCCACAACTTGGGAATGGAGCGAAGATATCGATATTGAGCGTGCCAAGGCAGCCAAAGAAAAGGCTGAGGAACTTCTCAAGAACCAGCAGCTTGATAAGGAAGCAAGGGTTCGTGCCGAGGCAAAACTGTACAGAGCGCTGGTAAGAATCGGATCCTCGGGACAGGATATCTAAGGAAAAAAGCATAAGTGTGATATCTCATTTTTGATGAGATACGACACTAGCACAAACTGGGAAAATATTAGCATTAAGTACGCGGTAAAATAGGTCTGCGATTAGTATAATCTATCTAACATGAAAGGATGGGGTAATATACTATGGCTAGACTTACTTTACCGCGTTTGTTATCTGACGGGTGTGTTATTCAGAGGAGAAAAAGCATTCATATTTGGGGATGGGACGATGCAGGATCTGAGATTACTGTAAATCTCGCCGGTGAGAGTGCTACAGGAAAGTGCGACGACAAGGGAAGATTTGACGTATATCTTTCCGCCAAAGAGAGCGGCGGACCATACGAGCTTGTCGTTTCAGACGATAAGGGAGACAGCATAACAGTTAAAGATGTAATGCTTGGAATTGTCTGGCTCTGCACCGGACAGTCCAATATGGAGCTTCCTATCAACAGGGTAAAAGACAAATATCCTGAACTTGTTAATGTAGAAGAGAATAAGAGAATATCAACTTTTAAGATAGTTGAAGAGACCTGTTTTGAAGGACCTTACGAGGAACATAATACAGGTAGCTGGAAACATGTAAGCAAAGATACTATTTTGGATTTTTCCGCTACAGCATACTTTTTTGCCAATAAATTGCAGAGTATGACGGGCCAGCCCGTTGGTCTTATCAATGCAAGCCTTGGCGGTTCCAGAGCATCATCATGGATGAGCAGAGAGATGCTTGAAGGTTATGATGAACTTATCGCAGAGACTGATAAGTACAACGATGAAGCTTTCAGAAAAGAGCGCATGGAATACAATGTTGCGAAGGATGAGAAGTGGACCGGCGAACTTGAGGCGGCAGATGCAGGAATAGAGGGGCATTGGGATCTTGAAGATGTTTATGATTCTTATTGGGATACAATGACACTTCCCACAATGTTTACGGGAACACCTCTTGAAGGTCATATAGGCTCTGTATGGTTTAGAAGGAAATTCGACCTTCCTAAGGAACTTGCGGGCAAAAAAGCAAGATTCTTCTTTGGAACAATGGTTGATTCAGACAAGGTATACGTAAACGGACAGCTTATCGGCGAGACCGGTTATCAGTATCCGCCTCGTAAATATGACATTCCCGAAGGCCTTACCAGGGAAAAAGACAATGTTATATCAATAAGACTTACCATCGAACTTGGTCTTGGACGAGTTACTCCGGGCCCCGGCAAAGAATATAAGATTTTTAACGAAGATGCGTCTGTTAATCTCGACGGTGAGTGGAAATACAGGATTGGTGCAAAGTGCGATCCCAAGCCGCCCACAGATTTCATCAACTGGAATTCTTCGGGACTCTTTAACGGAATGACTGCTCCTTGCCACAATTTCCCTATTGACGGTGTTATCTGGTATCAGGGTGAGAGTAATGTTCATGAGAAGTGGGATTACGCAGACCTTACAGAGAGAATGGTAAAGGGTTACAGAGAATTGTGGAAAGAAGAGAATCTTCCTTTTATCGCTGTTCAGCTTCCCAACTTTGTGATCGATCTTAATGAAAATGAGAATTGGGGAGAGTTCAGACTTATACAGAACAAGATTCTTTCAATTCCTTCAACGGGACTTGCTGTAACAATGGGACTTGGTGAGGACAACGATCTCCATCCCGTTACAAAGAAGCCTGTCGGAGAGAGACTTGCTCTTTGGGCAGCACATATCAAATACGGCTATAATGGTGAGTATACAGGACCTGTTGCGCTTGCTGCGGCAGCAGAGGGTGACAGTGTTAAGGTAGTACTCGGACATGCCGATGGATTGTGCGTAGTTGATGCCGATAAGGGCACGGAAATAAAAGACTTCTTCCTTGAAGATGAAGAAGGCAAGCTGCATGAGACTGAAGCAGTGCTTTCAGAAAACGCCGTAATTTGTAAATGCAAAGACGGCAGCAAAACAAAGTTCAGAAGAGTTCTGTGGTGTTGTGAAAACACATACAGAGGCGGACTTGTATCAAATGTATCGGGAATACCGATGAGCCCGTTCAAGCTCTTGATACATTAAATATTTAAGAAGCCGGTCCTATCTCTTTTTGCCAGGATTGGCTTCTTTTCCTGTGAGATCCGCACCGGTTCGGTAGAGCTTTCTAAACTCGGTTGGAGAGCACTTGTTTATGTCTTTAAACACACGATTGAAGGTTGAAAGACTGAAGAATCCGGACTGGAGCGCGATATCCATAATGGACATGTTTGTATCGCCAAGAAGTTCCTGAGCCATGAGGATTCTGCGCTTGGTAATGTACTGATAGCAGGAAATACCCATATAGTTTTTGAAAAGTCTTTCAAAATGGAATTTGGAAAAACCTGCAAGTTCAGCAAGCTGTTCAACCGTAAGATCGTCAGATCTGTGCGAATCGATATAGTTTGTGACAGAAACAATCTTGTCGATATTTTTGCGCTGAGGATCAGCGGAATCGGGCATCTGTCTTTTTTCATTGGGATGCATGCTTCCGATCTGCGCCAAGATAAGCGTGACAAGAGAGTATACCGAAATTTTCAGGAATTCATCGCTCTCGCCGTAGAGTCTGTCAATCTCCCAGAAATAATTCTGAAGCTTGGCGGTCTCGATTGGATATTCGGTCTGCTTTATATGAACATAAGGCGGAAGTGTTTTAAGAAGGGGAACGAGCGCGGAAATCTGTGAGTAACCACCGATATCGAAGAGCAGGATGAGCTTTTCTCCTCCCGATGATTCGGAAATGTACTCGTGAAGTGTTCCCGGAGCGATCATAATAAGGTCACCGGGCGCGCAATTAACAATAGTGGATTTATCATTATGGAACTTTATACTAAGAGTTCCCGATAAGAGCAAAATAATCTCCACGTCGTTGTGCCAGTGTATAGGATATTTGGCAAGAGTATTGTGATATAGAAGGACGCCTTTTAGGGTGTCATAGATGATATCTTCTCTGGCCTTTTCATTTATGTCTTGTATCATATTGATAACTCCTATAAAACGGTATAACAAATACTACGAGATTAATTTTAGCATTTTACTATAAAAAATAGAAGAAAGATTTTTAAAGGAAAGGTAACATTTTTTTATGAAAACACAGAACTGGTCACAGATGTGGCTTGGATATCACCAAATATCCAAAGACAACAAGAATTGGAAAGTTATCTGCAATGATTTTTCCAAGGAAGATCGCGTTGTTAAGAGCGCGATAGGTGAATTTGCAACAGGGATCAAGGGATATTTTGATGCGGACATAACAGAGAATGACGGTGATGTCTACGTTCTTGAGATTGCAAAGGATGCAAGTATTGCAAAGGAAGGCTATTTTGTAAAAGGTGAAAAGAGTGGTATCACACTTAAAGCATCTGATGAAAATGGCGTGATCTATGGCGTTTTTGCAATACTCAGAAAGCTCGGTGCAAGAGTTTCTGTTGAAGATATTTGCGAAGAGGCAGCTCCCTCCAACCCGCTCAGAATGATGAACCACTGGGATAACATGGATGGAAGTATTGAAAGAGGATATTCGGGAGAATCATTCTTTTTTGAGAATGACGAAATGTATATAAATGAGAGAACCGTTGACTATGCACGTTTCATGGCGAGTGTAGGAATAAACGGAATTGTCATCAATAATGTTAATGTTAAGGGGGCGGCTACTTACCTTATAACTGACAGATTTTTTGATAAGGTAAAAGAGCTTCAGGATGTATTTGCAGACTACGGGATCAAGCTTTATCTCTCTATCAACTTTGCGGCTCCTATTGAGCTTGGTGGTCTTGAGGTGTGCGATCCGCTTGATGAAGGCGTTATCGCATGGTGGCAGGCTAAGTCAAAAGAAGTATTTGAGAAGCTCCCCGGATTTGGCGGATATCTTGTAAAGGCTGACTCAGAGGGAAGACCGGGCCCGTTCACATACGGAAGAACACAGGCTGACGGAGCAAACATGCTCGCTGATGCTGTTGCTCCTTACGGCGGAATAATCATCTGGAGATGTTTTGTTTACAACTGCACTCAGGACTGGAGAGATTACAAGACTGACAGAGCAAGAGCAGGATATGATTACTTCAAGGATTTTGACGGAGAGTACCATGACAATGTAATCCTTCAGATCAAGAACGGTCCCATGGATTTCCAGATAAGAGAGCCTATTTCTCCTCTTCTTGGCGGACTTACCAAGACAAATCAGCTTCTTGAAGTTCAGATAGCGCAGGAGTACACGGGACATCAGATAGATCTTTGCTATCTCATGCCCATGTTCAAGGAAGTTCTTGATTTCCGAACATATTGCAGTGAGAAGAATGACACTGTTGCCGATATTGTAAGTGGAAGAACAATGGGCAATAAGCTTGCGGGAATGGCAGCGGTAATAAATACAGGTAACGATTTCAACTGGACCGGAAACGATCTTGCAGCAGCAAACCTCTACGGTTTCGGAAGACTTGCCTATAATACCGAACTTGGTGCGGATGAGATCGCAAGAGAGTGGGTTGCTCTTACATTTGATATGGACAAGGCATCAGAAGACAAGCTCGTTGATATGCTCATGAGATCAAGAGATATCTATGAGAAATACACATCACCTCTCGGAATCGGATGGATGGTGACTCCTCACGTACACTACGGACCAAGCGTTGACGGATATGAGTATTCAAGATGGGGTACATATCACAGAGCAGATCACAAGGGAATCGGTGTAGACAGATCCGACAAGGGAACAGGATATGCGCAGCAGTATTATGAGCCAAACGCATCAGCATATAACGATCCCGAGAAATGTCCCGAAGAGTTGCTTCTTTTCTTCCATCATATTCCTTATACATGGAAGCTTAAGAGTGGTCAGACTCTTATCCAGTACATCTACGATTCTCACTTCGAGGGAGAAGAGGGTGCAGAGAAGCTTGCGGCAGATTGGGATTCATTAAAAGATGCTGTCGATCCCGAGGTATTTGCGAGAGTAGCTGAGAGATTCGAGCTTCAGGTTGCCAATGCAAAAGAGTGGAGAGACCAGGTTAACTCTTATTTCTATAGAAAGAGTGACATTGCTGACGAGAAGTGCAGAAAAATATATTAAGTAATAAAATTGCGAAGAAGCTCATAAATACAAGGTTTTTTTGAAATAAAATTTAAGATGCATAGCGCGATTTCTTTAAATATGCAGAAAAAGAGTCGCGTTATGCATTATTTATGTATAAATATCCATTATGTAAGCGCTAACATAGCAAGTTTTGCAATAAAAACAACAACTATGTCAATTGCCAAAAATGCTAGAAAAATAGCGGGATGCGACCGATTTTTTGTCGCAAATATCGAGATGAAAAAAGCATTATTTGATAGGATTTAGCACAAAGTGATAAGTAGAATTATTATACAAGTTGTGCAATTTTTTTTTAATTAGGGAGAAATTTATGAGCAAAATTAAAAGTGACGCGCCGGCGGAACGTAAACCGGTAAGTATCTATTTTAAGCGTTATTGGCAACTTTATCTGTTGCTTGCGCTACCTATGTTGTACTTGCTTATTTTTAAGTACATTCCTATGGTCTATATTCAGATCGCTTTTAAGAAGTACAGTATTGTTGAGAGTATTTGGAGCCAGAAACTTGCCGGAAATCACGGATTCCAGTATTTTATCCAGGCATTTTCCGACAGTGATTTCAGAAGAGCACTCAGAAACACATTAGTGCTTAATCTTCTTGATCTTGCTATTGGGTTCCCGATTCCGATCATATTTGCACTTCTTCTTAATGAATTGTGCTTTAAGAGATTCAAGAATGTGGTTCAGACTATTGCATACATGCCTCACTTCCTTTCTTGGGTAATCATCTATGGATTGGCACTTCAGTTGTTCACACCTTCTACAGGTCTTGTAAACATGGTTATTACAAAACTTGGAGGACAGACAGTTCCTTTCCTTAATGATGCGGGACACTGGGTATGGACATATGTATTCCTTGGAGCTTGGCAGAGTTTTGGATGGAACTCAATTGTTTATCTTGCAGCTATTGCAGGTATCAACAATGAGCTTTATGAGGCTGCATCTGTAGACGGTGCAGGCAGACTCAGCAAGATCTGGCACATTACTTTACCGGGAATCAGATCAACTATCGTTCTGCTCCTTATCATGCAGATCGGTAACATCCTTGGCGGAACATTTGACAGACCTTTTGCACTCAGAAACAACCTTGTTATTTCATGGGCAGAAGTTCTTCCTACATATATTTATTCACATGGTATCAAGGGATTACAGTTCTCTCTTACCACTGCGGTTGGATTCTTCCAGTCTGTTGTAGGTGTAGTATTCCTGCTTCTGGCTAATACAATTTCCAGAAAGCTTGGAGAGCGTGGTATTTGGTAAAAGAGAGGAGAACATCAATGCATAAACCTAAGCATTATATTAGCGATTATGTTATCGCTGCAATTTGCGTAGTAATCAGTTTGATATGTATCATTCCGATGATCAACTTGCTTGCAAGGTCGCTCAGTTCAACAGATGCGCTTATTAAGCATGAAGTATATCTGTTGCCTGTTGACATCAACATCGATGCATATCAGATGGTCCTTACGGATCCTAAATATATTAAGTCCTTTATCTGGACAGTAATTTTGACAATTATTTGCACAATTGTTTCACTTGTTATGACAGCAGCATGTGCATACCCTTTGATTTATTCCGAACTTAAGGGGCGTAGTGTTATCAATATCTTTATCACTATCACAATGTTCTTTAATGCAGGAACAATCCCTAACTATCTTCTTATGCAGAGTTTGGGACTTTTGAACAAGCCTCTGGTACTTATTCTTCCGGGATGCTTGTCAGTTTACAACATGATAATTATGAGAAGTTTCTTCTATGGAATACCTGAAAGTTTGCGCGAATCTGCACAGATTGACGGAGCATCATTCTTTAGAATACTTTCAAGCATTTATATTCCGCTTTCAAAGCCTGTTATCGCAACACTTGCTCTTTTCTATGCAGTAGGTCGTTGGAACGGATACTCAGATGCTCTTATGTATTTGAGCGGCCCCGGCGGAAGCAAATGGTATCCTCTGCAGCTTCTTTTGTACAACATTCTTAATAATGTTAACAGTGTTGAAGTTGCTACACAGGAAGGATTCTCATCACCCGGTCTTTCAGAAGCTCTGAAAGCTGCGATTGTTATGTTCTCTACGATTCCTATACTGTGCGTATATCCCAGACTCCAGAAGTACTTCATGTCAGGAGTTATGGTCGGCGCAGTAAAAGAATAAAAAACATTCATACAAAAAATAAGGAGGGTTAGTATGAAAAAGAGAGTGGTATCACTTATGCTTGCTGCTATGATGACTGTTATGGCAGTAGGATGCGGCGCTAAGTCAGACAATGGCGGAAGCGCAGCAAACGAAGGCGGAGCAGCTGATGCTTCAGCACTCGTGGATGGTAAGTTTGCAGAAACTCAGCACATTACTGTTGAGGTTTATGATCGTGGTAATGACGGCGGATCAGATCCTGTAAACAACAAGTACACAGATTACATTAAGAAGGGAATGCTTGACAAATACAACGTAGAAGTTGAGTTCGTAGCAGTTCCCCGTTGGACAGAGGTTGAGCAGATCAGTAACCTTCTTGCTGCAAACAATGCACCTGACGTATGCGTTACATATGATATCGCAACAATCGAGACTTATGGAAACATGGGCGGTATTGTTGATATGAAGGATGCGCTTGAGTCTAATAAAGACATTCTTCCTAATCTTTGGAAGCATCTCGGTGAGACAAACATTTACTGGGATCAGCATCCTGATACAGGTACCATCTGGGATATCAACGCTGTTCGTGAGAACCAGAACGATGTAAATACATTCATCAGAGAAGACTGGCTCAAGAAACTTAACCTTGAAGTTCCTAAGACAACTGAGGAGTTCTACAACGTAATCTGCGCATTCAGAGACAATGCAGATACTCTCCTTGGAGCAGACGCATCTAAGATGATCCCTTATTCAATCAGCTTTGATGCAGGTTACAGAGCAAAGACACTTACAATGTCATTTGCAGATCCTAAGATGACAGATAAAGAGTATTACATCAACAGCTTTGATGACAGAGGATTCACAATCCCCGGCGTAAAAGAAGGTTTTGCACTTCTTAACAAGTGGTACAACGAAGGTCTTATCTGGAAAGATTTCGCGCTTTACGGCGCAGGAGACAAGACAGAGGATGACCTTATCAAAGCCGGCTATGTCGGAGCATTCACACATAACTGGGATTACCCTTTCAGAGACGGTGAGAACTCAATCGAAGCTAACATCAAGAAATTCGGTGGAGACGATGCTAAGTTCATCGCTATCGATCCTTTCCAGGATAAGAACGGAACACACACAAAGTGGATTTCAGGTCCTGTAGACCGTAAGATCTTCTTACCTGCAACAAACAAAAATGTCCTTGCATCACTTCTTTACCTTGAGTGGATCAGCACACCGGAGAACATTGAGTATCTCCAGATTGGTGATGAGGGTGTTACACACGAAGTTGGTGAAGGCGGCGTTATTTCAATCATCGCAGCTGAAGGAAATGACATTCAGAACTCAGGAATGAACATCGACTACACAATCACAACAAACGGACTTAAGCTTGTTGATCCTGAACTTACAAGCAAGTCAATTGCATACAGCTATGCAGGAATTGATCCTGCACTTGTTGAGGAAGCTGACAAGATCGCTAAGACAGACAATCGTGCAGCTAAGTCTTATCACATCGGTGCAATCGAGGCTGAGACAGGTATGGGCGATCCTCTTTCACAGAAGAGAGACCAGATCATCGATCAGGCAATCGTTGCTCCTACAGCTGAGTTCGATAAAGTATTCGATCAGGGTATGCAGGAATACCTTTCAACAGGCGGACAGGCTATCATTGATGAAAGAAAAGCTAAATGGGAGTCTATCCACGGCGACAAAGAGAACCTTGACTGATAATTAAAATTATACTGTTCAAATAGCAATAACTAATGAAACAGAGACAGGATGCGTGTAACTGCGCAGCCCCGTCTCTGTTTTATTTTGTCATAATTGCCATAAGCAAATTTCAAGATAAAAAAAGCATTAAATGATAGGAATTAGTGTATAGAACCTAAGTACAATGTTTATACATATTATCGGAAAAGTATAAATGAGATTAATATATGAGGTGAATGAATGGATAGAACAGAAGCAAGAAAAAGGGCCAAAGAGCTCGTGGCGAAAATGACCGTTGAAGAGAAAGCAGGTCAGCTTCGTTATGACGCACCCGCAATTGAGAGACTTGGAGTTCCTGCTTACAACTGGTGGAACGAGGCACTCCACGGAGTTGCACGTGCAGGCACGGCAACAATGTTCCCTCAGGCAATCGGACTTGCTGCAGCATTTGATGAGGAACTCATGGGTTGCATCGGTGAGATAATCGCTGTTGAAGGACGTGCTAAGTACAATGAGCAGGCTAAGCGCGGTGACAGAGATATTTATAAGGGACTTACATTCTGGGCTCCCAACGTAAATATCTTCAGAGATCCCAGATGGGGACGCGGACATGAGACATACGGTGAGGATCCGTTCCTTACAAGTACTCTTGCAGTTCCTTTTATCAAAGGAATGCAGGGTGACGGCGAGTACATGAAGGTTGCTGCATGTGCTAAGCATTTTGCGGTTCACTCAGGTCCCGAGGCTGAGAGACATTATTTCAATGCCAAAGCTTCTGCAAAAGATCTTGAGGAGACATATCTTCCTGCTTTTGAAGCTTGCGTAAAGGAAGCTGATGTTGAGGCGGTAATGGGCGCATATAACAGAACAAATGATGAGCCTTGTTGTGCAAATAAGCCTCTTATGGTTGATATCTTAAGAGGTAAATGGGGATTCCAGGGACATTTCGTTTCTGATTGCTGGGCAGTCAGAGATTTCCATGAGAATCACAAGGTTACGGGAACACCTGAAGAGTCTGTTAAGCTTGCTCTTGATCTTGGTTGTGACCTTAACTGCGGATGTACATATCAGAAACTTATGAACGCTTACAGAGCGGGACTTATTGATGAAGAGACTATCACAACATCTTGTGAGAGACTGTTCACAACAAGATTCCTTCTCGGAATGTTCGATAAGACAGAATACGATGAGATTCCTTACACTGTTGTTGAGTGCAAAGAGCACCTTGAAGTAGCTCACAAGGCAGCAAAGGAGAGTATCGTACTTCTTAAGAACGATGGTATCCTTCCTCTTGATAAGAGCAAGATTAAGACTATCGGCGTAGTAGGACCCAATGCTGATTCAAGATCTTCACTTATCGGAAACTATCACGGCGTATCATCAAGATACATCACTGTTCTTGAAGGAATTCAGGACAAAGTCGGTGATGACGTGAGAGTTCTTTATTCAGAGGGAAGCCATTTGTGGCAGGCAAATGCCAGCGCACTTTCTGATCCTAACGGAGCAGACAGAATTGCTGAGGCTCAGGCAGTTGCTGATTATTCAGATGTAGTAGTTGTTGTAGTAGGTCTTGATGAGACACTTGAGGGCGAAGAGGGTGATACAGGTAACCAGTTCGCTTCGGGAGATAAGCTCAATCTTAATCTTCCTATGCCTCAGAGACAGCTTATCAGCTCAGTACTTGAGTGTGGCAAGCCTACAATTGTAATAAATATGTCAGGTAGTGCAATTAACCTTAAGAGAGCAGATGATGACGCCAACGCTGTTATCCAGGCATGGTATCCCGGAGCTCTCGGAGGAAAAGATGTTGCCGATATTCTCTTCGGTGATGTTTCTCCTTCAGGAAAACTTCCTGTTACATTCTATTATTCTTCAGAAGAGCTTCCTGATTTCAGGGATTACTCAATGAAGAACAGAACATACAGATATTTCGAGGGAACACCTCTTTATCCTTTCGGATATGGTCTTACATACGGTGACTGCGTTGTTACAGACGTAAACGTAGACATTAAGAAGGCAGCAAACGGTGAGCTGGAAGGTGCTGACGTTACAGTAACTGTTTCTAACAACGGTAAAGTAGCTACAGATGATGTTGTACAGCTCTACATCAAGGATAAGGAGTACGAACTTGCAATTCCCAACGCTTGTCTTTGCGGATTCAAGAGAGTACATGTTGAAGCAGGCAGCGAGCAGAAAGTAACAATTTCTGTTAATGCAAAGGCATTCACATCAGTTGATAATGACGGAAACAGAAAGATCTTCTCAAAGAAGTTCGATATCTTTGCAGGAACAATGCAGCCTGACAGCCGTTCAGAAGAGCTTACGGGACACAAGTGCGTTTCTAAAGAAATTACAATCTGATACAAAATGTTTATTATACGAAGAGCTTGTAAAAGTGTATAATAAAAAAAGGCAGTTCTTTATGGGAACCGACTCGATAATAAAAAATCGTCAATTTTTTATGAGCGGTTTACATTGATATAAAGAAAAATGAAGGTATAGCGCTTAAGCGCAAAGAAAGGGGATTTCTATGATTAATATACCAGAGGTAAAAATCGGACTGGTTGCAGTCAGCCGTGACTGTTTCCCTGCATCACTTGCAGTGAACAGAAGAAAAGCCGTTATGGAGGCTTACAAAAAGAACTTTAATGATAAGGACGTATATGAGTGTCCTATCTGCATTATCGAGAGCGAGATCGACATGGTAAATGCTCTTGAGGATATCAAGAAAGCAGGATGTAACGCTCTTTGCGTATATCTTGGAAACTTCGGACCTGAAATTTCAGAGACACTTCTTGCTAAGCACTTTGATGGACCTATCATGTTCTGTGCTGCGGCAGAGGAGTCACAGAATGATCTTATCGACGGAAGAGGAGATGCTTACTGCGGAATGCTTAACGCAAGCTACAACCTCCACCTTCGTAATGTAAAAGCATATATTCCTGAGTATCCTGTTGGAACAGCAGAAGGATGCGCTAAGATGATCAACGAGTTCGTGCCTATCGCAAGAGCAATCGCAGGACTTCGTGATCTCAAGATCATTAGCTTTGGTCCCAGACCTATGAACTTCCTTGCTTGTAACGCACCTATTCAGCAGATCTATAACCTTGGTGCAGAGATTGAAGAGAACTCAGAGCTTGACCTCTTCGAGAGCTTCAACAAGCACGCAGGCGACAAGAGAATTCCTGATGTTGTTAAGGACATGGAGAAAGATCTTGGCGCAGGTAACAAGAAGCCTGAAATCCTTGAGAAGCTTGCTCAGTATGAGCTTACACTTCTTGATTGGGTTGAGGAGCACAGAGGTTACAAGAAGTATGTAGCAATCGCTGGAAAGTGCTGGCCTGCATTCCAGACTCAGTTTGGATTCGTTCCTTGCTATGTAAACTCAAGACTTACAGGTCGCGGAATTCCTGTATCTTGTGAGGTAGATATCTACGGAGCAATCAGTGAGTTCATCGGAACTTGCGTAAGTAACGATTCAGTTACTCTTCTTGATATCAACAACTCAGTTCCTGAGGATATGTACAACGAGAGCATCAAGGGCAAGTTCGATTACAAGCACACAGATACATTCATGGGCTTCCACTGTGGAAATACATGCACAGGCAAGCTTTCAAGCTGCGAGATGAAGTTCCAGAGAATTATGGCTAGAAACCTTCCTGAAGAAGTTACACAGGGAACTCTTGAAGGTGACATCATGCCCGGAAATATCACATTCTTCAGACTTCAGAGCACATCAGACAATCACCTTCGCACATACGTTGCAGAGGGAGAGGTTCTTCCTGTTGCTACTAAGTCATTCGGTGGTATCGGTGTATTCGCTATTCCTGAGATGGGCAGATTCTACAGACACGTACTTATCGAGGGCAACTTCCCTCACCACGGCGCTGTAGCATTCGGTCACTTCGGAAAGGCTCTCTATGAGGTATTCAAGTACATCGGAGCAGAGACAATCGGCTACAACCAGCCTGCATCTCTTCCTTACCCTACAGAGAATCCTTTCGCTTAATCTATAGAGATTGAATAAGAATCGCGCGTAAGCGTATAAAACAGAAGCCTTAGCTCTTTAACGGAGCTGAGGCTTCTTAAATTTATACGAGAAATACTTTTATTGCATTATCCTTTGAAAAGAACGTTGTTCACAACACTCTCAAGGTATTCCTGTCTTCCTGAGATAGGAAGCTTAGGAGCTTTCATGTTAAGGGCATAGTCTGAGAGTTCTTTAAGATCTACGCTGTTATCACGGATCTTTTTACCGATTCCGGATTCGAAGCTCTGATAACGCTCTTTGATGAAATCATCGATACGTCCGTCTTCGATAAGCTCGGCTGCTTTAAGGATGATCTTAAAGTAACTTCACCAATTCGCAGTTCCCCATTAGGTTGTCCCAGAAGCCTGCGAGAGGAGTATTCTTTACGTGTGAGATAATGCTGCATCCCAGTGCGCCGTGGCAGACAATAAGTACAGACTTTCCTTCATTGTGCAGAGGATAAGCAATCTCGTTTAGGAAAGAGAGAGTTCTTTTGCCCAATTCCTCGAAACTCTCGGCACCGCCGACAGAAACGTAGTTAACGGGATCGACAAACAGGTTGTTTATAGGACACTCGGGATTATTGAAATATCCGACTGTTCCTTCAAATTCTCCAAAAGACATTTCTTTGAGACGCTCATCAAGCACGATCGGAGTGCCGGTTCCTTCAAGAAACAGCTCTGCAGTCTCTTTTGCCCTTACAAGAGGGGAAGAGTAACAGATGTCAAACGATATTTCTTTGTATTTATCATGAGCTTTGCGAGCAATTGATACTCCTTCTTCGTTGAGAGGGATGTCAACGCTCCCCTGAAGCTTTTCCATTTTATTCCAATTTGTCTTTCCATGTCTCATAATATATAGCATTTCGAAAACCTCGCATAAAAATAGTGAACTTTATTATATCACAATAAAAGACAACAAAAAGTTAACAATAGAAATTTGAATATTTGGCCGATATCGGTTATAATTCAAACATGATGTAACACAGAAATTAACAAAGAAAAAAGAAGTACGTGGGGGTACATAGAAAGGAGACTATATGAAAAAGAGAACACTTAGTATTATTTTTGGGGTATTGACAGCGGTTGCGTTGACTACAGGATGCGGCGGAGCTTCAGGCTCAGATGATTTTGAGGCAGATGAGGCCATTGAAGAAGAGGTTAGCATGGAGCAGGATGGTCTTACAGAGACAGGTGATGTTTCAATGGATACCGAAGCTGAAGAAACAGTTGCAGAATAATATAAACAGGAAATTACACATACTGTGTGTATAAATATAGAATCGCTCGATGGCAGAAAACATCGAGCGATTCATTTTTTCAGGAATTCTTTTCACCATCTTTAAAAAAGTTGGTGTCAGATACGTAACATGCAAGCCATCTTGTCTCACCGACATATTCATATTCGTCTGCGATATGCTCCGGAACATAGTCTGTAAGCTTGTTGTAGTAGGGAATGGCTATTACATTTTTGTCCCCGTAATAATCAAAGTCTTTTTCATCTTTATAATAATTGATCTCAAGTGTAATACTCTCATCCTCGCTGTTGTAGCAGGCATAATTCTTGCTGTCATCAACTGCTTTGCACATGAGCGCCGTGTCCTTGTCGTCGGCGATAAAAACGGTATCGACATCGAGTGTGGAGAAGTAGTCCGTCATATCGACGATGTAATCTTTGTCCATCAGGTTGTCGTTTGTGACCTTGAAGTTACCGACAAGCATATATGAGCATGCAAGGAGAACAAGCGACATTATCGGCATGATCTGCTTGTTGTTGTGAGTGGCAAGGTACCTGTTAAGCATGATTCCCATTCCGGTCAAAAGAATCGGTATACCCACGAAGAGGTATCTGTAAGGGATGAAGTTATTACCGGCACGCATGTCACAAACAATCAGGATCAACATGTTAAAAAGTATTACCGAGAAGAATGATACATAATAGTTGTAATTATCTGCTCCGCGAAGCCACTTATATATAACAAGCGCAGTGACAATAAACATCGCGATCACAAAGGCTATCTTTAACAGGTAGAACAGTCCCATCTTAGAGAATAAAGGTACACTTCCGGTAAAAAGAATTCCGAATGCCTGAAATACTCCGACAAATACATCTTTCATATTGTCCCAGAAATTCTCAATCTTTATAAATGATGATGAAGGAGAGTGACCTGTGTAGATCAGTTTATATGTAAATATTCCCATGGTGGCAAAGATGCCGCTCATTGCCCAGACCGGAAATACGCTTTCTGTAAAGGCATATCTTTTTTTCCACAGAGAAAAGATGTTGATAAACAGTATCGGAACTACGCCGCATACAACGGTGTATATTCCTGTGGAAGCGCATGTCACAAACAGTAGTGACAAATATATAAATAGGAAAGAAATTCTTTTCCATTTGCTGAAACAATCGGCAAACTTACCGTCGTCAAACGCTATAAGGCATAGCACAAGCATGATCGGTACAAGAGCCTTAATGCTGTAATTGGCATGTGCAAAGAACAGCATCTTGAAATAATCAAGCCAGTCGTAATTATACGGTGTTATTATGACGGCAAGCGTGAGAAATCTTACGCCGATACGCACATGGAGCGCTGTCAGGATGTTCCATATCGCGTAAATATATATGAAAACGATCAAAAGATCGGATAAGCCTACCGATAAGAACTCATTACCGGTAAGTGCATAGAACGGAACTGCAAAAAGCAGAGTCGAGTCGAATTCCATGCTTGTTGTCGCAACCCAGTTCGGGAGGACAAGACTTCCTTTATTAACGATTTCTCTTAGATGATATACAACTGTTGCAAAATCAGGATCAAGCGAGAGGCGAAGGTCAGATAAGTTAAAGTAGAAGATACCTGACATATTGATCGTGAAAAGTATCATCGCCCCAATTTCCCATAAGCGCATTTCCTTTATTCTTTGATATATTGTTTTAAAGTAATTCCCCAAGTAGTTCATTTATGTCTCATTTCTTTATGTCTGAATTGTGTTGATACTATTAATACTATCAGCATGATCAAAAAAGTGCCTAGTCGCGTTGTTGCTTTGGTTACTCTCTTTTCTGTGTCGTATCTCTTTTGTTCTGATAAATAAGAGGCCTCTTTACTCTATCTGGCATAGTACGACTGTAGTACTACGATAGGCATAGTAACACATGAAATTTATGATGTCAACAAACAAAGTGTGAAAAACTTTTTTTTGTATCAGAAATATTCTGATGCCTGTATTTTTTGTATTAGATGTTAATAATGTGTAAATATGCCCATTTTGCATTGACCTGGGCAAGAGTTTACTAATATAATTAGAACGTTAAGTATGTGATTAAATGCGATAAAAAAATGGGAGCGAGGTATTATAATGAAAAAAGTTTCGAAAATTGTTACATCACTGGGGGCTGTCACTATGTCAGCGGCGTTATTCTTTACTCCTATTGCCGGTATTAATGTGAGAGCGGCAGGCCCGGAATTAGCTACAGGTATTGATGTATCCAAGTTTCAGGGAGGCATCAACTGGCAGCAGGTTAAGGCAGCAGGTGTCAGATTTGCTATGATCCGCGTAGGCACGATGAAAAAGGGCCTGGATGAGCAGTTTGTTAATAAT
The DNA here is from genome assembly GCF_000621565.1 of Butyrivibrio sp. LB2008. Taxonomy (GTDB): domain Bacteria; phylum Bacillota; class Clostridia; order Lachnospirales; family Lachnospiraceae; genus Butyrivibrio. Next base: position 45,792 of record NZ_JHXZ01000015.1, read on the forward strand.
ATCAATGGTGCAAATGCAGCAGGTATCAGAACAGGTATCTATATTTATTCTTATGCAACAACTCCGGAAGCAGCTGCTGTGGAGGCAAATCAGGTTCTTGCCTGGATTGCTCCTTATTCGGTTACTTTCCCGGTTGCTATTGATATAGAAGATACAGTGCAGAAGAGTCTTAATCCTGCACAGCTTCAGGCTATTGCCGATACATTCTGCGGAATCCTTAACGGTGCAGGATACGAGACAATGGTTTATGCAAGCAGAAACTGGTTCTTGCAGAGAATGCCGGTTGTTTCAGCACCTAAGTGGGTTGCTCAGTACGACGTTGCCTGTGATTATCCGGGTGAATACGTAATGTGGCAGTCAAGTAGCCACGGAAGCTATCCCGGAATTCCCGGAAGAGTAGACGTTGACCACCTTTACAGCGATTATTTCTCAAGAATTATTCAGGAAGGTTTCAACAGCTGGGGCGGACATACATTCTACTATCACAACTTCCGTAAGCAGTTTGGATGGATCAATCTTAACGGTGCCAAGTATCATACAGATCCTAACGGATATGTACAGACAGGATGGTTCCAGGATGAGACCGGAACATACTATTTTGATCCCGCAGCAGGCGGTCTTGCCAAGACAGGATTTGCTGATATTGAAGGAAAGCGTTACTACTTTGATGAAGCAGCTGTAAAGAGAACAGGTCTTCTCAATCTCGGCGGAACTGTTTACTATGCCAATGCGGAAGGTGTATGCCAGAAGGGACTTGTACCTCTTGAAGACGGCGTTCACTACTTTGATGAAGAGTACAAGATGCACACAGGACTTACACCGGTTGGCGACAAGCTTTACTTGTTCAATCCTCAGGGTGTAATGCAGACAGGTATGGTTGCTCTTGAAACAGGTAAGTACATGTTCGGAGCAGACGGCGCAGCTGTAAAAGGATGGTACTCAAACGAGCAGGGACAGAAGTTCTTCTTTAACCAGGATCATGTTGCTGTTACAGGAGTTCAGAATATCGAAAAGGCTAATTATCTCTTTGGACCTGACGGCGTAATGCAGACAGGATGGTCGGGAGACATCGCTTCGGGTAAGTTCTACTTCGGACCTGATGGAAAGATGGTTACAGGATGGAGCGATATTGAAGGACAGAGATATTACTTTGGCGCAGATGGTAAGATGGTTGTAGGAATGGCTTCACTTCAGGACGGCGTTTACTATCTTGAGCCTACAGACGGACATAGAACAGTAGGTTGGGTACAGCAGCCTGACGGATGGCGTTATTTTGACGGCAACACAGGAAAGATGCTTGTAAAGACAACTGCAGTGCTTGAGAATGTATCTTGCACATTTGATAAGAACGGTCTTCTTGTTGATCCTGCAGGTTGGACACCCGGAACACCACTTCCGGCTCCTGCACCTGATGCAGCAGGACAGGCAGCTTCAGCAGGCGCATCAACTCCTGCGGCTCCTGCAGCACCGGCTAATACAGCAGCAAGCAATTAATCAGAAAAAATACTGAATAGATCAGTGTTTTAATAAATTTAAGAGGGGTGGACGTCCGGTGTATCGGCACGGGACGTCCAATAAATTTAGTTGTTTATAAAACGGAGGGAACACTAAAAATGAACATCGAAGAAGCAAAAGAGAAATTACAGAAGTATGGACAGGAGCATGTACTTAAGTACTATTCCGAACTCAGCGATTCCGAGAAACAGGAACTTATCGCACAGATTGAGGACACGGATTTTTCAGTACTTGCCAATTGCAAGAATCTTGGACATGCTGATGCAAGAGGTGAGTTTGCACCTTTGGCGGCTCTTCAGGTATCAGAGATTGAGAAGAGAAAAGATGAGTTTATGAAGCTCGGCGTTGAGACCATTAAGGCAGGTAAAGTTGCTGCGGTTCTCCTTGCAGGCGGAATGGGAACAAGACTTGGCTCTGACAATCCAAAGGGAATGTACGATATTGGTATAACCAAGCCCGTTTATATTTTCCAGAGAATAATCGAGAATCTTCTTGATACAGTTAAGCAGGCCGATGGTACATACATCCGTCTTTTCATCATGACCAGTGAAAAGAACAATGATGCGACTGTTAATTTCCTCAAGGAGAAGAACTTCTTCGGTTATCCTGAAGATAAGATTACATTCTTTAAGCAGGAGATGGCACCGGCTTCCGACTATGACGGAAAAGTTTATATGGAGAGCAAGTCAAGAATCTCAACTTCTCCCAACGGTAACGCCGGATGGTATTCATCACTCCTTAAAGCAGGTCTTCGTGATGTCATCGTAAAAGAGGGCATTGAATGGATAGACATTTTTGCAGTGGACAACGTTCTTCAGAGAATTGCAGATCCCTGCTTCGTGGGAGCTACAGTTGCAGCTAAGGTTTCATGCGGAGCCAAAGTTGTAAGAAAGAACGCTCCGGATGAAAAAGTAGGCGTTATGTGTCTTGAAGATGGTAAGCCTTCAATCGTAGAATACTACGAGCTTTCACAGGAAATGATGGATGCAAAGGACGCAAACGGCGATCCTGCTTATAACTATGGAGTTATTCTCAATTATATGTTCAATGAGAAAGCTCTTTATGAGATCGCTCAGAAGGAACTTCCTCTTCACGTTGTAGAGAAGAAGATTCCCTACATTGATGAGAATGCAAATCTTATTAAACCCGAGAGTCCAAACGGATGCAAGTTCGAGCAGCTTGTTCTCGACATGATCCATATGCTTGATACATGCCTTCCTTACGAGGTTGTCAGAGAGCATGAATTCGCACCGATCAAGAATAAGACAGGTGTTGATTCTGTTGAGTCTGCAAGAGAACTTTGCAAGAAAAACGGAATAGAGCTATAATTTTACGAGGGAAACGCTTTAACCGGCGTTTCCCGAGTTTTATAACTGAAAGAAGGTAATATTATGACTATACTAGTTACAGGAGGAGCCGGATATATCGGTTCTCACACAGTTGTCGAACTACAGAACGCTGGTTATGATGTTGTTATTGTTGATAATCTTGCCAATGCGAGCAAGAAAGTAATTGGCAGGATAGAGGCAATTACAGGCAAAAAAGTACCTTTCTATGAGACAGATATCAGAGACCGTGAAGGTCTTAATGCAATCTTCGAAAAAGAGAAGATTGACGGAGTTATTCACTTTGCAGGACTCAAGGCTGTAGGTGAATCTGTTGAGAAGCCTTGGGAATATTATGAAAATAATATTTCAGGAACACTTACTCTTGTTGATGTAATGAGAAAACATAATTGCAAGAATATGATCTTCTCATCATCGGCGACAGTATACGGAGATCCTGCATTTGTACCGATCACCGAAGAATGTCCTAAGGGAGTTTGCACAAATCCTTACGGATGGACCAAGTCAATGCTTGAGCAGGTTCTTTCCGACATTTACAGAGCTGATAACGAGTGGAATGTAGTTCTTCTTCGTTACTTCAATCCTATCGGAGCTCACAAGAGCGGAACAATGGGAGAGAATCCTAACGGAATTCCGAACAACCTCATGCCTTACATTACTCAGGTTGCTGTTGGTAAGCTTCCTCATCTCAATGTATTTGGTAATGATTATGACACACCTGACGGAACGGGAGTGCGTGACTACATCCACGTTGTAGATCTTGCACTCGGTCATGTTAAGGCGCTCAAGAAGTTTGAGCCCGGAAGCGGACTTAATATCTACAACCTCGGAACAGGAGTTGGTTACAGCGTTCTTGATATAGTAAAGAACTTTGAAGAAGCTACCGGAGTTAAGATTCCTTATGAGATCAAACCCAGACGTGCAGGAGATATTGCAACGTGTTATTCTAATGCAGATAAAGCGGCAAAAGAGCTCGGTTGGAAGGCTCAGTACGGTATAAAAGATATGTGTGCGGACTCATGGAAGTGGCAAAGTCAGAATCCTAACGGATATGATGAATGATAAATTTATGCAGGTCGTATGTTCAAAAGAGCATGCGACCGATTTTGCATTCGAGCAGGAGACAAGATGTTTAGACTTTGGGTAAGACTGGTGGATGACAATCACCTGATAAAAGATATGGTTGTTTGCGATGAATCAACCGATACAAGAACACATAAAGTTATGAACGCTATTGAGAAGGCGTGCTATGAGATGGACCTTTCCAAGCCTATCTGGCTTGATAATATAGTAAAAGAATTCCAGATTCATTCGAAATGCCGTTTTAATAAAGACGCATTTATAGAACAGATTAATTTCGACTATATGGAAATTCAGGTTCTGGAAGAGGATTATTGACGTTATTTTTTTATAATAAAATAAACACAATTTCGACACATAATAAAACTATACTTAAATCTATAATATAGAAAAAGGAAGAAGGTAGATACTATGTATGATGATGCAACCAATGAACAGAGTGGTGTGAAACCGTCAAACTCATACAACAGTTATAACTACACGAATTATAATTATTCAGATGATAAGACATACAATGGAGATTTATCAGGAAAAAGCGTGTATGGCTATGGTAACGAAAATAGAGCATACGGTTCATACCAGTATTCAAATACAGGAAATGCAATGAATAATGGAATGCAGCGACCTCCGAGGAAGAAAACCGGACTTAAAGTAGTGGTTTCTTTGGTCGTTGTATTTGCGATATTGAGCGGAGTTGGTATCGGAGGATATCTCTTCCATACATTTAAGCATAATGTGAAGGTTACAACCGAAAAGGTTGAACAGACTACCGCGGAAGCAAGCACGGAAGCAACTCAGGCTGTTACACAGAACGATCAGAATAAGGTTGCCGCAACAGTTTCAGGTGAAGTAAAGGCTACAGTTACAGACGTTACAGGCGTTGTTCAGTCAGTAATGCCTGCAATGGTAATTATACATAACAACCAGAAGAGATCTGCAAACATCTTCGGATATGTTCAGACAGAAGAGGCAACAGCTTCAGGTAGCGGAATCATAGTAGGTCAGAACGATTCAGAGCTGCTCATCGCAACCAACTACCACGTTGTAGCTGAGGCAGATTCACTTGAAGTTATCTTTTCAGACGGTATGGCTGATGCAGATGGCGAGCAGAAATCAATCAAGGCAGATATCAAGGGACCCGATCCGGAGATGGATCTTGCGGTAATCGCAGTATCTCTTGAAGATATTCCTTCTGAAACACTTGCAAACATTAAGGTAGCAACACTTGGAGACAGCGATGCACTCACACTTGGTGAGCCTGCTATAGCAATCGGTAATGCACTTGGATATGGACAATCTGTTACAACAGGTGTTATTTCAGCCATCAACAGAAAGGTTGAGATTGAAGAGGGCGTATTCCAGACATTTATTCAGACAGATGCAGCTATTAACCCCGGTAACTCAGGTGGAGCACTTCTTAACATCCAGGGTGAAGTTATTGGTATAAATTCCAATAAGATCGGTGGAGAAGCAGTAGAAGGTATGGGTTATGCAATTCCTATCTCAGCAGCAAAGCCTAAGATTGAGGAACTTATGAACCAGGAGACCAAGAAGAAAGTAACCAACGAGAACAGAGGTTACCTTGGTATAAAGGGTGTTACTGTTACTTCGGATGTATCACAGATGTACGGACTTCCTCTCGGCGTATGTATCGCAGAGATAGTACCCGGAGGCGGAGCAGAGAAGGCAGGAATCAAGAAGGGGGATGTAATCGTTAAGTTTGATGGCAGTGAGATCAAATCAATGGATGTTCTTCAGTCCAAGCTTCAGTATTATGCGGCAGGAACTTCCGTAAATGTGACGGTTATGAGACCTAACGGTTCCGAATACGAAGAAGTGGAAGTGACTGTAGAGCTTGCTAAAGACAGTGGAAGTTCATCGGAAAGCGGTGAATCTTCATCGGGAGCAGAATCAGAATCTGAAACATCAGAAGATTCTCAGGAGAGCTCCGGAGGCTGATTGATATAGAATATATATTAGAGTAATAAATAAAGCTGTGAAAATGAGAAATGATCATTTTCACAGCTTTTTAATATCATAGGAAATTGCTTAAAACGACGTATCACACTAGCTTTGCCTGTTCTTTGTTAAACACAGGAAACTGAGGATGTATGCCTTCACCTCTTATCTCGATGACGGGTGATGCTTTTCCTTCGATATAGTCTCTTGTGATCGTCACACGTCCGATGTTGTCATCCTTAGGAATCTCATACATGATATCAAGCATGAAATCTTCTATGATGGCTCTGAGAGCACGTGCTCCCGTTTCTTTTTCCAAAGCCTTCTCAGCGATTGCCTCGAGTGCGCTGTCATCAAATCGAAGGTCAACCTCGTCAAGAGCAAGAAGCTTCTGGTACTGCTTGAGAATGGCATTCTTGGGCTCTTTGAGAATCTGAATGAGCATATCTTTTGTAAGAGCCTGCAATGTGCAGATGATCGGAAGTCTTCCCAGGAATTCAGGGATCATACCAAATTTCTTAAGGTCCTCAACAGTCACGTTTGAGAGAATATTGGGATCGTCTTCGTATTTATCCTTAAGATCGGCATCAAAACCGATTGATGTCTGCTTGTTAAGTCTCTGTGTGATTATGTCTTCAAGATCCGGGAAAGCACCGCCGCAGATAAACAGGATATTTCTTGTATTAACTGTGGCAAGAGGAACCATGGCATTCTTGCTGCCTGCTCCTACGGGAACCTCAACATTTGAACCCTCAAGAAGCTTAAGCATTCCCTGCTGAACAGATTCGCCGCTTACATCCCTTGCTGTTGTATTTTTCTTTTTGGCAATCTTATCTATCTCATCGATAAAGATAATGCCGTGTTCTGTCTTTTCTACATCATTTCCTGCAGCTGCAAGGAGCTTACTTACAACACTTTCGATATCGTCGCCGATGTAGCCTGCCTCTGTAAGTGATGTTGCGTCTGCGATCGCAAGCGGAACATCGAGAAGTTTGGCAAGAGTCTTAACAAGATAAGTCTTACCGCTACCTGTAGGTCCGAGGAGGAGAATGTTAGATTTCTCAATTTCAATCTCATCCATGGTATCTGTGGCAACTCTCTTATAGTGGTTGTAAACCGCAACAGACATGACTTTTTTGGCCTTGTCCTGACCGATAACAAATTCATCAAGTTTAGCCTTGATCTTGTGAGGCGCGGGAATATCTTTGATGTCGATTATGGGCTTGGATTTTGCTTCGCTCTTTTTTTTGATCTTCTGAGAGTTGGGAATTCCGCCCATATTAAAATCACCGGGCATATCACCTAAGTTAAAGAATCCCACATTCGGGAATGTGCCCATGTTTTTGTTGAGTTCCCCCATAAGATTGGGGTTATTCAGAAGATTCTGATAATCAAACTGAGTGACTGTATCCATAGTCTTGCGCATACAGTCTTCACAGATGCATATATTGTTGGGAAGATGGAACATCTTGCCCGCCTTGCTCTCAGGTCTTCTGCATACGAAACAAACATCTTCAAATTCAGGCTTGTCATTGTTATCGTTATTAGCGTTGTTGTTATTGTTGGCGCTGTTTTCGCCTGTTGAGTTGTCTGAAGTGTTGTCGTTTGTGTCTTTGTTATTCAATTCTTCATCTTTGACTTCTCTGAAGTCGAAGTTATCGTCTCTGTTATCTTCCATATTTTCTCCATTAAGGAAAAGAGCTCACTCGAAGGTAATGAATGTACCTGCTTTTCCCTTAAGTGCATCGGAAACAGAGGCAAGAGAGGTGATGAGAACAGAACCGTCGTGGTTTGATTCCAAGAACTCTATTGCTGCCTTGATCTTGGGAAGCATGTCAACTTCACCAAATTCGCCTGCTTCGATGTACTCTTTTGCATTTTTAATGTTCATTTTAAGGATGGGTTCCTGATCATCCTTACCAAAATTCTTGTAAACATAAGGAACCGATGTGAGAATGATAAGTCTGTCAGACTTAAGGTCTGCTGCGAGCTTTCCGGCGATAGCATCCTTCTCGATTACAGCTGAAGCTCCTTTGAGCACGTGGCCCTGCTCGATTACGGGGATTCCGCCTCCGCCGCATGCGATTACTTCCTGGCCTGCATCAACAAGAGTTCTGATAGCATCGATCTCAACGATCTCGATGGGATTCGGAGCTGCAACGATTCTTCTGTAGCCCTTTCCGGGATCCTCTTTTACAAAGTTACCTTTTTTGATCTCTGTATCGGCATCTTCTTTAGACATATAACGTCCGATTGCTTTGGTCGGAGCGTAGAAAGCTTCATCGTAAGGATCTACGGTAACCTGTGTAAGGATAGTGCTGACAGGTTTGGAGATTCCTCTGCTTGTGAGCTCTGTCTTTAAAGAATTCTGAATATCATAGCCTACATATCCCTGGCTCATTGCGTTACATACGCACATGGGAGCGGATGTGTAATCGATATACATTCTGTGAAGCTCAGTCATTGCCTTGTGGATCATGCTGACCTGAGGTCCGTTACTGTGAGTTATAACAAGCTGATAGCCTGCTTCTATAAGGTCGGCGAGTGCTTTTGCCGTAAGCTTTGTGGCATTTCTTTGTTCATGTGTAGTAACACCCAGTGCTTCATGTCCGAGAGAAACTACTGCTTTGATGTTTTCCATGTTGTCCTCATTTCCGCACGTCGAGCGTGCTTAATATAAAGATAGAACTATTTTACAATAACTGTGTCTGATTTGGAAGAAAAACCCGTCATCCCCGGTGTAGCCTGTTATATACGTTAGGATCAAGATCGGGGTTAACTTTGGTCATTTTTCTGTCGTAAGTCATAAGGCCGTTTACTTCCTCTTCGACGTCGCTGACCTGAGTATATACCGCTCCGGAAAGCCCCTTTGAGATAAGAGGAATAATATTTGCATTTATCACGTTGTAATAAGCAACGCCCAGAGCTTCGAGAGTATCATATTTTTTGTAACCAAATACCCTGTCTACGCTTGAATGACCGTCTATGTGGCAGGTAAAACCGCCGTATTCCGAGATTACAAAAGCTCTGTTCTTGGGATCTTTTTCGACTGAAAGAGGTCTGAAGTAGTTGTGTACGCTTCTGAAGTCTCCGCTTCCTTCGTCGAACCATCCGCTGGCCTGATCGATAGGCCTTGTCTTGTCGAGCTCTTTCGCCATAACAGTGGCACCTGCGGCGTTGAACTGGCCCCATCCCTCATTGAACAGCACCCAAGTAGCTATTGAGGGTACGCTGTAGAGATAACGGATGGTATTCTGCATCTCGTTAAGCCACTCTCTGCGACCTTCGGCCGAGTGTCTTGAGAAGGTCTTGTAATATGCGGGACCGTCCGACATTCTTCCGAATACTTTTGGGAAAAGAGTCGGAAGATAGGAAACCATGGGCTTTGCGTAGGATGAGCCTCCGCTTACCATGTCCTGCCATACTATCATTCCAAGTCTGTCGCAGTGATAGTACCAACGCGCGGCTTCGATCTTTACATGTTTTCTCATCATGTTGAAATGAAGCCTTTTCATCTCGGTTATGTCGAATATAAGTGCTTCATCCGAAGGTGCGGTGTAGAGACCGTCCGGCCAGTAGCCCTGATCGAGAACTCCCATGAGGAAGTAGGGCTTGTGGTTAAGGAAGAAGCGCATATTGTCATTATCATCTTTTTCTATGGTAAAAGATCTCATGGCGAAGTAAGATTCAATCTTGTCATCGCCTGCTTCAATATGCAGCGGATACAGATAAGGATCTTCAGGAGTCCACAAGTGAGCGTTGTCAATTTCAAAAGAGAACTTGTAGCCTTCCGGAGCAAATTCTTTTACGCCTGCTTCGTTAGAAGGGTAAGTGTCCGATGAATAAAGCTCTTCGCGTTCAAAGTTAATGCGTTCGCCGGATTTATCGGATATCTTCACATCATGCCCCGGAATGGTGATATTGACGTCACAGGGCTTGTTTGTCGAAACTTCAATCGTTACGCTCTTCAGATCCTGAGAGGGTGTTACGATAAGCTCTCTTACGTATGTCTCCGGAACTTCTTCAATCCACACGGTCTGCCAGATTCCGCTTTGTGCGGTGTAGTACATACCGCCTCTTCTGAGTGTCTGCTTACCTCTGCTGTGGTAGGAACTGTCGCTGGTATCTCTTACTTTCACATTCAGAAGCGTTTCAAGTGCGCAGCCGTCTGAGAATTTCAGATAATCTGTTATATCCATGGTAAAAGGAAGATAGCCGCCACCATGAGATCCTACAAATCTGGAATTTATATACACTTCGGCAAATTGATCGACCGCTCCGAAATGCAGGAGAAATCTGGAGTTCTGATATTTCCTTTTAAGTGGTGGAAGTACCTTTTTGTACCAGAGAACCTGGTCGGGAAGAAGTCTTTTTTCAACACCTGATAAAAAACTCTCGGGTGAAAAAGGTACGAGAATCTCGCCGTCTGTATCTGCGGGAAGTACGTTTGCGGATATGTCACTGACAATCTTGTATTCCCAGATACCGTTTAAATTTAAAAAATCGTCCCTTACAAAGCGGGGCCTTGGATATTCGGGAAGAACGTTGTCTTTGTCGAGGTTTTCTCCCCATGTAGTGTAAAGTCTGTTAAGCACATCGTCCTCGTGAGGCTTGTCGATTGCTTTTATTGCGTCAATTAAGTCCATTTTCAACCTTTCCTGTGTTTGATGCAGCGATCAGATCTTGATAGAACGCTGTCAGTGTTGCATATCTGTAGACAGAAATCCACAAAAGAGGGATGAAAAAGGTCAAGCATCCGAAAATGATAAGCGGAATGAAGCTTACATGCAGATAGAAGAGCTTAAACTTGTTTCCCTGCATAAGTGTTTTGCTGTAAGCAAGGAGTTCTTTTGCCGATCTGTCGGGATAATCATGTAAAAGATAAAATGCCTGCGAATATGTAAGTGATACATATACATTTACTATCATGCCGAGTGCGATTGCGATAAATAGCGCGAAGCGGACGTAGTTAGATGAATCAGGCGTCAATATAAATAAGATAATCGAAATGGGAAGACTTGAGATAAAGTCAACCAGTACAAAGACTAATTGAATCTTGACCGCTTTATCAGGGTGCTGTTTGAGTCCGAAGAAAACGTCACTTGCGGAAACTGTCTGCGAATAAATGAGATTCATGTACAGATAAGCTTTTCCCGAGACCAGAATTCCCAATAGAACGCTGACAATAAAGATGATAATTTCATTTATTGCAAATATAATAAGGCTACGTGAGTCGGATACTGTAACAATACCCGATATAGCCGTTTGAAGAACGAATATTATAATATTGGCTAAGATCAAAGTGCCGTATTTATCAAGAGATCTTTCTTTTGCGATAGCTTTTAATTCTGCTGATGTCTTAAGATTAGTCATTAGTTAATTGCTCCCAACTTACCCCGCGAGGTCGATATTTGCACCGACAAGTCCCTGGCGGTGCATTGCTTTGCGTTCTTTTTCATATGGATTGTCTTCATTTTCATAGCGGATCTTGGTGGTTGTCGTTCCTCCGCAGACATAGGTTCTGCCGCATTCCGGACAGATCGCGGTCTTTATTGCGACCGAAGCCTGAAGGACTTTGCCGTTGTTCATTGCGGCGTCCTTATAGGCGTTACTTACGTGCTCTGCTTCGTGTCCGCGCACTCTCGCAGGAGCGGACTGCGGACTGATGTGCTGAGCGCTCTTAAAGGAAACCATCTCATCCGAACCGTCCTGGTACTTACGATTCTTGCAGGTTTCGCACTCTGCCGGAGATGATATCCTGCCCGGTGCCTTCTCAGTGGAGACATTGGGATTCAATATTGGTTTGTTGCCTGCTGCGGCACTTGTGCCGAGCGCGGCGGCAGATCTGTAAGGCACATATCCGCTGCCAACCGCACCGATAATACTCATAAACTACCTCGATTCCAGTTCTTTTAACATATCATCAAAACTTATTCCGTTCATCTGCTCGGACATAGTGTTTAACTGCTGGCGATATTCAGGGTTGGTCAATATCGTGTGTACGCTGGTTATCATAACGAAGTAACCAAGGACGACTCCGATTGTTCCGAATATAAGAGCTTTTTTGGCCTGCGGAAGAAATGTCTTCATTGCTCCCTTGGACAAAAGAGCCAGAACGATCGCAACACCTCCCAGAATTATTGAGGTATAAAAAATAAAGCAAAGCGGGATTGAAAACATCCCCAGAACTCTGGCAAAAGAAGCAAGCGAAACATGCTTGTCCAACTCGTTATGCGCTTTGTTGTAGTTATAGTTGTTATAGTAGTACTTCTCGTCGTCGTTTTCTGCCATTATATTATGAATTACTCCTCTTAAAGGTTTCGTCAGTTACTTAAATTTTAGTATAAAACCCCTTATTTTACAATGCTTCGACATTTTAAGGACTCTTGAAATACGTCCGCAAGGCTTGGTATAATATGGAAGTGTGTGATTTATGAAAAATTAATCGAAAGTTATTGTTTTTATCATAAATTCGGCATGCAAAGCATATATATACTGCGAGGTAGGTATGGATATAGTTGTAAAGATAAAAGAAGAGCTTAATGTAGAAAAGTGGCAGGTTGAAGCCGCAATTAAGCTGATTGATGAAGGTAATACCATTCCCTTTATCTCACGTTACAGAAAGGAAGTAACAGGCTCATTAAACGACGAGCAGCTTCGTAACCTTGATGAAAGGCTTAAGTACCTTAGAGGACTTGAGGAGCGAAGAGAGCAGGTTCTTGCTTCTATCGAGGAGCAGGGCAAGATGACGGATGAGCTCAAGGCCAAGATCATTGCGGCTGAGACAATGGTTGCAATTGAAGACTTGTATCTTCCTTATCGTCCCAAGAGAAAGACAAGGGCGAGCATTGCCAGAGAGAAAGGACTTGAGGGATTATCCGAGATCATTCTTGCGCAGGAGATCACAGGCTCTTTGGAAGAAGCGGCTAAAGCTTTCGTTGACGCCGAGAAGGGTGTGGAAGACGAAAATGAGGCTATCCGCGGAGCAATGGATATTATCGCCGAAGATATTTCGGACAACGCCGACTATCGTACGTATATAAGAGAAGCTACAATGGAGAACGGTATCCTTGTCGGAAGAGCCAAGGATGAGAAGGCTCAGAGCGTTTATGAAATGTATTACGACTACGACGAACCTGTAAAGAAGGTTCTGGGACACAGAGTACTTGCCCTTAACAGAGGTGAGGCCGAGAAGTTCCTTGTGGTCAAGATACAGGCTCCTGAGGAAGATATCCTCAGATATCTTAATACAAAACTTATTAAAAAAGATAATCCGGTGACTACTCCGGTCATCGAAGAAATAACAAGAGATGCCTATGAGAGATTGATAGCACCTGCTATTGAAAGAGACATCAGAAATGAGCTTACAGAGAACGCCGAGGACGGTGCAATTTCAGTATTTGGTAAGAATCTTACCCAGCTCCTTATGGCACCTCCCATCGTAGGAAAGACTGTCCTTGGTTGGGATCCCGCGTTCAGAACGGGATGTAAGCTTGCGATAGTTGATGCAACCGGAAAAGTGCTTGATACAAAGGTTATTTATCCCACAGCACCTCAGAACAAAGTTGAGGAAGCCAAGGCAGATCTTAAGAAACTTATAGATAAATATAACGTAGATCTTATTTCTGTAGGAAACGGAACAGCTTCAAGAGAGTCTGAACAGGTTATTGTAGAGCTTATAAAAGAACTCGATAGACCGGTTCAGTATGTAATCGTAAATGAAGCCGGTGCGTCTGTTTATTCTGCAAGTAAACTTGCAACCGAGGAGTTTCCACAATTCGATGTTGGACAGAGAAGCGCGGCATCTATAGCAAGACGATTGCAAGATCCTCTTGCAGAACTTGTTAAGATCGATCCCAAGTCAATCGGTGTCGGTCAGTATCAGCATGATATGAATCAGAAAAAACTCGGCGAGACACTTGAAGGTGTTGTCGAGGACTGTGTTAATAAAGTAGGTGTAGATCTTAATACTGCATCTGCACCTCTTCTTCAGTATATTTCAGGTATTTCCAAGGCTATTGCCAAGAATATCGTTGATTACAGAGAAGAGAACGGTAAGTTCAAGAGCAGGGAAGAGCTCCTTAAAGTTCCGAAGCTCGGACCCAAGGCATATGAGCAGTGCGCCGGATTCCTCAGAATTGCTGACGGAGAGAACCCTCTTGATGCAACAAGTGTGCATCCAGAGTCATACGAGGCAACACTTAAGCTTATGGATAAGCTTGGAATAACATTTGATGATGTTCGCGCAGCGCAGAAGAACGCAGCAAAAGCAGTTCTTGAAAAGCCCGCTGCACGTCCCGAGAATAAACCAGCACCCAAGAAAAAGCCCAAGCAGGTTGTTATCAAGAACACCAATACAGCTATGGGTGCAGCTCTTGCAGCAGCACTTGCGGGAAGCAATCTTGCTGTTGTTGAAGATGATACAAATGCTAAGAGCAAGAATAATGCCGCTTCAAAGGCAAATGACAATAACGGAGCAGCTAAGGAAGGCGTTTCTACAGGTTCTCTTTCACACAAGATCACAGAGAGCGAGAAGAAGAAACTTTCTGAGGAACTTGGAGTAGGTGAGATCACTCTTACCGATATTCTCAGCGAGCTTGAGAAGCCCTCAAGAGATCCTCGTGAGAGCATGCCTGCACCTATTCTTAGAAGTGACGTTCTTGATATGAAAGATCTTAAGCCCGGAATGGTGCTTAAAGGAACTGTGCGCAATGTAATCGACTTTGGTTGTTTCGTAGATATCGGAGTTCATCAGGACGGACTTGTTCATATCTCACATATCACAGACAGATTCATCAAGCATCCGCTTGAGGCTGTGAGCGTAGGAGATATCGTAGATGTTCAGGTTCTTGATGTAGAAGTTGATAAGAAGAGAATCTCTCTTTCAATGAAGCTAAGAGACCCTGCCCAGGTAGCTGCAGAGGCAGCAGAAAAAGCTGCAAAGAGACCTGCCCAGGAAGCCGCAAAGGCAGCAGAGAGAAAGGCAAGAGACGAAGAGGCCAGGAAGGCCGCAAAAGCCGCAGCTCCCGCAAGAAAGTCTGTAGTTAAGAAGACTACGGTTAAGAAGACGGAGACTTCTGCAAGCACAGCAAAGACTGCCGGAAGTGCAGAGACTGCTGCAAAAACTGCTAAGTCTGTTGCAGGAGAGGCATCAGGTTCTGTGAAGAAAGCAGCCGGCAAACCCGCAACCGCTACTGCACCGGCAACCGGAGATGCTCCGGCACCCGCTAAGAAATTCAAGAAAAAAGGCATTGTTATCTTTAAAGGTAATGCAAACGATTAATAAAATGTGAGTTAGCAAGACACCACACTAGTATTTGAAGTATTTGTGTTAATGAGATCATTCCCGATTGGCTTTGGCCGGTCGGGAATTTTTATACCATTGTTATCTTAGTGAGCTAAGAGCCCGTTCTTTAATTATTAAAGGCGTTCTGCTATTTTAAGTTTTGCTTGCTAATTATAGATAATGGAAATATAATGTTTTTCAGACGTTTTTTGAACGTGTTATAGAGCAGAGTGCGGTAGGTAAATGCTGCACTACTCGAATTTTCTTGTTACGACTTGATTTTGGTAATTCAATTCAAAGCGTACATCTTGCCGGTTCGGGCATGTTTTCTTTTTGTTGATTTATGTGGTGTTTTGGGATAACGTATGTTTTTTAATTTGGGAATCTTTGCGCCTATGCGCTATATGAGTAGGAATGTCGAGCTTGGCTGGAATTGGCAGTGGACTTGGCTGGAATTGGCGTTGGACTTGGCAGGGGAGCTACAGATAAGTATTGCACAAGTAGTTTAGATTATCGGTTATTTAAGATTTTTCATTGAGAGTGTCAGTGAAAATGCGGCCAGAATTTGGATAGATATTATGGAGCACAGATAGGTAATACGCAAGGGCCTGCATTTATCTGGGATTTTGAGAAGGTTTTCGGAGAAAATTGGAGAATTTACAGATAAAAAATCCGTAAGGTGGGGTGTTTATCTGTGTATTTATGATTTTTTTTCAGAAAAATTACTGTAAAACACAGATAGAACAAGCAAATGGCGCTGTTTTAATCTGGGAATTTGATCGCATCAGCTATAAAGAAGTGCTGAAAATACAGATAAAGCAGTTATGCTAAGTATTTTTTATCTGGAACTCCGTCCGTATGTCTCATGAAAATCCTAGAAAAACACAGATAAATCATGTATATGGATTGATTCTAATCTGGGATTGCAAATTTTACCAAAGAATTATGATTAGTGAATTGGAAAGAACCACGAAGAAAGAAAATCAAGAAAAGGAAAGACACAGATAAATCGGTAGCAGTTAAGTGATTAAGCTGTGGAATCAAAAACAGGTAAAAATAATAATAGATAAAAAATATTAGGAATGGGAAAGGCGCTTCTATTCTCGGAATAGTGAACCGTTACCCAAGAAAGTTAGGAGTAAAAAATGTTACAGATTCAAGATATAATGCAAACTTTGGAAGAAAGGCAAAAGGAGCTCGGAAGAGTAGTTTCTATTGGAAAGAGAGCTAAGATGGATTTACCGCATGGAAGGCTAAGAATTAATCATAACAAAGGAGTTGTGGAATATTACCGAATCACTGAGAAGAATGACACTTGCGGGAAATATTTGAAGAAGAGCGACAAAGCGATTATAAGAAATCTTGCTCAAAGAGAATATATTGATAAGCAGTTAAAAAGCGCGAATGTCGAGCTTGAGGAGATTGAAAGAATAATTAAAGCATTGCAAAAGATAGTTAGTAAGGGGACAAGCGGGAAAGAGATCCTTTATAAATCCGACAGTGTTTATTCCTTGATGAGCGATGAGAGGAAGGCGCTTATTGAACCTATGCTTATGAGCAATTATGAATATGCATTGAAATGGGAAAAAGAGGAATACAAGAAAAATGAATTTAAAACGGAAGAAAAGGTTTATTCAACTAAGAAAGGTGACATGGTGAGATCTAAGTCTGAAGCAATGTTGGCTGATATGTACTATGATTTGGGAATTCCTTATCGCTATGAAGCTGAGCTTCGGCTCAAAAGTGGAAGGACAACCTATCCGGACTTTACCATTCTTAATGTGACAAACAGACAGGAAATATACCATGAGCACATGGGACTTATAGATGATGAAGAATACAGATTTCATAATCTTCGGAAAATAGAAGAGTATAGAAAAAATGGAATTTTTACAGGGAAGAATCTTTTTATAACATATGAGTCGGGTGGCTGCCCGCTAAATATACGGGAAATTGCAAAATGTGTGAGATGGATTCTGGGTATGTGAGAAATGATTTTTTACAGATATTAAATAGTAAAAGATAAGATTGTTACGGTAAAAAAGAGTTATTATAAGCAGAATTAGTGCTTAATAGGGCTTTGAGCATTATAACAATATTTAGTTAGGTAACAGCAAAAAATGGCGTGAATAGTAATAAGGAAATAGGTATAATGGATATGTATAATGCCGTAAAAAGAGAATTCTTATTTATTAAGGGCATCATATAGTGTAAATAATATGTCGGCGCCTGCCGGAGGCGCTTATATATTTAATAGGAGGTTACATATGCTTTATATTGGAGTAGATTTGGGAACGTCATCGGTTAAGCTCGTGCTTATGGATGAGACAGGTAAGATTCACGGAACAACATCAAGGGAGTACAAACTTTACTTCCCTCAGCCCGGCTGGTCAGAGCAGAATCCTGCTGACTGGTACAACGAGGCTATTGCAGGACTTAAGGATCTTCTTAAGGATGTTGATAAGTCAGAAGTTGCAGGTATCAGCTTCGGTGGACAGATGCACGGTCTTGTAATTCTTGATGAGAACGATGAAGTTATCCGTCCCGCAATTCTTTGGAATGACGGAAGAACTCAGAAACAGGTTGATTATCTCAACAACGAGATCGGAAAAGAGACTCTTTCTAAGTACACTGCAAACATCGCATTTGCAGGATTTACAGCACCCAAGATCCTTTGGGTAAAAGAGAATGAGCCCGAGAACTTCAAGAAGATCAAGAAGATCATGCTTCCCAAGGATTATCTTGCATATAAGTTATCAGGAACATTCTGCACAGATTATTCTGATGCTTCAGGAATGCTTCTTTTGGACGTTAAGAACCGTAAGTGGTCAAAAGAGATGTGTGATATCTGCGGAATCACAGAAGATATGCTTCCACAGCTCTTTGACAGCTTTGAGAAAGTCGGCGAGTTAAAGCATGAGCTTGCTGCAGAACTCGGACTTAAAGACGGTGTTGTTATAGCAGCAGGTGCCGGCGACAATGCGGCAGCAGCTGTAGGAACAGGAACAGTTGGAAACAACAAGTGCAATATCTCACTTGGAACCAGCGGAACAATCTTCATGTCTTCTGACAGCTTTGCAGTAGACAGCAACAATGCACTTCATTCATTTGATCACGCTGACGGACACTTCCATCTTATGGGATGCATGCTCAGCGCAGCAAGCTGCAATAAGTGGTGGATGGATGAAATCCTTAAGACTAAGGATTATGCTGATGAGCAGAAGGGAATCGACAAGCTTGGTGAGAACCATGTATTCTTCCTTCCTTATCTTATGGGTGAGAGATCTCCTTGGAACAATCCTAATGCTCGTGCTACTTTCACAGGTATCACAATGGATACAACAAGAGAGGATATGACACAGGCAGTTCTTGAAGGTGTTGCATTCGCAACAAGAGATATGTATGAAGTTGCCAAGAGCAT
This sequence comes from Butyrivibrio sp. LB2008, assembly GCF_000621565.1. Classification (GTDB taxonomy): domain Bacteria; phylum Bacillota; class Clostridia; order Lachnospirales; family Lachnospiraceae; genus Butyrivibrio. The sequence goes on from NZ_JHXZ01000015.1 coordinate 64,399, forward strand.
CGGAGTAGCTCCCAAGAGAACAATGATCTGTGGTGGCGGTGCTAAGAGCCCTCTTTGGAGAAGAATGATCGCTAACATCCTCAACGTAGAAGTTGATGTTCCTTCATGCGAAGAAGGTCCCGGAATGGGCGGCGCTATGCTCGCTATGGTTGCATGCGGAGCATACAAGAGCGTAGAAGAGGCTGCAGCAGCTATCGTTAAGGTAGACAAGACTGAGAAGCCCGATCCTGAGCTCGTTGCCAAGTACGAAGCAAGATATCAGCAGTTCAAGAATATTTATCCTGCTCTTGCTGATACATTTGACAAGATTATATGATAAAATACATAGTGTTTTTAGGGAAACACTAGAATATAACAGACATGAGAAATTCCCAGCCAATGCAGGTTGGGAATTTTTTTGTCCATAAATTGGAGAGAGTTTAAAGAATGAAAACAGTGGAAGAGAGAATTAAAGATTTAAAGAAACTTGCTATGATTTATCTTTTTCTGGGGATAGTTTGGGCTGTATTTTTGATTGTTGCGGAAAAGACAGGTTGGGTGAATTTTCGAGGAGATGTAAGTGAGTATAAGGGATATGGAATGACTTATGACTCAATTTGTTTTTTGAATGACGCGGATTTTAAATTGCCATATAAAGTCAATAATTACTTATCTGCAAAAGATGGTGTGTTTACAGAAGTTGTTGCAGCTGATAATTGGGATTCGGTTGGTATGGATGATTTTCGACTGGATTATGAAAATGTGGATGATAATTTAATGATTTTTCATGATCACATAGAGGAAAGATATTTTTTGATGGAAAAAGATGGGAAAGTGTTATTTGTTTCCCCGTATCGTATTAGTACTTACTATTACGAAGACTATGGCTTATTTAGTCTTAGCGGCTATGCGTTGATAGATAAAGAAGGAAACCGGGTTTTAAAAGAAGAATGGTACGATGAAGTAGGTATTTGGAATGGAAAAATAATAGTTAAAACGAATGACTACCCGAATAAGCGCTATGGTTTATACGATCTGAACGGCAACTGTATTGTAGAGCCTGTTTGTGTAGACATGGAATACGGTAAAGGTTGGTTTTATTTTAAGTATCCGGATGGGGATTATAGATTGCTTGATGGTGAAGGCAACGATGTTGAGATTAAAGGCGGTTTTAAGGATTTAAAATATGTTTCTTGTGAAAAAGATGGTTTACCGGATCATTATTTCATAGTACAGGATAATGATGAGAAGTGGTATACCTGTGATGAAGTAGGAAATGAGTACATGTCAGAGAGGTATGATGAGTTAGTATCAGAGGACGAAAATATTGGAAATTTCGGAATACTGATTGCGGAAAAAGATGGAAAAAAAGGAATTGTAAATGCGCTTAATGGTGAGGTAATACTGGATATAAATTACAAATCTTTGCAGGTATATCAGATTAATAAAGATGAGGAAGATCCGAACTATATAATCGGAGTAACTACTATGGATGATAAAGTTGGTATAGTTTCGTTGGATAATTAGGTTATAGTAGAACCGAATTATAAAGACGTGTCTTTCTTTTGTGCGATTAGAGGAAAAGATAATAAACCACAGGATTGTTTGTTTAAAGTGACCACAATGGATAATATGGTTGGAATGGTTACTATGAACAAAGGCATAGCTGTCGAGCCGGCTTATAAAGATATCGATATAGTGTTTAATACGAGCAAGGAACAAAAGAACAGTTCTTATGCAAAGTATGCATATATACTTACCACAATGGACGATAAAATTGGGATATATACTGAAGAAGACGGCTTTTTTGCAGAACCGACGGATCTTATTAATGAAAAGGGAGAGTATTATTACTTTGATGAGCGTGATGTAGCATGTTTTGATTCAAAAGAAAGTAATATTAAAGTGGTAATTCCAAAAGGAAAAGTGCCATTTACAATAAAGAATCCATATGGATTGAAGTTTCATAAGGAGTACATTGAGGTGCATGAAACTTTTGACGACTCTTATTATTTAACTTATGACGGAGAAAAATATAATGGTTAACATAGATAACATAATTAAGAAATCAGAAAAATATCTGAAGTACATGCCGGTATTATATGCACTTTATTTGCCGCTGGATTTTTTTATACATGTATATCAAGTAAACGAAGGGGCTATTGCACCTTTTGTGATGAATGTATTAGATCTTTTGCGAGTGTTTGTTATTGCTGCTTTTTCGTTCTATGTTATGAAAACATATGAAGACTATGAGGAAAAAATAGTAAAGCATCCCGGTGCAAGGTTGATGACATTTGCAGGAGCTTCATTCCTGGAATGGATTTTTAATGTAATGATGTCAGATGCATATGTTGAAGCTTATTCTCATAAATCATTTTTTGTAGTATTTGGTCTTTTAACTGTGATCGGTTTTTACATGGAATTTAGGGCATTTTATAGTGTCTCTAAAATGTGTGGGAATTTTATTATTTTTTGCTGGTTGGGAATAAATGGATTATTGGTAGTTAGGTGCTGGAAGGTATACATTAATGAAACTCATGATTTGGTTCCTTTAATTATTTTTATGGTTGCTGTCAGAGCCATCATAAGAGCAGCGATTATATTTAAATTTGCAAAAAAACAAGCAGTTGTTGAAGATACATCTGTAGAAGAGTCATCTTTAGAGGAGTCAGAGACAGAAGATGTGCCGGAAACAGTGGAAGAGGATTTCATTAAAAAATTAAATGGAATGCTCAAGGCGTTTGTTATTACAGGAATAAGTCTTGGTGTTTTTTTGATTATAGCGGATAAGGCGCAGCTGGTAGATTTTCGTGGTATTGAAGATGACTACTCAAGCAAACATTGTGAGTCACTGAAAAATAGTGATATTGTGCTTCCATATAAATACTATAATTTATTATCTGCAAAAGAAGGTGCTTGGACGGAATTCACACACTTTTCTGATTATAAAGAAGCCGGTAAGAGGGCACTTCATCCAGGCTATGAATATGTGGATGATCGGTATATGGTGCTTTATGATGGGGTGGAAGAAGGCTATGGAATTACAGATGGAAAAGGGAATTGGCTAATAGAGCCGAAATATCAAAGTATCAGAACGGATTATTATGAAAAATACGGTGTTTTGATTTTGAGAGATTATTCGCTTGAAAAGGGCGGAACGGCAGTTGTGGACAGAGATTTGAATTATCTTGTATCAGGTTATCGGGAAATAGATATAGTAAATGAAAAGATAATGGTAAAAAATTATGATTGGGATACACATAGTGATAAATGTGGTCTATACGATCTTAATGGTAATTTGATATTGGAACCTAAATATAAAAAAATTGAGATCAGGAATGATAATTTATTGGATGTAACAGACGAAAACGATAGCCATATGGTGCTTGACAGTGAAGGTAATAAAGTGGATGTTAGCAAAATCGCTGATTTGAATGCAGATGAAGATGATGAGGATGAAAATTAACGGAAAAGTTATGGAGAATTGGATGGAAAAATTTGAGAAATATTTAAAATATGTGCCTTTGATTTATGCGCTTTATTTGCCTATAAACTTTCTTCTTCATATGTATGAGGCGTTTAACGGATGTATAATGCCTGTTTTCATGTATGCATTGGATTTTGTGCGAGTGCTTGTTATTATTGCATTTTCATACTATCTTGCGAATGCATATACAACAAAGGGGAAATGGCATCCGAGTGGGGACATTATGATATTTGCCGGAGTATCATTTTTGGAATGGATAGTTAATATTGTAATGTCCGGTGTTTATGTTGAATCTTATCGTGATCATACGGGTTTTCTTATATTTTTTGGGATAACGGCACTTGTCGGATACTTCTTTGAATTAAAGGCTTTTTATAAGATAGCTTCAACATTTGATGGTGCACCTGATGCCGGATGGGTAATCTATAATGTAATAGTTTTATTTATAGTTGTTATTGTGATAGCAGGAAGAGAGAACGCAAGCAAAGTATTTACAGTCGTAATTATCGGCAGGGCTTTGATAAGGGCAGTGTTCATAAGAAAAATTGTAAAAAAACAATATAAGACGGAAGCTGTACCAACAGAAAATCCGGGAGAAGGCGAATAGCTTTTTGCTTGACATAGCTTATGCTTTGTATATTAATGAAAGATGTATTAAAAATCTGATAGAAAGCGAGGTGCTTCATTATGAGAAAAAACAGAATGAACAGAAAATCTGAATATCTTTTGAAGACCTCGGTTGCGTTTTAATAGTTATATATAACGATTTTGGCCGTGGCTTAGTTGCTGCGGCCTTTCTTAATAAACGTTGCTCCGACCTTCATAGATATTCATACAAGACCAAGAAACCGATCAACACGAATAATCTATGGAGGAAAATCTATGCGAGATCAAAATGAAGTTTGGCAGAACAATTTATATTTACAGGAAGAGATGCTTTTGGACAGAGCAGTGGAGATATTGGGGGAATCCGATGCACTTGAGGCATATAAATATCTTTTGACCGAAAAAGAAAAAATAAAATGTCAAAGCAGCCAGCTGTACAACTATCTATATTGCCTTAGCGCAGTGGCGGGGAAGAAGGAAGATGCGCTTGCGTGGCTAAAAGAGGCGATAGAAGAAAAAGGTTTTTGGTACAGGCCGGAGGTATTTGACGACAGTGATCTGGAGAGCCTTCGCAGTGAAGCGATTTTTCAAAAATGCAGAAAACTTTCTGAGGAAAGATTTTTGCGGGAATCAGCGAAAGCAAAGACAATATGCACATGGAAAAGTGTAAAAAGCAGGAAACTGGCATTGGTACTGCACGGAAACCAGCAGAATATCGGCATGTGCAGAGCGCATTGGGACGGTATGTCCGATCAAGGATATCAGGTAGAATATGTACAATCCGGGATAGTGGATTCTTATAATCTTTATCGTTGGGATGAAGAAGCGCCAATCCGGCTTGATAAGGTTATTGAGGAAATTCAATGGGATAAGTATGATTCTCGCGTTCTGTGCGGATTTTCGGCAGGTTGCAATGAAATATTAAAAAGTATTAAGTGCGCAAAAATCAAATGTGAGGGAATAGTCTTGGTTTCGCCATGGATACCTGTCATAGAAACCGGCATGGATGAACTGCTTGAATTTATGAAGGATAATTCCATATGGATAGAAGTAATATGTGGGAAAAAAGACGATGATTGTATGACTTTGGCAGAGAGATTTGCGGAAGCGGCAAAAGAAAAAGGTGTACAGGTAAGTACACGGTGGATCGACGGTTTGGGGCATCAATATCCGAATTGCTTTCTTTCCTGTGCCGGTATAGGGAGCGGCAAAGTGTAGAATTATAACATAACGCAAGAAAATGTTTTAGATAAATATTATTATTAATTCTATTGCTTTTGTTGATTTATTATTGTAATATCAAAAGCGAACTTGTTAAAAAGCAAGTTCGCTTTTGTAATTTTATAAGACGTTCTCTTATTCAGAGTGGTGGAGGTACATAGGACCTGTGAAGCCACGGCAACCCCTTGATTTATTCAGGAAGGTGCCAACCTGAGCGTGCATTTCCGTTTTAACGGACGACGAGCAATAAGAGGATCTGAAAATCAATCAGTTCCGCTTGTTTGTGCACGCAAAACAAGCGGTTTTTATTTTTATGGCGCAACAGGCGCAGGAAAGGAAAATAGAATGGATAAATTTATTTTTACTTCAGAGTCAGTAACAGAGGGACATCCCGATAAAATCTGCGATAACATCTCAGACGCAATCCTTGATGCTTGCATGGCAGAGGATCCTATGAGCCGTGTTGCTTGTGAGACAGCTACTTGCACAGGTTTCGTGCTTATCACAGGTGAGATCACAACAAAGGCTAACGTTGATTATGCTAAGATCGCAAGAGAGACAATCAAAGAGATCGGTTATGATGATTCAGCAAAGGGATTCGACGGAAATACATGTGCTGTATTCGTAGCTCTTGATCAGCAGTCGGCAGACATCGCTATGGGTGTTGATAAGGCTCTTGAAGCCAGAGAGAACCAGATGACAGATGAGCAGATCGAAGCAATCGGTGCCGGCGATCAGGGTATGATGTTCGGATATGCTACAAACGAGACAGAAGAGTATATGCCTTACGCAGTAAGCCTTGCTCACAAGCTTACAAAGAAGCTTACAGAAGTTAGAAAGAACGGAACACTTCCTTATCTCAGAGCAGACGGTAAGAGCCAGGTTTCTGTAGAGTATGATGAGAACGGAAAGCCTATCCGTCTCGAAGCTATCGTAATCTCAACTCAGCATGATGAGAAGGTTACACAGGAGCAGATCCACGAGGACATCAGAAAGCAGGTTATCGACGCTATCGTTGATCCTAAGATGGTTGATGACAACACAAAGATCTACATCAATCCTACAGGACGTTTCGTAATCGGCGGACCTCAGGGTGACGCAGGACTTACAGGACGTAAGATCATCGTTGACACATACGGCGGAGCAGCTCGTCACGGCGGCGGTGCTTTCTCAGGAAAAGACTGCACAAAGGTTGACCGTTCAGCAGCTTATGCAGCAAGATACGTTGCAAAGAACATCGTTGCAGCAGGACTTGCAGACAGAGCAGAGATCCAGCTTTCATATGCTATCGGTGTAGCACAGCCTACATCAATCCTTGTAGATACATTCGGAACAGGTAAGGTTTCAGATGAGAAGCTTACAGAGGCAGTTCGTAAGGTATTCGATCTTCGTCCTGCAGGAATCATCAAGATGCTTGACCTTCGTCGTCCTATCTACAAGCAGACAGCAGCTTACGGACACTTCGGACGTAACGACCTCAATCTTCCTTGGGAGCAGACAAACAAGGTTGATGAGCTTAAGGCAGCAGTACAGTAATTAAGAAGAGAATTTAATATTTTTTCTAATAAAGGGGTTGAGACAGCAGTTGTTTTTTGCGATAACTGTCTTGACTCCTTTTTATGTTTAAGGGGAGCGTTATGAAAAATAATAAAGAAAAGAATCCACTTTTACTTTTTATTGTGCTTGTTATGATTGGCGTATGTGTGTTAATGGTAAACGGAAAACATCGTTCTGATAAAAAAAGTGCGCGTATGAACGAAGATTCTCCTGAAGAGATTGTTAATATAATTGATGATACGATTACACATTTAAATACGGAAACAACTCCCAGAAAAATTATGGGTGCTTCGGAAGAAAAGATTAAATTTGCCGGGCTGATTGAGGTAACCGGAGAGTATAGCTATTCGAATATTAGGCTTACAGGACCGAATATAAAATCGGATAATACCGACCAAGATAGTGAGACTTGCCAGGGCAAAATGGAATACACCGGAGTAAGAGATGCAGAAGGCAATACTTCAAGTATTCTTATGGGAAATGTAGATTATGTGAAAGATGTGCATTTTGGATATTTGGGTACTCCGGATCCCGCAAAAGAAAGTAAAGAAGTACGCTATGAATATTACAAGGAAAATATAGGGGGAAATGCCAGAGATTCGCTTATATACTACGGAAGCGGAGATATCTGCGACAAAATCAATATAGAAAAGATTATTGCGCCTGACGTGTCACAGCTTGTTGTAAAAAGTGCTACTGTTTCAGATGGGCATATAGTTATCGAAGTAGTCGGTACAGCTGATTCGGCATTTGATGGGATTGGTTCCCAAATCAAGGGGAAGAGTGTGATCGACAGAGCTACATATGTTTTTGATGCAAGCACTTCTGATCTTAAGCGGGTTGTAGTGTCCGGAATAGACGTAGATGATCGTTCTGAAGAAATAACTATTGGCGATATTAAATGTCAACGTGAGGATGTCAGAACAGAAACTTTTGAGGCTGCATTGAACATAAATAACATTTCAAAAACTCCTTCTGAGATGATTCCGTTTCCGGATATTGTTTCTCCAAATGGAAACATAAATGACCTGATCAAGAATGAAGTTGAGTTTAAATACCGTATGGCTGTAACATGTCCATTCCGTAATGGGAGTGACGATTTAGAGGTTATAAGTAATATTTGGAATGATGTTGATTTAAGAAATACAGATCATAAATTCAGTGTTAAAGAGTTGGTGGCTTTGTTAAAGGAAATTGCTCCGAATTATGGATATGACGATGTTGCATGCAGGTATGCGTTGATAAGTATCGATAATTCCGGAGAATATTCTGATGGCATGCTTGTAAAATATGAACTTCTGAATGAAGGCGCTGTAAAATATGTTGTGGTTTTGCCAATAAGATTAGCTGATGGTAAAACGAGTGCAGAATGGTGTATTGGTTTTAAGGGATCGGATCAAGCTGATTTCGGATATGACGGATCTATGGATTTTATACGTGAATATACTGCGGATTGTCAGTGCCATATGAATTATAAGCTTTCCGGCAATGGAGTATTGAATAGGCAGTACGAAGAGATTAAGACAAGCAAGGTGTCGGCTTTGGGGGATAAGGATAATTTGGCTTGTTATCCAAGAATTGAAAGAGCTGCGCTTAAATCTATGGCTGAAACGCTCGATATAGCAGATCTTGCGGGGATTATTCGATTTGATATATATGAAAAAGAAGACAGGCAAATGAACCACTATTACGTGGTAGATTACGATCTTGGTGAGAATAAGATTCAGGAAATGCATGAGAAGTACGGCTTTGAGTTTATTGATCAAAGTTACGTATCATTGAAAATTGAAGCAAACGACTACTTAAGAGATGATAAGGCAGTCGAGTGGAATCAATTCACTGATGAAGAATAATATCAGACGTAAAAAGGGAATGCTGAAATCGGCATTCCCTTAATTTCTTATACTACCTGCACATTGTCTTTTCCCGCGAGCTCTTCCAAGCGCTCGATCATCATCTTATCTGCTTTTATCGTAGCGGAGCGTCCGAGTTTCTTGATCTGCTTGGTGTCTTTTAAGAATATCGCGATCTCATCGCGTCCGTCGGAGTCTGCGATGATGCGCTTAAGTTCCGGATCTTTTTCTTCATAAGCATTCTTGTTGTCAAATCTTAGCCACACAGTCCTTGGTATCTCATCAAAAAGAGTAACTTTCTGCGCGATTAGTTTGGCGTCGCGGTCATCCTCTACTGAAACGCGGCCTTCGATGAAGACTTTGGCATCTGCGTCAAGGCGCGGTGCGTTTGCTTCGTAGGTCTTTGGGAATACGATTACTTCGATACTTCCGACAAGATCTTCGACGGTAAGAAAAGCCATGATCTGATCGTTCTTTGTATATTTGATTTTCTTATCGCTTATGATGCCGCCGATGATTGCTTTTTCGTTGTCTCTTACCGCGGGCTCGCCCGTTTCATCGTCCAGATAAAAGTCTGCAGTGGTATTCGAGATTCTCTTTTTCCACATCGAAATGTAATCATCGAGAGGATGGCCTGAAACGTAGATTCCAAGGACATCTTTTTCAAATTCGAGAAGGAGCTCCCTCGGGAATTCGCCTACATCGGGAAGCGGAACTTCGTACTGCTTCTTGTCATCTTCGCTTACTATGTCGAAAAGAGTCATCTGTCCTGCCATTGAGTTTCTTCCGGTGTTATGCAGGCGGTCCATGATCTGCGCATAGACAGTCATTAGCTGCTTTCTCGTACCGGGGAAACTGTCGAAGGCACCTGCTTTTATAAAGTTCTCAATAGCTCTTTTGTTTACATCGGTATCCTTGCCCTGCATGCGGGTGAGGAAGTCGTTTATATCCTTGAATTTCCCGCGCACCGAACGCTCTTTTACAATAGCGGCGATAGCCGGATAGCCGACGCCTTTGATTGCTGTAAGGGCGTAGTGGATAGCTTTCTTCTTGGAGGGAGCGCTACCGGTAGTATTATTAACTAAATCGCCTTCATCTGCACCAATCTCAGTTACTGAGAAACCTTCAAAACCTTCATTGATATCAGGCGGAAGGAGAGTAATATTCATATTCCTGCAGCTCATAATATATCCCGAAACCTTACCGGGATTATCAATAACGGAAGTCATAAGAGCTGCCATAAATTCCACGGGATAATAGCATTTAAGCCATGCCGTCTGAAGCGCGACAACCGCGTAGCAGGCAGCGTGGGATTTATTAAAAGCATACTTTGCAAAGTCCATCATGGAATCATAGATCGCATTTGCGATTTCAGGTGCAATGCCCTTTGAAGCACAACCCGGAACGTTCTCTTCGGGATTTCCGTTTACGAAGTTGGCTCTTTCAACCTCCATTACGTGCTGTTTCTTTTTACTCATGGCACGACGAACAAGGTCGGCACGGCCTAAGGTATAGCCGCCGAGCTGCTGAACTATCTGCATAACCTGCTCCTGATATACGATACAACCGTAAGTCGGCTTAAGAATCGGCTCAAGCTCAGGTGTGAGATAGCTGATAGAACCGGCATCGTTCTTTCCTGAAATGTACTTCGGGATGAAGTCCATCGGGCCCGGACGGTACAGGGAAATTCCCGCGATGATATCTTCGAGAGACTTGGGCTTGAGCTCTTTCATGAAAGCCTGCATTCCGCCGGATTCAAGCTGAAATATACCGTCGCACTTACCGCTGCCTATAAGAGCAAGTACTGCGGGATCGTTGTAGTCTATTTTATCAATATCTATGAAGTTGGCATCGCCTTTCTTGGAGCCCAAAGATTCATTTGCAAAGCGGACGGCGTCCTTGATTACAGTAAGGGTGCGAAGCCCCAAAAAGTCCATCTTAAGAAGTCCCAGTTCTTCTATGGTTGTCATGGTGAACTGAGTTGTGATATTTCCTTCGGCCGAGCGCGAGAGCGGAACGAGGTCTTCTGCGGGAGCCTGACAGATAACGACTCCGGCGGCGTGGATCGAAGTGTGCCTCGGGAGACCTTCAAGCTTCTTGCACATGTCGATAAGCTTGTGGACTGTTTCTTCAGACTCGTACCTGCTTCGAAGCTCGGGATTCATCTCAAGAGCTCTGCTAAGTGTCATGTTGAGCTCGTTTGGGATCATCTTGGAAATCTGATCGCCGTAGCTGTAGGGAAGATCCATTACTCTGGCGACATCCCTTATAACACCTTTTGCGGCGAGCGTACCGAAGGTTATGATCTGTACAACTTTATCTGCACCGTATTTTTCGGTGACGTAGTCAATAACGTCCTGCCTTCTTTCGTACTCGAAATCCACATCGATATCGGGCATGGATACACGTTCCGGGTTAAGGAAACGCTCGAAGAGTAGATCATACTTGATAGGATCGATATTTGTTATATGCATACAATAGGAAACAATGCTTCCTGCGGCAGAACCTCTTCCGGGACCGACTGCAATGCCGTTTTCGCGGCAGTAGTTGATATAGTCCCATACAATAAGGAAGTAATCGACATAGCCCATCCTCTTGATGACGCCAAGTTCGTAGTCGAGCTTTTTCTTAAGAGTGCCGTCATCACCGGGATAACGCTCATTAAGTCCGTCAAGACACAGCTTATTTAGATACGTCCAGGAATCATATCCTTCCGGAACCTCGAAATGAGGGAGCTTTGTAACGCCGAACTCGATCTCGACATTACATCTTTCCGCAATCTTCGCGGTGTTGTCAATTGCCTGCTGTGCATATGGAAAAAGAGCTCTCATTTCCTCTTCGCTCTTTACGTAGTACTGACCGCCCTCATAGCGCATACGGTCCTCGTCGGAAACTTTTTTGCCCGTCTGGATACAGAGAAGAAGGTCGTGTGCCTCCGCGTCATCCGCATAAGTGTAGTGACAGTCGTTTGTTGCGACAAGAGGGATATCAAGCTCCTGCGAAAGAGACAGAAGGGCACTGTTCACCGTTCTCTGAGCCGGAATTCCGTGATCCTGCAGCTCTAAGAAAAAATTGCCGTGTCCGAATATGTTGTCGAGTCTCAAAGCGGCCTCTTTTGCCTTAGCGGGAGTTCCCTTAATGATATTGCGGGGGATTTCACCTGCAAGACAGGCACTGAGGCAGATGAGCCCTTCGTGATACTGCTCAAGAAGCTCCATATCAACTCGGGGCTTGTAATAATAGCCTTCGGTAAAGCCGCGGCTTACGATGTGCGAGAGATTGGCGTAACCTGTATTGTTCTCGGCAAGAAGAACGAGGTGATAATAGCGCTCGTCCATGCTTCCGGTTTCTTTGTCGAACCTGGAGCCGGGTGCAACGTATACCTCGCAACCAAGGATAGGATTGATTCCTGCATCCTTGCATGCTTTATAGAAGTCAATAACACCGTACATGACGCCGTGATCTGTAATGGCTCCTGAGGTCATGCCGAGCTCTTTAAGGCGCTTAACATATTCTTTAATTTTATTGGAACCGTCCAAAAGACTGTATTCTGTGTGGACGTGAAGATGCGAAAATGCCATAGTACTACTCCCTGTTTTTCAGATGAAAAAATTATAACATAAGAAATAAAAAAAATTATGAAAACGGTGCGCCAATCATTGCATTTTAAAAAAAATTGCTCTAATATATGAAAAGAGTATGTCAATAAATTGTCAAATGTAACGTTTGGCACTTTTAGGGTTTAATCTATAGAAATCGAGGAAATAATTATGGCAAAGCAGATCAAAACAATCGGCGTACTGACTAGTGGTGGCGATGCACCGGGAATGAACGCAGCCATCAGAGCAGTTGTACGTAAGTCACTTGCGAACGGTCTCAAGGTAAAGGGAATCAAAAAAGGTTACATGGGACTTCTCAATGAAGAGATTGAGGATATGGACAGAAGAAGCGTATCCGATATCATTCAGCGCGGCGGAACTGTTCTTGGAACAGCACGTTGTATGGAATTCACAACTCCCGAGGGACAGGCTAAGGGCGCTGAGATCTGCCGTAAGCACGGCATTGACGGTATAGTCGTTATCGGTGGTGACGGTTCATACCGCGGAGCTCAGAAACTTTCTCAGCAGGGTATCAACACAGTAGGTATCCCCGGAACAATCGACCTTGATATTTCATGCACAGATTACACAATAGGTTTTGATACAGCTATCAACACCGCTATGAGTGCTATAGATAAGATCAGAGATACATCATCATCTCACGAGAGAGTAAGCGTTGTTGAGGTTATGGGACGTCATGCCGGATACATCGCTCTTTGGTGCTCGATTGCCAACGGTGCAGATGATATACTTCTTCCTGAGAAGTATGATTACAACGAGCAGCGTATTATTGACAACATTATTGATAATCGTAAGAAGGGTAAGACACACCATATCATCGTAAATGCTGAGGGTATCGGTCACTCAACATCAATGGCCCGTCGTATTGAGGCTGCTACAGGTCTTGAGACAAGAGCAACAATCCTCGGATACATGCAAAGAGGCGGAAGCCCTACATGTAAGGACCGTGTTTATGCATCTATGATGGGATGCTATGCCGCAGACATCCTCGCTGCCGGCAAGACTAACAGAGTTGTTGGTTACAGAAACGGTCAGTTCGTAGATTATGATATTGATGAAGCTCTTGCAATGAAGAAGAATATCAATGAGTACATGTATGAGATCGCTCGTATTCTTTGATGAAAAACAAAATAGATAGTAGGTTTGCCCCTTATCGGTTAATTCGGTAAGGGGTTTCATATATGCAAAAAAGTAACAATTTATTCGTTCACGAAAAAAATCTGTTGTTTACTCGATAGGGATTGACCGCAAAAGCGTAATGTACTAGCCTTGTTGGTGGATTATAAACAAAATATATGTGGGTGGAGAAATGATCAACAAAGAAAAGATTGAGAAAGCAGTCAGATTGTTGCTTGAAGGGATTGGGGAAGATGCTGCGAGACCGGGGCTTGAGGATACTCCGGACAGAGTGGCAAGAATGTATGAAGAGATTCTTTCGGGATATGAGGATAGTGCCGAAAGACATCTTGAGAAAACTTTCCCTGTCACGGACAGCGGAATGATCGTTGAGAAAGATATTCAATTTTATTCTTTGTGCGAGCACCATCTTCTTCCGTTCTTTGGTAAGGTGCATATCGCGTATGTTCCGGTAGATGAAGTTGTCGGCATCAGTAAGCTGGCACGAACAGTTGAGGTATTTGCAAGAAGGCTCCAGATTCAGGAGCAGATGACGGGACAGATTGCCGATGCTATTGCCGGGAATCTCAAGACAAAAGGCGTTATAGTTTATGTAGAGGCTGAGCATATGTGCGTTTCTATGCGAGGAATAAAGAAAAGCGGAAGTAAGACTGTCACAGTTGCAGCGAGAGGCTGCTTTGAGAACGACCGGGATTTAAGAGACACTTTTTTTAAAATGATCTGTTAAAAAATTGACGGGGGAGAAAATGAGGATAGGGAAAAGAGTTTTTGATCTTGACGCGGGTAAATCGCTGATCATGGGAATTTTGAACGTCACTCCCGATTCTTTTTCGGACGGTGGAAAATACTTCGATGTGGATAGCGCGCTTTTACAGACAGAGCAGATGATAAAAGACGGCGCAGACATTATAGATGTAGGAGGAGAATCAACACGGCCGGGATATACTAAGATATCGTGGCAGGATGAAGTAGAAAGAATCGAGCCTGTAATCGGGGCGATAAAAGCTAGATTTGATGTGCCTGTCTCTGTTGATACCTATAAATGGCAGGTTGCAGATGCGGCAATAGCATGCGGTGCAGATATGATAAATGACATTTGGGGACTTGATTATTACGACGATCCCGAGCATCATATGGCACAAGTAGTTGCTGACGCAGGCATTCCGGTATGTATCATGCATAACAAATCCGACAGGATAATAAGCATGGACAGGGATACTTTTAACCGGGAAATAATTGCAGATATGATAAAGAGAATAGGGATAGCCACGGAAAACGGCGTAAAGGATGAAAATATTATCCTTGATCCGGGAGTTGGTTTTGCCAAGAATCTTGAAGAAAATATCTGGTGTATTTCTCTTATAAGAGAACTTAAGAGTTTGGGATATCCGGTGCTTTTGGGGATATCCAACAAGTCGATAGTCGGCAAGATAACAGGCCTTGAAGTTGATCAGAGAAAAGAAGGAACGATAGCTCTCAATGTTCTCGGAAGAGAGTATGGCAGCAGAATTTTCAGAGTGCATGATGTTCTTGCAAACAAACGTGCACTTACTGTTGCAGACAGTATCTGTGGATAGAGAAGGAGGGGAAAGTATGGATTGCATTAGGATTGTTGATCTCGAGATTTACGCTAATCACGGACTTTTAAAAGAAGAAAACACACTTGGGCAAAAATTTCTCATTTCCGCCAATCTGTATCTGGATACGAGAAAAGCCGGAATTTGCGACGATATGGAGTTATCCGTGGATTACAATGAGGTATGTCATCTCATATATGATTATGTTAAGGACAATACGTTTGGACTTATAGAGACTGTGAGTGAGGAACTTGCTGAAGAGATACTTATCAGTTTTCCTATTCTTGAAAAAGTAGATGTAGAGGTAAAAAAGCCATGGGCACCTATCGGCCTTCCTCTGAGCTACGTGTCTGTTGACATTACAAGAGGATGGCATACGGCGTACCTGTCAATCGGTTCCAATATGGGAGAAAAAGAAAAGAACCTGACAGGAGCTATTAGCGAACTGTCGAAAGACATGCTTATACGAGTATGTAAGCAGTCGCAATTTATTACAACCAAACCATATGGAAATGAAGATCAGGAAGATTTTTTGAACGGTGTTCTTGAAATAAAAACTCTTTACACTCCCGAAGAGCTTCTTGATAAGATCCATGATGTTGAGAGAATGTTCGGAAGAGTCAGAGATGTACACTGGGGACCGAGAACTCTCGATCTTGATATAATCATGTACGATCATCTTGTAATGAAGAGCGAAAGACTTACGATTCCTCATGCAGATATGCAGAATAGGGAATTTGTACTTAAACCGCTTGCTGAGATAAGTTCGCAACTTGTTCATCCGGTCTTCAAGAAGACTGTGGGACAGATGCTTATGGAAGTACAAGCATAAAAAATAAGAATAAAATCATAATAAAATAAAACCACGAAGAGCCGCATGAGTAAGAATACTCTTACAGCCCTTCGTGGTTTTATTTTGGGAAAGATCAATGTCCTGAGATCCAATCCCAAATATCATAATAGTACATCATTGTGGTCTTTGTCCGTTTCCCCTTTCCTTTTTCCCCTCGAAAAAATAATTCTTTGTGTTAGAGTATAATATTGTCGAAAAAAAGAAAAGAATGATTTAGTAAATGACATATTTTTTGTGTAAATGACATAAAAACTAGTGGTCAAAAATTGCTGTTGTGAACGTTGTAGGCGTATTCACTATATGTTAGTATAGTATCAATGAGCTTTCTCAAGTAAATTTGGGAGGTGGCAATATGGTGAATTTTAGTGTTGGTATATGCGACGACGATCCGAAATGTCATCGCAAGATCATGGAAATATGCGAGAAGCATTTTGCTGACAAAGGTATCAATTACGAGATTAGTTCTTATTTTTCCGGCGAAGAAGTGATTAATGAGCACGATAAATCCATTGATTTGCTTTTTCTTGACGTTGAGATGGAGGGCATTGACGGCCTTAATGTAATGCATAAGGCTGAAAAGATGCAGAATATCCATTGCATTGTCTTTGTTTCCGCTCATTCTGAAGCGGTATGGGATTCTTTTGGTTATAAAACGAGAGGATTTGTTCAAAAACCTGTTAATAAAGATAAAATTTGTAAATATCTCGATCAGGCATATGAGAACAAGAAAAATGATTCTTTTATAGATTTTCCAAATTATAGCGGTTCGGTTTTTTATAAGAAATCAGACATTGTATACGTTAAGTCGGATTCTAATTACGCGATTTTATATCTTGGAGATAGCGAAAAAATAATAACGTGCACACTCAAGGAATGCGAGAAGAAACTCGGAGGTATGCCTTTTTTGAGGGTGCACAGATCCTACATTGTCAATCTGAATCATATCAAAAATATTACCGGCGAAACGGTATGTTTCAAAGACGGATCGGCAATAAGGATAGGTAGAAGTTACAGGGAAAAAGTGAGAAAAGGTTACAATGATTATCTGTTGGGTGAGTTGAAAAAATGAACGAGAGTATTGCTGTAGTAGTTTACTGTATATTGGATATGCTTAAGTACTATTTTTGCCTGATATATGTATTTGACATACATATAACGCGCAGAAAATATTCGGTCTTTGCACTGATCGCGACTGCTTCAGTTTTATGCGGTCTTGGTTTTAAAATGGGCAAAGGTGCGGATATATGCTACGCGCTACCTAATGTTTTTATGCTCTTTTTTGTTTTTTTGATCCAAAGAGGAGAAAGACTAAAAGGAGTATTGTATGTCGTTTTGTCGTGGATAATCATGGATTCGCTGACACAGGTGATCAGATTATTTGCATCGACTATTGGATTCGGAAATGAAGTTCTTTTAAAGAGGCTGGAGTGGGGGGCACTTAACGCAAAGATTTGTGCTATTTTAGTGGTAATTCTTTATCATGGAATAGTTAATATTTTAATACGAAAAAAAGTTCGCTACACAATTCAGACAGCTCAGTGGGGAATGATATTTGTGTTCTTCTTTGGAATGGTATTGATTATTCCGCCCCTGAAAGATATGGGCATGGGAAAAGAACTTTCTTCGTCAGAGTATTTAAAAATGTGCATTTCGTTGTTTCTTGTGATGTTTCTTTTTATCGGAGTCATGTTTTGGCAGAGCTATATCATTAAAAAGAATATCAGCATGAGAGAACGTGAGATCAGATATCAGTATGTGGTAAAGTCGCAGGCGGCGTATTTTGATGGCCTTTTAAAAGACTATGATGAGATCAGAAAGTTCAGACATGATATGAAGGCGCATGTAACGGCACTTTCGGAACTTGCCATGGATAGCAAAGATGAAAAGATAATGGAGTATCTGAAGGCTATCGATGCTAAGCTTGCAAGTTCGGGAATAAAGAATTACACAGGAAACAAGGCTGTTGATGCGGTCATAAATGAACTTGCCAAGAATATGGAAGAAGCTAAGATCAAATTTGAATACGAGGGAGTTCTCAGAAAAAGAGAAGACATCCTTGATTTTGATTTTTGCACGATTTTTTACAATGTTCTTCAGAATGCAATTGAGGCATCAAAAGCACTTGATGAGTCTGTTCGTGAGGTTTGTGTTGAAGTAAAAAATGTCGGTGACAAAGCAGGCATACTTATAAGTAACAATACAACTCTTAAAAAGCTTCCGCCCGTGAAAGAAGGCCGTTTTACTACCAAGGAAGACAAGGATAATCACGGTTTTGGCATTCAGAATATCAAGGATGTTGTCAAAAAATACGATGGTTTATATGAAGCGCGCGTTGCAGAATCACGTTATATCGTGACTATTGTGATATAAATTCTTTTAATGTGCTATACTGTTTATACACGCTATTATGAATAAGTGTGTATAAAGTGAATAGAAGAGGTACATATGATAAAGAGTCTGAGCAACGAACGTGTACGTAAAGTTGTAAGCTATATACAAAAGAGTAAGGCCAGAAAAGAAAGCGGGGTTTTTGTCATAGAAGGCATGAAAATGCTGAGAGAAGCTCCGGTACTTCAGGTCAGAGAAGTATATGTGACCGAGAAATTTTTAGATGACGCGTCTGAGGAAGACAAAGAGATCCTCTGGCGATACGGAGTTGAGACAGTAACTGCCGAAGTCATGAAGAAGATGGCAGGAACGCAGACACCGCAAGGAGTTTTGGCGGTAGTCGGTATGTATAATTATTCAGAGGAAGAGGTTCTCGAAGGATATAAAGAATTGGGGGATGAGAAGCCTCTTTTACTCATACTTGAGAATATTCAGGATCCCGGAAATCTGGGAACCATGTTGAGATCGTCGGAGGGCGCCGGTGTAACGGGGGTTATATTCAGCAGGGGCTCTGCCGACGTTTATAATCCCAAGGTAATCCGCTCAACTATGGGCTCGATATTCAGAATGCCCTTTATGTACGTGGATGATGTCCCCGCATTTATCGGGAAACTCTCGAAATTGGGCATTAAGACCTATGCGGCGCACCTTAAAGGGAAAAAGAATTATGACCAATTCGATTATACGGAGCCTACGGCATTTCTTATAGGCAACGAAGGCAACGGATTATCCAAGGAGACTGCCGATGCAGCGTCGGAATATGTTCTGATACCGATGAAAGGCAAGGTAGAATCCATGAATGCCGCTACATCCGCGGCAATACTAACATTTGAAGCATCAAGACAGAGGAGGAAATAAAGAAAATGACAATAGGTTTTATCGGACTCGGAAACATGGCAAAGGCTATGATCGGAGGAGTACTTGCCAAGGGACTTTTGGAACAGAGTGAGATCATAGGAACAGCGGCTACAGAAGAAACATGCAAAAAGGTTGCCTCTAAATACGGGATTCAGACACGCAGTTCAAATGCTGCCGTGGCAAAGGAGGCTGACATAATCATTCTTGCTGTTAAGCCTCAGTATTTAAAGGTTGTTATCGCAGATATCATGGACAGCGTTGATGATAGCAAGCTGATTGTCAGCATCGCAGCCGGAAAGACAATAAAGTGGCTTCAGAATGAGTTTGAGAAGCCCGTTAAGATAATTAGAGTTATGCCCAACACACCGGCGCTCGTACTTGAGGGATGTTCGGCAGTTTGCAGGAACGACCTTGTTAGCGATGATGACTACAGTTTTGTAAAAGAGCTGCTTGGAAGCTTCGGAAAAGCATACACTGTACCCGAATCACTTATGGACGTTGTTGTAGGAGTGAGCGGTTCATCACCTGCATATGTATTCTTATTCATCGAAGCTATGGCAGATGCAGCTGTAGAGGGCGGAATGCCCAGAAAACAGGCATATGAGTTCGCTGCGCAGTCTGTTCTCGGAAGTGCCAAGATGGTACTTGAGACCGGTAAGCATCCGGGTGAATTAAAAGACATGGTATGTTCACCTGCGGGAACAACAATTGAAGCTGTTCATGTTCTTGAAGAAAACGGTTTTAGAGGAACCGTGATGAATGCAGTAACCGCCTGCATTGAGAAGAGTAAGAGTCTCTAAAAACAAGCTGAGAAAAAGTACAAAATTTGACAAAAAAAGATATATTTGCTAATATCTCTACTACAGTGTTTTGCAGACGTTAACAAGTCGAAACAAATTTTTAAGGTTATTTTATAGGAAGCAAACGAATGAATAGAGTTATGAAGTTATTCTCGGAGGTGTTGAAGCCTGTATTTACTTGGGCTTTGATCTTTGTAATTTTTATCTCCCAAGGAATAACAGCAGAGGCTAAGAGAAGTTCACTCAGAAGTCGTGCGGGTGAAGGTCTCCGTTCGGCAGGAATATCAAATATTGTCAGTCCTATAGCGCCTCTTGGTGTTGACGACAATTCAACGGAAGCTAGAGTACTTGGGAATCTCGCAAGATCCTCCGAAGCCACAAGTGCTGCATCTTCGAGTACAAATGAAGAGAGCAAGCTTGTAATGTCAAAAGGAGCGGAAGCTACTTACATTTTATCATCGCCTGATGCTGCATCAGATGAGGACAGCAACAAGGTCGGTGTTCTTTACAAGGATTGTGGCGGTAAAATTTTAGAAAGAAAAGACGGATGGACTAAGATCAGTTCCGGCGATGTTATCGGATGGACGGAAGATAAGAATCTTTTGTTTGAAGATGACGCCGAGAAACTTGCATCCGAAGTAGGAAAGCAGATCGTTACGAGTCAGAGCAGTGCACTTAATGTCAGATCGGGAGATTCCGATTCAGCAGATGTTATCGGTGTTCTTTCTGAAAAGACATTCGTAGATATGATCGAAGATCTGGGTAACGGATGGATAGCTGTAGATTATAATGACCGAAAGGGTTATGTTCAGTCCGATTATGTAACTACCGATTTCAAGATCGACCAGGGTGAATCCATGGCAGCGATCAAGATTCGTGAGAATCATAAGAAGGGCAGAGCGGCTGCCACAGCACCTGAACTTAGAGAGAACAGAGGTGCAATGGAGGCAAGTCCCGATGAACTTAAACTTCTTGCAGCACTTATTCAGTGCGAGGCGGGCAATCAGCCATACGATGGCCGAGTTGCAGTCGGAGCGGTTGTTATGAACAGAGTTAAGAGTGGTGCTTATCCCGACACGATTTATGGTGTTATCTATGCATCGGGTCAGTTCACACCGGCACTTAACGGTACAGTTGCCAAAGTTTATGACAGTGGAAAAATATATGATATGAATTATCAGGCTGCTCAGGCAGCGCTTAACGGTGAAACTACCGTAGGTTCCGCACTTCACTTTAGAAGAATCAACGGACGACAGGGAATTATCATCGGTGAGCATGTATTCTGGTGATATTATGAGGGATTGCAGAAATGCAGTCCCTTATTTACAATATAAAGGCAGAGTGTAATAATAGTGCATACATAAAATACCTGAACGGAGGAGCATTACATGAACTTAAAAGGACGCGATTTTTTGAAACTTCTTGATTACACTGCCGAGGAGATTGAATATCTTATCAATCTTGCAGCAGAGCTTAAGAGAAAGAAAAAAGAAGGTATTCTTCACGATGAACTCAGAGGAAAGAATATTGCCCTTGTTTTTGAGAAGACAAGTACGCGTACCAGATGCTCTTTTGAAGTAGCAGCTTCGGATCTTGGAATGGGATCTACTTTCCTCAATCCAACAGACTCTCAGATAGGCAAAAAAGAGAGTATCGCCGATACTGCACGAGTTCTTGCAGGTATGTTCGATGGAATCGAGTACAGAGGCTTTGACCAGGAGATTGTTGAGACTCTTGCAAAGTACAGTAAAGTTCCTGTATGGAACGGACTTACAAATGAGTTCCATCCTACACAGATGCTTGCAGATATGCTGACTATCAAGGAACACTTCGGCAAACTTAAGGGACTTCACCTTGCTTACTTAGGTGATGCGAGATATAACACTGGTAATTCACTCATGGTTGTCTGTGCTAAGCTCGGTCTAGATTTTACCGTTGTATCAAATAAGAAGTATTTCCCCTCAGAGGAACTTGTAAATACATGTAAGGAGATCGCTGCCAAGTCAGGATCTTCCATCAATTTCTGCGAAGATCCCATTGAAGGAACAAAGGGAGCAGACATTGTTTACACAGATATCTGGGTTTCAATGGGTGAGCCCGACAGTATCTGGGAGGAGAGGATAAAAGACCTTCATCCTTATCAGGTTACTATGGATATCATGAAGAATGCGGGAGAAAAGAGCGTATTTATGCACTGCCTTCCTTCATTCCACGACCTCAATACGGTAATCGGAAGAGAGATCAAGGAGAAGTTCGGCCTTGATGAGATGGAAGTTACAGATGAAGTGTTTGAGTCAGACAGGTCAATTGTGTTTGATGAAGCAGAAAACCGCATGCACACTATCAAGGCTGTGATGCTTGCAACAATTAAGGGAAATGAATGATGTTGAATGCAGAAAATATAAGGGGGCAGCTCGATACCAAATGGGCTGCCCAAAACCTTATTTTTAAAGAAGTAACGGAATCTACAAATGATGATGCAAAGATACTCGGAGAAGAGAGTGCACCGCACGGAACACTTGTCGTTGCCGATGTACAGACAAGCGGCAGGGGCTCAAGAGGAAGAAGCTGGGAGACACCCGGAGGCAGTAATATCGCAATGAGCCTTCTTGTGCGCCCGACGGCACCTCCTGACAAGATATCGGTGCTTACACTTATAATGGGGCTTTCAATAGCTCAGGGTGTGGAAGATCTTTTTGCAGACAACGAGGAGTTCGCTGATTTCCCACAGATAAAGTGGCCCAACGACGTAGTTATCGCGGGCAAAAAAATCTGTGGAATACTGACGGAACTACATATGAATAACGATAATACCATCAACAACGTGGTTATCGGAGTCGGAATCAACGCCAATATGAATTCTTTTCCGGAGGAGATCGAAGATATTGCGGGATCGATCTATACCCAGACTGGATTCAAGGTCGACAGGTCAAGCGTTGTGGCGGCCTGTATGAAGAGATTTGAAGAGAATTATGAGAAATTTGAGAAGACCTTTGATCTGTCTCTTTTAAAGGGAGAATATGAGGATAGACTCATAAACAGAGACAGGACGGTTAAGATCATTGATCACAAGGGAGAATACGAAGCTGTTGCCCTGGGAATAGGGGATGATGGTGCACTCAAAGTCAGGACTTCTGACGGAAACGTCATGCATATAAACGCGGGTGAAGTATCTGTGCGCGGATTGTACGGATATGTGTGATTATGAACGGAGGACAATATGATTCTTGTAATTGATGTGGGAAATACCAATATTACTTTTGGCGTTTTTTCGCAGGATGAGCTTGTCAGCTCTTTTAGAATGACTACACAGATGCCCAGAACTTCAGATGAGTTCGGGATTAATCTTTTGACACTGCTTAATTCCAACGGAGTTACAACAGATGATATAGAGGGTGTAATGATCGCAAGCGTTGTGCCTAAGACGATGCACGCTCTTGTCAATGCGATAGAGAAATATATAGGTAAAAAACCTTATATCGTAGGCCCCGGAATCAAGACGGGAATTAAGATCGCAACCGATAATCCAAGAGAGATAGGTCCTGACCTTATTGCGGGTGCTGTGGGAGCCTTTGAGCTTTACGGCGGACCTGTTATGATAATTGATTTCGGAACTGCGACAACATACGTTACAGTGAACGCAGAGGGCGAATTCTTTGCGGGAGTTGTGGCTCCCGGAATCGGAATATCTGCAAAAGCGCTCTGGCAGGATACGGCGAAGCTTCCCGAGATAGAGATAGCAAAGCCAAAGAGCATTCTTGCAAAAGAGACCATCTCAAGTATGCAGGCAGGTCTTGTTTACGGACAGATAGGACAGACCAAGTATATAATACAAGAGATGAAAAATGAGGCAGGCATGCCTGAAATGAAGGTTGTAGCGACCGGCGGACTCGGAAGACTGATATCAAATGAGACCGACGAGATCGACATCTACGATCCGATACTTATACTTGAAGGACTTAAGGTTCTTTATGACAAGAACAGAAGAAAATAATAAATGGAGAATTTAGTATAGATGGCAGGTTTTTTTGAGAAATTTAGTAAGAAGTTTGGCTCAGAGTCGGGCTTTGCGGAAGAATATAATGAAGAAATCGGCAGCAGACCCAAATTTTCGGAAGAGTATACTGAGGAAAAGAGCAGCGAGACCGATTTTGAAAAAGAGTACAAAAAAGAATTTCGTGAAGACAACGGAAAAGAAGATCTTCATATAGATAAGATGGATAAGACCAATAAAGGTCGTGTGTTTGAGGAAAATGCAGGAGGAAGAGTTGTTCTATGCGGAGCAAATGCTTATGAGCTTAAGTATTACTTCAATCCTTTATTCAGAGGGATTCCTGAAAGTATAAAAAAAGAACTCAATATTATAAGTGTTCTTTTTACTCAGGAGGCAGGCGGCATATTCACCATACTCTTTGAGGAAGACGGAAGCATCAGCATAGAGACAAATGCTGATGAAGAAGATATCACATACGATGAGATCACAGCGGGACTTCTTGTCAGTGAAGTTAGAAGAAAGAGACAGGACCTCTTTGAGGCTCTTGGATTGTACTACAGAATCTACGTGCTTCACGAAGATCCGAGTGAACTTTTAGGGGAAGATGACTGATGCCCGGATACGGTAAGTTGCAGATTGGCAACGTAACTTTGGAGAACAATATAATATTGGGGCCTATGGCGGGAGTGTCGGATCTGCCTTTCAGGATTCTGTGCCATGAAATGGGCGCGGGGCTTGTATGTATGGAGATGGTGAGCGCCAAGGCCATAATCTACAAGAACAGGAACACGGATATGCTCATAGAAATTCACAAAGATGAGCATCCGGTGTCTTTGCAGCTTTTTGGATCTGAACCTGCTGTAATGCAGGAAGCCGTGGGAATGATCGAGAACAGACCATATGACATCCTTGACATAAATATGGGGTGCCCCGTTCCCAAGGTTGTAAGTAACGGGGAAGGCTCTGCACTTATGAAAAAGCCTGAGCTCATTGAGGAGATAGTTGCCGCTCTTGTCAGAGTTTCTGACAGACCTGTCACGGTTAAGATCAGAAAAGGATTTAACGACAACAGTATAAATGCTGTGGAATGTGCTCTTGCGGCGCAGGAAGGCGGAGCGGAGGCCGTTGCCGTTCATGGAAGGACAAGGGAGCAGTATTATACAGGTGTTGCTGACTGGGATATCATCAGAAAAGTGAAGGAAGCAGTCAGGATTCCCGTTATCGGAAACGGAGATGTCACAGACGGTGAGAGCGCAAAGAGGATGTTCGAAGAGACAGGATGTGACGGAGTAATGGTTGCGAGAGCCGCGCAGGGTAATCCGTTTATCTTTAGGGAGATAAAGAGCTTTTTTGAGACCGGCAAAGCGTGTGACAGACCAAGTGCTGAGGAAGTTTACGACACTGTGATAAGACATGCGGATCTTCAGCTTAAATATAAAGGCGAATATATCGGAATAAGAGAAATGAGAAAACATGTCTCGTGGTATACTTACGGAATGCCCGGAAGTGCCAGGTTCAGAAATGAGATCAATCAGATGACGGATATGGATTCTTTGAAAAAAGCTTGTGAAGCAGTGATGCTTTCTCATTAATGCGGGTAAATATATCATATTTAATAATATTTTTGAAATTGTATTGACAGGCCGATTTCTATGTGATTGACACAGTAAATAATAGACTGTATAATATCCAAGTTAATATAGAATATTGATTTGTATATTTTTGACTTGACATAAATATGCGCTTGCATTTGAGTGTGGTGCCACAGCGGCTTTCCACAGACCTGAATATATGAAGGGTAGGACAGAGTAATGGAAGAGAAGAAGAACATTTTAACTTACGAAGGACTTAAGAAATACGAGGATGAGCTTCACGAGCTTAAAGTAGTTAAGCGTAAAGAAGTTGCAGAGAAAATCAAGGAAGCCAGAGAGCAGGGCGACCTTTCAGAGAACGCTGAGTATGATGCAGCCAAAGACGAGCAGCGTGATATCGAAGCAAGAATCGAAACTCTTGAGAAAATCCTTAAAAACGCTGAGGTAGTTGTAGAGGAAGACGTTGACCTCAACAAAATCAGCATTGGATGTAAAGTTAAAATCCGCGACCTCGAGTTCAACGAGGACCTGGAGTACAAAATCGTAGGTTCATCAGAGGCAAACAGCCTTAAAGGTAAGATTTCAAACGAATCACCTGTAGGAAAAGCACTTCTTGGAGCAAAAAAAGGACAGACTGTTTCAGTTGAGACACAGGCTGGCGTCATCAAATACAAGGTGCTTGGAATTGAGAGATTTGAAAACTGAGTAGCTGTACCTGTTTGAGTGTATGCGTGACTCTCAAAGAATTGGTGATTTAAACAGTGAATTTTTTGGAGCCGGCGATTAAACATTCGCTGGCTCTTTATATGCATAATGGTGGCAGATGAAAAGGCCATATAAGATGATACGGAGGAAATAAAGTGGAAGCCAATAATCAGCAAAACAACCAGAACACACAGGAAGACGTTGGACGTCTTCGCCAGGTCAGAAGAGATAAGCTTTCTGAGCTTCAGGCAGAGGGAAGAGATCCTTTTCAGATCGTGAAGTACGACCAGACGCATCATACAAAGGATATCAGGGATAACTTTGAAGCACTTGAGTTCGTAGTTCCTGTAGATGAGGACGGTAAAGCAATTACAGTACCTCTTTCAGAAGTTCCGGCAGGCAAGATCGTATCACTTGCAGGTCGTATGATGAGTAAGCGTGTAATGGGTAAAGCGTCTTTTGCTAACCTTCAGGATAGAGACGGACGTATGCAGCTTTATATCTCAAGAAACGATCTTGGAGATGAAGCATATGCTGATTTTAAGAAAATGGATATCGGAGATATCATCGGAGTTAAGGGATTTGCTTTCAGAACAAGAACCGGAGAGCTTTCTGTTCATGTTAAGGAGCTGGTTCTTTTGGCCAAGTCTCTTATGCCACTTCCTGAGAAGTTCCACGGACTTACAGATACAGAGATTCGTTACAGACAGAGATATGTCGACCTCATCATGAATGAGGACGTAAAGGAAACATTCAAGAAGAGATCCGCTATCATCCGCGAGATCCGTAATTTCCTTGCAGACAGAGATTTCATGGAAGTTGAGACACCTATGCTTGTAGAGAATGCAGGCGGTGCTGCAGCAAGACCTTTTTTCACACATTACAATGCACTTGATGAAGAGAGAAAGCTTCGTATCTCACTTGAGCTTTACCTTAAGAGACTTATCGTAGGCGGCATGGAGAGAGTATTCGAGATCGGCCGTGTATTCAGAAACGAAGGTACAGATACAAGACATAACCCTGAGTTCACACTTATGGAACTCTATCAGGCATATACTGATTATGAAGGAATGATGGAACTTACAGAGTCCATGTTCCGTTATCTTGCCGAGAAGGTTTGTGGAACAACACAGATCCCTTACGGTGATAATATCATCGACCTTGGAAAGCCTTTCGAGCGTCTTACAATGAACGACGCTATCAAGAAGTATGCAGGCGTTGATTTTGACGCTGTTGCAACAGATGAAGAAGCTAAGGCTATCGCAAGAGAGCGTGGCATCGAGTTTGAAGACCGTCACAAGAAGGGCGACATTGTAAACCTCTTCTTCGAGGAGTTCTGTGAGAAGAATCTGATCCAGCCTACATTTATCATGGATCATCCTATTGAGATCTCACCTCTTACCAAGAAGAAGCCTACAGATCCTTCGAAGGTTGAGCGTTTTGAGCTCTTCATCAATACATGGGAGATGTGCAACGCATACTCAGAGCTTAACGATCCTATCGACCAGCGTGAGCGTTTCGCAGCACAGGATGCCAACGCCGAAGCAGGTGACGAAGAAGCCGAGCACACAGACGAAGACTTCCTCAACGCCCTCGAGATCGGTATGCCCCCCACAGGCGGTATCGGCTACGGTATCGACCGTCTCTGCATGCTGTTGACTAACAGTGCGGGTATAAGAGACGTGTTGTTGTTCCCTACGCTTAAGTCTTTGAATTGACGTATGGAGGAATAGGGAAGAATCGGTGAGTAAAGAGGTCCAATCAGATACATGTTGTACTAAAAAGTACATCTATTTCATTGGATTTCTATACCCTTCAATGGACTTTGGTGCCTAGATTGCCCAAAATGGAGCTCCGCTCTATTCGCTGTTTGGAGTTGATTTAATTAAACAAAAAGTGTTTATTTTTTGTGATAATTGATGAGGAACAGTTGAAAATTAAAGAGATAATACCGGTTATCTGCAAAGAATTCTTTCAGCGAAAAAGGCAATTATTATATTAAAACCTTATATGATCAAATATTCTAAGGACATATGTGTTCTCCAAGAAATGGAGAATAATATATGTCCTTTTTTATTTTCTTTTTTCTTGCACATCCGGAGCAAAAAGGAGGCACTGGATGAACAAATCAAAATCCCCACCAGTAGATTTAGAAAAATATTTAGAAGCCCGAGGAAGAAAGCATCATTACGTCACATATGAAGACGGAGCAAGAGCTTTGGGAATGGCTTATTGGGGCTTTGTCCGATTCTGTCAGGAGATTGGGGCAAATATTCCATTAAGAAAAACATCAATAGTAGATATGGATATCGTTGAAAAATACATAGAGAAATATCCATACGAGTTTAAAAGCAAAAGTGAGGGAAATGATATGCCTAAAAAAAGAAAAAAGATAGACAACATCGATGAATTGGTTAATTCAGGTAAAAAGAAATATGTTCGTATAGCAGAAGGAGCTGAGCTCTATTCAGTCGGAAAACATACCTTTGAATCTTGGGTTGAGGAAGCTAAAGCAGCAAGAAGGATAAAAGGAGTTGTACTTGTAAATACAGATAAGATCGATGCGTTCATAGAATCATTTGAGGAGGATTATTGATATGTGCAGAGTTATTGCGGTAGCAAATCAGAAAGGCGGAGTCGGAAAGACAGTAACTTGCGTGAATCTTGGCATTGGATTGGCCAGAAAAGGAAATAAGGTTCTTATGATAGATGCAGATCCACAGGGGTCTCTGACAATAAGTCTTGGTTGTAGTGAACCGGACAGTCTTGATTATTCACTTGCAGATGCGATGGTAGACATTATTAATGATGAACCCATAGATGTGAAAAAGGGGCTTATTCATCATATGGAGGATGTAGATGTTCTTCCGGGTAATATAGATCTGTCCAGTTTAGAAATAACTCTGACAGGTGTTATCAGCAGAGAAACCATTTTAAGAGAATATGTGGATAAAGCAAGAGAGTTTTACGACTATATCATAATCGATTGCATGCCATCTCTTGGAATGATGACTATAAATGCATTGGCTTGTGCAGATTCAGTATTGATTCCTGTTCAGGCGGCGTACCTTCCTGTAAAAGGTCTTCAGCAGCTCATTAAGACAATCGGAAGAGTAAAGAGGCAGCTTAATTCAAAGCTTGAGATTGAAGGAATACTTATAACGATGGTAGACAGTAGAACTAATTATGCAAAGGATATCACAACACTGATATACGAGAACTATTCATCAAATATAAGAATTTTTAAAGAAGAAATACCTTTATCGGTACGAGCAGCTGAGATAAGTGCATCAGGAAGTAGTCTTTATGTATATGATCCAAAGGGCAAAGCAGCGATGGCGTATACATATCTGATTGAGGAGGTAGTGGAAAATGGCAGGTAGGATTGGACAGAAAGTAAAGCTTTCAAGTATAGATGAACTTCTTGGGGTTCCAAGTACAGAAGGTACAGTGGATTTGGAAGTTTTATCAATATATCCTTTTGAAAATCATCCATTTAAGGTTGTCGATGATGAGAAGATGGATGAACTTGTAGAAAGCATAAAAGAAAGCGGAGTTTTAACTCCTGTCCTTGTAAGACCGGATGATGAGGGGACATATGAAATGATTTCTGGTCACAGAAGGTTACATGCGGCTAGAAGAGCAGGACTTCGAAAGATTCCGGCAATTATAAAGGAAATGACTAATGATGATGCGACTATTGCAATGGTCAATGCCAATATGCAGAGGGAAGAGATACTTCCAAGTGAGAGAGCATTCGCTTACAAGATGAAATTAGATGCAATAAAGCATCAGGGAGCAAAAAGAGAAACTTCCCCCCAGACTGGGGGGAAGTTGGAAGCGGCTGATATTGTAGGAGAAGCTTCCGGAGTAAGTGGATCTCAAGTACAAAGGTTCATACGACTAACATATTTAATTCCCAATCTTCTAAATCTAGTTGATGTAAAAAGATTAGCTTTAGGGGTGGCGGTAGAATTATCATATCTCAATCATGCTTATCAGCAGTGGATATATGAGTATATCTGCGAAAACGGAATGATAAAACAGGAACAGTTAATGGATCTGAGGAAGTACCGAGAAGATAGTTCATTAACACATGAACAGCTTTTGGAAATCATTATTCAGGGACGTTCTTCTACAGATAAACGAAAAAAGATCACGTTTTCGGAGAGGAAGCTTAATAAGTACTTTCCGGCTTACTATACTCAGCCAGAAATAGAAAGGATAATAGTAGGCTTATTGGAACAGTGGAAGGAATCACAGGAAGGAGAGGGCAACAAATGATGTTGGAATATTTTTATAACACACAATCAGAGCAATTTGCTTCTGTAGAGATACCTAAAGAGATTTTGACAGGGGAGAAGTTTTCTTCCCTATCTCCATCGGCAAAGATATTGTATGCGGTTCTTTTAGCAAAGATGGAAGAAGCCGGAAGGCATAATTGGTTTGATGAAGATAATAGGATTTACATTATATATCCGCTAAGAGAGATTGAAGAAGATATCAATTATTCAAAACATACAGTTATTGATTGTATGAATGAGCTTGAAGATATAGGACTCATTTTTAAGATTCAAACTAAAGGAAAACCAAGTAAGATTTACGTTAAAAATTTCAATAGGATGTGTAGATTTCAATTGATAGGGTAGTGCAGATATTGCACCACTAAGGGAATTAAAAGTAATAGAAAGTAATTGTAGGGAGGATATGGAAGCATGGGCGAAAAGATAATATTTGATTATTTCTATGGTCAAGAATCTGAGATGCATGCTTTTTACAGAGTTCCAAAGCTTCTTTTTACCAATGCGCATTTTAAGAAGCTAAGCTCTGATGCCAAGATTCTATATGGCTTAATGCTTGATAGAATGTCACTTTCACAGAAGAATAAGTGGTTAGATGCCGAAAATAGAGCCTATATCATATATTCTCAGCTTGAAGCAATGGAAATGCTTAATTGTAAGGAAAACAAAGCTATCAATTTGTTTAGGGAGTTGGAGGCGATAGGTCTATTGGAACGTAGAAAGCAAGGACAAGGTAAACCGTCATTGATTTATCTTAAGGACTTTGTTCAAGAGCAGATATTGGAAAAAACAAGTTCTGAAGAGAAATGTTCAGACATGGGAAAAATCAAGGTCAAGAACTTGGAAAAAACAATGTCTGGAGATGGGAAAAAACAAGGTCTAGACATGGGAAAAACCAATGCTAATTATAATAATATAAATAATAATAATTTAGTTATACATACAAATCATATCTATTCGATGAATCAGGATATGAATGATGAGTACAGTGCGTATGCTGAAATTGTAAGAGAAAATCTAGATATTGATAGTATGAGTGAACGCTATCCACAAGATGTAGATATTATTGAGGGGATTTATGACCTTGTACTTGAGACAGTTCTTTGCAGAAAGCCTACAATCTGGATTTCAAAGAATGAGTATCCGACCAACCTGGTTAAGTCCAAGTTTCTAAAGCTCAACCATATGCATCTTGAGTATGTCATGGGATGTATGAAGGATAATACGACTAAGGTTAGGAATATAAAGAACTATCTGTTATCTGCGCTATTTAATGCGCCAACAACTATGGGAAGTTACTATCAGGCAGAGTATATGTATGATCGTGTAAGAAAGGCGGAGTAAATTGAAAAAGGAGGAAATCAAATGACAGTTTTTTTATATATTCTTTTGTTGGTAACCGAATTTATAATTAGAATCGTGGTTGTCCTGATAAAGCGAGTTGATTTGACAAATTCTTTGGTTATCGGAGCTATCCCGGTATTTCTTGTAAGAGAACAGGGATTTGATAAAAAGACAAATTTGATTATCTTCGGGATAGCAGTGCTTTTGGCATTGATAATACAGCATATGTTTACGATTGCCAAAATACTTGCTTCAGTGATAAGTTGCGTAGCTATAGCGTTTCTTTGCGCTATTTGGAAAAGCTATGATTCAAGGCATGCGCAGCTTACAGTAGTTGTTATTGGCACTATCATAGCTGCAATATGGAATCTGCAGTATTGGTACGGATATGAGAGAGAATTGTAAAAGCGCATTTTCTAACAGTGCGCTTTTATGAATTCCGGACGCGTTATGAAATTGCGTCAAGTTCTGTTTCAAGTGCTTTTTTCCTATCTTCGCATTCCTTTTTTTCTTTTAGTATCTTTTCTTTGATAGCAACAATTTGAGACAAGAATTTAGAAGTATCACTGAGACTTTTTTCTAATTCAGTGACGATTCTTTCTTTATATTTTTCTGCCTCGGCTTGGGCTTCTTTTCCACAGACGGCAAAAGGGGACATATCGTAAGCCTTTTGCGGCTCATAGACTTTTTTTATAATATTGTTGTAATGTATCTTTACTTCTTTATATGTTTCTTCGAGTTTAAAGATTTTTGCTTCATATTCTTTTATCTGCTCATCCAGCTTATTAATTTCTGAGCGTTTATCGCTTCGATTCAATTTTGCTACCTCATTATTTTGATTTTATAAAACTATAGTACGAGCATGTAAAAATAGTATTAACATCATATCATAATTATCTGAACTATTTCAAGAATGAAGTTAGTTGTGGTAAACAGGCTGAACAGTATAAGAAATCTCCATTTATAGCATGCAGAGACAGAGAGATGGGGGAAATATAGATGGTGCTGGTGACCATTTGTGTTTGATGTGTGGCGATAAATTTGCTTGATAAAGCGTATTTTGGCGTGATAAAATGTTACTGATTTATTAAAATAGTTTTCTATAAAATAAACAATAAGGAGTAATATGGCAGAAAATAGCGTATACATGGACACGCGAGTGTTTACCGATATAGTTGGAGAAATAGGCGGCACGACTGCTAATTGCGTTCTCTCAGAAGAATCACTTAGCAAGATTGACGTATTCGAAAAAACAAAAGTTGGTCGTGAGATGAACGAGATTCTTAAGCTTTTTTATAAGTCTACAGATACGTATAGACACGAAGCTTCCGAATCACTTCCGAGGGCTCTTCTTACTCTACGCGATAGTATGATCGAGCAAGATAGGATTCTAAGTAACGGACTTACTGTAGATACAAATCGGAGGTAAGAAATGGGACTTCATTCAAGAATAGAAGAAAAGAAAGCAGAAAAAAGAGGTTATGAACGCGACCTTGCTTATTGCGAAGAAGCGTATGAATATATCAGCCAAAACCTAAGAGTTATTGAGGATGATATCTATAATCCTGATAAAGCATATGATATTACAAATTCCGGCGAGTGGCTTGGCAAACTCGAACAAGATGCAGATGATCATAGGAATGATATCTGTTCAGAGCTTAGCGGAAAGATATCTGAAACATCGAATCTCTTATCTGCCATTGAACGGACAATGGAAAAGCTCCAAGAGCTCATAAGAGAATGTGAAGAAGAGATTGAAGCTCTTGAAGAGGAGCTTCGTGCAAGAGAAAGCAGCTT
The DNA here is from genome assembly GCF_000621565.1 of Butyrivibrio sp. LB2008. Taxonomy (GTDB): domain Bacteria; phylum Bacillota; class Clostridia; order Lachnospirales; family Lachnospiraceae; genus Butyrivibrio. The sequence continues at coordinate 98,071 of NZ_JHXZ01000015.1, forward strand.
AAGTAAAATGTAGGATTGAGGAAACAGAAATGGGGATTTGTTGGGATACAAAGAAAGTAAATGATTTTATAGAATATTTTGAGCACGCAGTCCATAATTATATGGAGCCATTAGCGGCGGCTCGTGCAGCTTATGAAAAATATGAGAACAATGAGACTTTTGTGGGACAGGCTGCTGAAAAATCCAAGACATTTATAGGGTTAAAGCAAAAAGAAGTAAACCGCCAACAATACGAACTTTCAAAAGAAATGCTCAAAAAATATACGGATCTTGATGAAACATTCAAGGTTATGGTCGACCCTGCCGCTGATGCAAGAATAGATACCGATGTAGTTAAAAAGGTACAAGCCCGCTTTCAGGGACAACTTGAAGGACTTGAAAGAAGCGGATTTAATATTCAGCAAAAATCAATGGATGTCTTTGATAGGCTTAGCAAATACGGCTGTGGCGTAGAGGAAGTATATTTCAGAAACACGATAGTTAAGTATGATGATTACTGCGGTACTGGTGGTTTCCTTCAGGATTGTATCAGAAAAATGGAGGATTTCGATGACGAAGCGAGTAGACGAGTAATTAATTCTGGGCTTAAGAATGCGATAATTGAGCATATAGATGAGGTATCAGAAATAACAGCGGGGCTTGATTTAATAAATCCTCAGGCTGTTGAAATAGATAAGCAAAAAGTAAGTCTTATGGCGCTGGGAGCAAGCGTAAATTCCTTGAATCCATTTAGCATACCGTTTTATCCGCCTGGATTACATTCAATCCCCATAAAACCAAAGCCTACAAAATTAGAAGAAGAATTAAAAGCTATCTCGGATAGAGATATGACAGCACCACAAAAAATAAAGGATAGCATTTATGATGATGCTAGGGCCTTAAATAAAGTGTTTTCTTTGGATGCTTATATAGAAAGTGCTTCAAAAAAATATCATGTTGATAAAGCTATGATTCAAGCTGTCCTTTTTCGAGAAATAAGATGCTATGGATATGACGATCCACTTGGCGATGCACAAGTTAGGCAAACATATGCTTACGAGCATAAAAAAGAAGAATATGACGAATGGCTTTCAAACATAGATCCAAAGAATTATTGGAAAAAGCCATCTAAGCAACCACCTACGCGTCCTCTTAAATATAGATCAGATTCATCTACTGGAGTAGGACAAATATTCGGTAAAACTGCAATAGATTCATATAATTTACATTACGGAACAAATTATGATAGGAAAAATTGGAAGGACGTAGAATTTTTTTGGAACAAACTACAGGATGAAGAATTTAATGTAGAAATGGCTGCACTGGTGTTATGTGCAGGTGCTGATGAATTTGGGTATGATATAAACAATTTATCAACTGAACAACAAAGAGTAGTTTTTACAAGATATAATGGGGATCCGGAAAATCCCATGGCAATTGCATACGGTTATACGGTACAAGATTACTATAATGCATTTTCTGAATATAATAACTGATACACTGTAATTGTAAGGAGAAACTATATTGAAAAATCAAGTTTTTTTTAAAATTATTAAATTTATTCCCGTATTAATAGTAGCAGGAGTACTTTTGCTATATATTTTGTGCCCTATCAATAATGATAATGTCGCAAAAAATATTGTAAATGAATTACAACAGATTCCTCTTCCCGAAAAAACAGTCATAGTTGAAGAAAAATCTATGGCGGCGAAACTGTGTGGAAATGGCAATGGAATGCAATATTTTGGAGCACTATTACTAAAAAGTGAGTTGTCACAGGATGATTTAAATTTATACTATACTCAGTTCAGTGAAAAATACCATGTTAAACCTCAAAGTGATAGCGAAATAAAACAAATTGAGACACAGATTGTGTACTTTGATACAAATATTGATGGTGATAATTATTACATTCTATATACTTGGGGAGACTATTACGGGATATCCAGTGAGTTTGATTTGAGGGGGCATTGAGAATATTTCACAAATATTTTTGAGGACTATGTGGTACCAAGAGAAGATAATGTAAGAAAAGTTTTTTGTTCAAGAAGGAGAAGTGTATGACATATCTTGAATGTTTGAAAGAAGATGAAAAATACAGAAAGGTCAGTGAGGCTGTTTCTGATTATCCTGATCTTTCGGCAAAGTTAATGGGGGCAATTATGCAGCATGATTGCTGTATAAAGCTTAGCGAAAATTTTGAAGAGATTTTGACAAAGGAGCTGCCTTGTAAATATACACAGGAAGAATTAAATAATATTGTCGAAAATAGTAGAATTCAGGCATACGAAGTGTTAGTGCCTGTAGAAAATGAGGTTATTCTCGAAGCGATAAAGAGGAAAAAAGCTGAACTTGAGAAATACGAAGCTAATCTCATGGATATATACAAAGAGAATAGTGAAAAAGAACTAATTTTTGTTAACGCTACTGATGAGTGTAAGGAATCAGAGTAATAGTTCTACGTCAAGATGTGAAGACCACTACAATATAGTAATGGTAAGGCTTGGGGTTGGCTGAATATCGCAGATTGGGAATATCAATTCAAAAGGAACTTTTATACCCTATTTCAATTTTTATTGTACTTTGTATCAAGGCACTTATCTGCAAAAGGGTAGGTGCTTTTTTGTACTATGAGGGGATTTAAGATTGATAAAAATATGGAACAGATGCTTCACATGAGTTATTAAAAAGATAAAACGTGAATTAGGGGATGAATATGTTGATTCTTTGAGCGCAGAAGAACTTGAGGAAGAAATATCTGCTTTAATTGGAAAATGATTATGAAGAAAAAAATTATATTTATAGGAATGGCTATAATAGCAATATTTTCTGTTATTAGCTTTTATATATATCAAACTAAGAAGTCGGAAGAGAAGAAAAGCAGAATAGCATATTTATATGAGCTACAGAATGAGGCCTTTGAAATCCATGGTATATATGAAGAAAGGTGTTGCTTTCAGACGAGTGAAAAAATAGATTTATCTATGCTTGTTGTTGATTTGTATGCATATAATTACAATCGGTCAGATGAACAATTAAGATTATCGCTCGAAGAAATAATAGATTATCTTGGTGATGAATATTCTTCGAATGGTAAGTTAAGAGTTTTTTCGCGCCCGGAAAATGTTGAAAATTATATTGTCTGGTTTCTGAACTATAAGGATAAAACACGTGATTTTGGTAGAGGCTTAAATGCATTCCTTCAAAAACAGGGCTATGAATTTTATGATGATTTAAGTTATAACGATGTTATTGAACTTTTAAAAGAATATGAAAAGGATTCGGAATATGTTCCACCCAGGCAAGATAATTAGTAATGTCCCGATTTTGTCCCTATTTGTCCCTAAATTGTCTCGGTTTTGTCCCGCTATTGTCCGTTGATACCTTAAAATAGGCATGTTATTATTATAGTGGACAAGGGAGCAGGTAAGAGCCAAGTGCTTCCTTGTTTTCTTTTGCGTAGAAGATAATAAAAGAATGAGCGTCAGCTCGTGACTAATAAGTCATGGGTTGGCGCTTTTTTCATGCAACAAGAACGGCTCAGAAGAAATAGGAAAGGGAAAGCATATGGACTTTGAACAATTTAAGGAGGAAATGGCAAAAAAAATCAAGGAGGCTCTCGATTCCAAGTATGGAATGGAAACATCTGTGGATGTGAGAACAGTGGAGAAGATGAATGAGTCTTACGAAGCGATAACAGTAAAGCCGGATGGCAGCAATATTGGTGTGAACCTCAATGCTAACGAGCTTTTTAAGGAGTATGAACAGGGAAAAAGCATTGATTGTATTGCTTCTACTGCGGCGGAATTTGCCAACAGATCACTTCATAGCGGGCCTGGTTTTGATATCGATTCTTTTAATGACTACGGCAAGATGAAGGAAAAGCTGACCATGGAGGTTGTCTCTTCTGAGAGAAACGCAGATCTTTTGCAGAAAGTTCCGCATAAGGATATCGAGGATATGTCGGTTGTTTATCGTTTTGAGCTTACACAGACCGATGAGGGAAGAACTTCCGTGCTTGTGACGAACAGGATGATCGAACAGTACGGGATCACGGCAGAGCAGCTTCATGTGGATGCGCTTAGTAATGCTCAGGAGTTTAAGCCAATCGTTATCGAGAGCATGGCTAATGTTCTTGCTAAGCAGATGGGAATTGATGATGTGGATGTGCTTGGCCTTGGCAATCTTCCTAAAGAGGAGCAGACATATGTTGCTTCTGTCGAGGGATATGTGAACGGCGCCGGAGTTATTGCTTATCAGGATTTTATGGAGAAGGCTTCTGAGCGTGTTGGAAACAGCTCGTTCTTTATTCTTCCGAGCAGTATCCATGAGCTTTTGATCATTCCTGACAATGGAAAGTTCGATCTTCAGGAATTGAAGAATATGGTCAAAGAAGTGAATACAACAACGGTAGATCCTGCAGATAAGCTTACGGACAGCGTTTATCACTATGATGCCAAGGACAAGATCTTTGAGCTTGGGGAGAAGTTTGTGGAACGCCAGAGTACCAAGGAAGTTAAGAAATCTCTTTCTGCTGAGATAAAAGCAAAGAAAGAAGAAATTGCCAAGGCTCCAAAGAAGGAAGCGCCCGGAAAAGAGCCAAAGGCAAAGGAAGGAAAAGTAAAATAATATGATTTTTTCAAAGGATAAGCCAAAGAACTGCCGAGGATGCGAACATAAGGCTGTTTGCAATGGCATAAAAAGAAATTGTGTGTACCGACAAAAGGCGCTGGAAGCTTACATAAGGAGCGATTATCCGTGCCGTGGTTGCCCATATGGCAGAGACCACAGGATATGTTTTCCTTGTTACAAGAATCTTTTGGGGCAGAAAGGAATACAGGAGTGGAAGGAGGAGAATCCAAATATCAGCTTGGAGTGACTTTGGCTTTCCTTTGTAAAAAGCGAAGGGAGGTGATGAATACGTGGAAAATGAGCAGCTTACACAGGATGCAATCAGATTTTGCTATCGATTTACAAGAGAGTCATATGAGCTTACGGAAAAGAATGTGATGAAGCTTTTGGAGGTTGAAAAAAATCTGAGGGAGGGTGCAAAGAAACTTATAAGCAAAAATCCCAAGGTAAGACATGGCAAGATGAAAATCAAACACCTTATTCGTAAAGATGAGGGCGCAACAAGCGTAGATATTGCCAAGACGGAGTTGCGGGACTTTCAGAAGGTTGCCAAAAGATACGGAGTAGATTTTGCGGTGGTCAAGCATAAAGGCTCGGAACCGCCTGTCTACTCCGTTTTCTTTAAGGCAAGGGATCAGGACGCGATTGCTGATGTTATCCGTTATTATACAGAAAAGAAGCTCATGAAAGAGAAGAGACCTTCGCTTCACGAGAGGATAAAGCAGCTTAAACAAAAGCTTGCGGAAAGACCAAAGAGAACAAGAAGCAAGGCAAAGGAGAAGAGCAGATGATAACGTATGAAACTTTGCTCAAGAGTCCAAGAGTTCTTGTCGGAATTATTGGATTTGCGATTCTGATGCTCATTCTTTTCATCTGGGATAAAAGGGAGAATAAAAAGAAATACAGGCACAGGGTGGAATTCGGTTCAGCCCGGTGGGGCACAAGGAAAGACATAGAGCCGTACATTGACCCTGTGTTTGAAAATAACGTTATTCTTTCTGAAAGTGAGATGCTTACCATGAATTCAAGACCGTCAAATCCCAAGTATGCGAGGAATAAAAATGTCCTCGTGATAGGCGGTTCCGGTTCAGGTAAGACGCGCTTTTTCATAAAGCCAAATCTCCTTCAGATGCATTCATCATACGTGGTAACGGATCCAAAGGGGCTGCTCCTTCCGGAAACGGGTATGGCGCTATATAAGAACGGCTACAGGATAAAGGTGTTCAACACTATAAATTTTGCAAAGAGCCAACATTATAACCCCTTTCAATACATCCGTTCAGAGAAAGACATCCTTAAGATGGTTAACGTGCTAATGATGAACACGAAGGGTGAAGGAAAGAGCTCAGATCCGTTTTGGGATAAAGCAGAGACAATGCTTTATACGGCGCTTATCGGTTACATTCATTATGAAGCTCCCAAAGAAGAGCAGAATTTCAAGATGCTGCTTGAGATGATCAATGCTATGGAAGTCAGGGAGGATGATGAGGATTTTAAGAACGCGATAGACCTTATCTTCGAAGATCTGGAAAAAGAGAAGCCCGATCACTTTGCTGTAAGACAATACAAGAAATACAAGTTGGCTGCCGGAAAGACAGCGAAATCAATCCTTGTATCTTGCGGCGCAAGGCTTTCTCCGTTTGATATCGCGGAACTTCGTGAGATAACGGCTTATGACGACCTTGAGCTCGATACTCTCGGAGATGAAAAAACAGCTCTTTTCCTCATCATGTCTGATACGGAAAGTACATTCTCATTCCTTATAAGCATGATATACACGCAGCTCTTTAATCTACTCTGCGAAAAAGCAGATGATGAGTATGGCGGGAGATTGCCTGTTCATGTAAGGTGCCTTATTGATGAGTGTGCCAACTGCGGAACAATCCCGAATCTTGAACGTATCGTAGCTACGATAAGAAGCAGGGAGATATCGGCTTGTTTAGTCCTTCAGGCGAAGTCACAGCTAAAAGCATTGTACAAAGAGCAGTGTGAAACAATCATAGGAAACATGGATGCGCAGATATTCCTTGGAGGAAGTGAGACTGAGACATTAAAAGACTTAAGTGCAGTCCTTGGAAAAGAGACAATTGACTATTACAACATCCAAGATACCAAAGGGATGCAGCCTTCGATATCTACAAATTATCAGAAGGTAGGGCATGACCTTATGAGTATGGATGAGCTTGCTGTCCTTGACGGAGGCAAGTGCATAGTTCAGGTGAGAGGTGTAAGGCCGTTCATATCAAATAAGTATGACCTTACCAAACATCCCAAGTATCACCTGACTGCAGACTACAGCGCAAAGAACTACTTTGATGTTGAGCAGTTCGTAAAGCGCGGAGACAACTTAATACTTAGACCCGATGACGAATATGAAGTCATCGAAGCAGATGAATTGGAGAGCGTACCGGAAGAGGAATAAAGATCTTTCGAGGCGCTCATTTTTGTTTAAAAGAAAGAGAGGAATTTATTATGGCATTTTTTCAGAGTTCAGTAACAGTACTTCAGTCACTCGTGATTGCACTTGGAGCAGGTCTTGGCATCTGGGGCGGCATAAACCTTATGGAAGGATACGGCGGAGACAATCCCGCCGCGAAGAGCCAGGGGATGAAGCAGCTAATGGCAGGAGGCGGAATCGCACTTATCGGAACTACTCTTGTACCTCTTCTTGCAGGTCTTTTTTAAGATTGGTAGGAGTAATCAGACAGCGGCCGGAGAGAAATCTCCGGTCGTATTTAAAAGTAATGGAGGGCATGCATGGAATCAGTATTAGAACAGATTGAAGAATGGTTTAGAAACATGCTCATTGAAGGAATAATGGAACATCTTACAAATACCTTTTCATCGTTGAATACAGAGGTTGGAGAGATATCAAATGTAGTTGGGCAGACACCTGCAGAGTTCTTACCGTCGGTATATAACCTGATAAGAACCTTGTCAGAGAATCTGATAATGCCGATAGCGGGGATTATCCTGACTATCATTGCATGTTATGAGCTTATCCAGCTCGTGATAAGTCACAACAACCTTGCCAATTTCGAGACCTTTATATTTTTCAAATGGGTATTTAAGACTTTTGTGGCGGTAACACTTATAACAAATACTTTTACGATAACAATGGCGGTGTTTGATGTAGCCAAGTGGGTTATAGAAAGAAGTGGAGGAATCATAGCCGCAAGCACGGCAGTGGATGCATCTACTCTTGCATCAATGCAACCTGTACTTGAAGCAATGGATACTGGAGAACTGTTCAGTATCTTCTTGCAGACATTTGTTTTACAGTTCCTTATAAAACTGGCGGCGGTGTTCATCTTCATTGTGGTGAATGGAAGGATGATTGAGATTTATCTGTACGTTTCAATGGCTCCAATCCCGTTCGCAACGTTTGGAAATCAGGAACAATCGCAGATGGGACAGAACTATTTTAAGGCTCTGTGGGCTCTTGGGCTTCAGGGATTTCTTATCATGGTCTGCGTTGGCATATATGCCGTGATGATACAGTCTGTCGCATTTAGCTCAGACATCATGGCATCAATGTGGAAAGTATTTGGATTTACGGTGCTTCTTGGCTTTACGCTGCTTAAGTCGGGTTCGATAGCAAAATCGATTCTTCATGCAACATAAGGAGGATTTATGGCAAATTATATCAGTGTACCTCGTGATTTTTCCAAAGTGAAATCCAAGGTATTTTTTAATCTGACAAAAAGACAGCTCATATGCTTTTCGCTGGGAGCAATGATAGGTGTTCCCACCTTCTTTCTCATAAAACGGTTTGGAAATGTAACAGTGGCAACTCTTGGGATGATGATCACCATGATGCCGCTGTTTTTTCTTGCCATGTATGAAAAGAATGAGCAGCCGCTTGAGGTGTACATAGAGCATTTCATTGATGCTACGTTCAAAAGACCTAAAGTACGCCCGTATAGAACACAAAATTATTATGCACTGCTTGAAACAATAGCAGAGCAGGAAAGGAAGACAGATGATAAAACCATTTCAAAAGGGAAAGAAAAAAAGAGACGTGCCTCAGACCGCACAGGAAAGCATTCCCTTTGACAGATTGTTTCCCGATGGCATATGCCGCGTAGGGAAGAACTTTTACACTAAGACAATACAGTTTCAGGATATCAATTACCAACTTGCTCAGCAGGAAGATCAGACGGAGATATTTGAGGAATGGTGCAGTTTCCTTAACTTCTTCGATAGTTCGGTGCACTTCCAGCTATCATTCTTGAACCTCACGACAGATGTGGAGAAGTTTGAGAAAAAGATAGCCATAAAGCACAGGGGCGACGGCTACGACAGAGTTCGTGACGAGTACAGTTACATGCTGTTTCATCAGATGCAGGCAGGAAACAACGGACTTACCAAGACGAAGTTCCTTACCTTTGGAATACATGCAAACGGTATGAAAGAGGCTAAGCCAAGGCTTGCACATATTGAGAACGATCTTCTCAACAACTTTAAGAGAATAGGAGCGGTAGCCGCAACTCTTAATGGAATGGAGAGACTTGAGCTTATGCATGCTCAGTTCCATATGGGGGATGATTCCAAGTTCTATTTTGACTGGAATGATTTTTTTAAAGCGGGATCCTCCGTTAAGGATGCCATTGCACCAAGCAGCTTCTACTTCAAGAACGGAAGAGTCTTTAAGATGGGAAGTACTTACGGTTGCATGAGTTTTTTGCATATAACGGCATCTGATATAAGCGACAGGATGCTTGCTGATTTTCTTTCCATGGAATCAAGTCAGATAGTTTCGATACATCTGCAGTCGGTCAATCAAAATGAAGCGATAAAGACCATAAAACACACCATCACTGAACTTGACAGATCCAAGATAGATGAGCAGAAACGGGCTGTCCGCTCCGGATATGACATGGATATAATTCCATCCGATCTTGCGACTTACGGAAAAGATGCAAAAGAACTCCTGAAGGAATTACAGTCACAGAATGAAAGAATGTTCCTTATGACATTTCTTGTCATGAACACCGGGACAACACAGCAGGAGCTTGAGAACAATTTCTTTCAGGCAAACAGTATAGCTCAGAAGCATAACTGCAATCTTATAAGACTCGATTTTCAGCAGGAGCAGGGACTTATGAGTATGCTTCCGCTTGCAAGCAATCTTATCGAGATAAGAAGAGGAATGACCACTTCTTCGACGGCTATCTTTGTTCCGTTTACGACTCAGGAGCTGTTCCAGACGGGAAAAGAATCTCTGTATTACGGTGTGAATGCACTTTCGAGTAACCTCATCATGGTAGACAGAAAGCTCCTTAAGAATCCCAACGGACTTATACTTGGAACTCCCGGTTCCGGTAAATCTTTTGCGGCAAAAAGAGAGATTGCTAATGCTTTTCTTGTTACGGATGACGATATCGTCATATCAGATCCCGAGCGCGAGTACAGTCCGCTTGTCGAGCATTTCGGAGGCCAGGTCATAAAGATAAGTCCGACATCGACGCAGTACATCAATCCAATGGACATCAACAACAATTATTCCGATGATGACGATCCGGTCATGCTAAAGGCGGATTTTATCCTATCATTATGTGAGCTTATTGTCGGAGGAAAAGAGGGACTTCTTCCTGTGGAGAAGACGGTCATCGACAGATGTATTCACCAGATATACCGAAGGTATTATGAAAATCCTGTGCCTGAGAATATGCCTATACTTGAAGATTTATACAATGAGCTCCTTAAACAGGAAGAAGCGGAGGCTATACACATAGCTACGGCGCTTGAGATTTATGTATCGGGTTCACTTAATGTCTTTAACCACAGAACAAATGTGGACATAAAGAGCAGGATAGTCTGTTATGACATAAAGGAACTTGGAAAGCAGCTCAAAAAGATTGGGATGCTCATAATTCAGGATCAAGTTTGGGGAAGGGTATCATCCAACAGAGAAGCCGGAAAGTCTACAAGGTACTATTCGGATGAGATGCACCTGCTCCTTAAAGAAGAGCAGACAGCCGCTTATACGGTAGAGATTTGGAAGCGATTCAGAAAGTGGGGAGGAATCCCGACAGGTATAACTCAGAACATTAAGGATCTGCTTGCTTCGCGCGAGATTGAGAACGTTTTTGAAAACTCGGATTTTATTCTCATGCTCAATCAGGCGGTCGGAGACAGGCAGATTCTTGCCAAGCAGCTTAACATAAGCCCTCATCAGCTCTCGTATGTAACACATTCGGGAGAAGGTGAAGGGCTGTTGTTTTATGGAAATGTCATTCTGCCGTTTGTGGACAGATTCCCTAAAGACCTTGAACTTTATCGAATCATGACTACGAAGCCGCAGGAGATTCATGAAGCAAAGGAGCAGAAGAATGGATGATGAAAGAAAAAAGAATAGTGAAGATAAGAACTCCGGTGTCCAAAGTATTGAAGCCGGATTATCTGTAGCTCATGTCTATGCAGAAAAGCTTGAGAAATATAACTATAAGAAAAAGCAGAGAGCAAGAAAGCTTCGTAAGCATATGGCAGAGGACAGAGCTGTGCAGAAGTCTGAATCCAATCCTCAGTCAAAAGCAAGGCAGCGCGCACAGGTAAAAAAAGAGGCTCAGAGAAAAGTACAGAACCGAAGCTCCAAAGAGGCGGCAAATCAGTTTGGGGATATCAGCAGAAAATTTGTGGATAAAGCCGAAGATCTGACGGGAAAGTTTGCCGAATTTATAACGGAACATTTTGAGGAAAGTTTTGTTGTCATGGTCGTGATGGTTCTGATCCTTGTAATCGGAGCTCTTTTCTCCTCGTGCGGTTCGGCGCTTACAGGTACTTCCCATGTGGGAGTCACAACAAGTTATACATCCGATGATGAGGATATATATGAGGTTGAGGATGACTACAGGGAACTTGAAGAGGCACTGCAAGAAATAATAGACAATGTTGAGACCGATCATACCGGTTATGACGAGTATCAATATTACCTTGATAACATCGGGCATAATCCGTATCAGCTTGCGGCAGTGCTCACAGTTCTTTATGAACAGTATAAAGACAGTTATGTGAGGGGAACTTTGGCTGAGATATTTGAGCGGCAGTATTATCTTTCTTTTAACCCTGTTACGGAGACAAGAACTGATGAAGATAAGGGAGCTCAGTACGAATATAGGATCCTAAAGGTTACGTTGGTCAATCGAACGCTGGATACTGTTATAAGAGGGCTTGGATTATCTGCAGACCAGATGGCAAGGTATGAAGTTCTTCTTGAGACATATGGAAATAAGAGATATCTGTTTGAGGAAGATATTTATTCCATTGTGGAGCCGGGAAGATACGGTGAGTATGACGTTCCGCCTGAAGCTCTTACCAATACGAGATTTTCCAACATGATAAGAGAGGCTGAGAAGTATCTTGGATATCCATATGTCTGGGGAGGAAGCAAACCTTCAACGTCGTTTGATTGCTCAGGATTTGTGTGCTGGGTAATCAATCATAGCAACAACGGATGGAATGTCGGAAGGACAACTGCGAACGGACTTCTTGGAAGATGTACAAGAGTCTCTGCATCGGAAGCACAGCCGGGAGACCTTATCTTTTTCAAAGGAACTTATGATGTGAAGGGTGCGAGTCACGTTGCAATATACGTCGGGAATGGGATGATGCTTCATGCAGGAAATCCGATTCAGTATACGTCTATAAATACAAACTATTGGCGAAAGCACTTTTACACCTATGGAAGAATAAACGGATGAAGGAGGTAATTATGTTTGAGAGAATTGACAGATTAAGAGACGAACTTGAGAGAGCCAAGATGCGGAGAGCTGAGGCGGAGGCGAGAGTCAAAGTTTGTGAGAGTAAGTTAAAAGAAGCTGAGAATAATCAGATCATATCGGAAGTTGCCAAAAGAAAACTTCGCCCCGAAGAGCTGGCTAAACTTCTTCAGATAGCGGCTGACGGAAGGTTGGAAGCTCTTTTGTCGGGAAATCCTGTAGAGGGTACTGCAAATGTAAACGATGCGGACTTGGGTAAAGACTATGATGAAAGTGAGGAAACGGGTTATGAGGAATCTTAAGCTTAATAAGTTTGGTATGAAAGCTGTGGCGGGTGCTGCAGCTCTTTTTATTGGAATGACTCCGGTAAATGTATCTGCGAATGCACCGGAGTGTACTTGTGAAACAAAATGTACCGAGGATTGCATCAACAAAGAATGCAAGGTATGCGGAAATGATTTCCATGATTGTGAGGGAAAAGAAACGGATGAGCTACCTGAAGAATATGGGCCGCTTACACCCGACGGAAATATGGAGCTTGTTGATGATTACGGAAGTTTGGAGTGCGGCGGCAAGCAGTTCATAACGGTCGTTACCAAGAGCGGAAATTATTTCTACATCATAATCGACAGAGATGATGAGGGTAACGAGAATGTTCATTTCTTGAATATGGTTGATGAAAGAGACCTTCTTACTCTGATGGATGATGAGGAAGTAAAAGAGTATATGGAACTTGTGAAGGAAGAGAATAAAGAGCCTGAGCCTGAACCGACTCCCGCGCCTATTCCAGAACCAGAGCCGACACCTGCTCCTGAGCCTGCGAAGAAAGACTATACTCTGCTTCTTATCGTTCTTCCCATTACTGCGATCGGAATGATATTTGCATATTTTGCTCTTAAGAAAAAGAGACAGCAGCCAAAGGATGAACCAGATCCCGATGTGGACTACATGGATGATGAGAATGATTATCTTAACAGGATTGAAGCAGAGGATGTGAGGGATGATGAGTAACCGTGTGATTAATCTGAAGGTGCGAATTACACCGGAAGAGCAGGAGATAATCAGTGAAAAGATTGGGCGTGTAGGCGAAAAAAATATCAGTGCCTATATACGAAGACTTGTGCTAACGGGGCATGTGATAGAAGTGGACATGTCCGACTTTAGGGAGTTAAGGAGACTTGTAAGTATCGAGAGTAATAATCTCAATCAATATGCAAGACGAGCGAACGAGACCGGAAGTATCTACAAGGCGGATATCGAAAGCTTGCAGAAATCTCATAAGGAGCTTATCCGCCTTTTGGGAGAAATTCTCGATAAGTTTAACAACATGCAATGAGTGAAATGAGGTAAACGGAAATGGCAGCGACGAGACTGATTGCTATGCATAAGAATATAGGAAAGTCGGTGGGACAATGCTTGGCTGCTCGAACAGATTATGCCAAGGATGAAGATAAGACCGAAGATGGAAAGTACATAACTGCCTATGCATGCAATGTGGATATTGTGGAAAAAGAGTTCTTGGATTCAAGAAATGAATACATAAGAACTACAGGCAGAGAATATAAGGGCGATATTATTGCTTACCAGATCAGGCAATCCTTTAAACCCGGCGAAGTTACGCCTGAAGAAGCAAATGCGATTGGCTTCGAAACTGCCATGAGGTTTACCAAAGGAAATCATCAATTCATCTGTTGTACTCACGTTGATAAGGATCATATCCACAATCATGTTATATATAACTCTGTCAATCTTCACTGCGACAAGAAGTTCAGAGATTCATGGTTTTGCGGGATTGGTCTTAGGCGCCTGTCCGATATGATCTGTCTTGAACATGGCTTATCTGTAATAGAACCATACAAGCACAAGGGAAAGAAACCAATTTATCAAAAGAGCTATCGGCAGGATATAAGAGATGCCATTGATAAGATTCTTGAAGGTAAGCCCAAAAATCTTGAAGCTCTTTTATCCGAACTTGTTAAATCGGGGTATGAGATAAAGCGCGGAAAGCACTTGGCACTAAGAGGCCATGGAAGGAAAAATTTTGTCAGGCTTAAATCTTTGGGAAAAGAGTATTCGTTGGAAGCTCTTAAAAATAAGATTGAAGGAAGTCTTGAGATTAAAGATTCCAAGCAAGATATTTCTTTTGACCTTCTCGTTGATATTCAGGAAAAAATCAAGCAGGGAAAGGGCACAGGTTACGTTCGTTGGAGTAAAAAATTCAACAATAAGGCTATGATGAAAACTTTGCTCTTCTTGAATGATAGGGGAATCAGAAGTTATGCGCAGCTCAAGGAAAAGGCAGATGTATCGGCTACAGATTTTAGGAAACTTACTGATGGCATAAGAGCTCTTGAAACAAAAATTGATGGGCCGGGAAAGCTTCGTAAACACATGATCAACTTCAATAAGACGCGAGCTGTTTTCGAAGAATACAAGAAATCTCGTTACAGCAAAAAGTTCTTTGAAGCTCATCGTGAGGAAATCACAAAGTGCAGAGCGGCAAAAAATGCTTTTAACGAATATGGGAAAAAGCTTCCTTCAATAAAAGAGCTGAACAATGAAATCGGAAGTCTCTTGCAAGAGAAAAAATCTTTATACAAAGACTATTACATTAAGCGGGATGATAATAAAAATCTTCAGGAAGCTAAGAGAAACGTGGAGATGTTTTTGCAGATTGGAGCAAAAGATACAGAAAAGAAAATCGAGAGGTCGAAGCCTTCTCGGTGATATAAAAACGAAGTTATTAAGCGTTAGCGCCGTTCCGAATTTTTCGGTTAAAGGGGTTTGGGGCGGTACGCCTCCAACAAGCGGCAAGAGCATTTGTCCCACAAATGCACTGCTTGCCACTTCTTTTATAGCCCTCGTAGGGATTCTTGAGAAGCGGCGCTACGACTGGATTTTAGCTGAGATGTTATGGAAACAAAATTAGAGAACGGAGGGAATAGATACATGAATAAAATACTGTTATCTGGAAGACTTACAAGAGATGCGGAGATCAGAAATGCCGACTCCGACAAGAAGGTAGCAAGATGTACTCTTGCGGTAAACAGAGATTACAAAAAAGAGGGAGAAGAGCCCGGAGCAGATTTCATCGGAATCGTCGGATTCAAAAATCGCGCGGACTTTCTTGAGAAGTTTGGCAAAAAAGGCGTGAAGTTCATAGTGATCGGACGCGTTCAGACCGGCAGTTATGAAAAAGACGGAAACCGTGTCTACACCACGGATGTCATAGCGGAGCAGATTGAGTTTGCTGAGAGCAAAAAATCTTCAGATGCCGGATTCAGCGAAGAGTACGCCGAAGTCCCGGAGGGCTTTGATGGACTTCCGTTTAAATAGTGGGAATTGGTTTGGGGAGCTTTGTAGGGATGCAGGGCTCCCTGATTTTTTGTTTAAGAGAACGATAAATTGATTTAAAGGATTTGAAGATTAAGTATATAATTGTTAAGGTAGATGGTGAAGAAGAGTTTTGAATACTTAACTGAGGAAAACGTGTATCAATAAAATTGTTATAGTAAAAGGAGATTATATAGTGCAGGATTTTTCAACGGTATTGAAAGTGTTGCTAGAAAAAAGATTGACTCCAACAGTTGCAGCTCTTGTTTCAGGTGCGTTGATTTATGCTTTTAGCTCTGAAAATAATTGGTTGCTTATCAAACTTGGGAAAATAGGTTATGGGCTTGTGTGGGCTGGTATTGTTTTTCTTGTACTTACGTGTATTCAAACTCTTACATATTACATAAGGCATTGGCTTTCAGTATATAAAGATTATGCTGAAGATAAAGAATATGAGAAAAAACAGATGAGGGAAGCAGTTGAGAATATTTGGACTTTTATGGATGAATTGCAGGCTGAAGAGATTAGTTTTATTAGGGAATTTACCCGGAATGGAAATCAAGTAATTGAGAAAACTACGGATTTTTTATATGGATACTTGCAACAGAAATATTTTAATCATAATCCTATCATTTTTTTGCGTCTAGTTAAGCATGGGGATGAAACATTTGTACAATATCGATTGGATAAATCATTCTATGAATTACTGATGTATTCACTAAAGACATATAACAGAATAAATCATTTTGAATAGTATTTAACTTAGAAAAATTATGAGTTTACATCAAAAAGAACCACGTTTTCACGGAACAACAACTGAAAAGACATCACGGAATATGAGTAAGATTCGCGGTAAAGACACGAAGATTGAAGTCGTGCTTCGCAAAGCTCTGTGGGAAAAAGGGTATCGATATCGGAAGAATTATAAGACTATACCAGGATGTCCTGATATTGCTCTGACTAAGTATCGCATTGCTATATTTTGTGATGGAGAGTTTTTTCATGGAAAAGATTGGGAAGTTCTTAGACCAAAGCTCGAGAAGGGAAAGAATCCTGATTATTGGATAAAGAAGATTGAAAGAAATCGTAGCAGGGACAAAGAGAAAGATGCACAACTTTTATTCCTTGGATGGACGGTAATACATTTTTGGGGAAAAGATATTTTAAATAAAACTGATGAATGCGTAAAAGTAATAGAAGAAGCTATATTTGAGACAACGATAGGGGAGGCAGAAATTGACTAGATCATTAAGGCAGCAAGACATGAGAGCAGAGAGCAAATTAGCTGAATTTATGGATTCGTATTTATATAGTAGGATTACACCTACTAAAGATGACAGTAAATTAAAATATGAGAGAAAGCATGATGCGAAAGAGCAGTTAGAGGGAATTGATGTTTGCATTGACGTTGATTCAAAAAAGTTTCTTATCGACGAGAAAGCGGCACTATATTATAGTAATGCAGATATTGATACGTTTGCTTTTGAGATTAATTCGTTGCAGAGAGGGTGGATGCTTCCTGTCGAAGGATGGTTTGTAAATTATAAGCTACGTACAGAGTATTATATGCTAATATGGCCGAACGTAAAATGTGATCGAAAAAGAGGTTGGGTACGAAAAGAGATAAATGCTCTTGAGAAGGATGATTTTACTATTGTAGAAACCATGCTTATTTCTAAAGAAAAATTGATTCATAAAATGAATGAATTAGGATATAACAAACAAAAACTTTTAGATTATGCAAGAGTTTTAAGAGAAACAAATTCTGAAGATAATAAACACATAGAAGATACATTGGAACATGGAATTAGAATAAGAATTTCGACTCATAAAGCCGAAAAGCCTGTTAATGTTCTTATTCCTAAAAAGATATTAAAAGAACTGGCAGAAAAAAGATATTTTGTTTCGAAGGAAGGCTGTGCATCATTCGAGAATCGAGGAGTAGCACATGGATATAAAAATTGAACTTGGATATGACAAGACAAAACCAAAATCTATTGAAGCATATGCACAAAAACTTATCGGAAGATCTTTCCGACAAGTAATGGAAGATGATTCCAATGCTATTCGAGAAGACGGAACCACCTACGGTAAGTCAGATGTTGCAGAGACTAAGCGCAACAAGGGGAATGTCGGACAGATAATTGAAGAATGTTTTTTTCATTATTCTTGTAATAGTGATGCAAGAGCTGATTTTCCGGAGGCGGGTGTTGAACTGAAGGTTACTCCTTACAAAGAAAATAAGAATGGTACGCTATCAGCTAAGGAACGCCTGATTCTTACAATGATAGATTACATGACTGTTGTAAATGAGGATTTTGAAACAAGCCATTTCTGGAATAAGTCAAAGCTAATATTGCTTATATATTATCTCTATAAGCAGGAGGTCAAGTTTAATCTTGACTATCGCATCGGATATGCAAAACTCTTTACACCGCCGGAACAAGATCTTAAGATCATCAAGCATGATTATGAAATAATTGTAGAAAAGATAAGGGCAGGAAAAGCTCATGAACTTTCTGAAGGAGATACGTTGTATCTTGGAGCAGCTACTAAATCTTCGACATCAGAAGTAAGACGTAAGCAGCCCTATAGCGATATTCCTGCAAAGCCTAGAGCATTTACGTTCAAAAATTCATACATGACGTATGTGCTTAATAATTATATTATTCCGGGAAAAGATACTTACGAGCCTATAGTCAAAGATGATTCTGTGGAATCGTTTGAAGATTATGTTGTTAATAAGATTGGTGAGTATGCGGGATATTCTGTTGATGAACTTTGCGAGAAGTTTGATGTTGATATTACAAAGAAAGCAAAAAATCTTGGGGCAATGTTAGCATATAGGATTCTTGGGATAAAAAGTAATCAGGCAGAAGAATTTGAGAAGGCGAATATTGTCCTGAAGACAATCCGCATAGGCTCTAATAATAAGATAAAAGAGAGCATGTCTTTTCCGACATTTAAGTTCAAGGAGCTTGTTCAGGAAGAATGGGATGATTCAACATTCGGGAACTATCTGCGTGAAACGAGATTTTTGTTTGTTGTATATAAGTTTGATGAGAATGATAAACTTCATCTCAAAGGAGCACAGTTCTGGAATATTCCATATGAAGATCTTGAAAACGATGTAAGGCAGATGTGGGAAAGAACAGTTCAGGTACTGAAGGAAGGGCTTAAGGTTGAGAAGATAAACGGTATCAATCATAATAATTTTCCTAAAGCTACAGAGAATAGGGTAAGTCATGTAAGGCCACATGCTCAGAATGCAAAAGATACTTACGAGCTTCCTGATGGACGAGAATATCCGAAGCAGTGCTTTTGGCTGAATAATACCTATATTTTGGAGCAGATTGATGAACGGCTAAAATAGGGGAGAAATGCAACGTCATGAATGTCAAGAGTTGATCAATCTGGGGCTTTGTGATATTATTTTGTGGATGGAATAGTTGATCGAAAAACTGTTCTGTGATACGATTTAGATATATTTTTTTGATTGGAGTTGTTGGGAATGGAGAAAACGGTTTGTGAGTTGTTTGCAGGTGTTGGTGGATTCAGATGTGGATTAAATTCTATATCCGCAGTTGAGGATGCGCAGAAACCTGAAAAGTGGAAAACAGTTTGGTTTAGCCAGTGGGAACCTGCTGACAAAAAGACGCAATGGGCTCATGACTGTTATGTCAACAGATTCGGCGTATGTCTTGACCTTGATGGAAACGACACTACTAATGAAGATATAAACGCAGTTGATAAAAACAAAGTTCCTGATCATACATTACTTGTCGGAGGTTTTCCGTGTCAGGATTATTCTGTAGCTTCAACGCTTGCTACTTCTAAGGGATTAGAGGGTAAGAAAGGTGTTCTTTGGTGGGACATAAGAGATATGCTTGAAGCTAAGAATACACCTTTTGTCCTGCTTGAGAATGTCGATCGTCTTATAAAGAGTCCTGCAAATCAGAGAGGACGCGATTTTGCAATCATATTGGCTTGCTTTAGAGATCTTGGATATACAGTAGAATGGAGAGTCATCAATGCTGCTGAATATGGATATCAGCAGAGAAGAAGACGTACATTTATCTTTGCATATAGAAATGATACAAAGTATGCAAAGAAGGTTTTGGAAGATGTAAATTATATTGAGATGCATGGTGATGAACTTCACAGACATAGTATTGCGAAAGTGATCCTTTCACAGGGATTTTTCGCAACATGTTTTCCGGTAGATCCGCTTGATGCAAAGTATGTAAAGATAGGCAAGCTTCCAAAGGGTATCGGAGAGCTTTCTGATTCCTTTACTTTCAATTTTGAAAATTCAGGTATGATGCTTGATGGAACAATCTATACAGCTAAAACTGTACCTTGTTATTCGGGCAAGCAGATTACGCTTGGTGACGTAATGGAGACCGGAAGTGTTGATGCATCTTTCTTTATTCCTAAAGAAAAGCTGTATTATACAAATCCTGATGTCACGCACAGTGATGAGACTAAGCAGAAGCTTTCGAAGGAAGAACGCCAGACTTGGCAGTATCTTAAGGGAGCAAAGAAAATCTGCAGAACTGCAGCGAACGGACACGAGTATGTGTTCTCAGAAGGCCCGATATCATTGATAGATGAGTATGATAAACCTGCAAGGACTATGCTTACAAGTGAAGGATCCTTTAGCAGAACAACTCATATTGTCAGAGATAAGAAAACAGGAGAGATAAGACTTCTCACACCTATAGAGATGGAAAGGATTCAGGGATTTCCTTCAAATTGGACAAAGGAATGCCTTGTTGACGGAGAAAAAGTTGAGATGCCTGTTAATAAGCGTAAGTTTATGATGGGTAATGCGCTGGTTGTTGATCTTGTAAGACAGATGGAGCCGGTTATATCAAAAATAATTGAAAATGAAGATTGAGAAAAAGTCGTTCTACAGTGCGTGGAACGGCTTTTTTTTGAGATGGTGGTAGATTATAATATTTGTAATAACATGCAATGAATATCAATATGATGTGGAAGGTATTACTGGTAATGGGAAATATCCAAAAATGGGGATTTGGTATGGCACCAATTAAACCTGAGACTGAAAAAAATAATCGAATGGCATTATGCGCTGTTAGTGCTTTTGTAAGTGGTGATTGCAAGGTGGTTCAAAAAAATATACTTAATGATATTAGCGTGGTGAAAGGAATTTTTAATAGGGTTATCAAACAAAATCAGTGGGATTGGTTTACAGTAAATATGTATTTGGATTATCCACGTAATCGTGACTTAGTGAGTATCGTTTCTGCTCTTTCTGTTTTGAGAAGAGCGATAAATGATAAAGATGATTTTAGCGGGAAAAAAGCATTGGATAGATTGGTAAATAATAATTTTTTGATATATTGCAATAATTATCTTTCGTATAGTATAAACTCTGAACCATCATCGGAGTATTTATATATTCTTTCGAGAAGAGAAGAAAAGGATATTCTGAAAATTGGAATGACTACTCGTAATGTTCAAAAAAGAGTAAATGAGATAAATTCGGCAACAGGGGTAGTATATCCCTATTCAGCACGAAAAGTTTACAAAGTAAAAGATAGTAGATTAGTTGAGAAAGAAGTGCATCTATTACTTGCACCGTATCGAATTAGAGAGGATCGAGAGTTTTTTCAGATAAATTTTTCAGAGGCCTGTTCCATAATTGAAGAATATCTCGTTAGCAGCAATCAATACTATTATAAATAGAGAAGAGGAGGGAAAGAGTGGGGATTTCATTTAGACATTCAGCTGGATTCGGAAAAAGAGTGGAATATAATATCGTCGGAAAAATGCTGATGGAAGGACTTGATGTTTATTTGCCTTTAGTAGATGATCATGGAGTAGATTGCGTAATAAAAAAGGAAGATGGCACTTTTATAGAAGTGCAAATCAAGGCAAGATCTAATGAGGTGACAGATGGGGATGCGGCTTTATTTTCTGCAATAACGCATGAGTTGACTGATAATTTCTACTTTGTTTTTTATTCGGAAAGAATGGAAAAAATGTGGATATTATCATCGGAAGAATTTTTGGAAGAATGTTTTACGAATAAAAATGGGAAAAATAAAGGTAAGCATGTCATCTGGTTTAATGGTAATAGAAAAGATAAGCAGACAGGGATAAAAAAAGAGTATTGTAAAAAACAATTTGAAAAGTATATTGCAAAAGACTTTTCGAGATTTCATTGATGATTATGGGTGGTTTTAATGACGAATATAATCGATGGTAATACCTTGTTATGACAGGTGTATACCTATTTGATTGGTGATTGAATGAAACAAGAGAATTTTACTAAGAATCAGCACTATATTCCACAGGTTTATTTACGAGGTTTTTCACCTGAATATAAGCCATTAAGAAAAAGCAAACTGAAAAGTTCTGCATATACAATATATGCTTATGCAATACGGAGTGAAAAACAGCTTAAAAAAGCTGTGCCTATTGATGATATATGTCAAAAAAAATATTTTTATGAAATGAAAGATGATGATGGGAAATTTCTTAATCCTAATTGGATTGAGAAAGGTTTTAAGTGTTTAGAAGACATGTTTTCGGATTACAGATATAAATTAGAAAAGAAAGCTTTTAATGAAGAAAACTATTCCATCAAGCACTTCCTTGACAAAGAAGAGATAGTTTTTTGGCTTTCATATATATCATTACAAGTAATAAGACTACCTGAACTGCTTGAAACGGCACAGCAGGAGGTGAAAAGGCTTTGTGGTGATAATGTGTCAGATAATGACGCTCGAAATTTTGTTAGGAGATATTGCATTCCGCTATTTGGCAAAGTCGATGAAAAATCAAAAGAAACAATGGTTTTTAATTCGATTATTGGCCCTATGTTTCCGATGAAAATAATTTTAGGTGTAGATATTGAAGGAAAACTACTGACATCGGATAAAACTGTCTATATTTATACAGATGAAATTCCATGTGAGAGCTATGAAGAAGTTATTTTTCCAATATCAGCACAGATCTGTCTCGTTTTGATTGGCGGAAAAAAGCAGGAAGGAGTAGACCATAATCGTCTTTTTTTAATAGATGCTGATTTACGTGACTATATAAATGGCTGTATTTCTAGTGCGGCATTTAATAAGGTTTATTCAAATCATTTATTTAGTAAACGTGAGATGAAAATGATTGAAGAGTCTAGAATTATTTGAGAATTAAAATTGCATCATTTGGCTATAAACAGTAACTTGCATCGGGAGATACCTATGTTTGACTTTATTAAAAGGATAGAAAAACAAGAGCAGCATTGCATTGACTCATTGAAGATATGCGTTTATTTTCTCATAACTTCTCTTATAATTATTTGTAATGCGTTGATATTAAAAAAACATCTAATTCTGCTTGTAGAGAACCAAGTTTTGTATATTTTTTCAGTTGTTGCACAAGTTGTTGGGACTTTTATTGGTGTATCTATAGCGGGCTATACATTGTTAGATTCAAGGAATAATTCAATAGATGATATTGATGATGATGGAATCAAAGAACTTCAAAAAAGTGTAGCGCGTGATCAATTTATATGGCTCATAAGAATAATTACATATGGTTTGATAGACATTGTGTTATGTTTGTTCTCAATTAGTCTTTATGATAAAAAACCTTCTTGGTTGTTTGATATTATTTCTGGTGAAGCATTAGTAATTCTATTATTATTTTTTATTATTTTAATAAAATTCACTCTATTCCTTTCGCCAAAGGCAATTTCTAAACAAAGCGATAGCATAAAAAATAGTATGGATAAGCGCTATCAAAAGAAGACAGCCCAAATTATTACATTTGATGAGTATATTACCAAATTTAATAAATTAGAAAAAGTACTCTATGATCTTGTTAATATTTATGATAAAAAGGGAGATTATATGGTGGGGGCAACTATACCTCGTCATCCTAAAGGCTTTTTAAATAGTTGTACTACTCTAAAAGAGATGAGGTTATTAAATAACGCAACATGTATAATCTTAGATGATATTAGACAATATAGGAATGCGCTAGTTCATGGAACAGAGGAGAATAAAGATGTTAATGAGGAAATCTATAATAAACTTATTATGATTCTTAAATTATTAGAAGCATTGCGTGATTATGCCTTCGAAAATAATACAATCATTTTTGAAAGTAGACAATATAGAGACCTTGTAAAATATGCCTTAGATAATGTTTTATCTGATGAAGAAAAAAAATACTTTGCAGATATAAAAATGATTGTTAAGAATGCAAAGAACAGAGAAATTTCAAATAACCAACTAAGGATAATCAAGTATTGGATTAATAGTGGTTTACTTAATGAATTTTACTTAGGTGGCAAACTTACTAAAAATGAATACCATTCGATTCTTACGATGGGAAACAGAAAATAGATCAAAAGTTTCAGCTAGTTGTAGATATAATAAATAATGTATCAATTTTAGAAGAGTGCATTGTGCGTGTTTATAATATTGTTAAGGTAAGATATATGCCGGACAACATAGATGTTTTTACCCAAAACAGCATAAGAATCCGTAGCGACCTCGGCGTGATTTATGTGGATCCTTTTCACATGAAGGAGGAGCCGCATGATGCGGATTATGTTTTGATAACGCATTCGCATTACGATCATTTTTCGATTGATGATATCAGGAAGGTGATCAAAGCGGATACGATTCTTGTTGTTCCTGAGAAGATGGAGGATGACGCTGGAGAGCTTAAGCCTGATATAAAAGATATTGTGACGGTCAAGCCCGGCATTTACAAGGAGATAAACGGTCTTGAGATGGAGACTGTTCCTGCTTACAACACGATAAAGCCGTTTCATCCAAAGCGTGCCGAGTGGGTTGGCTATATCCTTAGGGTTAACGGGAAGCGCATTTACATTGCGGGAGATACGGGAGCTACGAAGGAGGCAAGGCAGGTGAAGTGTGATATAGCTCTTTTGCCCATTGGAGGAACGTTTACTATGGATGCTAAGAGAGCTGCGGATTTTGCAAATACAATAAGGCCGGAATACGCCATCCCCGTCCATTACGGCGGACTTGTCGGGAAAAAGAGCGACGCTCAGACTTTTGCTTCGCTTGTAAAGAGCCCTGTGAAGGTTATTGAGAAGATGCAGTATTTTGATTGAGATAGGGCGAAGTAGCTTATGGGGATGTGACCTTGGAAATTACAAGCGAATGATGGAATAAAGAACTAAAAAGGAAAAAGCGGAAATGAATCTTAAAGAATTTTATTTTCAAAATATCAAACCGGATGCTTATCATTACATTTTTTTTGACTCAATAAAGAATGTTAATAAAGTTTACAACGTTTTTGATGGAGAAAAAGAAGTTAAGGACTATGAATTTGAGGTTTTTGATGTAGAAGAGGCAATAGTAAAATTTAAAGAATTATGTCAGCCAGATGTCAATTTTAATAAAGAAAAAACATGTTGGTTTTACCTGTTGACGTTTTATTTATTTTCTATGGGATATGAGATTAAGGAATTTCCACGGCTGTTAGCACGTCCGCCTAGGAATCCATCAGATTTCACATATAGCGATATTAGAAATAGAATCATTGCTAATGGCGAGGATGATAATGGAACAGTTAGATATGCGACTCGTAGAGCGTTTGTTGCGGGACTAACATTTGAAATAAAGAATACTCATATAGATATAGGTGATTCAATCGAACAAAAATTTATAGAAATTTCAAATAGAAATGCATCATTTAACAATATGAGTACGGATGAAAAATTAGCAGAAATAGCCAATCTCATAGAATACATGCTTAAGAAGAATGGAAAATTTATAAATCTGAATTACGCATCAGTATGTTTTGATTATGTTTCGGATGAAAAGATTACATCGTACAGAAAGAAAATGCAATGCTTTAGGCATTCTACTAATGAAGCAATTGCTGAACGAAAATCATATTCTGAAGAACAAAAGGCTTTCTTTGTAGATTATGGATTAGTGATTCTGAAGGTTATACACGTATTAACGAATAATACACTGATAGTTGGATAGTTATTGATTTATACTTTAAATTGATCTATCTGTTAGAAGTCGAAAAAAGATTTTATAGAACTGATGAAGAAAAATGGAGTGTAGGATTGAATAGGTATCCTCGAGAACTTGATGAACTTTTTGGAATAATTCCGGGGACAGATACATGTCTTTTTATAAAAACAGGTCGAGGCGGAACTATATATGGATATAACGGTAAATATCTAAAATTGGCTCAGGATATTCATTTGAAGTATGGATATACGATATGCGTTTCTGCTAATCTGATTGATTCTACATGCAATTTAACGAGCGATATTCAAACTCTTTTGGCGGTTTGCCCGAATGTGGAAAAAATATATTTTACAGGTATCTCCAATGGTGCTCTGATAGGCGCGCAACAAGCGTGTGATATAAGTATGATTGAAAAGATGCTTTTGATAAACGGTCCGCTTATGATCAACTGGCATAAAACAAAGAGCGGCATTGAAAAAGCTAAAGATAAGAGAGTGATGTTCGTGTATGGCGATAAGGATCCTTCCTATAAATACGCAGAGCTTATCAAGCTTATAGATGCGCCTCTATGCCAATTATATATTGTTCCGGGCGCAGATCATCAATTCAGAGGAATGGAGAAAGAGTTCGCAGAGCTTGTAGAATATTTTGCAGCCGAAGCTACTTCTGTATAATGAGTGCAATGTAGTGTTCCTGCAGAAAGAGGAATTGTAGGCTATTGATAGATTCAACCAAACTGAAATACAAAAAGTTCATAGACCCAAGGAGTAAGACAGTAGACGGATTCACAGAAGGATTTTCCGGAGAATTGCTACTCGGAACATCTCCAAATGGGAATAGATATATCATCAAACATACAGAAGTGACGGATGCAGGCAATGAATTTGTGGCGAGCTTTGTTGCAAGAAAGATGGGAATTCCGGTTGCAAAAGCGCATCTGCTGACACCTAATAAGAAATTCCGCTGTCCCTACGCTGTTGCTATTGATTATTTGGATGGCCTTGAGTTCGTGAAATACTCAAAGGAACTGACAGACCGTGAGAAAAGAGACATTCTTGCGCAGTTTGCGTTTGCAATCATGCTGAATAATTCTGATATCGTGCAGTTGTATAAGAGCATGGGAAGAGTAGTACAGGTGGATTTCGGTGATTCTTTTAATATGGGAGGATTGTTCCTTGAGGCTGCGCTTCGAAGTGGAGAAAAAGAGATTGCGCAGGACATCCTTGATAGATGTAGATCATCTTTTGCAATATCAGTAGATTGCATTGATTTTGAAATTCCTGAATTGTCTCGTCCTTTGGGAATGGAGCCGGATGAGGCAAGAGTAATAATGATCGATGCGGCAAAGAAGATCCTTAATATAACAATTGAAGATATGGAATACCTGGTGAATGAGCTTATGAACATCTATCCTAAAGGTGTGGCAATGAATTACGTATCGGCAATAGCCATGCTTCAGAGAAAGATGGAAACACTTTAATATAATATGAAACTGTTAGTTTTAATGAGTTTTCAAAAGCTTTGGGAAGTAGAGAACTCTTTGAGAATACTGTATTGTGATTTCAAGTTACGGAGGTTAGCATGGATACTCAAGTTATTACCGTAAATAATGAAGAAATAACGCATCAGAGGAAGAAGAATTTGATGAGATGTTTCCTGATTTTCCGCTATCTTTGTGCAGGGAACTTATCAGAACTGTTATAGCTTAGGTTAAAATGTTTATACTTAAAACTGACCCATCCGGGTCAATTTTAAGTGTAAACTTTCACTTTATCAAGTCTTGATAAATCTGTCTTACAGCTTTGTCGATATTGTAGGTACCGATATATCCGAAAGGAATTTTCCGTTCCCTGACGGCGGCAATGAATTTGTAGTAGCTGACGTGGCTTATGTAATCGGTGTAGAAATATACTTTGTCTTTGTTCTCAAGCATAGCGCCGTCAACAGTTTTGTAGGCATTTACAGAAATGAACTTCCAGTTGGGAAACAGCTCTTTTAACTTGTTCTGCCAATTAATGTGACCACCGATTATGACAATTTTTTTCTCTGCGATTAGTTTTTTCATTTCTGAAAGAGTGTCTTCCTCTACGGGGGCATCTTCCTCGTGTTCCAGATTATATGCGAACTCGCGCAGTGATATGAGTTCATCTCTTTCTTCTTCATATTTTTTTAGAAGGCTGTTTGCCTCGTCAGAAGAGCGTTTTGCTGATCTATATTGATCACGGAGATACATGTTCTCTTGCTCTTTTTCATGGAGCTTTGTTCGAAGCTCGGCAATCTCATTTATATAATCTTCTTCACCGATTGCTCCATTGCTTACGGGAGCAACAGTCGTCATGGCTTTTTTGACTTCTTTCTTTGAAGTGTTTTTGGATGTGATGTCATCCGGGTTAAACTGGGCGTATTCATAATCGAGCGGATCTACTTCTTCGCCCAAAAGATAACTGATCTCAGTTTCATAGCTGTCGGATACGTCTGCAAGCCCTTCGACAAGATTATGGATATTGGTGAGCTTTTGGACCTGTTCGAACGTGAACTCTTTATTCGGATATTCGGTTTTTAAAAGTGCAAGAGTGCGAGTCATCTGATGCTTTAATTCAAAAACGAGATCGATACAGTGATAAAGGTAATCTTCACTAAAGCCGCGGCCTCTCAGACATGTGGAAGTGAAATCATTTATGTCGTAGAATGCTTCATGGACTCTATCATAGGGAGCACCGGCTTTTTCTTCTTCATCAAACCATACGTCAATCTGGGTTTTGCATTCTGCATAGAGGTCTGAATCTACAGTCTGATATTCACAGAGTTCTTCGTCGTAACGAATCCAGTCATCTCTGCGTTTTAACAGTAGTTTAAAGAGAATAGAGCAGTCATTGTTATATTCAATGTACATGAATGGGCACATACCCAAGATTCTTCCCATTGCAGAATAGTCACATCCGCCTCTTTCGTCTTCTGAAAGTCCGAAAATCTCAGCAGTGGATATTTTGCGGAATTTTTTCAGCTTGCTGTATTCCGGTTTATGGTAAGTCTTATAAAGGTATTTGATAAGTTCGACACAGTAGGAATCACCAAGCTTTGCTCCGCTGTATATCAGTGCAACAATCTTTTTGTGGGTTGAATATGATGGCTTTCTGGTTCTGAAAGAAAGAGAGCTAAATGTACATACTTCATTAAACTCATGCAACCTGTCTTTGCAATTTTTTAAAAAATCCTGCTCGATCAGGGCAAAATCTATCTCCATATTTGCGGTAAGGAAGTCTTCTAAGAAGTAGTAGTCAACTCCTGCAGTGTCAGGAGCAACTATTTTTTCATTCTCATTTTGACCAAAGTATTCCATCATGATTCCGGCAAGATCTTTTTTCGCTTCGAAATGCTTTTGTAGCTCTTGTTCGGAAACTTCTTCAAAGTAATCGTTGCTGAACGGAAATAGTGGTGTTGGCATATGCATTCCTCCTATTGATAAGAATACATTAAAAATGGGTGGGAGTACAACTGGATAGGTTTCTTTGAGAAAAATAATGATATCGTGTGCGCCTTTATAATAATACTAAAAGCGTACACGAAGAATAAAAAGCCGTTTTCATGGAGAGTATTTACAAATATTTCCAGTGATAGCCATAAGCTGTGTTTGAATCTCCTCGGCAGCATTTGTAAATGAGAGAAGAATGGCTCTTTCCCAAATAAGTCGCAGCTTCTTGAGCGTTTTGAAACGTTTTGTTCATTTCAATGCAAAATACAGCTGGACTTCTTTTTTGTTTATAGCATATTGGACACTGGTTGTTCTGTATTCTTTTGTTGATTGATGCTGTCCATTCGTGTCCGCATAATCCCTTCCACCATATTTTTCTGTTGCTGTGAGCTTGTATTTCTGATGGCTTTAAATCACCATTTAGTGTAGTGTGCCAATCTTTAGCAAGATTTGGGTATAAAGATTCTAAAT
The DNA here is from genome assembly GCF_000621565.1 of Butyrivibrio sp. LB2008. Lineage (GTDB taxonomy): Bacteria > Bacillota > Clostridia > Lachnospirales > Lachnospiraceae > Butyrivibrio. Next base: position 127,671 of record NZ_JHXZ01000015.1, read on the forward strand.
CATTAAAGCCTTTTAATACTCTTTTTCCACTACAATAGGGGCATCCATAAGGCTTCTTTGTTTTTCCGTTGGCTCTAGTAAATGTTAATGTTCTATCGCTTACAGACATATCCCATTCATGTCCACATTTCCCTTTCCACCATACAATTCGTCTTGATGCGCGTGCAACTTGATTGGGGGTAAGGGAACCATTTTTTTCATAGTTCCATTCAGCGGCAATATCAGGGTGGCATAATGCAAGACTATTAGCTACTTTTGCGGCGGTAAATTGCTTTAATATAGCACCGGTGTCCTTTGTTATGTTTACTTTGGTATGTATTTTTAAATAGTCAAAGAGCTCAAGTATCACTTTTTCTAAGGATTCATCAGTTGTTGCATCATATCGATGAAAATTTATGCATTCCCCTAAATCTTTTAGCTTGCCTTCGCGAATTCTTATTAAACATATTCCATTATCATGGCATAATTGATTTTTGAGTAAATCTATTTGTTCTTTTTTCCCTGTATGCCATGCTTCTCCATCATATTCTATAGCTACATTTAATGAGGGAATATATATATCTAGTTCTTTGCCAATTGCTTCTTTATCTGCACTACGCGTATCAGGAAATATCTTTTTTAAATAAAATAGTATTGCTTGCTCAGGAAAAGATGAAACATTTGATGATTTGCATTGGGGACAGCCGCTGTTATTACCTACTCTGTTGGCAATAGTAGCCATCCATTTATGACCGCATTTTCCTTTCCACCATACTTTTTGGCTTGAAAAGCATGATATCTCAGAGGGCGATAGTTTGTTTAAGGTCATATCATATTCCATGGCGAGGTCTGGATGTTGAGAAGCAAAATCTGTTTTGCCAGCTATTACAAGTCTTCCTGAGCAATATGGACAGCCATGCTTTTTTTTATCGTTTTGGCTTGCGATAGTTGCATACCAACTGTTTTTGCATTTGTCACATTTCCACCATACTTTTTTTGAAGTTCTTGCAGTAAGCTTAGATAAGTCGATATTTTTATTTCTTTCAAAATCATATTTCTTTAGTAAGTCTTTGTTGTCTTTTAGTAAACCTTTCGTATTATGAAGGCATCCGCATGATTTTGTGCTTCCGGTTACCAATGAACTCATTGGAACGATTGTTTCTTTTCCACAGTCACATTTACATACGCATTGTGCTAGTCTATGTCCAGAAGGTGAAATATAGTCATCAGCCATTGATACTACAACAAGTTTGCCGAATCTTTTACCTGAAATATCTGCTCTTTTTTCTTTAAAGGAACAGTTTCGACATTGCTGTTTCTTTTTTGCATCGCTGAGCCGTGTAGTATAAATGTTTCCACAACTGCATTTTACGCGTATGATTCGTTGTTTCGAGCCATTTGGGGTGATATGAGTGTCTAATTCTTCAAGTACTTCTAACTTGCCATATATATTGCCAACAACATTTTCGGGTGTATTCATAATAATTCTCCTAGGATGTAAAAATGATAATCATTATCTGAATAGCAGTCTATGGAGTTATGTTCATAGCTAATATTTTAACATTATAAAAGACAATAACTGGGATTTTACCGTATTTTAATAAACGTTTTTGAAATATAATGAGATAATATAAATGGCTTTCTGGGGAAGATTATATCAGGAAACTTGTATTAGCATTTACAAGATACTTTTGTCTTAGGATTTTTAATATTGAGAATATTATAGAATTGTTTGGTAGGAGGCTTTATGTCGAAGATTGTATCAATTAATGACAATGAGATATCTGAGAATAAAAATGAGATTACCACAGTTACTGAGGATATGCTTTTAGAGGTAAGGAAAGAAAGTGCTCCAAAGGAAAAAACCATCAGTATGCCTATATCAGAATTAGCAACGCTTGGAGCAGGTGTTTCATCTTTGCTTCCAGCTTTTAATACTTTTACGCAAACGACAACCCTAAATATTGATGGACTATACAAGCTGGCAAACGCAGAGATTGGAGATACCTTAAAAATTGCGAAGAATGGTAATTTTTGGGGAGCGTTTAAGACTGCTAAAGGAGGCTCAAAATTTGCGCAACTTGTCGAAGCGGATCCGATATCTGCTACTAATAGCATTGTGATGAAAACTAATCCGGCTTTGCTTATGATGTCAGTTGCACTTTTTTCTATCGAAAAAGAACTTGGAAATATATCTGATATGACAAAACAGATAATGTCTTTTATTGAAATAGAAAAAGAATCTGGAATCGAAGCAGATTTAGTTACGCTAAATGAAATCATCACAAAATATAAGCATAATTGGGACAATGAGCGCTTTATGGATAGTAATCATAAGATGGTCTGTGACATTCAAAGAACGGCTAGAAAGAATATGATTTCTTATCAGAAAATGGTTTCAGAGATTTTGAATTCAAAGAGGTTTATTTTTGCAAAAGGACAGGTGAATACTGCATTGAATGATTTGAGAAAGAAATTTCAATATTATCGACTTTCAATATATACTTTTTCTTTAGCATCCATGACAGAGATTATGCTAAGTGGAAATTTTAAAGAAGAGAATATATCGGGGGCTATTGCTGAAATAAGAGATAATTCAGATAAATATCGAGAGCTGTTTAGTAAGTGCTCTGTTTTCTTGGAAAAACTTTCAAATGGTTCATTGGAGGTTAATTTACTTAAGGGACTTGGGGCGACTGGAGATTTTGTCGGTAAAGTTGTAGGGAATATTCCTAAGGTTAAAGATGGCAAGGTCGATGAGTTCTTGCAAGAAAAAGGGAAAAAGCTATGCATTACTGCTGATGATATCAGCAAAGAAGCAATTCAATCTTTTTCTGATGTAAGTGATCCTAACACTGGGATTTTTATGAAAAAGATGGATGATATGATTCGAATCTATAATAAGACGACAGAAATCTGTTTTGATAAAGATAATATTTATTTGATAGCTGAATGATAAATTACAGGTGAATATATGGATGAGAGATACTTGAAGCTAATCAGCAGGCTGCGCGCCGACTATAAGAAAAATTTCAGGGATAATGGCACTGTCAGATTAACTTGGTGTGATACGGATGAGTCTGACAATCTGTGTAGAGAAATCAATCTTTGGACTTATTGGCAGGGATGGAGATATTCAGAAAGACAAGATGGGGTAAAGATTCTTTTGCTTGGTCAAGACTGGGGAAATCCGTATAGTACGCAGAGCTTTAAGCTACGTGAGAATATCAGAAAGATGAATGATGGAATTGATGTTCCGTATATGTTTGGGTGTCATCTGGATTCAAAGGCGTCGCAAACTGATAGGAATCTGATTAAGCTGTTTTCTGAGATAGGATATCCCAACATTGATGTGATACGATATCCGGATTTGTTTTTTTGTAATTTCTCGCTTGGCTACAGGACAGGGACAGACACAGGTGGTATGACTGAGGACTTGCTGGAAGCTGATTCGGAGTATATTAAGGAACTTATAGATATTCTGAAGCCAGAGAAGATTATCTGTTTGGGCGAGTCTGTTACACGGGCGGCAGAAAAGCTTTTGTTTAGAAGGGCTCCAAAATATAAGAATTATAATGAATATATTGATAGTGGAATAGTGTTGAATTATCAGGACGGAGCTTATAAGTGCGATGTTTATCCTATGTTCCATCCGGGATTTTATGGAGAAAAGAATAGGGTTGGTGGATTAAATCAGCACATAGAGGATTGGAAGAGAATAATTTCATGAAGTGATTATCGAATAACAACAGCATAAATGCCTGCTTTTCTGTTACAATATTAAGAGCATTTACTGTGTTCTGCTTGAGTATGGCTTATATTAAAAATGCAGAGGAGTGAAAAAGTTTGAGTACATGTATTGTTTATTATTCTAAGCACCACGAGAATACCAAGAAAGTTCTTGATGCAATCAAGGCTGTGGATTCTGATGTGGTGCTTATTGATTCTACACAGAAGCGAGAAGCAGATCTTCACGGATATGATAGGATTGGTTTTGCATCCGGGATTTATTACAGCAAATTCGCTGAGCAGATTTTGAACTTTGCCAAGATTAATCTTCCGCCGCAGAAAGATGTCTTTTACATAGCTACATCAGGGAATCCTCTGAAGCGGTATTTTGACAGTATAGCTGAGATTGCTGAGGATAAGCAGTGTAATGAACTTGGCAGATTTCAGTGTAAAGGATTTGATACATTTGGCCCGTTTAAGCTCGTTGGCGGTATTCAGAAAGGGCATCCTACAGAGGATGAAATTGCAGACGCGGTGGAGTTCTATAAAGGTTTGTAAAAGAATGGTGTGAGTATGGCATGTTTGGTTCTGGAAGGTTGTTTCATATCGCGATCCGCCATTTACTGTTATGTGTTTCAAAATATAATCTAACCTTACGCTTGTAATCAAGCACGACAACAACACATTCAAAAACAAATGTGGAGTAAGAAACATAGAGCCCGTCCGGAGTAGTATAAGGCCCCGGATGGGTAATGGTTCTATAACCTTTTATCGTATAATTTTCATACTGACCGTCTTCGTTCATAATGCGAAAACGAAGAGGAATAACTTCTCCGTTTGCCTTGTGCTGGCAGATGACGTCTACATTATCAATAACTCTACTCATAACAAATAACCTCAATGAAAAAGAACTGATGTTCGCATATATAATACACCTTTAGCAAAGATGTTTCAATCAAAATGAGCACGCTTTATTTTGCTAAATTGGTAAAATAAACTGCTTTATTTTGTAGGATTTGCCGTATCTTTTTAGGGGCGTCTCGGTTAAAATAAAAGTGTAAAAAATGTTCGAACAGAACAATACCAAGGGTAAAGCTGGAGCAATCCGGTGGCACAAAGCTATAGGGACTCACAAGAGTCAGCCAGTTGCGAGTATGGAGGGAGCTGGTGACAGCTTCTTTTTTTTCGAACCTTTAAAACTCTAATCGAAAGGAGAAGATTGTTTTTACGTTGTTTTAGTAAAATAGATTAGGGATGATCGCACAATAGTTCTTCATTTCTTTCGTGCATCTGACTATGTAGGTACAGTGCTTGCGTAGGGTGGACATACAGATTAAGGCCGGTAGTCAATTGGTTATTGTAAGAAATATTTTCCTTAATCTGTGGAAAGAGTATGGGGTAGAAGGTTATGAAAACTAAAATACCGGAAACAGGCGAACTGTGGGTGAATTGCCCAGTATGCGGAAATAAGATCATGCGAGCGGAATTCGCGTCATGTGTTGAAAAGTGTGATGTCTGCGGATCGGTGCTCAGGATTTGTGCGACCAAAAGGTTTGTTACTACTATTGTTAAAGATGAGAATGAAGCGCTGATCGAGATACTTCATAGGTATCATAAAGAGCTGTTAGGGCTTGCGATAGAAGCTTATTAGTAGCCTTATATTTACAATTTCATATAGATGAGATAATTGATGGACTAGTGCAGTGCCATTGAGCGAGGAACAGCATCATTTATCAAAAGTATTGCCAAGAGCTTAAAGAGTCGTGCGTGGCACGTAACATCGAAGGAGCCTGCAAAACGGAAATATACCGAAAGGTTTTGACCTTAGGTCTATTGTGTTTTGCAGGCTCTATTTTTGTTTCTTGATATATCTGCTCTTGGCTAAGTATGTTTCCGTTTTGGGACTCCGGAACGGAGGGGAGATATGGGTAATGAGAGCAAAAGATTTGATGTGATGACACTTGGGGAGCGAATCAGATTTATCAGGAAGCAGAGAGGAATCAGTCAGGAAACGTTGGCTTCGCTTGTATTTACCAAGAAGCAGACAATTTCTTTATATGAACAGGATAGGCTTGAACTTAAGGTATCAATGCTTAAGAGGGTTGCCGTGGCTTTGGAGGTTCCGACATCAATATTTATCGATGAAGAAGAGTGTGGATGTATAAAGGATGTTTTCGAAGAGAAGGAGATGATGAACACTTTTAAGAATCTGGGACCTGAGCTTAAGAGAGTTGCTTTGGAGCAGTTGAGGGCGCTCGGAACTTTGAAAAGTCAATTCTGCGTTGACGCTGAGTCATAATCTTGGGACTCGTTGCATGCCATAGAAGCCCATAGAATGTAATTGTAGATAGAAATAACCGGTAACTATTTCTTGAATACAGCTGTTTCCTCTTTAGTTGGAGGATTTACAATGGCAAGTTTGGTAAAACAATATGCTGTGGCTGATGCTGCAGAAAGAGTGAGGTTGATCAGTAGCAATTTTGTAACTTTTCTTGGAATAATCGATAGCCATATCGATGGTCTTGTATATCTCATCGAGAGGGAGAAGGCTTCCAATCGAAGAGGAGGTATAGAGGATCTGGGAGTCCGAGTTCAGGATAACAAAATCAGTGATATTACAGGAAACACAGCTACCAATAATGTTCTGATACGTGACGCACTGATGGGGTGTGATTTTTCCAACGGAGTACTGACTGGGACAGATAGAGAAGAAGAGTTCAAGAAAGACGCATTTGTTATAAGACAGATGAGGCTGGATTACAAATTGTATAATGCTCAGCTTAACAGCTTGAAACCGAGAGAACGTGATATTTTTATGAGTCGCATAGAGTCACATGCGCCGTTGGGAGATATTGCAGATGCAAATGGGATTTCGGTTGAATCAGCAAGAAAGTGCATTTTTCGGATCAAGCAGAAGCTCATGAAACAGGTAGTTATGTATATGGAAGGAAGTATTTAGGAGGTACGTGCTATGCCAAAGACCAGAGCGGAGATTCCTCATCTTGAGGAAAAGGTAAAAAATGGGCGAAAGAAGTTTGTCAGATATGATGAAGCAGTGGAGCTTTATTCTATATGCGATAAGACGGTGAGGAAGTTTGCGAAGGATGCAGGAGCTACTTACAAGGTGGGGAGAGTTGTTTTGATCAATACAGAGTTGTTCGAGGAGTTTTTGGAGAATTTCAAAGAAAGATAATTTTTATAACAGATTGGTACAATGAAATACATTTTTGTCCAATCACTTATATAAAGAAAAAACACTATAACCAATCAAAAGAAAAGTCAATTGAAAGCGAGGAACAGTGCGGATTATAATGAAAATAATTCAACTGTTCCTCCAATGTTTAGGAGGAAGATTATGGCAAGAAAAGATAGCAAAGGTTATCAGTTACGAACAGGGGAGTCTCAAAGAAAGGATGGAAAGTATTGTTATGCTTACACTGACCGATTGGGGAAGCGGCATTACATCTATTCAAAGACCCTTGTAGAACTTAGAGAAAAGGAGAGACAGCTTCAGAGAGATTATGAAGACGGGCTTGATCCGGCAAAAGCTAAGACAATCACAGTAAACGATATGGTTCAAAGGTACCTAGATAATAAAAATAATCTTGCGACCAACACTAAGGGCGTATATGTATACCTTTTTGATCACATTATCAAAAAGGATTTTGGTAAAAGAAAAATAATAAGTATAAAGTATACTGATATCCTTACATATTATTATGGTTTGATAAAAAATGATGGATATAGTGGAAGTACGGTAGATCATGTAAATACAATCCTTTTTCCTGCGTTCAAGATGGCGATAAGGGATGGTTTGATAAGGACGAATCCTGCTGAAGGAGTCATGGCTGAGGTAAAAGCGAGTAAGTACTTTGTGAAGGAAAAAAGAGAAGCTTTGTCTGTTGATGAGCAAAGGAATTTTATGGAGTTTCTTAGAGGAAATCGTGAGTATGCAGGGTGGGTTCCTATCATTACAGTTCTTTTAGGTACAGGTTGTCGCATCGGAGAGGCTTTGGGGCTTACATGGAATGACTTGAATTTTGATGAAAGGACAATCTCTATTACACATGCTTTTTCCGACAGCCCTGATGAGAATCGCAAGACAAGGAAGCGTATCCATTCTACAAAGACTAAGGCAGGAATAAGAACGATTCCAATGTTTGATGAGGTATATCAGGCTTTCCTTGATGAATATGAGTTTCAAAAATGCATTGGATTCTGTGAGGAAGAAATTGATGGCTATTCCGGATTTGTGTTCTCAACAGCGAGTCATACCGTATATCTTCCTACAGCAATAAATCATGCTATTCATCGTGCTATTGTCCATTATAATAGTGAGGAAAAAGCAAAAGCGGCATACGAAGATAGGAAGCCAATCTTTTTACCTGATTTTTCATGTCATCATTTAAGACATACATTCTGTACAAGGCTTTGTGAGAATGATGTTAATCCAAAGGTTATTCAAGTTATAATGGGACATTCAGATATAACGACGACTATGAACATCTATGCTGAGGTCAAGAAAGAAAAGAAGCTTGAGACCTTCGAAGAGTTACAGGGAAAGATTATATTTTGATAATGAGCAGGCTGCGGATTACTTGATACCTTTATCGAATGATTTTTTGACTACAGAGCATAAAAAAAGAGACGTGTTGTTGTTAGGTTTTAGTCAATACATATTAAAGACGACAAAAAAGTAGGTTTTGTTGTGATGTGGTCTCCAAACCCGCATGAATGCTGGATTTTTTGAAAAACATAGTGACAAATCCTTTCCAAAATGATACAATGAGTATGTAATAAATAGTGATTCCGAGATGTGCTTTGGAGAGCGCGTTGTCCTCGGATTATATAAGGTCTAAATAGGAACCTAAAGTACTATAAAGTGGGATTCGGAATAGAAGACCACGAAAAATAGGGATATACACACTGATTACAACACTATCCTTCCTTTCTATGGTGCTATATATCCATATTTGATAAGAATTCTAAAGTGTTGGTTCTCCTTAATTCGCTTCAATTCTGAAAGAGGAGAGATGTCGAACTGGTGTTCCCGACACTTAAGCACATCGATTAAAGAACACAGTAAATATGCACCCTGCAGAGCAATCTGCAGGGTTTTTTTGACTACATTTTGACTACAGTTAATCCGATATATTTAATAGAAAGATATTGTATGTTGAAAGGAGGTGTGACTATGACTGGTGTACGCATGGATTGTAATGGACAAGCGCTGTTTCGAGGCGAATATTTAAGAAAAGATGGAAGATATGAATACAGATATGTGGATCGATATGGTAAAACTAAATGGATATATGCGAATAGACTTTCTGAACTCAGGGGTGAGGAAGCAAAGATACTGTTTTTAGAGCATCTTGAGGTTAAAAAGATGTTTGTGGATAAGACATTGGATAATCAATTTGAGATTTGGAAAATGTCTAAAGTAAATCTGAAGGAACAGACAAGAGAGGGATATGAATATCTATATAATGCTTATATCAGAGGCAAACTTGGTAAAAGATATTTAGATGAGATTACAACTTTTGATATTAAGTGCCATTACTCTGCGTTGGTAGTTGATAAGAGAGTGTCATGTGAAACTATTGGAAAAGTTCAGAATGTTCTTTTCCAAATATTCAGATCGGCTAAAGAAGCAGGCTTTATTCTTTCAAATCCGGCAGAGCAGGCAGCGCGTGATTTTGAGCGCGATCATTCCAAACATAGCAGTAACAGAAAAGGTATTTTTAAAGAAGAAGCAGATTTATTGTTAGATTTTGTCAAAAAATCAGAGGCATACAACCATTGGTATCCTTTGATTTATTTTTTTATAAATACCGGCATGCGTATAAGTGAAATGGCTGGATTGAGATGGCAAGACATCAATTATAAAAATAGAGAATTATCTGTTGATCATGCAATTATTTATTGCAACAGAACTCATAATAAAAAAGCAAGATTAAAGGCAGCTCCACCTAAAACGGCTGCCGGTTATCGCAAGATACCGCTAAAGAAAAAAGCATTTACTCTGCTGGAGCAGGAAAAAGAATATCAAAGTAGCGAAAATATAGTATGTAAATCTGTTGTCGATGGATATACAGATTTTGTATTTCTGACAAGAGAAGGAACTCCTATCACTCAGGCTCCGATCAACAGAGCACTTGAAAGAATAGTGCAGGCGTTTAATGACAGTGATATACACAATAAACAGGGGAAAATTGTAATACTTCCTAAGCTTACAACGCACTCTTTTCGGCATACTTTTGCAAATATACTGTGTGAAGAAAATGTAAATCTAAAGGTTATGCAGATGCTACTTGGACAGAGCGATATATCCACAACTCTTGATATCTATACCAGAGTAAATGAAGAATTTGTGAGGAGAGAATTCTCGTCCAAGTGGAGATGAGATATTTATAATGGACAAGGCGATGAGGGAAAAAATCCCCAGCAGCCAGGATGAGACCAACAAAGCAGGAAAAAGAAGGATGGTCAAAGGTGGTGATTGACAGGTACCGGGCATGGATTAAATGAAGGACCGGTGATTGATTTTGGAGATCCTGAAGCTTGGAATGAATCTGAGAATCAGAAGCTTATTCTGGAGGGAGATTCATTATTTGCAACTGAGAAAGATAAAAATGCATTAAAACCTTTAAAAACCATTAAAATACATTAAAATTCATTAAATATACAATAAAGCCATTAAAATCCTTTAAAAAGTGATATAATACCATTAACAGGAGGTATCACTTTCATGAACAAATCAGCTGAAATTTTTAAGCCAGGGGCATTACCTGTGACTACTTATATTTCCAGAGAAGCTGCGCTAGGTTTTACTTATGAGGAGAGACTTGAGCAGGCGTTAAATATGTCTGGGTATATAACACTTATTTCCGGTCCATCCAAAATAGGAAAAACGGTACTGTGTGAAAGAGTTGTGGGAATCGACAAACTTGTAGAAGTATTGGGTTCAGACTTTTTGAATAAAGAAAATGTATGGAAGACAATCGGCGCAAAGGCAGGGATGCCTTTATCGGGAATGGTTACTACAGGAAATACTGATAATTCTATATCTGAGGAGTACATTGTAACACGAGAAAATGTTATAGCTTATTATCAGGAGCATGAACTTGTGCTGCTTATTGATGATTTTCATTACGCAAGCGAAGAAATACAACGATTTTTATCGCAACAGCTGAAAGATGCTATCAGGAAAGGACTAAGGGTAATAATATCTTCGCTTCCGCACAGATGTGACGATGCAATCAGAACCAATCCTGATCTTCAGGGACGTATAAGTATAATCGATATTAAGCCCTGGTCTAAGGATGAACTGAGACAGATTCCAAGAAAAGGATTTGAGCAGCTTGGAATACATGTTGATGATAAGTATATTGAAAGCTTAGTCGGCGAGAGCCTTGCATCACCTCAATTGATGCAATTGTTATGCCTGAATCTGTGTGTGCTTATAAAGGCAGATTCTGGTAATGCAGTTGATGTTAGCGAAGAGATTATAAAAAAAGCTTATAAGTTTTCAACTCTGAACCTGGACTTTAAAAATGTCACTGCTGTTATCAGTAATGGAAAGACAAAACGTGGTAGAGAACGAAAAAAATATTGTACAAGCAAGGGAGAGTTGGATTTATATTCGCTTATACTTGAAGCTATTGCTCAGGATCCGCCAATAGAGGAGATTGGATTTGATGACCTGTTGACGAGAATCAATAAAACAATTGTTGGAGATGATAAGGTTACACCTAAATCATTAAAAGAATATCTGGGCAACATACAGGAAGTCCTAAACGATAAAAACAGAACTTTTGAGGTTCTTGAGTGGAGAGATAACGTACTGTATGTTATAGAAGCATTATTCTTATTCTATTTACGTTGGGGGCGCAATGAACAGGGAACAGAGTATTGAGTTTATTCAGACTATAGAAGACACTAAAGCGTTAGAAAGAGCAATTTTAGATATCATAGATGAATTGAAATCAGAGGGCTCCAAAGAAATCGCAGATGGCTTAGAGCAGCTTATACCGATATCAAATAATAGATTTTCTGTAATTGGCCAGAAGGAACTATTACAGGAATCCAAAAGAAGAGCTATCAGCATACTTAAGAGTGAACCCCAATTTAATCACGTCAGCGAGAAAGAAGCATGTTGCATCGTTGAGAGAGTATTAGGAAATGTGCAGCTTTATCTGCAGGATATGTTTAAGCGGCAACCACATACTAAATGTACTGACAGTATTTTGAGTATGCAAAAGTGTTTTGATATTGGTAATGAATATGATCTGCAACATATAGTATATGCTCTGCTAAGAGCAGTGTTTCCGCTTGCCAGAATAGAAGAGTATCAGGATGCAGGAGCGTGTGCTGTTAGAAAAGACATATGTATTGATGAGTTTGACATTGCGATAGAGTTAAAATGTACAAGAGATAGCCTTTCCGCTAAAAAGCTTTCAGAGGAAGTAGCATCTGACATTGTTCACTATGATAATAAAAACATTTTCTTTTTAATATATGATAAAGCCAGAATAATAGACAATATCGATGTATTTAGGGATACCTATGAGAAAACTGACATGAGTAAAAACGTGAAGGTGTTTGTGATGCTATAGAAACCCATAAGCATTCCTCGGCATCTTTTTTGGCCAAGGGAATTGCACAAATAGCCAGTATGGATGTTTTTAAATACAAAAAATAATAGTTAGCTGTCTGGTTGAGATGGATGAAATATAGTCGTAATATTGTAGAAGCAGCACCGGAGAACATCGGCAAGTATGGTAAGTACAAAGGTGTAGGAGCACATCTGTTTGCAATAGCATGTAAGCATAGCTGGGATGCAGGAAATGAAGGATATGTCCAGTTTACAGCTAAAACAGATCTTATAGAGCATTATCAGAAGACTTTGAATGCACATCTTCTTGATTGGCACACATTGTATATTGATTCATATGGAGCTTCCGATTTGATTCATAAGTATTTTAAGGAGCGTTGAATATGATAATTGCAGAAAGAACTGAAAAATTAAATAGTATTGATTATGAAAGTTTTGGCGAAGAAATGCAGGACGGCAGACTGACAGAGCCTTCGGATGGAAAGAAGTACAGGCTCAGAGAAGCAATCCTGTATTCGAAACGCCTGGGAAGACCTCTTACTGATGAAGAAATGAGTCAGTTTGAGATCTAAGAAAAAAATATGGCATCATGATATGGGCTATAGGCCTAAGGACGCATGATATTACATGGGAGAAGTGTTGTTATGCGTTATGAAGGTAATCGGGACGGACGTGGCTGCCCTAATGATGGTGGCTTCTTCATAAAGAGTTCGGAATATTTAGTTTTTAGTTTGCCGACAGTCCTGATCTTGTCCGGCAGCATTGCATTAATGATGGTCAATCTTAGATTTGCACATTGGCTTATGCATAAGTTCGGAAATCAACTCGGATGAACTAATAACTTCACATTTCAGAACTAAATCCTTCACGCAGACATAAAATAAGTGTTGATGAAGGAATACTCATTCTGCCTTCTATCCATTTGATAAGCATTGAGTTCATACCTCCAATACTGTAGGCAAGAAGATATGGGAGCTGATCTCCATAATGATCAACGATATCTCCGGTTCTTACGGATCTGAACACTTCGAATGATCTGTCGTATGATTCTTCAAACAGTTGCGGCAGAAGATTACTTCGTTTCATCAGAATCAGCGTTTTTGCATGCTTTTCCCAGAAATCGAAAAAGCACTGTACTACATCCCAGTAATGGTGTATTCCGCTTTCCGTTATTGAAGATAAACACTCCTGATAAAGCGAATCAAACAGATGCTTTAAGACTTCATCTTTATCGCGGAAATGCCTGTAGAAAGTCTTTCTTGATATCCGGGCTTCCTGTGTGATCTGAGTTACCGTGATCTCTTTATAATCATAAGTATTCATTACCTTGAGCATAGCCTCAGCTATTTTCTTCTTCGATTGTTCGGCAATAATCCCGTTTGTATTGTTCATGAGTAACAGATCTCCTGAATGTGTGACACATTAGCATATTTACTTGCTATCGTTTACAACCTTATTCTATAATAATCTCGAAGGGGTTACAAGTGTTACACCAAGGAGGCGCGATACGATGGAATTAAAAAGATACAAAAAGGTTAATGGAATCAAACAATTCAATTTCCAGATCAACAGAGTGCTGACATATGGAGAAGAAGCTTGTGATGAAGAGCTGGTTATCAGGTATTTGTCTGATGTTCGTACAATAGAGGAATGGTATGAGGCATGGACTAAATTATCAGCTATAGCTATTGATAATAACAAGGTTATGCATGCCGCTTATTATGATAGAATGGCAGAATTCTTTCTAAAGCAGAGTGATAGCAGAAAGCCGGCACTATATGATAAATGCATTGAAGAATATCATAAAGCTTTTGAGCAGCTGGGTATAGAGTATAAGGCATATGAGGTTCCATATGAAAAAGGGTTTCTTAAGTGTATTCGAATGACTCCGGGAAATTACAAACAGACTGTACTTGTTTGCGGCGGATATGATTCTTTCATAGAAGAATTTGTACTTCAGGTTCGCAAATTTGTTCAAAAAGGTTTTGATGTGATTCTTATGGAAGGACCGGGCCAAGGCGATTGCGTAAGGCAAAAAATATATTTTACTGAAAGATTTGAACTCCCGGTTGCTTCAGTTCTTGGTTACTTTGGTGTTATATCCTGTACAATGATAGGAATATCATGGGGAGGGTACTTTGCCCTGAGGTCAGCAGCTTTTGAAAAGAGGATAAAACACGTAGTTGCATATGATGCTATGGACGATGGAGTGGAGGTAATGACTAATATTTTCCCCTGCTTTATATGCTGGTATATCCGCAAGCTCATAAAGAACGGGAATGAGACGAAGCTTATCAGGTTGTTGACAAGAATAGCGAAAAAAAGTGTATTGGCAGACTGGATGCTATCTCAAGGGCAGTTTATTACGGGCGCGGATTCAATTCCTGCGATGTATAAATCTCTTGGCAAGCATAATTTGACAGGTTTGTATGAGAAAATAGATCAAGATGTGCTTTTACTTGCCGGTGAAAAAGACCACTATATACCAATGTGTCAGTTTGAAAGATGCAGGGAAAAGATTAAAAATGCTAAATCTATGACATCGCGTTGCTTTACCATAAAGGAAGGCGGAGAACAGCACTGCCAAATAGGAAATCATAACATAGCTGTTGATACAATTCTTGATTGGATTGAAAGAATCAGCTAAAAAGATTGCGGAATTCTTATACAGGACATTGATGGTAGTTTATACCGGAAGATAAAGTGAAAAAAGAAAAACAGAATACGGTAACCAAAGCGGTGGCTTTAGATCGAAAGTTTTAGGGTCACCGCTTTTTTATTTAATAGGAAATTGCGCCTTGGCGGCGCAACCTTGCAGTTTAGAAAAAGTCCTTCTAGTAGTGAGCTTGCGTCAAAACATTCTCTTTCAGAAATACATAGATTGTATGATTTTGATTCTCGGTTTAGATCGCTAATCAGGCATTATATAGAAATTAATGAAGTTTATTATAAAACACATATTTCTAATGAGTTTGCATTGTTGTTGTCAGTGCTTAGAAATAAGTGTGCGCATGCTGCGAGGCTAATCAATACAAGGTATAATCCTCCGGCAAAATTGTCACAAAAATTTTTGAGAGATAATCCAAGCGTTAGTAATGATTCGCTATTTGCATATCTTAAGGTTTTGCTATATCGATTACCTTCCGATGATTTAAGGAATGAGTTTAAAAGTAAGTTATTTAAGCTGATTGAAGAATATCAAGATGTTGTGGATTTATCGCTAATTGGCTTTCCAATGAACTATAAAAATTTATTATGACAAAAGAGTTGGCAAAAGTATATTGTGCATTGTGGATGTTAGCTATTTTACAAAGAATATAAATGGTGATTTATGGGACGACTGGATAATAAACTGGCAATTGTGACCGGAGCAAATTCCGGCATGGGTATGGCTACCGTTGAAGCTTTAAGTGATGAAGGTGCAAAGGTTATCATGCTTTGCAGAAATGAAAAGCGAGGCGTGGAAGCATTTAAGAAACTGATGGAAAAGAAGGACAGGCAGATAGAGCTTATGCTCTGTGATCTGGGTGACTATTCTTCAATCAGGTCTTTTGCTTCGCAGGTAAAAGAAAAGTACAAGAGAATCGATATTCTTGTGAATAATGCAGGATTCATCTCGCTCGACAGGCAGGAAACAAAAGAAGGATTGGAGCGACAATTTGGTATTAATCATATCGGACACTTTCTTCTTACTACGGAAGTTCTTGATCTTATGGGAGAGGGATCTCGTATAGTGGTTGTTGCTTCAGGAGCGCATAAAGCGGGTAAGATTCATTTTGATGACATCAATCTTAAACGCGGATATAATGTTGTAAGAGCGTATTCGCAGAGCAAACTTGCAAATGTTCTTTTTGCAAAAGAATTGTCGAAGAGGCTTAAGGATAGGGGAATTACGGTCAACTGTTGTCATCCGGGAGCAGTCGCTACCAATATGGGCGTTAGCAGGGAGACAGGATTCGGAAAGACTATAACGGGGTTACTTAAGCCATTCTTTCAAACGCCTGCAGAAGGAGCGCGTACAGCAATCTTTCTTGCAACTGATGAATCGGTAAAGGACATCTCAGGCGAATACTTCTACAGATGTAAAATTGCCAAGTCGTCAAGGCGGTCCAATGATCCTGAACTGGCAAAGAAATTGTATGAGTTCAGCGAGGCTCTGGTAAAAGAAAAAACGCAGAATGCATTCAATAATTTCACGTTGTAATATAAATATTTGTATGCAGATAAGCGGGAGGATTGTCGTGATACAAAATAAATTTAAATATTCAGTGTTTTTAGCAGCTTCTTTGTTGCTTGTTTCCTGTAGTGGAATAGATAGCAATCAGATAGAAATTGTAAGCTCTAATGAGAGCACATCGGAAGATATAAATATTGCTGATGATGCCACAACAGAAGTTACTGATATAAGTGTGGAAAAAATAGCTGAAGAGGTTCCTGATGCTCAAAGCGGAGATTTTTATTATGTTGAGCTTGATTATGATAAAGAAGAGAGTATAGATATTGGAAATGATGGCAGAATGGATTCTCTTCTTTTAAATTCTGAAGATGGTGGCGAAAATGTTACCTTAATAGTGAATAATCAAAATATTAAGCTGATTTCAAGAGAAAATCCTGAATGTGGTGAAGATGCAGATGCTTTTTATATTCATAGAAAGGATGTGGATTACCTTATTACAGACAGATCAGGGTATTCTAATTGTATTGACGTTACGTTGTATAAGTGGGCTAACGATTCTTTTGAAGAAATAGATAGATTAGAGAAGAAGTATGTTTATAATTTAGAAGGCGAAAATGGTCAAAGGATAAAGGATGAAATATATGAGGATTATGTAGTTCTTGGCGATTGGTACTTTGATTCTTTTGGAACTTGGATCTGTTGTAAAAACTATACTTATGATGAAAATGGTTTTTTCACAGAAGATAAAATGTACAAAATACATCCTATTTCTAAAAATCAAGTTTTAACTCTGAAAAGACCACTTACATTATATGATGAGAATGGAAATGAACAGAAAACATTGGAGACCGGACAGAAGATAGTTCCTTATGAGGCTGATGCGCATTACAGGGATAACATAGATGGAAAAAGTGTAAATACTATGAGTTTTACATCTGAAACTGGCGAATTCTTGGGCTATATAACTTATGAATTCGAAAACTGTTCTACCGATGAGGATTGGGATTGTGCAATTACTGTTAATGGCGTAAGTGAAGATGAATTGTTTGAGGGTATTATGTATTTTGGATGAAATAAATTTACATGTTTTTTTTGTTACAAATTTTATATTTTGTGTTGACCATCACAACATATAAGGGGCGGTTCATATGGAAAACAAAGATAAGGGCAAGAACGAATCAAATAACGAAGTGGAAAATAATGAATAAGTTGGATTAGAATTAAGGCGATGAATTATGATAATACTCATCGCCTTTTTATGATGAAGGGGACATAATGTATCCTTAGTTGCAAAAGGTTGGATAGATGCTGAGCAAAAAGCTATTGATGCATATGAGATTGTTACAGGCTATGTGCCTATAGAAGAATTAAAACAATATTACAAACGTGCTATGGACATTTGTGATCAACTGAACGGGTAATTATATATTGGAAGTAGGATTTTATAATGAGTAAATGGAATCTGCAGTATTGGTACGGATATGAGAGAGAATTGTAAAAGCGCATTTTCTAACAGTGCGCTTTTATGAATTCCGGACGCGTTATGAAATTGCTTCCTCATCTATTTCTTGGTTATTCCAGACTGTCAATATGATCTTTTATGATTTTTGCACATTCTTCTGTACGATCCATGTATATTGCATGTTTACCATGTAAAGGAACATACTCACATTTTCCGATTTTTTCTTCTAAGGGAGTCCAATATGTTTCTTTGAATTCAGGTTTTTCATCAAAGGAATATGAAGCATCAATAAAGAGCTTGGGAATATCGTTTGGCTTTAAATTGTCCAGAACAGTTTTAGCATTTTGGTAAGATAAATTTACTTCAGACATATTTGCGTGTGAACCTGTTGTTTTTGAAAACATGGTAGAGCGGGAGATTGAAGATCTCCGCGTAGGCGGTTCGATACCGTCCGAATCCATTATGCTTCCTTGGCAGAGCGGATATGCACCGGCCTTTTAAGCCGAGAGATGCGGGGTTCCCTCGCGGAGCTCGGAGTCGCAAGCGTGGCATCCCCTGGATGCCTGCTACCCGTTTCTGGGACTATTATTTAATCATTTTGATAGAGCGATTTTCTGATTTATCAACCACGGGTTTATATACAATGGAATTAATCTCCAATACAATATATATGAGAAAAGGCATAAGTTTATTGATTACATGGTATAAGAAGCGAAATGAATATTGAAAAAACAGGAAAAACATGCATTGAGAAAAAGCATAAAGGTTTTGAGATGCCGGTTGATAAGATAAAACGATGGAAACGCAATATTAGGTTTATTTTTCAGCGTGTAAAGTATGGCTATTGTGATTCCGATGTATGGAGCATTGATTACTGGTTTTTGATGGTGATGCCTGGGATGCTGAAACAATTGAAAGACACAACTCATAGCTACCCGGATTTTTGCGGAAACACTTCACATGCATTGTTTGGTACAGGTAGATCAGACGATGTTGATAATGCAGGTATGAAGAAATGGGATGACATCTTGTCGGAAATGATATTTCTTTTGAATGAATCAAATGAGGATACCTGCACTAAGAAAAACAAATATGAAGAGGATTATCATAAGGCATATCAGGAATTTAGAGAAAAATATGGGAAACATGGACAAAAACTAAGAACAGAGGATGAAATTTCCAGGGAGAAACAAGAGGGCTTGTACAGGTTGTATCATCCAGGAGATGTGCCGGAATATAAAGAGATAGAAGACCGATATTTTGAAGAAAGTAGGAAACTTGACCAATATAGAGACGAGTGCAAGGACAGAGCTATTGATATGTTTAAAGAATGGTTTTGGGACCTTTGGGATTGATTCGGTCAATTTGTGATGGAATAATTGGAGATTTTTTGAAATGAGCAGAGTACTTGTGATTCCTGATGTACATTTGAAACCATGGATTTTTGATATGGCTGATAGAGTTGATGAGAACAGCTACGATGACATCGTGATTCTTGGAGATCTGGTAGATGATTGGGGAAAGGGAAATGATTTAGACGCATATAACGAGACTTTGGACAGGGTTGCTGAATTTGGAAAAGAGCATGACCATTCATTGTGGTGCTATGGCAACCACGATGTGTCTTATCTATGGGATGCTATGGAATCGGGGTATTCTGTCCAGGCAAGGATAACTGCTATTGAAGGTATTACCAGACTGGAGCGTGTTATTGAAGAACGTTATAGATTTGTCCATAAAATTGATGATGTGCTGTTCAGTCATGCCGGTCTTACGGAGAGTTTTGTCTTTAAGACGTGTGGATATCATATGAAAGAGATTGATGATATCCTTGCAAGAATCAACCGTATGGGTAAGCAGGAACTGTGGAGGGACAATTCACCAATTTGGGCAAGACCTCAGGCTGATTTCTACCGAATGTTCAGGGATGATTTCTTTTACCAGGTTGTTGGTCATACACCGGTAGAAGAGCCTCTTGACCTGGGAGGAGTACTGACATTGGATCTATTTTCAACATACTCAAATGGTGATCCGTATGGAAACCAGAAGATATACATTGTGGATACAGAAACGAGGAAATATATAGAAGCATTGTAATTTAATTATGAAAGTTTATGAAAACTATATTGAATTATGAAGAATTATGAAAGTATAATGGATTATGAAGAATTATGAAAGGATGTCATGTTATGAAAAAGAATAATCCATTTACTCTTACTTTTGGAAAACAGCCAAATGAATATATATCCAGATATGAAAATACAGATATGATCTTAAGTACATTTGAGGCTGACAATCCAATCAGTCAGGCATATCTTATCGAAGGAATCAGAGGAAGTGGCAAGACTGTACTTATGACTTCAATAACAAATGAACTTGGGAAGGATAAGGATTGGATTGTAATAGACCTAAATTCAACGCAGGATCTTATCAATGACTGTGCTATGCGCTTGATCGATTCCTGCAAGAAAATCCCGGATTTCTTTAACCAGGGATTCAGCATATCCATCGCAGGTTTTGGTATTGGTGTTAATGGAAATGATACTCCTCAGGATAACGTAAGCATCATAGATAATATGCTTTCTTCATTAAAAAAGCATAATAAAAAAGTAATCATTACTATTGATGAAGTAATGCATGATGACAACATGCGTCACTTTGCGAGTCAGTTTCAAATTTTTGTTAGAAAAGATTATCCGGTTTTCCTGTTAATGACAGGATTATATGAAAATATCTATGCAATCCAGAACGACCCAGCTCTTACTTTTTTGCTTAGAACGCCGAAAATAACATTAGAACCACTAAGCTTGCATCAAATAACGAAACAGTATGCAGATATTTTTCAGATTGATGAAGACGATGCCAAGAACCTTGCACGGATAACTAAGGGATATGCTTTTGCATTCCAAGCGCTAGGTCTTCTATATTATGAATATAGAGATGAAATGGAGTTAAGAGAAATTCTCCTCAAGCTTGATGATATGCTTGATGATTTTGTATACAAAAAAATATGGTCCTCATTATCAAAGCAGGATAGAACAGTCATTCTTGCAATAAAAAAGGATGAGACCAAAGTCAGTGAAATATGTAAGAAGGTAGGCATGACATCTGCTGTTTTCTCAAGATACCGTGATAGACTGATAAAAAAAGGTATAATCATATCTTCGGGACATGGTTATATTTCTTTGCTACTTCCTCGATTTGAGATTGTTGCTAAAACTTATGAATAAGGTCTCCTAAACAAGGAAATAAAACTAGAAGTGCCTGTCCTATTTATTTTGATGCAATCATCAATATAAATATGCGGTCGCTTCCTTTTTTGTTAATTGGATTAAAACAGAAATACTACGAAAGGTAAGGGGTTAAGCTTTCAATGAGAAATATGATGTTTACAAATTTCACAGCCATAGAAACCAGAGCATATGATTGCACAATCGATATGCTTAGTACTCGTGCGCTCAATTTGGCGACATCACGCGGCATAACAGGTATAGAAAGAAATAGAAGGATAGATTTTAAAGTCCGATGTTAGACTGATATCAGGCACATTGGAATAGTATCAGGGGGTTAGGATCTATCCGTGAAAGTGGGTAGGTCCTTTTTTAATATAAAAAATGATGGCGGTAGTTCAATGGTGAGAACCGGTGTCTTATATGCATCTAACCTGAGTTCGATTCTCAGTCGCCATATTAGGGAATAGTTAGCTGGCACTTCTTATTCCTGAAAAAATTAATACTTTAGCAGAAGTCCAGAGGCACGGGCTTCTGCACCGCGGGTCTTGGGGCTGCATGGGGTGGTCGCCTGCTTTGCAAGCAGGATATTCAGGTGGGTTTCCCACAGGGACTAGGCTGCGCCGTCGCATTCCCACAAGATTTATCAACCACGAGTTAACTGACAGTCAGTATGTATAGGGATATCATTTAATTAAATGGATTGTGCGCCGTCACATTAATCCGGAGGTGGTGTGAAAATCAGATGGTGTCCACCTATCGGGCGTCGCCGTAACAGTCGGATTTACAAGATTTGGGAAAATAAGTATAGCAGGGAGAGATGATAGAAATGCGTTTTGATGAGATGGACAAAAAGATGCGTGTTTACGAGCAGTCCTTAGATCAGGTATTGCTTCCAGATATTTATATGGTGGCAAGGCTTGATGGCAGAGGCTTTACAAGACTTACTAAGGAAGTCTGTCATTTTGAAGCACCATTTGATGAAAAGTTTAGAGATATGATGGTGAAAACAACAAAAACTCTCATGGATTGCGGATTCAGAGTGGTATACGCCTATACAGAAAGCGATGAGATTTCATTATTGTTTGCGGCAGATGAAGATGCATTCGGCAGAAAAGTGTGCAAGTATAATTCAACACTTGCTGCTGAAGCAAGCGCAGTCTTTTCGCTTGAACTTGGGATGGCGGCAACATTTGACTGTAGAATGGTGCCTCTTCCAAATGCGGAGAGAGTTGAGGATTACTTCAGATGGCGTCAGGAAGATGCTAACAGGAATGCGCTAAATTCACATTGTTACTGGATGCTCCGAAAGGAGGGCACATCAGTTCATAAAGCTACGTCAGAGTTGAAAGGAAAAGGTGTTGCGTATAAAAATGAGCTGCTTTTCAGCAGAGGAATCAACTATGATAAGTTGCCTTCATGGCAGAAACGAGGCGTAGGTATGTGGATGGAAGAGTATGGAAAAGAAGGATTTAATCCACTTACAGGTGAAACAAAGATGACAACACGTAAAAGAATACAGGTAGATTATGAGCTGCCGTTAGGTGATGAATATGGCAGCTTTATTCGGAAATTTACTTGAGGAGGATGAAAAGAAAAATGAGAAAATTAGCATCAATACAGAAGATAAAGGAAGTCTTTCCAATACCCGATGCAGACAGACTGGAACTTGTTCAGGTTCTTGGATGGAAGTGTGTCGGAGGAAAGGGAGAATTTCATGTGGGAGATCTGGTGGTCTATTTCGAGATAGATTCCTTTCTCCCTGTATGTGAGGAGTTTGAATTCCTGAGAAAGAGTTCCTACAGAAGTAATGATTTTATGGGTGAAGGATTCAGATTAAAGACTATGAAGTTCAGGGGAGAGATATCCCAGGGATTATGCCTTGGGATTGATAAGCTCTCAAAGCTTCAGGGGATGAGTCTTGAAGAAGGAATGGATGTGGCGGAAATCCTTGGAGTTCGCGAGTGGGAAATGCCAGAAAGGGCAGGATCAGGAGGAACCATGATAGGTGATCGGCCCGGATATATACCTAAGACTGATGAGACAAGGATACAGTCAGCGCCGGAGCTGCTTAATGAGTTTAAGGGGCTGCCTTATTACATAACAACCAAGATGGATGGTTCAAGTCATTCCATAGGTGTAAGGGATGGAGAAATTTCTTTTACCGGCCATAACTTCACTTATAAGGATGACGGAAAGTCAGCGTTTGTGGAGCATGTAAAAACAGCGGGTATTCCAGAAAAGATGAAGACATATGCAGAGGAACATGGACTGAGCTCTTTGGTTCTCCAGGGAGAATGGTGCGGGGAAGGAATACAGAAGAACAGACTTAGGCTTAAGAAGCCAGAGTGGTTTGTATTTACGGCAAGAGCTGATGATAAGAGAACTGACCTGGCAACGCTTAAGGAAATCTGCAGATATGTCGGATGTCAGATGGTCCCGGTGGAAGAGGAAGGCGATGATCTCTTAGCAAAGTATCCTGATGAGGCGGCTCTATTAGCAAGGGCAGAAGGTGTTGGATACAATGGGACAATAAGAGAGGGAATAGTAATAAGGCCTGTTACGCCTGTTCACTCTTATACACTTAGCGGACCTTTATCAATGAAAGTGATAAACAACAAGTATCTAATGAAAAATGATGAGTGATCATAGACGGGAGGCAGCATGATATCAACTTTATATGAACCATTCAGGCACTGGTCAGAAAATGGATCTGTTTATATCCTGTCTGATACGCATTTTAAAGATTCTGATTGTAAACTCATGGACCCTGACTGGATAGAACCAGATGAACAGGTTAATATCCTGAATTCTGTGATCATGAAAAATGACACATTTGTCTGCTTGGGAGATGTTGGAAGTCCTGAATATATAAAAAAGCTCAGGGTCAGAAAGAAGATACTGCTTCTTGGAAACCATGACAGAAGGGGAGATTACAAGGGTCTTTTTGATGAGATATATTCCGGTCCGCTATTTATAGCTGACAAGATCCTTTTGTCGCATGAGCCGGTATACGGACTTCCGTGGTGTCTTAACATCCATGGACATGACCACAGTAACATGGAGATATACAAGGAAGGCTGCAAGCATTTAAACCTTGCAGCCAATGTATGCGGATATACTCCGGTCAATCTTGGAAAACTGATAAAAGACGGGATTCTATCTGATATCGACAGTATACACAGGATCACGATTGACCATGCAGTGGAGAAGAAAGAAAAGAAGTGGATTAGTAAAGAGACACAGCAATGAAATCGAAGATATTAGAGTTTATAGAAAATAATACAGATAGCTGGGAAGAAAAGCTGAATGCAAGGCTCATTAGGATAAGCCGTAATGGTGATCTGGCATGCTTTAAGTATATGGCAGAAGCTGATTTCTCAGATCCACTGGTATGTGAAGCAAGAGGAATCATGATCGATGTGGTTCAGCTTTCTGTGGTCTGCTGGCCGTTTGATAAGTTTTTTAATGTACAGGAACAGTATGCTGCAGATATCGACTGGAATAGCGCCAGGGTGTTGGAAAAAATAGATGGCTCCATGATAAAGCTGTTCTGGTACAAAGGTGCATGGAGATTTGCAACAAGCTCCACTTGCGATGCAGGAAATGTTCCTGTCCCGGGATATAAGGATCTGAGCTATGCAGATATCATTAACAAGGCAGAGAATATAGCGGAGATACCATTTGATAAGCTGAATAAGGACTACACATATGTTTTTGAATTGGTATCTCCATTTACACAGGTTGTCATCAGATATGATGTGACTCTTTTATTCTTTCTAGCAGCAAGGAATAACAAGACCGGTGATGAGGCTGATAATGAGCTGCCAGAGTTCAAAAAGCCTGAAAGCTATCTGCTTACTACACTTATAGATTGCATGGAGGCTGCAGATAATCTGAATGACGGAGAAGATATTGAAAAAGAAGGCTTTGTGGTAGTGGATGCGAAACATAACAGGGTAAAGATAAAATCACCTGCTTATGTAGCAATGCACAGAATGGCTACTAACAGAGTGTTTACTGCAAAAAGGATGGCGGAGCTTTTTTGCAGCGGAGAAGATTTTTCCAAGCTGGCAAAGGACTTCCCGGAAGATGCACATATAATCAAGTATTATGACTGGCAGTTTGCAGAACTTAAGGCTAGGGCCGAGGATATGATGCTATATACAAGGCGTCTGTATGAAGAATACGATCATGACAGAAAAGCGGTTGCGATGATGATTAAGGACTCACCATATGCATGGGCGGGATTTAAGGCGATCGGTAACGAGAAAGATATCGATGACATAATGAAACTGGTTGTTCCTTCCAGTGCAGAGAAATTAATATCAGAGTACTCGTACGCCAATAATTTACTTTAGGAGGAAAAATGGGACGAGATGAGAATGTCATTATCTTCAGAGACACAGAGAAGATGTGCAATGAGAACAGCAGGCTTAAAGAATCTATAAGGAAGGCGAGAGATGGTCAGAGAAGATATGATGTAGGTGTTGATGCAAACAATTTCTTCCCTGTTTCAACAAGGCAGATTGTGAGTTTCTTTGAAGCTTACCGGCGGGGCGAGGATTGTTAAGAAAATACACAGATGAACCTGAAAGCATTATGCCGAAGGAGTGAATTTGATACATGTTATGACAGGAGAGCTTGATATTTAAATCAGGCTCTTTTTTTTGAAAAGCATCTGAATTTATCAACCACGAGTCGAATGACATGTGTCCGGCTATTACTTATCATAAATAGTAACATGATAGAAAAGAGGAGCAGCGGATGAATGACAGAGAAGAATTGATACAGGAACTGATGAAAAACCCCATAGGAAAAGATGAAACTTTTTATTTCAAATGCAGGCAGTGTGGTGAATGCTGCAAAAATCGAGTTGATATACTGCTATCACCATTTGATCTATGCCGCATAGCAAAAGCTTTAGGCAAGCATCTTCATGAAGTGCTTTATGAATATGGAAACCTTTATGTCGGAGGGACAAGTAAAGTTCCACTAGTTTCCCTGAATATGCGCAGGGATAATGGGAAATGTCCGTTCCTGATGGAAGACAATCGTTGCAGGATACATAACCATAAGCCGACAGTTTGTGCATTATATCCTTTAGGCCGTGGGGCAACAGGAGATATAGAGGGCAAGAGGAAAATCTTTTATATCTTACAGCCTACAGATTGCGGAGAATATTATGAGGCACATACACCACGTGAATGGTTGGGCGAATTTGAACTTGAAGAAAGTGAGCAATGGTTTTCTGTTTGGCAGGGAATAGTCATGGAAATATCTGAGCGCATAAGGACTGTCCTTCCTAAAATGCCGGGAAGAAGTGGCGATGAATTGTTGATGGGGATTGCACAGATTTTGTATCTGCGTCACAAACTGGAACAACCTTTGATTCCACAGGTAAAAGAAAATGCTATACTGGTTGGAAAAATGATAACAATGGTCGAAGGCACTTTAGCTAATGCTACAGGGCGGATGTAGGCGATAACAGTATAGAGTAAATATCGGTAAAAAATATGATATTACCGATATTTACTTGAATTAATTCTATGTACAGAGTATATTTAAGTAAAAGTAGGAATAAAAACATTTTTTACCGAGGATTACTTAAAATGATTCTGTCATATGAAGAAGCAATAAAAGAATACGGCTCAGATTATAAACTCAAGAAAGCCATAGATTCAGGCAATGTTTTTAAAATTGAAAATGGGATATATTCAAGTCGAAAGTACAATAATGAGCTGGAAGTTATATTAAAAAAATATCCAAAAGCCATACTTGCAGGAGAATATGCTTTCTATATTCACGGTCTTACAGATGTGATACCAGAGAAATATTCTCTCGCGACATCTTCCAAAGCGGCTCGGATTACAGATAAGAGAGTGGAGCAGCTATATGTGCGTCAGGATCTTTTACCACTTGGAGTACAGGAAATAGAAAAGAATGGAGCTGTTATAAGAGTATATGATAAAGAACGCATGCTCATCGAACTTCTTCGGAATAAGAATTCTATGCCTTATGACATCTATAAAGAGATTCTGTTAAATTATAGGGGAATAATTGGGGACCTTGAAATATGGCGGATCCAGAAGTATGCCGAAAAATTCCCTAAAAGCAAAATGATTTCCAAAGCCCTGGATGAGGAGGTAATGTAAATTGGATATAAATGAAATGATAGATATGTACATGGAAGATGGCCTGACAAGAGAACTTGCCGCAGCTAGGGTCTGTCAGGATGTTGTTTTGAAGGCTATATCGATTGGACCGCTAAACAGGAATGTTACAATAAAAGGTGGCGTTGTCATGCGTAGTATTACTAACAATAACAGGCGGGCAACACGTGACATAGATCTGGACTTTATCCATTATTCTATTTCTGATGAATCTATAAGACTGTTTGTAGAGAAATTAAACTGCATAGATGGGCTCAATATTGCAATCACCGGCGATATCAAAGAACTAAAACATCAGGATTATCATGGGAAAAGTATAGAAGTATTGATCACTGATGAATCCGGAAACAGCATCAGCAGCAAGATCGACATTGGGGTACATAAGGATCTGGACGTCGAACAGGAAGAGTACTGCTTTGATGTTTGTATGGATGAAAACGGGGCGAGCCTGTTGAAAAACACAGTTGAACAGTCTTTTACAGAGAAATTGCGTTCTCTTCTGATATTTGGCAGCAATAGTCGAAGATACAAGGATATTTACGACATGTATTATCAAAAGACAGTTGCTAAAAGAGATAAGCTTTTAAATTTGATTGACCACTATATATTTTCAGACTCTGGAATGAGAGAAAACACGATGGGAGAAATTATTACTCGAGTGTCGAATACATTTAAAGATAAACAATATTTGAAAAGAGTTGATAGCTCCAGGCAACGCTGGGTGGATGACGATATAAACGAAATAGCAGATGCCATTGTAAAATATCTGTCTGACCTTAATGTTTTGTAATAATCGATGAATAGTTTTAAATCATGATGGCAGCTCATTACTTATTGGACGATAACATGGTTGATGTTACTATAAAAGAAAAATGTTATTGAAAAGAAGAAATAATAAGAGAGCATCAGTTCACGAGTGTAAATGCACTTGTGGCTGGTGCTTTTTCTTTTGTCCTTTTGTTCGAAAATCTCGAACCCAAAGTTCTATTTCTAAGAGAACGTATTATTCCGTCACGTTCCGTAGAATTACATATGTAAGCAAGAGGTACAGCTTAGCCGGCTAACCTGACCTCCGGGTTTCAAACAGGAGGTGCGATATGAGCATTACAGAAGATGAACTTGTTGATTCTTATGGAACAGGCAATGCGAAAGAAAGATTTGATCTGATCTACGAGAACTACTCTGTGTTCCCGCAGCTGGTTGATTGTTTTGAAATTGGGCTGTTCAACACAATCCTTAATGAGAAGGAATACAACAGAAGAGCCAAGAACAGTGCTGATCTCGGAGTAAGAGTTCAGACAAGCAATAAAAGCGATCCTACAGCAAAGATGGCTGTTGAGAGAGTAATGATCCGCGAAGCAATAGAACGATGTGATATGGATGGCGGGATCCTCAAGGACACGGATAATCCTGAAAAACATAAAAAGGATATATGGACGATAGCCATGATGCGCAGGGAATACGAAGTGTTTGATTCATTTCTGAATGCGCTCAAAGGTGATGAGTATCAGATTACTTAGCACAGGTATTAACACCAATCTATGAGGAACAATTCCATGACCACAGTTATGGATTCAGACCTAATAGATGTGCACAGCAAGCAATCCTAACAGCGCTCGATATGATGAATGATGGTAATGACTGGATTGTAGATATTGACTTGGAAAAGTTCTTCGACACAGTTAATCACGATAAACTTATAGTATGTTTGTTAGATTCAATAATTATTGTGTTAAAGGTATGTGGAGTGACGAAGTAATGAAGAAATGCAAGTGTTGACTGGTTGAGATATATCTCATATAATGATTACAGAAAAGGAAATTTTATGGCTTTTGAAATTGAATTATATTCAAGCGAAGATGGGAAGGAACCTGTAGCAGAGTTTTTAGATTCTCTGGATTCTAAAATGTCTGCAAAACTGGTAGGACTTATGGAAATACTGGAAGAGAAAGGAACAGAATTACGTATGCCCTATTCAGAATATCTTGAGGATGGTATTTTTGAACTTCGCTGTAAACAAGGAAGTAATATCACAAGAGTGATGTATTTCTTTTACGTAGGAAATAAGATAGTAGCGACAAACGGATTTGTAAAGAAAACACAAAAGACTCCGGCTAAAGAGCTTAAGATAGCAAAAGAACGTCGTACAGATTGGTTAAGTCGCCATAAGGAGGGCTGACATGAATCTTAAAGAGTATAAAACAAAAAAGATGAATGATCCGGAATTTGCAAAGGCATATGAGGAAATCCAACCGGAAATGAATGTGATCCGCGCAATCATAGATGCTCGCATTTCACAGAATATAACACAGAAAGAACTTGCTGAGAGAACCGGAATCGCTCAGACTGAGATCAGCAAGTTGGAGAATGGAACAAGAAATCCGTCTATTAAACTATTACAGAGACTTGCGGATGGGATGGATATGGTTTTGAATATATCGTTCACACCCAAAGCAAGTGTCAGAAAATGACACAGATAGCTATTTACTGAGGTTATGAGAAATGAAAAATGAGGATTCAAATAGTGTAAATGCAAATGGTGAATTGAATGAACTGATGGATAAACTCAGTAATTATCCGGATTTGGCTAAGCGCCTTTTAGATGCTTACACAGAGTATGGAGAAAACTTGCAGCATATCGTGGATAGAGCTAATAAACAGAAAGAGGAATCCGGAAGAGAAGAGTTGTCTCCCGAGGAAAGTGAAGAACTTGCAAAACTGGATGATGAGGCAAAACTAAGCTTTTATACTAAGGAGAAAGAAATACTTGTTGAGGCTGTGCTCAGGCAGCAGGAAGAGCATGATAGCAAGGGAGAACAGCTCAAAAACCTAAAGACAGAGTATCGTAGAATAAAAATGTTTGAGGATAGAGAAAAAGTTGGACATAAAGTCTATCCGAATGATCCATGTCCATGTGGCTCGGGAAAAAAGTATAAAAAGTGTTGTGCAAAGAAAGAGCTGGAGATTTAGTTGTAAAAACCAGAAGGATTGTCACTAACATGAGCAAAAAGAAATCACCACCCAAAATGAAACGCTTTGAAGATCTCAAAAAGAATTCGAAAGCCAGATGCACCAACCTGATGTATGTTATCTATAAGGAACAGATGAAGGAAGGTTATTCAGACGACGAGGCACATGCGCGTGTTGCAGAACTATTAAAGAGTAGAGGCATACTTCTTTTTCCGGAGAATGCAGCACAGAGATATGATCATAAGAAAAATCATTTTTCTAAGCGATTGAAAAGAGATATTGTTCCGCCGAATCTTAACAAAATGGAATCAATACTCCAGCAGGCAACCAAGACACTTAACACTCTGGAGGCAAGCATCTTTGATCTGCAGCATATGCAGGATGATATACAGAAGCTTTCTGACTACTATGGAAGTAAGCAGTGGAGAAAAGATCTTGAGTCTGAGGAACAGGGCCTCTTCCCTGAGGATCTGAAAAGAGGCGTTCTGTCTGAAGATGGCATTTACAACCTGCTTGAACGTAACAAAGAAATTATGGAAGTACTGAGATCATATCTTACAGAGGATAGATTACAATAATGGATTTTAAACAGCTAATGAAATCCGAGGAATACGACTTCCTCAGAACCAACGAAAGACTTGGAAACAGAATAATGCTTCTTGGCCTTGGTGGGAATTACGCCTATGGAACAGAATAGGAGACCAAGATACTCTTTTGGAGTGTTTGCATAGAAACTGACTGAGGGGTGATCATTAAGTGAAAAGAAGGAATTTAGCTTTGGCGATACTTACGCTAGCCATGGTATTGACAGGCTGCAGAGCTAAAACTGAATCAGATGTAACAATCATCGACTGGACCGGAGAGGTTGTTACAGAGGAGGTAAAAGAGACAGCTATGACACTTTCTATTGATGGAAAAGAAATGCCGGTTACATGGGAAGATAATGCCTCGGTAAAGGAACTGAAGGAAATTTGTCCTCTCAAAGTAGATATGTCAATGTATGGTGGCTTTGAGCAGGTTGGCTCGATAGGGCAGAGCATAAGCCGGGATGACAAGCAGATCACAACAGAGTTTGGGGATATTGTGCTTTATTCGGGCAATCAAATTGTTGTTTTCTATGGCTCAAATTCCTGGGCATATACGAAGCTTGGGCATATTGATCTATCTGAGGAAGAGCTGACAGAGATTCTTGGTAATGGTGATGTTGTTTTAGAGATAAATGGGTAAAAGGCGGCCTTTAAGAAGATAATGGATGCCGGTGCTGAAGTTT
This sequence comes from Butyrivibrio sp. LB2008, assembly GCF_000621565.1. Taxonomy (GTDB): domain Bacteria; phylum Bacillota; class Clostridia; order Lachnospirales; family Lachnospiraceae; genus Butyrivibrio. Next base: position 159,275 of record NZ_JHXZ01000015.1, read on the forward strand.
GTATTCTTCAGTCAAGAATATTAGGTGATAATTCTGATATAACCCCAGGCTATCATCAGCCATAGGGAAATACATATGCAGAGTAAGCGCTACTAACTATATAATGGTAAAAGAGACAGTTTTTTTCTGAGGAGGACGAATATGAAGCGTGATACAGTAGTTACTAAACTTAGAAAGCTGGCAGAAAATGCCGATGTTTCAAATGTGGATTTTCTTGCTGTTCAGGTGAATCTGACAGATCAAGATCCCGGAGTGTTCTATGTTGAAGTTAAGGATCACAAGATCAATATAGAGCCTTACGATTACCATGACAGGAACTGCGCTATATCAATCAAGTCAGATGATTTTAATAAGCTTATCAGTGGCAAGTTAGATCCTGTAGCAGCTTTTACTATCGGTAAACTTAAGGTTGACGGTGATGTAGGGAAGGCATTGGAATTTTCCAAGCTTCTGAAATGATCGGGGGTAAGCAAAATGGTCAATGAAAAGGTCAAAGAGTTTCTTGTCTCCAATAATCTTGGTGACAGGCTTACTGAACATACAGAAACGATTGATACAGTTGAACATGCAGCACAGCAGATAGGCTGTACCGAATCGGAGATTGCAAAGACATTGTCTTTTGTTGTAGATGAAAAGCCTGTAATTGTGGTAATGGCAGGCGATGGTAAGGTTAATAGTTCTAAGTTCAAATCACTATTTCACACCAAGCCACACATGATTCCCAGAGATCAGGTAGAGAGTATCACGGGATTCCAGCCAGGCGGAGTATGTCCTTTTGCTGTGGCTGATGACATCCCTATCTGGCTGGATGTATCCATGAAGAGATTTGAATATGTCCATCCTGCAGGAGGTAATGAATTTACTTCTGTTAAGGTAACACCATCAGAGCTTGAAGCTGTTACCGGAGCCGAGGGCTGGTGCGATGTGTGCAAGGGATGGGAAGAAGACGAGTAAAGAAAGGGGAGTTACCATGGAATTCAAAGAAGTAGTAAAGAACCGTTATTCATGTAAGAAATACAGTGAAAGAAAAGTAGACAGGGCAAAGCTTAATGACATCCTTGAGGCCGGAAGGCTTGCACCTACGGCAAAGAATCTTCAGGAACAGCATATTTATGTTGTTGAGACTGATGAGAACCTGGCTAAGATCGATAAGGCAACGCCTTGCCGTTATGGAGCACCGACTGTTCTTGTTGTAACATTTGATAAAAACAATGTATTTACATATCCGGGTGGCAAGAGAGATTCCGGAGTGGAGGACGCGTCAATTGTGGCAACACATCTCATGCTGGCTGCCGCTGATGCCGGGGTAGACAGCTGCTGGCTAAATTTCTTTGATCCAGATAAGCTCGCCAAAGACTTTGGTTTGCCTGAGAATGAAGAGATTTTGATGCTGCTTGACCTTGGATATGCGGCAGATGGCGCAGGACCGCTTGATAATCATAACAGCAGGAAGGAGCTTACAGAAACAGTAAGTTATATTTAAGAAAAGCAGAGGATCGGCAAAGAATTCAGAAATGGATTTGATGCCGATCTTTTTTTGCAGAATTATATATTTTTTGCTTGACTATGACGCAACGTAATAGTTTATGATGTAATCACACGTGAAGGAGATGATAGCCATGAAGACAGTAAATGAAGTGAGTAAGCTGACAGGAGTGAGTATACGCACGCTGCAGTATTACGATAAGATAGGACTCTTAAAACCGGCGGAGTATACCGAGTCCGGATACAGGCTGTATGACGATGCGGCGCTGGAGAGACTTCAGCAGATTTTACTGTTTCGTGAGCTTGAGTTTTCGCTTAAGGATATCAAGGATATCGTAACCAGATCTGATTTTGACAAGAGATTGGCACTTGATCAGCAGATAGAACTTCTTGAATTAAAGAAGGAACATATCGAAAATCTGATCAGTATGTGCCGTGGTTTAAAACTGAGAGGAGTGAGACATTTGGATTTTACAGCATTTGATTCAAGTAAATTAGACGAATACGCTAAGCGTGCGAAAGAACGATGGGGTAATACTCCGGAATATAAGGAATTCGAAGAGAAGAACGGTAAGCGGTCAAGGAGCGAAGAAAAAAGTATGATGGCCGATTTTATGAAAATCTTTGAAGAGTTCGGAGCTATGAAGGATCAGGATCCTGCTTCTGCAGAAGTACAGGACCAGGTAAGGAAGCTGCAGAGCTTTATTACCGAGCATTTTTATAAGTGTTCTAATGAGATTCTTTCCGGACTTGGTAAGATGTATGCCGGTGGCGGAGAATTCACCGAGAACATTAATAAGATGGGCGGAGAAGGAACTGCTGAATTTACTCACCGGGCGATACAGATCTACTGCGGATGATACAAATTTTTGAAAAAAGTAGGTTTTTGGTAGAAAAGTGGTAGGTTTTGAGTATTCTTTTTTCAAAATAGGTGTGTTATATTTACAATCCGAGATGCTTGCCTTTTACAGAATACCAAAGCTCTTATTCACAGACGCTTATTTCAGTGGACTTGATGCGCTTGCCAAGACATTATACGGTCTTATGCTTCTTATGAAGGATGGACATATATACAGCATAGGTGATAAGGGAGTGATCCATATCATTGAGGACGAAGACAATGGATATGCTCCGGCATTTGTGATCGACGGAATCAAGTTTACGCCTGAGGAGTTCGCGAGATTAAGGAACTGAAGCAGCAAGATTATCACGGCAAACGAATATACATAAAGATTGGCATAAAGCGTAAAGATTTATTACAGGTGAATGAAAAATCCCCCGGATAGGCAGAGTGTGCTTATTCGGGGGAAGATATTTTATAGTTTTTCAAGACGCATTTTGTATCCAAGAGATCGGATTACTGACATAAAAGTGCTGTAGGTGATTTTTTCGGCGCTTTCATTGTTTCTAAGCTTTTGAATCACGGTAGGAGAGACAGAAGCCTTTTGTGCAAGTGTACGGACTGAGAGATTTTCTTCTTCCATTTTTTGTATGATAAACTCGGAGAGAAGGAAATCATCATATTCCTTGTCGAACAAAGCCTTCTGCTTGGGATCATCAGTTATAAATTCATCAAAAGTGGATTTCATTGCATTATTCCCCTTTTCCATTCTTATTCTTTTCATCAACTGCCTTTTTATACGCTGCCATGTTCTTTAGCGCAGTGGACTTTTCGTTTGGAGGCAGCTTATCTGATTTCTTATGGTATACATTTGTGACAATAATCTTCTTTCCTGTGAAGAAAAAGCAAAGATATCTGTCCGGCTGAGGCTTAAAAGCGTATATATCATCGCCTTCATTCCGAAACTTGGTTTTATCGTAAATGGTACCAAAGTCGGCAAGTTTCTTTACAAGGATAAGAAACTTACGTTTCTGAACAGCAGACGCTTTCAAAAAGTACTCATAAGCCTGACTGATACCCTTGTCATCGAAATACCACTCGACTTTATAAACGCACCTTCGTAAATTAAACAGGTATCTTTATTCATGACTTAGTATCCAGAGAAGATTACCAGAAAATGTTAAAGGAGAAGTATAAGGCTAATGGAAAGCATAGAAGGTCATAGCTTCATACTGCTGTGACCTTCATGAAAATTACTTGAAAGTCTTTTTTATCTGCTCCAGAAATTTTTCCGCAATAGGAGTAAAGGTCTGATACTTGTTCCATATCAGATACAGCTCTGATTTTAGTTCAGGTGAAAGCGGTCTGAATACCATGTCAGTTCCTTCAGTATTTATCAGATTTTTAAATGTAAGAAGTATTCCAAGGTTTTCTCTTGCAAATACAGAGCCGTTATAAGAAAGTCTAAAGGAACCCTCAAGCTTTAGTTCAGGATATCTGTCTTTGGCCCATGCTTTGATTTCATTGTTCCAGCTCTGTTCTGAGACAAACAGAGGCTGTCCTGTCAGGTCGGATACACGAATGGATTTTTTCTTTGCAAGGAGATGGGATGAAGATATGATTGCTCCCCACACATCAGCTTCAGGAAATTTTACATATTCGTATTTATTGCTGTCAGGTGTTTCACATAGTACAGCAAAGTCTAAAAGGCCCTTATCAAGCTTTTCAGTAACCTGCTCAGTATCTCCGCTTGTTATATGATAAGTGAAATTAGGGTATTTTTCTTTTAACTTATAAATCTCTCTGGCGAGGTATCTGATCTGATAGCTTTCTGCCAGTCCAAAATATATATATCCACCTGTTATATCATCCAGGGAGTTAAATTCCTGTTCGATTTTATCTGACATGGCCACAAGATCCTGAGCGCGGTCACGCAAAAGCATCCCCTCATCAGTAAGTGAAATACTGAAGCTGTGCCTGACAAATAACTTTTTTCCAAGTTCTTCCTCTAATGCTTTTAATGTCTTTGAAAGAGTAGGCTGCGATACATGAAGCAGCTCAGCAGCCTTTGACATATTTTCTTCCCTTGCAACTGCAAGAAAGTATCTGAGATTTTTTATTTCCATTAAAACCTCCATAAAGCTGACTGGTTAAGTGTTATTCCAAAAGTGAATATCATGATATTTATTTTATTCATTAGCGAGAATCCGGTCAAGGATTTACTATGAAATCAGAAGGAGCAAAAAAGATGGATACAGAAAAGATTCTTGAAAGCCTTTCAGACATGGGCTGCAATGAGAAAGAAATAAGCTTTATGAAAAAGATGTATGAAGAAGGGGATACAGATACACTTCTTCGAGATCTCAGGAAATGCCGATGTCACCTCATGGATAAACTTCATGACAGCCAGAAAAAAGTAGACAACATGGATTTTTTGATACGACAGATTCAAAAAGAGAAATGATTAAAACGGAGGAATGTAAAATGATCAGAAAAGAAGAACTAAACCTTGTAACCGATTGGGATAAGACCTTTAAGAAAAGTGATAAGGTAGACCACAGCAAAGTTACATTTGTAAACAGATATGGAATCACCCTTGCGGCAGATATGTATGTACCAAAGAATGCAGAAGGTAAACTTTCTGCAATTGCTGTATGCGGACCTTTTGGTGCAGTAAAAGAGCAGTGCTCAGGACTCTATGCACAGACAATGGCAGAAAGAGGCTTTTTGACCATAGCATTTGACCCGTCATTCACAGGAGAGTCCGGAGGAAATGTGAGATATATGGCATCTCCGGATATCAACACAGAAGATTTCATGGCGGCAGTTGATTTTCTATCACTAAATGAAATGGTAGATCCTGACAGGATCGGAATCATCGGTATCTGTGGCTGGGGAGGAATGGCTGTAAACACAGCAGCTCTTGATACAAGAATTAAAGCTACGGTAGCTATAACAATGTATGACATGACAAGGGTAAATGCCAAGGGATATTTTGATTCCGAGGACAGTGAAGAAGCGAGATATCAGAAAAAAGCAGCTATGTGTGCTCAGAGACTTGAAGACCTTAAGGCTGGCGAATATAAGCTTGGCGGTGGAGTAGTAGATCCAGTGCCTTCGGATGCACCTTTCTTTGTAAAAGACTATTATGACTACTACAAGACTGACAGAGGTTATCACAAGAGAAGCCTTAATTCCAACGGTGGATGGAATGTTATTGGCTGTGAGTCTTTTGTTAATCAGCCAATCCTTAAGTACTCTAATGAGATAAGGAGTGCTGTTTTACTTGTTCATGGAGAAAAGGCGCACTCTTGCTATTTTTCTAAGGATGCTTATGCAGATATGATCAAAGACAGCAAGTATGCAGATAACAAGGAACTAATGATAATCCCTGATGCAGTACATACTGATCTATATGATGGCGGAGATAAGGATTATATTCCTTTTGACAAGCTGGAGAACTTCTTTAAGGAAAAACTGTGATTGGAGGTTCATGATGAGCATTACAGTTAACTTACGTTATAAAGGAACAGATGGTGCTGCAAAAAGATTTGCAGAGGAAATGACAAAAAGCGGAACGGTTGAAAAAATACGAAATGAGGCAGGCAATCTTAAGTATGAGTATTATCAGTCTTTGGATGACCCTGAGACAATTCTTCTGATAGACAGTTGGGAAGATCAGGAGTCTATTGATGTCCATCATGCTTCACCTATGATGCAGACTATCATGGAGCTTCGCGAAAAATATGATCTTCATATGACTGTAGAAAGGTATGTCTCTGACAACAGTATGCCGGATAAGGATAAAGATTTCATAAGAAAATAAGAAAGGGTGCCTGATGAAGAAAATAATTTCAATGCTACTTATCTCAGCATTTACTGTATTAGGGCTTGAATAGAAGGAGTGAGGAATATGAGCGAAAAGATTGTACAGACAGCAGGAAGGGAACAGCTTGGAGAATTTGCACCGGATTTTGCGCATTTTAATGATGATGTTTTATTTGGAGAGAACTGGAATAATCAGGATATTGATGTAAAGACGAGGAGTATCACTACAGTTGTGGCACTAATGGCGCAAGGAATAACTGACAGTAGCTTAAAGTATCATATCATGAATGCTAAAAATCATGGCGTTACTCAAAAAGAGATGGCTGCTGTTATCACGCATGTGGCTTTCTATGCCGGATGGCCAAAGGCATGGGCTGTATTTAATCTGGCAAAAGAAGTATATAATGAGCCTGTCACTGAGAATACAGACAAGGATCGTTATCAGAATACTATTTTCTTCCCCATAGGGAATCCAAATGATGCCTATGCTCAGTATTTTGATGGACAGAGCTATCTTGCACCGGTTTCTACAGAACAGATTCCTATTTACAATGTGACTTTTGAACCCGGATGCAGGAACCATTGGCATATCCATCATTCAAAGAGTGGCGGAGGACAGATGCTTATCTGTGTCGGAGGCAGAGGATTTTACCAGGAAGAGGGAAAAGAAGCACGAGAACTTCATCCCGGGGACGTAGTAAATATACCTGCTAATGTAAAGCACTGGCATGGTGCAGCTGCTGACTCATGGTTCTCACATCTTGCCATTGAGATAGAAGGCGAGGAGACAAGTAATGAATGGTGTGAATCGGTGGCAGAAGAGGATTATGAAAAACTCATAAATATCGTGCGAGAAAACCCCTTCCGATGAAGTCGGTTGTGGGATGAATCGCACTAGCTTTTCTTTTTGTATTTCCCCGTCTTAATGTATTTGCGTTTGTGTTCCTCTGTTCGTTGATCTTCAATGTATTTCTTGACAGTATCAAGAGAAACACTTCCGGTAGTGGCACAGAAGTAACTTGCACTCCAGAAGGGTGAATCTCCCCATAGGTATTTCTCAACGTGTGTTCTATATGTATTTCTCACTTCTTTGGACAGCTGTGATTTTAACGAGTTGATGAGTTTTACAGG
>NZ_JHXZ01000016.1 GCF_000621565.1 Butyrivibrio sp. LB2008
ATGATTCAATGTCACGACTGGAATAGATTCTGTTCATTGCTGCATAGGTCACAATCTTGAGCATCTGACGCGGTGAAGCCTGATTTTTTCTGATTCTGTCATAAGTGGAATACAGATCAGAAAGGTCCATTTCCTCCACAAAAGCACTTAAAAGGCGCACCGGATCGTCTGATGGAATAGAAATTTCTATGTCGAGCGGAAGTTTGATTTGATGATACAAGGAAGAAACGGTATAATCTCCTTGTAAGATGTTGTTTAGTCGCATAAACATATTTTATCGCAAAAACCGGGCTTTTCGAAGCTCGGCTTTGTGTTTTTCGGCATAAAAATGGAGCTGCGCACTAGTGCGACAGCCCCTTTTATTAAAGATGCTACACAATAAAAAGCAGGTTTTCAACAGCCCCTTTTCGCTGTTGAAAACCTGCTTAGTTTACCACTATGTTAAATCAATAAATACAATGAATTCCAATATAAACTATAATATCATCTAACATTATCGGTCCCTCCTTTTCTGAGTAATTATATAGTTATGTTTTAAAATTTTTTCATTCAATGATTATATATTACACAAAACAAAACTAAATATCGTCACAAGAGAACCAAATGTATATTTTACGGAGTGAACGGCTTTTCTTATGCAGTCAGCATTATGGTCGTTCTCGCTGTAAAGATATTATTCTCACAACTAAGTTTCAAATTTCCATCATATTTTTTTGCCACCCTCTCAATATTGGATATTCCAAATCCATGCGCCTCTTTTTCCTCCTTTGTAGTCTCAATTCTGTTCTCTCGAATCACAATATCTTTAACGCATGAATTCTTAACTGACAAAATCCATAAGTTCTTCTTAAGTATTGACTGTACCTCAATTTTTCTTTCACCTGTTACCTGTTTAGCAGCTTCTATCGCATTATCAAGCAAATTTGAAATCAAAATAACCATATTGACATCTTCAACCCTATTTGACGGTATATTCCCATCAACAGTCATTATAATATCATTTTGTATTGCAATTTTTGCCTTAGATTCCAACAAAGCATCTGCTATATAATTCCCGGTATCAAACATCTTTGTTCTATTTATTTCAATTGCATTATACATTTTATCAATATATCTTACTGCCTGATCCATTTTATCATCTGTAATCAGCGATTTTAATACAAGAAGAAGATTTTTTATGTCATGTCTAAATCGCCTGAGTTCAACATTCTTCTCATTCATCTCAATGTATGAAGCTGTAATCTGTTTCATAGGTTCTTTAAGATTACCTATCATATTATTCATGGATGTATTCTGATCCCGAACCATAAAAACGTGCACAATCAAGAGCATAAGTAATATAAATGTTATAATACTTAAATTCTTCATCGTCACATTGGCTGTATCCGATTTATAAATTGCAGCTTCCAATAAACCATATGAAATATCCACACAAAAAAGAATGATGTACTCCATTGCTGTAAGTTTTGTGAAATAGACTTTTATGTAAGTTGCCCTTTTAAGCAAAACCAAAATTATAAGAAAGCAGAATACCAATAACTCTGTTATCAGAGTAAAAAAATCCGCATAAAAATTGTTATATATCTCATTACTGAGCCCGCCCCCAAATATATACTTAATATTATTAGCAATACAGTCAATAATGTTCCCATAAAACAATGCAATTACCAAAAAAATAGGTTTACGTCCATACTTTGTCCACAAAAATGGTACAACACGTATAAGATACATAACGAGCATAATAAGGCATAGACATCCGGGGCCATAATTTATTATTGGTCTATACAGATAATTGACTACAAAATAAAATACAATCCAAATCTTTTTGTTTTTCTTCTCACTTGGGAAAATAAAAAACTTCTCAAAAATAATCCAATAATTTACAATCACCAGCAATCCACGCGCAGTATATATTGCAAAGATAATCCATAAATACTGACTCATATCTTCCATTTTGTCTCATCCCCCCACTCTCACAAGGTAATCTGCGTAGAAGCCATTAAATTCCTTATACTTACGCCTGCTGATAAGCAATTTATCCCCTGTACTCATGGTAACTTCGCTGTGATTATAGGAATCAATCTGCGCAAGATTGATGAGAAATGATTTATAACACCTATAGAATTTTTTTTGCGAAAGACGTCCCTCTATTGCGCCGAGAGTCTCATGACACTCCATATCTTCCCGACCGTCGCAGAAATGTAAGATACAGTTTTTCCCCATACCTTCAACATATGAGATTGTGCTTTCTTTAAAGAAATGATTTTCACCGTCAAGACGTATCTTAAGAACACCGTCTTCTTTCATCGTCTGCATAAAAGCATCAAGAACTTCACAGAATTTTTTATCATCGACAGGCTTTGTTAAAAACCTAAATGTGCCCACTTCAAAGGTATCAAAAACAATAGACGGATAACTGCTTACAAACACAATGGTAGAATTCTTATCGTGTTTGCGAATCTTCCTTGCAATATCAAGTCCGTTCGCTCCGTTATCTTCAAATTCATAGTCCATAAAGATCAAGTCATACTTCTTACCTGACTCTACAAGCTTCTCCCCTGCATCAAAAGTATCCAAAGAATACTCAAAATCTTTTTTCACAGAATAATCAAGTACCTTATTACCAATATCACTACGCATAACTTTCGAATCATCACAAACTGCTATCCTAACCATGCCTAATCTCCTCGCCTTATAGTTTGTAACTCATATAAAATCAGCGTCCCCAACCACCTCTTTTTATTATGCCAAAATCCCCTCTTGCTATCAACAAAAAAAGAGCATCCCATTTAAGAATGCTCCTTAAAATCTGATGTTTTATTTTGTCCTATGACTGTTCCCCTTTAATATCGGGCTTATATGCTTATAAAGCACAAATGTTATAACGCTGTCCACAATGCCCTTTACAAGATTGAAAGGTGCAACAGCAAGCAGGCAGAATGTAGTTATGTTTGTGATAGCGGGATTTATGCTTGTTCCCATCTCCACAAATGCATTGATGTCACATCCGTAAATGATCGCGTATGCAGGGAGAAGGAAGAATGCATTGAGGAACGATCCCGCAAGCGTAATACATAATGTTCCGACAATACAGCTTATAAGTGCAGTCTTTCTCGTCTTGCGAAGTCTGTAGATGATAGTGGCAGGTACGACAAAAGCCGCTCCGACAACGAAGTTCGCTATCTCTCCGACAAATCCTGAGCTTGTTCCCTTGATCACAATCTTTAAGAGGATCTTGATAAACTCGATCATAACGCCGGCAAAAGGTCCTGCCGCAAAGCCGCCAACAAGTGCCGGCATATCACTAAAGTCAAACTTATAAAAAGAAGGTGCAAACGGAAGTGGAAATTCCAATAGCATAAGAACAAAAGAAACAGCTGAAAAAACACCTATAATGGCCATCTTTCTTACGCTTAACAGTCTCTCGTCCTGCTTTCCTTCCTTCTTTACCGCAACCTTTTCTACAGCTATCGTGATAACAAATGCAATTGCTACCAGGATTATCAGCGCAGCAAAATACTGCCAGCTCTGTGCGATGGTCTCAAAAATACTCTGTTTTTCGTTCATTCGTCCCTATCCTTCCCAACAAATCCGATAAAATAACGTATTTTGTATAAAAAAATTGTAAAAAATTCAAAATTATGGTATTCTCAATGCTCTTTCTTGTCAAGAATGTTTGACAAAAAAACCTATGCGTAACTATAATAAATTATCATTATTTAGATTTTTTGTTTTTAATGAGGGGATAATGAAAAGAATTCTTACACGCAAGCTCGTACCCGGTATGGTGCTTGCAAATGATGTACACACTTATAATTCCAGTTTGAAGCTTCTTGACAAAGGAACCGTCCTTGAGGACAAAGACATTGCCAGGTTGGCTTTCTATTCAATTATCGATGTTCTTATCGAGGATGACCTCGTCGAACTTGAGAATGAGTTCGTCGACATAACCAACGATGAAGGACTCACTTATTCTGAGCGTATCAAACAATCACCTGAGTTTAAAGAATTTAAGCACAGTTTCGAGGAATGCGCCGAGAAATTTGAGCATACCATTAAGGATATTATCGAGAACAACAGAGATCTTGTATTTGATGATATGATGGCTCCCATCTATGGTCTTCTTGAAAAGGGAAGATCTTCGACCAATATCTTCGATATGCTTCACAATCTTAGATCCTATGATGATGCAACATTTACACACAGCATCAATGTTGCCCTGATTTCAAACATCCTTGCCCAGTGGCTTAAATGGGATGAATCGGAAGTTGAGATTGCTACTCAGTCAGGTCTTTTCCATGACATCGGCAAACTCCTGATTCCGGATGAGATTATCAGAAAGCCCGACAAGCTCACAGAGGATGAATACACACTTATGCAGACTCATCCGCAGCGCGGATATGAGATAATAAAGAATCTTAACATCAGTCAGCATATCAAGAATGCAACGCTTATGCATCACGAGAGATGCGACGGATCGGGATATCCTCTTAAGATTCGCGGTCCTCAGATTGATAAATTCGGTAAACTTGTTGCCATTGCAGACGTCTATGACGCAATGACAAGTGCCCGCTACTATCGCGGTCCTCTTTGTCCGTTTATTGCGATATCAATGTTCGAGGAAGAAGGTTACCAAAAATACGATCCCGAGATGATAATCGCATTTTTGCAGAACATAGTTAACACTTACCTTCTCAATACAGTTCGTCTCAGTACAGGCGAAGTAGGCGAGATTATTTTCATCAACAAGATGCACCTTTCCCGCCCGACTGTCAAAGTTGGCAATGACTATATCGATCTGACCAAGTGTCCTGATGTTTACATCAAAGAGATCATTTAAGATTATTTATAAAAGAAAATATAGAAGGCGATCAATCATCTGATTGACCGCCTTATTTATTATCAAAAAAGATTATATCCTTTATGCATTTCTAAGTCTGAATTTCTGCATTTCTCTCTCGCTCTCGACTTTCTCGATGTGAGCTCCAAGTTCACGAAGTTTCTTATCAAAATCTTCGTATCCACGTTCAATATACTTGATATCTTCTATTGTGGAGATACCGTCTGCAGTAAGTGCTGCAATAACGAGCGCTGCGCCTGCTCTTAAATCAGGAGCCGAAACTGTTGCTCCCGTATACTTGTTGACGCCCTCAACTATAGCTGAGCTTCCTTCAACTTTAATACTTGCGCCCATTCTTGTAAGTTCATCTACATACTTAAATCTGTTTTCGAAAATACTCTCTGTAACAACACTTATCCCACTTGCAAGTCCAAGCGCAACCGTCATCTGCGGCTGCATATCCGTAGGAAATCCCGGATAAGGAAGTGTTTTAACATGTGTATTCTGAAGTCTCTTTGTTGTGACAACACGAACTGCGTCGTCAGACTCATGAATCTGACATCCCATCTCGATAAGCTTGGCACTTATTGATTCAAGATGTTTGGGAATAACATTTTTGACTGTTATATCACCTCTTGTTGCTGCTGCAGCAAGCATAAATGTTCCCGCTTCGATCTGATCCGGTATAATGGCATATTCTGTACCATGAAGTTTCTCTACGCCCTTAATCCTGATAACATCAGTACCTGCGCCTTTTATATTGGCCCCCATACTGTTAAGGAAGTTGGCAAAATCAACTACATGAGGCTCTTTAGCCGCATTTTCAATGATAGTCTGTCCCTCTGCCATGACAGCTGCCATCATAATATTGATTGTAGCGCCTACACTTACAACATCCAGATAGATATGATTACCAACAAGTGCGTCTGCACGAGCTGCAATTATACCATGTTCGATATTAACCGATGCACCAAGAGCGTTAAACCCTTTTATATGCTGATCTATAGGACGAAGACCGATATTACAACCTCCGGGAAGCGCTACGCCTGCCTTCTTGTATTTACCAAGAAGAGCTCCCAAAAGATAATATGATGCTCTTATTTTTTTGATGTAATCATTCTCAATTACATAGTCTCTGATCTGCGAAGCACAAATCTTTACAGAATGTCTGCCTGTTCTCTTGACAATTGCACCTATACTCTCGATAGCCTGCAACATTACATTTGTGTCTGATTCATCAGGCATGTTCTCTATATGAACAACTTCGTCCGTCATAGTCGAAGCTGCCAAAATCGCCAGTGCAGCGTTTTTAGCGCCTCCTATCTCCACCTCACCTACAAGCGGATTACCGCCTTTAATAATATACTTCTCCATATACAAGCCTTTCCCTGTCGGGTAATTTTACCGCAAATGCAGTAACCACCTAAATTACTCACGACCATTTTATATTAATAGCACAATACCAACACTGTGTCAAAACAAGCAGAGCCCCCATGGTATCGGTGCTTTGCACGATATACGCGGCTTACGGCGCGTATATCGTAACTTACTGAATATAATATCTCTTTATATCTGTTAATTCAGATAATCTAACGGATTTACCTGCGATCCGCCAACCAGGATCTCGAAATGTAAGTGAGGTCCCGTTGATACACCGGTATTACCGGAAAGTGCGATCTTCTCTCCCTGTTCTACAGTCTGTCCTACTTTAACCAGGATCTTGGAGAGATGTCCGTATCTCGTCTCCCTTCCGTCATTGTGCTTGATATATACACAATATCCGTATCCGCTTCCCCATCCGGCTCTGGTAACGGTTCCCGCTGCCGATGCCGAAACGGCTGTTCCTACAGGAGTTGCCCAGTCAACACCTTTGTGGTATGAACTTGCTCCCTTTGTAGGTCTGTTTCTTCTTCCGAATCCGGAAGAGAATCTTCCTCCTGATATAGGTTTGATATATGTCGGAGGATCCAGTTTTCCTCTCATAATAACTTTAGGAACTGCAAGCGTATTGATAAGTTCATTTTCATTTTCACGCGAAACAACACTGTCATTGACATAAGTAACTCTGTCAACTACCTCATGTTCACCGGCCGAAGGTTCCTGCAATACCTTTGTCTGGTTCTTAAACCATGAGTTATTTTGAACTTCCTGTACTTTCGCCTCATAACTTTCTTTAATATACTTTCGTGTCGTATATTGTATTGAAAGCTCAGGCTTCGGAACATTAACCGTTATTTCGTCCTGAGGTCTTATAACCGAGAACTCATCTTCAAGTTTACCGGGATTCATTGCAATAAGCTCATCAATAGAAAGATTATGATAAGTCGCTATACTTCCAAGAGTATCTCCGGTCTGTACTTCGTAAATTTCCTTGTTTTCCTTATCTTTGGTAACCTCTTCAATAGCTGTCGCCAAACTTACGAGCTGGTTTTCGGGAAGATAACTTTCTACGATCTCAACCTTATCATTGAACTTCATTTCTATAAGTTTCTCTTGATTTGCCGCGTCGTCTTTAACAATTCCTACCTGTTCAAGATAGTCGTCAAATTTCATATATTTGGAATCGGGAGCTGCCTTACTGACCGAATCGGTGATCAGCTCATTCAGACCAAGTTCCGGAAAAGCCAGATCCAGCTCTTCGTCTTTCTTTTTAACCTCTTCCTTACTGCGTATCTGTGCAGTCAATACGTTAACTTCTCTGGACGGATCCACAGTAAGCTCAACCGCAAATTCATCTCTGGCATCACGCTTTGAAACAGCTGTCTCCAAAAGTTCATTAACCTGATCTATATTTTTAAGACTGATTGAATAATCGTTTATTTTTATCGTATACGCTCTGTTAAACGTAGTTTCCTGCATGTTCTGCTTAAGTATACTAACCATCTTGCCGGATAGTCTGTCGGGAGAGTCAACAACTCCCCACATGATATTCTGTCCCTCAATAGAAAGGTTAGTCTTGGCAAGAGTCAGTTCATCCGCACTCTTTCCCTTTGCTATTGCCCTTCGTGCATCTCTGTATGCTTTATATGCATCCTCACGAGAGCCGACATGACCGACTTCCTTGTCATTAAGCTTTACCGTAAAATAGTTGTCAGCATTTTTCTCATAGTTTATCATGTTTGGCATAAACATAATCCATAAAAAAATGACGATCAATGCCGATTGCAAGAACCATATTTTAATCTTCTTTTTAAAAACCGTATCTTTTAAATTCATCGCGTAAAAGTCTTTCTATATAAGCTAATTAAATAATACCGAATATTGTCAGAACATTAAATGTCAGATCCGCCAAAGCGATCAATCCGATAATAATGAGAAGCGGTCCGACTGCGTTATTCTTGTATTCAACAATATCAAGCACTGTTTCCATCTTCTTATTGATCTCAGCAATTTCTTCTTCGATCTTTTCGCGGTTCTTATCAACAATAGCCTGTACATTCCTATATATCTGAACCCCAACGTCATGGGTCTTGGAATCACTCTCATCGATTTTTGAAAGTACTCTGTCAAACTCTTCCGAATAGTCCCTTGAAGCTTCCATCAATTCCTCTAGTTGTTCAAGTTGCTGACTATAATCTTCAGCATGTTTGCGTAATTCTACGATCTCTTTCCTGTAGTGTTCAGCTTCTTTTTTGATTCTCTGGGCTTCAGCCATCTCTGCCTGAGAATTGGCTTTTATTATGTCCTGGGCACTAAACTTTTTTTCAAGTTTGTCCATAAAGTTCTCCATAATCTTCCCTCCTCATATGCAAAACCTCCCCTTATCTGCATACAATATAGCTTATCATCCATTATGCAAATTAGACAAGATTGTATTACCAAAAAACTATTTATTGTGTACTTTTACTATTTGTTCATTCGACGTTCATATTCTATTCATATTTAGCTTGTATAGTATTTTCATAGCAACGAGCACAAACGATTTTTAATAAAAAGAAGATAGATTTTTTCATAATAGGCCGGGCGCAGCGATGTGTCTGGCCACTCCTCATTAATGGGCTTTTTCAAAAGATCAAAAGCTCATTTCCCCCAATGCCTTCTATATTCATATCCTCAATTATTTTGCATCTGTATTTTCAATCGCCTGAATCTCATCATTAAGGGATAACATTCTCGCATCAAGATCGGCCACCATCTTGGCGCACTCATAGAGCTCGGTATTGATATGTACCGGTGCCTTCCCTTCGAATTTATATTGAATCTTGTGCTCAAGCGAAGCCCAAAAATCCATCGCGACTGTTCTTATCTGTATCTCAACTTTTACATTCACGATCCTGTCGGAAAGATAAACCGGAAGCGAAACTATCATATGATAGCTTCTGTATCCGCTGTCCTTGGGATTCATGATGTAATCTTTGATGGTCAGTACCTGTATATCTTTTTGGCTGCTGATCATCTCTGCTATTCTATATATATCTGATGTAAAAGAGCATATTATACGGATTCCGGCAATATCATTTACGTAGCGCACCATATTCTCAATGGTGGACTCATATCCATTTCTCTTGAGCTTCTTTACAATGCTCTCAGGTCCTTTTACTCTGGCCTTTACATGTTCAATCGGATTGTATCTGTGAACTTCCTGAAACTCCTCATTAAGGATTTCAATCTTGGTCTGAATCTGCTTCAGAGCTGCGTTATAAAGGAGGTTTACTTCCTCCCATGTATGCATGTCATCAGATATTTTTATATTGCTTCCGGAAAGATCTAATTCCATTATTTACTCCCAGTATTCCTTGTTCATAGAAAATGCCTTAACCAATGTCCTCGGCAATTTCTTATAATTTCTACCTAATTTGTAGCCAAGCCATCTAAAGCCGCACATAGTAATGTAATGTGGAATAAGATAGCCCTTTCCAATATGTTGAAAATGCTTGACGGTCTGACCGACCATCTTCTTTCCCTCTGTCTCAGAGCTGATACTTCCGAATATCTCCGGATGATCCGTCTGTGATACACCGAGGTCAAAATTTCTGTGGAACTGCTGCATGCAGGTGTAGTTATGTGAATGAACCACCCCGGCCTCAGGAACATAACATATAGCATATCCCTTCTGGCATGCATTTCCTGCGTATACCATATCCTCATTAAATATGGTCTTATGCGTAAATCCGCCTATTTTATCATATATATCACGCCTGTACATGGCACAGACATTTGAACAAAAATAAGTCTTTATTCCCAATCTGCTTACATCCGCCTGAGTCTTTCTTATAAACTCATTCGGATAATTAAATTTCCTTGAATATCTCTCTGCAAGATTACAATCAGCTTTCGGATACTGTCTTGCATATGCTGCCGCAACATCCTCATCAAGCGCCTTTGCAAGAGATGCTATAAGTGCTTTATCCCTCGGGAACGCATCCTGCGTCATCATAAGGAAATAATCCGCCGAAGAAAGGCTGACACCGCGATTTCTGGTCTCACCGTGATCAAATTCTTTTTTGCTGACATGTTCGATAATAATATTTTCGTATTTTTCTTCCGGAGCAACACCCGCACCGGCAACGAAATCATCCCAGTACTTCTTCTCCGTATTCATGATGATAATATGTTCAGGTCTTACGGACTGCTTCTCGAGATTGTCGATCAATTCGACAAGAGACTTGTCCGGCTTATACGTAGGTATTATCACATCAATTTTATACATCTCTACCTCAATTATAATAAAAATTATGCGAATACAAAAGGGCAGAGCTCATACAGAACCCGGCCCTTCCATGTCATATTCTAGTTAAAAAAATTCGCCTTACTTTCCTGAATCTGCACTAATTTTTTCACTATACTTCTTAACGTCTTCAGATACAGCATACTCAGTATCATTAAAGAGGAATCCGTGAAGCCACTTTACATTGCTCTCAAGATTTACAGGAATTACCATACTTCCCTTACCGATCTTACCTGTAGCTCTCATGCTCTCTTCAGGAAAACCGTTCTGCTCAACTATCTCGTACTTAGGAACATCTTTAAGAAGCTTTACAATATCCGATATATCAAATGATGTATATATTTCACCCATCATACTGTTAGCAACTTTTTCAAGTTCTGAAGGGCTCTTCTTCTTTGCTTCCACAAGACATGCCTGAATTACTTCTCTCTGTCTTGCCGCACGATCAAAGTCACCACCTGCTGTATATCTTACACGACAATAAGCTGTTGCCTGAAGTCCGTTAAGTCTCTGCATTCCTGAGCTCTTAACGTCTTTGAAATCAAGTTTGAGCTCTTTAGCCATCATACGTCCGTAGTTATTAAGGTGCTCAACTACGTCATCGGGAACATTGATCTCTACACCGCCCAATGCATCAACGACATCAGTAAGTCCTCTGAAACCGATAGTAATAAAGTCATTAATATCCATATCAAGGTTCATATTGAGCATTGCGATAGCCTGATCGGGACCACCGTAAACATATGCGGCATTACACTTGTTATACTGATCATTGCTAAGATTAAGATATGTATCACGATATACTGAGCAAAGCTTAATCTCTCCGTTATCATTATTGATTGAACAGATAATGATAGAGTCAGTTCTTGTTTTCTTCTTGAGCTGTTCATCACGGGCATCTACACCAAAGAGAACAATATTGGTATATCCCTTCATGTGCTCGTTTTCTGCAGCTTCATCACTGATACTCTCATTGATTGCTTCCTCGTCAAGTTTTACCTTCCCGACTTTACCGACATCAATCTTATAGAATATATGCCAAGCTGCAAAAATAAGTAACAATGCAACAGCTATCTCACTTATAAGAAGAATCATTGCTTTATTTTTCTTCTTGCCATTTTTTCCGGCTGAACCGGGTCTTGATGACTGACCTCTTCTAGGGGCATCATAGTCCCTTGAAGATCTTGCGCCTCTTCCGGCAGAACCTTCGGGTTCTCTTCTTCTGGGTCTTTCATCATAATCATCATAGTCACGTCTAGATCTAGAGTCTCTACTTCTTCCTGAAGATCTCACATCATCTCTGTATCTATCGTCTCTCTGAGAAGGTCTGCGACCACCTCTGTCATAATATTCATCATCACGATTAGACATAATACCTCTCCACTTTCTCCTTGTTGTCCCAACGAATTGGTCATTCTTAATACTTCTTTGTAACCTTTTGTAACATTTACGTAAAAAAGTTAGCGTTTACCCAATACATTTTGCCACAAAAGTAAAAAATATACAAGTCTAACCGTTCAATATGCATTTTTATTGACAATTCCGTACCTTATCGTACCGATTATTATCTTAATATCAAACATCATGGACCAATTTTCGATGTAATAAAGGTCATAATCTATTCTTTTTCGTATAGAAGTATCTCCTCTATAACCATTTATCTGGGCCCAGCCCGTAAGACCGGGGCGAACCTGATGTTTAACCATATATCTTGGAATCTGTTCCTTGAATTTCTCGACAAACTGCGGTCTCTCAGGTCTCGGACCGACAATACTCATCTGTCCGATCAATATGTTAAAGAGCTGCGGAAGTTCATCAATACTGGTTTTTCGGATTATTTTTCCTATACTTGTAACTCTCGGATCGTCCTTTGTAGTCCAGCCCTTTTTCTCTTCAGATTCGGTCTGCACTCTCATACTTCTGAACTTGTACATATTAAACGTCTTGCCGTTAAGTCCCACTCTCTCCTGCTTATAAAGTATAGGTCCGTTGTCCGTAACTTTTATAAGAAAAGCAATGATAAACATTAAGGGAGATAACAGGATTATTCCCATAAGTGAGCCAAAAATATCAACGCACCTCTTTGCAAGCCTGTTCATCGAGTTTGAAAGGGGAACATATCTGATATTGATAACAGGTATTCCCTGCACATCTTCCGTAAACGGATTACTTGGGAAAAGAGAAGAATAATCCGGAATGAACTTGGTATGAATACCGGATTTCTCGCACTGAGCCACAAGTTCCTCCAATCTGTCATAATCATTAAGAGGAAGTGTGATAGTAATCTCATCAAATTTACTGTCTTCCAGATAATTTGAAAGTGAATCAATGTTTCCAATGACTTCAATTCCATGATAACTTGTTCCTATAGGAACAAAATCATCCAAGACACCCGCAATGACATATCCCCACTGAGGATTATCCAGAATTCTGCTGATATATCCTTCAGCAGCCCTTGAATATCCGACCAGCAAAATATGCTTAATATTGTATCCTTTTTTTCTAATAAATTGTAAAAACTTTCTTAAAAGTCCATGTGCAAATGTTGTAATAAATGTATTCAGAATAAAAAATATGAATACAGTCCATCTCGGGAAATCGTACTGCTTAAAAACAAACAATACAACCGAAAGTCCGAGCGCACCAAAAACATTAGCCTCAAAAATATCAACAAACTCATCCCAAAGCTTTAATGCACGTCTCGATGTATACAACTGCATCATGTAATAAAGAAATAGATATGCGGGAAGTACATAATAAAGTGCCATAAGATATGTATGAAACTTTATGTATCCTACATTAGCATCTGCTTTTAAATACATCAGAATAGGATATGACGCAATATATGAACCGGCTATTATAAGCCCGTCCACTATTACATGTGCCCTATTTAAATGTACCTGATTGTCCTTGATCATACTCTTGTTGCCCCAAATCTTCTTGCTATATTGATCCACAGTTCAAGCTGCAGTCCAGCACACGCAAGAAGCTCCTTCTTCCCAAACTTCTGTCTTCTGTCCGCATTCTTTACGATCTTGGAAACCCCTGCCATGATTCCCCTAACATGACTCATTCCAAGCCCTTTACGCACATAAAAGACATGCTTAATAATAATCCCGGCCAGAATAAAAGGTAAATTAATAATTATCTGCAAAACCGGCATATTTTTATAAATAAAGTATAAGTTATTACCCGCTGTTAATTCAACCTTAAAAGAATTGTACCTCGAACCCGAAGTACCACTTCCCGCATGATAAACCAGAGCATCCGGATCACAGGCGTTTATATACCCCTTTATCCTCGCCCTGTATCCTATATCAACATCCTCAAGATAGCAAAAATGTTTCTCGTCAAAGTATCCGACTTCTTCGAACAGTTTAGTCCTGTACATTGCGGCTCCCGCACATGCACTCGTTACAGGCTTAAGCCCTGTAAATAAACTGCTCTTCTTATCTCTTCCGGGTGAAAAAGCCCATCCGAGAGCGCAATAGTAATCCCCTGCATCATCTATAAGCTCGGGATTTTTAAGTTGAAGAAGCTTTGCCTGAACACTGAAAAGCTTCTTTCCTCTGCTCATTGTTTTTACTAAAGTCTCAAGCACCTTCTCATCGCATACAGTGTCATCGTTAAGCAAAAAAACATACTCGGAATCTGCTGCCTTTATCCCAACATTAACAGCATTTGCAAATCCCGTATTCTCATCAAGAGTAATTACTTCAACTTCGGGATATTTTTCCCTGATATACTCCGCACTGCCGTCAGTAGAGCCGTTGTCAACCATGATAACATGAAAGTCCCTGTATGTCTGCTTTTTCAGACTTTTGAAACATTCATCAAGATATTTTTTTCCATTATAATTAGGTATTACTACAGTTACCGTTTTCATTGCGATCATATCCTCTTAACAACTTGCGGATCCCACATGATGCGAAGCCCACGCTTCCTGACTTCTTTGCATACCAAAAAACTGAGCTCTATGATTTTTTCCTCAGAGAGCCCCGCGAATCTTTCTTCCGTGCCATTCTCATTGAAAGTATCTGTATATTTCATGCCTGTGACTTCTTCATATGCATCTACAAACTCAGGTCTTATCGCCATACATCTTATATCAACGGCATAACAGTCCTGCTGTACCACTGCCCTGTGCTGCAGTCCGCCGCTGTATCCAAGCGGTATCCCCTTATAAAGAGTGGTCTTATCTTCTAGATATATTCCGCCCACGATCTTCTTTTTCTCATCTACAAGCTTTCCGCCGACGCATCCGATATCTTTCCTGCATGACAGAATATCCGGCTTGTAATTAACTCTGTAAAAGCCAAGATGCGGAAGCGGCGTTACATCTGCATCAATCCTTGCATCCGAAAGTGCAGCCTCTATAGCATGTTGTCCTGCCTCGTAAGCGTATGTCTTGCTTGCGGGATTTGCCGCGGTAGATCCGCTGTGACATCTCCAGTGATACAAGACTTTACTTATATGCGCGATCTGCCAGGAAGCCATATCCATTGATAATGCAGCCTCACAGCATGTTCTGAGAAACAGATCGAAATCCTGCGCACCGTCATACTTTGCACGAAGCTTTAATCTCTTAATTATGTCGCTTCTTATGATCGTAAAGTGACAGATATAATTATTTGAAAAAAGATAATCCATGTTAAAGGATGGCTTGGCGTGATGCTCGTAATATCTCTTTTCACCGTTGTTATCTTCAAACTTATCCTCATCCGAGTATATAAGCCTAATAGGACAATTCCTGTATCCCGACAGGTGATTTTGCTTCATGCTCTTTTTGATAACACGAAAAGCCTCATACAAAGCATCGGGAGTAATAAGATCATCATGATCCAAAAGACCTATATAATCTCCCTTTGCGAACTCGATAGCTCTGTTTGTATTCTCGGATATACCGGCATTTTTTTCCAAGTGATAATACTTGATCCTGGGATCGTTACCCGCATATTCTTTCGCAATCTTAGACTCTTCCTGCGAAGCATCCGCAAGAACAAGTTCCCAATTTGCATAGCTCTGTGCTATTACAGACTCTATCATCTCCCTGAGATATTCTTCCGGGGTATTGTACATCGGAACCACAATGCTGAAGTTCACGGTCTCCCCTTCCTCCGCAAAACGTCTGTACTCAAGATTCTGCTCCTTCAGTACATCCTCGGAGAGATGATGGAATTCATAATTCTCATTTGCATCAAGAGATACTCTTTCAAGGGCAGCAAAAAATGCGGCCCCAACACCATTGCGCTTAGCATACGTTATTGTTTTTATGACCGCATTTTTGATTCCCATAATTCTTATTACCTTACTTAATTATTGTATTGCATTCTTTACCGCCTCAGTAAGCTCATCCTGGAGCTTAGCGGCATCTTCCAAGTTCTTTCCTTTTACGCCCATATAGAACTTGATCTTGGGCTCTGTTCCTGAAGGTCTTGCACAGCACCATGAATCGTCATTAAGTGCAAAATACAAAACGTTAGAAGCCGGAAGTCCAGTCTCAGACTCTTTTCCGCTCTCCATATCAATAACCTTGCCGGTCTTGTAATCTCTAAATTCTTCAACCTTCCAGTTGCCGAATGTCTTGGGAGGATTGTTTCTGAGCTTATCCATAATAGCTGCGATCTGCTCAGCGCCTTCCTTGCCCTTCATTGTGATAGAATACTGACCTTCTTTGTAATAGCCATACTCTTCATACATATCGATCATTGCATCCCATACGCTCTTGCCCTGTTTCTTATAGAATGCAGCAAGTTCGCAGAGGCACATAACGGCAACGATAGCGTCCTTATCTCTTGCATGAGTTCCTGCAAGACATCCGTATGACTCCTCAAGACCAAATACATAGTTGTGAGACTGATTATTCTCTTCATAGATCTTGATCTGCTCACCGATGTACTTAAATCCTGTAAGAACCTCAGTATAATAAAGTCCGTACTTTTCAGCAACATGTTTTGCCATGTTGGTAGTAACGATAGTAGTTACAAAAGCAGGGTTTGCCGGCATTGTCTTTGTATTTGTGCGCTCTCTCAAGATATACTCACCGATAAGCATACCTGACATATTACCTGTAAATCCAACATATTCGCCCGTCTTAAGATCCTTTGCGTAGATTCCGAGACGGTCTGCATCGGGATCGGTTGCAAGAACGATGTCCGCATCCTTCTCTTTTGCAAGCTCAAGCGCAAGCTTAAATGCCTTGGGATCCTCGGGATTGGGATACTCAAGTGTTGTGAACTCCGGATCCGGAGCTTCCTGTTCGGGAACAACATACACATTCTTAAATCCAAGCTCTTTCAAAACTCTTCTTACAGGAAGGTTACCTGTTCCGTGGAAAGGTGTATATACAATGCTGAACTTATCAGCCATCTCATCGATAACATCCTGATGAATGATCTGCTTCTTAAGTTCTACCATGTACTTGTCATCTATCTCTGTTCCGAATGAAACATAAAGTCCCTGAGCAATGGCATCTTCTTTGGACATTGTCTTAACTTCATGATAATCCGTGATAGCCATAACTTCGGCAATTATTCCGTTGTCGTGAGGAGGTGTTACCTGTGCGCCGTCCTCCCAGTATACCTTGTATCCGTTATATTCCGGAGGATTGTGAGAAGCTGTTACCATTACGCCTGCGATACATCCAAACTCTCTGAGTGCAAAAGAAAGCTCGGGTGTGGGACGTAAGATGTCGCTCACATAAGCCTTGATACCGTTTGCTGCAAGGCAAAGAGCCGTCTCATCCGCAAACTCGGGTGAGAATCTTCTGCAGTCAAAAGAAATTGCAACACCTTTTTTAGCTGCATCGGGGCCGCCGTTCTTTTTGATATAATTTGCAAGTCCCTGTGTAGCTTTTCTTACAACGTACTTGTTCATTCTGTTTGTTCCGGCGCCGATAACTCCTCTGAGTCCGCCGGTACCAAACTCAAGCTCTCTGTAAAATCTATCCTCAACTTCAGCCTCATCATTTCTGATAGCCATCAATTCATTCTTTGTCTCGTCATCAAAATACGGATCGTTAAGCCAATATTCAAGCTGTTTTGACGCTTCACTCATTTTTCTTTCCTCCTTAAAATAAAACTACTGTTTTATTATAGCATGTATTATCTTTAATGCTTTATTGATCCCTTAAACTCGAATACCCCTCTACATTCAGACTATAATCGCTTCTGTCCAGACTAAAGTTCGGATTGTAGTATGGATCCCCTTTATCAAGAACTTCCTTCCACTTTGTCCTGAAACGCTCCGACTCCTCTTCGTAACGTTTCGCATTCTCTCCCTCGAGATCAAGACCTCTTGAAAGAGACTCATAATGAAACATCTCAGCAAAAGGTGTAAACACGTTCAGATACCCTTTTTCTCTGAGTTTAAGGCAAAAATCAACATCGTTCAAGCTTACTTCGAAAGTCTCGTCAAGTCCGCCGACTTCATCGTACTTATTTCGCGATATCATAAGACATGCTCCCGTTACGGCACTTACATCCTGAGCGTAGCAAAGCCTGCCCATGTATCCGAGGTTCATACCCGCCTGTCCGTAATGTGAATGTCCCGCTGTTCTGTGTGCTCCAAGCTTAAGAACAACACCTGCATGCTGTATCTTTCTGTCAGGGAAGTAGAGCTTACCGCCTACCGCGCCAACATCCGCTCTCTGAGCGTACATCAAAAGTTCTTCTATCCAGTTGACGGTTATAACCTTGGTGTCGTTGTTAAGGAGAATGATATACTCTCCGTCCGACGCTTTCACACCGTAGTTTACAACCTTGGAATAATTGAATTTAGGTCTCGAACCGTCGGGATTTAAGTTGCTCTTGTCCTCGTAGAAATCTACAACCTTGACAATATCCTTGAGCGCACCCGACTTAAGTTCATCATAGTAGCCCTTTATCTCAGAGCCCTTACTTCCGTTCTCGACAACTATTATCTCATAGTTATCATAGACGGACTTCTCATATATCGAATCAATACACCTTCTAAGGTCCTCTGCGTGCTCGCAGTTGGGAATAACTATACTTACCTTAGGTGTTCCCACAACTTCATAACTTATTTTAAAAATAGTCTCAAAAGCTCTGGTGCTCGTAATCTTAAAGTGATCGTAGCCGTGGCGCCTCAAATGATCTGCCACCGCTCCCTTTGCAGCTTCTATCGCATAGGGCTTTGCGCTTATATCCGATGCAACGCTTCCCGCATGAGATCTCCAGTAGTAAAGAAGCTTTGGAATATGCACGATATGCTCAGCCTTGTCGGTAAGTCTCAGGATCATATCGTGGTCCTGGCTTCCGTCAAACTTTGTTCTGAAAAGCTCTGTTCCCTCTAGGAGGCTTCTCTTAAACACACTGAAATGACAGATATAATTGTTCGCCCTGAGATTATCAATAGCATAATCGGGCTTAAAGTGCATGGTTATCATCTTATTGATGTCATCACCCTTAAAGGTTGTCTCATCACAATAGATATAATCTGCATTTTCCTCATTTATAGCCTTAACATACCAATAGAGAACTTCCGGATGAAGTATGTCATCGTGATCGAAAAGACCTATATACTCACCCTTTGCAAGTTCAAGGCAGTGATTGGTATTGCCGGATATACCTTCGTTCTTTTCAAGCTTCTCGTAAGAGATCCTGCAATTTCCGTCCTTGTCCAAAGCTCTCGCATCGGTCATATAACCTTTTACTATCTGAGATACAAGCTCCACATGCTCACTGTCGGAACCGTCCGCAAGGCACAGCTGCCAGTTTGAATAAGTCTGCACAAGAACAGACTCGATCATGTCTCTTAAGAACTTCTCAGGTGTGTTATAAAGAGGCACCAGTATAGAGATCAAAGGCGCTTTCTCAAAAACAGTCTCTTCCTGCTCTTTTCTTACTTCGGGAGTCGGAAAGCTCTCCGTTCCGTAATGAGCCATTGCCTTTTTTTCTATCTGCTTGTACTTTATCTTGGCGATAACTCCCTTTACAGAGCCCTGATTTCTCACCCTGTCGATCTGCCTTATGGTAAAGTGCATCGCATTTCTGGCAGGCGTACTTGCCTTCCAGATAGGATTGTTCTTTATCCTTGAAAGCTTAAATTCAAGCTCGCTGTTCTTATCTTCAAGCTCTGCAATCCTTGATGCAAGATCGGCGCTCTTTAATTTTTCTTTTTCATATGCTGCTTTAAAATCAAAATCTTTTTCTGACATAAAAACTTCCAATCAATTCTTCACATTTATTTCTACGAGATCAATTTTTTACATGCAGGATATTGGGTACCCAGTTAATAAGCTTAAGTCTGCTCGTTCTGTCTATCGCAAGCATACCGATCTGATAAAATCCGGGCTTTAATTCCCCCTTTTTGATCTTAACTTTATATCCCGTAAGATCGACATTCACCTGATCCTGGAGCCTTACCCTGATATCCGGTCTGTACCAAATATATGGAGTAAAACTGTACACCTCAGGTCCGACCGGTCCCGCTCCGTCCTCATATCTCTCAACAAGCCTCAAAAGAAGCTTCTTGTCATAAATGGCATTGTCAGATCCTATCACGAAACTGTATCCCTTGAGATAATATCCCTCGAGGTTCTCAGCCGTGTTCACGCCGTAGAGCCAGTTATCCATAGATGCATTGTACTCACATCCGACTCTGAGGCACTGATCCTCTCTTGCCCCCTTGATGCCCTTCTCATGAAGAACAGGCGGTATATAAGGAATATCCTCAACAGGCGTATAGTCTTCCTTCGGAATGATCGCAGATATTGTCTCATCCTCAGTAAGATGCGGACTGTAAAAAGGATCCTTGTTATACAAATGAGAATGTCTTCTCATCAGAGTTTCACCCTCTGCCGCAAGTCTGTCCATTTTCTTCGGATCAAGGTTATCAAGTCCCCTTGTAAGAGACTCATGATGCAAAAGATATGTATGGTTACAACAAACGTTGTAATAACCTTTTTCAAAAATGCTGTAACAGAAATCCACATCATTGAAGGCAACTTTTAATTCCTCAGGGAAACCTCCCACATCGTTGAACTTGCGTCTACTGATAAGAAGACAGGCCGCAGTTACACCAATCATGTTATGTATTCCTCTGTTATAGCCAAAATAATGACTCTTATTGTCATGCATCTTACTGAGCTTGTGCACGGGGCCTCTTCTGACATTTGCTATTCCCGCATGCTGAATAAGATCTGTCTTTGGATAAATAAGCTTTGCTCCAACAGCGCCCACATGCTTAAGCTGAGCCTGGGAAATAAGCTCCGTCATCCATCCCTCTTTTACCGCCTCAATATCATCATTGAGGAAAAGAAGATATTCACCGGTCGAACTTCTCGCACCCTGATTACACATAGCCGAGAAGTTAAAATCCTGAAGCTTATATAAATAATTTATTTTGGTAAGTCCGTTCTTTCTTGGCGCTCTCGATGCATACACACCGTACTTTACCCTGTTTGACGCCGAACTTCCGTTATCTATGACAGTAATGTCATAAGTTATTCCCGCATCCTTTGTCGTCTCGATTATCGAATTCAGACACTGCTGAAAAATCTCGGGATGATCTTTTGAAGGAATGATAATGCTCACCGTAACGGGCTTTAACAGCATATGTCTTGAGTTATGGAAGCTCCTTCCGTAAAAAACATCCTGCCCCGCATTTCTGTGATACAAAACTTCCCTGATATGACCTATCGGAAGCTCCATTCCGGTTCTCTTTGCAAATGCTCTTTCATGTATAGCCAACATGCAAAAGAGAACATCGGCAGAAAGAAGCGATGCTTCAAGTCCTACCTGCTCAGGTGAATTTTTCTTATTTGCGGTTCCGCCCAGCATCTTGACAGCATTGTCATATTCCGGGATCGCAGCATGAACCGTCTTGGATCTGCATGCAAAAAAACTGCCTATATAAAATGCATTAAGGTACGAATCGGGAGACCAGTCGGGTTTAAAGAAAGGATGGATATATTTTCCGCCGTTTCCGACTTCATCCTCATCTCCGTAAACCACATTGTGCTCCGGATGAGCAATAAAATACTGCTTTATAACTTCAGTTGCTCTCTTTGTCAGTTTTCCCTTGGGACTTGCAAAAACATATACCACATTGTCATCGTTCTTGGCATCTGTTACTTCCCATACCTTTGCATATGGAACAACCTTTATCTTTGGTTCGGGAAGCTTATGAGGAATAAGCTCTCCGTTTTCTCCGGTCTCATACTTAACGGGCGCCTCCGCTTCAATAACAGGGCTTTTATCGATATTCTTCTGCCATTTATCATAAGCTGACGCCTTGGCACTTACCATCTTGTTATATTTAGTTATTCTCTTTCTTACAAGAGTATTTTTAACTAACCCCTTAAGCATTCCCCGTTTTTACTCCTCGTCTCTGTAGTAGCGTGCCTCACGCTTTTCAACGATCTTCCTTCCGATTTTCTTTATTATCCCCACTTTTTCCTTCGGCTCAGGATTTGCCTGTGAAACATCAATGGAATTAATAATCGCATCAGCTGCATTTTTAGGAACCATCGTAGTAAGAAGCTTCACCGTGAGGTGATTTTTCTCCTTTATACTAAGCCCGCTTGACGTAAGATCAAACTCAATATTCGGATCGTCCGTATTAAACATAAACGAATCATCCGTGATCCACTCACCGTTAACCGGCTTGAGTGTTATATCCGCCGAACCGTCCTCAATCGATTGTCCGTTCCACCCGGCCTCGATAACTGTAACCATGCAAGGCGCAAATGCAGGATCGAGCCTTAACACTTTGCATCTCGAATCAACAAGAATATCAAGTTCGATAATATTATTGTCATCATACTGTTCCTCGGGGAAGATCGAATCATCCTCCGAGTAGCCCGCTCCCTCGTCAAAATATACCTGAACGCAGTCAGCAGCCCTTGCGGCATCTGCCCCCTTAGAAAGTTCCTTGGGAACAATTACCTTTCTTCCTATATCTTTCCATATCTCCACAAGAGACTTTCTGTTTCCCGTGACATATTTCTGGAAAGCATATTCTTCATCAAGAAGAACCTTAATTTCCTTTTCTTTTAAACCAAGTCTCTCATAGACAGCTTTCGGATCGAACTTCTCCCTCTTTCTGTCTTCAAGCCTGTAACAGTAAAGCGCTCTCCATACCTGTTCCTTTGGCGGAATGCACTTTCCGTAGGTCCACTCATAATCGATTATAGTCCAGATAGGGCCGTTTACCATTATGTTGGAAAAGATAAGATCGTAATCCGATACGGGATAATCCGTCTTATAATTAAGCCTCTTAATATACTCATTTATCAGAGCATTAAAGGCATCCATGTCATCTCTGTCAATACACTGGTCAAGAAGCGATGCAAGCGGGACTCCGTTTACAAAAGAAAAGATCGCACATCCTTCTGTCTCATCTATCTGACAGTCATTTATCTCAAAATCACCGCCTCTGAACTTCTCCTGAAGTCCCAAATATGCATCTCTGAGGCCGTAGACATGCTCTCTTGCAGCCTCTGTAAGAGGAAACTTCTTAATGATCTTTCTTCCCGATCTGCTTATCGCAATATCTGTTCTTATCTTGAACTCATCAACCCTGTCATTACTGTATTTACTGTATACGGTATCAAATCCGGGTCCCAATATTACTTCAAAAGAATTGGCAAAATCCGGATACATTCCGTCTTTAACAAGATCCTCGTAAGCATGTTTCTCATTAAAGAGAACCATTCTGTCCCTGTCAAAGTTTCTGACATTGTCCTGAAGCTCTCCGAACTTAGGGAAATAAGAATCGGAGTGGATCATTGTCATAAGCTTGTAATCCGGGTACGGATAATAGAAATGATAATCATTCATTCCGCACTTTTTAAATATATTTATAAGTCCGTTTCTGGTAAAAGTCTTGGCAACGCTGTCAGCGGTATAGCCTTCGATTCCCTTAAAATATGTTCCGAGATGGTCTTCCGAACAACCTGCAAAATACTTGAGTCCGAGACGGTTCTCTATGGCGATGACAATTCTTCCGCCCTTTTTAAGGTGTCTGTTGAGCATCCTCAAAAACTTCTCATAAGGGTTATCCGTTCCGATATACCCCTGACCGTACTCAAATACGCCGATAAGGAAGATATAATCAAAATCCTTATCAAGATCCGGCTCAACATCCCTGAAGTTTCCCACGTGTATAGTAACGTTTCCGCATTCTCTGTTCCTGTAGGCATTGATCTCAGATCTTCTCCTTGAAAGATCGCACGAAACAACCTTTGCCGCTTTCTTGGCAAGCATGCCCGTTATAGCACCGCAGCCCGAACCGACTTCAAGAACCTTGGCATTGGGATCCATAGGAATCCACTCAACTATATTGGCTCTCTGCTCGGAAAGGTGATAGAGAATCGGCCAGCTTGCCTTCTTCTCTATGATCTCGGGATATTCTTCTTTTTTATGATTTTTAACAATATCAAGAAGATCGTTCTCTACAGCACCGTCACTGTACAGATCGACCCCCGAGTAATGTTTGAAATTAAGTGTGACATTGCCAATCTTAATCTGTTCCTGCATCTATATCTCTCACTTTACATGTTGTGTCCATGTCATAATATCCGACCGTGTTCTTGTCCGAAACAACCGTGATATTAAGAACATCATACAATCTGTGGTAAACTGTAAAATCGTTCTGTTCAAAACCTGTAACCCCGAAACTTAAAAGATATTCTCCTCCCTGCAGAGACATCTTCTGGGTAAATGTTATTTCCTTCTTATCGCCCTTCTTTACAGGTTCCAAAAAAGCTTTCTCAACCATGGAGTTGGTACCCGTTATCTCAATACCCAAAATATTCTTGAAGGTAAATGCAAATATGGGTGCCGCAATATCCTCATTAAACTCAACTTCCATGTGAATGGTAAATTCTGTTCCTTTAATGATCGAAGCAGATCTTATCCCCTTTGAATCGGTAACATAATAATTTGTTATGGTTGCCGCTCCGTCTCCGTACTCAAGAGCATCGGGATTGAGCGAAGCATCCTTTGGCTTCTCATCCTTTTTATTCGAAGCCTTGGCATCTGCTTTCTTATCAGCTTCTTCCGCAGCCTTTCTGATATCCTCATCATCAAGCAGATTACTTGTATCGCTGCTTGGAAGAGGATATTGTCCCACAAGAACCTGCTTGTAGATATCTATCATCTTCTTTGGCGTTCCCTCTCCGAGAAGAACACCTTTGTTAAGAAGAACCGCTCTGTCACAGTATTTGCTGATACTGGAAAGATCATGTGAAACAAAGAGAATTGTCTTTCCCTGTTCCTTAAACTCTTCAAATTTATGATAGCACTTAGCCTGGAAGAATACGTCTCCTACAGAAAGCGCCTCATCAACTATAAGTATCTCCGGATCGATGTTAATGGCAACCGCAAAGGCAAGTCGCACAAACATACCGCTTGAATATGTTTTTACAGGCTGATAAACATAATCGCCTATGTCAGCAAATTCAAGGATTGCGTCCATTTTTTTCTCTATTTCTTCTTCGGAAAAGCCGATCATCATACCGTTCAAGTAGATATTGTCTATTCCGTTATATTCCATGTTAAAACCTGCACCGAGCTCCAAAAGAGCCGATATATGGCCGTCTACATTAACTTCGCCCGATGTAGGTGTAAGTACGCCGGTAATAATCTTAAGGATTGTTGATTTTCCCGATCCGTTGGTTCCGATTATTCCAACAGTCTCACCTTTTTTAACCGTGAGATTTACGTTGTTAAGAGCAATATGCTTCTTGAACACTTTATCTCCCGCAAGGCCAAACGAATCCTTGACCCTGTCCATGGGCTTTTCATACAATTTATATACTTTACTGAGGTTCTTTACCTCAATAGCTACGTCTTTCTTCATGTATCTCTCCGTGTCATCCTTTACAATACGTCCGCAAAATGAGGTTTAAGTCTCTTGAAAGTAACCGCTCCGAAGCAGAACAATGCAAGTACAACAAGCCAGAAGTATGTGGAAGAATAAAAATCTTCATAGAACCACGTGTGCCCGTAAATGGAATTTCTGAATCCTTCGACAATGATCGTCATAGGATTGAGCTTAAAAAACCACTGTAAGTGATTGTCACGAATGAACGGAATATCATCCATATTCCAGAGAATCGGTGTTCC
This sequence comes from Butyrivibrio sp. LB2008, assembly GCF_000621565.1. Taxonomy (GTDB): domain Bacteria; phylum Bacillota; class Clostridia; order Lachnospirales; family Lachnospiraceae; genus Butyrivibrio. The sequence goes on from NZ_JHXZ01000016.1 coordinate 25,601, forward strand.
CCACATAAAGACCTGAAGTCCGATATTTATTATCTGCAAAAGATCTCTGAAAAAAACCACTATCGCACTTGTAAAATAGCTTATCGAAAGAACAAGGATAAACTCACATGCCATGTAGTACGGAATCTGAATCCAATAAATACTGGGATAATATTGAAGACCGCAAGCCATTATAAGTAATACGCTCAAAAAGAAAACATGCATAAACATGGCAGCGATTATCTTGATAATGGGAAGAATACTTATTTTAAAAAGCACCTTTTTAACAAGATAGTTATATTCTAGAAGAGATGTTGTTCCGTTTGTAAGCGCCTCACTGAAAAAGAACCACGGAACAAGTCCTGCTGTCAAAAAAAGAACCTGTGGCACTTTCACGCCTGCAGTAACGGCTCCTCTGACGCTTTCTTCCACGCCTCTGTCCGGATTAAACAACCACCCAAACACAACATAATACAGCGCAACGGTAACAACAGGCTGAGCAAATGCCCAGACTATTCCCATGGCCGAACCTGCATATCTCTTTTTAAAGTCGTTGACCGCAAGTCTCTTTATAAGTTTCCTGTTCTGGAAAAGCTCAACAGGAAGCACTGTCAGTTTTTCATACCACAAAGTGACCAAAATACAGAGAGCGCCCAGTAAAATACATCCTGATACCTTTTTTCTTATCTCTGAAAGTTGATCTGCATAAGGGTTCTGATGTAACACAAGTATAAGCGCCAATGCAAGCGCCAATACATAGAAAACGCCCAAGAAAATTTTCTTGGGGGGTTTTCTGATTTTCATTCTTTTATTCAAAACTCTTTTATTCCTCCCCACTTAGTATCTTTTTCGGAAAGGTTTAATTCTACACCATCAATAAGAGGCCATTCTACTCCAATATCAGGATCGTTCCATATAAGTCCGCCCTCATCATTCGGATGATAGAAATCAGAGCATTTATAAGCAAATTCAGCATACTCGGAAAGCACATAGAATCCATGTGCAAATCCCTTGGGAATAAAGAACTGTTTCTTGTTCTCCGCAGATAAAACAACTCCGAACCACTTTCCAAAAGTAGCGGAATCTTTTCTAAGATCAACGGCAACATCAAATACTTCACCGTTTATGCAACGTACAAGCTTATCCTGAGGAAAATTCTTCTGGAAATGTAGTCCTCTCAAAACTCCCTGCTTGCTTGCAGACTGATTGTCCTGAACAAATTCAACATCTATTCCGGCTTCAACAAAATCATTCTTGTTATATGTCTCAACAAAATATCCTCTGGCATCTCCGAATACAGTCGGAGTTATAACCTTAAGCCCCTCAATTTCACATGTTTCAACGCTAATCTTACCCATTGTCTCTCTCCAAAAATTAATACGATCCTACAATTGATGCAGGTTCTATATACTCATTATATATATCTTCTAATTCTTCGGGATTCTCCAGCTCTCCAAAGACAGCTTCTCCCGACTTATCGTCTTTATCATTCTTATCTTTTACGGTTTCTTCGGAGGAACCGTCGGCAGAACTCTCATCATTGCCGTTTTCGCTCTTCTTTATGACAACGGCTGAAGGAATCTCTTCGTTTTCGTCAAAAAAGCTGTCGTCATACAAAAAGCCCTGCGTGTTATCGCCAATCTGTTCTCCGAAAGCACTTATAACACCACTTGATAAGGTCGAGGCAGAAGCTCCCGAGTCGGAAGCTCCTCCTCTACCGAAAATTGCATTTATTTTGTCTGCATTGGTAGCATAGACTATGACCAGCACCAAAATTAGCGCACTGGCAATAGCAAGTACCGCCTTTCTGAATACCTTATAGTCCATCCGAAACCTCTGTCTTGGACATTAAAGTCCGTTTGCAACCTCAACCAGGTATTTGCCGTAATCAGTCTTCATAAGAGGCTCTGCAAGCTTAAGAAGCTGTTCCTTGTTAATGAAACCGCGCTTATAAGCAATCTCCTCAATACATGAAACATAAAGTCCCTGTCTCTTCTGGAATGCGCAGACGAAATCAGCGGCATCAAGAAGTGAGTCGTGATTTCCCGTATCAAGCCATGCAAATCCTCTTCCCATTGTCTCAACACGAAGTTCTCCTCGCCTGAGATACTCATTGTTTATGCTTGTGATCTCAATCTCGCCTCTTGCAGAGGGCTTAACATTCTTTGCAATATCAACTACCTGATTGTCATAGAAGTAAAGTCCCGGAACAGCATAGTTGCTCTTAGGATTCTCAGGCTTCTCTTCGATGCTGATAGCCTTTCCGTTTTCATCAAACTCGACAACGCCGTATGCTCTGGGATCTCTTACATAATATCCGAAAATAGTGGCACCCTTTTCTCTTGATGCTACTTCACGAAGCAATTTCGAAAAACTCTGTCCGTAGAAAATATTATCTCCAAGAACAAGTGCAACAGAATCTCCGCCGATAAAATCCGCACCGATGATAAATGCATCGGCAAGGCCCCTTGGCTGATCCTGAACAGCATAGCTGAATTTCATTCCAAGCTGCTCACCTGTTCCGAACAGATCCTCGAAAATAGGAAGATCTCTTGGAGTTGATATTATAAGAACCTCTCTTATACCTGCAAGCATAAGAGTAGAAAGCGGATAGTAGATCATCGGCTTATCATAAACAGGCATTATCTGCTTTGAAATAGCTCTTGTAAGCGGATAAAGTCTTGTTCCTGAGCCGCCCGCTAAAATTATACCCTTCATTTTAAATCTCCTCTTTTATCTTCCGGAATACATCTTTGTATAGTATTTCTCGTAGTCACCGCTTGTAACATGCTCCATCCAGTCGTGGTTTTCGAAATACCACTTGATGGTCTTTCTGATACCCTCTTTGAACATAGTCTCAGGTTCCCAACCGATCTCTTTCTTGATCTTGTCGGGAGCGATCGCATATCTTCTGTCATGACCTTTTCTGTCTGTTACATACTTAATAAGGTCATAGCTGAGCTTCTCTTTTCTGGGATCACTGTCATCAAGCTCTTCTCTGAGAACATCGATAATAGTCTTAACGATTTCGATATTCTGCTTCTCATTGTGTCCGCCGACATTGTATGTCTCGAAGAGTCTTCCCTTCTCCTGTACCATGTCGATTGCCTTTGCATGATCTTCAACAAAGAGCCAGTCACGAACATTCTTACCGTCACCGTACACGGGAAGATCCTTACCTGCAAGTGCATTGTTGATCACAAGAGGAATGAGCTTCTCAGGGAACTGATAAGGTCCGTAGTTATTTGAACAGTTAGTGATGTTTGCAGGGAACTTATATGTATCCATATAAGCTTTTACAAGCATATCTGAACTTGCCTTACTTGCTGAATAAGGGCTGTGCGGATCGTAAGGTGTTGTCTCATAGAAGTAAGCATTCGGATCGTCATCGAGTGAACCGTATACTTCATCAGTTGAAACATGAAGGAACTTCTTACCCTCTTTGAATGTTCCGTCGGGAAGTTCCCATGCCTTCTTAGCCGCATTGAGCATAGTTGCTGTTCCGAGTACGTTTGTCTCAACGAAGATCTCGGGATTTACGATAGATCTGTCAACATGACTCTCTGCCGCAAAATGAACAACTCTGTCTATGTCATTTTCTTCAAAGATCTTGTTGATGGCATCTCTGTCACAAATATTTGCCTTGATAAAAGTATAATTGTCACGAGATTCGACATCCTTAAGATTCTCAAGATTTCCCGCGTATGTAAGTGCATCAACATTTATGATGCGAATTTCGTCATTGTACTTTTTAAACATGTAATGAATATAATTGGAACCGATAAATCCGGCGCCTCCCGTTACAAGATATGTTTTCATAAAAGTAAACCTTTCCTTTTCATTTTTTCGTGGCTATTATATCACAAGTCAGTGCTAAGTAGAAGAGTCCCATGCCATAGCACATATATCTCGGCTGTGGAAAGATCATGGAGCCCGTAACCACAGAATTTATTGCAATGCCTGAAAGCGTAAGAAACGCAAAGAGAAGGAAATCATCCTTCACATTCTTCTCGTTCCCCCAATTTCCAAACACACTGCTCAAAAACAATAAAACAAACGATGTCAAAAACAATGTATACATAAAGAGCGCTATCATAATAAGAACTCTGGGACTTATATTTGCTACGGATATTACAAACGCTTTGAGAACATTTGCCGTAAACACATATATTATCGGTCTGCCCTCGCCCTTTCGTATTCTGTCAAAGGCATTTTTCAGAAGCCCCTTTAAAAGAATTCCTTCAATCTGATCCTCTTTAAGCTGAGCATCACAAAGCTCAAGATCCGGAAAATGTTCCGCAACATAAGCATCACACTTAACCTGAACAATATCAAAACCTATTACATCATAGCTCTCAGCATAATGAGAAGCCATTGCCGGCCAGTCCGAGTTAAATACATTGGAATCCTCGCCATTTTCATATCCCGGCGCAAAATCTATCGTAAGCTGCTGCTCTTTGCAAGTCTCGTAAATATCGGTATACAGAGCATCAAGATCGGGAAATCCCTCATAATCCTTAAACAGCTCCGCGTCCTCACTTCTTGCCGTATATAATACCGTATCGAGGCCACCTTTGCTGTTTCCTATATGTTCAACGAATCTTCCGCGCATCGCCGAATTGTATATCCTGTCGAGTCCGGTGATACACACAAGCGCCGCGAATATCATAAGTACTGTTATAAAAAGCTTATGTATCCCTTCCTGTCTGTTTATAAAAAGATAAATCACAAACGCCGAAAATCCCCACAAGATAAGGCAAATAAGCATCTGTTTTCTTATACTTGCGATCAGAATCCCAAGCAGGAACACCCTCATCAGAGTATTTCTCAAATATACCCTGTGCAGATTCCAAAGCTCTATAGTAAAGATCACAAAAAGAGGAATCGCAAGAGATTCAGTCATTATGCACTCAGAGTACATTGAACCTCTCTTTGCCGCAAACCTGTTAAGTGATGCGACAGCCATCTGTGACAGCACTCCGGCATACCCCAAAAACAGCGCACTGCCCGCTTTGAGATACCTGCTTGCAACATTTCGGACCTCATTTCCAAGTCTCCAAGAGGCATATACCCACAAGAGGCTTTGAATTATCACCGCACAGAAAAGATACGAGGGCTGCTCATGAAACTCACCCGAAAAATTGAAAATCTCAAATATCTTTCTGATAAGTGCCAAAAAGAGTGGGTAAACCGGTTCCCTTGAAAAATCCATGCTTACATAACTCTGGGAATCCACGCACCACACCGGGCCGTCCAAAGCCGCAATCCCAATATAGAAAATAAAAGGCAAAACAAAGGACAGAATCTTAAAAGATTCCAATCCTTTGTCCTTGTAACTGTTGCTCATATATTGTACCTATATTCACAGTCATCATCTGTATAATGTGTTAAGGTCAACGTTTCCGGAAATACCTGAAACTCTTCCCTTTGATGTATGCTGCCACATATCATATCTGGTAGCTGTATAAGTCGGACTTGCCGCATACTGTGCAAGCCAGATCTTATAATTTGTAAGCTGTGGTGTATTGATCTTACTTGTAAACCAAGTCTTATTTGCATATACACCTGCCTTATATCCTGCATTCTGAATTGTTCCGCAGAATGCTTTGATATTTGCTGTTCTCTGAGCTGCGCTTATGCTGTCGCCTCGTCCGTTACTTCCCTCAACATCGAGGTATACGGGACATGAGATGCTGTAGCCCTTGCACAGTTCAATTACCATTGAAGCCTCTTCAACAGCCTCAGCCTCATTTACAGCCTGTGTAAAGAAATACACACCGACTTTAAGGCCTGCTGCCTGAGCTCCCTTGATGTTTGTTCTGAAAGTAGGATCCTCAATAAGAGCTCCTGCCGATGATCCTCTGTATCCGCATCTGATAATAACGAAATCAATTCCTTCGTTCTTAACAGCCTTCCAGTCAATTGAGCCGTTCCACTTACTTACGTCAATTCCTCTTGATCCTGAAGAAGTAGAAAGAACTCCGTCGCTTCCAAATACATACTTGGCACCCTGGATAACCTGCTCACCTGTTACATACTCGCAGTTCTTATTGTAATAGTAGGTCTTTCCGCCTATTGTCTGCCAGCCTTTGTATTTGTAATTTCCTTCGCCCTTCTGTAAAAGGTAGAATTTTTCTTTGTTGTAATAATCAGCGTATGTAGCTTCTCTGAACTTTCCGTCAGATCCCTTTATATAAACCTGAGTTCCGTCGGCAAGTTTAAGAAGTTCTTTCTTGCCTACTACAGTAACCTGAATCTCAAATGCATTGTAACCTGTCGCCGTAAATGTAACTGTAGTTGTCTTTCCACCCTTCTTACCCTGAATATCGGTTCCTGAAACGCCTGCTACAGAACCGTCTTTTGAAGTACCCTTAAGTCCCGGATAATCATTGGCATTAATTCCGATGCTAACCTTCTCTTCTTCAACAAGTGTAACCTTCTTGAACTTAATGGGAAGATCCTTTGCAGGTGCATCCTTAACAGTAACAGTAACAATTTTGCTCTGATTGTAAGCTGTGATAGTGATCTTTGCAGTTCCCTTTGCAACAAGCTTAATATCACCGTTACTTGCTACAGTTGCGACCTTGGTATTGTCACTTGTGAACTTGCAATCTGCTGCATTAGTATCAAGATAATCTGCAGCTGCGATTGTTTCATTTACAGTCTTATCGAATTTATCAGCCTTTATCTTAAGTTCCTTCTTGGCGGTAACCGTAACTGTAATCTTAGCTTCCTTATACTTGGCTGCTGTAACGGTAACCTCAGATGTTCCGGCACTTACACCGGTAATCTTCAGACCATCCACCTTAACATTACTGTTATTTGCGCTTGTTCTGATAGAACCTAATGTATCAACCTTAAAGTCAATTGTCTTTGTATCTCCGACCGCAAGTGTGATCGAAGTCTCTTTTACAGGAACGCTTCCGTTTTTCTCAATTTCTGCTTTCTCGGCTTCCTCGGCCTTCTTTGCTTCTTCGGCCTTTTTGGCTTCTTCAGCCTTCTTTGCTTCCTCAGCCTGTCTTGAAGCCTCTTTTGCAGCCGCATCTGCTTCCTGTTTCTCTTTTTCCGCTTTTTCTTTTTTCTCTTTTTCTTCTTTTTCTTGTCTTTCTTTTTCCTGTCGCTCTTCTTCAGCCTTCTTAGAAGCTTCTTTTGCTGCTTCATCATCGTTTGATTTATCAACGGTAGTTGCTGTATTGGCAGGATCCTCCGGTGAACTGTTATTTTCATCAGTCAGCGGCTTATCCGTTGCAAACAGCGCAACCGTCCTAAAGTTCGCAAAATCAATTATCGAAGACTGTGACATAGGATTTGGGATATCAGACTTATTGATCTCTTTATATGTTCCCGATCCGTCAGTATCGCTGCCGTCAAGCGGGATCTTCTCACTCTCTACATACTCAACGGTATCTTTAAGTGTAGATTCCACAACATTCTTTACAGCTGTATCTTCTTTTGCGACATTAACCTGTGATTCTTTCTTTACCTCATCGCTGACATCAACAGCCTTCATCTCAACCTTATCTTTAACGGTAACTGTCTTTGTTGATGTATCAAGAGTGTACTGAGAGAAGTCGGAAGGAAGCTCTTTGGGAGTAACCTTATATGTTCCGGCCTTCATATCTTTTTTATAGATGATTCCGTCTCTGTCATCATCTTCATAATCTACTGTAGATCCGTCGGGAGTCTCAACAGTTACCTTAAAAGGAACTTTTGCGACAAGCTTTTTATTGCTTCCCACAAACTTGATCTTAAGATCACTCTTGATAGAAGAAAGATTGACATTAACTTTACCGCCCTTTACTTCTTCCTCTTCTTTCTTCTCTTCCTCTTCGGTTGCCTCTGTCTTTGCTTCGTCAATGATCTCTGCAGTCATCACCTTTGCTTTTTCAGCATCAGCGACCGCAACAAGTCCGCTCTGTCCGACAATCTGGACATCACCGATCGTAGATCCGACATCCGCAAATGCACTGATCTCATTATTCTTGCCTATTGCTTTGGAATAGAACACTCCTGTCACAATAGCACCTGAAATAATGACAACTGCAACAGCTGCCGCTATACGCTCAACAGCAGTCGTATTCTTCAAAGCTTTTCCCAATCTTGCAAATACAGCTCCCGGCCCTTCATCATAGTCATCTTCCGCTCTGCGTCTGGGATGCTTTTTGCCGGAATATTTACCGGATCTGTAGCCGCCCTTTATCGATGCCTTGTATCCACGGCCATATTCTTCATCATCATATCTGTCATCGAATCCGCCGTCATACTCATAATCATCATCTATATATCTGTTGTCATATTCATTGTCACCGCCAAATGTTTTCTGAAGATCTTCATCTTCGAACCGATTGGCATCTTCTGCATATTCTCTGTCATCATCAGCATAATCCCTGTCATAATCATAGGAATCATACTGACTTTCATCTCTGTAATCGCGCTCCCCTGCGTTATCGTCATAATTATGGGCAGCACCTGAATAATAGCGATCATCATCGGCATAACCGTGTCCGTAGTCGTCTCCGTCTACATAGTCACGATCATCGTCAGCATAATCCCTATCATAATCATCTTCTTTATAATTATTATCGTACTCGACGTCTATATCGCCGTATTTGCGATCATCCACGTAATCACGGTTGTTATCTTCGTAGTCGCGATCATAATCGTAATCATCATAATCACGATCATCCCTATACCCGCGATTATCATCATAGACTTCATATTCCATATCATAGCGGCGATCATCATAATCACGATTATCATCGTAATCATCATAGTCGTCATATCTTCCGGTATCACGATCGTCATAATCTCTGTCGTATTCTTCGTATTCCCTGTAGTCTCGTTTTTTTCTGTCACTAGAAGCCTTGCGGCCGAGAAATAATCCTCGCTTAGTTATCTTTTTCATATACACTCCTCGTACGATCAATCAAATTCCGTAACTAAATATATCCTCCCTCGATAACCCCCTATACCATATATAGCATTTTAACATCTCCGAAATATAATAACAACTTTTTGTTATCATTCGGTTATTTCCTTCCTATATTACGTATACTTATTAAATTCCGGTTAGCATGATCAAATAGGTTCCCTTTAATCAACCCACACAGTATAGTCCTTATCAAGAACATATATTGTGTAGTCTCCGGCATTTCCCGTATCTTCTATTACAGGATTCTCCCTTTCAATAAACTTCTCAAAGTCCTGTTCAAGCGCTTTCGACACAATATAGCACGTAGCTCCCGCCGCGTCCTTGACAGGCGGATACCAATTCTTGTCGGAAAGCCACTTGGCCCCCTGCATTTCCTCCATAGAATTAACAGGCCTTATCTTTACTTTATTATTGCTGAGTACAGTTATCATATTTGCATGGTCAAAAGTTGAGTAGCCGTATTCATAGCCTCTCTCACTCATCCACTCACTGGCAAGATATCCGCCATACTCTTTTGTATTATCGCTCTTAATCAGATCGTCATAGAAATACATACCCTTAATACTCATATATACAATGACAGGTACCGCAATCCACATGGTGTACTTCTTATCAAATCTGTTCATAAATGCAGCAGTTCCGACCGCCACAACAAATACCAGCATGAGATAATATCTCGGCGCCGCTTCGGACGTAGTAAAAGTTGATGAAAGAACGCAGATTATAACGCCAAACAGCATCGTAAACAGGCTGTATCTGTTAAATCCGGCCCTGTCATCTTCATCATCATTTCTTTTTATCAGAGAAATCGCGGTCATCACATAACCGCAAACCGCCAGCACACAGAAAAGTATCGCAAGAACAGGCGCAGTGTCAAAGCTAATGACTTCAAGCAAAAAAGGAAGTACTATCTCTACAAACTTCTCTCCTGCATGTCTTATATTCCTGCTTGCACCAAGTCCGTATCCTCCCGAAAACTTTGTCGCAAGAAAAGATATCGCAAAAAGTCCGAATACCCATCCGAGAATAAAGAAATTGTCCTGCTTTTTCTTTTTTATAAATAAAACAAATCTTCTCAGGATCTCAGTTCCAAGTAGCGGTGCATAGCAAAAAAGACATGCATGCATTCCCTGAAGTCCGTTAATAACGGCAAGAACAACCGTAAAAACAATTATCGGAACGGAAACTTTATTCTTCTTAAGGCAGCTGTTGTATAACATCATAATAATAAACAATGTTATAAGGTGGCTTACATAATACTCCGCATAGAGATACATCATATTATGGATGTCTTCACCACACTTCATAAGCGAAAGCGCAAGTCCTGCCGCCACAAATATCTCAGCACCGCGAAGCCCTATCTGCCTGAAATAAAGGATCATAACTCCAACAAGCGCTATCATCATCACAGCACACGATATGCCCATTGCAAGATTCATATTATATCCCGTCACAGGATACAAAAGCGCCTCAAGATTCGGTGTCGAAATAATATATTTGTGAGTCGATCCGCACCACGTATCCGGAAGCGTATAGCCGTTTTCATAAATTGAGATACCGACAAGCGTCTCGGAAGCTATATCGGAATTCATCTTCACAGTATAGTGATTGATATCAGCATCCGCATAGATCCAAACAAATCCAAGCACAAATATTATAAGAACGCATAAAAGCACACGTTCAATGATCTTATAAATATCTTTGTTTTCAGTCACAATTTTCCTCACAATTCACCGGTCGGATTCAAGACAAATGGAACACGGCAATGCCGCAAACAATAAGGCCCATGCCGATTAGTTTCCTTGCTGTGAGCTTTTCCTTGAAAAAAGCTCTTGCCATGAACATTACTATGACATAGCTTATGGGCTCCATGACAACCGTGCCCATATAGCCAAGTCCGTCATAACAGAAAATTGATATTACCATAGATACAAGCAGAAGTGAATATCCCGCAATAACAAATACGTTCAGATACTCTTTTATAACCGATGCATAACTCTTTTCAGCACTCTTTTTAAGAAGCATCTGAGAAGAAGAAGCTATAAACTCCGCAAGGATCATCAAAAAGAAAAACTTATTCAATTTCTTTTCCCTCCTTGTCAGAGCTGTTCATAACAATCACTCCCGCAATGACGATCATTACACCTATCACCTTTTTCGGTGTGATCCCGTTCGAAAAAATAATAAAATTCCAGAGCATTGACCACATAAGAGTGATAGCCTTATTGGCATATGCCACCGAAAGCTGGAACTTCTTAATTACCTGCTGCCAGATAACCGCATAGATTGCCAAAGCCACAAATTCAAGAGCAAAAAAGCCCATCCATCCAAATGACAGAAAATCGTACTTGGATGCGCAATTGGCAGCAACGGTGGAAAGAGAATAAACAATAACAGCCCCCTGCAACTGCAAATATTTAACTATGCTGTTTTCCTTCATTTATCCTTCCCCTTTTTCAATCGACAGCACTTTTGCGTAGAATTCAGCGAAATGCTTGGCAATATATTTATTACAATCCGCATTTACATGGACATTATCAAGAAGCATATCCTGGCTGTTTTCATCCGTGATGGTTCCGTAGTAATTGTCTATAACACTTACTCCGCTGTGAGGGGCCGCTGAACATGCATCGATCATATACTGATAATAATCAACAACAACACCGTTTCCGCCGTCGTAGTCACGACCTTTCATTGTCTTTCCCTCTGAATTATAGGCAAAGCAATATGTAAGAGTCATGCACACGATCCTGATATGAGGATATGTCTCCTGAATCTGGGCTATTCCCGATGAAAGAGCGCCCTTATAAGTTACCTCATCTTTCGGATCATCGGGATTCATTCCGATTCTGCCGTCCAAATAGTCCTGAGCGTTGTAATCAACAACGATGGTATCAATATTATTAAAATCAACCTTTTCAAGTGTTGATATACTGCTTTCATATGCAGAATCGGACATATGCCCCGCAGCATCGTGAAGGACCGCATAATCTCCGCTTGTGATTGCCTGAACAACACTGGCAAAGCAAAAACCGTCCATCGGGAAATCACTGCTGTAAGAAGCAGCCTTACGTGCAATGGTTGATCCTGGAAATCCTGCGTTTATACATGTAGCACCTGTTTCTTTTGCAATCTGCTCTACAACTCCGGTCTCTCCCTTGTCATAGGTGATCGCATCGTTTCCGAGGAAAAGAATTGTCTCTTTGCCATCCTGATGAGCCGGCATTGCAAGCTGCTCGTCAGAAAGATAATTGGGAATATCCGCAAGCTCATACTCAAGATTCTTTTCATCCGATTCCTCAAGTTCAAAACTGCTGGAATTCCACTTTGCAAGTTTAAGCACAAAAAACAGGATCACAAGAGCAATGATACCGATCACAACAAAATGAGCCCAACGGGGAATTTTTGTTTTTCCTTCATATTCGTCATCATCCTCATAATTGTCATCATAGTCATCGTCTCTGTAACGTTTCTTAGAGCGCTTACTTACGCGTCTGCTGTCTTCATCGAGATCTACGAAATCATCATGCTCATCGTCTTCATAATCCCTCGAATAATCATCATAGCGGTCGTCTTCATCGTAGTCCCTTACAGAATCACCGCGCCTGTCATTTCTGTAACTTCTCTGCAAACCGTCACGCCTTCCGCCTCTGTCTGCACGATAGTCATCCTCGTAATCTTCTTCAAATCCCATTTCATTATCCTCGTCGTAATCTTCATAGCTCAGATCATCCTCGAAGTCTTCAGCATCCCTAAAGTCATCATCATTTTCATATTCTTCCATATCGTCATCAGAAAGAATATCAAAATCATCATCACTGTATATATCAAATTCTTCTCTGTTATTTCTTTTCCTTCCCATACAAATATCATTCCTCTCTTATATTAACTATAGAGTTTAAACCGTACGCCCTTGCCACATCCTTATTTATCACATTGTCCGGATCATCAGGTAAAAAGAATGTATAGAAGTTTCTTATCGATTCCGGCTCGGTTGGAACGTCAACTTCAACATCCTGCCCCTTCTTGTCGGCAAAACTCTCGATAAGTTCTTTGGTATCGGCGTAATTCTTCTGGAATTCGCCGTCATACAACTGCTTATTCAATTTAGCAATACAGTATTCTCTCGGAGAATATGTTGTTGCTATAAAACTTACAAATATTATTGCAGAAAGAACTGTAAGAACAGACATCCTCTTATGTCCTTTAAGCATCCTTCCGATAAGCCATCCCACAAACAGCGCAAGATTGTCAAGCGCCAGAGTCAGCGCAACCGTCATGACAAAAAAGCATCTGTTCGGAATCCATCCGACTCCGTACCCCAAAACTACCGGGAACACTGTAACAAGCGGAGTCACCAAAAGCATTATCACCGAAACGCCCCATGCCTTTTTGTGAAGCTTGATCTTATCATAGATCAGATATCCCACTGCTATAAGGCAGACAAACAGGACAAAAAAGTTTTTATCAAGAAACAGCCATTTTAACCCATATTGATAGTATCCCAAAGTATGGGCCACTCCTGCCTTAATATCAAGAGTACTGCTGCTTTCAAGATCCTGTCTTGAAAAATTCCCCGGTGCAAGTGCATTGGCTAAAGCTCCCGCAAGGCAAATCAAAAATATGATCACATTATCTTTTTCAATTTTCTTTCTCTTGATCACAAAATATATAACTATACCCAGAAGGAGATACATATATGTTCCCGTTATGGCAAGAGATGCACCGACCGCAAATACTCCGAAAATAGCAGCTCCCACAGCCGGCTCTCTTCCGGTGAGTGCAACTTCTTTATTACAATTATAAACAATAAAGAGCCCGAGTGAAATAATGCCGAATGCTACAGGAAATCCGTATACCGATGCGCCGACATACCAATAGTATATTTCCTGAAACGCATCATATACCGTAAGCGGGAATACCGCGATAGCCATTATAAACAGGTATACATGCGCTCCGACTTTTGCGGCACCTCGCACAAAAACACCTGTCAAAAACAGTACCGATCCCAAAATAAGGATCGCATTCACCATCATCGTGATACGAAGCGCTGTAAATCCGCCGCTGATTACAGGATTAAAAAAAGATCCAAAAAATGAAGTAAAATAGGTACCCTGATGATGTTCATATATCTCACGCGAAAAATCACATGCGACAACAAAACGATTCCACAGCCCTTTAACTCCTATTCCTGTTCTTGCATACCAATAATCATCCGATACCGGCACAGCATACATGGACACTCTGACGATTGTTCCAACCATAAGTACAATCACTAAAAATGATATAATCCCGATTCCCCACTCAATTACTTTTTGCAATCTCTCGTGCTTCATATGTCAATGTTCTTCCTTACCATTCTTTTGAAAAAAGTTCTGCAAAATCATAGTCTGCAACCATTTTTCTAACTGTCGATAATCCATCTTCCATTTCTTCGACGGATCTTATTTCATATTTTCCGTCTTTAAAGCATTCTACCATAAATTTGTTAATTGCGGGTTTATAATGTGAATAATCCGCGTAATTATCAAGATCAAGTGTTTCTTCCATCGTCTGGAAATAAAAAACCCTTGCATTGTCATATTGAAGAAGTCTCTCAGCAACATATCTGTACTGTTCCATCGTTGCCTCAAAAGTATTCTCCCTCATAACATTGTTCCAGTACAAGATACTGTACGGCGGGAAAAAGAAATAAAACTCGGTGTCCGGATTCTCCTCAACAAAAGGCAGGATATTCTCGGATAGATTAACTTCCGTAGCTTCGATCAGAGCGTCTTTTTCCGTCTCCACGGGATTTTCTTCCGGCTGTTCATAGTTGTGCATAACCCACTGCGTATTGTAATACTCGGGCGTCCACCAGCTGAAATAGATTTCCGAAAGATCGGATCCTTTCCCTTGTATCGCAGGCCTGAAAATATATTCAAACAAAACATCCTTATTTATGAGATACTTGACATCATTTATGACATTCTTGTCATACAGATGCATGGGAAGCGGATACTTCGTCGTAGCAGGATCTGCGGCCATTGTAGGAATATCTACCGCCAGATATACCTGTTTTACAGGTTTTTGCTTTCTCGCATAGGTATTCTTATCAAAAACGATCGACAGAATGTTGTAATCATCTTTCGGATACGCCCCGCTGTAACTGAGCTTAACCGTATCGGTCCCCATTATCTCCTTGAAATCGTCGGTATCAAAATTAACCGTCATCGAAGATCCTATGATACATCCGTCATAAATCATATTCTTTGCCATTCCCGGATTCTGACTCAGCTGATTGTCAACAATATACGGAAATCCCGCCACAGGTGCATGATAATGAAAAAAAGGATCCACATATACGACCAGAGCCCCGCAGGCAATAAACACGATCAATATCAAACTTATTAAGATAAAAAAATATTTTTTATACCTTTTCATACCAATCTTCCCGTCAGAAATTCATGTATAAAAACGTACTCACACCCGAAAAGCTAATGATACTCCATACCAAAAGCACCGCAGTAAGTACCGTTGTTCCAAGATTTATCTTGCATTCCTTGGAATACGAAACTGCATTCTTGCCAAAAAATATGATACCTGCGCCGACTATCAGAAAAAGCCACAAGCATATATCCCATGCAAAACTGAGTTTCATAAGCGGCGTCACCTTGATCACATACCATATCTCATCAAGATTGAATCCGTCCGCGAAAGTACTGTAAAACGGTCTTATTCCGCCAACCGCCATTCTCTTAAAAAGAAGCAGCGCATCGGATATCTTCTCAGCCCTAAAGAACACCCAGGCCGCAGTCACGTAAGCATATGTAAAGATTATTCCAAAGATTCTCTTACATACAGATACCGCTTTGCTCTGCGCCTTCTCACCGGCAGCTTTTTTCTTATTTTTCACAATCCTTGTGACGATGCTGAGAATACCGTGCATGATTCCCCAGACAACAAATGTCAGTCCGTTGCCGTGCCATATTCCGCTAAGAAGAAATACTGTAAAGATATTCTCATACGTTCTAAGACGCCCTTTTCTGTTTCCTCCGAGAGGAATATAGACATACTTCGTAAAAAACTTAGTGAGAGTAATATGCCATCTGTCCCAGAAATCATCTATATCCACCGCTTTATACGGCGAATTGAAATTAAGTGCAAGCTCAAAGCCCATCATAAGGCAGATTGCAGCCGCAACATCGCAGTAACCGCTAAAATCAAAATACAGCTGAAATGAATAGAACACGGCTGACAATATCGCTTCCATCCTGCCCAGATTTGGAATAGAAGAAAAGCCGTAATCAACCGCTTTTGCGAAGGTATCCGCAAGGATAACCTTCTTGAACATTCCTATAGACAAAAGAAGCATTCCGCGCATTATCTTTTCCCAGTCGAGATCCTCGTCGTACGCCTTCTTAAGCCCGCCTATAAAATCCGAATAATTCATAAGCGGTCCCTGGAGTATCTTTGGAAAAAACAAAATGTAGATAAGATAGTTCATCAGATCATGTTCTTCTATATCTCCCCTATAGAGATCGATAAGGTATGAGATCTGATTGAAAGTATAAAAGCTGATCGCAACCGGGAAAAAAGTCCCTCTGAATTTAAAGAAGCATAAGATCGCAACATTTGCCGCAATACAAATACCAAGCCTGACTTTTGAATTCTTCTTCATCCTGATGATATTTATTGCATTTATGTTGAGAAATATACTCATACAAAAAATGACAGTATTACGAAAGTCAAAAAGACCATAGAAAACAAGAGAGCCCAGAACCATCAGCAGATTCAGCATGCCTTCTTTTTTCTTATGATCTTTGATATAAGTTCTTATTAAAAAATACGCCGCCAGAAATATCGGCAGAAATAAAAGCATAAACCCGTATGAATTAAAAAGCATTTTACTTCAACCATTCACTTCTTTTGCTCATAAGAAGCGCCTTAAAGATGTCAATATCATCAACTGTCGTAAGCTTAATGTTCTTCTCAGATCCTTGTGAAAAATACACTTTTCTGCCAAGTTCCGTCATAAGCGTACATGATGCAACGGAATTGGTTATCCCCTTGGAAAGAGCCTCTCTGTGAAGTTCACATATCTCTCCAAGTCTGAATCCCTGAGGTGTCTGCGTTCTCTTAAGATTATCTCTGGGATATGTCTCTTCGGACATCTCGCCGTCCGTTGTAGTAAGCATGGCTTCCGCGCAAGGAATCGCCGTAATTGCATTTCCGTACTGCTTGGTCTTCATTATGCAGTCGGATATAATCTCAGCCGATACCATAGGTCTTATCGCATCATGGATAAGTACTATAGAATCCGCATCAAAATTCTTTTCAAGTTCATACACGCCGTTGCGGATCGAGCCCTGACCGTTCTCTCCACCGCCTACAACATGCTCAAGTTTGGAAATATTAAACTGACGTGCATATGCCATAAGCATCTGCTCCCAGCCCTCAACACACACTACCGCGATTGAATCAATCTCAGGGTGATTCTGAAACGCCTCAAGCGTATACACAATAACCGGCTTCTCATTTACCGTAAGAAACTGCTTGGGAATATCCTGCTTCATTCTGGCACCTGTGCCACCGGCAATTATAAGCGCTATTGTTTTCATATCTATCATTCCTCGTTTTTCTTAATAACATTAACGTGCATAGGCACTCTCTTATCCTCGGGAGGAAGACTCATATAATCCTTGTAAGTCTTCTTAAGCCACTTGTCATGGTTCTTCGGAATAGGGAACTCTTTATCCCTTATATGTGCCACATCAGGTCCGTAGACAAGATGATCCGCATCAAAATCAAGTCCCCAATATCTTGGATCGGGCTGCTCATTAGAGATGAAAAGAGTCGTCTCATCGCCGCCTCTGTCGGCCCTCTTGGCAATTCCTCCGAGAGTCTGAAGCTTCATATATTCCTGCGCAATGACTCTGAAAGGTATGAACTTTCCTACAGTCGTAAGAATGCAGGAAACAGCCTTCATGACTCCTTTAAATTTGGAATAATCAACATACGGCCTGTGTCCCATCGCAAGAGCATAGAGAAGTTTCATTCTGATAAGCTGCCACTTGTGATTATCCGCCTCTTTGTCGAATACAAAAAGATCCAGTGTCGGATGCGAATATCTGTGATCGTAGAAATCTTCCGCTCCGAATGAGGTCTCCTCGTAAGTAAGATCGTAATCTGCAATCTTTGTGATAAAATCAAAAAACTGAGGATATCTTTCAAATCTTAAGAGCTTAAATCTCTTATCAGCTTCTTTTTCATAGACCTCAATAAATCTCTCATAGTCCTCACGCAAAAAGAGAATATCCACATCATCATCCCACGGAATAAAATCCTTGTGCCTTACAGCGCCGAGAAAAGTTCCTCCGTGAAGATAATACTGTATATCATATTTTTTACATATCCTGTCAACCTCTGAGAGCATGGCAAAATCAGACTCATGCACTCTGTCCAGATATTGTTGTACTTCTTTATCCATTTAATTCTTCTTCCTGAGCTTTTTTTATTGCAACAGGGTCTTTATATACATAAAAGTGCCCCACTTTATCCACAAGTTCTAAACCAAGTGTCTTAAGATCTTTGCTCATCTTTCTGGTCTCTGTATCTTCCGGAACAACAACATAGAAACACACATTAAATCTTGTTGCTTCTATCAGCTGATCGGCATTTACAATTCCGACACCATTTACTTCTTCAACATTCTTATACGCATTATATACAGGCTCCAAGTAGCCTTCTTCAATATAATCCGCTCCGTAAGGCATGAGAATATTTGAATCATACTGCCTTACAAACCACGTAAGCTCCTCAGGAAATGCCACTGTAACGCGTTCTTCCTCATCCTCAGGTGCGACCAGTTCGCAAATATCAATAACATCCTGCGGAATATGATAAAGATTCTCCGCCTTCTTCATGTAAACACCTTCGGTATATACATACTTTCCGGTAAATACTATAACAAGTAACATTATAACAAAAGTAGCTCTTTTTACCGCATCATGCTTTATCTTATTAAGGATAAGGCACGCAGCATAAGCAAGCACAATATATTGAGGTATGAGCCACAACAATCTGTAATACTCTCTTCCCTCATCAAATCCCGGTACTTTTACAAATATCATTTTGGTTACAGGGAATAGAAATGCTACAACCATCACAACCGGCCAGATTCCAAACAACGCTTTCTTTGGAAGATCGTGTTCGGAAACAATTATAAAAACTGCTGCCGCAAGAAATAGAACAAGCATAAGCATTGCTTTAAAATCATCAACCGGCACACCGTGTCCGCCAAAATACTCTTTGAGCTCTACAAAACATTGAACAAATATTCCGTACATATCACAGCCCACCTCCCATCATTATATAGATTCCAAAATAGATAAGATTGGGTATGACCGCCATGAATGCTCCCACAAGCACAGTCCATCTCTTTGAAACAAACAGAAGTACAAGTGTAAAAAGAGCTGCGAGCCCGCTTGAAAAAACAATTCCAAGCTCCGAGCACATTCCCGAGAACATATTCACAAGTCCGAGCATTATCCACAAAGGCGCCGTCAGTTTCAGCTTTTCCTTAAATCCGCCCTGCACCTCTTTTACCTTTGACACATCGTCAAACATAAGTAAAAAGATCCAGAAGATCATAGGGAAAACTATATTGCACAAAAGCGCCTTTCCCTGCCATGTTCTTGTAAGAAAAAATGCCGCGGGCGTAGTTATCGAAACATTTCCGAATATCATTATGACATTCACGAAGATCATAAATACAGGCAGGTTCTCTTTTTTATCCTTAAAAAGAACTTTACCTATAAGATAATATACATAATAAACAAGCGGTATGAAAAGCACCTGAACAGCCGAATGTGACACAATTGTCGCATGCACCGACGAACTCTTTGCGATAAAAGCTATCCACATTGTAATAACAGCAAGCGCATGTCTGATATCAAGGTCTATCAATACTCCCGTATTGGTATCGACTCTGTTCATAAAATCTCTCTGCTGTGCAGCAAGAGAATTTGCAACATAGAATGAATCATCCCCGTTAAACGGAGCATACACATAGCTCATAACAATCTGAAACAGCACAAGAGCTATAAAAATCCCATAGTAGATCTTTGTCTCCGTCTTGAGCTCGGATAATGCTTTCAGCTTAAACAAAGTCTTATCAAATCTGAATGCTCCGATAAGCGCAAGTATCGATGTCACTACCACATAGATCCTTCTGCAATGCGTAAATGCAAACCATTTATAATGCAGCATGCATGGAATCGATATTATTTCAAATAATGCAAAGTAGATAAGAAGTCCCAGAACGAACGTAGTTCCAACCGTTTTTCTCTCTTTTGGCAATATAAAATTAAATACCTGCCCGATAAGATAGGGCACTATCAACATCCAATAGATGAGTCGCACTACTGACCATGCAACCATAAGCATATGTATAATCTCCTAAGCAATGTAGTTATCTGTGTCTAGCATACTTTTTATATGCTGCTGCAGGATACTGATTCCCGTAAGGTTCTCTCCGCCTCTCGGGATAATGATATCCGCATATTTCTTACTGGGTTCGATAAACTGCTCATGCATCGGCTTAACGGTATCTGCGTACTGATTAAGAATAGATTCTATGCTTCTTGCACGCTCAACCATATCACGTCTTATTCTGCGCATCAGCCTTTCATCGGCGTCTGTATCAACAAAGACCTTAATATCCATAAGGTCTCTCAATTCCTTATTCTCAAGAACAAGAATTCCCTCAAGAATTATAACATTCTTTGGCGCGATGTGAACCGTCGCATCGGCTCTGTTGTGAATCGAAAAATCATAAACGGGAATATCCACTTCCTCGTTATTCTTAAGCTTTTTTACATCCTCGATCATCATCTGTGTATCGAATGAATCGGGATGATCGTAGTTAAGCTTGGACCTGTCCTCGTATGAAAGGTCATTGTGTGCTTTATAATACGAATCATGATTTATGACAACGATGTCATCCCCAAAATTCTCTTTTATCTTTCTGACTATCGTAGTCTTTCCTGATGCGGTGCCTCCCGCTATTCCAACAATACAAATCTTATCTGGCATACTTTCCTCCTTTTGAAGTGAAATACTGATGATCTATCACTTCGCCGGTTTCCTTATCATATATTAGTATCTGGATATCCGCACCTATATAAGCATCGTCATAAAGGTAATTGGTATCCGTGTCATCCGCCTCATAGAATAATCTGAAATCGTGCTCGACAGGTTGATAGTACATTCGCCCCATAGCTATCTCTATATTCTCAAGGCAACTGTCCCCCGAAGCCTCATAGATTTTTCCCGATTTCGGATCGTTTATCATTATATACGGGCCCGCCGTGGTTTTTATCATGTTTGAACCGGCTATCTCACTGATAATATGTTCCATCGGTTTATCCGTAAAGACCTGTGAACCATCATTGCAATAGAATACAAATCCATATTCCCCAAGAGACATAAGACTCAGTTTGGAAATAAGATTGTTCTCCTCTCGAATATCATCCCTGATAGTGTCATAGAAATTATTACTGCGTTCTTCCCAATAAGAATAGGCTTTATCGCCCCTGTGGTCGGTAAGCTTTCCTTTCTTCTTAAGCCAGTCACCTATAGCCCTTGTAGTCTTTGTCGCTCCCACAACATTCAGATGACCGTGATCGTTAAGATCCGAATATATATCTATGACATCACCGTTAAGCATGTTAAGATAAGGCACATCGTAAGCCTTTGCGATCGCACCGGCTGAATTTGCCGCAATAATATCTTTTGTCTCAGGATTAAAAGGATCGAAAGTCACAAGTACACCGATACCACGTTTTTGACACTCCTCGATAATAGCGGCAAGATAGCGTTCCCCAACCGTCTCCTCTTCAAGGATTGTTCCTTCCTTTGGCTGTTTGCAAAGAAGTATCGATGTCTCCACATCATATCTCATCTCTGCGCCAAACAACTCATTTCGTGACTCATGCCCCGTTATGGATTTGAAATCATCTTCGGATATGTATTCCCACCTGTTGTGATATACAAGGAAATTAAAAAGAAATTCTCTCCTTACTTTTTTATCCAAAATAAGGTCGTTCATCGCATCTATTTTTAGTTTGTTGCACGGCCATACATCCATATTGAGATGAAGCTGCTCAACAGATGTATTTACCTCATCCTCATCGGGATTTGCCTCCCTGTCGTCAAGATAGCGATAGTCCTTTTCAAGCATATAGGCATCAACAACAACCCACTTGGGCGTTGTATACTGAAGTGATTCCATCAGCTCCCAATATGTTGACTGAAGAAGTGAACCATGGCCTCCCATATTATAAGATGTGTAACCGTATTCCTTGTATAAAACCGTCGGATTGATAGCATTTATGACATGCGATGATCCGATAAACAGAACATCTATCTGATCTTTTTCAGCCATATCAAAAAAATCCGCATACTTATACAGACTGTCTTTTCTCTCCAATACAACCGTCGCCCCATATAGAATGACACCTACGGTTAATGTAAAAAATATGCACTTCAATGCAATATTTATCTTTGTTTTTATGCTCATCCCCATTCTCGCCTTTAAAACTGCTTATATATAAAATCAGATACGTCGTAACCCGGCCCCCATATACCGCATACTACCGTAACCAAAATTCCCACTATCATAATGATCCAGCGAAGCCACATTCCCTGGCACAGAATCTTTTCCCTTATCACAATTCCTCTATTGTTTACAAGATCGACAATTATCATAAGCACTATGCCAAATATACCGACAAGATAACTACCTCTGGTAAGACCATACTGGTACATACTTCCGTCAACATATTTCCACGGCGTGAATGCAAATGAATTCCTGATTATCCCAAGAGCCTGATATATGTCATCCGCTCTGAAAAATACCCATGCATAAGCCACAAGAATGAATGTCCCCACTGTTTTTACAACTCTGTGAGAAAAGCTTGCCCTTCCGACATTAAATACCTTCGTCACTTTATCCCTGAAAGGAGAAAGCACACTTCCTATAACCTGATAAATACCGTGAATCAGTCCCCATGCAAGGAATGTAAAATCCGCGCCGTGCCAAAGTCCGCTGACAGTAAATACTATGAGTATATTGATGAATTTTCTGACAGTGCCTTTTCTGTTTCCGCCAAGCGGAATATAGAGATAATCCCTGAACCAGGAAGAAAGCGACACATGCCATCTTCTCCAGAACTCCGCAATTGACATCGCAAGATACGGGCACTCAAAATTCTTCATTACATCAATGCCCAAGATTCTGGCAATTCCTATAGCAATATGTGAATATCCCGCAAAATCCGCATAAATCTCAAACGTATAGAAAATAATAGCAACAAACGCCACTGATCCTCTGATTCCGTCTGATGTATCAAATACAGTATTAACAAAAATAGCCAGTCTCTCCGCTATAACAAGCTTGAGGAAATATCCCCAAAGCACCTGAAGAAACCCATTTCTGAATCTGTCAAAATCAATGGGTTTGGGATTATCAAACTGCGTTAGCATATTCCCCGCTCTCTCTATCGGTCCGGCAACAATCTGGGGAAAAAACGATATAAAAAGCGCAAGTTTGAAGAAATTCTCTTCGGGTTCTATCTTATCTCTGTATACATCGATAAGATATCCGACAGATTTAAGTATGTAAAAAGAAAGTCCCAAAGGAAGTATCATATTAAAATGAGCCGCTTCTACCGAACCAAGTGTAACTTTCTCCAAAATTACCATGAAGAAATTAAGGTATTTAAAAACAAAGAGAATTCCAATGTTAAAAAGAAGGCATAAGAAAAGTACAAGCTTTGCCATACCTTTTTTCTTGCCAATATAAATTCCCGACATATAAACCGAAAGTATCGACAACAAAAGGATTCCCACAGCATCTATACCCGCAGTCGAATAAAACACCATGCTCACAATAAGAAGCCAGATATAACGATACTTAGCAGGTACTATAAAGTTGACCAAAACTGCAATCGGCAAAAAAGCCATAAATGCAAATGAAATAAAACTCATTAAATCTCCCTAAGCCCGGTCTGTAACCCTAAAATCATTTTTCTTTTTCAAAATTTATGCGCTTTTCCTCAACCACTATCGGGCGTCCGATAACTCTGGTATTTATGTTGAGGATGTATTCTCCGGTAAGTCCAATGAAAAAGAGCTGTATTGCCCCTATAAGGAACATTCCGATGATCATCGGTGCGTAACCTGCATGGAAGCTATACCAGTGAGTAAGTTTAAGCACAAGATATATAAATGCAACTATCATATCGATAAGTGCACAAACAAACCCTGCAATAGTACAGAGTCTTAGTCCCACCTTGGTATATGACGTAATGCTCAACATTGCCGCATCATATAATGTATAGAAATTGTTATGTGTCTTTCCCGCTCTTCTCTTTGGCTGCTCATATTCTACGGTTGTCATATTAAATCCCTCACCGTACTCGGCAACTATTCCTCTTATGAAAGGAACCGGATCGTTGAGCTGTCTAAGAAGTGATATGAAAGTCTTATCATAAAGTCCAAAGCCCGTAAAATGCTCGATCATGCGAACGCTGGACATATTCTTTATTGTCTTATAATAGATTGTTCTGAGGAAATAAATAAATCCGTTTTCCTTACTGGACGCTTTTACGCCGCTCACAATCTTGTGGCCCTCTTCCCACTTTTTTACAAACACGGGGATAAGCTCAACGGGATCCTGAAAGTCAGCGCACACGGGAATCACACAATCTCCGTCAAGGGAGCACATCCCGTGAAAAGGTGAATTGAACTGACCGAAATTGGTTACGTTAAATATCGCCTTTATCTTCTCATTTCCCGCACAGATCTTCTCAATCTTATCTCTTGTTCCGTCCGTTGATGCATTGTCTATAAAAACAATCTCATAATCATAATCTGAAAGGTCTTTTTTTATGACCTCTTCAACTGCGGAAGATATGCCTTCCACATTCTCCACCTCATTAAAACAGGGGATCAAAATACTAATCTTTTTTTTCATAATACTCCTAAAAAAATGCGGTGCCGTTTCTAATCTCAAGCACCGCATTTAAAATTTAATCTATCTCTACATCATACACTTCGATCTATATTACGAAATGCATTTTCATCAGTCTACCTCGACCTCTTCATTTTCGACATCTTCTGCCTTCTGACCGTCAGTCTCGTGGTACTCCTTCTCTGTGTTAACATTCCAAATATTACTGCGGTCTGTCTCGCCGCTTATAATATTCTTTACAACTTCAAACGAAGTGCACATGGAATGATCTATATTATTGTATCTGTGCTGTCCGTTACGTCCCACACAGTATAGATTATCTATTGTATTAAGGTACTCGATAAGCTTATCCATCTCATCATAAGTATCAAAGTATGCAGGATATGCTTTCTTAACACGTTCCATGTGATAATCAATGACTTCCTTTGCATCGCTTATAAGATTAAGCGTTACCATCTCACCAATGGCCATCTTAGCAAATTCATCCTCAGTCATATTCCACATCGAATCGCCTTCAAAACAGAAATACTCAAGTCCGAGCCATACTGTATGATCAAGGTCTTTTACAAGGTACGGTGACCAGTTGTTGTAGATCTGGAAACGTCCCATCTTAACATTTCTGTCCTGTACATATACCCAGTTATCGGGAACTATATTACCGATAGTCTTGATATTGGTCTTATTTACAAGATTAAGCTTGGGAACAAGAACTCCAAGAGTCATGTAATCACGATAAGGAAGACCTGCCGCAATTCTTGCGGGATCTGCGGGAACATCATTCATTCCTGCAACGAGGTCCTTAACAGGCATTGAGCTGATAACAACATCTCCGTCTATATCCATCTCCTTGCCATCCATCATGTATGACACGCCCTTTATATGATTACCTTCCTTGCGGATCTTGGTAACCTTGGCATTCATGATTATTGTTCCGCCAAGTTTCTTGATCTCTTCCGCAGTAACTTCCCAGAGCTGACCGGGTCCAAGCTTAGGATAACTAAACTCCTCGATAAGTGAAGTCTCAACCTTTCCGCCCGTCTTACCCGACTTCTTGCGAAGCGCATTCTTAAGTACCGCCAAAATGGAAACACCCTTAACTCGCTGTGCTCCCCATGAAGGATCTATCTCTGAAGGATGTCTTCCCCAGAGGTTCTCTGTATAATACTCAAAGAACATCGAATACAATTTCTTTCCGAAACGGTTTATATAGAAATCTTCAAGTGAGTTCTCCTTGCGCTTAAAGAGCATAGCTCCGACATAAGAAAAACCGCACTGAACAGTCTTTATAAGTCCCATGTTCTTGAAAGTCTCTACCTTAAGTGAGATGGGATAATCATAGAACTTTCTGTCGAAAAAGATTCGTGATACGCGGTTCCTTCTGAGCATAACTCTGTCAGTCTTCTCAGGATCGGGGCCGCCCTCAGCCATCTTCATAGGCCTGTTCAAAACTATATCATCATAGGTCGGCGAGCCCTGTTTAGGGAGCATCTTCTCCCACCACTCATTAACTTCGGGAACCTTGGAGAAGAATCTGTGTCCTCCCATATCCATACGGTTTCCCTTATGATTAACAGTTCTTGAAATACCGCCAAATTTATCAGTTTCCTCAAAAATTACTACCTGATAATCTTTTGACTTGGTCAAAAGCTCATATGCTGCAGTAAGACCCGCAGGACCTGCACCTATAATTAAGGCCTTTTTCATTATTTTATCCTCTATTCTCTAAATAATCGTTCGTTAAAAATTATATGTACGAACAACAATAGTAGTATACCCTACCCCAAGGCATTCTTCAATATATGCGTTCCATAGGTGGGATTTTCGCAGTGTTATGTTCGTTGACATTCAAGGCATACGCGGGTGGGAATATTTATTCTTCGCTCCTAAACTCGCCCGTACCGGGCTCAAACAGACAGAGCGAGGGCAGAATAAATATTCCCGCCCGCATATGCTCTTGAATGTTACAACTCACATAAAAACTGTGAAAATCCCACCTATGGAACTACGTAGCGGCAACCCCACTATACATCTCTGCTTTTCAGCTATAATCACGTTTCCGCAGTTCTCACAAACGTAAAAATCAATCAATATTCTTTGTAAAACATTCATTAACATTGTATATTATGAATTACTTTGCGATTAAAATCAACCTTTTTCTACTCCTTTGGAAAAATAATGATTTCGCAGCCACTCCATTGAATAAACAGCCAGACCTATACGGCCATTTTTCGCAGCCGGCAGCGGCGGTATCGGTTTGGAAATGCGCAGTTTTCGGACGAGCAAGATGATTTTCGAAATTAAAAAAACAGGGAATGCTGACTTCTCTGAACAACGTGAAAGGAAGCATTCCCTGTTTTTTTAATTTCTGAAAATCACTGCGCAGACGTACACAAGCATTTCCAAACTGATACCGCCGCTGCCGGCTGTGAAAAATGGCCATATAGGTCGTCCGCTTATCACATGTGTCGCATATGTTTAGTCATCGTCATCGGATCCTGCGCCGTGCTCTCGGGCGAGAGGGTAGGCACCGGCCTTGAGTTTCTCGTAGGCTTCGGGGTAGCGCTCCTCAAGCTCACTGTCGGAAATCATGAAATAATCTTCAGGATCGAATTCGTTTATTTTGATATAGTCATTCTCAAGATATGCGTAAGGCTCGTTCTCCTCGTAGAAGTTCGGAATGTGCGCAAGGAGTCTTGCAAATACATTACGTCCCTTCTCCGTGAGATGAGTACCGTCCATGAGATACTCCTCTGCTGTATCAAGATACAGATCGCACTTCTTGTTGTCATTCATAGCATCAAAATCTATGAGCTTCTTGTCCTCGGCTACATTTAAAGCCTTTCTTGCATAGTTAGCAAGAGTGTCAACTCCGTAGCTTACTACGTAAGAATCTCCGAGGAACTTACCCTGAGAATCCTTGTAAATTCCGTAGAACGGAGTCATCATAACAATCTTGGCATTCGGGCTGATATCTTTAAGGGTGCTGACTCCCACCTCGAGCGCCTCATAATATGAATGAAGAGGATTACCTTCAAACTGAGTCTTATCAAGCGGCATTTTTGTAAAGAAGTCATTTGCGCCGTACTCTATAAAGTAATAGTCAACTTCTTCAGGATCTATCTTGTTAAGGTTATCAAGAACTACCGGATAATTGGCAAAAACTCTGTCTTTGTCAACTTTGCCTGCAAGGCTGTAAGCTATTCCGTTAAAAGAAATAGAATCCCACTTATCCAAAGATGCGTCTGATGTTGAATGTTCAAGCGCAGCAGTAGTTCCGCCTATTCCAAGGTTATATGCAACAGAATTGGGAACTCTTTCAGATACAAGCGAAGCAAGATCCGTTCCGCTGTCTCTTCCGTTCTCAATCTGGCTGTCGCCGATAAATACCATTACTACCTTGTCATCATCTGCCTGTGGCTCTTCCTGAGGTTCTTCCTCTTTGGTTGTCGAAGCAACCGAACTTGACTCTTCAAGCATAGGCTGATAAATATCCTCTGCAAAGATCAATGTTCCTCCCTGTGTTGCCTCTTCACTTGTTCCGCTTAACCCTGTTGCAAGTTCATCATTTATATACTCAAATGCCGCATCTGCGTCCGATCCAATTGAGGAACAGCCGCATGTCAGCATAACTACAGATGTCAAGCCCGCAACAAGTCCAATAAATTTTTTCTTCATTTTTCCTCCTCGCTGATACTTCATCAAGTTTAATTCTAACACCTATATCGTCATAATATTACGAAAGGAAATGAAAATTAATGAAATCTGCTGTTAATCTTAAGAAAGTCTTAAGTTTTTAGTCTTTTGCCGCACATCAGCAAACGTTATATCAATCATAACAAACGACATTTATTGTCTGTCAAACTTCCTTAATATTTTTTCCAAGTCTTCCTACTCCCAACATTATAACCAAGATAAATCTCACTGCATTCACAGCAACAAGGCCATAGGAAATTCCTACAATACCGCCAAAATACGTAGCAGGAATAACTATAACCGCAAATGCTATTCCATAAACAATATTAATACCAAGCTGAAGCTTCTCTTCCGTAAATGCAAGAAGTATTACCATCAAAGAGCCTGAAATAAAATACATGAGCTGACCAAGATTTGCCAAAAAGAAAAATTCCGATGCCTCTTCATAGATATCCGGATATCTCCACTTCACAAATATCATGGAAACAACGCAGCAGGCTGCGGCACCCATGACCGTAAGTCCCATAAACAGCGCACCGATACCGGCAAATCTTTTCTTGTTCATCTCAATCTTATAATTGGTAAGATAGCTTATAACGATACCGTTTAAAGGAGTCGTTATCATAGCAACGATCTTGCCCACAAGACTTGCCGTATAAAAAATGGTAACTGCCCTCTCCTCTGCAACAAGGAGCCTTAACAGTATTCTGTCAGAGTGCAGTATAAGCGCCGCCACGAGATTACTGCCCGAGATGAACCATGCAGAAGCCATATTCTCTTTAAAACAGCCGGACAGATTAAAGAACGGCGCTCTGAAGATTGTTCCCGTAATGACCGTAAATACAATTCCAAAAACTTCACCGAGCAAAATAACAAACACCCAGCTTCGTGTCACCGGGTAAAGCAAAAGACCGATCACATATCCGACAGAAGTAGCGACGAAGAAAAGAAAGTACTCTTTAAATCTTATGGTCATTCTGTACTGAACATCCGCATAGTATCTAAACACGGTAACGATCATCAGTACAAGCACAGGCAAAAAGAGCCCAAAAGCCGTCCCTTCTGCCGCCCAAAGAGATACAAAAGTAACAGGAACGGATATAACCGCAATAATAAGAAGGAAAGCATTGTAATCACCGTTTGTTTCCTCTCTGTTCTTTTTGGCCATCATCCTCGAATAACTTGCTGCCGTTCCAAATCCCGCGCCCATTACAGAAACCGCGGAAATCAAATAAAGAACGGTGCCGAAAGCATCCGCTCCCACCCTCTGTTCAATCTCGGGATAGATAAGAAGCTGCAAAACACCGTTATAAATTATCAGCGCAAGAACGCTGAATATAAAGTCTTTAGAGGCTTTTTTGAAAAGCCCCGACTTATTTTTGGTAATATTGTCACTCATTTATATAATCCTTATTTCAACAAATCTGTTTCCTTATGACGCTGGAGCATATTGAGCTGCATCTCGAACTCACGTCTGTTATTTACCGCAAGTGTCGACAGAATAACTCCCGCAAAAAAGCTCTGAACCGCCGAAAGCATAATAAAGCAACATACGATTAAAGTAGGGAATCTAGGTACGAGATGTGTCTCCCAATACTCTTTCAGGATCGGAATGAAAAAGATCATTGATATTATCGCAAGTATAGTCGAAATGATAAGAAAGAACCCAAAAGGCTTGTAGTTTCTGTAAAGCTTTGCAATCGTCTTAAGAACCTTCATACCGTCTTCGTAAGTATTGAGCTTACTCTCAGATCCTTCAGGTCTGTCTCTGTACTCAATCACGACATTATCAATCTGCATATTGTTATATACGGCATGAATGGTCATCTCTGTCTCTATCTCAAATCCCTTAGAAAGTACAGGGAATGTCTTAACAAACTCATAGCTGAAAGCTCTGAATCCGGTCATGATATCTCTTATATTGCATCCGAATAATCTGTTGATACTTCCTCTTACAAGGTTGTTTCCGAAATTGTGGAAAGGTCTTTTATTCTCCTGGTAATATGTCGATGAAAGTCTGTCACCTACTACCATGTCTGAATTGTGATTAAGAACAAGGTCGACCATCTCCGGTGCGGAATCCATAGGATATGTATCATCGCCGTCAACCATAACATATACAAGGGCATCAATCTCACGGAACATACGCCTTATAACATTACCTTTTCCCTGCATATACTCATTACGTACAACCGCTCCTTCAGCTGCTGCTATTTCCGCGGTGCGGTCTTTTGAATTGTTGTTATATACATAAATAACAGCTTCAGGGAGAGCCGCCTTGGCATCTCTTATAACCTTCGCTATTGTCTTTTCTTCATTGTAACAGGGTATCAATACTGCAATTTTATCCATAAAAATCCTCTTCAAGCTATAAATTAGTATGTCTTTCCTTTAGCATAGGAACTCGCCTGACTGCTAAACACTTTCTTTTTTCCATTAATCCAGGCGTTTGTCTGAGCCTTAACCGTTATTCTCACATCATAATCGCCCTGAGCGGAATATGTATAATTAGGAGCGTTTGTATAAGTAACTTCCTTTATCTCATATTCGGATTTATCACTCTTTTTATGCTCAACCACTACTTCATAGTGATCTGCTTCTTTAACCGCTTCCCATGCAAAATAAACTTCTGTACCACCTGCATTTCCACGCTTAACCCCATCCTTTACAACAGGAGTAGCGAGAGAGTCTTCATAGGTATTGCCCTCAACATATTCACTCCACTCACTGCAAAGACCGTCCTGAACATTTCCGTTATATGCTCTGACTTTGATCCTTACATCGTAGTTTAAACCGGCTCCGTACGAATAGTTCGGCATGTTGGTATACATCTCTTCAAGCTTGGTATAATTCGAGCTTCCGCGAGGCTTTCCTTCACAGATGATCTCATACCTGTCTCCGCCTTCAGCAGGCGCCCACTCAAAATAAGCTTCTACGCCTCTGTCGGTTATCTTCGTAACCCCGTCCTTCACCTCGGGAACTTCGGGAATCCCATTCTTAGAGGCTTTTTTAGTCTTTGACTTACCGTCAGAATCTTTCTTGTCTTTAACATTTTTCTTATCTGCCGATTTATCATCTGCAGACTTTTTATCGGAAGCACTGTCACTTGATGATTCGCTTGACGCTTCTGTCGATGCAGTTGTACCGGCTCCGCCCGACTTCCCGGTCGATGCTGCCGTAGATGCTACTGTTGACGCTTCATCGGCTGCATCAATTGTTATTCCATATGCCGCCGAATTAACCGATTTTTCCGAAGATGCCTCAACTGCCGCATCAGAAGTACCTTCAGTGCCTGCAGAGGAATCCTCACTATATGAAGTGCATCCGGTCACCATTCCGGCCGCCATGCACAATGCTGCAACAATTACTGATTTTTTGGACATTATATAAATCTCCTTGCCGAAAAAAAGAGCTCGCTGAACATTCAAAATTATTATGTAGTTCATCGAAAAAAATTAAGAACCGCAACATTTGAATTATATCACAAATCCCGTTATTATTCAGCCAACCGTTGTTTCGAAGGTATTCTCACTCTAATTCGTATACGTAAATTTTATAAGGTGAATCATATCCGCTAAACTCATTAAGGAGCAAAAGTCCCATCTCCGACGCATTTGATATGTCGATCCGCGAAAAGACATATTTGCCTCCCATATCCTTAAGCTCTTTGGCATCTATATAAATATTATTATCGGTTACGCCATACATACTCTTTGATGCCATGACTATAGTCGCATCCGTACCTGAATAAAGATAACAGCGTGCTCCCCACTCGTCAAAATACGCTTTGGAACTTTCATTAAGGTCAAGTGCCGGCGCAATAACCTTCCTGAACTTTTCTTTATAGCTCTGCGGATAAAATCCAAGATACCCGTCAAGCGTAGAGATGCCGTTATATTCAAGAATTGCCGGATGCATTCCGTATGCAACGCTCCACTCACCTTCGCTGTAGCCGATCTCACTTTTTATATTATCAAACAGCTCTTTTGAATAGAATTCTCCAAAGTTAAGGTCATCAGTCACATTTCCGAAAACCTCGCTTTTTACCACATGATAGAACGTATTATAAAGATCGTTGTACCTTGTAGGCCTTACAAGAACTATAATGACAGCCACAGCTATAATCGCATATGACAGGATTCCCTTGAGAATCCCCGCCTTATACATCCTGTATGAAATGATAAAGAGCATCGCACACCATACAAACGGGCTGAAAAAGACCGTCCTGTTAAACTGAAATCCCTTAAGCGGAGGAACCAGCGTGACCAAAAACTCCTCGACCTCTTTGATAAAACACAAGCCGTATACACCTGCATTAAAAGCAAGTATCAAAGCGCAGAGATTATATTCATCCTTAAATACTCCCCTGAAATCCTTCTTAAAAATATAACGGGCATTCAAAAACACAAAATACAAAGTACACACAGGCATCACAAAATACTTGTGACAATCCTCCGCGTGCATCATGCCGTTTACAAACACATCCTTTATGAGCGCAGGCACTTCCGGTAGCGATACATAGCTCTGAACCATGGTATCTCTGATAGTAATAACATCAGAAAAAAGCATCATCCCAAACAATCTGTACTCGAAAGCAAGAAATCCCAATGAAAGAGCCGCCAACCCCAAAACAAGTCCGAGGCTTATTTTTTTGTCTCTTATCCACATCCAAATGATTCCGACCAGGAGATATCCACAAATAAAGAAACCAAAGTAGGAAAAGTATGAAACAAACGGATAACAGAAAATAAGCACCAGATACTTTGCCATTTTCAACCTTTTCATACCGCCTTCACTTCGCTCTGTAAGATATATTCTTCTGAGAAGATATACGATCAGAGGTATTGAAGAAAAAGAAATCCCAAATGCAGGGAAAAGATTCAGCACTCCGTACAAAAAGCCTGCTCCAACCGCAAGATTAAGTTCGCCCGAATACTCATCTTTCAGGCAAAATCTCATACGTTCCGAAAGAGTATCCTTTCCTGTGTAATCATTCATTATCGTGCAGTCTGCAAAAAGAAGCACCGAAGATACAACAGCTACAACGATCTTAAGAACATATCCAACTATATAAGCCGTAAACGGAGAAAAAATCATATACGGAACCGTATATAAAGATGCTTCACCCGGAAGCACATCCCTTGATACTCCGCCAAGGAAAGGTGCATTTACTCCGTGCGAAAAAAATGTACCGGTGTTCCTGAGCATCGCAAACTGTGCAATAAAGAGGTCCATGTTGTCATGAACCCCTATATAGCTGTTCTCACCGATAACACAATAAAATACTGAAATAATCAGAACAAATAAAAGAGCCGCAAATATTACAAAACGTCTTCCTAAGAGTCTCATTTGGCTAAATTCCCCTCAACTTCGCCAATTATTTAATATTGTCATCCTCATTATTCTTATTGCCGATCTTCATTCTCTCATGGCCGCCAAGCTTGTTTGCAGCGTCCTGGTCTCCCCTTAAGATCGCATTGACAATCTGCATACGGAAGCCCGCATCAATAAAGTCGCAGTGCTTACAGAAATTATAGTTCTGTCTTCCCTCTGCGATCTTCTTTCTGACTTCCTGGAACTGAGGACTTCCCCATGCTTCCTTAAGACTCATCTTGGTAAGATCGCCAAAGTCAGTCTTCTCAAAATTATCACAGCAGCAAAGTCCCATTTTACCGTTAGGCATGATCCACATATCTGTGAAAGGAAGAAGACAAGTCTCCTTAATAACCTTCTCGGTAGCTTTCTTATTGGGCGCACTTCCCGCTCTGTTCGTAAGAACTTCCTGAAGATATCTCATCTGAATCTGAATATCCAAATCCTTAAACTCATCGGGATGAGCCTTTACATAATCGTAAAGCTCCTGAATATTCTTATGAAGCTTCATCTCCATGGAATAGTTGTTTATTATAAGCTGATTGATATAAGGAGCAACTTCTTTTACCTTATCGATTGTAAGAATAAGTCCGTTGGTAGACATGAAAATAAAGCTGTCCGGAAGTTTCTCCCTAGCATACTTGTGTCTCTCAACAATCTTGGTATCAAGAAGAGGCTCATTATTTCCGTACAATGTAAGATGTCCCTTGTATCCCCAGTCTGCAAGCTGATCGATAATATTCTTGTAAACATCGTCATCGATCTTCGCAAGAGGTCTGCACTCCGCATGAACATTGGCTGTACAGAACGCACAGGTAGAATTACACCTGTTTATGGTCTCAATATTTACCACATTGGGCATCGGAACTTCCTTAGCGTTGAGGAAGTAGTCACAATAAGCCTTCTGGGATTTACTTCTTGTAAAAAACTGCAATTTAAGGTAAGCATTACTTGCAAGCATAGGAAAATGCTTTCTAGCAAACCAACCAAATTTTCCCATGAAACTGTTTACTCTTATAGGCATCGAAAAATCTCCTTATTACTCAGCCGATCACTCAGCCTTTTTCTGATAAAGATAATATGTCACCGCATCGCCTGTAGGTACGAACTCTTCTTCCATAACAAGATCGTAGTCATCAACACCCTCTGCCGGAGTACCGACAGAAACCACAAAATCTACAATCTTATCATGCGTATACTTTTTCTGCTCCTCAAGCACCTCATCCATGTTGAGAGTCTGTGTCTGAAAATAATAGCATACGGGTGTCGTATCAGTCACCGTATAAAGTCCGGCATCAAAGCCGTTCTCATTTATGATCTTGGGGTTCTCAATTCCGCTTGCCAGAATATAGTCGCGGAAATGATAGAGCCACAGATCTTCTTTCTTTAATTTCATATACGGCACGTTTGGCGAAATGAAATATCCCGCAATACCTGCAATCAAAAGCATTGCGAGCATAACGGCACTTGTCGTCTTTGTCAGTATATCATTGAATGCTTCACGCTTTATCTTAAGATATAATCCCTCAAGCAAATATCCGACAGAAACAGCACCAAGCACCGTAAATCCGTTAATCGGGAACGGGTAATATGTTATGCTGACTCCGCCGATAAAGATTACCAAAATAAGGAATCCCAAAAGCATGACAATATTGACATATTCAACAACTTTGAGTGGAATTACAATTATATCTCTCTTTACCAACTTGTATTTATCTTCCGGAATAAAAGAAAATACAAGAGCCAAAGTAAAGTATAACGCACCGACAAAAATAGTCAAATAAACTAATTTATTGTCATACATATGGTCCGTCATCTTGTCATAAAGAAAGGCCATTCTCTCAGCAAAAGAAAGCTTTTTGGAATACTCAAAAACGTTTTTGTATATATAAACTTTTCCCCAGCTGACGATTGAATTGTTGATACCAAAATATATCAGTCCGGGGATAAAAGTCGAAGCCATTCCGCCAAGAAATACAAAACAACTGATAAATGCCTTCTTAACAGCCTTTGCTCCAATGATATCCGCAAAGAATACCATCGCCATCCATGCAAAGTAAAAACCAAGCGAGGAAAATTTGATATTAAATACAAATCCGGCCAGAACTCCGCCCGCGAGAACTCTTCTGTAGCTCATCGGCTCCGGATAATTTTCCCTGAAATGCTTAAGCGAAATGTACATTCCCCACATCAAAAAAGGAAAAAGAAATTCTTCCGCACTTCCGCCCCAGTAAAAGCATTTGGCCGTGTAGATCACCATTCCGACCACAGGTGTCAGGATATACGGCATCGACACCGACCTAAGATACAGTTGCATAATCCTAAGCGCCGCCAAAAGAGCCATAGTACAAGCAATTATCTCCATGACATATACGCCAAGAAATGTCTTTCTTGATATCAGCGAAGCTAACATATATATGCTGTACTGATAAATCCCCTTTTGATCGAACAGATCCCTGTAAGGTACAAGTCCCCTTAACATACTCTTTCCGACTGTGAGATAACTGTTTGAGTCATCCCATAAATTAAAGGGATACAGGAACGAAGACATCGTACATATTGTCATTATCACCGCACCTGTTATGAGGCACCAGACAAATGCAAAAAGTCCGTCCCTTCTCTCATCGGGAGTATCATATTTTTTTGAGTTTATGTTCATGAATAAATCCAAGTAGCACCTTTAATCCACACGCAGCAAAAGGAAGCTGATAAATGTAATATCTCATTGCATAGCGTGAGGACCCTTCCCAAAATTCGTGGAATAGCATCCCACCAAAGATCAACAGTAACATAAGCATCTCGTAGTCCGAGACATGCTTTTTCCTCAAAACTCTTATAAAATATATAACAACGCCAAGATAACACAGCGTCATAAAAACATTCATAATCCAGGTTATAACAGTACTTCCCGCCCCAAATACAATAAACCTTCCAAGCGGCGAAATCTCATGGTGCCTGCTCACATAGTCAAGATTCTGAGTTGAAATACAAACAGGATCCCCCCACTGTGAAAGAAATTTCCTTGTAAAAAATCTCATTCCATAAAAAGGATGATGTATATACAGATTCAGCCTGTTCATTATTTCTTCGGTCGCCTCTTTTTTGGTAAGCTCCGTATCATAATCGTTTGCAGCAAATACATTATAGTTATAACCGTTATACCATCCGGGTTCAAGGCCACCGTCTTCCTGAAGTCCCATGGCTATATGCGAAACAGAAGGACTGCCTTTCGGAATAGCCTCAAGTCCCGTAACTTTCATGTAATGATTGTTTATATATGCCTGCTGCCCGAATACAAAAATGAGCATACAAGCCGCAACGATAAGCCTTTTTGAAAGCTTAACCTTTTTCTCATCATCTTTATCCCTGATGTTGTTAAAAAGCAGCATCATGATAAGTGCTATCACAGTAATCTTGCAATTCGTTTTCAGCATCACCGCCACTGCGATAGAAAGCCCCGAACAAAGCCCGTAACGCTGTTCACCCGTTTTCATATATCTGATCATAAGATACAGCGCAAGCGTCTGCGGTCCCATACTTAAGATATCACCGTAAATATAGGTAACATAGTTATAAAAAAACAATGCGCCCATGGATAAAAGCGACATGATACCGCAAATTTCCGGATCGTCAAAACATTCCATACAGATTTTATTAAGTAAGAACATGGTGAAAAAAACTGATACAAGCTGAACAAGATCCCACGCGAGATAATTTCCCGCACCAAAAAAAGAAGTCATCATCTCGCCAAAAAACACATAACCAAGCTGAAACGGCCAGATGAATAAATACCCCCCTTTATTCGTCAGTTTCGAATAATCCCCCTTAACAAAATTGTTTATTACGCCATCCAACAACTTGGAATCATTTACGGGAAGCGGTCTTATCGAGAAAATAAGAAGCAGGCAATATGCCAGGCAAAAGGTAAGTCCGCATATCGCAAACTTTTTGTAATTCGCCAATACTCCTTTTTTCTTAAGCAGATAAAAACCAAATAAGATCAGCCCCATAAACAAGACAAGAAGCGGAATATTCTCAAATCCGTAAAACGGCTTATCATTCTCCTCATTCATCTTATAGTAGATCGTTGTAAAAAAACTGAATCCGAGGATAAGCACCGCCCCAATAAGAAGGCATACACAGATTGCCATTTTAAATGTTTTTTTAAGCTTCACTTCTCTCATTACCTCCGTTTAAAATGCCAACAATATCAGCGGTAACAAATAAATATGAAGCCACATAGAATACCGAAACATAAGCAATGTCAATTATATCCGCACCAAACAATGTAATGCCGTACACTATCAAAGAGCAGATATTTGCTATAACCATAAAAGGCACTATCTTCTTTCTAACCATTATCGCAAAAGGTGTAAGAAGAATGAGCATCGCATAATCATATCTTTCATGCATTCCCGGAAGAAGTATCACGCATGTCCAGGCTGTCCATATTGCAAGATAAAGGACCTTATTCCTGTCTATCTTTTCCCTGAATCTGTAACAGAAAACCGAAATGCTCACAAGCACCGCCGCAAGTACCATAACGGCAGCCGTTGAAAGAAGCTTGTAATGATCGTCAAATCCCCAGTTATAAATATTTGGAAAAAAAGATACCATTCCGTATCCTTCGGAATCAAGCTCCGCAGTCTGGTCCAGATAAGCAAAGTAAGTTGCCCTAAGCCCGTGCTTTGCAAGAACTTCCGGAAGTCCGGCGATAAGATAAACAACCGGGATCCACAAAAACTCCAAGATACTGAATCCTGTCTTTTTACCTGATTCATTCTCATGATTATCTTCGCCGTTAAATCCGCCGATGATATAGATTATCAGATATACAGGCAGGAACAATATCGACTGAAGCTTAAAAGCAAATGCAACAGAATACCAGATCATCGAAGCTCTGTATTTCTGCTGTAAAAGTTTGTACACCGCTATCATCAAAAAGCACGTATATACCGCGTCAACCTGTTTCCACAGCGCTCCGTCAAAAATAACAAACGGAAGATATAGAGTCATGACACCGGCAAAAACAGAAGCTCTTTTCCTTCCCGTAAGGAAATAAAAGATCTTATAAATAAAAAATGCCGATACCAGTTCGCACGCTGCAGGAATAATGCTGAGAGGCACCCACGCCTCGCACGGAAGAAGCGAACACAGTGCATATATCACATTAAACGGAACATAGTAATCTCCGGGTGCGTTTGAAAGCCCCTTTATAATTCCGTTCTGTCTGTAAAACTCAACCCAATCCCTGTAATAAAAATCGTAGTCCGGAGAAAGTTCCGTATTGGGAGCAAGCTTAAATCTTATAAATACAGAAATAAGAATAAGCAATCCAAGCGAGATCTCGAATAAATGCTTATCTATGAGATTTCTTATAAGTTTGTCCACTGCCGGTTCTTTCTTCATGTATAATCTACTCCAACCCAAAGATCAAACAGGAAAATCATACTTGATCTTATCTTCTACATTTATGTCTTTTCCTATCTGAACTTCATTTATAACAAGTTTTGTCTTTGCGATAACCGTATGCTTCTGACCGGCTTTCATGGAAACAACGTCACCGGGACAGACCGCCTTTTTCTCTCCATCGATAATGACCGTTCCCTCTCCGCTCATTACAGTCCACACTTCATCTCTGAATTCATGACTGTGATAATGAAGTCTGTGATTGGGCAAAAGTTCTACTCTTATGACAAGAGCTCCCTCCTGAACATCGGTTACGGTAAAGCTTCCCCATGATTTCTCGGCATATCTTATATGCTGAGTGAGCTTCTCAACATGAGGTTTTATATGACTCGATCTTCCCTTGTCGGATACAAGGATTCCGTCATTTGATGCCGCCACGATCATATTCTTAAGTCCCATTCCAATAATGGGAATATTAAGCTCATTTACAATATTACTGTTTTCGCAGGCTTCGTCCATATCGCCCTTGCCGATTATATTCTCGTGCATTTCCTCGGCAAAAGTATTCCATGAACCGATATCCTTCCATTCACCCGAGAATCTTACAACACCGATAGACTTCTCGTGTTCTCCGACCGCATAATCAAAACTTATCTTCTTGCAATCGGCATAGTTCTCATACAGATCCTCATATCCCTTAAAATCAATAAGTTCATGAGCTCTGTCAAGAATATATCCAAGCTTAAATGCAAATACTCCGCAGTTCCAAAGAGCTCCGTCTGCAATATACTTCTCAGCTGTCGCTACATCGGGCTTTTCCTTAAATGCGGATACCTTACTTATCATATCCTTAGTCTCAGGCTGGATATAACCGTACTTCTCACTTGGATAAGTCGGTACAACGCCCATAAGATTAAGGTTGTACTCACCTGACGAAACCATTTTTTCAAGTTCCACAAAGCACTTGAAATACCCGTCATCAACATACGGATCGACAGGGCATATTATTACGGGCTCATCCCTTTTTACGCCCAGTTTATCTGAAAGATATGCGGCTGCAAGCGCTATCGCAGGGAATGTATCCCTTCTTGTAGGCTCAACGCACACACTTACCTTGTCTCCAAGCTGATTGTGAATGGCTGAAACCTGTGTCTTACTGGTCGCAATTGTTATCTTCGCATCTTTATCAGCCTTTTTTATCTGGCTGTAAACTCTCTGAACCATAGATTCAAGTTCGCCATTGCCATCTGCATTTGCCGGATGAAACATCTTGATAAACTGCTTTGACCTTACATCATTGGAAAGAGGCCAAAGACGCTTTCCGCTTCCGCCGGATAATAAAACTATGTTCATTTCTATCCTCTACTATCTCTGCGATTATTTAAAAGAATTTACACAGGCGATAACTCTGTCCTGCTCTTCTCTTGTCATCCCCGTATACATCGGAAGTGATATAACCTCCGCAGCAAAACGCTCCGTAATCGGAAGAGTTCCCTCTTTTAAGCCCAGATATTCATATGCCTGTGCCAGATGAGGAGGAATGGGATAATGTATTATCGTCATAATTCCGTTATCTTCAAGGTACTGTCTGAATCTGTCGCGCTCAGCAGATGCCGATCTGCCGTCTTCTCCCGCACCTTCCGTAGGTACTCTTAAAACAAACTGGTGCCACACGCAAGTTGCATTTTCTGCAACAGCGGGCTTTATCACCTTGGAATTGTCAATGCAGGCTGTGTAATAGTTTGCAAGCTCTTCTCTTTCTTTTGTTATCTCATCCATATGAGTCAGCTTAACCCTGAGAAGCCCCGCCTGAAGCTCATCAAGTCTTGAGTTCGCACCTACAACCATGTTGTAATAGCGCTTCTCGCTTCCGTAATTTCTGTAGATCTTAACAAGTCTTGCAAGCTCCGGATCGTCTGTTGTTATAGCGCCCGCATCTCCGTAAGCTCCCATGTTCTTGGACGGGTAAAAAGAGAAGCATCCGATATCTCCGAATGATCCCGTCATCTTACCGTTATGCATTGCACCGTGAGACTGTGCGCAATCCTCAACAAGCTTTAAATTGTGCTTTTTGCATATAGCACAGATTTTTTCCATATTTGCGGCATGACCGTAGAGATGAACGACCAATATAGCCTTGGTCTTGTCTGTTATCTTCTCTTCGATCTTGTCGGCATCTATCTGATAATATTCATCAGGTTCTACAAATACCGGTGTAGCGTCATTTATGGTTATTCCCATTACGCTTGCGATATAGGTATTGCCCTGAACTATGACTTCATCGCCTTTTCCGATCCCAAGCACTCTGAATGCAAGCCAAAGAGCATCAAGTCCGTTTGCAACACCAACCGAATACTTTGTTCCGACATAAGATGCAAACTCTTCCTCGAACTTCTCAACTTCTTTGCCGAGAATATACCATCCCGACCTTAGCACTTCGAGAGCCTTGTCCTCATACTCTTTCTGATATCTGAAATATCCGCGATCCATACGACCTTGCATTATTTTTTCCATAGTTGCCTCTCTATTACTTCTCTTCTTTATTTTCTTCTGAGCGGTGTACCTCATCGATGATGAAAGGAGGACGTTTACGTGATTCCTCGAGAGCACGCCAGATGTATTCTCCGAGCATCGAAAGCATTATAAAGATAAGTCCGAATCCAAAGAGAACAACACTCATAAGTGACGCATATCCAAGTATGGGTGTTCCTGTTGTGAACTTCTCTTTTATGGTCAATATGATTCCGATAAGTGACATCAAAGCAAATATAAAACCTACCGTTGCCATACATCTTATCGGGAAATATGAAAAGCTCATCATTGAATCCACAACAAGCTTTACTTTCTTTCCGAGTGTCCAGCGGGATTTTCCGACTTCTCTGTCTTTTCTGTGGAAATAGATCTTTTCTGTCTTAAAGCCTACCCACATAACCTGGAGCGTAAGTGATGAATTCTTTTCATCCATCATCTCAAGAACCTTGATGACCTGCCTGTCAACCAGGTAGCAGTCGCATCCGCCCTGAGGCATATCTTTGTTGATAGTCTTTCTTACGAGCCAGTAATAGCAACCTGCGAAGAACTTTTTAACCGCGTTCTCATCTCTTGAACCTCTGATTGCGAGAACAACCTTATTTCCGCGTTTCCAGCTCTCATACATATCAAGGATAAGCGTTGAATCTTCCTGAAGATCCGCCTGCTTGGTCACGGCGCAGTCACCGGTGCAGACCGAAAGTCCCGCAAGAAGCGCAGCGTGCTCACCAAAATTTCTTGAAAGTTTGGTTGCTACAACATTCTTATCTTTTGCGGCAATCTTGTTTATAATTTCCCAGGAATTGTCTCCCGAGCCGTCATCGACAAAAACAATCTCATAATCACCGATCTTACCAAGAACTTTTTCCTTGAGATCGTCATATAAAAGTTCAAGTGTGTCCGAGTTGTAATAAACCGGAATAACAATAGAAAGCTTACTCATAATTTCTTTTACCCACTAATTTCCTTTATAAATTCATCATAGTCACGAATATATTCGTTCTCAATGTAATGTTCGCTTGCAAGGCACAGAAGAACAGAATCCGGAGAAAAATCGTACATCTCCTTCCATACCATTGGTCCCAGATAAAGTCCCATTCTCGGCTTATCAAGAACCACAACTTCGCGCTTCTTGCCGTCATCAATAAGGACCTTACTGCTTCCGCTTACATTTATAAGCACAAACTTTGTATATCTGTTGGCATGATTGCCTCTCTTGATATCTCTGTCGGATCCGTAAATATAAAAAACCCTTCTGATATCGAACGGAATATCAAATCCCGATCCTTCGGCAACTACAAGATTTCCCTTCTCGTCACCATACTCTTTAAATTCAAGAACTTTGTAGTTCTCTTCAAAATCACTTTTCATTGTGTCACTCCTTTTGAAAGCGTCAGGCTGTCCTTCTCGTAATAACGCGCCATTGCACGGTTGATCCATTCGATCTTACTGTCCTCCCATGCCTCATAGCCTTTACTTTCTTTAAGCTCTTTCATCTCTTTTAGCATATCTTCACTAAGTACGATAACATCCTGGTTAAAAAGCATCTCGGGCCTTACCTCGTACGGTTTAAGCACTACATCTTTAGTATTACTGTCATTTAAAATTCTGAGTCTCTCAGCATTTTCTTTACTATAATGTGCCGCATTTCCCGTTGTCAGATCATATACAGCACTTGTCACACTGTAATAATGCGGGCTCGGAACTACGCAGAGCGCAGAACCGAATATAAGAATTCCTGCAAGCACCAATATGGCCGATGATGCTTCCCATGAAAAAGATTTTTCTTCTTTCGAAGCAACCTTTTCCTCAAATATATTTCTGACCCATGCCGTAATGTAGAACACGGTCATGATCGCAAAAAATACAAATTCCATCCATGCAAGTACGATAACTCTTCCGGAATCAAAATTGCCCACTCCGAAATAAAGAGGCGTCATATTTGATGACACCATGCCGTACGCAAAAACCGTAAATACAACGGGATGACGAAGTTTGCCCTTAAGCCCTTCCGCAAGCTTCCAGAATATGGGAATAAGGAACAATAAAACGACAAGTGTTTCCCATCTCGCCATCTTATCTATAATAACATCAAATGTACCATATAGCGACAGCAAAACAGATTTGACCGGCGAAAAGCCCTCAGTCTCGGCCTTTCTGTTACTAAGTCCGGGTGCCGTGATACTCATTACAAATCCTATGAGATAGATCACCGCCGGAATCCATATTAGCTTTATATATCTAAGGCCGGCTTCGCCCAGTCCTTCAACTGATATCTTTGAAAACTTGTGCATCACGCAGATAAAGATCATAAGAACCATCAATATCGCAAGTTCAAGCTCAGTCATATAATTGGCGCCGCCCATGGGAAAAGCCCAAATACACGCCCAGATAAAATGTCTTTTGCAGGCTTTTTTGTCCTCATCATAGAGTACTCTTAAAAGAAGTCCCACCCAGAAAAAAGCCATTCCGAAAGTAAAAACGTAATTGACCGCGCCGCTCCACCAGTAAAAGGCCTGCGATCTCGCTTCATTTTCAAGGAAGTGGATCATCATGATAAGCGTTGTCATTGAAACCACGTTGGTGAGATGCTTATCAAGTTTCCATGTTTTTACAAAGAGTGCATTGTAGAAATAGCATACTCCGAACGTAAGCATGGAAATAACAATGACAGGTACCAGAAAATACAGCTTCTCACTAAATATCGCAGGACATAAGCAGGTAAGAAAA
This sequence comes from Butyrivibrio sp. LB2008, assembly GCF_000621565.1. Lineage (GTDB taxonomy): Bacteria > Bacillota > Clostridia > Lachnospirales > Lachnospiraceae > Butyrivibrio. The sequence goes on from NZ_JHXZ01000016.1 coordinate 70,261, forward strand.
GCTGAAAAATAATATCCTTCGTAATTATAAAAAATCCAATGTGCCTTCTTTAATGCCGAGAAAAATGCCACAAAGAAATTTCCCGTTCTCACAAAATCCTGATGCGGCTGGAGCGCCATGGAAAAGTCATCTGCCGACGGAAAATTGTAAAAGCCCAAAATAAGCATCGGAATGAGACTTAACACATAGATACATATAAGCACATTGCTGAGTGTCTTAAATGAAATTTTCTTTTTTAAAACAGGTAACTTGTAATCAAGCATTTTTTGTATCCTTAACCGTAATATTCCTTGTACCACTTGGCAAATCTTCTAAGACCGTCCGTAAGCGAAGTAGAAGGCTTAAATCCAAAGTCGTTTTCAAGAGCAGTCACATCCGCATAGGTAATCTCAACGTCGCCCGGCTGCATAGGCACAAGTTCCTTGTGTGCCTCAAAGTCATAATCCTGCGGAAGAACGCCCGCAGATATAAGCTCTTTTTGAAGAATATCGACAAAATCCAAAAGGTTTACGGGATCGTTGTTTCCGATGTTATAAACCTTGTACTTAACTCCGTTCTCATTCTCATCGGGAGACTTCTTCATTACGTTCACGATGCCTTCAACGATGTCATCAACGTAGGTAAAATCTCTTTTACAATTACCGAAGTTAAAGATCCTTATAGTCTCGCCCTTTACAAGCTTATTGGTAAATCCAAAGTAAGCCATGTCCGGTCTTCCCGCAGGTCCGTAAACCGTAAAGAATCTAAGTCCCGTAGAGGGAATGCCGTAGAGCTTGGAATAAGCATGTGCAAGAAGCTCGTTTGACTTCTTGGTCGCAGCATAAAGAGATACCGGATTATCAACCTTATCCTCCACGCTGTAAGGAATCTTCTTGTTGCTTCCGTAAACGCTTGAACTTGAAGCATATACAAGATGAAGAACGCCATTATACGAATCGTCTTTCATCTCCTCATCATAGGAATGTCTGCATGCCTCAAGAATATTATAAAAGCCTATTATATTGGAATCTATGTATGCGTCAGGATTGTCGATTGAATATCTGACGCCTGCCTGTGCCGCAAGATTTACGACAACTTCGGGCTTAAAATCCTTAAAAGCTTTGTCTATAAGACTTCTGTCAGAGATGCTTCCTCTTATAAGAGTAAACAGCCCTGCATCTGAGCCTGTCAGCTCGTCAATTTTCTTAAGTCTGTCCTCTTTGATCCCTACATCGTAATAATCGTTCATATTGTCTATACCAAGGACAGATATGCCTGTATCTTTATAGTTTCTTATAAGTTCAAGCACGAGATTGGAACCGATGAAACCTGCCGCTCCGGTCACCAGAACTCTTTTTCCGCTAAGATCTATATTGCTCTCTAACATATATAACCTCTTTATTATTCAGCTCCTCTTCCGAACAGCACAACATATACTGTCTTGAGGATTATTCTGATGTCCTCTGTAAGACTCCAGTTATCTATATATTCAAGATCAAGCTTGACCACTTCGTCAAAGTCTGTGATATCACTTCTTCCGCTGATCTGCCAAAGTCCCGTAAGACCGGGCGTCATGGAAAGCCTTCTTCTGTAATGTTCGTTGTAATTCTTGAATTCTTCTTCCGTAGGCGGTCTGGTACCGACAAGGCTCATCTCGCCCTTTAATATATTGAGAAACTGAGGAAGCTCATCGAGACTTGTCTTTCTGATAAATGCACCGATCTTGGTAATTCTGGGATCGTCCTTCATCTTGAACATAAATCCGCTCATCTCATTCTTGTCTGCAAGCTCTTTCTTGCGCTCCTCGGCGTCTATATACATCGATCTGAATTTGTATATCTTGAACCTTCTTCCGTTCTTTCCTATTCTTGTCTGTGAAAAGAAAACAGGTCCCTTTGAGTCAAGCTTTATGGCAGGCGCAAGGAATATTGTCACGATGCCGGTGATAATAAGTCCCACAACTCCGCCGAGTATATCAAGTCCTCTTTTTATAAAGAGACGCTTGTAACTTGTTCTGTTCATTGAATAAGTCAGAACAGAATAATCAAGGAAATCATCAAACTGTGTATTTGCCTTGCCAAATCCGGGAAGCTCAAGATTATAATGAGTCGTGATTCCCATCTCTTCAAAGCCGAGTATGATATCTCTCATCTCCTTCTGAGGAATATTGGGAGTATTGATAAATACCTCATCAAAAGGATCTGTTATAAGGCGTGATGTAAGATTCTCTATTCCATGATGAACATGAACGCCGTCTATATACCAGGGTTCCCCGGAAGATTCCTGTCTGTTTGTGTCATCCGCCGCATAAGCTCTTACAATCTTATATCCCAGATTTCCCGCGTTCTCTGCCAATTTGCGAACAGTATCCTCCATAAGATTGCTCTCTGCAACAACAACCACCCGCACAGCATTATTGTCGTTTGAAATAACCTTCCTGAAAGTTTTTTTAAATATTATTCTTGCAATATAAGTGAGTATGATATCTATAACTATGAAAACTGCCACTACAAATCTGGACATTATCGGTGAGATCTGTAAAAAGAATGTGATGGGAAATGATGCAACAATCATCACAGTCATAAATCTGAAAACAGATAAGAATTCCTTGATATACCCCCTTATTGCAAAATCTCTGTTCCAGTCTGCAAGAAATGAATAAACTACACACACCAAAAGAAAGACAACACATATCATATTATGTTTTGTCCTATCTTCGATCTTAACTCCCCAGTTACCGATATCTTTTATACAGATAGCAAGAATATATGAAGTTATGATACATGCCATATCTATCAGCCAGAGCATGTACGTTTGAAATGTCTTGTTTTTATTACTCATACTGAACCATTATAGCATGATTTCACAATAATCACCCTATTTTATGTTCTCCCGCTTATTTTTCATCACTATCAGGCTCCTTATCGACTTGGTTCCCTTTCCGGGTTCCGTTATAAATACCTCATATTCATCCGGATTTTTCACATATCCGTCCCAAAAGCTCTTTCTTGCCATAACCCAGTTCTTGGTCTCTCCAATTATCCCAAGAGAATCAAATCTGTCATATCCGTATTTGGCATAGTCAAACTTATCATAGTATTCCGGTCCTCTTTCATAGCGGATCATATCCATATAGAAGCTGCTCTCGATCTTATACATAACAAGCGGAAACGTTGAATCCATCTCCTTTTCTATAACATCGGAAAAATAATCTCTGTAATATCTGCAAATTTTCCCCATAAACGCATCATCGTTGCTAAGTTGCCTAAGCCACCCTTTTTCATCGACAAGCCCCTTTATCCACAGAGCATTTATCTCCGCGCCGTCATACGAAAACCACGGATGTCCCATCGTAAGATCAAAATCCCAGACAGGGCCTGCTATAAGTTTATTGTCCATACCTGCCTTATATACATATTGGCTTGCTCTGTCCGCATCTCCGTTCTCAAAAAATTCCTGAATCAGATAGAACTTCACAAAACTCTCTTCATCCACAAGATTCGTAAACTCACCGGACGATATCGCATTTTCCAACGTGGTAAGATCATTGGTTATATCTTCAAGTTCCTTACTGCTTGGCTTTCCCGGATAGACAATCTCAGCAAAATTATTATTTATCTGTGTAAAAACATTCCCATCCGCCTTAACTCTTTCCTCATAATCAAACTTCGCAAGATATCCGTCTGAAGAAAGATCCAAAAAGCCGTTTCCTTCTTTTATCTTCTTGGCAACAAGATATAAACCTCTGTATTCTCCGTTGATATAAAGATTCGCATACTTGCAGTCGGGAACATTTTCCATTCCGAGTTTCCGCGCCGTATCAAGTACGATATAGCTTTTTGCTTCGCTCTCATCATAAAAATTTGACAGCAAAACAAAACTCTTAGCCGCACTCATTCCAAGAATTTCTTTTGCACTGTCAAAAGAAATATTGTAAGACCGCTTAAATTCCCGCCCCGGAAACTCTTCCATAAGTTCTGTCCATGTCGAATTGCCATGTCCGGAGATTTTTAAAGCTCCCGCACTCTCTTTTACATTACCCGAATCATATATTTCGAAAGTCGCCGCGGCCCTGGTCTTATGCTGCGGATCCTCATCGACCGTTTCCATATGGTTCTTGCTCGCAGAGATATAAAATGTCTCCACATCACCGCCACACATAAAAAATATTTTTCCTTCGGCTACATCCCCGTTCTTTTTTACAAGCGTATAGCTGTTTCCGTTTTCCAAAAGCCTCTTATTGCCCTCACCGGCGTAAGTAATAATGCTTTTATCAAGCTTATCTCCCGCATGATAGCTTTTATTTCCTATTTTTATCTCTTTGGCCTTTTCAATATACAACCTGTAATCTGAACTGTCTTTTTTTCCGGGTAAAAAAAAGTACAGATTCCCGGACTCTTCATCACTATGCGGATACACACTGACCTCGCCATAGAAATGCCCCTCGGAACCTGCAACTACATACATGGGCGCATCGCCGGCATTTTGAAAAATTCTGATCACAACCAAAATGATGACCACGACATTCAAAAGTACCAGCGCGCAAACCAACTTCAACATCTGTTTTTTAGTATTATACGAATCTCGTAACAGCCTATCCATAATAAGATCCTCCCGAACCTTTTCCTGTTGTCAGCGGATTTTCGTATAATAATTATATTATTTTACATTCACAGAAAAAAGTGTTTAATCTCGTTTTACACTTTTTTCTTTCTTATCACTCCCAAGCCGCAATATGCAGAGAAAACGATCATTCCCGTCCAGACGCCCACACTCATAACTTTCTTGCGATACTCTCCGACGGCAAGCGTCTCATCATATTTGTACATTGGCTTGTCCTGCCCGTCATAATCTATGACAATATCACCGTTTTTCTTAAACTCCGCAATCTCCTGTGATGTATAATATTCCGGCTTCATACCAAGGCTCTTGTTGCTCTCATCTCTCTCCCTTGCGCCGTACAAAGCCGTAGGTTCCTTTGTGACCGCAAGATAGATAAGTGTCATGACAACACCGGTTGCCACTCCGACCAGGATGCGCTTCCCAAGCTTTAATACATCTTCTTTTCCGGTATCAGCTTCATTTGCAGTCCCGACATGAACCGATTTCTCTTCAATGTTCTCAAGGAATGCATAGAGCGCGCTTCCGATAAAGACATATGTAAAATTCTTTGCCGATAAGTTATAGAGAAGCGGCTCCCAGATTCCGATAAACAACATAGTCACCATAACCGCGATCTCTGCCCTCTTATCCTCCGCAATGCAGCGATTCATAAGAAATGTTATAAGAGCAAACATAACAACAAATGCCACTATTCCAAGCTGCAAAAAGAGATACAGCTGCGACATGTCGATTCCGTATGTTCTGTAGGACTCGTCAGGATTTATCAGACTTATTCCAAACAGCGAGATACTGTTATTGCTCCAGAAATATTTCGCAAGTGCAAATCTGGTATTGAATATTTTCCCGTTGAAAAGATCAAACAGATTATCGGGAAGGATGTGCGGCAGCACTATAGAGATAAATGCCGTAACAGGGAATGCCGCATAGCTAAGGATTTTTTCCAAAAGCCCGATCTTCTTAATAACGAAAAGATAGTAATTTACTGTGACATAAACAACGCTTGCAAGTACCCCCGTCCTGCTGCCGGAATACTGAAAGACATAAAGATTAAAGAGGATTGCTGCGACAGAAGCCATAAATAGTAATAACTTTGAATTCTCTTTTCCCTTAAGATAAACAGTGACCAGATACATGCACATCATGGTTATCATGATCGTATTCATGTGAAGCGTGTTTGGATGCGCATATCCGAAAGCGTGCCTGAACATAGTTCCGGCACCTTCTCTTGTCTGCGGATAATAAATCTCCGATGCAAGTCCGAATGCCCCGAGAAAGATCTTGAGCATGATAAGAGGCCCTGCAACAAGCGCTCCGCAGCGTATCACTTTTGCGGAATCAACTTTTTTCATTCCGAGCATCATCATGAAGCATTCTATAAGTCCCTTTTGGCTATGGTCCGTGTTTATGTACACGAGACCTGCAAGAAGCATGAGCGCCGCAATAATCGCATACTCTTTGGCGGTATGCTTTGTTACTAGAATCTTGCACAAAAATAAGAATGCACAGATAACAATCGCCGCCTTGATCTGAACCATTCCGTCATACCAACCGAAAGCTCTTGTTCCAACCGTTAAGGCAAAGAATAGTAGATAAATCCTCTCTCCTATCACTTCATTGCCATATATTCCGGTCAACATCTTCTGCATTCTTACCTTTAATTCCGTCATGCTCTTGTCCTTATTATTTATTATAGAGTCTACAATAAGCGAAAGTTTTATCTGCCTTTTGCCATAGAATCCTTCGTCACATAGTATATAAACTTTGTATTCGTAACAAAGTAGCGCTTAAAAAGCCTTCCCGGATCCTGGAACAGTCTGTAAAGCCATTCAAAACCTATCTTCCTGATCCAGACGGGAGCTCTTTTGATCGTTCCTGCGTGGAAATCAAAGCCTGCTCCGACGCCCATCATAACGCCATTTATCCTGTCCTTATGAGCAAGCATCCACTTCTCCTGCTTGGGCGCGCCAAGACCTATCCAGACTATGTCCGCACCGGATGCATTTATCCTCTCGACATCCGCATTGTCTTCCTCTTCGGAAAGAGCTCTGTACGGAGGCGAGTACATTCCCGCAATATTTATTCCGGGATATTTTTTCAAAAGATTCTCACGCAGTTTCTCAATGGTCTCTTCTGATGATCCATAGAAATAATGCGACACTTTTCCATCGGTCGTATCTCTGAACATATGCTCCATGAAGTCAGGTCCCGCAACTCTCTCAGCACCTATATAGCCGGCCTTTTGTTGGAGCTTAGCTATAGGAGTTCCGTCTGCGAAAGTAAATGCGGAACTGTTGAGAACTTCTTTATACTCGGGATTCTCTCTTCCCATTACCGAAGTATGTACATTTGAAAAACAGATATATTTTCCGGCCAGATCTTTTAAATGTGTGATCACATGAAAAACAGCTTCTTCAGTTCTTGCAACGGCATATTTTATGCCAAACACTTCAAAGCGCTCGTTTCGAACAGTCGCAGGTATTGCCGCATGATCTTCTATATCGGTAACGATTCCCGATTGCACATCATATCCCATTGAATTAAGGGCAAGATATGTACGAATTCCGCGCTTTCCTGTCTCTTCCAGCAGTTCTTTTGCCGATTCATCATCTTCTCTCGCGCCGATAATAAGCATATCATCACAGCCCGATGCGTAGTATTTCTCAATAATATCTATGATATCCTTAACAGGAAGCTGCACCTTATATGTATTCCTGTCTCCCATAGCAAGGAATCTGTCCTTGTTCTTCTTCCTGTAGATCATTCTGAAGATAAACGAATACAGGACACTGAAGCCAAAAAACATTCCTATCACGAGTCTGGAAGAATCTTTTCCCAGCTGCAAAGCATAAAGATACAGCAGCAAGAATGCAACGATCATGCACTTGCCTTTCAGAACCGACATAAAGTTCTCTACAGGGTCCTGCAAGAATATATGCTCTCTTCTGCAGTCATATAAAAGAAATACTATAACCTGCAAAATACATACGAAAACAGCAACCGACACATACAGCCCGTCGAACATGTCATGCCATCTCACCGCGTTCTCGCCGTATCTGATTACAAATGCCGAAACCAGAGACAACAAAAGCGCTATCTCATCCAAAATAAATATTCTTTTTACAGGAAACCTTTGCTTTTTGTAGTTATTCATTATGTTTATGCCAATCTCCCAATAATGTTGTTTACATCAATTGAGCCCCTCTGAAATAAGCCGCATTAGATATTTCAGAAGGGCATTTTTGCTTGATTATTACCATAAAAGGTCTATATTATATCCGGAAAATTTACTATCGCGTGAAATTAAAACCAAATTTTCTACTTTAGCTTGAGAAATTATTAGCCTGTCAAACGGATCATTATGAATCATAGGAAGCCTTGCAATCCAATCTAAATGCATCGGTTTTATAGGCATGATTTTAATTTTATTACTCTCACATACATTAGCAATCTCCATAATCGAATAATCTATCTCAAGTTTGCCAATGCTCTTCTTAATTGCTATTTCCCACAATGACGCAATACTTACATATACTTCCTCTGCGTTACAAATCACATTCTTTGTCTCATCCGATAATTGCGGATCATCATAAAGAAACCATAGTAACGCATGGGTATCCAAAAGGTATTTCATAAATACTCCTTAAAACAGTCCGGTGTCTCATCAAAATCATCAGCCATCACAAAAGTTCCTGAAAGCCCTCCGGGATTTCTATATGCATTTGTACTTCTTTTTTCTTTATCATTCTTGTTGTCTATAGATTTGAGGAATTGAACAAATGTAATGACTTCATCCAATCTTTCCTCTGATAATCCATTGACCTCATTCAATAATGTGTCAACGCTCATTCTATATCCTCCAAAATAAACAAACACCTTATTATCATCTAAAGATTACCATAAAAATAATGTGTTAACAACAAACAGCCCACTATACAGATAATAATTATTCCAATCCAAAATCTGCTATCATCACAGGCTTTCCAGAGATAGAAAACGCGGGGACAAATGGGGATGGACTACCATAGTAGGCGTCAAATTCTTGCGCAATCTTATCTGCGTCCTGTGGCTTTGATGATATAAAATGCATATTTGCTCTATCTATAATCTCAAATACTTCCTTCGACAAGCTTTCATCTACTTCCTGCCACAAACGCTTATCTTCAGGATAAAAAACAAGCGAAACCTCAATTTTATCTGCAGCATCTTCCAGAACTTTAAACTTTTTATTTAATGCCTCCGCCAAAGGCACGCTGCGTTCTTTAGACTCAACCAGCTCATTTGCACCTATGCACACAAGAAGCTTCTTTTTCCTGCTGTTCTGCGTTTCACCAACACCCTTATCGGCACACTTCTTCGCATCCACAGGATTCTTCTCCGACTCCGCCACCACGATCTTATCTTCCCACACATCCGCAGTATCTTTTCCCGCAAAAGAAGTAAGCGCATCCACATACAATCTCTTGATATTATCTGACTGAACAATGACCTTGTCAGCGCAAATCACACCGGGAGCAGTTACATAGTGGCCCAAATTGTACATGTCACAGCCGTCATTTTCTGAGAACTCCGATGTAGGCGCAATAGGAACATATACAACTTCATCCGCATACTTACGGACATTGCTTGCATAGAAATATGGCGGAACCGTAAGGCAGGGATTGACCTCATCGTACGGGTTCTGGATATATACTCTGTCGGGCGCATGCATACCAAGGTCGTATTCCCTGAAGTCGGTACACTCTACATTCTCCGGATACTCATTTAAATGTGCAGACTCTACAATCTCATCATCCGTCATGTTTATCATGCCGTCGAAGCTCTTTTTCATAACAGGAAGTGGAACTACGTATACATCGGTATCGGGTGTCTTTAATTCCTTCTCGTATAAGCATTCAAAGGCACTCCACTCCTTTGTTCCTATAGCAAGGAACAGAACTTCTTTTCTGCTCAGAATATTATCATTCACAGACTGAATAGCCTTGTTTAAAGCGTCTTTACTCTTAGCAAAGCCATTTCCGAGGCCACAAGAAAGCGCAACATCGCCGTTCCCGTTCTCTATCTTATCTTTTATCTCAGAATATTCTTCCCAAAGCGCATCGCACAGCGCCTGCAAAGAACCGACAAGTTTCACGGTGCACTCTCTGTCCGTTCCCTTTACATTTTCCACAAGTGTCCCAAGATCCGCCGCAAGCTGCTGCATATCGCCAACAAGCTGTGTAAGCAAGTCAAAAAAGTCTGATGTAGCCGCATCTTCTGCACATATCCGATTGGCATCAGCCAGCATCCTCTCAAGTTCTGCGGTACATTCTTTTGCAACTGTCTTAAGAGATTCGCTTTTTTCCGGAACAGTTCTTTTAAGAAGTCGTCTGTCAAACTTATACCTTAAAACAGACTCGCCCGACACCCTCTCCATTTCCTTCTTTTGCCCTTCGAAGAAAGGATAATCGTGTCCGTCCCAGTTCTTTTTGACAGTGCAGTAATCTCCGTATCTTTTACTCAGAACCTCGTTGTAATTTGCGGGAACAGGTATAGTAGTATTCTCAAAAGGAAGGCGAATACTTTTTTCATACCAGGATTTCTTTTCACCGGCACCGCTTCCATACTTTATTACCCAGGGAAAAATCTGTCCGACACGCTGCGTTTCTTCAGGCTTAACTCTCGCCATCTGCTTCTCCGCAAGGCGATATAGCTCGACAGCAACTTGTCTTTCAGAATCTTTATTCCTTAATAATACGGGAAAAATAGTATTGTACTTCTTCGAAAATTCTTTTAACTTCTGAGAAATTCCTTCGTTATGACCTTCTCCGTCCGCGATGGCATCCGCAACCGCCAGGATATTAAGGATCTCGTCGCAGCGCGCCTTCTCTTTTCCCTCATCCTCATAGAGGTAATCCTTGATAAAGATGTCCACGCCCGCGAGCCACGGAAAATTGTTATGTTCATTAAGATACTCCAAGTCAAAACACATCTTGGAGTTGTTGACGACTCTTGCAAGAAAGAGCCAGTGATTTTCTTTTCTCTCATAGTCGTGGATCACAAAGCTCTCCGGGAGCTCTGCGTCCGCGACTTGTCTAAACTTATCATAATCATCACGAAGCATACAGATATCGAGATCGTCATCCCACGGGATAAATCCACCGTGCCTTACTGCGCCCAGAAACGAGCCCCAGTCGGCAAAATATCTGATTCCATGCTTTTTACATATACTGTCTATTTTACTTAAGATGTCCAGCGTGGCTGCCCAAGCCTGTTTGATCGCTGTAGGTATATAGAAGCCGTTTCTGACTTCATCACGCAGAAAATCAATGGAGTTGTCCATCATTCATCCCCTAAGCTGTTATTTGTCACCGGTGCAACCGCCGCAATCTTTAAGCCCGTTATTTGCAACCGCGTTAAAATCGCAGGTACTGCACTTATCAAGTTCTTCCTTGGACACCTTGCCGTCCCTGTAATCGCGAACAACTTTAAGTTCGTACATTGAATAAGGCTTTTTCATGAAAAGAGCCTTGAATTTGTGGCGGATAACCCACCATGCGGGAACCCAGATGTACTTGTGCATCGCAGGAGATACAGAACCTATCATCCAGCAATCCCTGTCGCAGCATCTTACAACTTTTCTCACCTTCTCGGCCTGCTCGCTGTTCCATAGTTCATCCCAGGTCTGATCGTTGAGATTTCCCATTACTTCTTTATCCTTGGTCCCGTTACAAGGCATAACATCGCCGTAGGGATCGATAAAGAAAGTATCAAAGCTCATATCGCAGGGAAGAAGCCTCTTTTGCCCATAAATATAGTTGATAAGCCCGTGATTAAAGTACGCTCTGAACCACTTCTTGGGGCTCTTCGACTTAAGGAGCATGTTGACAAGATTCTCAAAGTTCTGCGCAACCATCGGTCTGTCTTTGATGATATTCTTGGCTTCGACGAAATAGAAGCTGTTGTGGAGAGATGCAGTCGCAAACTCCATTCCAAGCTCATCGGAAAGTTTATAGAGTTCGCAGAGGTCCGGCGCATTTCTGTCCTGAACCGTCATTCCGAATCCGACGTCCTTCATGCCCATCTCACGGAGCTTTTTGAGCGTCGTATAACCTCTGTTAAAGCCGTCGGGGAGACCTCTGATCTCATTATTGGTCTGCTCAAGTCCCTCGATTGAGATTCTTATTCCGATATCGGGAAACTCTTTGCACAGATCGATTATCTTGTCGGTAAAAAAGCCGTTTGTAGAAATAACAATTCTGTCGCTCTTTTTCTTAAGCTCTCTCACAATATCCTTGATATCTTCGCGGATAAAAGGCTCACCGCCCGTGATATTGGTAAAATACATCTCGGGAAGCTTTTTGATCGTCTCAATTGATATCTCATCCTCGGGCCTTGACGGTGCCTTGAATCTGTTGCACATGTTGCAGCGCGCATTACATCTGTATGTTACTATAACTGTTCCGTTAAGTTTCTTCGCCATTTTAAAAAATTACCTTCTTACATTTATATTCAGCCACATAATTATAACGTATAAATAATATAGTATTACTCTGTATAATTCAAATTGTAGCTTTTATATTCTTGAACATGAAGTTCAAGAATGCATCAACCAAGCCATTTTGAATCGACTTCGTCGATAGGGCTTGGTTGACTCCTGAATCATGTTCTCACGAAATCCGCAGCCAGTGCGGATTTCTGTAATTTCATTTAAGATGTCATGCTATCTTATTATTTTTTCAAAATCCTCCTTCGGATGCTTGCATATCGGGCAAATATAGTCATCGGGCATTTCCTCTCCAACATATTCAAATCCGCAGATAGTGCATCTCCAGATAGTTTCTCCCTTTGGAGTTTCTCCGACAGGCTGGGGCTTAGGCTTGATATTATTCTGATAATACTCGTATGTGCAAGAAGGTATATCTGTGAGAATGTCCATGAATACAGGCTCGCAGATGAAAAGAGTATGGGAACCCAAGTCCACTTCTTTTTCCACCTTAAGTGAAAAATATGCATTGGTGCCCTTGGTGATATAAGGAATGCCGTTGTCTGCGAACTTACAATCGTTAAAGTCCGCGAACTTATCTACATCTCTTCCGCTCTGAAATCCAAAGTGTTTGAAGATGTCAAAAGACGCATCGGTGCTGATTACAGAAATATTGCACTTTCCCGTTTCTTTTAGCATGTCATGAGTCAGGTTTGCCTTGTTGATCGCAATGGAGATTCGATTTGGATCCGATGCAACCTGAACCGCGGTGTTGATGATACATCCATTCTTCTTATCACCGCTTACTACCGTGCATACAAAAAGACCATAAGATAACTTGTACATTGCCTTAGTGTTCATAGAAGATATCTCCTTTCTCCCTGTGAAACCATATGTGCTTGCCCACTTAGTATCTTTATTTGCCGGCTTTTAATTACAACTTTTAATTGCCGCCTTCGCCTTCGCTTTCGTTATCAGCTCCCGCTCCCGCAGAATCCGTGTTTCCATCACCCTCGGCAGGTGATCTCATGCTCTCTGAAACATCCTCTTCTTCGTCTGTTTCGGGAGGTTCCGCATCATGCATTTCGACAATGACCTCCTCTGCACTTTCTACCGAAGCCTCTATATTTGCATTTGAATCACCCGGTTCTACATCCGCCTGTATCTGCAGAACTTCACGTTTTTCGACAACCGAAGTTTCCGTTGCCGCAGATTCTGAGCTTTCTGTTGCAGCTGCTTCCTCCTCAGATTCACTGCCACCTTCTGTGGCAGCTTCCTCTTCCGGCTGTTCCTGCTCTTGTTCTTCCTCTTCTTCCTGCTCTTCCTCGGACAAGACAGGCTCAACCTTCCAAGTCACCCTCACTACCGGATGAACCGCAATATCCTGCCAATTTCCGCCCGGATTACAATATCCGATAAGCCCAAAAGAATACGAGTCAAAATCTATCTCATCAGGAGATCTCGAAAATTCATACGAATAACTTCCGCTCTCCTCATCAATCCTGTAAACATACGCATCATCCGGCGCCTTGTGCATCTCGGTACTTACAGATATCTCTCCGTCCTCCGAAATAGGCTTCTCATTGCCTTCATCATCGACAATCGCAAGATACATACTGCACGAATCCGAATCTCCAAAATCAGTATTTCCGACAATATCAATCTCTCCGCGATTCTCAACGCATGCGCTTATCGTAACCTCGACAGGGACATTGCTCTGATTCTTTACCGTCAGCCTGTCACTTCGCCTTGAAAAATCATATTCTCCCTCATGGTTCCTAAACAAGAGCGTAGCGCCCTCTTCAACCTTACCTCCGCCATATCTGGCCGCATCAGTCTCATAGATCAGATTCTGAGGATCGATAATAAAGTCAAACGGCGACTCCCCCTCCTCACTGATCGTCGGAAGCGCAAGCGACACCACATCTTTTCCATATACTTCAAGAGGCAGCGTAACCGTATCAACCGCCATCGCATTGACAGAATTCACAGTCAGCATGACTGCCGTAGATATTACCGATAACAACGCTTTTATTTTCATCCCTGGATTCTTCATAAGCATTATTCCTCTATACTTAACCGAAAATATTTCAATATGTATATCGGCAGAAAACTTTGTCCTGATTATATTATACGCGAGAGGTGAGGATACGTAAAATAGTTAGGATATGAATTATATTACGTTGTGTGGAGATGCATAAATCCTAAGACTTATCCTTTTTGAAGTATTTGAAGTTGATTATGAAATAATAAATTTTTTTGACTAAAAAAGGACCGAATTAACCACAAAGTATTAATCCGGTCCTTTTCTTCTTTCCACTTACATCACAGCCGTATTATACGGGTGAATCATTTTAATATCATCCGCCATTGATATTCTAAGCTTTCTTATATCTATATCATTTTGGATATCTAAAAAATATCGATCCGACACTCCGAAAAATCTTGCCAATCTCAGAGATGTGTCAACAGTCACTTTCCTTCTATCATGAAGAATATCTTGAATTCTCGATACAGGAACATGAATAGCCTGTGCCAGTTTATAAGCGGATATTCCTAAGGGTTCCATGAATTCTTCATACAATATTTCGCTCATCTTTGGAGTCTCAATAAATGTTTCCATAATAATTATCATCAATATTTTCCAGAACGATGTCAAGCATTGCTCTTGGCGTAACAACAAAAGGTTCCATCGGAAAATGTTTTATATTTCCCGTAACAAGATATGCATCTTCATTTTGTCTTTCTTCCATAGTCACTTCATAAAAAACTCTATCTTTTGGATCAGGCAAATCTATATTCAAAGATTTACCATCAACAAAAACAGCATTCTTAGAAATTTCTTCAATAATATCTTTGACTATATCTTTAGTAAATTTGAACTTAGGTCTCGAAAGCACTTCCTTATACTCTGCGACAATCTCATTATTAAGCACCGGAATAATAACTCCGGAAAATGCCAATTCCAAAATACTTCCCGGAACAGATTTCCAACGAAGCGCTGCTGATACAATTACATTTGTATCAATAACTGCATAATACTTCTTCATCTCTTCCTTACCGCAGCTATTTCAGAATTGATTTCTTCCAAACTCATGTCAGAAATTCCGTTCTCTTCTGCAATTTGACTTGCTCGTTTTAATGCTTTAATACCGGCATTTTCTTCTCTACCATCCATCTTCATAGAAAAAGGAATCCCCTGTTCCTTAATCAATCTCATCATACATATCTTAAAATAAGTCTGCAACGTTATACCTATGTTATCGCATATCTGAGTAGCCTCAATTTTATCTGCATCATCTGCTCTGAATTGAATCAATGTACTTGCCATATATATCACCCTCCTTCTATTCTTATTATATATTGTATGATTACGTTTGTAAACACATGATTACATATATCATAGATTATACATATACCCCTCCCGCCTTACCAGCCTCAAAAATCACCACCTATATACTGATCAATTCGATATAACTGTGGTACAATTAAATCCACAAGCCTTACCAAGAATGATATTGGCATTGAGGAGGTAGAAACTTTGATATTCGAACTAAATTACGCCGATCAAGAAAAATATATTCTTGAAGGCCAGCGTCGTTACAGAGAGCAGATGAATTCTCAGTATACCGCAGGTTATACTGATGCTGAAGAAAAATGCAAAGCTGAGATTGCTAAAAAAGATGCTGAGATTGCTGAAAAAGAAAGACTTATCGCTAAAATAGACGCCGAGATTGCCGAAAAAGAAAGGCTTATTGCTGAAAAAGAAGCTGAGATTGCCGGAACACAGAAAGGATGATGACTATGTTTTTTTCTGAAGAACTGAAGATTCTGGATGATAATACAGTTAAATATATGATAGATCAACTTGAAGAAGAGGTTAAAGAGCAGAAAGCTAAGCTTTCTGAAAAGGATGGCCTGCTTTCTGAAAAGGATGCCACTATTGCTAACAAGGACTCAGAAATCGCTCAACTACGAGCCGAGCTTGAGAAATACAAAAACATGAATAAGTAAGTTACATCAGGGCTGAATTGATTTTTCAATTCAGCCCTTTATTTTATCATTTTTACTCCCGTCTATTCGTACATCACCCAATCACATCCCTTATATCCGTCATCCTCCCAAAAAACGGAATATGCTGAGCGAACAACTTCTGAAGATACATCTGATTAGTGCCCTTCTCCACATCATATTCAGCACCACCCTTGTTTTTCTGTCCTACAGAAAATCTTAAGAAATTTCGACGGTATTTCTTAAGATTTATCTGCTATCATGGAAAAAGTCGGCAGTCTTTCAATGACAATTCCAAGTCGACACCATGGCGATTCGCCAAATCTATAAAAATTCTATAAGTGAGGTATCAAATGAAAAGTAACCAAACAAATCTTTCAAAATTTTTTCCAATGATCAAGACCAAAGAGCAGATACTTGAAGAAATCAATGCAAATGATACGCTTCGTGCAATCTTCAACAATTGGCCGGAAAAACATCAAAATGAGTTTCTGTCAATCTGCACAGGTTCCAAAGGCGTAAAAATGCTTTATGATTGCTACTTCAAAGAGATTCTCAATCCCGAGTATGCTCCTGAGCGTCTGTCCTCGCTTCTAAGCACAATACTTGGAAGAAAAGTCACAGTAAAATATCAGCTGACTAACGACAACACCCGCATCGGAGATGAATCATCCCTTGTTATAACAGACATCGTAGTAGAACTCGAAGACGGAACTCTCGCAAACATCGAAGTGCAAAAACTCGGCTATGCCTTCACAGGAGAAAGAGCTTCATGCTACTCCGCAGATCTTCTGCTGCGTCAATACAAGCGCATCAGGGATCTACGTAAAAAAGAATTCTCATATAAGGATATCGCTCCTGTATACACCATCGTATTTCTCGAAAACTCTCCTTCTGCATTCAAAGAATACAAAGATGTTTTTGTTCACAAATTTTCTACCGTATCGGATACAGGCCTAAAGATGAATATGCTCCAAAACTTTATATTTATTCCCGTTGATATTTTCCTTGAAAATCTACATAATAATGGTATTAGAAGTGATATGGATGCGTGGCTGACTTTCCTTGGCTGTGACGAACCTAAATATATCTCAAAGCTGTTAGAAACACATCCCGATTTCAAGTCTATGTACCATGACCTTTATGGCATATGCCGGAACACAGAAAGGATGATGACTATGTTTTTTTCTGAAGAATTGAAGATTCTGGATGATAATACAGTTAAATATATGATAGATCAACTTGAAGAAGAGGTTAAAGAGCAGAAAGCTAAGCTTTCTGAAAAGGATGCCACTATTGCCGAAAAAGATGGCCTGCTTTCTGAAAAGGATGTCACTATTGCTAACAAGGACTCAGAAATCGCTCAACTACGAGCCGAGCTTGAGAAATACAAAAACATGAATAAGTGAGTTACATCAGGGCTGAATTGATTTTTCAATTCAGCCCCTTATTTTATCATTTTTACTCCCGTCTATTCGTACATCACCCAATCACATCCCTTATATCCGTCATCCTCCCAAAAAACGGATCTTCCACCTTGAGCTTCAAAAAATCTTCATCCTCAATATGAACTTTATTTACAAGAGCCAGAATTTTCTCATCAAGCGTCTTATTTTCTATTCTTGCAGCCTCAGGCACAAGTTCAATATACTTCTCAAAATACTCAATTATTCCCTTCTGTGCTTTCTCAAAGACCTCTATATCTGTCTTGCTTCTGGTCTCCTTAGCAAAAACAGGTTCACCGCTTTCATCAAATTCCTCAAGCTGCGGGGACGGCGCCGTAAGAATAGTTTCCAAAATATAATAATTGTCGAATATTGCACTGCTATTTTTCTCTTCATCAGAATAAAAAGGTTCTATATCCAAACCTTTATCCGCCATAAATTCAGGCTCCAGCTGCAAAAAGTAAAAACCCTTGATGTGCTGAGCGAACAACTTCTGAAGATACATCTGAGTAGTGCCCTTTGCAACAAAATCAAACATTCCGATCGCACCCTCGTCTATATCCAGCTTTTCAATATATTTTTTGTAATTCTCGCGCTGCATCCCGGATTTCCTGAGTATCTCTTCATCGCGCTCAGAACGCGAAAAATTCGCAGCATCTATACCAAATCGTCTCTTTAACGCTTCATCCGCGGATCCGGAATACTTCATGCTGTCCACATATTCTATATCTTCCGGATTTTCCATCCCTGCGCGGATTGCAGCAGTTCTGGACGAAAGAAAATAAAAAGACTTAGTACTCGTCGCAACCTTCTCGTAAAGCTTTATCGGCAGATATCCGTCTCTGGCACAGAACAAAAGCTGCTTATAGCCCTGTTCCTCAGCGCTTCGCTTCATCCACAAAACAAAATCAGTGATCATCGGCGCACAGAAGGAATATCCTATCCCGAACGAATCCTTTACAGATACTTTTTGCGAAGCTTCTTCAAACCAAAACGGACTGTTAAAAACCGATGCGATCAGCATTCCGACTTTAACTCTGTCAGAATAGCTCTTTATCTCATTATCCAAACCAAAGCCGCCCAAATGATCATACAGATCGGCACCATTATATATACGCTGAGTATCTATACCATATTCCGAAGCCTTTTCAATATCCGTCGTTTCATCATCACCGATATGCAAGATTTTCTTCCCCGGATATCTTTCTTTGAGAAAAGAATACAGCCCCTGCGTCTTCGACACTCCATACTCGCAGGAAGCAAAAACCTCACTCACATCACCAAGTCCAAATCGGCCAATAATACTCTCTATCTGCTCTCTTGAATAGTAAGTATCCGAGGTAATGCAAACTGTCTTCCCTGCAGAAATCGCACTTCTGCAAATCCCGCATACATCTTTTCTCTCAATGATAGTTTTTTGATCCAACATCCATTCAAAATCCGCCAATTCTCCCGCGGATACAGAATGTACGCCTGCTGCCTCAAGAAGAAATGCGTATATCTCTTCCAATCTAGGTGCATGATTTTTTGACAGCTCCTTCTCAGCATACAGACGTAGCCTTGCGAAATCAGGAATGATAATGCCCTTTTCCTTAAGCTTCAGATCTATCAATTCAAAAAGATCCGTGTAGCACATCTCGATTCTTGCAATCAGAGTTTCAAAAAAGTCAAAGCTGATCACGTCTGATTTCTCTATCTTTTCCAGAAGGCACTGCACGGTATATCCTTCGAGATTGAAAAAAACATGTAACACCTCATTTTCTGTTAGCAAATTCTTCATATTCAGCCCCACCCTTGTTTTTCTGTCCTACAGAAAATCTTAAGAAATTTCGACGGTATTTCTTAAGATTTATCTGCTATCATAGAACGAGTCGACGGTCTTTCAATGACAATTCCAAGTCGACATCATGGCGATTCGCCAAATCTTTTTATTTCTAGAAAGGAATCATCTAAATGTCTAAATCAAAAGACAAATCTAACTCAGTTACCTACGAAACCGCAACAGGAGAAATCGAATTTACTCTCAGGAGTGACATGATGTTTCACTACGTCATGCAAAATTCAAAAACCGCCTTGACCGGCCTGGTATGTGCCCTAAAGGGATTATCACCTGATGATGTACAAGACATCATCGTCGAAAATCCAATCGACCTCAACAGTGCAGGCAAAGAAACAATCATGGATATAAAGCTCACTCTCAACAGCAGCGAAATCCTCAACATTGAGCTGCAGGTATATCCCGATAAATATTGGATCTCACGTTCAATACTTTATCTATGCAGGGCGTACGACAACATCGGAAGCGGTGATAATTATTCCCTCATCAAACCTACAACTCTATTCTGCATAACAGATCTGGGACTCATTCCGAAAGCGCCAAAAGAATTCTATGCCAAATACCGACTTACCAATCTTAAAAATCACCACCTGTATACTGATAAATTCGGTATAAATGTGCTACAATTGAACCACACAGATCTTGCAACCGAAGAAGATATCAGCAACAATCTTGTGTATTGGGCAAATCTTTTTAAAGCAACCACTTGGGAAGAATTCAAAAAACTTGCCAAGAATCATCCTGACATCGAGGAGGTAGGTAACATGATCTTCGAACTTAATTATGACAATCAGGCAAAAGAGATTCTTGAAGGCCAGCGTCGTTACAGAGAGCAGATGAACTCTCAGTATACCGCAGGTTATACTGATGCTGAAGAAAAGTATGAAACCGTGATTGCCGAAAAGGATAACATGCTTTCCGAAAAAGATGCCACCATTGCCCAAAAGGATGACATGCTTTCTGAAAAGGATGCCACTATTGCTGAAAAAGATGGCCTGCTTTCTAAAAAGGATGCCACTATTGCCGAAAAAGATGGCCTGCTTTCTGAAAAGGATGCAACTATTGCTAACAAGGACTCAGAAATCACCAAACTACGAGCCGAGCTTGAGAAATACAAAAACATGAATATGTGAATCATAAGGGCTGAATTGATTCTTTCAATTCAGCCTCTTATCATTCCAATTATTTTCCCCTTTGATCTTTAAGAAACCTCTCCATAATTTCCGCTATAGCTATCGATTCCTCTCTTGTAAGTTTAAAATCATTATTGCCGTATCCATTTACTATGGAGACAAAATCGCTAATCTCGTATCTGAGTCCATCGCCCTTAAACTGAGTAAAAACTTTTTCATTCTGCGATGTATCCTCATAACAGATCTCAAATTCAGAAGTTTTCCACCAAGGCGCTGTAACCTTTATATAACCGGTTGTTCCCGAAATCACCAACTGCCCTTCCGACTTAACCTTTAGTCCCGTCTTGGAAGTAGCCTGTGCATCTTCATATTCAAAATATGCCTTTGTATAACCGTCTAATCCATTCTCAGTATTATTGTATTTAAAGCGAATATTTTTGTAATCCGCTCCCAATAATTTTATGATAGGAAGAACCGTATAACTGGCAAGCTCTGTAAAACTCCCGCCGTACTCAGTATCCATAAGTTCTCTGGTATTGTCTCCGGTAAGCTTCGTAAAGCAAGCCTCCACGTCTCTTATCTCGCCTATGATTCCGCTCTTTGCCATACCGATCATCCTGATAAATCCAGGAGCATAAGCTGTCTTTATAGCCTCCATCAAGATGCATTTCTTTTCTTTTGCCAAAGCAAACAGTTCCTCTGCATCTTTCTTTTTAAGAGCCATAGGCTTTTCAGCCAACACATTCTTGCCTTTTTCAAGTGCTCTTTTGGCATATTCGTAATGAGTTTCATGAGGCGAAGCAATATATACAGCATTTACTTTTTCAAGTAATTTATCATAGTCGTCCTCATACAGATCAAGTTCAAATTCTTCAGCAAACTTTTTCGCGCTATCTATGTGCGGATTATAAACACCCTCAACATGAACACCACTCACATATCTGGCCTCTTTGACAAATCGTCCCGCTATTCTTCCGCTACCGACAACGCCAAACCGAATAAGTTGAAACTCTTCAGATCTTTTAAGCGTACTGGAAACGCCCTTTGTCCTCTCAAGATAAACAACCTCGCAATAATCCTTGAGATAATCAAATTTTCCAATCCAGTCCGATCCGATAACAAAGGTATCCACATGATATTTTTGAATATCTTCAATCTTCTGGCCCATGTGATCTTCTATTATAATCTTATCCGCAAACCCACTATCACGAACATGCTCAATCCTGTCCATGACAGACTCAACAATATTCAGCTTTCCTCTGGAATTATCGTAGCCTTCCGTTGTTACACCAACAATCAGATAATCACCAAGAGCCTTGGCCCTTTTTAAAATGTTATAGTGTCCCTCATGAAAAAGATCGAAGGTTCCATAGGTTATAACTGTCTTCATCGTATTCATACCTCGATTCCAAGCGCTTTAAATACCCTCGCACTGTTATGATCATCATTGTATTTTTGCATCTTTTCACTTATTGAATGTCGCTTTTCAGCTCCGGGGTCATGTCCTTCAAGGACATCTTTCACAAAGCCGTATAACTCTTCGTAATTATATATTTCTTTGCCGGGAAGATAAGGCTTAACGTCTGGCCAGAAAAATCCACGTTCTTTCCCATAGCTTTCAAGATCATCCAGAGTAAAAGCAATCGGTCTGTCCTTGACAAGATAATCTATAGCCACAGAAGAATAATCGCTTATAAGCGCATCCGCATATCCAAGAATCTGATTGATCTGTATATCAGCCTTGAGCAGATTTTCATTTTCCAACAACTGTATATTGGAAAAATCCGTCATGTCGCATATGAGTTTTCTGTCCTGAAAAGGATGCAGCTTTACTATCATCACTGTATCATTCTCAGCCAGAAGATCATTTAATCTCTTCATTTCTTCAAGAGAAACTACGACCGGCAAGCCCGTCTCTCCCTTGGGCTTTGTATGATTGTGCCTTTCGAGTCCCGGTGTACTTGTATTTCTAAAAGTAGGCAGCCAGAAAACATATTTTGAAGCCGGTCTAACATCCAGCTTACTCTGCCATTCTTCATCCGGATGAAAAATATAATCCACCTTCGGATAACCTGTTACCAGCATCTGATCATCGCGAAGCCCGAAAATCTTCGCATAAGTTCTTGCATACTCATCGCCTGTGACAGTCATATACTCGTAATGCTCTTCGTTAGGCGCAAATCCAAGCCTTGTCTTAAAACCACAGCCATGCCACAACATTACTCTCACCTGATCTTTTCTGCATCCAAGGGCAAGCCCGTATGAATCAGTCATAAAAAAATATTTTGCCAGACACAGGTGGTAAAAGAATCTGTCTCTCTTCTCAATATCCTCAGAATCCGCATCCTCCCAGGACAAAAACAATACATTCTCATATTCTGAAAACTTAGGCGCCCATTGGCTGGGATTTTTCACAATCCACACAAGCTTATACCTTCTGTTTATACCGGCTTCTAACGCGTATTCAAACAAAGCTCTGGCATTATCGTCAAAATCCATTCCGTCTATGTGCGAACTTGCCATCGGTCCACTGCGGAAAATAATAATATCCTCAAGCTTAGCATTTACATACTTAGCCCTATACTCTTCTTCATACTTAAAATCACCCATTACTGTCACATCTCCCGATTTAATCCCATTGCATCGACATACTTCCAAAAGATCTCTTCCTGCTTAAACCAAAAAATATCTTTCGGATCCACACCAAGTTTTATCAGCTTTTCTCTTGCTTCTTCAGAAGTATCCCTATTCTTCATTGTAATTACTATGCTGTCATAATCATCGGGAATAATGTCCCCATCCACATATCCACAAAACGCCTTGTCGCTGCTCTCTACTATATGCTTTTCATATGTTCTGCCAAGATCTCCGCTTCCATATAACGCTATATTTTTTCCAAGATCAGGAGATTTAATCCAATCGGGATCTATCCACATAAGGTTTCTGAATGAAAATCCCATCTGAGTATTTATCCCCTTTATAAGAAACTGCACTATATACAGTTCTGCCTGCGTTCTCATGTACTCGGTAAAATTCTTGTGACTGTACAATTTTCTAAAGTAGTTGTAGACATAATGATAGTTAAGCAAATAATTCGGATCGTCCACATGAAACATAGACTCCCGGTTGATCCTGTAATGGTAATAAGCCTCATCAAGAATTACCGCCGTATTACATTCAAGTATAAAAGTAAGAGAAGTTACCTTATCTTCCGAAACTCTTATCTCATCAGGAATCTCCGGAATAATCTTCTTCAACATCGATGCTCTAAAAATCTTCGTGCACAAAGACCCGCTAAGTCCTTTATCGTGTTTCTTAAGATCAAGTATCATTCGATTGCGCAACTCATCAATCTTTGCGCCAGTATATACTCCTGCCTCCACCGCATCTTTGGAAATATTGGAGTATGAACCTTCCTGCCAGTAATTAGACGAAACCAGATCTGCATCGCTCTTTATCGCAGCATCGCAAAGCCTTTCGTACATATTGGGATCAATCCAGTCATCACTGTCTACAAATCCTATATATTTACCTGCTGCCTTTTCAACGCCCAGTTTTCTGACACTTACAAGCCCGCCATTAGCCTTATGAATAACTTTTATCCTTGCATCTTTTTGCGAATATTCATCCAGCATTTGAGGCGAACCATCCGTAGATCCATCATCTATGCACAAAAACTCAATGTCTGTAAAAGTCTGAGCCAGCACACTTTCAAGACATTGCACCAAATATTTCTCCGTATTATATACAGGAATAATTACTGTTAAAAAAGGTTCACTCAACTATTTTTCCCCACATCTTACTTTAGACTTTCCAATGAAACCTTATACCTTACATAATCAACGAATCTGTCATATGATTCTTTACCGCCCTCAGGTCGCCAGATATCATATTCTTCAAACTCCGTTCTATCAAATATCTCTTTATGAAGCTTACCAAGCACAGTAGGAATTATTCCATACTTCATAGTCCCATCTTCATCACGCTCAATAAGCTCACTGTTTTTCTCAGAAATTGTAAATACAGGAACGTCACACACTTCTTCAACATCTTTGTGTCCGTCAGATACCAGAAAAGCATTCGGCTCAACCGCGTTCATACGCATAAACCTATACGTCTCTCTTCCGATCTCTCCCGCGCCATAAAATGCTACACGCGAATGGTTATTGCAAAAGCCTATGACATCGTCACACAATTCTTTTGCAGAATCACCGTATTCTCCCGATATATCCACACTATACAGTTGTTCTGCAGTAACAAATTTATTTCTGTCTTCGATCAGAACATCCAAAAGCTTTTTAAAATTCTCATAATCCACATCTCTCCAAAAGCTTGGATGTCCCTGCATGACAAAATAAGGGTATTCCTTGATTCTGTCATATTCTTCTCGGAAAAAATCAAGATCTACCACTCCTGTCTTTATCTCATAATTGCATCTCATTATCAGTTGATGTGCTTTAGATAAGCCTTTTCCATCAACCATAAAAAAATAATTCTTTATCTCGGGGAAAAATTCTCTTAAAACACCGACCGTCGTCTCGGTACTGTTATTATGTGGCGAGCCAAAACATATTGCAGCCTCGCCCAAATACTTCTTCATCAGACTCTGTGTCAACTGAATCGATTCTTTCTGAGTATCGGCAGATTCAGATGAAAACTCCGGTTCCGAATGATAATATCCGTGATTCCACAGTTCCGTTCCTCCGACTTTCATATCAAGCAAAGCTGACACATATTCCTTTGCGGGATTCTCCAGGCTCTTTCCTATCAATCCATAACAAACAGGGACGTTTCGCTCCTTACAATACTCATAAAGCGAATAGAAACTTGGAAGAGTCTGCTCATCCAGATCATCAAACTTTAAAATAATGTACGGCATTTATCCGCTCTCCAATCAATATGACATATTACAGATCAATCAGCTCAGATACAAATTTCGCCGCTCTCTCGGCTGAATGACCGTCTTCCGATGCTCCGTATTTATTTAAAAAGTTCTTTACATCATTCGAATAACTATTCTCATCAAAATCAGTTATTATATCAGAAAGCTCCTTGTTATCTTTCGCAATCGCAAAAGGCAAACTGTAATAATCCAATAATAATGCCCTATCCTTTGTGATATATTCATCTACATCCGGAGCATAAAGAAATACCGGCTTATTTACAAACGCTGGTTCAAACATAATACTGGAATAGTCAGATATCAGCACATCGGACGCCGCAACCAATTCTTCTGAATCATCATAATATGAAGCATTATAGACAAAACTGTTTGTCTCAACCTTATTGCTTTCTATAGCCACATCAGGATGAATCCTCAGAAGTATTACCCACTCACCGCCGAATCGATTTGTAAGCGCATCTCTAAGCATATCAAAATCAAGATCAACATCTCTCATATGACCGATCAAAGCCTTTTGATTAACAGATCTAAATGTAGGAGCATACAGAACTGTATGTACATCAGGTCTCAACGAAAGCTTTTCATAAACCTTTTCACGTACCCCTTCTTTAAAAAGCACATCACTACGCGGAGAACCAACCCTTACAAATTCACCGTCAAAATCAAATCCGCTTCGGCAAGTATCCTCATCAAAATCACTACCCACCATGCAATAATCCATTGCATCTGTATTATGGCGATAATAATCATATATACTTTTAGTTTCCATATGTTTAGTCATATGAAAATAAAAACTCTTAAGTGTTATACTTGCCCAATGTTTAACATGTATATATATCTGTTCAGGTCGCTTTACAGCAAACTCAGGAATCATATCTCCGTAAATCCAAACCTTTGCAGTTTCAAGTTCCTCTATATATGCTTTCCAATCTGACTGCGCTATTATCCTAACACCATCTATTACGTCCGATATATTTTTCTCCGTTATCCATACAAGATCGAGATCAGGCCTCATTTCCGCCAATTTCAAAAAAATCTGCTTTCCATGTCCTCCAAGACCGTCTCTGGCAAGTATCACTTTTTTAGAGGATATTTCCTTTTTAAGACAAGCTTTCGCATACTCTTTCTTCTCATCCACAACATCACAAGCAGTATCTGTCTGCTCCTCTTTACGCCTATTGGCTTCCATGTGTAAAAGAGAATATATATTCCGTATACCCATTTCTTTAAGCTGGGCATTTATATCATCACAATATCTGATGCTCGTAATAAGCACCACACACTCCTTTGATATTTCTTTTAATTTATCAGGCGAATTTACCTTCAGTTCTTTTCCGACAGGATAAGAAACATACTCACATAAGCCCCTATCCCATTTTGACGTATCATTATCAACTGCACCCGCAAACTTTACATTGTTTCCACATGCATTCAGTGCAAAATCCGCACCTTCACCTGTGCCGAACAAATATACAGGTGTCTTATCGGCTGCAGCTTCAAATTCTTTCCATGTTTGAGCACGTAAAGCCGCCTCTGATGTCTCATATAATTTTTCTTCAATTGCCTGATCTAAAAAGCGCATTCTCATTCCCACTCATTTTTTGGATTTCAATTTACTTGTATGTCCTGTCATTCAGCCATAATAACCGGAGGCTTCCATAATATTGCTTCGTTTCGTATACCTAAATCATTCAACTCAGCTGCAATTTCCTTATAAATAGCTTCCTTCATTACCGCAACAATGATATAGTCATATTCAATTTGCTTTAGTTCACTTACTTTGGATACATTCTCCAATTCCGAGTTTTTATCAACCCAAAGCACCCAATTAATATCCGGATTATCCAATGTCTGCTTATAATAGTTGCATCCTACAACACCTGCTCCATATAGAACCAGCTTCTTATCCGAAATATTTTCAAAATACGGCATTATAAATCTAACCGTCTGCCTTATAGGCGCAAATCCCATGTACTTTGTAAGTAAATATAACCTGGAAGTTATCACCTGTTCCAATTGAGGAATTAGAAGATGCGCCTTATCATGCTTTTTAAATCTGCTGAACAATCCACGATATAGCCTACCTACATCCTCCAAAGCATACGGATTCGCACATCGCAGAACTGATTCATTATTATATCTATAGAAATAAAAAGCTTTGTGAATTATCTTTACTGACGAAGCACGCAAAAGATATGAATATACCAATTCGCGATCTTCTGCGTAATGAATTGAAACATCCAATTCTGAAAAAACATCAAATAATAGACTTGTTCGAAATAGCTTTCCAACACTAAAAGGAAGAATTCCCTCATCATCCTTTCCTATATATCGAATCATATTTCCATAGAAATAATCTCCATCATTTATAAGGTTATATTCTCCCTCATCAAAATTATCATATATAGTTTGTATACCATTTTTGTTCTCAACATTTAACCCTGACGCCACTAAATCGCTATCACAACTCTGAGCTAACATACATTCCAACATTTCCGGATATATATAATCATCCGAATCTACAAACATCAAATATTCTCCAACAGCCTGTTTTATCCCATTATATCTAGCTGTCACGACTCCCAGATTGTTTTGTGAAACTATCTTTATTCTATCATCAGCCTTTTCGTACTCACCTAGAATTGTTCCGGTATTGTCAGCGGATCCATCGTCAACACATATCACTTCAAAGTTTTTATATGATTGCGCAATAATACTATCCAAGCAAGCTCCAATATATTTTTCGCAATTATATATAGGAATAACTATAGACACTTTTTTATTTGTCATGTATTTTTTCCTTCAACAACACCCTTAAATGAAGGAGATACTATATTATCTCCTTCATTCACAGTACTGTTTATATAAAACTAGCAATTGATATCACTCGGCTGTCTGGAACTCCACATTCAAACAACTCTTCCATAATCTGCTTTTCTCTTAGAAGATTGCAAATAATAACTGCATCTGCCTTATCTTGCTCTATCAAAGTAGGTATTCTTTCTTTTGAAATAACTTCAAATTCAGGATAACTTTCTTTATAAAACTCCCAATTCCTATCAGCTATAGCTATATCAATGCCCTCACATTCATTCAAGTCTTTAATAACAATTTGAAGAATATCAGTAACACCATATAGAATAATTTTTTTTATTTTTCTTTTTTTTATTCTATCCGAAATCTCGACTCCATTTATTTTGTTTTCTAAGTATTTATAAATAATTGGATAATAATAATCTCTGCGAACCTCATTCGTAATCTTTCCAATTCCTGTGCAATTTTTTATTGCATCCTCAACTATTCCTGTAGCCAATAACTGTTCAAAAAATCTATCACGATGTTTATTTTTCTTTACACTGCTTTCCAAAACAGAATTATACTTCAAAACATCCTTATATTCCGTTTCATAACAACAAATATTATCCGTTATTCTGTTCCACAGTTTTCTTCCATACTCTGATTTTATAATTACGCAACTTGCACCTTTGCCCGCATCTATGTCAGGCATTACATTCTCAATTCCCCAATAATCTCCCAATATAATATCTGCTAAATTATTTTCACCTTTGAACTCACACTGATAACACGATTTTCTCAAATACAAATTTTCCAGAAAGCCTTGCATATATAAATCATATAAATGATTTTCAATATATGCATTATTTTCGAACATTATCTTCATCGAAAACGCTTTCCAGCCCAATTCTTTGTCTCGGAATGAAATGCTTTTTAAGCCTTCTTCAGCATATTGTCCTCTTTTTAACTTTAAATACTTTTTCCACACCATTGGCGATGGAACACCATGGCATATAATTGAAACACAGAATAGCTTTCCACTACAATCACATACCAATTTCTTAACCGAATTCACTTGACAAGGCGTCCCCGAAAACAAAACATCAATTCCATTCTGTAAATCAGCAACAACTACTGATAAACATTCAGAAATATCACTTTGTAAATACTTCGAGCCCATAATCAATGGCAATTCTTCAATATTTTTTACTCTAATATGCTTTACAGCGTATTCTTTATCAAACGCTGCCCCATAGACTACTCCGCCTCTTTCTATAAAGCTTTTGGCCAATTCATAAAATATTCCGCCCGAGCTACTCACTCTTCTTATCTCATCATTTAAAGTCCACGCCGCAAATGCTTCCATCTGATAAGCATGTTCATATAACTTTTCTTCACAAATATCCACACACTTACCACAGTCAACACACTTATTGTTGTCAACATTGGGAAATAAAAAGCCTTCTTTATTCTCTTTCATAGTAATACACTTGGAAGGACAAATCTCGGCGCATAGTCCACATCCGGTACATTTCACTTCTTCTTTTGTAGAAATATTCCCCATCTAATTAACCCTTTTCCAAAGAATTTGTCATGACTGCATTCTTTAAATATCTGATTGAATCTTCTCGTTTATCATTTATTTTTTTGTTTATCAATTCAAAATCTATATCATCGTTAATCTGTGGCAATTCACTTACAAATAATCTTTCTTTAATATCACCATAGGTAAGTAAAGTTGAAAACCTACTCTTCATGCTTTCTACAACATATGTATAAAATGGAACTCCAAATTTTATAGAAAAAATAGTTCCATGATACGAATTTGTGATCACATATGCCGCATTTTTTATTAATGATAAAAAGCCTTCTATACTCTCGTAAAATACACATTCACCATCAGGAAACAAAATCTCAGAATTTTTTTGCCATACAGTATGTTTTACCTTCAATCCTCTTCTTGATGCTATTTCATTCACAAGAGATGCTGTTTTATATACATTCTGATCATGGTCTAACCAATAAAAAAATATATAATCATTTTTACTTTCTTTGTAAAAATCATTTCCTTCAAGAAGATCATTATACAAATCTACATCAAGCAAAAGCGTAGGATCAAGCACGCACTCACATTTAATCCCTGACATCTCAGAAATAAAATCTGTATGTTCCTCTTCCCTTACTGATAGATTTGCAAATTTAGATAGAGCATCATCAAAAAACTCTTTCTTTACCATTGCCTCGTTAACAGAACACCCCAAACTAGCCGCATATGATATTTTCTTTACATTTTTACCAACATGTTGAAGTAAATATTCTTTATAATCCCATTTAGGATTCCATATCTGATCACTTCCTACACAAACAACATCATATCCTCTACCATCAATAATATTCGTTGTTTGTTCATCCATCCCACATTGTTCGATAAGAAACTCTTTAAATTTTTTTCTCTTACTATACCATCTTACTTTGTCATATTCCGATTCATATACTTTTCGATACGCAAAACTATAAGGAAAATAATTGATTACATTAACAGATACATCTTCAAACATACTTATTGCCTTATTTAACGCAAAGCATTGTAATACTGCCCCATAATTATCTGCAAATTGAAATGTCGCTATCCCAACTTTTATCATAATTTTTAATTTCCTTTTTCACCTCATAATCAATATATATATAATCCCTATCTAACTTTAAATCTTTCTTGCATAATTCATTTATTATCTCACTATATACTTTTACAGAAATTATAATAAAATCATCACTATTTATCTCCTTTGGAGAAATAACGCAGTCAATGTTTTGCTTCTGCAAATCCGAATCAATAAAACCACATATTGTTACTTTTCCAAATTGAAGCAGATACTCTCTGAGCTTTATATTTTTTTCTGTATACCCCCATATCAAGAATCTTGATTTTTTCATATTGATTCTTTGTATTATTCCATCAATAATTTTCTCTGCCAATAGTCTGTCATTTTCTTTAATATCAAATAAACAAAGCGAATCTATTCTTTGCTGTAATTTTCTTTTTCCCAATATCGTATTCAACTTTTGAACTTTTTGCATTGATTGCTCAAATAACTTACCAATAATTATATATTTTAATTCAAATACCCCAACTATCCTTCTATCAATCTCTTGCAATGTGTTATAGTTGTGGCTATGACTATCACTCCTCTCCACATAAGAAAACAAACAATTATTTATGTGTCCCACCTTCAATTTATATGTAAGCGGTAATAACATTTGCAGATTTTGCCCAATCCTGCTTTCATATATCTTTCCATCTTTAAATATTTCAAAAAAATCAAATGACCTTACAAGAAATAGCGCATTGGCACATCCACAATACTCTAATAAGATATCATTAAATAAACTCCCAGATATATTTTTATACTCAAGATATCTTTTAACCTCACCGATATCATTTTCGTCAACAACTCTCCCTCTACACATAACCATTTGATATTCTTGGTTTTTCTTTAAAAAATCAACTTTGACCTCTACATGTTCTGGAGAAATATAATCATCCGAATCCATCCACATCAAATACTCGCCTTCAACAAATGGAAGTGCCGCATTAATTGCTGCTGCCTGCCCTTTATTACTTTGCTTAATATATTTGTACTTAAATTCTTTATTACATTTAATAATTTGGCCCATGTATTCATTGAAAACTGTTTCTGTTTCATCTGTAGAACCGTCATTTACAAAAATCAATTGTATTTTCTTATAGCTTTGAATCAACAAAGAATCAAGGAATCTATAAACATATTTTCCACCATTAAAGCACGGTACTATAATTGTTACATAACCCTTGACAGCGTTCATACGTTTTCCTCTTTTTCGTTTACAATATATTGGATAGAAAAATATTATCTCCACGCTTTATAAGCATCTATATACTCTTCCAAGGTTATTCCGTGACCATCAAGCGTAAATATTGTATTGTGGCTTCTAATCACCTCTTTCTCCCATTTCATCTCATGCACTTTTCGAACACATCCATATACAAATATCTCACCTTGATCATAAGCATTTACATGTACTAATGCTTTACTTAAACGACTAATCCCGAGAAAATCCAAAATCCTATTCGTTTTCTCGAGCAGAATATTCTCATGAGGATGACCTATATCATAGAATAATTGCATTTTTGATATGTTTTCCAAAATAAAATCAGAAATCTTAATGTCGCATTTATCTTCTCTTCCTTTCAGTTTTTCGATAGCTGAAGAAAATAATCTGACAATCTCCTCATTTGAAAAAATCTCCTCATTTCTTATTCTTTCCCCTAACAAAACTGTATCCGTATTCATATTAGCATCAAGAAAAGCATCATGATGACCAATAATCCCTCTTGCTAGCTTCTTTACTATCTCACTATCTTTATCTAATACTGCATTGTTATTTATATGTTTCCTTATTAGCAGATTCTCAAATTCTAATCTGTTTATTCTAATTTGTGGCCAAACAAAATTTATCCCCCATAAATTTGGAATCACAACCACCTTTGTTTTTTTCCCAGCATGAGCTTTTATCCACTCAGCACCGGGAATTCCAAGTTTATTATCCTCACGAAGATCCTGAACAATTAATAAATCAGCATTTTTAACCTCTTCTTCTCTCGGATATAATTCCCCTTTTTCTAATTCATTAACAAAAAAATATTGAATAGAATATATTCTTGCAAACTCATAGCTCTGTTTTAAAAAATCTGCAATGGCACCAACATGGCAATTTCCATATAGTATTGCTATTTTTTTCTCAAAATATGCTCCCCATATGAAATTTGAGAATTCCACAAGCCCCATATCCTTTAAGATATTTGATATTTCTCTGTATATATCTCTCCCAACTGCTAATACCACATATTTTTCGCCCAGAACACTTGACACTTCATTTAATTTGTAGCAAGGTAAACCATGAAATTCTGACCCACCCCGATAATTATCAATAACAAATTCGACATGATATTTCGATGAATATCTGCAAAAGAATTTTTCTGCTTCAATCCCCGTGCCAAACATAACTATTTTTTTCATAAAAATCCCCTAAGCAAACAAAAATTCTTTGATAGATTAGCCAAATCATTTGTGCTATTTTGCATCTCGAAATCTGCAAATTATATTTTTTACATGCTGTATTACATAAAATATACCATTTGTATTTTTCTACTTTCATCCAATAACCTTAATGTAGTCTTGTAATTCAAATGATTTATTTTCTTGGATACAAAAATTGACATTCAACTGTCTTCTTTCACGTATAAATCGCCATAGCTTCTCTCTATCTATTTCCAATATCACGTCTGATCTTTTTTCTCTATAAATTTCAGTGTATGTAGAATTATCATCAAGCATATATATGTGATCATACTCTTTCTTTGCAAACAAATAATTTGAATTTTTACTTTTACTATTAATCACGCCATTGTGCTCGCTAAAAATAATCGATCCTCCACATATAGCAGCAAGTAAAAACTGTTTTTCATTTATTTTACATATTCCTCCCAAAATATGTTTTTCATTCGTGCTTATATTAATATCAAATGCAACTAACTCATTTAAATCTTTTTCCCATCTAAACACTTTTGCCTCATATCTCGGACATAACCAAAAATATTTTCCATCATATATAATTCCAGAATATCGATTTTCTTTATTTCCCACTGAATATATTTTTACAACTTCCGTTTCTAAGTTAAACTCTATAACAGAATTATCGACGCATGATGCTAAATAAATAAAATTACATAATCTAACATAGTTTGTTCTAAATATAATATCCTCTTCGCGCCTTTTTCTCTTTAATAGACTTGAAAAAGGCGAAGTTATCATTTTCACCGCATGTGAAGTCATATCTACGCAAACTATTGCCGGTGTTGCACAGCCAATCATATATATATAATCACCATATATACATGCTTGAAAAAATCTATTTTTCGTAACTCCCAATGTTGGTATATCAATTGAACTCCACTTATTGTTACTAATATCCCATATCCACATCTTTTTTGAATTCATAGGAACAAATATTATTGATTCTTTCCAGATAAGTAATTTTGATGATAATCGCCTTGCACTTGCTCCCTCTTCGGGAATGCAACTCTCTAATACTATTCTTTTATCATTTCTATTAAGAGAAAAAATAACATTACAGTTAGTTGAACAAAAAAATATCTTATCTTTATATTCAACACAGTCTTCAGCTAATAATCTAAAATTCATACATTCTCCTGTATTATCCAAGATTCACATAGATCACTTCTATATTTTATACCTAATATCATCAGAACAACAATATGAACGAGGCTACAAAATAACAACTCCATAAAAAAGAGAAGTAATAGCTGTAAACAACCGATTACTTCTCTTTTTTCGCTGATTATTTCACAGCAAATACTATCGTTTATTCTAGAAAATTATTCTCCACTACCGTTCAATGTGATATCTACAGTCGTCTTTGCTTCGTCATTAAATACCACTGTATACGTCCTAGTCACCTTCGCATTTACAAGAGTATTTACTCTTGCTGCAGTTATAGTAAGTACTCCATTAGAATATGACCATGCATCAGAAGGGAGAGCCTGTGTTCCACTCTTAAGAGCTGTTACGCTAGTTGCTGCCAAATTTCCTGCTCCAAGATTAACATTTATTGCTACTGGTGTATCTGCAACCAAAGTATAGGATGTTGTTGCTATAGAAGGTGCTGCATCTGTAGCTGCCTTATCCCATGACCATGTCACTTTAACAGTAGGAGCTGTTGTTTCAGATGTAATAGGAAGTTCACCAACTGCTCCCTCCATATTAAGATCAATTTTCTTCCAAGAATTATCTGCTGCACCAGATTTCTGCTGATAAACATAGTCTCCACCATCGTCAACAGCAACCTCGAAATTCTCTGCTACACCTTCAATTTTATTAGTAACAGTCTGCTCTGTTCCGGAAACTACAGTTGTTTCATCACCAACATTAAGTCCCAAATAAAGTAAAGGCTTATCACCATCTGTCAATGTTTCATCATCTGTTGCGAGACCAATATCTTT
This sequence comes from Butyrivibrio sp. LB2008, assembly GCF_000621565.1. Taxonomy (GTDB): domain Bacteria; phylum Bacillota; class Clostridia; order Lachnospirales; family Lachnospiraceae; genus Butyrivibrio. The sequence goes on from NZ_JHXZ01000016.1 coordinate 105,510, forward strand.
TCCACCTGCACTTGCTACTGCCTGTACCTTAACAGTCAGATCAATCGCACAGCTACTCTTGTTTGTTACTGTAAGCGTTTCACTGGTATTAGCATAAGTATCCGCTGCAGCCAGGAAATATACTCCTTTATCACTATCCTTATCAGGGAAAGTCTTACCTTCATGGGCGGCTTTATTTGTTGCCTGGACAAGTCTCTCAGGATCCATTGTATAACTGAACGGTGTAGCTCCTTCTGCAATTGTTGGAAGTACAACATTAAGCAATTCTTTTTCTACGTGACCTTCAGAAGTTCCTGCACCCTCTGTGTTACCAGTTTTAACCGGCTCCTCTGCAAAAGCTGTAAGGCTGCTTGCCAATACCATTGTTGCTGAAAGTGCAACTGCCATCATTTTCTTAGTTTTACGCATAACATTTTCCTCCTTGAGTTATGTTTACAAATTGTTCCATCCTGGAACCTCGTTATTCCGTTTGATATTCAATTTTCTACAAAAATTTTAAAGGCTACTCTTAATGTGCTTACAGTATCCTGATTTTCATCTACAAGGTGATATACCATCACGCAATCATAAGTACCTGCATCAAGCTTTTTATCCAATTTAATATCCTTAAACTCGGATCCTCTAGGAATCACAGGTGACTCTAAAATAGGGGTGTTCTCATCACTTTCCAAAAATACGTCAAAATATACATCATTTGTATTACCGGCATCATTTTTTACATACGCATCTTCAGAAACAGCATCACCTGTTGTGAAATGCCATTCTGTACTCATCTGCGTGCTGTAATATCCCGGCGCAACATACGGCTCGTTTATAAGTTCTTCTGCAATTTGTTCGGCATTAGTCTCATTAACGACCATATTTCTCTTGGTCTCTTCTTTTTTACCCGACATTTTCGTGAGAAGTACTATAACCGTAATCAACAATGCAATTATGACGACAACTGCAGCAATAATTGCTATCTTGGCGACATTACCCTTTTGATTGCTCTCTTTAGCCACATTACCCTCCAAATGAATTTTTTCTTATTCACTTTGCTACTTATGGCGGAATCTCCGTAGTTGCATAAATCGTATCAGGAGGTTCTCTCCCCTGTACGCCGCAATGCTTAGGTTTTCCATGTTTTTGCGCGATTCGCATCATAAATCACCCGCGCTTTCTGACGTATATGTCTGAATCAGATTTTACATGTTCCGCCCCCGATTTTTTTCATATGCTCCCATTAATTCGTATACGTTATTTTGCCGAATAATATACTTTTTATTATAAAGAGCGTGTGACATACTGTCAATTTTTCTTCCATATATGGTAGCTTTGCACTACTCTCTACAATATGTAGTTTTCCCCTTTTTTCTTACATCCAATAAGTATATCGGCAACTAATTTACTTTCTTTAGTGTATTATTTTTATTTCCTCCCCATTTCATTTTTATAAAGTATGTAATAGCCATTATATATTCATGTGCTTTCAAATGAAATATTATCATTATTAAAAAAATATAAAATATAAAATACAGTTTATTTTGTGCTGATTTTTGAACTTGAAAACTGTATTACACCCAAGTCACATTGTAGGCGGCTCTTCTTTTCACTGCTGCATTCGATCAACTCTAGCTATCTGTTTTTTTATTAATTCTTCTTTCTTTTGTCCCTACAAAAAATCTTAAGTTTTTTCGACGGTATTTCTTAAGATTTGTCTGATAGAATTGTCATTGTCGGTCGACTTGATCAAGTCATTCTCGCCGGCTTCTAGGCTTTATGCCATCTATTTTTTTCTAGGAGGTTTTTCTAATATGAAGACTAAAAACTTAAAGCAGGGGCAAACTTACGAAACTGCCACAGGCAAGATTGAGTACACCCTGCAAAGCGACATGATGTTTCACTATGTCATGCAGAAATCTAAGGGTGCGCTTACAGGACTTGTCTGCGCCTTGAAGGGAATCACACCGTCTGAAGTAAAGGATATTCACGTTGAGAATCCTATCGACCTTAATAACGCAGCAAGGGAAACAATCATGGATATCAAGCTCACGCTGAACAACAATGAGATCATGAATATCGAGCTGCAGATGTATTTTGAAGAGCAATGGATTCAGCGTTCTATTCTATATCTTTGCAGAGCTTATGACAGTATCGACCGTGGTGACAATTATACCCAACTTAAACCGACTACTCTTTACTGCATAACTGACAAGAATCTGCTTTCAGACGCAAGTCCCGAGTTTTATTCGAAGTATCAATTACTAAATGTGAAGAATCACAATTTATACTCTGATATTATCGGAATAAACGTGCTACAATTAAACCACACAGAATTGGCTACAAAAGAAGATATCAGCAATAACCTTTTATACTGGGCCAATCTTTTTAAAGCTACAACATGGGAAGATTTCAAAGCCCTTGCAAAGGATAATCCTGCAATAGAGGAGGTGGGCACTATGATTTTTGAACTTAATTATGACAATCAAGCCAAAGAGCTTCTTGAAGGCCAGCGTCGTTACAGAGAACAGATGGCCACTCAATACGCCTCAGGGGTTATCGATGCCAAGAAGGAACTTCAGCCGATTATTGATGATTTAGAAGAGAAAATTGAAAATAGCGAGCACGAGAAATCAGAACTCAAAGATGAAGTTTCCCGTCTCCAGGCACTCCTCAAAGAACACGGAATTTCCGATAAATAATCGTATATACATAAAAATCAATATTGTCATCCTTGAACTACATGCATTAAGTATTCAGACGCATCTCCTACGCCTTCCCTGCTGATTTAAATTACATTAATGCTTTTATCCGTTCTAATCGTATATGATATATTTAAAGGATAATTTGTGGAAGGAAGCTCTACTATGTGTGATATTTTATATAAAGTTGAAAATAAAGGAAGGCTAGAATCACACAAAAAACGTCAAAAAGCCTTTTCGAAAACGATGCATCTTTCGATTTTGTTATTGCATATATCCCTAATCTTCCTAAAGAAGAAATCCAGAAATTCTTTGATAACATATTTAAAAATAATATCTTAAATTTACGTATATTCAGTTATTTGATGATATATATGTTCTGCATTATTTATCATTCCATATTTTCCATATTAATCCACCTCAATCAAATCTTGCTCATGAATATTACGGCCAGCCTCTATATCCTCTATACGCTTTTTTAGTTCTGAAATATTTTCACTACTATAAAACGGCTCAAGATACGCCAATTCCCCCTCTTCTACAATCCTCGATCCCTTCTGTTTGTTGCAATGCTTACACATAGGAATCAGGTTGCTGAGCTCATCCGTTCCTCCTCTGTACTTGGGGTTGAGGTGGTCGATGGTTGTCTTTTCGAGTGTGAGCGGCTTGCCGCACTTTGCGCAGAGACCGTCGGTCTTTTTGAGGATTATGTGTTTTCTTTTATAATGATTTACGTAAACATCTTTTTCTACGAATGCAAATTCAACTTTTTGCATTCTTTGTTCACACAAATTGAAAATATGCAGAAATACTATGGAATATAATCATCGCAACGAAAATGCAACGATTCCATTTTCGTTGCATTTTCGTTGCAACGATAGTATAGTAGATTCATAGAAGGAGATTCCACTATGAAAGAAAACAAGACACTTGAATTTAAGTCAGACATGACTAATTCATTTCTAAAAACAGTAAGCGCATACGCTAACTATGGTTCCGGAGCAATAGAATTCGGAAGACGTGATGATGGTTCTATCCAAGGCATCAAAAATCCAACTCAGTTCTGTATTGATGTTGAAACAAAGATAAATGACAGCATCCATCCAAAGCCCGACTATTCTTTGGAAGTCGATCGAAAAAACAAGCTGGTAATCCTCTCGGTAAATGAAGGAAGGTATAAGCCTTATCTTTACAAAGGGAAGGCTTATCGTAGAAGCGATACAGCTTCCGTTGAAGTAGATCAAATGGATTTAAAAAGACTTACTCTGGAAGGTAGTAATCTGTATTTTGAAGACTTACCTTGTGAAGATAAGGCGCTCTCTTTTACCATATTAGAATCCAAATTGGTCGAAAAGTTGGGAATATCCAAATTGACCGACGATATGTTAAGAACGTTTGGTTTTTTCTCAGAAGAAAAAAAATATAACATTGCTGCCTCTCTATTTGCCGATAAAAACTCTTTTCCCGGAATTGACTATGCTGTCTTCGGTAAAAGCATTAACGAAATACTTGATAGAAATACTTTTTCAGGTTGCTCTGTATTGAAGCAATATGATGATATCATTTCTGTGTTCAGAAGAAATTATAAATATGAACAGATAGTCGGAATGGAACGTCAGGAAATAGAACGTATCCCGGAAGCAGCTTTCAGAGAAGCAATAGCAAATGCACTTGTTCATAGGACATGGGATATCAATTCACATATTAAAATATCAATGTTTGAAGACAAAATAGAAATCGCATCTCCGGGTGGATTACCCAAGGGACTCACAAAGGAAGAATACCTCAGAGGAAACATATCTAATTTAAGAAACCCTATAATAGGAAATCTGTTCTTCCGCATGAACTATATTGAAATGTTCGGAACAGGTATTCGTAGAATCAACGAAACCTACGCTGATTATGCAAATAAACCTATTTTTGAAATATTTGACAATTCCGTTTTGGTAACTCTTCCGACAACTACAACCGATTATAAAGCGACGAATGATGAGAAAAGATTGCTTACCCTTCTATACAAGGGTATTATCCTTTCACGTACGGAAATAGCTGAAGCGCTCGGCTGGAGCAAAGATAAAACCATAAGAACCTTAAATGGCTTAAAGAAATCAGGATATATAGAATCTCATGGTAGCGGTCGAAGCACAAGATATAAAAGACATTGATTTTTATATCGTCATTACCACCGGCTTTGCCGGTGGTTTATTTTTATCGCCTATAAAACGGCTCAAGATACGTCAATTCCCCCTCTTCCACAATCCTCGATCCCTTCTGTTTGTTGCAATGCTTGCACATAGGTATCAGGTTGCTGAGCTCATCCGTTCCACCTCTATACTTGGGGATAAGGTGGTCAATAGTTGTCTTTTCGAGTGTGAGCGACTTGCCGCACTTTGCGCAGAGACCGTCGGTCTTTTTGAGGATTATGCGTTTTGTGGTCAGTTTCTTTTGCTTCTGGGTTCGCATGTTTAAGTCTCACTTTCATCTTATTCCATCTTTTCTCATTTCAGAAAAGATACAAATATCTCCTCATCTGTTCATAAATCACGTCTCGTACACGTTCAATCACTTCGCTTCCATACTTATCCGCAGCTTTCAAGATTTTCTCCACATCCTTCTTGGTAAAAGAAAACTTCAAAAGAGCCGATATAACATATTCTGCAAGCCCTTCATAACCGGCATAATCAGCCTTGTACCATTTGCCATCCTTACAGCCCTTAAGCTGATTTCCCTTTGATGATTGTCTGCTGAAGCTTCTTAATTCTTCCTCTAAAAGTTCTATCATGATCTCACCTTTCAATCTTTATCCAAAAATCATCCTCAGCCATGCGTCCACCTGTTTTTTCAACAATCAGAATAGGATCGTAAAAAGGAATGCCTAAACCTTCAAGCATAATCTTCATCTTATCCCTTGTCCTCGGAAAACATCTCGATTCTATGAATTCTTCATAGTCCTCAAAAGAGGGAGTTTCATTCACTCCAAAAGCTCTGAACATGATATTTTTGGCATAATTCTTGATTCTAATAAGTCGCTTTGCCTCATCAATATCTATAACCGTGCAGATAGTATCCTTATAATAATAATACATACGAAGCGGATATTCTTTCTTCGGAAGCTTAAGTTCATCAGCAATCTCCGGATGAAGTATAACAAGCTGGCTAATCAGGTTTATCGGGCCTGTCACTTCTTTATCTCCCATTTCCCACCTTTCAACAGTAGGCTTGGACACTGCACAAAACTCAGCAAATTCCTTCTGTGTCATTCCAAGAGTTTGCCTTAGCTCCTTTATTGATTTCCCTGATATTCCGGTTGGAGTAATATATTTTTTATTCATAGCTGGAATCCCCTTATATATAAATTAAACCATCAAAATGATGGTGAATCAATAGCTTTTTGCCATCATTTTAATGGTTATCCTTATCCTCGCTCTTTACCTTTCAAGCCATCTCTATAATACATTTATGATGTTTGAAATCCTTATCGGTATTGGAAACATTCTTATCATAATTAATTCCTACAAGAAGCATATTTCCTTTATAGTGCTCCAACCTGTCCGGGTATTTTTGCTTCTTAATCTGTGAAAGAGCAGTATCCACATCTTTATTATATTTAAGCTCTATTACCATTGCCGGTTTATCGGCATGCTTGGGAGCCGGAATAAATACAATATCCGCATAACCTTTCCCGGTATCAAGTTCAAGTATGGTTGTATAATACCTCTGAGCGGCATAATAAGCATACTGCACAGCATAGCTCAATGCCGATTCATCATTATAAGTTCTATTACCGGCAAGATCATGTGCCCGTTCCATAAGCTCAGCTACTTTATCAGAATCCTTATTCCATGTTGCCTCTAGCAATTCTTGTGAGATTTCAAATGCCTTAAAGCTTTCAGTCCACTCACTGCCCTTTGTAGATGTTTTGAACTCATCATAAATCTCTTTGTTTGGAATATATACTTCGCTTGTATTGTCATCATATCCCAAATATCCAAGATGAATAAGGAGTGATAATATATCATCTCTTCCTGAAAATGTGGTCATATCATTCTGATAAGTCGATGTATCAACATGTACCCTTGCTCCATCCATAAGCAAAGTAACCGCTTCTTTAAGCCCATCATAATCTTTTATGATATAATCAGCCAGCGCCTCATAGCTTTCAGTCTTGTTCCAATAATCCTTTATAACACCGGTTCCAATTGCCTCAACCACAGATAACGGACTATATAAAAAGTATCTGTCACTTTTCGGAGGATTACCGGTATTCCTTAGTTCTTCATGATTAGGATCAGGCGGCATAATATCACTGACTTCATAGCCATCATACCATGCCTTTATTGTTTCATAATCACGCCCATATTTATTGCATAGATCAACCACTTCCGCTTCGGTAAAACCGGTATATCTTGCAAGCTGCCTGGGAAACATCATGGAATATTCGGTAAACATATTAAGTGCAGAATGTCTGCCATATTTTTTTATCGGCAAAATTCCGGTCATATAGGCCAAAGCTATGTAGCTTTTATCCTTTAGAAGATTTCTCAAAAAATCAAGATACCTGGTCTGCTCTTCTTTATCTGTTTTCCCATTCCTAAATACAGCATCCCACTCATCAATAACCAAAACCAACTGTCTTCCATTTTCTGTGTATGCATCCGCAATGGTTTTTATCAGATCTTTATCATTGAAATAATCAACATCCGGATATTTTTTCTTTATATCCCTACAGATAATGCTCTGCATTTCTTTTAGAGCATCATTAAAAGAAGCATCCGAGTCAAAAAAATCTGTCATAACAATTCTGATAACATCAAATTTTCCCAGATACTCATCCCATGCCAAATCACTATATGATATATCAGACCCAGCAAGTCTCAATGACTCAAACAGTTCTCTACTGTCGGCATCCCTGTCATAATAAGCACATATCATATCTGCCGCCATTGTTTTCCCAAACCTGCGAGGTCTGGACACACTTACATATTTCTGTTTAGTCTTTACGACAGAATTCAAAAAAGCTATCATTTCAGACTTATCTATAAAAATCTGTGAATTTACTGCCTCTATATATGAATTTTTTCCAGGATTTAAAAATTGTCCCATCTTTTCTCCAAATATTAAGCCTATTCTATAAGCAAAAATTTCACTTCGAATGCTTACATATCAAGCATACTCCCACCATTATTCCTGCATATTGCTCAACGCCTCCGCATATCCCAAAAGGCGCGCCTGCTGAGCTTTATCCATTGAATTGAATGCTTTTATAAGTCGTCCGCTCTCTGTCAAAGCATCAATCGCATACCATTCAGAAGGATTTCCTCTGTCACCGTGCGTCTCAATTCCGGACAACAGCCACTGCGGCGAAACATCCAGGACTTTGCATATGATCATGATCTTCTCTGCTGTGGGATTCGTATTCTTCTTGCGCCAATCGCTTATCGTACTCTCCGCGATTCCCGTACGTTTAGCAAATTCCTTCTGCGTTATATTCATTTCATGTAACTTATCAAATATGCGATCTCTTATAGTCATGTCAACCATATACCTTTTTCATCATAGCCTTAAACTCATCAATTGATACTCCGGCCCTGTCAGCTGCAATCTCGATACTCAGCAAGCCGTCATGCACCAAAGATATCAGAGTGTTGTCTCTACCTTTTTCAATTCCTTGCTCTATTCCTTTTTCAATACCTTTCTCAATCCCTCTTGTCTCAATCTCATCAAGAACTGTACACATACTTACACGCTCCTTTCCTTTTACATCCTCATAAACGTCTGCAAACCTGCTATCATCTGTCAACGCACTCATTAAGCTCAGCATTTCCTGAACATGCGTTATCTTATCATTTGGTGGAACATATTTCCCCGTCTTGCGCATCTGCACATAATAATCGGCCACAAACCTGAAATCACTCTTAAACTTTGCAACAGTAGAATCATCAAGATACGCTATCTGAAACAGATTCATCCCGTAATCAAAAACATATTTTTTAAGTTCTTCAGGCATTTCCAGCCTGTCATACAAAGTCTTTGCCTTGTTCCATTTCTTCTTGTAACCATAGTATAGCACAAGTGATACAACCGGGTAACGCCTATTGCTCCCATTGGAAATCTGTGCCCGATATCCGGCCGCATCGTAGTTCATAACTCTGAGCGGCATATCCGCCTCGTCAGCGGTCTGATTCTCAAAACCTATTGCCGCGAGCCTGATCTGATTATTATTCCAATACTTGTAAATATCCCGCTCCTGATCCCGTACTTTGCCATTTTCCGTATAGTTGCTATATGGACTCCCCTCCGTAAGCTGTTCCTGTCTAACACAATCAGCACCATCGAACAACAGGACATTAACGATATCCGCAAATACATCGTTATAGTCTTCAAGCGCCTTCTCTGTAATATCTTTTGTTCCCATAAAATTTCTAACCGCCTTGTTTGAATTTATCCTAATATACGGATTTTAATCTTAAAAAAATTAAAAGTCAATATCAATATAACATATTCATAATTTCAAATTGCCATTCCACCAAATCTAGTATACAATGTAAACAATATATTTACATAATGAAAGGACTTATTAACGTGGAAAATTACAGAGATAATCTTCAAATAGATCTTAAAGACATGACAAAATATATTCTGAAATTCTGGAAAAAAATCATGCTATTCACCATCATCGGCACAATACTCGGAGGTGCATATTCTTATATAGTTCCTCCCGCACCACCTGTTGATGAAACAACAGATTCCGCTACCACCGATCCGGCAGATGATTCCGATAATTTGACAAAAGAGCCCCCAAAGCTCACAGAAACCGAAATGCAGGAAGTGGAACTTGCACTTGATACTTACGAGATTTATCAGAAAGCCAGAGAAATCGTAAAACACGACCTCCTTATATATATGGATTCTTACGATCCAAACACCGAGCTTGATAAAGATCAATCCGAAGAACTTATGTATAAATTCAATTCGCTGCAGACTACCACTGTAAATCAGCTAACAAGCGGTAGCGCAATGTACAACGCTCTTAACGAGAAACAACGAATAGTTTTCGATATGAGAATCGGAAGACTTGCTTATAATGATGAAAAAGAAGAACTAATACCGAAAGCTGCCAGTCCTGAAGCTGAGCCTGTTTCTATGAAGGAACATATAAAACTTGCATTGTTCGGAGCATTTATGTGTGCATTTGTGATTCTTATGATATTAGCTGCACGTTACATTCTTTCGCCTAAACTCAAGACTGAGAACGATCTTAGATTAACGTTTAAGCTCCCCATACTCGGTTCTATTTCGAAGAAAGATAACGACGGACTTGCACTTATCAGCAAAAGCATATTAGCGCTTTCAAAAGATAACAATGCCAAAAATATTGTCATGTGCTCTTCTCTTTCTGAAGAAAAAACAGACTACATGTCACAGATTCAGAAATATCTTGGTGAAAATAAGACTTCTGTCGATGCTGCAAATAACATCCTCAGTGATACCGATGCATTAGACAAAGTCACTTCATCAGGCGGCCTGATTCTATTTGAAAGAATCTGGGAATCAACCTATGAAAACATCGAAAAAGAAGTAGAACTTGCCAAAAACTTAGGTCTTAACATTATAGGCACAGTTGTGATCAAGTAAAAATAGAAGGATAGTCAACTTATGACATGCAGTTTGACTATCCTTTTTATTATCGTTTACATATTATTATTTTTTGTACTCATATCCAGTATTGCTTCAAAAGATGAATCCATTCACAGGTCCTCAATTAAAAATGGTAACATGTATATTGGATATAATTTCAACATTTCACTATTGCCTATATCTTTTTGTGATAGCAATATTTTCTTCGCAACATGCTTTGAATACTTTTTCTGAAATTCTGTGATTGATTCATGCTTGCCGATTCCAGATGACTTAACTTCAATCGCAACTATCTTTGTTTTTGAAGCAAGCAAAAAGTCAATCTCATAATAGTGAGAACTGTTTTCTTTCTCCCATGTGTGATAATAAAGATCCATATCTGATCCAGTAATTACCTGCGCAACTGCATTTTCGTATAAATATCCCAAATCTGCAGGAAGCGAATCACTTAACAATTTCGTATAAATGTTTTCATCCGTCTTCCCTGACGATCTGAAGATCATGGTAGTAAATAACCCTGTATCAGCCAAATAGAGCTTGAACGTATCATCATCTCTCGTTTGAGGTAATGCAATGCTCGGATTAAGTACATTATGGCAGGCTAATACCGTCTTTGAATCCAGCAAATCATGTAAACGCTCTAAATCCTTATCAATCTTTTTTTTGCCCGTAGCTGCCGAAATAACATAACTTCTTTTATCCGTTGCCAACTGCGTCGGAACAGAATCATACATTCTTCCGATCAGTCCTGTATCATCGATTTTAAAGAAGTCATCTCTATATAAATCTATGATTTCTCTCTTTACTTCATCGATTTCTGTAAAATTCCTGCCTTCCACATAAGCTTCTACAGCCTGGGGCATTCCACCTACTGCCATATAGATTCTAAAATCCCGCATAAGTTTTCTGTTTAAGGAATTTCCAACAGGCTTTCCATGCTTATATAAATCCCGCAATACGCCATAAGTATCATTCCCAATGGCCCACATAAATTCTTCATAATCCATCGGATATATCTGTATTTTCATTTCCTCAGACGGAAGCACTATATCCTTGACATTCTTTTTTATACTAATCAGAGAACCAGTCTCAATATAGTCATATCTCCCGTCCGCAACCAGGTACTTTATAGCCTGACGTACTTTAGGCATAAGTTGAATCTCATCAAATATAATAACAGATTCTCTTTTATACAATGTTATCCCCGTTGCAGTTTGCAATCTAAGAAAGAAAATGTCCAGATTTGCTATGTCATCGAACACATCAAGGACATCCTGTGTTATGTTAGCAAAATCCACTTTTATATATGACCTATACTCCTGCTTTGCAAATTCTTCGGCAATTGTCGATTTTCCAACACGCCTGGCCCCCTCCAAAAGCACAGAATACTTTGGAGCCTTTTTTTCTTTCCAATATTTCAGCTTTTCTAAAGCTTTTCTTTTGAACATATTATCTCCTCAAAACAGTATTGTTCCGTTTCTGCAAAACTATAAACAGATTATAGTACCGTTTCTTCAAGACTTCAAGAGTGTTGTTCCATTTCTTCAAAACCAATTTCTGTGTTTAGTACCGTTTCTTCCGAAGGTACAAAGGACTTATGGTGACGGGTTGCCCATGAGCCATCAGGAACTGTTGACAACAACCTGAGCAGTCTCGTGTCAGTTAGTGAGATCTGCTCGGGGACAAACTAAAAGGTCTTTAACAGTAGACTTTAGCTATAAAAGTATTGAAATAATATTTATTTTTGATATTATCTCATCTACCATTCCATAGGTAGAAGGAGTAACAAAGCGCCATTTCTTGGCGCTTTTTGCTTTAATTCAGACTACTTTATCATGCTTCTTAAGATAGTCAGAAAATGTCGCCTCCGGAAGTTTTCTGTTTTTATCTAACATCTTCTTCCAGATTGTATCTCCATCAGCTATAGTAATGATTTCTTTATCTAAAGCTTTAATTAGTATATGACCCACATCTATATGTTTTAATCCATATTCTTTAATATATGGTGCGATATCTCTATAATTATTACTTGCCAAAATACCATTGTATTGCTTAGCCAATGCTATTCCTGCAGCCTCACCCTTTCCAATCTGCTTTTTACCCTTTGAACCTTTTACTAATGCATTATATAATTCATATTCTTCAGTACCAGCATTGATTTCCTGAACACTTGCTATATTACCTTTCAACAATGCATCCGCTCTCTTTTTAATATGTGGAATGCATGGATTAGATAATTCCTGATATACCGGTTCAGGCAACACAATTCGCCCGCCATATAAAGTTTCAAGAATATTAGTGTTGTTTATCCATAAGAACGCTGAAAGGCAATCTGTATCAAAAAATAAATCTTCAGTCATTCAGATTACCTTCCTCTTCATCAAAATTATAAACTATATCTGCCCTAAATCCATCAAGTAAAAGCTCCTCTTTTTTACCTTCAGATATCAGACCTTTATCATAAATTTTCTCAACCTTTCGAACATATTCACCTGTAGTAAAATATTGCTTTTCTATCTGATCAGGAAAATATAATTCCTTACCATATCCTAATTTGGCAGCTTCACGTGAAATCGTAACATTTTTATAATCCGCTAATGAATCAGGTGCCATATATCCATCTTTTTCCAGTCGAAACATAATTGCCATATGGCTTATGAGAAAAAACTGTTCCAAATCAATTATTTTATTTAATGTCCATTTGTCCACTTTCTTTGAATACTGGAATAGTGCATCGTAGGGCATGAGCAAATATCCGGCAAACATGTCAGCTTCTTTCTCTGAATCCGACTTATTATCCGCTATCTTCATATCGCATATAATGCGCCCTTCTACCTTTTCGTAAAGAATATGATACAGTTCATGAGCAAGAGTAAAACGTTGTCTACCATATGAAGTTGTTGAATTGATACATATTACTATATCCTCATCGACTTTAGTGCACATGCCACTTATTCTTTCCGAAAGAGGATATTTTACTATAGTGATCTTCTTCTCTTTCCATCCATTAACAACAGCGAATATATCAATAGGAGAATATCCATCTTCTCCTAGCATACGTCTTGTCTCCAATGCGAGAGAGTTTAATTCCTGTGCAGTTTTCATCTTACTCTTCTCCAATCATCTCATTCATATATCTAATATTCATAGCGATTTTATTTACTGCAGCAATACTTTGTAGATCATCGCCTTGAATTCCATTTGATCTAAATGCAAAACTAAGCGGAATGTACGAATCGCTCCGTCCTAACAGATATTCCTCTGTACACCCAAACAAATTACATATCTGATCAATTACAGTAACACTCATGGTTCTTGTCCCATTCTCATACTTTGTAATCAACGTCTGATCCACATTCAGATAATCTGCAATCTGTTTCTGCGTCAATTGACACTCTTTCCTGAGCTCCTTTAATCTGACATTAACACCCTTCTGTATCATATCATTTCCTCCATTTCCTTCTATGGTGCATCTAATATACTATAGTTTTGTCATATTTTCAATGTGATTGTTATTAAATTTTATGACAAAATTAAGCACAAAATAATCAGGTGGGTTGTAAAATAGCCACCTGATTATTTATTCCCAAATTCCCAGATAGCTCAACTTCCTTTGCAATGCTTTCATACTTTTTATTATCGTTTACATATTATTATTTTTGTACTCATATCCAGTATTGCTTCAACAAAAAAACTCCAGGGTTCGGTCATTCTCATATACAGAGAGACGTACAACCTGGAGCAATATTACATACCAATTTCCTCGGTAAATTTAATGTACGCTTCTGACACTGCAATGTCAATGACCTAGTCCTATGATTATTAGATGTATAGTAAGAAAAATGCAACAAGAACCAAAATTCTATACATTCATTACTCCAAGCCGCATGATACTGCACATCTTTATTCTGAGCATTTAATACCTCTGCTCTTTCAATAACACCATTGAATCTTTCTGCAGGAAAGCTATCCTTATCATAAACACACCATATCTGCCCTTTGGCTATTTTATTTTTCCTAACATAATCTTCAGCTTGACCTATAACACGCATAGTTTCAGCACCACATGGCTCAATCTCTATCAATACCATATCTTTGTATATAGGATTGGATTCAATATACTTTTTAAAGCCATTAAAATACTGTGGTTCTGTTTGCTGGCCTTCGCAAAAAATATAATATCGAAACTCCTTCTGTTCCAGATACTCTGTCCGCCTCTTCCTTTTCCAGGCTTCCATAGCTGCTTTCTTTGGCATTAAATCACACTCCAATCTATAATTTTCCTTAGATATGGATCTGCGCCATATTTTCCCTCAAGATACTGTTTATCAAACTTTGCATCTTTACGGACAGATGTCCCATCCGGATTCTTAAATTCAACAAGTGAATACAGCTTTGAATTCTGCTCATTTCCTTTTGCAACAAACCATATTTCATCTCTTCTAAATACTTCACTATTCATGGTAGATAAATCATGTGAAGTAAAAATAAGCTGCGCACCATGCTTGTTTATTTCAAAATTGTTGTATAGCATAACGATATGCTTGAGTAATAAAGGATGTATCTTAGCATCCAGTTCATCTATAACCAGCGTGATTCCTTTGGTCAAACTATCTGCAATAAATGGCAGCAAACCAAATATCTTTTTCGTTCCACTGGATTCTTCTGCTAGACTTATTTCATATTCATTACCTGCCACTTTATGCTGTGTATATATTTGAATATCTCCAGTTTCAAGTTTCTCAACTCTAAAATCCTCTATATCCAAGTCCATCTCACGTATCATATTAAGAATTAATTCTTTAATCTCTGTAGAATTAGCTATTGCAAGTTTCAACTCTTGCAACGGACTTCCGTAATTTAAGAAACGGATTCCATTCTCAAACCAGCGAATACAATCATCCACTACTTCGTTCTTCCTATAAGTAATACCAAGATATGACAAGAGTGGTAGTGTATCTGATATATCCTGACTCACTTTCAATCTGGCAAATCCATCTCCCATGGATATCTTTCCATCTTCTCTTTCAAAAATCTCGGTGGTTCGATTGGTTTCTACTTTGCGCATTGAAAGACTTTCGTATACAATTACCTCTCCTAACACATGTATAATATACCGATACTCCGCCTTTTCTGTCAGAAAAAAAACTTCAAACTCGGTTGGACTATTCTTACTTTCTTCATTAAATTTAAATGGCGCTATCACCGAATTCTTAGCGCGAAGTTTACTTAGCGTATCAGCCTCAGTAGCATACAATGGTCTAAGCACTTTTAATTCCATTGAGTGCAACGCCTGCAAAACATTAGATTTCCCACCACCATTCGGACCATATATAGCAGCAACCGGCAAAAAAAGCTCATTATTACTCGCCTTTACCACACGATCAGTGTGTTCAGTTATGGCAGCTGCCTGCATATCAAAAGTCATTTCTTCCCTTATACTCTTATAATTTTTTACAGAAAATTGACTTAACATATAAAAACCTCCAATCTAAGAATAGTATATTCCCAGATTGGAGGTTTGTAAATGATATATGAGATTATTTCTCATATATCATTGTGTAATCATAAACTCAAATCATTTGAGTTCCTTTACGTTTATCCTTTATTTCACTACAACCGTTCCCAAAATATTTATTTCTTAACTTCCAATGATTTTACCACTCAATGATTAACATAGTTGTAGCCGGGATTGAATTGCCAATCAATCCCGGCTACTGTTTATTTTATGTTAGACCAGAAACAATCCAACAGATACGGAAGGTTTGCTTTAAGCATTCTTACATGACTCGAATAACTGTAGATAACTCCTGGCTCATCCAATCCTTCAGAATGAGCAACACACGCAAAGCCTTCTCCTTCATATCCTATATAGGTATGAACTGCCCTTGTTTTTCCGTTTTCATTTTTGGTAACTATGTTCATGAGTGTAAGCCCATCTCCAATTTCATAG
>NZ_JHXZ01000017.1 GCF_000621565.1 Butyrivibrio sp. LB2008
GTCTCTCACGCTCTTCTCGCTCTGCCTGCTCGCGCTGCTGTCTTTCGCGCTCCTCACGCTCCGCCTGCTCACGCTGCTGTCTTTCGCGCTCTTCTCGTTCTGCCTGCTCACGCTGCTGTCTTTCGCGCTCCTCACGCTCTGCCTGCTCGCGCTGAAGTCTTTCACGCTCTGCACGTTCACGCATTTCTCTTTCATGCTCTTCACGCTCGCGCAAAATTCTAGCACGTTCTTCCTGCTCACGCTGAAGCTTCTCACGCTTTGCTCGCTCCGCCTTCTCACGAAGCTCTCTTACGCGTGCATCACGCTCTTCCTGTTCGCGCTGAAGTCTTTCACGTTCTGCCTGTTCTTCCTGCTCAAGCTGAAGTCTTTCGCGCTCCTTGCGTTCTTCCTGCTCACGACGTTCATTTTCCTGCTGTGCCCTGAAAGCATTTTCACGTTCCTGCTGTTCACGAAGTGCATTCTCACGCTCTTCTTTCTCAATGAGCCTTGCACGCTCAGCCTGCTCGCGAAGAATCTTAGCACGCTGCAATCTTATGCGATCCTGCTGTTCCTGCTGGATACGGGCAAGCTCTTCTTGATCTTCTTTGGAACGCATTGCCCTCGCCTGCTCTTCAAGTTCACGCTGACGAATTTCCTGTTCCTGCTGTTCACGCGGCTTTTTCCTGCGTTCTTCTATCTCTTTAAATATTTCATCATGGACATCATGAACACTTACCTCAGCCTCAAGCTGAACAGGTTCCTCGAAAAGAAGTCTCTCTCGTTCTGCCTGCTCACGAAGCTGTCTTGCACGCTGCAATCTTATACGTGCTTCCTGCTCACGCTGTATTCTTGCCTGTTCGTCCTGATTCTCTTCCTCACGCTGATGTCTTATGCTCTCTCCCTGTTCTCTTCTGACTCTCTCAAGAGCTTCCTGTTCACGTTGTAATCTCTCACGTTCCTCTCGTTCCCTAAGAATCTTGCTACGTGTTGCTTCCTCAAGTTGCAATTTATCTTGCTCCTCCTGATTTTCTTGCTCGCGCAAAAGTCTTGCACGCGCAACTTTTTCACGAAGCATCTTAGCACGCGCTTCCTGTTCGTGAAGTATTCTTTCACGCTCAGCCTGCTCATGCTGATGTCTTGCCTGTTCGCGCAGGAGTCTTTCCTGTATCTCGCGTTCTGCCTGCTCACGCTGCAGTCTTTCCTGCTCCTCGCGCTCTGCCTGCTCACGCTGCTGTCTTTCCTGTTCTTCGCGCTCTTCCTGCTCACGGCGGAGTCTCTCCTGTTCCTCGCGCTCTGCCTGCTCACGCTGCAGTCTTTCCTGTTCTTCGCGTTCTGCCTGCTCACGCTGCAGTCTCTCCTGTTCTTCGCGTTCTTCCTGCTCGCGACGAAGTCTCTCCTGTTCCTCGCGCTCTTCCTGCTCACGGCGGAGTCTCTCCTGTTCCTCGCGCTCTTCCTGCTCACGGCGGAGTCTCTCCTGTTCCTCACGCTCTGCCTGCTCACGCTGAAGTCTTTCCTGCTCTTCGCGTTCTTCCTGCTCGCGGCGGAGTCTCTCCTGTTCCTCACGCTCTGCCTGTTCACGCTGAAGTCTTTCCTGCTCTTCGCGCTTTTCTTGCTCGCGGCGCTGTCTTACGAGCTCTTCCTGCTCGCGAAGAATTCGCTCACGTTCTTCCTGTTCACGCTGTTTTCTTTCCTGTTCTTCACGCTCAGCCTGCTCGCGCTGCAGTCTTTCCTGCTCTTCACGCTCAGCCTGCTCACGCTGAAGTCTCTCCTGTTCTTCGCGCTCTTCCTGTTCACGCTGAAGTCTTTCCTGCTCCTCGCGTTCTTCCTTCTCGCGCTGAAGTCTTTCCTCTTCTTCGCGCTCTTCCTGTTCACGCTGAAGTCTTTCCTGCTCTTCTGCGTCTTCCGAATCGGCACGATCACGCATAAATCTCTTCTGCTTTGCTCTTTCTCTGAGAATTTTAGCGCGTTCTTCTATATCACGTCGCTCCATCTCACGAGCTTCTTCTTCCTGAAGCTCTTCGTTGTCGCGACGATTTCTTTCATCATCCTGGTCAAAAATCTTTGTTGCACGTTTTTCAACAGCTTCCTGCTCCGCAAGTTCTCTTTCGCGGACTTCTTCCGCATCGATCTGTTTTGTGTACTGTCCTTCCTCTTCGCGCTCTCTTTCACGCTCTTCCTGTAAGCGCAAACCTCTTTCACGAGCCTGCTGTTCACGGCGCTCGCGTCTTTCTTTTGCACGTTCTTCTCTCTCACGGCGTTTTTTCTCACGAAGCTCTTTTTCATAAGCATCATCGCGATTCAACATTTCTCTTTCGCCAATCAGTTCTCCCGTCATGAAGCCTTCACGACGATCTGTCGCACGGCGGTTTCTTGCAGCAAGAGGATTTTCTGCCGCATTGCCGAAATCATTCATATCCGTAGCCCGCTTATATGCATAGCCGTTTTCACGCTCCGCATCTTCATCGAGCTCTTCATCTTCCTCAACAATATCAGTCTCTTTTTTAGGCCCATGTGAAGTAAGCATGGCAACGCAGCCGATAATAAAGCCGTAGTACATGGTTACCATAAACTGAGATGTCACCCTGGTTTTTCCAAGAGTCGGCTGCATGATAAAAAGATATAACATCCCAAAAAGCCAAGGTATTATATTTTCTGCATCTTTACTTCTGAGATATCCGGCAAACACACCTGACATCACAACCAATGTGATTAGATATGGAAGCTTGAAATCCGGGAAAATAAAGAAAGGCTGATCTAAAAAGTTCGTATCAAATGTATGGAAATAATATGAAAGCCAATTGGAAAAAACTGTAGGCACATGTCCAAAGCCCGCTTCCTGTAACATCATGATCAAAAAGGTCAGCACTGTTCCGCTTCCAACGACCACAAGGCTCTTTGCTCCGTTTGAAAAACTTCCTTCAGACATGAAAAGAACAGACAGTAAAAACGGGAAGATTGCCACGAAAGTTCCGGCGTCTACATACCCCATAAATCCTACCGTTACGCCAACAAGGAAAAACAGAATAATAAATGCCGGCCCTTTGCATTCCACAGTGTATATCTGTTTGAGATAACGCGCCACGACAAAGATCTCAAAAGCAAACATAGCATAGAATACTCTGTTTGTATTGAGTTCTTTATCTGCAAAGCTCTTAACAAATGCAGGCATGAATGATACATAAGCCGTGTAAACAATTGAAGCCGCAGGTCCTAAAAGTAACTTGACCGCCGAGCCTGTAAGCAAGATAAAAATACATGCCAGAAAAGCTTCATAAAAACACACTGTTTCTGCCATATTTCCGGTAAAGATCATTAAAAAGCTGAGAAATTTGGAATATGTAATAGATAAAAGATCCTGCTCATATGAAACACCACGTGATCCAATAAGCGCATTATCAACTAAAGGATTACCTGAAAAATTCACTTCACCGACCGAAATGAGTCTGTATCTGTAAATAAATGCCGCAATGACAAGACCGGCAATAAGAACCTTGTAAATAATCTCGAATGATTTTTTTGGTGCGAACCTGTATAACTTCATATTGTCGCACACTTTTCCGGCAAGAAGTGTAACAGCATTCATCCAGATTATTCCGAGCGAAGAAAACATCAATGTATATCCGAGTCGGTTCGAGGCAGGAAACAGTCCTAAAGAAAAGCCTGAACGACCAACCATCAACGCATTAACCAGTGTAAATAACAACCATATGCACAATGTCGGTATTTTTCGTCTCAGTTTCATTTCTTAGGACTCCCCTCGTATTATTCCCATCATAATCTAGTAAAATGAATAATAATCTAAATATTATTCTTCAGGCTCTTCCCAGTTATGATATACAGCCTGAACATCATCATCTTCATCGAGAAGATCGAGTATTCTCTGAAGATATTTAACAGTATCGGGATCTGTAACAGATACGTAATTCTGAGGAATCATAGTAACCTCAGCGGATGCTGTTTCAATTTTTTCTTTGCCTAAAGCTTCAACAACTGCCTGGAAGTTCTCAGGTGTTGTAAGAATCTCATAGCTGTCATCTTCTTCATTAAAATCATCTGCGCCTGCATCAAGAACAAGCATCATAAGATCGTCTGAAGACATCTTGCATTCTTCTTTGTCGATAAGGATCTGTCCCTTATTGTCAAACATATATGATACACAGCCGGGAGTACCTACATTTCCGTTTCCTTTTGTGAAAGCACTCTTTACGTTAGCTGCGGTTCTATTCTGGTTGTCTGTAAGAGCCTCAACGATGATGGCTGTTCCTCCGGGGCCGTATCCTTCGTAAGTGATGCTCTTGTAATCAACTCCGCCTTCTGCGCCGGAAGCTTTCTTGATACCTCTCTCGATAGTATCGTTGGGCATGTTGTTTGCCTTAGCTTTTGCAATAACCGTTGCAAGTTTGAAGTTATTATTCGGATCCGGGCCGCCCTCTTTAACGGCAACTGCTATTTCTCTACCGATAATAGTAAAAATCTTACCCTTTGCCGCATCATTTTTTTCTTTTTTGTGCTTGATGTTAGCAAATTTTGAATGTCCTGACATATAAAAATTCCTTTCATTACTGATATATAAACTATTTTGCTAATTCCGATACCTTTTCCTCTGCTTCAGCCTCTTCTTTGTGAAGCTTCCTCATAAGCACACTCTGTACCATATGATTTCCTACGGAAAGTATCGAGAAACTGTAGCCATCTGCCTCGACGCTAAATTCGTCGTCTTCCTCCGGTATTCTGTCAAGTTTGGAGATTAAAAATCCGTTCAGAGTCTCAAACTCCAACTCACCGAAAGACATTTCAAATTTCTTTTCCAATACTTCTATTGGCGTTGTGCCCTCAACGATAAATTCATCCCTGTTCTTGGTAGGCTTGATATAGTTCTCATCTTCATCATACTCATCCATGATATTTCCTACGATTTCCTCAAGGATGTCTTCCATGGACACAAGTCCCGCCGTCTGACCGTACTCATCGATAACAACTACCATCTGAGTCTTGGAAGACTGCATATTATGAAAGAGAGAATCAATATTTCTGGTCTCGGGAACAAATTTGGGCTGACGAAGAAGTCCTTTGATCTTCCTGATCGGAAGATTGTCATCCGTTTCTTTGGAAAGCTTCTTCATTGCGTCACGTATATGCATAATACCGATGATATGATCTATATCATCAAGATAGACCGGGAATCTGGAATTATTGGTATCCATCATGAATTCTACAGCCTGCTTAAGAGTCATATTTGCATCAATTGCGACCATGGCATTTCTGTTGGTCATAATATCCTGAGCTTCTTTATCCGAAAACTCAAAAATATTAGATATCATATCCGCCTCGGTCTCCTGAAGTACTCCCTGTTCCTGTCCTTCGGACACCATGGAGATTATTCCTTCAGTAGTGACATCGGATAAATTCTCATCTCCCCTCACTCCGAAAAGATAAAGAACCGCTCCGGAAATTCCTCTTATTATCACAACAAGCGGAGCTACCAAAAACCTTATGAAAACTACAGGATAATAACATACCACCGCCCACCTGTCAGGCTTCCTGACTGCAAGCCGCTCCGGTATTATCACACCAAAGCTCATCGTAAGAAGAAGTATTACCACACCGGTCAAAATATAAATGATGCCCTTCATAAGGAAACTGTCGTCTATAGCAAAAGACCTTATGACACATCGCCCGATTCCTCTTGTAACAAGTCCACCAAGGACCATATTTACAGCCATTGCAAAAACATTTATGGCTCCTAAATGTTTCTCGGGATCTTTCAGGATATCAAGAAGTCCCGATGCAACTTTATCTTTGTTCTCCTGGCTTCTCTTCTCGACATCCTCTTCCTTGACGCGGGTTATCGCCGCCCCAAACCCGAAAACAAAGATATCTGCTAAAAGAGCCGCCGCAAGTAAAAGAAAACTGACTGAAGGCAAGCCTTCGTCCATAATCAGCCCTCCTAATGCGTGATTGATTAAAATAAACCTAAAACCTCAAATTAAAATATACCACATTTTAGCATAATGTACTATATACAATTCCGACAATATTAGCTAAATTGCTTCTTTACCTTATCGTACTGTACATTTATCTCCTGTAGCGCACCGTTATCGCCATCCATGTTGTCGGGATGATAGAGTTTTACAAGGCTTTTGTACTTTCGTTCTGCGCTTTCCCTGCTTTTACAGCCTGCAAAGAAATCAAACCCCTGAGCACCCGCAGTGGCTACGGCAGGTTCTCTGTCATAGTCATTTGCATCCTCTAAAGGCTCTTCTTCATAATACTCATCTTCATACACGGTATCATCATAATCATCTTCATATCCGCGCTGCTCATAGCCCCGGTCGTCATAATTCCTATCATCGTAATACTCATCTTCGTATTCTTCGAATTCCTCTTCATATCGGTCTCTTTGCGGGTGTCTTCTATGGCGTATTATGCAATCATCCGAATAATAATCTTCCGCTTCGTCGTAAAAAGCTCTGCCCTCACGCTCATTTCGCAGATTTTCTCTTTCCGCCTCGAGTGAATTCATTTCTTTTTTCATTCGTGCATAATCTTTGACAACTTTTCTTTTTCCTGCGTCAGGGAACATTTTGTAATATCTGTTCTGTGCAACGCTCATAAAGCCTCTTCCGAGGATCGCATATCCGATATAAAAAGCCATATCGGCCGCAACCGCAAAAAAGAGTATCTTACCGTAAGACGCAAGAACCGTTATAACCAGAATAACTCCGACAACGGGAACCAAAAGAACAAAACTCAAAATAAGCAAAAAGACAAAGGCCGGTGCCCCCTCATATTTACCGATTTCTCCCTTCCACCAATTCACCAGTTCTTTGTAAAAAAATCCGACTTCCGAATTACCGGTCTTAAGAAAATCCTGTGCTGTCTGCTCAAGCTTCTCATTTGTGATAGCTTCTGTAGAAATCTTATCGGGACCGGCACTTCCCGAGATAAGAAGAAATGTATTGAGGCAATAAAGCCCGCAGAACACAACGGCAGTCACCGGCAAAAAGCAATAAAGATATTTCAACAGGCTAAAAAACAGCTTAAGAAACCATGTCAGCATGGATAAAAAAGCCTTAAGCGCAGATATGCTTAATCCCAATATCGCATTAACCGCCGTAGTTAAAATAGAAATCATATATTTACTCCCTTGCAAAACTTCTATAAAAATTTTATACGAAATGCGTACCCATGTCGAGTATTACCGCTTTAATGCACAGAACATTTCCTATCAAATAAAAGAGCCATCGCACAATCATTTGCACGACAGCCCGTAAACTCGCATTTTGATTAAAATTATAAATATACTCTGGGTACTCTGTGATTTATATCGCAGGTGAGTTCGTAGTTAAAGCGTCCGCTCAATTCTCCGAGCGCTTCAGCCGTTATCTCTTCTCCTGAAACAGGATCTTTTCCGAGAAGAACCACCTCATCTCCCTCTTTCGCATCCGGAATATCGGTGACATCGACCATAAACTGGTCCATGCATACTCTTCCAAGGATATTTGCGCGGTGTCCACCGATAAGCACATATCCTTTATTCGAAAGGCTCCTCGGATAGCCGTCTCCGTATCCGACAGGAATAGTCGCGATGCGGGTGGCATCTTTTGTAACAAAAGTTCCACCGTAGCTTACAGGCGTTCCCTCAGGGACATCTTTTATCATAACTATATGACTTGTAAGTTCCATTGCAGGCTTAAGATCGATTATATCCTTGGGAACCTCGTCAGAAGGCCACATTCCGTAAATAGTAACTCCCGCTCTCACCATATCCATCGATGACTCAGGAACAGCTATTATACTCGCAGAATTTGCGCAGTGATGAATCGGTATTCTCTTTCCGCATGCGTCCTCCGCACTCTTTACAAACTCAGCAAAGATGCGTTCTCTTTCTTTTACATTTGACAGATCTTTTTCATCTGCTCTCGCAAAATGAGTAAATATTCCTTCAACTTCAAGTCCGCTTACTTCAAAAGCTTTTGCCACGAACTCTTCTCCGCTCTTGTCATGATGAATTCCAATCCTGGACATTCCTGTATCAACAGCTATATGAATAGGAGCAGACTTCTTAATAGTTCCGCTCTTTAAAAGTTTCTCGGCGCATTCGCCAAGTTCTTTTAACATATCTTCTCTGAAAACTGCAGGTCTTATGCCTGAAGACAGCATTTTTTCATAAGCATAAGGGAAAGTATAGCCCAGTACCAGAATAGGCTTTTCTATGCCGTTATCCCTAAGCTCAAACGCTTCCTCCGCAGTTGCGGTCGCATAGCCCCAAATATAATCTTTATCTTCCAAAAAGCGTGCAATTCTCAAAGCTCCGTGACCGTACGCATCCGTTTTGATGACCGCCATGATCTTGACGCCTTCCGGTATATTGTTTTTCATCGCTTTAAGATTATATTCTATTGCACTTAAGTCCACTTTGGCGCAGACTCTTGAATTCTTATCGTACATTTCTGATCCATCCATTACTCTAATTCAAAATATTCTCAAGTTCCTCCACGATATCGGAAGCAACCATTGAAAGCCTTCCATGATGCATTGCTGCCATATCGCCCGCGGCACCGTGCAGATATGCCCCCAGGCAGGCACATTCAAAAGCACTGATTCCCGTACCAATGAAAGCTCCGAGAACTCCCGTCAATACGTCTCCGCTTCCTGCCGTAGCCATACCATCATTTCCGCTCATATTAATATATATCTTTTTTTCGTTGCTGTCACTAACGATAGTCCGAGCATCTTTGCAGATGACCGTGCAATGAAGCTCATTCGCAAGTTCCTTGGGATATACAAGAATATTTCGCTTGCATTCTTTGATATCCTTATCGATAAGCCTTGCAAATTCCGCAAGATGAGGCGTTAAAATCAGCTTCTTTCCGTTTCTGCAGTAATCTCCCGCAAGATTCCTAAGTTCTTTGTCTGACGCGATAAGATTAAGTCCATCGGCATCAACAACCAGGTTTTTGTCATATCTTGAAAGAACTGTTTTTAAAAGCTCCGCGCCTTTTCCGTACGTTCCGATTCCCGGCCCTATAACCGCCGCTGTTGACCAGTTCATAGCCTGTTCCAGTTTCTCCGCAACAGGTTCATAGTCTTCGTACGTATCGATCAAAGCTTCCGGAATAACCGTTTTTATGACCTCTGCATTTTCTGAAGCAGTGAAAACTTTGACCATTCCGGCACCTGATTTAAGGCATGCGCCCGCGCTCAGCGCACATGCTCCGCTCACTTCCTTTGATCCTGCTATTATAAGGATTTTCCCGTTCGTCCCTTTGTTCGAATTCTTTTTTCTCTCGGGCAAAAGAGCTGTCGGCTTCTCATCGTAATAAAAATACCTGGGATTATTTCCGCAAAAGCTCTCCTTAGTTATTCCGGCATCACAGACAACAAGTTCTCCCACATGCTCACATCCCGGATATAAGATATGTCCAAGCTTCACGCAGTTAAAAGTAACCGTCTCGTCAGCTTTGACGCAAAGCGAACAGATTCTCCCGTCATCGGCACTGATTCCCGAAGGAATATCAATCGCCACAACAAAAATATCGTCTCTTCTCTCTTTTTTGCAGGCATTGATATATTCTATCGCTTCGGCATAGTTCCCCGTAACATTTCTGGAAATTCCTATGCCAAACATTGCATCTACTATGATATCCCATTCAGCAGGGCTTTTGTTGTCTCTTATATTGGAAAAAGTGTCAGTATTGATTCCGTAGTTACCGGCAATCTTAAGTTGCTGCAAACAAAGCTCGCTGCACTTTGTCATATCTCCTACTATCACAAGCTTAACTCTAAAGCCTCTCTGCTTAAGAAGTCTTGCCGTGCAAATTCCGTCTCCGCCGTTATTTCCCACTCCGGCAAATACAAGCACAGTATATTTTCTGTCAGCATTTTTTGATGTAATATACTTCTCAATCTCATCCGCAACGCAAAGCGAAGCTCTCTCCATCAAAATTTCAGGCTTAACTCCGAATCTCTCCGAAGTATTCCTGTCATATCGCTTCATTTCATCACTCGTCACCGCATACTTCATAACCTGTCACCCCTTTGAAAAAAGCTGCCACTTGGGCAGCTTTAATTCTTTAATATCAATAATCTTTTCAAAATACTAATCGGTATAATCCTTGTCATTGCCCGCAAGAGGCCTGCGAATAGGATGTCTCCTATCCGGATCGTACTTCATATCAAACACCTCTATAACCTCAGGTCCGAATATCTGGTGCATATAGGAATAGAGATTATAATTTTCCATCTCCGCCTGCTGCATGAGCACAATATTCTTCTTGAGTTCAACCCTGAAATCCGAAACCCATTTATCGAGTTCCGTTATATAGTCGGTATTATCATGAAGTCTTTCATAGCAGACTTTCATCGTCTCGATCATAAGCTCGTAATCAATCTCGTAAATCTTCTTCGAAAGATCTCTGAGCTCATCATCGTAAGATGCAATTCTTTCATTGCAATCGTTGATAAGTCTGGTTCTGTCTTCAATCTTTTTCTCAATAGCAGATGCGTCACCGGCCTTATTGGCTTCGTCCCTAAGGGGCACAATCTCACCAAGAAGCTTTTTCTTAACCTTCTTAAGATCCTTGGTCTCGCTGCGTATCTTACCATCGCGTTCGACAAGTGCATTCAATTCATCCGAAAGATCCGAGATCTCCGGTGTCATCTCCGTCTGCGTAAAAAGCTGGTGCCATTTGTTGTCCAGCGTCAATATGGGAATGTTCTTCCCCTGTAATGCAGACTTATATGATTCTTTGTCATTTGCCATTAGTTTTTCTCACCTGAGTTAAACATTTTTTCTGACCTGTTTATATTATACGATAATTTCATCAGACTGTCAGATAAATGTACATTTTCTACCACAATATAGTCAGGCACTTCGAGATCAACATGCGCAAAGTTCCAAATAGCCTTAATACCGCAGTTGCACAGCTTATGCGCCATAGGAACAGCCTGATCTTTAGGAATTGTCAGAACCGCGATCTCTATCTTATTATTCTTGATAAAGTCTTCAACCTCATCGATAGGGCGCACTTCCACGTCCCTTATCCTGGTTCCGTACAAGGTAGGATCACAGTCAAAAGCTCCTTTAAATACAAAACCTCTTCTTGTAAAGTTTGTATAACCGGCTATTGCTTTACCAAGATGGCCGGCACCGATAATAACAAGGCTGTGTTCTTTGTCTATTCCCAGTATCTTACTGATCTCATCATACAGATAACCTACGTTATATCCATATCCCTGCTGACCGAAACCGCCGAAATTATTAAAATCCTGCCTTATCTGAGAAGCAGTAACTTTCATGATGTCGCTGAGCTCTTGTGATGATATTCTCTCAACCCCTTTCTCTTTGAGGTCTCCCAAATATCTGAAATAGCGCGGAAGTCTGGAAATGACCGCCTGAGATATTTCCTTATCTGCCATATTCTGCTCCTTTATCATATTTTTAATGTGAATTTCATAAGTATTATTACTTTTTTGACACGTTTTTATACTATAGATTGTTAAGGATTATACAATATAATTATATCCGTGCGTTAAATATATGTCAATCCGCCAAACCTATCAAAAATACAGTAAATACTAATATTATTTACTTTGATAAAAAAATCATTTATTATTCATTACGGTTAATAAGGATAATTTTTCATTTTATAAGAAAGTTGAGGATATAACATGTCATACAAAGATTATATGGTACGCGCAACTGCCGCAGACGCTCAGATCAGAGCTTTCGCCGCAACAACAAGAGATCTTGCGGAATATGCAAGAAAGGCTCACAACCTCTCTCCCATTGCAGCCGCAGCCCTCGGACGTCTCATGACAGGTACCGTTATGATGGGAACAATGATGGACAACGATCAGGATCTTATCACCGTTAAGATGGACGGTGACGGCCCTTTAAAAGGAGTTCTCGCAACAGCCGACCGCTTCGGAAATGTAAAAGGCTATGCAGTAAATCCCTACGTAATAATGGAACCAAACGCATCAGGTCACTTAAATGTAGGTGGCGGAATAGGTGAAGGAACACTCACGGTTATCAGGGACATGGGATTAAAAGAGCCCTATGTCGGCCAGGTTCCTCTCTACACCGGAGAAGTCGCCGAAGATCTCACATACTATTTCACCAAATCGGAACAGACACCATCTTCTGTAGGTCTCGGTGTCCTCGTTGAAAGAGAAAACCTCTCCGTTATAGCTGCAGGTGGCTTCATTATCCAGCTTCTGCCATTCGCTGCCGAAGAAACTATAGCAAAACTCGAGGAAAACCTCACCAAATTCACTTCAGTTACCGATATTCTCAAGGCCGGAAAGACTCCTGAAGATTTACTTAACATTCTTCTCGACGGATTTAATATCGAAATAACAGATAAAATTGATTTAAATTTTTATTGCAATTGCGATAAAGACAAGGTTGAACGTGCTCTCATGCTACTTGGCAAGAAAGAACTCCAGGAGCTGATCGACGAGGGTAAGCCGGTGGAACTTTGTTGTCATTTTTGTAACAAAAAGTATAACTTTAATTCGTCTGAACTCCTTGAAATTCAAAGAAAATCAAAATAGCCTCTTTTAAAATGTTAAGTTTTAAGTTATACTATTACTGTGCATTGGAGAGAAATGCATTTTTAGTTACAGGGGTTTTAACATTTAAGGAGGTAATAGTATGACAAAAAAACACAAAGCACCCACAATCAGGTCCGTTATGTCATTAGCACTGGCATCAACAATCTTTCTTACTTCCGGGCTTGGCGCATCAGTCGCTCACGCCGGTGGAAAAGAAGGTGTATATATGAATAACACGTCAGGTATCGGCGACCTTTCACAGTTTATTCAAATGGCTCAAGAAGGAAAAGATTTATCAGACAAAACAGTTATTCTTTCAACCAATGATGCGCAATGCGATTTTGAAAAATATCCGTACGTTGCATCACTTAAGAACTTTTTCGAAAACGATCTGAAGTCTGACGTCGTTTTGATCGACTCAGGTGACTTCTGTCAGGATTATAAGATGGACAGCTACTGGAGCTCAGGCACATGTGCCGATAACTGGATGAACACATATGACAATGATTATGCTGCTTTCCTTGCTATGAACGCAGCAGGTTATGATTATGCTAATTTCGGAAATTACGGATTCGGAGACGGATACGATAATAATAAAAAAGATTTTTTCAATACAGAATGTAACATCATTAGTTTCGACAACGCCGACAAGGCTGTCTCACAGTGCACAAAGGGAAAAGGTCAGGACTACTACCACTCTTCCGATTGTTTTGAAAACATTATGCAAAAAGACTATGTATGTGATAACAGCTTCGTTTATGACTGTGCCGATTCAGATATGAAGATCGGATTCTTTGGACTTCCTGAATTTGAAGCTTACGCAGGCGGATCATCAAGCTGTGATCTTTCAAAGTGCAATGATTGGTATACTTGCGCCGAGCAGCAGGCTGAAGGCTTAAAAGAAGACGGTGCAGACCTTGTTATCTGCCTCTCACAGCTTGGTCTTGGTGACAACGCAAAAGGCAGCGTAAAAGGCGGCGGAAGCGGCATTTTTGATTTCTTAGGCAGTCTCTTCGGCTCAGGAAGCGGAAAGAGCAGCGTAAAAGGTGGATCAACAGGTTCTGACATTATCGACTTGATCCTTGACGGATGCTCATTGTTCGCAGGCGGCGAAAGCGCTATTCCTCTTAAGCTCGCAGACATGCTTCTTCGTAACATCGGTGTAACTATCATCGATAACAACAGTAAGTCAATCGAAGACAATTTCCTTTTCAAGCTCGATGACATTATACAGGGTCTCGGTGCAGATAAGAACGTTTCAAGCTTCATCGACAACATGCTCGGATCATTCGGCTTCAACCTCTTCGGCGAAGCAGATTGCGATGACTGGGATTGGAACTGGGATTGCGACTGGGATTGGGATTGCGACTCAAACGGCGGATGCTCAGGAAAGACACCTCAGCCAAAGCCCACACCCGGCAAGCAGCAGGGAACAGGCAAACCTACTCCTAAGGCAAATGCTGAAGCGCAACCTCAGCCAAAAGGTGTAACCTCCCCGGCTAAACCTGACGGTGCCGCGGCTCCAAAAGGTCAAAGTACCGTAACAGCTCCGGCTAAGCCCGATGGCGCTCCTGCTCCTTCAGGACAGACATTCAGCAATTAAATTTAATTACAAACGTAATAAATCATTAAATATATTGAGCCACTTTTTTGATCATATATCAAAGGAGTGGCTCTTTCTAAATTTAGTTTAGTTTTATACGGAATAAAATAAGCCTTTTATTTAATCCATTTTTAAGTTATACTATCAATAAGCATTGGCGCCAAAATGCTTACTACACGTCACAACACAGTTTTTTAGCAGCAAAGGAGGTAGTAGTATGACAAGACACAATGTAAACAAATCACCTGCCATTCGGGTCGTAATGTCTTTAGCAATGGCAACATTCATGTTTCTTTCTTCAGGTTTCGGTACATCCGTTGCCCACGCAGAAGAAAAAATCGTTTCTTATAAGTACAAAACCTCGGACCCCGGAAGCATCTCCGAATTCAAAAAACTCGCAGAAGAAGGCAAAGACCTCTCCGGCAAAACAGTTATTATTTCTACAAATGACGTTCACGGTGCTATTCAGAAATATCCGTATGTAGCATCTCTAAAAAATTTCTTCAAAAATGATCTACACTCCGATGTCATTCTCGTTGACTCAGGAGATTTCAGCCAAGACAAAAAGGAAAAAGGGAATCCCGGCGCAGACAGCGCAGGCTGCATGGAAAAAAGTAAAGGCTTTGCCGGTGTTCTTGCTATGAACGCAGTCGGATACGATCTTGCAACTTTGGGAAATCATGAATTCGAGTATGGTTTTGATGCTTATAGCAAAAATGCTCCGGAAGCAAAATTTAAATTGATCAACTCCAACATACTCAAGGAAGATGTCTCAAAAACACTGAAAGACAAAGGAAAAAAAGGCACTCTTTCACTTGAGGACTTCAAAAGTATCGGCAGCAAGCAATATCTGTGCGATGCAAACTATCTCTATGAAAGTCCGTCGTCAGATCTGAAAATAGGCTTCTTTGGCTTGCTTGCCCCCGAAGCTTCAACTAAATCTTCCAATTACAAAATCTTAAAAGATAAGGCTCTGTACACTTGCGCTCAAAATCAGGCCGATGAACTCAGAAAACAAGGCGCAAATATCGTAATATGTCTTTCGCACTTAGGTTTAGAGGACAGCGTAACAGATAACAGAAGCATTGACATTTACACCAATTTATCCGATGGCGATTCCAATCCTGTCGACCTTATTCTTGATGCCCACTCTCATACCCTCTTCTTTTCAGGTGAAAAAGACGAGCCTATCATGTCCGGAGAAATGCTCCTTAGAAACGTTGGAATTACAATAATCGACAACGAAAGCAAAACAATTGATAAAAGAATCATTGTTCCGCTTAATGACCTCAAGGCGAATCTTGATCCTGATAAAGATACTGAAGAAGCCATAAATGCGATTATCAATAAATACAATCCGGATTTCTTCAATCAAGCCACAGGTGAGGCGCCGGAAGCTGAAAACAAAAGCACGGTCACTGATATTATTACGCTTTATGAATAAGCAATAGCTTTTTTCATACAAATAATTTATTTTACTACAACAGAAAAAGAGCATTTCGCGAGCGAAATGCTAGCGCCGTTTCTTTGGTCATATATCAAAGAAGCGGCGCTTTTTCGCATTATATAATTATCTTTTTACTTAACGATATCTCCATAGCATTCAGGTCTTCTGTCCCTGAACAGTCCCCATGAAGATCTCATTTTTCTGTTTTCTGCAAAATTGTATTCGGCATATATGATTTCTTCCTTGTCACGGCTTGCTTTTGAAATAACCTCTCCCGTCTCGTCGGTAAGGAAGCTGCATCCGTAAAAGCATAAGCTTGAGCTCTGATTGCCATTTTCTTCGCAAGGAGTAACTGTTTCCGTTCCTATCCTGTTTGCAGCGGCAACAGGAATAACATTTGCAGCTGAATGTCCCTGCATCGTTCTCATCCAATGCCCTGAACTGTCAACATCAAGAATAGGCTCTGAACCGATTGCTGTAGGATAAAGGATAATATCCGCGCCTTTTATGGCAAGACATCTTGCCGTCTCAGGAAACCACTGATCCCAGCATATTCCGACTCCGACATTTCCGACAGAGGTTTTAAACACCTTAAAACCGGTATTTCCGGGAGTAAAGTAGAATTTTTCCTGATAATAATGATCGTCCGGAATATGAGTCTTTCTGTAAATATCGACAATCTCGCCGTCTGAATCGATCATGACTACCGTATTGTAAAATACATTCTCATCTTTCTCAAAAATACTTATAGGCATTACAACCTTATTCTTTTTGCAGAAATCTTTGAAATATATAACAGCAGGATTGGAAAGAGCAGGTTCTGCAAGTTCGTAATACTCATACCTTCTCTCCTGACAAAAATACTTCCTCTCAAAAAGCTCAGAAAGAAGAATGAGTTTTGCTCCATTCTGCGCAGCCTCCAAAGCAAGCCTTCCCGCTGTCTCTATATTGCGTTTTACCTGTTCTTCATCGGAAGCCGCACTTTCACCGCACGCAAATTGCACACATGCAACTTTGACAGAATCTGACATTTTTTATCCTCCATATCACGTTTGTGAATACATTTTATGATATATTCATCCCGGAATCTGCTGTGTTATGCAGTGGATATTTCCGCCGCCCAGCAATATGTCTTTTGCAGCAATTCCGATAACTGTTCTGTCAGGATGAATACCTCTTAATATATCGAGAGCTCTCTTATCACTCTCTTCATTCGCTCCGCCAAACTGCGGAACAAGAATAGCTCCGTTAATATAATAATAATTCACGTAGCTCGCCGCAAGCCTCTCTCCGACACTTCTCTCATCTTCGCCTTCTTCAAATACATAATTGGCGAGATCCTCTTCTCCGATAAGAACAGGCACATCAGGAATAGGCAGCTTGTGAATCTTAAGCCTTCTTCCCTTTGCATCTGTAGCACTTAAAAGATATTCATAAGAAGCGTTTGACAGCTCATACTGCGGATCGTTCACATTATCTGTCCATGCAAGAACAACCTCACCCGGCCTTACAAAAGCACATACATTATCGACATGTTCATTCGTCTCATCGTTATATATGCCTCTCGGAAGCCAGAGAACCTTCTCAGCTCCAAGATACGCCTTGAGCCTATCCTCGATCTGTTGTCTGGAAAGAGAAGGATTCCTTCCCTTACTGAGAAGACAGCTTTCAGTCACCATCAGCGTTCCGTCGCCGTCAGTATGAACAGAACCGCCTTCTAAGATAAACGGCTCGGCATCATAATACTCATATCCGCAAAAATCGCAAAACTTCGAAGGAACCGCATTGTCTTTGTCCCAACTTGCATACAGGCCGTCAACTTCTCCGCCCCATGCATTAAATCCGAAATTCACACCTCTTTTACTTCCGTCTCTTCCGGAAACAAATATCGGCGCAACATCTCTCGCCCACGAATCATCGGTATCAATCTTGATAAGATTAAGGG
Source organism: Butyrivibrio sp. LB2008 (assembly GCF_000621565.1). Taxonomy (GTDB): domain Bacteria; phylum Bacillota; class Clostridia; order Lachnospirales; family Lachnospiraceae; genus Butyrivibrio. Next base: position 17,536 of record NZ_JHXZ01000017.1, read on the forward strand.
CATGAACAAGTCTGCCTCCACACTCAGAACATACCTTATTTGCTATCAGATCCGTAAGTTCTTTTGCTTCCGCATAATATTCCGGATTGTCGGGAACAAGAAGATACAGGTCTTCTCTTTTTATAATCTCATAAAAAATAAGAGCAAAAGAAGCCAAAGCTCCGCTTCTGTTCTTTCCCCAGCTTCCGGGCCTTGTAGGATATATCATTATCGTGCCTTCATGCCTGCCAAATTCTGCCGGCATACGAAAGCCATCATTTATGGGCAGCGCGCCCTCTCTTGTTATCTTCAAATTCCCTCCTTACTCATAATCTTGATTTAAAATCATCATACGAAAACGTCTTAAGGACATCCACACTTCCGTCTTTATGCATGATATCAATATCAGGAAGCGGCATCCCGTTAAATGTGTTATTCTTCACCATACTGTAGATTGCCATATCTTCAAAAGTAAGCCTGTCGCCTATCTTGATCTCATTGTCAAAGCTGTAATCTCCTATGACATCTCCCGCAAGACATGTCCTTGAAGACAATCTGTATGTATATGCCTTCTCATCGCAAAGTCCCGAATCCTTAAGCGGCGGTCTGTAAGGCATTTCAAGTACATCCGGCATATGGCATGCAGCCGAAGTATCAAGAATGAGAACAGGATAATCTTCTGTCTCAACAATGTCCATAACAGTGGTAACAAGATAGCCCGCATCAAGCGCAACAGCCTCTCCGGGTTCAAGATATACTTCAAGATCATATGTCTCTTTTATATATCTGATAAGATTTTTAAGGCCTTCTCTGTCATAATCAGGCTTTGTTATATGATGTCCGCCTCCGAGATTAAGCCATTTTATCTGTGCAAAAAACTCTCCAAAATCCTGCTCAACTTCTTTAAAAGTTGCTTCAAGCGGCTCAAATCCCTGTTCGCAAAGCGTATGGAAATGAAGTCCCTCAACACCCTTTGGAAGCGGATCCGGAAGATTTTCTCTTCTTATTCCAAGACGCGATCCCGGTGCGCAGGGATCGTATATTTCATGGCCTTCCTGCGTACTGAATTCAGGATTTATTCTAAGTCCTACAGAGAGTCCTTTTTCGGAAACAGCTTTTTCCCAAACAGCTCTGTGATGCTCAAGCTGCGCAATAGAATTAAAAACTATATGATCGGCCACTTCGCATACAAGCGGAAACTCCGCATCCTTAAAAGCCGGCTCAAATACATGATTCTCAATCTTCTTTTTTCCTTCAAAAGGCTTTACCATCTCCTCATAAGCAAGCTTTGCTTCATAAAGCCCCGAAGCAGTCGCTCCCTGAAGATACTCAGCAATAAGAGGATATGTGCTGTAAGCAGAGAAAGCTTTCTGCGCAAGAAGGATCTTGGCCCCCGTTTCGCTTGCAATTTCCGATAAGATATTTAAGTTATCCAAAAGCTTCTGCTCATCTATAACATAAGCAGGCGTTGCTATCTCAGATATGTTCATTAATTATTCTCTCCTAAATCAATCTAACAACTCCAGTGATGAAAAAAAGCTTCACTTCTATGCAAGAGTGCAAAAGTGAAGCTTTGTCTCTATTATAATCACTCGAATCAGTCTCAATCAACCAAAATCGGATTCTCGTCAACAACCCACGGAAGACCGTATTCGTTGAGCATCTCCATATATGGATCGGGATCGAATTCATCCGTTGTATATACACCGGGTTTCTTCCACTTACCGCTGAGAACAAGCGCTGTTCCTATCATTGCAGGTACACCTGTTGTGTAGCTGATAGCCTGGCTTCCAAGTTCCTTGTAGCATTCCTGATGGTCACATACATTGTAGATGTAAAGAGTCTTCTCCTTGCCATCCTTTACTCCGCGGAAGATACATCCGATATTTGTCTTACCGACAGTTCTGGGGCCAAGGCTTGCAGGATCGGGAAGAAGCGCCTTGAGGAACTGAATAGGCACGATTTCTTTTCCCTCGAAGTTAATGGGGCTTGTCGAAAGCATTCCCACGTCTTCAAGACAACGCATATGATCGAGATAGCTCTGTCCGAATGTCATAAAGAAACGAATTCTCTTGATCTCGGGGAAATTCTTTCCAAGAGCTTCGATTTCCTCGTGATGAAGAAGGTACATATCCTTCTGTCCAACCTGAGGGAAATCATATTCTCTCTTAATCTCCATAGGCTTTGTCTCTACCCAGTGACCGTCCTCCCAATAGCTTCCGTTTGCGGAAACCTCACGAAGGTTTATTTCAGGGTTAAAGTTTGTTGCAAAAGCATAACCGTGATCGCCGCCGTTGCAGTCAAGAATATCAACCGTATGAATCTCATCAAAATAGTGCTTTTTAGCATAAGCAACAAAAACACTTGTTACGCCGGGATCAAAACCCGTTCCGAGAAGGCCTGTGATTCCTGCTTCCTTGAACTTGTCCATATATTCCCACTGATAGCTGTAATCAAAATATGCTGTAAAGCCCTTTTCCTTGCATCTCTTCTCATATGCAGCACGCCAAACAGGCTCATCGATATCTTCAGGCTCATAATTTGCTGTATCGATATAATCTACCTTGCACTCAAGGCAGGCATCCATGATAACAAGATCCTGATAAGGAAGAGCGACATTAAGCACTGCGTCAGGCTTATAATCCTTAATAAGTGCGATAATCTCGTTTACATCATCGGCATTAACTGTCGCTGTCGTGATCTTAACAGGTGTTCCCTGCTTCTCAAGCTTTTCTTTTAATGCATCACACTTTGACACAGTGCGACTTGCAAGGCACATCTCCGTGAAAACCTTACTATTCTGCGCACATTTCTGAATTGCAACCTGGGCAACTCCGCCACAACCAATAACCAATAATCTACTCATACTATCTCCTTTCAAATCAGATAACACAGATTTCTCCATGGCCGCATTATCTGGACATGTCTTCCTCTTCCTGAAGCAAGTCTTCTACATATTTGGGAAGCATAAACGCTCCCTTATGCAAATGCGTAGTGTAATACCACGTCTTAATTCCTCTCTCATCCCATCTGTCAGGATTGAAATCCTTGAGCGGGTGATACTTCTTGCTGGCAAAGCCAAAGAGCCAGTATCCCGCAGGGCATGTGGGAATATGTGCCTGATACACTCTGTTTACAGGGAAAACTCTGTAAGCTTTCCTGTGCATAGCTCTGCAGCTCTCTTCATCCTCATCATAGAACGGGCTTCCGTGCTGATATACCATGATTCCGTCGTCATGAAGCGCTTTATAGCAGCTTCCGTAGAATTCCTTGGTAAAAAGCCCCGCCTCGTGTCCGAGGGGTTCTGTTGCATCATTTATTATAAGATCATACATATCTTCACATTTGCGAAGATACTTAAGTCCGTCCTGATAGTAGATATGAACTCTGTCATCTTCAAGGCCAACAGCATTGTCCGGGAAATATTGTTTGCAGACATCCACAAACATATTGTCAGGTTCTACAACATCGATAACCTTTATCTCCTCATAGTGAGTGAGCTCTCTGGCAACACCGCCATCCCCTCCGCCAAGAACAAGGACTCTCTGCACCTTGGGATGAACAGCCATAGGCACGTGCACGATCATTTCGTCATAAGTGAACTCGTCCTTCTCGGAAAAGATAATATTACCGTCCGAAGTAAGAAACTTGCCAAACTCCGGCGAATCAAAAACGTCTATCCTCTGAAATTCGCTGCTACCGGAAAAAAGCTGTTTGCTGATCCTGATACTGATCTTAACATTTCCGGTATGCATATCGCTAAACCAATAATCCATCTCTGCCATAGTCTTTCTCCTATTTGCTTTTACTTTAAAACAAAAAGCTCCGAAATATCTTCACTCTCAGGCCCCTGCATAGAACATCCTTTTTCCATTGCAGTCTTTATATAATCAAGAATTTCTTCCGTAATAACCTCTCCGGGTGAAAGGATCGGAATTCCGGGAGGATAGCACATTACAGATTCCGCACTTATTCTTCCGACACACTTATCGACAGAAAGCTGCTCTTTTTCCGCATAGAATGCTTCCTGTGGCGTTGCTTTGACAATAGGAGTAATGTACTCCGCAGAGAAAAAGCTCTGCGCAGGCTTTGAATAAAGCCTTCTGATATCAGCAAGCGCTCCCGCAAGTCTCTCTATGTCCTGAAGCCTGTCACCTATTGAAATATAAGCCATGACATTAGACAAGTCTCCAAACTCCATCTGAATATCATATTCATCTCTGAGAAGATCGTATACTTCTATTCCCGTAAGACCAATGCTTCTGGTGTTGACAACAAGCTTAGTCTCATCGAAATCAAAGATGCTTCCGCCGTTTATAAGCTCATTGCCGTAAGCGTAATATCCGCCTATATCATTTATCTCTTCTCTGGCATACTGCGCCATTTTAGTTACTTTTTCAAAACTGTCATGTCCGTTAAGGGCAAGATTTCGTCTGGAAATATCAAGACTCCCCAAAAGAAGATAACTTGCACTTGTAGTCTGAGTCAGATTAACAATGCGACTGATATAACCTATATTTGCATCCGCTCCGCAAAGAAGGATTGAACTCTGAGTAAGGCTTCCACCTGACTTATGCATACTGATAGCCGCCATATCCGCGCCCGCGGCCATGGCGTTTAAAGGAAGCCCCGGCCCGAAATACAAATGAGTACCATGCGCCTCATCTACAAGGGCCTTCATCCCGTTCTTGTGTGCAAGTTCAACTATCGCCTTAAGATCCGAACATATTCCATAATATGAAGGGTTATTTATAAGAATAGCCTTGGCGTCGGGATTCTCCTTAACCGCCTTCTCAACATCCGCAATCTCCATTCCCAAAGGTATTCCAAGTTTGGTATCAACCTTAGGATCGATATATACAGGCACAGCCCCGCATAAGATAAGTGCATTAATGGCACTCTTATGCACATTTCTGGGCATGATAATCTTCTCTCCCATTTTCACCTGAGAAAGTACCATCGCCTGAACAGCACTTGTGGTGCCGTTTACCATCATAAATGCATGTGCGGCGCCAAACGCATCCGCCATCAGCTCCTCTGCCTCTTTAATGACAGAAACAGGATGACAAAGATTATCCAACGGTTTCATTGAATTAACATCAATTCCAACACATCTGTCACCCAAAAAACGTACAAGCTCCGAATTTCCTCTTCCCCTCTTATGACCGGGTACATCAAAAGGAACTACCCTCTGCTTGCGAAATCTCTCAAGAGCCTCATAAACAGGCGCTTTCTTTTGTCTATTAAGGTCCAACTGCCGCTCCTCCTACCAACCGAGAAATGGTGTCGCACAAGAACTATTTTTATTGAAGTGCTCTATTCAAAAAAGAGCGGCGCGTACAACATGAAGTGTACGCACTACTCCCCAATTAATTCCAATTGTGCAGCAAAAATATGATACTATATATCTCCCCATTATGAAAGTATATTTTAGCAGGAAATAAAGTATTTAAGCTACAAATCCTTTATTATAAATATGCGATCAAAATGCAAAATCAAAAGTGTAATTAAGACCAACATTATAAATCTCATCATTACTCTGTGTGATCTCTAAAGTTGCCTCATCCCAACCGTTTATCTTGATGATTCCTTTAATATTGTTTCTGTTTCCGATAAATTCAAGTTCACCGTCGCCTTTATCTTTGAATGTACCGTCCAAAAGTGCCATCTGATGAATAGAGATAATAGCTTCGTTATCATCGCCTTCACCCTCACGTGTTATAAGAGAACTGCACATTCTTCCTGTTCCCTGATTGTCAACGAAAGTGCCGTAGATAGATCTCTCAGGCATTTTAAAATTCTCATTTCTTGATTTGGCAATCTCATTAGCAAGGATGTTGCATCTGTTCTGAGTGATATTCTCCATAAATCCGCTCTCAAGTACAGGATATGTGGATCCGTTATCCTCACTTCCGCCGATGTTATTGGCCATCACTTCATCCTTCATAGAATTCCAGTTCTTCTGATCGGTGAGTAGTTCTTCTCTCTTATCATCATCAGGGATACCTGCAATTCTTGTGCAAAGGGTATTAAGTTCACAATCCCAAACATCACAAACCCAACCTGCCGCTGTATCCTTCTCAGCCTGTGTCTTGGCATAAGCTGAATATCCGGCATACTTCTCTGCAATCTTCCCGATTCTTGAAATCTCATCCTGCATTGAAGAAGCACCGGCTATAGCAGATTTAACCTCATCCTTGATCTCCAATGAATAATTTCTTGTGAAATCAACTTCAGATGATTCTTCTGTAGCATCGTCAGCAACAACTTGTCCACTCTTCACTTCTACAGGTGCTTCTGCCCCGGCCGTCTCAGCCCCGACAACAGAATTCTTTGCCGCACATCCGATGCCGGCAATAGAAAGTGCAATGATAAGTAACATGGAAAAAAATGACGTTTTCATACTTGGATAATCCCTCTCGCTCCCGTAAAACAATAAAACATAATAACTGTCATCAACTGTTGCATTTGTATCGCAATCAATCTGATACACGAGATTTATTATAGCATATAATATGAACTAAATTGTGAACAATATGAAAAGTCGTTCAAGCATAAATAAACATACCACTTACCGTTTAATTAACCTTCTGTTTTTGATTAATTTAAGTAAAATGTCTTATTCTCAGCTCTATTCCTGTATTTTCCGAAATCTGTCTGCACCGCTCTATATCCTCATTTGACAGAACATCCACTATCGACCACTTAACATCTTTTATCTTTTCCTTGCATTTCTTTGCAAAATCAACCATCTTGTCAAATCCGTTTTCATACTTAGGTCTTGATACTTCCTGATATCTGGCTGAATCAGGTGCATTTAAGCTGATGGATACACTGTCTATCACCTCCGCCAGCTCAGAAACGATATTTCTTCCATTCTCTTCATTTCCAAGACCGTTTGTATTAAGGCGTGTCCTTAGCCCTTTTTCTTCCTTCGCGATCTTTGCCGCCGCAAGAAGCGTATCAAGCGCACATGTGGGCTCACCGTAGCCGCAAAATACAAGCTCATCGAATCCTGTAAAATCATAATTTCGTATCGCATCCAATACTACATCTTTTGAAGGATTCTTTTCATGCCAGAGTGTATCTGCGCTTCCGATACCGTCTTTTTGCGAGCGTATGCAAAATGTGCAACTGCAATTACATTTATTGGTAATGTTTGCGTAAACCGAATTTTTGTATGTGTATAAAATATCTGCCATTGTTTTATGCTCCTTATGTCGTAAATTTCAAAATATTTCTCTTAATACCCGCACTCTGAAATGCAGTTGCCACAATATAGAAGAACAACGCGCTCCCGCCCGACTGAACAAGACTTCCGGAAAATGCCGATATCAAAGCAACTTCTGTCCCGAATAGTATTTTTTCAGCGATATAGTATCCCGTTGCGGAAATAAAAAAAGAAATAACAGGAGCCAAAAGATTGCGCTTAGTCAGTAGTGTTTCGCTTTTACTTGAAAACGGCAACACTATCAGCATTTTTATTATAACCGTCGCAACAGCCCACATAGGTGCCGTAAGAAGATCTGCAATTCCTCCTCCGAGCGCCCCGACTATCATTGCATAAGGCGCAGGTAAAAGTACTGCCGCAAGATAGATCACTGAATCTCCAAAATGAACATATCCTCCATTTATCCCTACCGGAATATGAAAGATATATGCCGTAAAAATAACCGTAAGTGCCGTCAACGCTCCCGCAAGAGTCATAAGGCGTATTTTACTGTTTGAACTTTTTTCTGTCATGGCAACCGCCCTCCCATATCAAAAATATTTATATGAAACTTTACAGCATATCTGACCATATAAAAATACTCAGATTATATTTATTTGATATGACCAGTTTTGGGCAGCACCTAATTTTTTAACTTGCTTTACTTAATTTTTCTTCATATTCAAACTCTTCATCTCTATCCACTCTCACAACCAGAATAGCCGCAATTACCGCAACAGAAACCATTGCTATGGAAAACGACCACGCATGCTTTAATCCATAGTTATCAAAGAGATATCCGCTGTAATATTTCACGACGCCCGTTATAAATGCCGAAACAAAATCCGTGATGCCGTACAGCCTCCCCCTTAGTTTGGCGGGAACCTTACTTGCAAGATATGATCCGACAACTGTTGCCATCAATATCTCTCCCAATGTAAAGAGTATTATTGATACATAGTAACCGACAATCATACCAAACGACAAAAGAAACGAAACAAAACTTAGTGCCTCAAAAACAGTTCCGATCATATACTTTTTGGCCAATGAAATCTTTTCAAGAAGCATTGTTATAAACGGAGTACAAAGCACAACAATGAAGCAGTTTATACTTACCACAGATCCGTATATCGCAGCTCCGCTCTCCGGATATGCCTTTGATATATCAAGCGGCATTAGGTATCCGAACTGAGAATATGCCCCTTCCTGAAAACACATTGCAACTATGAATAAAGAAAGAGCCGCACTCCTTTTGATAACACTCATTATATTCTCATCATCGGCTTTCTTGCCCAAAGTATCTGAGTGTTCTGTTTTATGCACAGTCTCCCTATCTTTCACAAAGAATCCGATCAGAACCGTAGATATGCCTATTGCAATACCGTTTATGATAAAGCACAGCCTCAAATGGCTGTTAAACAAAAATCCTGCGATAGTAGGCGCAAGTACAAGCCCGATATTTTTCCCGAGATACAGAAGCGAAAATGCTTTTTCTCTTTTGTCCAGAGGTGTAATATCAGCAACCATCGCATTATATGCAGGATGTTCCAGCGTCTGGAAAAAAGATCCCGCCATTACAACACATATGGAGAAAATTGAAAGCGGCATAAATCCGCTTGTGATATAGAGGATAATTGAAATAATATCGCAGAATATTATAAGTCTCTTCTTATTGAACTTATCCGCAAGATGTCCTCCCCATAAATTTGCAGGAAGAAAAAACAAGCCGCTGATTATCGAAAAAGTCGCCGTTTCGGTAGCACTCATGCCTAGCTTCCTATTAAGTATCATCGTCAGAACCGGCCATATCATTGCACCGAGATTTGTAGCTATTCTTCCCAGAAAAAGAATATAATTCTCTTTTTTAAGTCCCTTATACTGTGTAAATAATCTCATGTCTGTCATGCCTCCCGGAACAATTTATTCTCTGTTTTTTCGTATACGATTAGAAGACATTATCATTTTTCCAAAGAACAATCAAGGTAGTTCATAGTATAATACCCCTCCTCCGCTTGCAACTCTTTCACACATAAATAAGCCCTGACTCGTAAAAGTCAGGGCCTGTGCGATCAATATTTAATTACACTGCATTGTTTATACAAGCTTTGTTCCTTTGTGTCTCTTGATTTCAAAACAACCGCCGGACATGATCGTTTCCTCGACATATGCAGTAAGAATATCACTGTAGCCGCGGCTTTCATCCTTACTATATCCCGGCTCAAGTGAAGTAAACTCACCATTCTCGTATGTAATAGCAAGCGCATTGCTCTCGCTTGTTCTGAGAATTATGATCATCTTATCACCGTTATTAACAACAGTATATTCATAATCCTTATCATTAAGGAAACTCTCTATCTGATCAACATCTCCTGAAACCGCATCCGCCATACTCATACCTATTGCAGAAGCCTGCTCGTTTACTGCCTCTGTAAGAGCATCTACCTCCGCATCCAAAACATCATCAAGTTTAGTTACTCTGTTATCCGTTTCTTCAAAAACAGTTTCTTCTTCAACTATCGGAGTCTCAAATGCCGCAACATCAATATCGCTTGCGACAGGTTCTTCTACAATCGCATCAATCTCTGCAACTTCGGGTTCACTGCTTTCAGGTTGTATCTCTTCAGAAGCAGTCTCCTCGGCAAATTCCTCATCTGCATTTGGAACTTTGTGTAAAATATCTCCAACATCAGGAATATCATTGATATCCAACTTAGGTTCTTCTGCAGCCAAAGCTTCTAAAGAAATCTCTTCAGCAGCAGGTTCTTCTATAGCCGCTTCCAGCGCTTCCTCTGTCGCTTCTTCCTCTATAACCAGTTCCTTAGCCTCCGGTTCTTCCGAAATAAACTCAGTAGATTCTGTTATCGGTATTTCCGCAGACATTGCTTCCGTAATCTCAGTTATAGGTGATTCCGCAATTTCATTATCTGTAGTCTCCGTTATAGGAACTTCTGCCAAGAGACTTTCAAGATCCATTATTTCAGATTCATCAACTCTTGTATTGCCTGAGCCTTCAATTGAAATGTCACCGCTATCTTCCTCGGGACCTTTTTCCGCATCCGCTTCAACCATTGAAGCAAGCATCGCATCAACATCGGCTGCCGTTTCTGCTCCTGCCATCGCTGTAAGCATTGCGTCCACATCAACGGAAGGTTCAGCTGCCTGATTCTCTTCTGTAACCGCCTCAGTCAGTACAGTTTCTTCTTCCGGCAACATATCTGCCGGTGTTATATCTATTGGCTCGGTATCTTTAAGAATATCTTCCGAATCGCCTTCCAAAAAATCCGTACTCTGAACTTCTGCAGCGATATTATCCATAGTCTCTGTCATTGCCGCATCCGCCGCAATAATTTCTTGTTCTTCAGACACCGCACCGGCCAAAGCATTAAGCGCCTCCAGTGCTGCAGCATCAATTATGTCAGAACTATCTGTATCAGGTGCCGATCCAACATCAACTCTTTCAAATGATGAAGCCGATTCTTCCGCCTTCATAGCAGCCAAAAGATCATCGAGATTTGCATTTGATAAATCCTGCTCATTCAGAATATCCTGTGTGTCCATAGCTTCCATTTACTGTCTCCTTTCAAAGCCACCCCTATATTAAAACATTTCCTGCTATCATAGCATGACAACATATCACTCTTTCGGTATGTTTTTATTATCTTATAGTTCAGCTATAATTAACAGTAAATTTTTTATAAATTCAGAATATTCCTTTTTTTTGGCAAGATATGAATGCAAAACGGAGACAGCTCATGCGAGTTATCTCCGTTTGTTGATAGAGCGGCTCTATCATCTATTTATCATGCCCCACTTTGTGCTTGTTGCCTTCGTCCCATTCGTCGTAGATATCAATTGCGGGATTCGTTTTTAGTTCCTGATAGAACGCGCTGCTATAAAACTCTTCTATCGCTTTAACATCGCGCTCCGGTCCATTCTTGACTGTTGTATATATACTCAGGTTAACTCGATCAAAAAATTCAAGCCCAATCGCAATATCTTTTCTAAGCTGCTCGATAGTCTGGCCTTCCATTCCAAACATTATATTGATCCAATCAAAATATTCTGCAATCTGTTTGGGCGTAGCGCCAGGAAGCCCTTTGTGCAATATCTCTTCTCTGATATGCTCATCAAAAGTTTCAACTCCGCAGCGAAAAATCGTATCAATATCATACTGTCCGAAAAATTCAGTAAAAAAGTGATTTGCATTCCTGTAAATATAATGACCTTCGAGAATGACCGTCTTAATTCCCTTTTCCCTGCAAGTTTCTCTTATGTAATTAAGCGTGGTAAAAGGAAGCTCGGTATATGAAGCAGAACATGTAACTTCAAGAACCGACGAGCCAACTTCTGTTCCCTTTACCTGCGAAAGAACTTTATTATTCACGGTATCACAGGCAAGTACCGATGAAGACTTATCATCCTGATAATCACAAAAAGTACATTTGCCCCACGAACAGCCAAGAGATACCAGTAATACATTTTCTCTTTTCATGGAGCTTGCGTTCTCATCCACAAGCTGATAACGCACAAGATCGTAGATCATGCAACCGCCTCCTGCTTATCATCCTCTTTTTCCAGGAGTATTCCGCTTTTGCGATTAAAATATCCCACAAGGTACAAAAATGGAGTGTCACAGCCTGCAATAAGCATTTCAATGATAGATCCCGCAAATGCAACCTCAATACAGTACCTGATTGGAAATGTTCCGGCAAAAGCAAGTATCGAGAAACCAAAATTCTCTGCACAGTTGCAAAGAATGGTGGATACATTGTTTCTGAACCACATATATTTTCCGCCGGTCTTCTGCTTTATCTTCTGATAAAGAATAACATCTACCCAGTTGGACAATACGAACATTACTCCCGATGCGGTAGTGATCCTTACAGACATCGCAAATATGATCTTCATGGCACCATCAACCGTATCATATGAATTCGGAACAAAAAGCTGCGTGAAATTCGCAAAGATAATATAGGCAACAAGCGCTGCCGCTGCTATCTTTACGGCATTCTTACTTGCTTTATCGCCATACTTCTCATTGAGAATATCCGTAGTAAGATATGTCGAAGCAAACATAACATTGCCAAGAGCTGTTGAAATGCCTCCGATATCAACCTGTTTTGAAACCTGGATATTAGCAAAAACAACCGCAAGAGCCATCCATGTATAAAGCCCCCACTTGCCAAAAAGCTTATCCATCAATAGAACTCCTGAAAAGCATACAACAAGTTCCATAATCCCCAGTAATAAATTCATTTTCTATTACCTCTCTTTAATAAAAAATATGTCTCTATGAATATTTGCTCAGGGAAAATCAGAAAACAGAATTAAGGAAATGTTTTTTCCTTAAAAATAAACAGCTCCGCGAATTAACGCAGAGCTATCAGAATGCATGACAATACATGGTATTTCTAATCAGCCCTGGTTTTGTTTAACGACAGGATGGTGCAAACGAACTGTCGGATTATTATTGTAATAACCTTGGGTATGATACTACGTGTTTATAACGGTGTCAAGATACCTTACTTTGTTAAATATTGACACCCGGTATCAAAAATGGTATAAGTGTACTAGTAGCGTTAATACACGTTATAATTTTATGAAAGAAAAGATACTATGGCCACTTATTCATCTCCCCGAAGACACCCACAACCAAAAAGAAAAAGAACAGCGAAAAAGAATAACAAGCTTAAAGGAAACGCTTTTTTCCTCTTTTTAGAGCTTATAATTCTTGCCATTCTTGGCTTTCAGGCATTTCGTATCATTACCAAAAAGAGCAACGTAGAGATTGCCGCGGAATTAGAGATTCCTTCATGGATAGACGTACAGCTGATTGATGAAGGGAATCCTTCAAGAAGCGGTGTTCAGCTTGAAGGTATAAATGATATTGTTGTACATTACGTAGGAAATCCAAGAACTAATGCGCAGCAAAACAGGGATTTCTATAATCAGCAGGATTCCGATGTTTGTTCTCACTTTGTTATTGGACTTGAAGGCGAAATAATTATGTGTGTACCTCTGACAGAGAAATCCGCTTCAAGTAATGACAGAAACAGGGATACGATATCGATCGAGGTATGCCACCCGGATGATACGGGTGAATTTACTGATGCTTCATATCAATCGCTGATAAAGCTGGTGAACTGGCTGAGGAAATCGTTTAATCTGAGTACGGATCATGTTATAAGACATTATGAGGTGACAGGAAAAGAATGCCCTATGTATTATGTGCGGAATCCGGAGAAATGGGATCAATTTAAAGAGGATTTGAAGGCAGCGGAAGAAGCCGCAGATGATGAAGAATAAAAATAAAGGGAGATGCATACTTTGCTCGTAAAAGAGCCTGTATGCATCTCCCTTTCTGTCTCATATTATGTTTATGAGTAAATATCAAATGAAACAGCACAGCCGTTCTTGATTTTAATGGAAAGTCCCAATCCTGATTTAATCACAGAAGAAATATAATCCGAAAATTCCTCCTTGCTCATACCTTTAGCTGCCTGTTCTCCGCCGCTTGAAAGAAACTGGGTATTTGCATCGATTGGAAATGTATATGTATTATATCCAAAATCTGTATTTGTATCACGCTGAGACAAAGCCCCCTGAAGAACAACCGCATTATCGGTAACTTCGATACTTTTTACATAACTTGAAAAATACTTTGAAGGTTCAGGTACAAGGTTTGTATCATAATCTCCGTCTTTCAGAGATGAAGTAGCTGCAGCAGGTGCTTCCTTAGCTGTTTCTTTGCTTGTATCCTTGCTTGCTTCATTACTTAATTCTTTACTTGCCTCTTTACTTGCTTCCTCTGTTGCAGCACCGGTAGCTTCTTCTGTTGCTGCTACGGATGCCTCAGCTTCTGCTTCTTCGATCAACACTTGAGATGACTCTTCTGTTGCAGCTGCCTGCTCCGATGTCTGTTCTACTGCAGATGACTGCTCGTTTACAGCATCTGTGCCTTCTGTTGATCCACATCCTGTTGCCATAATAGCAACAACTGCCATTGCCAATACACTTTTTCTCATTTCATAATGTCCTTTCCCTTGGTAGTATGGTATTACGATAAAAAGTTACAACAGATACTAATTATAAGACATTTTGTGGGGATGTCAAAGGGGAATTCAGGTAAGAGGGAGGGGAGGCGTGAGGCTCGATTAGGTTTTGCGAGCGCCCATACAATAGAAAAAGGCACAGCATACTTTGCTCGTAAACGAGCACGTATGCTGTGTCTTTTTCTATTGTCGTAAAGCTCTGCCCGACACATGAACACTAGCGGCTCCTACGGAGCCTTCTCAAAACAAAAGAAAGAACTGGCCTTTCAAGCAAGCTTGAAGGACAGTTCTTTCTTTTATTTTGACCGCTTCGCGGGCTAGTGTTCATGTGTCGGGCAGAGTTTTACTCGTTATCGATTACATCATTCCCATCCCAGGTCCACCTGCAGGCATTGCAGGAGCGGGTTCTTTGATTGTTGCTACAGCTGCTTCTGTTGTAAGGAAGCTTGATGCAACGGATGTGGCGTTCTGGATAGCGCTTCTTGTTACCTTGGCAGGATCAATGATTCCGTCTTTAACCATGTCTACGTACTCTTCTGAGTATGCGTTGAAGCCTATGCCGACTTTGCTTTCCTTAACCTTGTTAACGATAACTGATCCGTCAAGACCTGCGTTGTTGGCGATGTGGTAAAGAGGTGCTTCAAGTGCTTTAAGAACTACGTTAGCACCTGTCTTCTCATCTCCTTCAAGGCTTGAAGCAAGCTTTTCAACTTCCTTGGAAGCGTGGATGTATGCTGAACCACCACCGAAGATGATACCTTCTTCTACAGCAGCTCTTGTAGCATTGAGAGCATCTTCCATTCTGTACTTAGCTTCTTTCATTTCAGTCTCTGTTGCAGCACCTACTCTGATAACGGCTACGCCGCCTGCAAGCTTAGCAAGTCTCTCCTGAAGTTTTTCTTTATCGAAATCAGATGTTGTATCTTCAATCTGCTTCTTGATCTGTGCAACTCTTGCAGCGATCTCATCTTTCTCACCAAGACCGTCAACGATTGTTGTCTTCTCTTTCTCAACCTTGATGCTCTTAGCTCTTCCGAGGTCATCAAGTGTTGTATCCTTAAGCTCAAGGCCAAGGTCTGAAGAAATAACCTTACCGCCTGTAAGGATAGCGATATCCTCAAGCATAGCCTTTCTTCTGTCACCATATCCGGGAGCCTTAACTGCTACTACGTTGAATGTTCCACGGAGTTTGTTAACGATAAGTGTTGTAAGAGCCTCACCGTCTACATCCTCAGCGATGATAAGGAGCTTAGATCCTGTCTTAACAATCTGCTCAAGAAGAGGAAGGATATCCTGGATGTTAGAGATCTTCTTATCTGTGATAAGAACATAAGGATCCTCAAGATTTGCTTCCATCTTGTCCATATCTGTAGCCATGTAAGCTGAGATGTATCCTCTGTCGAACTGCATTCCTTCTACGAGGTCAAGCTCAGTCTGCATTGTCTTAGACTCTTCGATTGTGATAACGCCGTCGTTTGAAACCTTCTCCATAGCGTCAGCGATCATCTGTCCAACTTCATCATCTCCTGATGAAACAGCGGCAACTCTCATGATCTGATCCTTGCCTTTTACCTTTGTAGCCATCTTGCTGATTGCTTCTACTGCGCACTCTGTAGCCTTCTTCATACCTTTTCTGAGTACGATAGGGTTAGCGCCTGCAGCAAGGTTCTTAACACCTTCATTGATCATAGCCTGTGCAAGAACTGTAGCTGTTGTTGTTCCGTCACCTGCTACGTCATTTGTCTTTGTAGCAACTTCTTTTACAAGCTGAGCGCCCATGTTCTCATAAGCATCCTCAAGCTCGATCTCTTTTGCGATAGTAACACCGTCGTTTGTGATTGTAGGTGCACCGTATGATTTATCGAGAACTACGTTTCTTCCCTTAGGTCCGATTGTTACTCTTACTGTATCTGCAAGCTTATTAACGCCTTCAACCATAGCTGTGCGGGCGTCCGCGCCGTACTTAATTGTCTTTGCCATTTTAAATGCCTCCGTTTATTTTTTATTTATTATGATATACGGATTGCTTCGCTTCGCTCTCGCAATCCTACATACATTCGGAATCCGGCATATCTGCCTACTTCCTCATGTATGTTCGCATCCCGAAGTCAAAAAGTCATATGTGCAAGCACCTGACTTTTTGACCTCTGTCTGCTATATCAATCACTTTATAATTGCAAGAATATCGTTCTGCTTAACAATGATGAATGTCTCGTCATCAAGCTTAACTTCTGTTCCGGCATATTTTGAATAGATGACATTGTCACCCTTCTTAACCTGCATAGTAACTTCTTTACCATCTACTACTCCGCCGGGTCCTACAGCGATAACTTCTGCCTGCTGAGGCTTCTCCTTCTCTGCTCCGGGAAGTACGATTCCTGATTTTGTTGTTTCTTCTGCTTCAAGCTGCTTTAATACAACTCTGTCTGCAAGTGGTTGTAATTTCATTACAAATGCCTCCTTTATATAATGGATTGAATAATCATTTTTAATTGTTAGCACTCTTTTCGATTGAGTGCTAACCTCTAAGAACATATATTAGTGACTTCGCCTGGTATGTGCAAACGTGAATATAACACTATTATTACCGCATTCTCACAATTACTCTTTCAATCTCTTTTTTTCTCTCATTTGCACCATTTGATGTAAACTCGCATAGAAAAAGAGCAGTTATCGGAGCTTCACGCGCTCTTCAAACCGCTCTGCGTCATTCATTACTTTCAGCTTTCGCTTTCTTCTTTTTCTTAAGTATTACAACTATGATCGTTACCATTGCTATCAAAACTGCCAATATAGCAATTCCGGCGATTACCGCATTCATATCAACAAGCTTATACTCAAGATGAATCCCATCCGGATCGTCAAAATTAAGAAGATCCCATTCATAGGATCTGCCATCCTCCGAAACGTGGGTCGCATTGTTCTCCACTGCCTTTGACGGAAGATTGATCTTAACCTTCATCTGTGCTCCGCTCATCTTAACGTAATCACTGTATTCAGATGCTGCGCTGAGCTCTTTTGCCTCTTCTGCGATATCCCAATCAAGCGTATATTTCATGCCTTTTCTCGTCAGTTTAAGCGATTTCAGCTCATCGGACAGGGCTGTCTTTTTATTCTTGTTTGAATCCTCAAGTTCACTGACAGGCACATCTTTTTTCTTGATAATATATCCCGAATAGCCGCCGTCTTTGAACTCTTCTACATCCCATCCGTCATCTTTATATTCTTCTATCTGCTCATCCGACAGTATCTCTCCAACCTCACGATTGGTTACATCAAGTACCGCATAGCTTATAGCTATATCCATCTTACCGTTGCGCTTGACATTTATCGTTGCATCAAATCTCACGCATCCGGTAAGGGCAGCTATTAGGAAAAAAGATAATAAAAACGCCTTTATTTTTCTCATCAGCCGGCACCTCCTCCATCGGATTCTCTTCGAGCCTTCAGTGTCCTGTTTATAAGCTTTGCTATTATACTAAAACAATGTCATACTTTCTTAAAATATGTAAGTGAAATAACCTTCTCATCGGCCGCAAAAGAAATGCTGCAGTTGTCAAACTCATATGACAACATGTGGCTTCCTTCCATAATCTCTGAATCAGGATTTCCGTAAGCGGCTTTAAGTTCTTCTATCGTACTTCCGACACCAATTCCTCTTGCTGTCTTTACATCCTCTATATCGATCGTAAGCTGACCGGGTACTTCAACCATGTCAACCTCATCTGTAAAGAAGACAATTCCGTCAGAAGCAAATGTGTAAATATATCCCGGATGATCTGCCTCCATTGAATCGGGAGTTCCAAGTCCGTCAATTATTGTCTGAACATCGTCAGTAAATGAAATAGTCTTTCCATTATACTCAAAAGATGCATCGTCTCCTGAGAATGAAGCACTCGCCTCATCCGCCAAAGCAGACTCCTCTGCACCGCCCTCATCGACAGGCTCTTCAGCTGAAGTCTCGTCAGCCGAAGTTTCATCACCTGAGTTAATTGTTGTATCAACAAACTCCTTTATATCATCAACTCCATCGCATCCCATAAGTGTGACCATCATAACTGATGCCATCAACAATGTCATTACTCTCTTTTTCATTTTTTCATAAATCCCTTTCTGTTAATTAGTCACTATGTCTCTAAAGGATCAGAATGCACCATATCATAGCGGATCAATCTTCAATAAAGGAATCAGCAACGATTTTTTTCCAAAATAAAATGACTGCAAAAACAGCCTTTACATCCGCTATTTTGCAGTCAAACCATCTCTTTATACCATAAAAGATTTACGACTTTGCGCCCATACATTACTGTATGTTTGCCCGTTCAATACATATCCATATACTTCCTAAACAAAGCATTGACATCTTATCACAACAATTAACTTTAATCAATATGAAGCAAAAAAAATCCTATTAAATTAATTTTGTGCTATGCCTTCACTTTTTTATTGAGCCTGTAACCCACGATGGCTCCTATGATTCCACCTATTATATGAGAAAGATTCGAGATCTCGTCTCTTATAAAAATGCCGTCATGAATCTGCTGCCCAAGGAATATTATCGCAACAAGAATAAATGTCAGCGGAATCTCGCCCTGCTTGAAATTTGTAAATGATGTAAGCAGAATAAATGCAAATACCACACCACTTGCGCCGCACAGAGCCACATTCCAAAACAGTATATAATTCACAAGACCTGTCACAAGTGCTGTTATCACGATTATCTCAATTATCCTTTCAGAACCGTATTTTTCCTCAAGCATAGGTCCCAAAAGCAGAATATATGCTGCATTACTTATAAAATGCTCCCAGCCGCTATGTCCCAATACATGCGTAAAGAAACGAATATATGTCATCGGACTTGCAAGAGACGAATGATACGTCATAAAAAGCAACTGGTTTGTAGCTCCTCCCGTTACATTAGAAAGTAACAGCGCCAAAAAGCACAAACACATAAATCCCAGAACTACAGGTGAATTAAAAGAAATCTTAAATTTTTTCATAAAATAACTGCTCCTTCATTTAATACGGACAACGCAAAATACATCGCATAAAAACGCACTTTGCAAAAACTTTTCATATATTTTAGAAATAATGAATTGATTCCCCCGCCCTTATATTACATAATACTGTTAAGAAAATATCGCTTTCAAAACAAGGAGGTTTTGTTGTTCAAAAGTGCATATACAAGGAGGGAAATGCTATGGGTACCAATATTTTCAATAGTCTTTCCGGCTCATATAATTACATGTCTGATATGAGTAATCTTATTTCAGATTATTCAAGCATAAAAAACGGCTCCTACGGCACATTAATGAAATCATATGTCAAAAAAGTAGGCAACCGCGCCGCACTTGATGCATACAAAGAAACAGGAAGCACCGCGAACGTTTCCGTTTCCGATCCTGCAAAAACAGCCGATACCAAAAAGGCCGCTTCAACATCAAGTACAAAAGATACAACCAAGATCTCAGCCGATAAATACGAGAAATATAAATCCTCGTGGCTTGACAATCAACTCAAGCAATACGAAAAAGATGGCAGTAAAACAACCGCCGCCAACACCTCGGTATCGGTTGATACAACCGCATAACTTTTTATTTCTTGTGAGGAATCTCTTTTCCCGCAAGATCGATGTAGTTCTCTCTGAGAGCTATAGCCCAGTATTTTTCCGGTATATCCGGCCATTTAACTGCTCCGCACTCTTGCTCGCACAGACGCATGGCGCGGAGCAGAACTGTTTCACTAAGATCTACTCCCGTTCTTATCGTATGCATGGCAAGTGCAGCCCACGCAGGTGCTGTATTGCAAAGTCCCGACTCTTTAAATTCCTTTAATATCTCTTTTCTGTCATATTCGATCTGAATAAGCTCCTCTTCCCACACTTTTCCTTTTCCGTGAAGAATACAAAACTGAGTCTTTCCGCCATGAAACCACGGAATACCTATCGCTCCCGGCCCTACAGCTTTCTTGCCGCGATATACATAAGTATCCTGAATATGCACATGTCCGTGAAGAAGAAGCGATGTCTCCATATGGGCAAGTATTCTCTTCGTATTTCTCTTTTCCCTTATAAGTACTTCGCTTGTATTCTCTGGCGAACCGTGACAATACTCAAACTTGGGCATGCCCTGCATTTCATATATACCGTAATTGGGAAGCGAAGCAAAAAAATTGAAATCCTTGTCCGTAAGATTCTGATAAGTATAAAGAAGACTCCCACTCGAAGATCCTACTTTCCAACCTTCTCCTCCCGCTTTTCTGTAATTTAAGAGATACTCTTCTCTGTTTCCGCGTATTATGCAGGTATTAAAATACTGCTTCAGAACATAAACAAGCTCCATTGTCTTCTGCGGGTACGGGCAATCCGATACATAATCCCCCAAAAGCAGAAAATTTGTTATTCCTCTCCCAACAGCATAGTCTATGCAAGCCTGCAGTGCAGAATGATTGCCGTGTATATCGGCAAAAACCGCTATATCCATCATATAAGACTAAAACTCCGTTCATCAAACTGTCTTGTAAAGAGATCGTAATAATACCCCTTTTGCGCCATCAGCTCTTTGTGCTTACCTCTTTCTGTGATCTTACCGTCTCTTACTACCAATATTATATCAGCATCTACGATAGTTGACAGCCTGTGTGCTATAACAAAAGAAGTTCTGCCCTTGGTTACCGTAACTATGGCATCCTGAATAGCCCTCTCTGTTACGGTATCTATCGAAGACGTCGCCTCATCCAGTATTAATATCTTGGGATCAGCAAGTATAGCCCTTGCAAATGAAAGAAGCTGCTTTTCTCCCGTCGACAGCATTCCACCGTCCTCTCCCACGTCGCTATCAAGACCTTTTTCCATCTTTTTGACTATATCCTCGGCGGAAACAAGTCTTAAAGCCTCCATAATCTCTTCATCGGTCGCATCAGCTTTGCCGTACCTTAGATTTTCTCTTACAGAACCCGAGAACAAGTGCGGTGTCTGAAGCACATATCCGAGATTACTGTGAAGCCACAAAAGCGATCTCTCCGCCGCGTCGCGCCCGTCTATAAGGATCCGGCCTTTGGTCGGTTTAAAAAATCTGCAGACAAGATTTACAAGTGTCGACTTACCCGCGCCTGTTTCTCCGACAATCGCGACATTTGTCCCCTTCGGCACCTTGAGATTAAAATTCTCAAGAACATATTCATCTCCGTCGGGATATCTGAAAGATACATCCTTAAACTCTATATCGCCAATCAAAGGTTCCCAGTTCTCTTTCTTGGGATTAAAAGTATCACCGTACTTCTCTATTACTTCCTTCGAATCGTAGACATCAGACTCGGTCTCAAGGAGCTTAAAGAGCCTCTCAACATTTACCTGCACCGCGATCATCTCAGATATCGTTACAATTACATTCTGCACAGGTTCAAGAAGTCCGAGTGCATAGGAAATAAACACCGTAAGCGTTCCGATCTGCATAAATCCTTCAGTCGAAAGCTTTCCACCCTTCCAGAGAATAAGCGCAAGCGAAAGCGTCGAGAGCATCGTTATAAGCGCCGAAAAAAGTGCCGCGTAATGTGTGGAATGAACCGATTCCCTTCTCATTTTCTCGGTATCTTTTTCAAAATCATCCGTGATCTTCTTTTCAACAACAAGCGACTTTATAGCCTTAGCCCCTGTGATTCCCTCATTGAAATTACCGGTTATGGTCGAATTGATCTCCCTTATCTTTCTGTTGAGAACAAGAAGCCTCTTCTGGAAATATATGGCTATCACCGCCGCGATCGGTACCATTATGAGCACGTAAGAAGCAAGCCTTGGATTTAATATGACCATCATCACAAATACCCACAGTATATAAGAACCGTTCCAGATGACGTCCATCATTCTCCATGCGACCATGACACCTATTTTACCCGTATCACTCATAACTCTCGCATGAATATATCCGACATTGTTCCTGTTAAAATAGTCAAAAGAAAGCTCCTGAAGATGGTTAAAAGAAGCATTCCGAAGGTCCCTGTCCATGCACATCTCAACCTGTCCGCACAGAGCACAGGTGATAAAATTATCGACAACCTGGATAATAAGCACGGTCACATAGAGGATTATGAAAGCAGGAAGCCCCTTCAAAGTGTTTTTTACCACAAAATTATCAATCGCATACCTGTTAAATATCGGATATGCTGAGTCAAAAAGCGAACTTAACACACCCAAAAAGATCATTGTCAAAATCTTTTTGAGATACGGCTTTATATACGGATATAGTTTTGGTATGCCAAAAAGCGGCAGCTTTACATTTTTTTCTTTGTTCATATTCCATGCGTCTGTATGTCGTAGATTTTTTTGTACATTCCTTCTTGCCTTACAAGGCTGTCATGACTTCCCATCTGAACAAGATTTCCCTTATCAAGCACGATGATGTTGTCGGCGTGCATAAGCGTCGTTATCCTGTGGGAAATTATTATTACCGTTGAATCACCCGAGTTCTCGGACAGTGCTTTTCTTATCTTGATATCAGTCTCTGTATCGACCGCCGACAGTGAATCGTCAAATATCATGACAGGCGGCTTGGACATGAGCATCTGTGCTATCGCCGTCCTCTGCTTCTGCCCGCCCGAAAGCGTAACACCGCGCTCTCCCACATAAGTGTCATATCCTTTGTTAAATGAAAGGATAGTATCATCAAGCGCCGCTATCCTCGCAGCTTCCCTTATCTCCTTCATATCCGGATCTTTCTTGGTTATTCCGATGTTTTCAGAAAGAGTTCCGGAGAAAAGAAAAGGCTCCTGAAGTACAAGTCCTATATTTTTCCTTAAATACTTTGCCTTGATATCGGCTATATTCGTATCTCCTATATAAATGCTTCCGTTTTCCTTCGGAAGCTCGTAGAGCCTGTCCAAAAGATACATAAGAGTCGATTTACCCGATCCCGTTCCGCCAAGTATCCCGACTGTCGATCCCGCTTTTATGGTAAAACTTATATTGTTTACAACTTCATCCGAGCCGTTCTCATATCTGTATGAAACGTTCTCAAATCTTATATCCGCTCGCATATCAGGTTCAACCGCATTTTCAATATCTTTTTCAGCTTCAGAATTTATGATATAGCCGATACGGTCTATTGCAACTCTCGCCTTACTCATCTCGGAAATAATCCTTCCGAGGGCTCTTACGGGCCATGTAAGCATTGCATTATAGGCAACAAAAGCAATATACTCGCCGACAGTGATATAGTTTCTTACACAGAATACAGCGCCGAAAATCGTGATCATCATCACCTGAAGTCCCGAGATCAGATCGTTCGAAGCCCAGAACGCCGCCAAAATATTTATGAGTTTTATCCAGAGATTGGTATAGTCATAATTTCTTTTTTCAAATCGGTCTCTCTCGTACTTCTCTCTTCCAAAAGCCCTTACAACTCTGACTCCTGTGAGATTCTCCTGTGCAGTTGCTGAAAGCCTTCCTTCTTCAGCGTCTGCCTTCTCAAAACCTGCTCTTATTTTATTGTGAAAGAAGCATGAATACAAAACTATGACAGGAATAAATGTCGCAGAGATAAGTGTCATGGTCTTATTTATTCCAAGCATAAAATAGACCGCCACCACTATCCTGATAAGTATCCTTACCAGAGAATGAAGCTGCTCCGATATAAACATCTTTATTGTATCCACATCCGAAGTGCAACGCTGTATGATATCACCGGTGTGATTCTCGCTGTGCCATGAAAAAGGCAGCTCCATAATATGTTCAAAAAGCTTATCTCTCATCCTGCGGACGAATTTCTCCGCAGCAAAAGAATTTATGAGTTTCATAAGATATCTGCAGATTGCAGCAGCAACCGCTATAGCTGCAACCGCAGCCGCTACATATACAAGATGTTCCCTAAGAAACTCTCTTCCTCCGACCTTTTCGACCAATGTTTCCATAAATGACGGAACACTGCCTTTTTCCAAGGCAGTGTCCGCAATACAATAATCAACCGTATATTGAATTATCTTAGGACCCAAAAAGTCCAAAAAAGTCACAATGACCGAAAATAATATGCTTACAAAATATAGAAACAAACATCCTTCAAGAAAATAAAAAATAATCATATTATCCTTTTACAATTTCTTTTAATGATCCCGCAAGTCCGGCAACGCTCTGGATATTTGAAGGAACGATTATCTTGGTTGCCTGTCCGTTTGCAGCCCTCTCAAATGCCTCGAGACTCTTAAGTGTAAGAACAGACTCATCTGCTCCCGCATCCTTGAGCATCTTGATACCCTCTGCATTAGCCTGCTGAATACTCTTGATAGCTTCAGCCTGACCTTCAGCCTCACGGATTCTCTTTTCTCTCTCAGCTTCAGCTCTAAGGATTGTAGCCTGCTTATCAGCTTCAGCCTGAAGGATCTTACTCTGCTTCTCACCTTCTGCGACTGTGATCTGTGACTGCTTCTCACCTTCCGCAAAGAGGATTTTCTCTCTCTTTTCACGCTCAGCCTTCATCTGCTTCTCCATGGCATCACGAATCTGCTCGGGAGGATTGATATTCTTAAGTTCGACTCTTGTGATCTTGATTCCCCAAGGATCTGTTGCGATATCGAGCGCATCCTGCATCTGTGCATTGATCTGATCTCTTGATGTAAGTGTTTCATCAAGTGTAAGTGAACCGATAACGTTACGAAGTGTTGTTGCAGTAAGATTCTCAATAGCTCCGATAGGATTTCTTACGCCGTATGCAAAAGCCATAGGATCCGAAATTCTGAAGAATACGATAGAATCGATCTGCATTGTTACGTTATCCTGAGTAATAACGGGCTGAGGCGGGAAGTCGCAATACTGCTCCTTAAGGTCAACCTGTCTTGCAACTCTGTCTATAAAAGGGACTTTAAAATGAAGACCTACATCCCAAGTCTCTTTATAAGCTCCAAGCCTTTCAACAATAAATGAATGTGCCTGAGGCACAATCCTGATATTTGCAGCAAGCAAAATAATCACAAGAATAATTAAGATACATAACACCGGTGCTAATCCTGACATAGTTATATCCTCTCCTTTAAATTAAAAAATTTTTCTGACTATCAGTTTATTACCGACAATCTTCTCGACAATAACTTCTTCACCTTCGGAAATGATAATATTGTCCTCAGTCGACCTTGCAAGCCATGTCGAACCTTCAAACTCAACTTTTCCGCTGTCTGCGATATTGTCGATCTTTGTCTTTGCAACGAGTTTCTTGCCTATAATCGAGTCGATATTGGTCTTGGCAACCTTATTGTTAAAATGCTTCGCCGCAAGCGGTCTTACCGCTGCTATACACACAACCGAAACAATCACAAAAGCCGCAACCTGAAGCGGAACACCCGCGCCAAAAGCTGCAAGTATCATCGCTACCAAGCTTCCTGCCGCAAACCATATAGTTATAAGTCCGACAGTCGCAAGCTCAACTACAGCAAAAACCACAGTGATTATCAGCCAATAACAGGCTGATGTAGAAAGAAAATCCATAGATGCCCCCTTCCCCTATACTACCTGTATTATACAGTTTTTTAGGCAAAAAAGCTATTTATATTGTACCCTTGTTATTTGTCGTTTTTGCATTTGAAAATTGTTTAAATCACGGTTATCATATATTGTAAGGGAAAGGATGGTACAACTGTCTATGAGTTCTGATCTATACTTCAAGTTAAAAAACACCGTAAATACCATGCCTCTTTCAACTGCCATTCTTGCAGTCAAAAAAGATGAAGATGGTAATTTTGCGGAAATGAGATACTTTGTCATAAATAAGTCGTTCATCAATGACTGCATGGCTATATTCTTTCAAAATGAATCAGACGACAGCACTGACCTCGAAGAAAAAGTAAAAGAAATTGAATCCAAGATGGAAGGTGCTTTATATACTATCAACGTACCCAGAGAGCCCAAATTTGAGGACGCCTGTTTTAGAGCCGCCTGGAGAAAAGAGCCCATTCATACATATGTCGATACAACGAAACTGTATGGTTATTGGACTGAGAACTTTATGCTCCCCATTGCAGTAAATGAGAATGAAAAAGATCACGACATTGCATATTGCATGTTTGTCTATACACTCAACAAAGAGATGGATGTCAATAAATATTCGTCAGTATCACCCGACATAGCTTCTTTTGTTATCAAATCCTGTCTTGAACTTCAAAGCGAAAATGATTTTTATTCCAGTATGCAGCTTGTTACCGACTATATCAGAGAATACGCAGACGCAGCCGGCGCCAGTGTCATGTCTTTCCAGAATGACCTTCAAAGATATGAAGTAATAAGCGGATCGACTAGCAATCCACGCGTAAGCATAAAAAAAATCTTCTCTAGTATCCCATATTCTGTAGTTGCCAGCTGGGAGAAGCTTCTCAAACACACAAACAACATTATAATCAAAAGCGAATCAGACCTTGAGCACTATGGAAAAGAAGCCCCCGAATGGGTGCATACGTTGAGAGATAACTGGGTATACAGTCTGTGCCTTGTACCCCTTTTGCGCCAAAACAACATAATCGGCTACCTATATATTGCCAATTTTGATGTTAACCATATGACAAGAATGAAGGAAATGGTAGAACTTGTATCATTCTTCCTATCAGCCGAAGTTGCCAACCACTTATTCCTTGAAAGGCTTGAATATCTCAGCAATATAGACATACTGACCGGGGTAAAGAACAGAAACTGTATGAACGCCGATGTAGAAGAATTCTCGATCAAATTTAAGTTTAATCCGATACCGTTCTCAGTTGCATTCTGCGACATAAACGGTCTTAAGAAAGTAAATGACAATCAGGGACACGATGCAGGCGACAAGCTTATCGCCGCAGCAGCCGATATTCTCAAGGAAGTTTTTAAAGATGACAACATCTACAGAGCAGGCGGCGATGAATTTACCATTATTTCTACACACAGCAACGAGCATGAATTTGAAGAAAAAATAAAAAGGCTCAGAGAACTTACCAGCGACCCTGACAAACTATGCTTTGCCATAGGTTACTATCACGACGGTGGCTCCGGTCCTCTGGAGCTTGCCATGAGATATGCCGATGAGCGCATGTACCAGGACAAGAACAAATTCTATGAAAAACACCCCGACAGAAAGCGCTAAAACGCCATTTTACCGTGATCAAATCTTTGAAAAACAAGCTATATATTAGAATTCCTTAATTATTAATTTATTATTTTTTACACTTTATTGTTTGATTATTCGTCGATTTAAGGATAATATATATATGATTTTATTATGCGGTAGCGCGCTTTTTGGAGGTTAGCGATGTCACTCGAAACATTATTCGATCAATTTGACGGAAAAAATTTATCAGCCGATATTTCGGCATTTATTATAAAGACTTGTCTACATATGCGTAAAGGTGAAGATTTCCAGACAAGTATGAACAACGTCGCCAAAGACCTCAGAGAATATACTGATGCTTATGCAGCATGCATTCTGACAATATCAAGAGATCTGTATAAATTCAATGTTGTGGGCGAAAATGTAAGAAACAATGAGATTGTTCTTCAGAATGTCTTCGACAAGATTCCCTATGAAATAGTTGAAACCTGGGAAGAACTCACACTTGAAAATGATTCTATCATAATCACTAACAGCGCAGATATGGAGAATTATGAAAAGCGCTCTCCCGATTGGGTCAAAACTTTAAAAGAAAACGGTGTTGAGACACTGTGCCTTGTTCCTTTTATTCACCAGAATACCATCATAGGCTATATGTATGTCACAAACTTTGATACAAACAGGCTCGCTGAATTCAAGGATATCATAGAGCTTCTTTCCGCCTTTGTTTCATCTGAGGCCGCTCACCATCTCCTTATCGAGAGATTAAGAAGCCTTAGCCTCATTGATTCAAGAACCGGCGTATACAACAGAACAGCTATGAACAACATGGTAGATGAGCTCGCAGCTCAGCTCAAGATCGCTCCTACCCCATTCAGCGTTGCATTCTGCTATCTAAACACACTTAAAACAGTCAACGAGAAAAAAGGCCATGACGTAGGAAACACCCTTCTCAAAGAAGCCGGCAAGATTCTTAAAGAAGTATTCCAGAATGATTATATCTACCGCTCTTCCGGTGATGAATTTGCAATCATTTCAACAACAAGCACCGAAGAAGAATTTGAGGAAAAAATCGAAAATCTCAAAGACCTCGCAAGCGATCCCGAATGGCTCTATTTCACAGTCGGCTACTACACCGACAACACCGACGGCGCCCTCCACAGCGCAATGAGATACGCCAACAAATACGAACAGGAATTCAACGAAGAATTCTACTACAACTACCCTGACATGGTTAAATAAAAGAACTGAGTAAATAAAAAACTTAAGGTTGTCGCCCCGATTTTGATTATATTCCCTCGGTCGACAACCTTTTTTATGGAATATTCTCCGAAATTCCTATTAAAAAAGCTCCATAGAAATACACAACTTGCATCCTATAGCATTTCAAGAAACAGCCCGGGAACAATGGCATATATCCGGAAATGTGCAGCTCTCGGACGAGCAAGATGATTTTCAAATTTCATAGAACCCGAAACCGCTGACTTCTCTGAGCAACGTCGAAAGGAAGCGGTTTCGGGTTCTATGAAATTATGAAAATCACTGCGCAGCCGAACGCAAACATTTCCGGATATATGCCATTGTTCCCGAGCGTCCTTAATCAATTCTCAGCGATCGCTTCTGATTCCGTATTATCTTTGGTGAGAAGGTAGTGAATAGATTTAACCGTGAAATAGACTATAGCTCCAATAAATACGCCGGAGGTATTGAGGATCACATCATCAATATCCGTATGTCTCTGATATAAAGGAAGCTGTGATATTTCAATAAAGACCGTATAACACATCCCTATAAAAGTCACTTTAATAACATTGTTAAGCTTATCAAAGCAAAACGGCAGTGCCATTCCCACAGGTATAAACATAGCAATATTTCCCACTATATTCACCTTGTACCCTGCATATTTCTGTTCAAGGAATAAAAAAGGCTTAAAACTGCACTTAAACGGATAAGCCTTATGGATATCAAATATGATAGGTGCAACATGCCCGTTCTTAAGGTGCATCGGAAAATATACAAATCTGGATATAACCAATATGCACACATATAAAGTCAAAAGTCTTAACTCTTTTTTTATATCCACACTCCCGCTAACCCTGGCGCTAACAAACCTTGCAACGATCCAGCACAAAGTAATAAAAACAAACATCCCCAAGTAAGTAATCTGAATCATATCAAACTTTCCTTTCAAGCTATAAAAAAACATGCCAATGTACACGCGTTGATATTTGGCAATAATAACACTGAAAGTGCCTCAAAGTCAAATAAAGTCTGCTTTTCGCAAAGAAAAGGTCGGTTCTGTGTGAAACAGAACCGACCTCATTATTAGCTATCTCGGGATCTTAAAACTTCCCTGCCTTAGCAGCCTCTTCGATTGAAACGGCTGTAGAAACAGTCATACCAACCATCGGGTTGTTACCTGCGCCGATAAGACCCATCATCTCAACGTGAGCGGGAACTGATGAAGATCCTGCGAACTGAGCGTCTGAGTGCATACGTCCCATAGTATCTGTCATACCATAAGAAGCAGGGCCTGCTGCCATGTTATCAGGGTGAAGTGTACGTCCTGTACCGCCGCCTGAAGCAACTGAGAAGTACTTCTTGCCGGCTTCTGTACGCTCCTTCTTGTATGTTCCTGCAACAGGGTGCTGGAATCTTGTAGGATTTGTTGAGTTACCTGTGATAGATACGTCAACGTTCTCCTTCCACATGATAGCAACACCTTCCTGTACGTCGTTAGCGCCGTAGCAGTTAACCTTTGCACGAGGTGAATCAGCATCCTTTGAATAGCACTTTCTGAATACTTCCTTTACCTCGCCTGTATAGTAATCATACTGAGTCTCAACATATGTGAAACCGTTGATACGAGAAATAATCTGAGCTGCGTCTTTTCCAAGACCGTTAAGAATAACTCTGAGGGGTTTCTGACGAACCTTGTTAGCCTTCTCAGCGATACCGATAGCACCCTCAGCAGCAGCGAATGACTCGTGACCTGCAAGGAATGCGAAACACTCTGTATCCTCTTCAAGAAGCATCTTTCCAAGGTTACCGTGTCCAAGACCTACCTTACGGCGGTCAGCAACTGATCCGGGAATGCAGAAAGCCTGAAGACCGATACCGATTGCAGCAGCAGCCTCAGAAGCCTTGCGGCATCCCTTCTTGATTGCGATAGCAGCACCTACTGTGTAAGCCCACTTAGCGTTCTCAAAGCAGATAGGCTGAATACCTTCGATGAGCTTGTAAACATCGATGCCTGCAGCCATAGTAATATCTTTACACTCTTCTATAGAAGAAATCCCATACTCCTTAAGGCAAGCCAGGATCTGGGGCTCTCTTCTTTCATATGATTCAAATAAAGCCATTTTAAATTCCTCCTTACCTTAATTACTCTTTTCTGGGATCAATGAATCTAGCTGCATCAGCAACACGTCCGTACTGACCCTTAGCCTTCTCCATTGCTGTGTTAGCATCATCACCGGCCTTGATGAAGTCCATCATCTTTCCGAAGTTAACATACTTGTATCCGATAATCTCGTCGTTCTCATCAAGAGCAACTTCTGTGATGTAACCATCAGTAAGCTCAAGATAACGAGGTCCCTTGTCAAGTGTTCCGTAAGTTGTACCAACCATTGAGCGTGTACCCTTACCAAGATCCTCAAGACCTGCACCAATCTGAAGTCCGTCCTCTGAGAATGCAGACTGTGTTCTTCCGTAAACGATCTGAAGGAAGAGCTCTCTCATAGCAGTATTGATAGCATCACAAACAAGGTCTGTGTTAAGAGCTTCAAGAACTGTAAGTCCGGGAAGAATCTCAGATGCCATAGCTGCAGAATGTGTCATTCCTGAGCATCCGATAGTCTCTACGAGTGCCTCCTGAATGATACCTTCCTTAACGTTAAGTGAAAGCTTGCAGCAACCCTGCTGAGGTGCACACCAGCCAATACCGTGTGTATAGCCGGAAATGTCCTTAATCTCTTTGGACTGAACCCACTTAGCCTCTTCAGGAATAGGCGCAGCACCATGATGTACCCCTTGTGTTACGGGACACATATTCTTTACCTCTGTTGAGTAAATCATGTGAAAATCTCCTTTCATATTGTAAAGTAATGAACCATTACTTACTAACTACCTGTGATTTAGACTGACCATTAAAAATGTGCTTGCCGGGCACGGTCAGAGACAGCGAACAACAATCCGCCAAAACTTATTTTGGCATAAATTCATGTATATTTCAATGCCAATGTTATATTTTTAACGGATTATTTATTCTTCAATCTTCTTAACGATATGATCCTTATCTTTAAAGATATGATGTGCAGGAATGCAGCCTCTTACTGATGAAAGCGGATAAACATTGCACCATCTGCCGATAACCGTTCCGGGATTAAGAACAGAATTACATCCGACCTCAACGTTATCTCCAAGCATCGCTCCCATCTTCTTAAGACCTGTTTCAACCTGATCATCCGCACCGTTCTTTACAACGATGAGCTTCTTGTCGCTCTTAACATTAGATGTGATGGAGCCTGCGCCCATGTGAGACTTAAATCCGAGGATTGAATCACCCACATAGTTGTAATGAGGAACCTGAACCTTATTAAAAAGAATTACATTCTTAAGCTCTGTTGAATTTCCTACTACAGCGCCCTTTCCGACAATTGCACTTCCTCTGATGAATGCGCATTGTCTTACTTCCGCATCTTCATCGATGATGCAAGGACCACCGATGTATGCTGAATCAAACACCTTTGCGCTCTTTGCGACCCATACATTTTCTCCGCGCTTCTCAAACTTATCTGCGGGAAGCTTATTTCCAAGCTCTACGATATAGTCCTTGATTCCCGCAAGAAGCTCCCAGGGATACTCCTTAGTCTTCATATAATCTGCCGCAATAGTCTCATTCAGATCATACATATTAGAAATTTTGAATTCTTCCATTTCACGCCTCCGTTACCGTATTTTTCTTTTTAGTACTTTTCTTTGCCGAGCTTTTCTTTGGCTCAGCTTTCTTGTAATTGGTTGAAACATAGTCAAACCTTGACTGTAACAGCCTTCTGTAATCATTCTGCTTTACAAGATTCGTCCTCTTGCTGACAAAATCATCAAGCTTATCCATATACTCTTTTTCAGAGATACTGCCTTCCGCAACGCCTGTAAGTCCCTTCTCCCAGCTAGCCGTAAGCGCCGGATTGAGCATAGGCTTCATGGAACACGCAACAGTCTCGTATATCATCTCTCCAAGCTGTGTGGGCGTTATTATCTGCGTCTTCTTATTAAGATTCAGATATTTTATATTAACAAGTTTTGTCAAAATTCCAGCTCTCGTAGCACTCGTTCCGATTCCCGAACCTTTTATCTGGGCTCTTAGTTCCTCATCCTCGATAAACTGTCCGGCATTCTCCATTGTAAGGATCATCGTGCCCGAATTGTATCTCTTGGGCGGAGTCGTCTCACCCTCTTTAAGTTCAAACGATTCGGCATTAAGAACATCGTTCTTCTTAAGCTTTTGAAGATGTTCAAAGAGCTCCTCATCAGTTACCGTCTCGTCTTCGCTCTCGTTTTCTTTTTCGTCATCCGACTTTTTATTCTTATCTTTATCCTTAAAGAACGAATAATCCATCACATGAAGGTAGCCCTTCTGGGTAAGTATCTTGAAGTTTGCAAAAAAGTGCTCTCTCTTACCCTCTTCTTCCTTATTGTCCATCGCAAGCTCAAGCGCAACCTTCTGATAATTCGCAGGCGGGTAAAAGACTGCCAAAAACCTCCTAACTATTATCTCATAAACTTTCGCCGATGTAGGACTCAGTCCCTGAAGTGCCGACAATCCCTGTCCCGTAGGAATTATCGCATAGTGGTCGGTAATAGCCTTGTCATTTACATATCTCGTCTTCTCTATTCCCTTGTATGCCTCGTGCTGCAATATTGACTTGGCAAATATCGCACAAGGAGCATACGCCGAGAGTCCGCTTATATTCTTATCTATCACCTTTGCGATAGCCGATGACATAACTCTGGCATCCGTTCTCGGATACGTCGTGAGTTTCTTCTCGTAGAGTTCCTGAGCCACCGCAAGTGTCTCATCGGGACTTATCTTAAAGAATCTCGAGCAGTCATTTTGAAGCTCCGCCAGATTATACAAAAGAGGCGGATTCTTGGCTTCTTTTTTCTTCTCGCACTTAAGTACCGATGCACTGACAGGTGTCTCTCCAAGCGCTGCAATCAGCTTCTCTGCGCCCTCTTTTGTCTTAAAGCCCTTCTCACTGTATAGGTCAAACGAGCCGTTATACTTGGAGTCATCAGTCACTCTCCACTCAGCGTCGCATTTTTTGCCCGCTATATCAACCTTAGAAATAACGCGGTAAAAAGGAGTCTTCACAAATTCCCTTATTTCCCTCTCCCTCTCGACAACAATGCCCAAAACACAGGTCATTACCCGTCCGACGGAGACAACGCACTTATCTATATTGAGATAGTTCTTTATAGAATAAGCATATTTCAAAGTAAGAGCTCTGGAGAAATTGATACCCATAAGATAATCCTCTTTTGCCCTAAGGAACGCAGACGCTCCGAGGTTATCATACTCGCTGTCGTCCTTCGCTTCCCTGATACCTCTTAGGATCTCATCTTCCGTCTGGGAATCTATCCATACTCTTTTTCTCTTCTTATCTTTTACATTTGCCTGCATGTCAACAAGACGATATATATATTCACCCTCTCGTCCCGAGTCGGTACATATATAAATCGTATCAACATCTTCTCTGTTCAGCAGTTCTTTTACTATCTTGAATTGTTTTGAGACATTCCCGATAACCTCGTATTTAAAGGTTTCCGGAATAAAAGGAAGTGTGTCCAAAGACCACCTTTTGTACTTCTCGTCATAGACCTCAGGATAGCTCATGGTCACCAAGTGTCCGACACACCACGTAACAATGGCGGTATCAGACTCTAGGTAACCGTCTCTCCTGGAAAAATTTATTTTCATTGCCGAAGCAAAAGCCTGAGCCACACTCGGCTTCTCTGCTATATATACCTGTTTAGCCATTCGTAAGTTCGTCTATCCCGATCAACTTTATCTTACTTTCGGGCTTCATGGCGGCATCCTGTAGCCACGCATCAAATCCCACAGTTGAAAAGAGATAGTAATAATCTCCCTCAAGTCTTGCTTTTTTTGCGCAGGACTCAATGCTTATAAGATCATCATGTGTAGCTTGCCTCTGCCAACAGCACATTCCGATTGCCGTATCTCCCACATCGCTTTGGACGATAATATCAAGGTTTCCCTCTTTTCCAAGCCATTCCCCTTCATCTTCGATCTCAAAGGGAAAAAGACCTCTCTCCTCGCAGTGCAAGATATACTCTCGACAAACGGACTTAAAATATTCCGTAGCATAATTTTGAATTCCTGCAGATATAAATATATCATAAAATCTCTCGGCAGGCATCCGCACAAGATTACTTTCATTTGGAAAGATAAATCTGAAGTAGAAATCTATTAAGGGATCGGCTATCTTGTACACTCCCTTGACTACATTTTCTCTTCCGACATTTCCAAATGAAAAAGCCTTGTAAGCAAAATCATGATTTATCAAAGTCTTAAGATAAACAGAAATCTTCGCTCTCGAGAACCCCGTCTCATGATATATATCATTGAGCTTATTGATACCGCGTGCCATCACGGAAAGAATCGTGTGATAGACCGCTGTTTCCCTGAGATTCTCGGAAGTAAGCCTAAGCGCCTCTCCGTATAGAAAAGAATTCTTGTTTAATATGTTCTTGCAAACATTTTCTTTAAAAGAAAGCGAATCATCAAAATACTTCCACAGCCCGGTCTGTCCGCCGAGCACAGAATAGGTCAGTACCGCATCCTTGTAAGACATGTTGGGATAGAACGCTCTCATGGCAGAAAAAGGAAGTGGCTTAATCTTACGAAATCCTGCAATATTCCCTGCAAGATTGCCCAGATTCGTCACCATACTGTTTTCAACCCAGTTGACATCGCTACTTACAAGAAGAACAAGAATCTGTCTTAACTTGCCGTTCTTTTCAATATACTCCGTCAGCTGAGCCATAAATTCGCGATCTGTCTTTATTATGTTCTCAAAGTTTTTGATCACAAATATAACGGGTGCTCTTCCGACAGAATCCGCGCACACAGTAAAAAGCTCATAATAGCTTCCTACATTGTCCGCAGAAATACTGTCGTTCTTAAGTTCATCGGTCCACAGCCTGAGCTGTTCTCTGCCCGACGCAGATCGCGCCGAGTAGAAAAAGCTCTTCCTGTTTTCCATGAATTTCATAAGAAAGGCATCCTGTTCAATATTCCTGTGTCCGTAAACAACAAGAATATTGGACAAACCGCTCTCATAATATCTGTTTAAAAAACTTAAATCGTCCTGTCTCTGCTCTTCCATACTTTACTTTATCACTTTTTGTTAATAAATCCGCTTGCCTTCAAGAGCTCTGCACACTCAACCGCACCGCCTGCAGCACCGCGAAGAGTATTGTGTGAAAGACCTACAAATTTCCAATCATAAACAGAATCCTCACGGATACGTCCGATGCTTACACCCATGCCGTTCTCATAGTTAACGTCAAGTGTGATCTGAGGTCTGTTATCTTCCTGCATATACTGAATAAACTGCTTGGGAGCGCTGGGAAGCTTAAGTTCCTGAGGAAGTCCCGAGAATTTCTCAAGCTTCTCGATAAGCTGTTCCTTTGTAGGATTTTTCTTGAACTTAACAAATGCAGCTGCTGTGTGACCGTAAAGAACAGGAATTCTGATGCACTGGCATGTGATCTTAACGTCGTCAGCGGGAACGATAACACCATTCTCAACCTTACCCCAGATTCTAAGAGGCTCTTTCTCTGACTTCTCTTCTTCACCTGAAATGAAAGGAATAACGTTTCCAACCATCTCCGGCCACTCATCGAAGTTCTTACCTGCACCTGAAATAGCCTGATATGTTGTAGCAACTACCTCGTAAGGCTCAAACTCTTTCCATGCTGTAAGAGCGGGTGTGTAGCTCTGTATTGAGCAGTTGGGCTTAACTGCGATGAATCCCTTTGTTGTTCCGAGTCTCTTCTTCTGGAATTCGATAACATCCATATGCTCAGGGTTGATCTCCGGAATGATCATAGGAACATCGGGAGTCCATCTGTGCGCGCTGTTGTTAGAAACTACAGGTGTCTCTGTCTTAGCATACTCTTCCTCGATAGCCTTGATCTCGTCCTTTGACATATTTACTGCTGAAAGAACAAAGTCAACATCCTCTGAAACGCCCTTTACATCTGTAACGTCCTTGATAACGATATTCTTGATAGAATCAGGGATAGGTCCGTCCATCTTCCATCTGTTTCCTACAGCCTCTTCGTATGTCTGTCCTGCACTTCTGGGGCTTGCAGCAATTGTTGTAACTTCAAACCAGGGATGATCCTTGATAATATCAATAAATCTCTGTCCTACCATTCCTGTTCCGCCAAGTACCGCAACCTTTAATTTCTCGCTCATAATGTCCTCCTAAGATTCTCCTAAAATATATTAAAGCTTAAATTCTTTTAAAAAAGCTTCATTAGCATCAATTACTTTCTTCATAACTACGGGGCTCGGTGCTCCGACCGTAAGTCTCTTATTTACGCAAGTCTCAAGACTGATCGCATCATAGATATCTTCGTCAAAAAGCTCCGAAAAGCTCTTAAGTTCATCAATCTTAAGATCGTCTATCGCACACTTCTTGTCTATGCAATAAAGAACAAGTCTTCCGATAACGGAATGTGCATCTCTGAAAGGCATGCCCTTAACAACGAGGTAATCTGCCGCATCAGTGGCATTTGTAAAGCCCATCATCGCACTCTTTTCCATGTTCTCTTTGTTGAACTTGAGTGTCCTTAACATGTCGGTAAAAAGAGTCAGGCAATTTGAAGCCGTATCAATGGCATCAAACGCAGCCTCCTTGTCCTCCTGCATATCCTTGTTGTATGCAAGCGGGATTCCCTTCATCGTTGTAAGAAGCGACATGAGATCTCCGTAAACTCTTCCGGTCTTTCCTCTTACAAGTTCCGCGATATCGGGGTTCTTCTTCTGAGGCATGATGCTGCTTCCTGTAGAATATGCATCATCAATGTCCACAAATCTGTATTCGTTTGAGTTCCATATGATGATCTCTTCGCTGAATCTCGAAAGATGCATCATAACAGTTGAAAGAGCCGCAAGGAACTCAATAAGGTAATCTCTGTCAGATACGGAATCCATACTGTTTAATGTAGGTCCGTAAAAATCAAGGAGCTGTGCGGTATAATCTCTGTCAAGCGGATATGTCGTTCCCGCAAGCGCTCCCGCTCCGAGTGGACAATAGTTCATCCTCTCTCGTATATCCTTCATCCTGAGAAGGTCTCTTTTAAACATCTCAAAATATGCACCAACATGATGTGCAAGTGTAACGGGTTGTGCTTTCTGAAGATGCGTAAAACCGGGCATATATGTCTCGGTGTTCGCTTTCATAATATCAAGAAGCGTTTCAAGCATATTGTTCAAAAGATCTGCCATGTGCTCAACTTCGCCTCTAGCATAAAGTCTCATATCAAGAGCGACCTGATCGTTTCTGCTTCGTCCGGTGTGGACCTTTTTGCCTGCGTCTCCGACCCTGTCTATAAGATTAGCCTCGAGGAAACTGTGAATATCCTCATATTTGCTGGTAATTTCAAGTTTCCCTGACTTAACGTCCTCCAATATAGAATCAAGTCCCTCAGTTATGAGCTTCTTCTCTTCTTCGGAAATGATGTTCTGCTTGGCAAGCATAGTAGCATGTGCCTTGCTGCCTCTGACATCCTGTTCCAAAAATCTCTTGTCAAAACTGATGGATGCATTAAAATTCCAAGCCAGTTCATTGATACTGCCGGTGAATCTGCCTCCCCAAAGCTGTGCCATATTTATTTATCCTTCCCACTTTTTCATAGTAAAGTACAAAAAATTATAATCACAACTTAACATAAGAGGCTTTCAAAAACAATGTAAAATATTGCTCAAATCTTAATTGGTTTAAGTTGTTTTATTGTGTAAAAAAACAAATGTCCGCGATACGCGGACATTTGCTATGAATATTTATTATTTTGTTCATGACATTTATGCATTTATGATGCATAATCGACTGACACATTCCTGAAAGTCAGCCAGTTAACCGTAAGTCCCGCAGCGGCAAACAGAAGAAAAGTAAACAAAATACTGAAATTGGCAAGGTCATTATCAAGTGTTATCGCCATAAATTTATTCACCTGTTCCTTGGCTCCCGGAAATACATCGGTAATCCTCGAAATCCCCATAGTTCCGGTCATAAATAAAATATAATATGCCAAATATGCGATCTTTCCGAATCTCAGAATACTGTTTGCCGCAAGCCCCTCTATCCACATGATCACGCCAAAACACAGGATCAGAAGTTTTAAATATACTGCAGCTCCCAGGTTAGGTACAAAAACCAGCGGGAAAAAGAAAATAAAGAGCTCCGCAAAATCCAAAATCCTGCTCCATATAAACAGCTTATGCCTTGTCATTCCAAAACTCAAACCTCTCGGAACTTCAAATGCTATCATAATTGTCTTAATAAGCATTGCAGATCCTAAATAAACACATGCACCTATTGTAAATGCTACATATATTCCGCCAACATCACTTATACCCGCAGCCAATACCCCCATAATCACAATCGAGATAACGAGCACAACAGTAAACAGAATATATTTTTCACTTGTTTTTTTTAGGCATATAATCCTTTTAATATCTTTGATCATATTTCCTCCGATTACAAAACAACCATGCTTTTCTTATTAACTCTGTATATCAAAACTTCCATTACTCCAAAAAGAATTACTGCGCCGGCGATCAGAACCTGCTTATATGTTTCAATTTTCGCCATGAAACCGCCATCAACAATATAAAGCAAGCTTGTTCCCATATAAAAAATGATAAAAATAAAGCAAGCCGCCATCATAACCACTCGTCCGTATTTTTTCACCTTATGTCCCATATATAGTCCAAAAGCACCGCCAAAAAGTGACATACAAGTTATCATGGCAGCCTGTTCTACAATCCCCGTCTGCCCCGATATAAGAGCAATCAAGCCAAAGAACAAAACATTGATCAATGCAAAAACACTCTGTTTTATAATGTTCCCATAAAAAATATCTTTTCGCCTTGCCCCCATAGACAATACCATACTGTCATGCCAGCTTGGAGAATAAAGGGAGTAGCATAAATTCAGATAAGGTACTATATAACGTGTGAACTGAAGGACCATCCTAATAACCCTCTCATTCCAATCATCTACTCCAAACATCGAAAGTGTCCACACAAATCCGACACACAGAATACTACCGATTGAAACCGCAGATAATTTAAGTCCATGCAAAAAATAATACTTTGCAGCGCGCTTTGAAAGAATGCCCATTTTATCAAGCCCCCTTTTCTTCATTCACACACATTGCATAAAAGAGATTCTGAAGTGACACGGGTTCAGACTGAACACCATCCCCAAAGTCTTCTACAGGATGCTCCGCAAGAACGGTTGCGGCCTCAAAACCTCCGATATTCTCGGAATTGTAAACCTTATAACCCGATACTGCCTTCTCTACAGCTTCTTTTGCTCCGCTTACGCGATACGCCCTCGACAAAAGCTCTTCCGTGTTATCTTCAAACTTGATCTCACCTTTATCAATAATGATGACTCTCTCAAATAAAGAAGCCGCTTCTTCTATGATATGCGTACTTATAATGAAGGTTCTTCCCGTATTTGCATATTCCTCAATGACAAGCTTATAGAACTGCTCTCTTGCCACAACATCAAGTCCTGCAACAGGCTCATCAAGAATTGTGATATCAGCCTTACTTGCAAGCGCCACGATTATCGTAACCGCAGAGAGCATACCTTTTGAAAGTTTGCTTATTTTTTTCTTAATATTGATATCAAAGAGATCCACAAGTTTCTTCGCATACTCTTCGTCCCAATTTGCATAAAAAGTTCTGGCTGTAGCAAGATAATCTTTTACCTTAAGTGTATTGGGGCCAAATATCGTAACCTGAGATATCTCTCTTGAATAGCAGATGCGCGAAAGAGCCTTCTCATTTTCCCAAACCTGTTCGCCGTCCAAAGTAACACTTCCTTCCGTTGCCGGATTCTGCGCTGTAAGTATGGACAAAAGAGTTGTCTTTCCGGCTCCGTTTCGGCCTATCAGCCCGTAGATCTTACCTGTTTCGATATCAATATTGACATTCTTAAGCACTGTGTCTTTGCCATATTTTTTTACTATATTTTTTCCTGATAAAATCCCCATACTGCCTCCTTCTTGAGTCTCAGTTCTCACTACTTTTGTCTATCATTTTCTTAAGTTCTTCCTTATCGATTCCGATAAGATTAGCCTCGTTGATTATCTTTTTCACGAACGTCTCGTAAAAGTTCTTTCTTCTCTCTTCCATTATCTTCGCTTTAGCTCCGGTCTGTACAAACATGCCAATCCCTCTTTTCTTGTAAAGAATCTCTTTGTCCACCAGGATGTTGATACCTTTCGCCGCAGTTGCCGGATTGATTTTATAAAACTTGGATAACTCTGTAGTACTTGGAACTTGTTCTTCCTCAACCAGTATGCCGCGCAATATCTCATCTTCTACCATTTCGCTTATCTGCAGGTAGATTGACTTCTCTTCGCCCAGATTATCCAGCACACCGCTCACCTCCTCTTTAGTTGTGTGGTTAGTTACTTGTGTAATTAACTATAGCACAAAGAAAAAGATATATCAAGTGACATATCTTTTTCCTTATATTTGCTGCGATATTCTTATTCCATAAATTTAAACGACATGAAATCAAAATAGCTTCCGGGCAGGAAGATAAATGACACATCCCACTTTCCGCTTCTGTTTCCGATGTCAAAAGTTATGGAAGCATAATCCTGTTTTTCGGGAAACTCAAGTAATTCCCGCTCCTCTTTTCCGCTCTCTTCGTCATAGAAACGAAGATGTATTGTATTTGCGCCCTTTATGGCTCTTCCCGTTATTACAATACTGTTTGCTCCTTTGTCTCCGAAATCGAGAATACCAAAGCCTACAGTCACATTGTTTCCGATACCCTGAATAATATCATTCAGCCTCAGGAAGCTGTCGCCGTAGATTGAATCTGCGTCCGGCGCCATTATTTCCGTATAAGTTCTAAGCTCTTTTTCAGTGCCGTCTGCAACATTCCCTCCGATTCCTTCGGCCACAAAGTCAAGCTCCGAGATTACTTTCGCAGAGTCAGCGCCGTTATATGCTTCGCATCTTATTTTAAAATATCCGTCTCCCAATGCAGTGATTATGGCTCTATTACCGTCTGCACTTACCTGTGCAAGTTTTGTATCTTTCCCTTTTCTGTTGAGCACCCTGAATTTAAGCTTCTGCATAGGCGCGCTTGCAGGGAAAATTTTTGCCGTGACAACGGTCGACTTCACATCAGGGCTCAATTTCTGTCCTTTTTCGGAAAAGAGCTTGATCGTCCTTATATCTGTCTTTTGCGTCAGCTCTGCATCAACCTTAACAGGCGCTCCTTCCTTGTCAACCTTTACAATAGCAAGAAGTTTTCCGCCAAAGAGCCTTCTGGTATCAGCCTGATAGCTGTCAAAATCGGTACTGTCACCATTATCAAGGCCTATCAGCTTTCCGCCCTTTACAGAAACATGCACATAATTATTTGCATTTTCTACAGGATTCCCGTCAGCATCAAAAGCGCTTATTTCCGCAAAAACAAGATCACCGAATGTATTCTCGGCATCCGCCTTTATTTTTAGCGAAGCTACATCTCCAAAGGATTTTCTTTCATCCCTTGCGATTATATTGCCCACCTCATCATATGCCACCGCTTCAAGTGTTCCTTTTTCATATATAACGCTGTAATCGGCCAGTATATGATTGCCGCTTCCGGGCTTATTACTAAGTTTATGCGCTCCAAGGCTCTTTCCGTTTAAGAAAAGTTCAACCTTGCAGCAATTGCTTGCAACTCTGACATCTATACGCTGACCTTCATTAAAGTCCCAGTAGGGAAAGACATGCACAAACGGATCTTTCTCGCAGCTTACCCATGCCGATTTCCACACATAATATGCATCCTTGTTAAATCCCGCAGTGTCAATAAGTCCAAAATAAGAATTCTTGGTCTGATAAGGCGTAGGCTCGCCTATATAGTCATAGCCCGTCCAGACAAACTGTCCAAGCGAATACTTAAGATCTCTGTCATTGCAGATTGCGTACTCATAGTTCTCGGCTCCCCAGCCGGTCGTGCTGTTTCCAAGAGACGAACACTGAAGATCCGTATCCATCAATATCTTTTCTCCAAGAGGGAAATGATATATATTCCTGCTGTGAACCAGTGAATAAGTCTCACTTCCGTATATGATCCAATCGGGATTCTTCTCATGGTGTTTTTCATATAGTCTCTCCGCGTAGTTATAACCTACAACTTCAAGCTCATCAGCACATTTCTGCGCATTTTCCCACGGCATATAATTGGAAGCCGACGTAACAAGGGCGTTCTTTAAAGGATCAAACTTTCTGACAAGCCCTCTGAGCTCTTTGGTTATCTCCACACCGCGCTCAGACGCATGAGTATCATAGATTTCATTTCCGATACTCCACATGAACACACTCACGTGGTTTCTGTCTCGTTTTACCCAGCTCTCCGCATCCTTCTCATGGAAGTCTCTCCAGAACTGCGCATAGTCATATTCCGTCTTTGCTTTCTCCCACATATCAAAAGCTTCCGAGATAATTAAAAATCCCATCTCATCCGCAAGATCAAGAAGTTCAGGAGCATAAACATTATGCGACAGCCTGATTGCATTTACACCAAGTTCCTTAAATTGGC
Organism: Butyrivibrio sp. LB2008; assembly: GCF_000621565.1. Taxonomy (GTDB): domain Bacteria; phylum Bacillota; class Clostridia; order Lachnospirales; family Lachnospiraceae; genus Butyrivibrio. The sequence continues at coordinate 60,710 of NZ_JHXZ01000017.1, forward strand.
ATAGCCGTCTTCTCATTGCATTTTTATTAAAAGCAACTCCGAGTGCCCCCAGATCGTGATGTATGCAAACACCTTGAAGCTTGGTATGCTCTCCGTTTACAAAAAGACCTTCCGCAGGGTCGATTTTCAGATCTTTAAAACCGATATTGATTTTTGTCTTCTGAATACACCTTCCATCTATCGATAACGTAACTTCAAGTTTATAAAGATTAGGATTCTCAGGGCTCCACAATTTTGGATTTTTTATGAAAAAAGAAATCTCTTTTTCGCTGGATGAATCTATCTGTTTAGACAATGCACACGTTTTTTCTTCGGCACCTACATTACCCTGTCCGAGCGGCTTAACTTTACCGTCTGCCTGTCCGAATAAGTCAACTTCACTGTTTTCCGGTCCGATTAAATCAAATTCTCTGTTTTCATCATCAAATAACCTATACAGCACTTCCGCTTTTCCGGCCTTTGTTCCCAAAATTTCCGCCTGTAGCGTAAGTTTGTAGTCTTTTCCCATTTTCTTGGAATGAACATAAATGCCATTCTCCGGTATATATGTGTCATCAAGCTCATCTATCCATACATTTCTGTAAATTCCGGCGCCCGAGTACCATCTTGAACTTGGATATCTGCATCTTACACCGACATATATATCATTCTCGCCTTTTTTCACATAATCGGAGACATCAAGCACAAACTGCGTATACCCGTTCTTCCACTCTCCGGCTTCCTGTCCGTTTATGTACACGATGCTGTCCATGTAGATACCGTCAAATATTAAAAATGTCTTTTTATCAGGATTTACTACTTCAAACCTGTTGCTGTACCATCCGGTATTTGTACCATACAGATTATGAGGATCCTCGATCATCCAATCATGCGGAATCTCAACGCTTGTAAACTTATCTGCACTCTTTACAGCAGTCTCGTAACCGGTGCCATATTCAGACTTCCAAAACTTCCAGCCATCGTTAAAGAGTCTCTTCATATGTTTGGTCTCCTTTTAACTCAATAGCGTTATTATCTGATTATTTAATCATACATTAAATATAAGTTTTTTTCGACGTTAAATGTGCTGACACGTTGACAATTTGATAAATTATAACACTACGCAATTGATCAAAAGTCAGCATGTCAGCACATTTTTATCTTAAATATATCCCATACCCGTTTTTATAACGTTTGTCTTCTCTTCTCCGATAAGTCTTTTAACCAGCTCATAAGCGACCTGCGGAGCCGTCTGCGGGCAGTACGATGTTATGATATTGTCATCGATCACGACAGGTTCATTTATCACATTTACGCCAAATCCCGCAAGTTCTTTCTGCCTGTAGGCATCGCACAGATGATATGTTGTGCCTTTTCTTCCCTCCAGTGCTCCGCTCTTTCCGATTGGAAGTGCCGCAACGCAAACACTTGCTACAGTCTTCCCGCTATCGTTGAACTTACGGATAAGCTCAAGAAATCTCTCATCATATGCTTCTTCGAAAAAGCCGAAATTATGATCTCCTCCGGGAATTGCAAGTGCATCATAATCATTTACATCTATTTCATCTATGAGTTTATCTGTATTTATCTTGGTTTCCCAGAACGCACTTGGCACTTCGCGTTCAAATCCGCATGTTTCAAGTTCAACATCATATCCATATTCACTCTTCGCCCAGCCTGCCACATCATAAAACGGCGCAAACTCAAGCATTTCAAAGCCCTTACAACAAAACAGCAATATTTTCATATCTCGCTCCTATCAATCTAAAACTTGTTCCAGCTTAAAAACTACAGGTCTTGTTCCGTCTGTACAGCATAAGATCTTTGTTTTCGGATTCTTATACCAGTCGTTGATTATATTATCTCCACTCATCAAAGCGCATAGAGAAGAATATATATCAAGCCATGCAACAGGGCAAAAGCCTTCCGGCATAACAGCTCCGCCTTCATAGAAAAACTCATCTCCTACTTCAAGCAAAGGACATGCTCCGGACTCTTCCCCATCCACCAGATACTCTTCAGCAAGATCCCCGTAAAACTCTTTCCTGATCACAGTAATTTTTACTCTCATACCTAAAAAATTTCTCCTCCGTTACCACATATACCTGAAAACTTTCTCTCACGTTATCACGTATACCTGAAAACTTTCTCTCTCGTCACCACATCCAGAATATTGTTCCTTCAGACTTGGTTAAGCCAAGTTTTTTCTGAAGTTCAAGTGATGCTGTGTTGCCAACGACAACTTGTCCGAAAGGTATATACCCCTTTTCAAGGGTTCTTCGTATCATCTCTATCTCAAGAGCTGTGCCGTACCCCTTTCTTCTGTGTTCCTGTAACACCTGTAAGAGTCCAACACTACCTTCCATGTGCTCTCCTATAAATCCGACAGGACAACTGTTCTCATACCCCATAACGATATTGCAACGCTCAATAAGCTCTTTCAGCTCTTCTTTACTAACAAGGCCATACTCTCTTGAAATAAGAGGAAAATCTTCCATTGTTGCCGTTTTGTATTCGAGCACATCATCCGCTTTAGGTGGCTCTTTTGATAAGAACGCCATCTGATAACACTCCATGATATTCTCATAACCAAACTTATCAGCAACTCTCCTGCCAAGCTCCGCGTTGGATATCATTATAAGAGGTTTTGTTTCACCATTATTTTGCTTCGTATCACCAATATTTCGCTTTGTATCATCAATGTTTTGCTTCAAAATCTCCATTCCTTTTGAAGCATCATCGCAGGCCAGCATCAGAGCCTTGCTTCTCGTATCCTTAAGCAGTATTGCGTCATCTGTCTTTTCAATTATCTGTGCCGTTCCGCGCTTTATAACGCGATCTATATTCAAGTTTTCAATTGCATTTAAATCCATAATTAATTCCTTCTTCAAGCGTCATCTTCCCCATAGTCCGCGCATCTTCAGTCTCATGCCATGCCTTTCGAAAAGCCATGTGCTCAACTCCAAGATCCACCGCAATATCTTCACTAAAATATCTCCTCCCATCAAACAACGACACCAGTGTTTCAAACATGTCAAAAACAACCGCTTTAATCATTTACTCCTCCGTAAAACCTGATTACATCTAATTCTGTTTACTATAATACATAATAGCTCAATATCTTTACAACATTATGGTCATTTCGAAAAAGTGACTAAATCTGATCTAATTACAAATTTTAGTCACTTTTTAAAGGGAAATTCAGCAAATTCATAATGCAAAAGTGACTAAATCGTTTCAAAGCTCTTCATTTAGTCACTCTTCATGCAAAAAATTCCTGAATAAAGCAGAAAAAAGTGACTAAATTGATCCAAAATTCTTCATTTAGTCACTCTTCACGCAAAGCGTCTTAAAAATAGCGCTAAAAAAGTGACTAAATCAGCATCTTCTGCTGTTTTTAGTCACTTTTCTCTCCGTAAATATATCTCTTAAATACCTTCTATAATTCAGAAGCGGCATTCTCTGCTTAAACACATTCTCTTTAACGTCTTCATCTTGCCGCAGCTTTTAGCGCCGCAATGACCTCTGCCTCTGTAGACAGTGCAAGCACCTGCTCTGCAAGAGCATCCGCGTCTGCCTTTGACCACTTAGAGATGATGCTGCGTGCGGTCAGTACAAGGACTGAATTTACGCTGTATTCATCAAGGCCAAAGGAAATAAGAAGCGGTATCATAAGCGGATCTGCTGCCGCTTCGCCGCACATTCCGACAGGAATACCTGCTGCCCTTCCCGCTTCGATTATATTCTTGATCGAACGCAGCACAGCAGGCTGGAATGCGGAATAAAGATATGCAACCTTTGCATTTCCGCGGTCAACGCTCATTGTATACTGCGTAAGGTCGTTTGTACCTATTGAAAAGAAATCCGCTTCTTTTGCAAGCATATCGGCTATAAGCGAAGCTGCCGCCGTCTCGATCATGCATCCGACTTCTATCTTTTCATCAAATCCGGTTCCTTCCGCCTTAAGCTCTTTCTTGCACTCTTCCACAAGCGTCTTCACCGCACGGATCTCATCAACACAGGTAACAAGCGGAACCATGATCTTTGCCTTACCGAATGCACTTGCGCGAAGAATCCCTCGAAGCTGCGTCTTGTAAACTTCAGGATTTGCAAGACAATAACGTACCGCCCTGTATCCAAGGAACGGATTGTCCTCCTTCTCAAGCCCAAGATAAGGAATCTCCTTATCTCCGCCTATATCAAGAGTACGAATGATAACCGTCTTGCCATTCATGGTCTCAATCGCCTCTTTGTAAGCTTCAAACTGTTCTTCCTCAGAAGGTAAATGCGACTTGTCCATGAACAAAAATTCCGAACGAAAAAGACCTATACCTTCCCCGTCGCATTCTATAGCCTTCTTTGCATCCTTTGGCGTACCTATATTGCAGAAAAGCTCTACCTTAATGCCGTCCGCCGTAAGAGTTTCTTCCCCCCTGAAACTCTCAAGTTCAGCCTGCGCGCGTATAAATTCTTCCCTCTTGATAACATATTTTGAAACTATCTCCCCGTCAGGATTAATATATACAACGCCTTCTGTGCCATCGACAACGGCGGTATCTTTATCTTTTACCTTCTCTGTAATTCCCGGTACAGAAAGAACGGCAGGAATCTCAAGCGCCCTTGCAAGAATAGCGGAGTGTGAAGTCTTTCCGCCAACTTCTGTGATGATTCCGACAACGTTTTCTTTTACTATCTGCGAAGTCATTGAAGGAGTAAGGTCATGAGCAACAAGCACAGTTCCCTGAGGCACTTTGCTTATGTCAACATCTTCTATTCCAAGAAGCTCTTTCAAAAGACCTGTTTTCACATCGGAAATATCAGATGCACGCTGGCGCATCATATCATCTTCCATTTTGGAAAACATTCCTATGAACATATCGCACACAGCAGTGACTGCTGCCTCGGCGCACTGTCCCGCATCGATCATCTTGTTCATCTCACCCGACATAGCGGGATCGGCGATCATTGCTATATGACCTTCCATAATCTCAGCTTCTTTGGCCCCGATAGTTTTCCTTATATTATCGGCCATAGCGGATGTTTTAACTTTTAAAACCTCCACAGCCGCTCCAAGTCTGTTTTTTTCTGCTTCTGTATCTTCAATATGTTTAGCTTCAAATGACAGATCATAATCTGTTATAAGACAGATACTGCCAATTCCAATTCCTCTTGATGCTTCTATGCCTTTATACATAGATAATGACCTCCCGTAAAATGATTCCCGCGCAAAAACTACATCATAAAATACCTTCTATTTATTGATTTCTTCGCATACATATGGAACAAACCAAGGAAATAACGATTAAAACAACATCTCCCAAATTTTAATCTCCGAGACCGCTCTCAATAAGCTCAACTGCTTTTGCAAGCGCTTCCTCTTCATCAGGACCGTCGCAGGTAACCTCAACTTCGGCACCACACTTTATGCAAGCAGCCATGAGCATCATGACGCTCTTTCCGTCATACTTTGAACCGTTAACGCAAAGATTTACTTCTGATGAAAAATGCATCATAGCCTGACTGAATACTGTCGCAGGACGCATATGCATTCCCTGTTCATTTACGATCTTTACTGTTTTTGAAACCATTACACTTTTTCTCCTTTTATATGGATTATTGAATTAAAATACAGAAATCCGCACTTGCTGCAGATTCCGCGAGAACAAGATTCTTGAATTTGTGATTCAAGATATATCATGATGTAGATGTCAAAAATATTTTCAACACCTACATCATGTTTATTTTTTTATTCTTCAACTTTTTTCTTAAGTACACCGAGTAAAGCACAGCTCACAACCGATCCAACAGCGAGCGCAACAAGATAAAGAGCCCAGTTACCTACTACAGGGAATACGAAGATTCCGCCGTGAGGCGCCATAAGTGTGCACTTAAATGCCATCGAAAGAGCTCCGGCAACACCCGATCCAACCATAAGTGAAGGAATTACACGGATAGGATCTGCTGCCGCATAAGGAATAGCACCCTCTGTAATGAAGCAGAATCCCATGATGAAGTTTACAGGGCCTGCTTTTCTCTCAGCTACAGTGAACTTCTTAGGGAAGATAAGTGTAGCAAGAGCTATAGCGATAGGAGGAACCATTCCGCCGACCATAACTGCCGCCATGATCATCCATCCTGTCTCATTCTGCTGAGCAAGAGCTGCTGTACCAAATACATATGCCGCCTTGTTGAGAGGACCTCCCATATCTGTTGCCATCATTGCTCCGAGAAGAATACCGAGTGCGATTATCGATCCGCTGCTCATACCTGTAAGTACACCTGAAATCCAGTTATTAAGTGCTCCCACAACAGGATTGATTGCGCACATAACAAGACCCACCATCGTGATACCTGCAAGAGGATAGATAAGAACAGGCTTTATTCCTTCAAGTGACTGAGGAAGCTTGTTACATATCTTTTCAAGCCATAGAACAAGATAACCTGATACAAAACCTGCTACCAACGCTCCGAGGAATGCAGAAGGTATATCTCCGCCGGGATTTGCAAATGTTGCACCGGTTGATGCAAGATATCCGCCTACAAAGCCGACTGCAAGACCCGGTCTGTCAGCTATCGACATTGCTATAAATCCCGCAAGTATCGGAAGCATAAATCCAAATGCTGCTCCGCCTATTGTCTTAAACCATGCAGCTACAGGTGTGTTTGTACCGAAGTTGCTCGGATCGATTGAATAATCATCAAGGAGGAATGCTATCGCAATAAGGATACCGCCTCCAATAACGAACGGAAGCATATGTGATACACCGTTCATAAGATGCTTATAAAGCTTTCTTCCGATCGATTCATTGGCATCATCGCTCTTTTTTGTAACCTTTCCGGAATGACGATATACAGAAGCTGTCTCAACTTTTTCGAAAAGTTTTTCAGGTGTGTGAATAGCTTCTTTTGTCGATGCCATAACAACCTTCTTTCCGTCAAACTGTCCCATATCGATATTCTTATCGCATGCGACAATTACTGCATCCGCTTCTTCTATCTCTTTTGCTGTAAGAGGATCCTTTGCTCCGCCTGAGCCGTCTTTTTCAACCCTGAAAGTAATTCCGAGTTCTTTTGCCTTGAGCTCAAGTGCCTCTGCAGCCATAAATGTATGTGCTATACCCGTAGGACAAGCTGTAACCGCAACAATCTTCTTGCCTGCCTTAGAAGGTGCTTCGGACTTTGCCGCACCATTCTGCGCATCTTTCTCCGTTTCTTTGGAGTCGATAAGCTCAAGGAACTCATCTACAGATTCTGCTCCGACAAGTTTCTTGCAAAATTCTCCGTCCATTAACATTCCCATAAGTTTTGAAAGAACTTCAAGATGTGTATCTGCGCCATTTTCAGGTGCCGCGATCATAAATAAAAGATTGCTCGGCTTTCCGTCAAGTGCTTTATAATCCACTCCGTCGGGACAAGTTATTGCAACAAGACCTGCCTTTTTTACCGATGCAGATTTTCCGTGCGGTACTGCGATTCCGTTTCCGATTGCTGTTGAGCCCTTAGCCTCACGCTCAAGGATTGCTTTCTTAAATCCTGCAACATCCTTAAGATTTCCGGCTGACTCGTGAAGTGCGATAAGCTGATCGATTGCGTCATTCTGATCAGACACCTTTGCCTGAAGCTTGATCCCCCTAGGATCGATAAACTCTGTAATCCTCATAATACCTCCTAAAAAAATTACATGTTTTTTAAAACCTTCTCTATATCTGCAGCTGTTGCAAGGCCATCCGAAAATGCCGTTGCAGAACCTGCAGCCGTTCCCATTTTTAGTGCAGTCTCGTAGTCTTTTGTTTTTAAGTACCCTGCCACAAAACCTGCTACCATAGAATCTCCCGCACCGACTGAATTTCTGACTGTTCCTTTCGGAACTCCGATGCGATATTTCAAGCCGTTTTCGTCAACCAGCATCGCTCCGTCTCCCGCCATAGAGATAAGAACATTTCGTGCTCCCATCTTCTGAAGACTGACCGCGCCTTCGTATATATCATCATCCGTTTCAAGTGTTTTTCCTATGATCTCACCAAGTTCGAAATTATTCGGCTTAATGAGAAACGGATGATACTTAAGAACATTTGTGAGCAGATCTTTCGTCGCATCAACAACAAACTCTATTCCCCTACCGTCGAGCATAGAAAGTATTCTTTCATATACATCGTCCGGAAGCGAGCCGGGGATAGATCCCGCCAGTATCAAAAGATCGCCTTCTTTGAGTCTCGAGAGCTTGTCAAAAAGCTCTTTTTGCGCCTCATCACTGATCTTAGGACCCTGAGCGTTTATCTCTGTTTCCGCTACTGCCTTAATCTTGACATTAACCCGGGAGATTCCTTCCTCAAGCTGAATGAAATCGGTGTCAATGCCTGCTGCCTTAACGCCTTCATCAATGGCGCGTCCTATGAAGCCTGCCACAAATCCTAAAGCCGTACTCTTAAATCCAAGTTCCGCCAATACCATGGATACATTTATGCCCTTCCCGCCGTAGTAGAACTCCTCACTGGTAGAACGGTTTGTCATACCCGGTTGTAATTCACCATCCATTCTGACTACATAATCAAGCGCAGGATTAAAAGTAACCGTATAAATCATCAATATTCCTCCATCTTTACTTGCAACAGATAAGTACCTCTGTGTGATTCACATATTCTTTTGCCGTAAGTCTGTCTGTAATAATGCTGCATTCCTTTATGTCCGCAAAAGTCACGGAATTGACTTTGTTAAACTTGGTATGATCCGCAAGCACATACGATCTGTAAGCATGCTTTATCGCTGCCGTCTTGATCATCGCTTCGTCAACATCCGGTGTTGTGAAACCTGCGTGGACTGAAATTCCGTTTGTACCCATAAAAGCTTTCGTAAAGTGATATTTGCGAATAAACTCCACACAATCAGGTCCGACCGCCGCTTCTGTAGAAGCCTTGAGCCTTCCTCCGATCATTATGGTCTCAAAGCCTTTGTCCATAAGACGCCTTGCGTGAACAACACCGTTTGTGATGTACTTTGCATTGTGATTACTTAAATACTCAATCATCGCCAATGTTGTCGTGCCCGCATCGATATAAACAAAATCGTTATCCTCAATGAGTTCTGCAGCAAACTTGCTTATGTTGTCCTTCTCCTGCACATTCTTCTGAACCTTCATCTTTACCGCATCTTCCTTGGTATCGACATCTCTTGAAGATAATGCAGTCGCTCCTCCGAATACTTTGATAAGTTTGCGCGAACGATCAAGTGCGCTTATATCACGACGTATCGTAGCCGCCGATGTATCCAGAAGCTCAATAAGCTCATTAACGGAAACCGCTTTCTTTTCATTTACAATATCAACAATACGTGCTCTTCTCTCTTCAGTCAGCATTCATAATCTCCTTGAGCAAAAATGTTAATTTGTGATTTTCTGATTAAAATATAACACTCAAAAAATCAATTTGCAATCACAATCAATCACAAATAACCATATATAATCATTTTCGTTCAAACTATACATTTTTAGCCTTGACTTTTTGTTAATTTTTGATTGATTTCTTTTTAAACATATTTTTCCGCACGCAAAAAAGAACAGTTATTCCGGAATATCACCGAAATAACCGCTCCTTTTCTATATCATTATATCTTTAATTTAAAGCATCATCTTATTCTTCTGCATTTGCAGCCGCAACCTTATCTGCTCTTGCCTCAACCTCTTTTGCCTGAACATCTGAAGGTGCCTGCTCATATCTGTTGAAAGTATACTCGTACTCTCCGCTTCCACCGGTCATCGAACGAAGCTGTGTGCAATAGCCGTATAGCTCCATCTGAGGAATCTCTGCCTCAATAACCTGTTTACCGGTAAGTGACGGATTCATTCCGAGAACTCTTCCTCTTCTCTTGTTAAGATCTCCCATTACATCACCCGTATAGTTCTCGGGAACAGTAACTTTAAGGGAAACTATGGGTTCAAGAAGCACCGGTGTCGCATCCATAAAACCTTTTTTAAAGGCATTTGATGCAGCAACCTTAAATGCCATCTCGGACGAATCAACAGGATGATACGATCCGTCATAAAGAGTTGCCTTAACGCCGACAACCGGATAGGCCGCAAGAGGGCCTCTCTGAACAGACTCTGCGATTCCTTTTTCAACTGCAGGGAAGAAATTCTTAGGAACAGCTCCGCCTACAACTTCCTGATCGAAGGTATAAGAAACAGTTGGATCTCCAAGAGGCGCAAAGCGCATCTTAACGTGCCCGTACTGTCCGTGTCCACCCGTCTGCTTCTTATATTTGTATTCCACATCTGAATTCTTTCTGATTGTTTCTCTGAACGCAACCTTGGGCTTTGTCAGGTCGATATCAACCTTATATACATTCTTTAACTTACTCTGAATAACCTCAAGGTGCATATCGCCCATTCCGTAAAGGAGTGTCTGACGGTTCTCTGCGTCATTGACTACCCTTACAGTCTGATCTTCCGCAGCTATCTTTGCCAGAGACTGCGCAATCTTATCAATATCACTCTTATTCTGCGCATGATATCTCATAACAGTATAAGGCTGGGAAATATCCATCTTAGCGTACTGTATGGGTGTTCCCTTGGTAGAAAGAGTATCTCCCGTCGCAACATCAAGTTTCTGAAGCGCACCAAGGTCACCTGCATGAAGCTCCGAAACTTCAGTTGTCTTATTTCCCTGAAGAACATAGAGCTTACCTATCTTTACTTCCATATCCTTATCCGCAACGAACATAACGTCGTCGGGCTTAAGGACACCCGATCTTACCTTTATAAGCGAATACTTACCTATGAAAGGATCGATAATAGTCTTAAATACAAAAGCTGTCTTTGGCTTGGAAAAGTCAAAGTCTGCTTCAAATATCTCATTTGTATTTGTATTAATACCTGCCATCTTACGATTCTCGGGGCTTGGCATGTACTTTACGATATCGTCAAGAAGTGTGTAGATACCCTGACAGAGTGTACTCGATCCCATCTCAATGGGAACAATACTTCCGTCACATACATTAGTCCTTACCGCGGCTCTTATCTCGGACTCCGAGAAAGTTTCACCGTTAAAGTATCTTTCCATGAATTCTTCCGAAGTCTCAGCTACAGTTTCGATCAGAGTATCTCTGCATATCTTAAGATTCTGAAGATTGTACTCGGGAACTTCGCACTCAACAACTTCTTTTCCCGACCACTTGAATCCTTTCTCCTGAATTACATTTACATATCCCACAAACTTCTCATTCTCACGGATAGGCAGGTTAAAAGGAGCCATCTTCTTTCCGTATTTGTCTGTCATATCCTGTACAACCTGTCTGTAGGAAACATCGTCTATATCCATATCGGCAACGAATACCATGCGCGGTATCTTGTACTTCTCGCACAGTTCCCATGCTTTTTCCGTTCCGACTTCGATTCCGGCTTTTCCGGAAACCACGATAATAGCTGCGTCAGCTACGCTGATTGCCTCCTCAACTTCCCCGACAAAATCAAAAAATCCGGGAGTATCCAAAAGATTGATCTTGTGCCCATCCCATTCGAGTGGGATTGATGATGTACTTATAGAAATGTGCCTCTTCTGCTCCTCCTTATCAAAGTCACTAAGAGTATTTCCATCCTCCACCGTTCCCATCCTTGATGTAATACCGGCAAGATAAGCCATTGCTTCAGCTAAGGTTGTCTTTCCGGCTCCACCATGTCCGAGCAGTACCACGTTACGAATCTTATCAGTTGTGTAAACGTTCATATCTTATCCTCCAGTCGCTCAATTTTGGGTATTATGTACGAGATATGATACAGATCCCCAAAGACTTATAATAGTATTTTACTAAAAACATATACCCAAAACAAGTATTGTAGTTAATTATGCACAAAAGTTATATCGTTTGCGCACCTTTCTTATAGCAAGCCTTCATAATTGATTTTCGCACATTAAAGTGTTATAGTTTTTTCACAAGATTACATGATTTTAGGGGGTTCTACCTTTTATGAACAATTCGACCTATGGTTTTATAGGCCTCGGACTTATCGGCGGATCGATTGCCAGGGCAATAAAGGAGAATGAGCCGTCTTCTAAGATAATCGCTTACACTCCTCACAAGGAGACTGTAGACACCGCGCATGCTGAGGGAATCATCGACACTCCCCTGTATGAAATAGGCGCCGCGTTCTCAGATTGCGATTACATCTTTTTGTGCGCTCCCGTCGAGTGCAACAACGATAACATCCAAAAGCTTCTTCCTTTTTTAGATAAAAAGACGACACTTACGGATATCGGAAGCGTCAAGAACGGCATACATGAGAAGATAAAAGAGCTCGGACTCGAAGACCAGTTTATCGGCGGCCATCCGATGGCAGGAACCGAAAGAATAGGCTTTAACAATTCGAAATCTTCTCTTTTACAAAATGCATATTACATCCTGACCAAGACAAGCGTCACGGATGAAGACAGGTTAAAAAGATACTACGACCTGGTCAAGATGATCGGTGCAATCCCACTCGTTGTAGAATACAGACAGCACGATTACATCACAGCTGCAATAAGCCACGTTCCGCATGTTATCTCCGCTTCGCTCGTAAATCTTGTAAAAGACAACGATTCAAAAGACGAACTGATGAAGACAATCGCGGCAGGCGGATTCAAGGACATAACCAGAATATCATCATCTTCTCCCGTTATGTGGCAACAGATCTGTACAACAAACGCAGAGAATATCTCAGATCTTTTGTCCAAATACATCGATTCTCTTTACGACATCAAGCTTGCAATCGATGAAAAAGACAGTGAGAAGCTGTTTGAATTCTTCTCAAAAGCAAGAGAATACAGGGAATCCTTTATCACAACTTCAAGCGGGCCGATCCAAAAAGTTTATGCGATCAAAGTAGAGATTGACGATCATCCCGGTAACCTTGCCAAGGTTGCGACTCTTTTGTCCAATAATGACATAAACATAAAAAATATCGGCATCGTACACAACAGAGAATACGAGCGCGGTACACTCAGAATCGAGCTTCACGACCGGGAAGGTCTCGATAAAGCAAACAAAGTCCTTGTAGACAACGCTTATAACATTTATCTGTAACTTAAGGAGAGACTCACATGACTACATTAGAAAAAGCCAGAGGTCCATTAAGAGGAGAAGTCACTGTTCCGGGTGACAAATCAATATCCCACAGAAGCATCATGTTCGGTGCTCTTGCAGAAGGCGATACAAATATTACAGGATTCCTAGAAAGCGCAGACTGCCTTTCAACAATCGATTGTTTCAGAAAGCTTGGAATCACGATAGACCGCGAGGAAGACGAATACAAGAACGTCAAGAAGATAACCGTTCACGGCAAAGGCCTTCACGGTCTCACCACTCCGATAGAGACTCTTTATACCGGAAACAGCGGAACGACAACAAGGCTTATGTCCGGAATTCTTGTAGCCCAACCATTTGATACTTCGATCACAGGCGACTCTTCTATAGAGCAGCGCCCTATGAAAAGAGTTATAGATCCTCTCACTCTCATGGGTGCATCTATTACATCCGCTCGCGGAAACGGCTGTGCCCCTCTTAACATTGAGGGAAATAAGAGCCTTAACGGCATCACTTACACAAGCCCGGTAGCATCCGCGCAGGTAAAATCAGCCATCATCCTTGCAGGTCTCTATGCCGAAGGCGATACTATCGTTCACGAGCCGGCTCTTTCAAGAAATCATACAGAAATAATGCTCTCAGCATTTGGCGCAGACATCCACAACGAGGTCGCCGATGACGGAACAGCCTCTGCTATCCTTCATCCCGGAAGACCTCTTAAAGGAATCGACATCAATGTTCCTGGCGACATATCTTCTGCTGCCTACTTTATCGCCGCAGCCCTTATAGTACCGGGATCGGAACTTCTTATCAAAAATGTCGGAGTCAACAAGACCCGCGCAGGTATAATAAATGTTTTGAAAAAAATGGGAGCCGACATCACGCTCCTTAACGAAGATAATTCCCAGGAAGCAAGAGCCGATATCCTTGTAAGATACAGTAAGCTCTGCGGAAATGAAAAAGGTAAGTTCGTTATCGGAGGAAAAGATATTCCGACAATGATCGACGAGCTTCCGGTAGTTGCCGTTCTTGCAGCGACAGCGGACTGTGAGACCATTATTAAAGACGCTGCAGAACTCAAGGTAAAAGAGTCAAACCGCATCACTTCAGTTGTCGAGAATCTCACAGCAATGGGGTGCGACGCCGAAGCAACGGATGACGGCATGATCATCCGCGGCGGTAAGCCACTCTTTGGCGCAAACATAGACTGTCACGCCGACCATCGCCTCGCAATGAGCTTTGCAATAGCATCTCTCGTTGCAGAAGGTCCGACCGTGATAAAGGACTCTGAATGTGTATCAATTTCTTATCCGACATTCTTCTCAGACCTTAAGTCTCTGACAAGATAAACTTAGATAAATGCTTTTTTATCTTAGATGTTTCCATCAAACAAAAAAGAGTCGCAAGCGACTCTTTTTTGTTTTGCTTATTACTTTTTCGATCTGAACTTTAGCTCTATATAATTCCCGGTTTCTCCCATTACTCCCGAATATTTATCTTGCATAAGCTCAAATCCGGCTTCTGTTTCAATATTTTTTATTGTATATTCAGCTCCGCAAGGAACACCTTCGAAAAAGTCCGCGGCATTTTCAGCAACAGGCTCTCCATCGACATAAACGCTAAACTTCGCTACTTTACTTGTATTTTTCAAGCTTTCGTCATTCAATATGCCATTTACGTCAAGCATTGGATAAAAATAGCGATACACAGTCGCACCCTTTTCATCAACGGGAACTTCATTTGAAGAAGCCACATACACATATCCGCCGCTGTAAGCGCCTTTGGAATTATCATTTCCCCAAAGTTCTCCGCTTACAACATCACCTTTTTCAAAGAGCACTGTTCTTTTCAAAACCGGATATTCCTTCTTACTTTTTCCGTCAAACAGGTATTTATCGACTTCAGCGGTAATATTTTTTATCTTATTACCTGCTGCATCTATAGCCCAGTCTTCACAGGTAACCTTGCAGTTTCCTTCTCTGGTTGTAAAACGTGCCACCGCCACTCCTCTTGAGTCGGACATCTTTCCGGCAATTTCTTTGGTGCTGTCATACTCAAATAGCGGATTTACATTTTTTAAAACAACCTTATATTCAGATCCGTACGGTATGGCACCGCAAAAATCATAAGCTCCCTCATCGATCAGCTCTCCGTCCACATACAGATCAAAAAATGCAATATCCGTATTATTTGTCGCATTTTCGCCATCCACAGCATAGTTCACATCAAGGATTGGATTAAAAAACCTGTAAAGTCTCACTCCGTCTTCTTTTACAGTAACATCCTTTGATGCTCCGACAAACATATATTTATCCGAGTATGCTTTATAATCCGTGTCTTCGCCCCATTTCGATGCACTTACTACAGTTCCGGCTTTGACCTGTATAGTTCTTTTCTGAACAGTATACTCTTTTGAACTGCCGCCTTCTTCAAGAAAACTGTCAACTTCATCCGTTATATCACGGATCAGATTTCCGTCCTTATCAACTATCCAGTCCTGGCAAGTAACATCGAGGTTTGTTGACCAATTTGCCGTATAGCTCAGATTTCCAAGCATTCCGTTTCCGACAGAAATATCCGTCTGAGGCTCACCTCCGTTAGAACCTGTCCATCCCGTAAATCTATAGCCCGAGCGCTTGGGTATCCCAAGATCTAACTTACCCGCATTTACCGTATATATTTTTGTCACGGGCGCCGAACCGTCGCCAAGATCAAGCGTGATCCTGTATGGCCTGAACAGAATACATCCCGCTCCTCCGACAATAGTCATGCCGATCACAAGCATAAGTCCATAAAACAAAAACCGCCCAAACGTTTTATTACCCACTTTATTAGCCGTTTTCTTTCTCTTTCTTTTCATCATTATTCTCTTTCTCATCCATAGTTATCGTCTGCCGATCTCTTTGCCGGACCGCCGACTGTACAAGGCAGCTGTCGCCGCCCTCGGCGCCCGCAGGAACAAAAGCCCTATATAATGCAAAAGCTACCAAAACAAGTAATACCGATGAAAATATTGTTATAAAAAGAATCTCTATTTTTGAAACCGCATCAAAGTCATTCCCGGAATCCGTCGTCTCATCCGCCGAAACGAAATAATCCTTCCAGACCGCCTTAAGCGCAAATCCCACAAATATCAGAAATGAAGGTGTTGACACAGAAGTAAACGGATAAAAGAAACTCTGTACTATAAAAAGAAGAGTTATCATGATATATCCCTTCTCCTCTTCTGTTGTCCCGTGTTTCTTCCAGGCTTTATAAAGTATATTCAGAATAAACACAGAAAAGATAAGAAGTACAACACTTCCTACAATCCCGTATACTTCCAGTACGTGCCACAATTCACCGTATGAACTACTGACAGAATCCCATAAAGCTCCGGAAAATCCCGATAAAACTTCTCCTCCGAATCCTCCCAAAAGGGTATCCGCCCTGCTTCCAAAAACAAAGCAAAGGCTTATCAGAACAATAATTATAAGAACTGCCTGCTTAAATAACGTGGAAAATTTCACCATAACAATGCGATTTTCCTCATGATCTTTAGGAATACGATCCCAGTATCCGGCAATAATATAACCTGCCACCGCAATGAACAGATCGATGCAGATACTGTATTTAAGGTTAAAAGATCTGTTGATCCCGATTGTCCCAAAACGTGCAAGTACAGGAACATTGGATGCGCAAAAAGCAAATACGAATAAAAGGATCAGATTCTTTTTAACAAAGCTCACTGTAGCCTTTCTTACGAACTGAAGACACATCAGATAAATAAGCATCATCATAAATGCCACAGTATCTCCGTACAGGAAAAGAACGCACAATCCTATCGCTTCAAGTACAAGATAAATAATCTGTTTTTTCCTATCGTCTTCAACAACATATAAAAAAGCACAAACAGCACTGCTCAGCAAAAATGCAGGTACCAGCCTGTAACCTTCATCCAGAAATTCTTCAATACCAAGAAACGTCGCTTTCGCCGTAAAGATATATCTGAATATACTCAAATATACGATGATGTATGATGAAACAAATATATTCATATAATATTTTTTGCTGTTTTGAATAAAGCCAACGCAAAACGGCAAAAGAAACATCCCGACATAATAATATGTATGCGAAACCTCAGTATTTAATGTTATTGTCTGTACGCAAAAACATATAAGTATACTGACAAAAAATCCCAATATGAAAAGTTCTTTTTTTCCAAAACGGATTTTTTTTCGAAGCATACTTTTCATGCAATGCAAAAACATAATAAGAATAACTATGCCAAAAAGAATATCTCTCATGGATATTCCCATAACACCGGTACTCTCATAAACATATAATGGGAATAAAAAGAGAAGAACCCTTATCATGTAATCAACAAGATAATCGGAGCCTTTATCAGGCTCCGGATTGATCTTTTCATATATCCTGCTCACAAAATCCTTACAAGAAGCATTTTCCCCACTTATATATTTCGAAAAATAACCCTTTTTCATCTTATCTCGTTTCATAGCTAAAGATACAGCACTACAACGTATCACTATCCCTTTACTTTATTTTTTCAGAAGCATTTCTTCTGATACTGTTCATCACTATAAATACTATTACCGCCACGATCATGACCGCTATGACAGTTCTCCAGATCCTGCCGTTTCTTATGGCCTTCATCTGCGCAATATAGGATTCTATCCAGGATTTATCCGTTTGAGCAGTCTTCTCCAGTTCTTTCGCGGCGTCTTCATTTTCAAGACTTCCCACAGCAGAAGCGTCTTCTTTCTTTATGTACAGATCGCTTCCCTGATATAAAATATGCAACCATTCCGAATCTTCATTAGCAATCAGTATTATCTCGCCCGCTTTAATATCTACCTTTCCCGCTGAAACATCCATTGAATCGTATGCAACTATATCTTCTGTTACCGACTGTAAACTTCCCGTCACCTGATCAGATGCATTTATGTTGAGGCAAAAACAGCACAAAGTACCCAAAAACAGTACTATTCCCACAGCAATTCTAATTTTCCCCATTTTATTTAAATATGATGACATTTTTAGCTCCTAAAAGATTTATATCTCAAATTGATTTTCTGCAGTTCTTCTCATGTATTCCATACTCTTTACATGGAACTGCACATCCTGCAAAATACGCCTGTTTGCAGCAAGTGTATCAGCCATAACACCTATTACAAAAATCAAAAAACCGATTATTATGAGCGTGCATCCAAGTATAAGAGACTGAACATGTCCGCCGCTTGTTCCGTGAGCCATGAACCAAAGGAATCTTACACCTATAGCCATTCCTACTGTCAAAAACGGCAGGCACAACAATGAAAACGCCTTGAGAGGTTTATATAATACATATGCTCTGAGTATGGTTATCATTGATTTTTTTACATATCCCCAAATGCTCTTAAACAATCTTGACGGTCTAAGTTCGGCATTTGTTCTGATCGGAACACTCGTCATGGGGATCTTTTCTCTTCCGGCCTGAACAATGGTCTCCAAGGTATATGTATAATCATTTACTACATTGAGCTTCATTGCAGCTTCTCTTGAAAAAGCTCTGAAACCGCTCGGTGCGTCGGGAATTGTGGTACTCGATGCCTTTCTTACGATCCAGCTTCCAAAATGCTGAAGCTTTTTCTTCACAAAAGAAAAATGCTCGGTATCATCAATAGGTCTTGCTCCGATAACGATATCCGCTTCACCGTCAAGTATCGGGCGTACAATCTTCTCGATATCCTCTCCTTTGTACTGATCGTCTGCATCAGTATTTACAATAATATCCGCGCCACTTCTAAGACATCCGTCCAGTCCCGCAATAAAGCCTTTAGCAAGCCCCTGATTCTGTTTAAAGCTTACTATGTTCTGGACACCCCATTTTCTGGCAACATCTACTGTATTATCTTTACTTCCGTCATTGATGATAAGATACTCAATCTCATCAATTCCATCTATGTGTTTTGGCAGGTCGTTAAGCGCAACTTCAAGCGTTTCTGCCTCGTTGTAACATGGTATCTGAATAATAAGCTTCATTAATTTTCTCTCCCAACTTTGTTGTAATATAGCTCAAAATGTCCCGATTCCCATGAACTGTCATATTCTTTAGAAAGCTCTGCATTCAGATCACTTTCATAATCAACCAAAACAAGATCATCGTCCTTAAGTTTCGACAACTCTCCGCGTATACCTGCATAGATCACACCGATATGTTCATCACGAAGTCTGAACTGAACCGTGTCGATATACTCAAGTCCTCCTTCATATACTAAAATTACGTCCCCACTATGTCCTTCTTTACGCAAACTCGCAATTTCATCAGCCACCTGTATGTCGCCATATATATATGATTGTCCGATATAAATGAAATGATCACATGCACTATAAGACAGTCCTATAAGAAACAGATGTATAAAAAACAAAATATAAAAATTTCTACTCTTTTGATAAAACAATGCGATACCTATCAGCGTAAACATGATAAGTAGTGCAAAAACGGTACTGATAACAATCGTCCGTACAGGTCTTACATTTTTTTCATCCATAAAATAGCTCATGCCTACCATAAGCATCCCGTGCGGATCTCTCATTCCCACTTTATTCCTCAAAACCACAATACAGGAAATCGCAGCAGATACGATCATCACAGATACAACACTTGCGATCTTCCCGATATCTACGCGGCAATGTAAAATCTCATTCATCCCGATCACTGTAAGCAGCGGAATAACATAATCAATATATCTTCCGTTAAGAAACAGATCGAATCTGTCCTCCACAACATCTGCGCTGTGAATAAGATAAATGCACATCACCAAAAACTGAAAAAGAGATGCCAGCAAAACAAATAATGCTTTAATGTCCTTGTTTATCACACGTTTAACAAGAACATAGATACCAATGTAAGCAAGTCCAAAGCTTGCGCACCCAAGATATAATATTTTTCCCGACATGGCGGCAAAAAATCTGCCTATTCCTGCGAGCGTAAAAAGCTCTGCAAATTTGGACATTTGTCCGGAATAATCATTTGTCGCCGTACTATTCTCGGCGCCTCCCAAGTACAATGCTCCGATCATGTATTTTTTTATAAAAAGACATACGATCAAGCCGGCCAGAATAATTAAAACAGGTAATGCTGCCGACAAAAAATCTTTATCCGATCCTTGTCTTTTTTTTCTTAAAACACAACCTATCAGCAAAGTGCAGATAACCGCGATCGGAATCCCAACTGCTCTCATATGCACGGAATATATATATACCGTTGCAATTGCCAACAACGTCCCCACATAAGCAGAAGTATTATCCAAATAAAACATCATGAGAAAAACTACAAGCGTATACATAAAGAACAGTAACGCTTCGGACATAGTCATCTGTACATAAAACACCCACGAAGGATATAGCACCGCAATCCCGCTAAGGATCGCTCCTGTTAACCTGTCGGTATTTTCAAATAACCTATCCGCTATTTTTGTAAAGATAAAAAAAGATGAAACCTGCAACAGCAGATTAACGACTACTGCAGCCCTATATGCAAGCACGGAATCGGAAAAAATTTTCATTACAGGCATAAGTATCAAAGAATAGCCAAATGAATAAAATGAACCAATGGATGTAATCTCACTGAAATCATATCCCAAAGCCTTTGCCGCACCGGCCCAATAGCCAAATTCATCAGGGAACAACGAAAAACTGTATATTCCCTGAATACCACACATACACAGACATACAAGAGAAAATAAAACTAATGCAACTACCGATATGTAGTTAAACCCACTCTCTTTTCTATCCATGACCCCTCACCATAAAAAAAGAGGGAATGGCCCTATAAGTCATTCCCCCCGCCAATATAAAATTGTATCCCTCTATAAAACCCTCAAATAATTACTTTACGATAAGACCATATCCTGCAAGTCCGCCTGTAATATCAACTGTAGCCATTCCCTTTTCAACAGTTACAGGAATAAGCTCGATTGCTCCACCTGATACTACTTTAGCAACATAATAATTGAGTTTGGGATCATAATTCTTGATTCCGATTGTTGCAGGAACAGAAACTTCTCTGGGAAGCTTTGAATACTTTCCTTCTGCAACTTTACCAAGGTCGACATTGATACCGCCAACCAATTTTCCACCTACGATTGAAGCCGCTGCATCGAAACTCTTATAAACGGCAGGGCTCTTCTTACGTTCTACTGAATAAGCCCTCACAATAGGTGATTCATTTCCTGCAAGGCCTGCTTTCTGCTTGATCTGAGCAGCAGTTCCTCGCACTGCAATACCTGAAACTGCAGGTGATGCAGTAATTTCAAAAATACCGGGAAGTTCGTTCTGTACTACTGAACCATTAACTGAGACTTCGCTGGTTGTCTGAACTGAAGCTGCTTCCTGTCTTGTCACTGATGAGTCAGAACGTGTTGAGTCAGCCGAGTCAGTCGCTCCTACAGTAAGAGGCATAGCAAGCATTGAAGCTGCCATTGTTACTGCAAGAATTCTCTTGAATGTTTTAATACTCATAACAAATGCTCTCCCTTTCTTTTTTTTAGTATCGTTTGATACTTTTTTCACGATAAAAATAATATCATAATTGCATTAATTGTAAATAGATTTTCCTATATTTCAAACTTTTTTCATATGTAACACAAAAGCAACAAATGTCTAACAGTTTACTCTTTTATCATCAGATGTCAGTAACCTAACATAACAAACGCCATAAATCGCCATAATTCCCACCCCAGAAAACAAAATTCCGGTAACTACATTTGCCATAAACCGATGAATAAGCGCTGTTGAAACAAAAATAAGTAAAGTACTGATCAAAATCTGAAATAAACTCTTCTGTGAAACCGATATATCAATCTTTCTTTTCACATAAATGAACTGAACAAGATTCACCATCATCTCGGAAAATGATGATGCTACAGCCGCTCCGACAGCCCCCCACCTCGGAATAAGAATACTGTTAAGTACCACATTCGAAATACATGCGATTGCATATGCCGGTATACGCTCTTTTTCCTTACCAATGCATATCATAAGCTGGTAGCATAGCAGGTTCCCATAGCTTTGGAAAAAAGCAATCGGGATCAGAAATAACAGGATATACTCTGTCCCTTTAAATGAATCGCCCCACAAAAAGACGATTATGTCGCCTGCAAAGAAAAACGAAATAATTATCATCGGGAAAACAATCACCGAGATATAGGTAATACCTTTGGATACCAGATGACAAAATTTCTTATAATCTTCCTTGTACAGCTTATTGAGCCTTGGGAAGAAAACATTTGAAACCGCCGTTGAAACGGTAACGATCATAAAGATAACCCTATGCGCCGTAGAATACAATCCGACAGCGGTATCTCCTTTCATCGCTCCCAGCATGGAAATATCAAGCTTACTGTAAAACAGCGACAACCATGTGCTTATCGCAAGCATAAGAAGCGGCATAAAATGCTTACGCAGTCCCGCCGTGGTAATTCTTACCTTTATGTGCTTCATAAGATTCCACAGATTGCAGATATAATTGAGCACCCCGACAAGTGCTATCCACAGAGCATAGATAACATAGTCATTCTCACTTTTTACAGTCAAAAAGATCATTATAAGGACCAGCGTTTTTACTATCACGCCTCTTTTAACTATATATCTGTAATCTTCAATTCCCTGATAGAACCAGTCCACATTAAAAAAGTTAAAAAGAATCTGAAGTCCAAATACCAGATAAATAGGATTGGTCGCATTTCCTCTAAGCAGATTTATGATCCCGTAACACAGAAGTGCCGACAAAGTCAGAAAGAAATTGATGGAAAAAAGCTCATTAAAAACGATTGCCACTCCGCTCTTCTTTGAATCGCCTTTATTTGCCTTGGAAATCTCACGGATACCATATACATCCATTCCGCTCGATGCGATCATTATAAAGTATGAGGCGTAGTTCTGTGCATATGTCACAGTTCCGACTCTTGTAGCCATCAGTACTCTTCCCGCATAAACACTTGCAACTATGGGAAAAAGAATATTAACCAAAGTATAAAAAACATTTAATATAGAGTTTTTTGTGATAGTACTCATTTTTTTATCTGCTCCAGGACTGATTTTTTTGTTTTGGCATCAGAAAAATAGATCACTTCATCATCACAGATAACGTAATAGAGATCGGTCTTTTTTATTCCATCAGTATCACGTGAGATCAATACAGAATTTTTCTCACCTTCATAATCCTCGTAATCCTTCACCGCGATCTTTGGATAACATAACTGAAGCGCATATTTCTGAATGTCATCATTACAATAAACATTAAAGTCATCAAGGAATGCGGTATTAAGCGTTCTTAGTCCGTCAACACTGTTATATACGCTCTCCCCCCACATCTTTGCGCCGTTCTGAATCTGATAAATATAATTATAAAAAGTCATAACAAGCAAAAAGACCATTGATACCGTCCGCCATTTGCCCTTTTTTCTGTTAAGCAGCCAAAAGAAAAAGAATACAGACAGACTAACTATGCTCACGATTGAAAGGTCATTTTGTGTGAGCATGGATTTAAAGCTTCCCTTATATTTTGAGGCAAAAGTCGCCCATAAATCCTGATTTGGAAGTGCACCTATATTACTGATAACAAACTGGCACAGTAACATATACAAAAAGACAATTATCGCCATCTGTTTCGTGTTGATGTCGCGTGTGCATGCAATCCCCCAAAATGCTATCGGGATCGCAAATGTAGAAATATATCTAAGGTAAAAGAAACCTTTTGAAAACTCCCCTGACATCATCGCGTTTCTGGCATCTTCATTCCAATAAAGTCCCGAAGCCGCCAACATTCCCATGAATAATATCAAAAGGAAAATAAGATTATAAAATTCAGCTTTTTTATCTTCTCTTTTCACCCTGTTAAACAGGAAAAACAAGATTGAAACAAGCCCGACCGCAAATATAATATTTGAAAACTGAATTATGGTAAACAATTCACCGAAGCACAAAAAAACAAATGACTTGATATAATCGATGATGCTTCCCGATTTTGCACCGGTAATAAGCTGATTCTTTAAACCCGTGGAAGAATTGGCAAGATCGGTAGTTCCCCAGACAGCTGTCTGAACATAAGAAACCAGCTTTTTGATCAGATAAGTTCCGATAACCATTCCGGCCAGATATGTCTTAGGGCACACAAGCCATCTTTTTTCCACGATCCTGTAGATAATGACAACAATAGACAACGCTATCCATATGATAACAGATCTCGTATGCATCAGCTGCAAAAAGACCACCATAAGATCCAGGCACAGCGTTCTTGCAATTCTGTGTTCATCACTTTTTATGAGCAGTGACATGATCAGAATGATTCCCCATATGAACAAAGGCATGACGGAATCGTTTTCCAATCTGCACGATGAGCAGAATGTAAGATAGGACATTATTATTCCCGCAAGTGCACAGAAATTGCGGTCTTTGTATTCAAAGAGATTGTAAGCTATGTAATAGACGATCACTGCCACAAGAGACTGAAATGCGGCAACTATCGCCCACATTATCTGAAACATAAGAAAAGGTGTGTTTCCGAACAATCTTATGATCGGAGTCATAAATAGTACAGAAAAGCCAAATCCATAATATGATGTATGCTTTATCACTCCGCTCCAATCATATCCCGCCAAATAAGAAGGTACAGCCAAAAAGCCAAGATCATCGTGTCCGCCGGTACTGGCCTTTATTCCCAGATTGATGATGATCCTGGGAATAAAACACACCAAAAAGCATGCCAAAACATAATAAGTATTTTTTCTTTTTCCCAAAGCTGTCATAACTTCCTTTTCAAATTTGTTTAATCACATATCCTTTGACCAGTTCCTCAATCTGATCCTGACATGATGAAGTGAAGCTCTTAATCCGTCTTCTTTAAACACGTAACCAGTCTCAAGTAAAAGCTTATAGACCAGACTTATTTTGTAACCATACATTTTATTTACTTCACGTACTTTTCGATTGATCTCCTTTTCACTTTCCGACAACCATGTTGAATCATAGTGATGTATACCCCTGGTATTCTCGGTAAATTCCCAATCTCCGGTAAGATAATCTATGGGGCAAAAATAGTCTTTGGGATATATGCTTATATCCTGTATCTTGAAGACGCTATCCGTATTTTTGTATTCATTCGGATTTTTTATAAGCACTTTGGTCACATGATCCACAACCGTTTTCTTATTAAACGTTCCGTCTTCGTATACAAAATGTATTGAATCATAATAATCCAAAACTTCTTTGTACACATCCATCCCCGGCAACGCACCCATTCCAAGCCCCGTTGCGACAACAAGTTTATCCTTACGCTCTCTGGCAAAAAAAGGTCCCTCTTCCACCAGGTCATCAATAGTATCTATCAGCTCCACATCGGTATCAAAATACAAACCGCCGTATTTATACAAGATAGAAAATCTTGCATAATCGCTGACAAAGGCCCAAAAGGAATTTTGATACGCTTCTTTTACATAGTCATTTGCGTTTATATCAAAATTATTTTCGTTCCACTCTTTTATTTCATAATCCGGACAGAACTCTTTCCAAGAGTCTATGCACTTGATAACGCTTTCAGGTTTTTCTTTTCCACCAAACCAGCAATAATGTATAACCTTAGGAATCATAATATTCACCTCAATGACATTTTATATACGAGTTTAAGCGGCTTTTTGCCGAACATACTAAGCGCGCAAAGCATCTTTTCTTTCTTTACGGCAGAATTATCTATGATAACTTTCGTTCTGTATTTCTTTATATAATTCCAGCAATATTCTTCATCTTCCCTGTACTTTGATGAATCATCTATGTGAGTTACTATATAAAAACACGCCCATACAAGTCTTGAGATCGCAGCATCCATAAGCTGTTGCCCGCTTTGTTTAACATGCTCGATCACCTGCTCTCCGTGCTTTATATAATCCATCATCTGATGAGAATATTTTTTCTTGGTAATACTTCCGGCTCTTTTAAGATAGTAATATAACCCGGCATCTGTATATGTGACAGCATCTGCCTCGGTAAAAAATCTATAGACGGTGTAATAGTCCTCAAAGAGTTCCTGTTCAGGAAAATAATGACTTTGAGCGATCTTACGCTTATATAATTTTGCACATGAAGACAGTGAAAAGCGCTTTTGAGACAGCATACCTTCAAGCGCCTCTTCAGCAGAAATCTCTATAGCGGCATTTTCAACATCTTTTGAAAGCGATAAATTCTCATATTCATTCTCGGAAACCACTTGCATTCCGCAAACGGAGATATCGGCTTCATGCTCAATAAGATTCTTGGCAAGTATCTCAAAATAACAAGGATGTATATAATCATCACCGTCGATATAGGCAATCGCATCTCCCTTTGCTATTTTGGTCCCTGTATTTCTGGCCTTTGAGAGACCTCCGTTTTCCTGATGAACAACTACTATCCTATCGTCTTTGACGGCATAGCGCTCGCATATCTCGCCGCTTTTATCAGTTGATCCGTCATCTACAAGAATTATTTCCAAATCCCTGTAAGTCTGACCGATTATTGTTTCAATTGCTTTTCCGACATATTTTTCAATATTATAAACAGGTACGATTACACTAATAAGCAATTTTACTTTGCTCGCTTTCGTTTTTATTTATATATTCAAGAAGCAATCTGCACATCTCATCGGAATCTCCCATGGTGACAAAACTATGCATTTCATCTTCCTTGAACAACTCTCTGTTTGCACTGCTGTTTCCAAGGATCATTTCCTTTTTCATCGCCTCATAGATATAAGCTTTTCCGGGGATTGTCCTGTCGGCTTTTGCTATGCTTCCATGGAAATGCCCCGCAAGGCACAGATCCGCATTTGCTATTCTTTCCGCAAGCTCCTCCTGAGAAAGCCAGTCAGTGTAACATACATTGGACTGAATCGGCTTTTTCAAAGATTCCGGAATGGGACCTATGATATCAAAAAAGATATCCTCTTCACCTTTAAGTTTTCTTATGGTATCAAGTACAACATCCACCCCTTGAAGCGGTAAGATACTGCCAAAATATAGGACCACAAACTTATCTTTAAGATCACCTGTTTTTACCTGCGGTCGGGGATAATAAATTTTTTCATCAGCTTCAAGATAAAGTGTCTCAACCTTTCCGGGAACAGCTCCAAGCTCTTCGATAAAAAATCCCGCTTGCGCCTTGGTATCCGTGATAATGTGATCCGCAAAGTGCAAAGTGATCTCGTCAAAGAATTTACAGATTTTGGAAACCATTCCGCCATCCCTGAACTTCTGCCTGTCGCAGATCATGGTGTCATAGACGGAAATAAAGAAATCAATAATAATACTTTTTTTACGGAAAAAAATCTTGAACACGGGAAGAACCAATTGTGGCGCAAACCCGATAAATACAACATTGCAATTATAGATCTTACCCTTATGAAAAAGACCTTTCACTTTTTCGATAACGATATTGCCATAGATTTCCAGCAGACGCAAAGGATAACTGTGCTTTGTGGAATAGATAAACTCCACAGATTCTGCATTTTTTTCTAATAAATTTTTTTCTTGGGAATTACGAATATAATCAATGTTTCTTGTAGTAATAAATAAAACCCGTTTCCCTTTTACCAAGTCACAAAACATAGCAAGTCCTTAAAGTCTTAAAATTATACTGCATAAAACGTCAAAACATATTCAAAACAGAATGATATAAAAAACAATCGTTATCCATTGTACTTCAAAAATATTTGGTTATCAACCAAATATTTTTGTAATGACAAAAAACTCCCGATGCATCCTTTTTTATGCACCGGGAGTTTCTCTAATCTATTCATATTCATATCATTTATACATATCTGTGCCAAACCTGCTGTGCGACGTATATACCCTCGTATATCCGTAATCTTCCAGCAGTGTTTTCATAAGATCTTTTGAATGAATATCACCATCCTGGAAATATACAATATCATTCGTTTCATCCAAATGTGTCAAAAGAACCGACACCATTGCGCCGCGCATACATTTCATATGCAGGACGCTTTTAACATCATCTCTTACAGGCCCGTCAAAGCTCTGAAAACTTTCATGTTTTGCATAACGTATACTGCCCTGCCACTCGTTATCCATGTTGGTACTGTCTTTGCCGACTCCCGGAAGTTCTTCCCTCTTAAGCTCATGCGGAAGCGGCCCGTTTCCGTGCCTTGTCACATAAGGCCTCGTAACATAGATAAATTCATTAAGAGGCATCTCTCTCTTTTCAAGAAACTGAGCAATATTGTGAAGCCCTGTCTTGGACGGCGTAAGGTGAGGCGCATAGATCGTATAGTCCTCATCAAGGAGAAGCCCCTGTCCCGTTTCGAATACTATCTGATCATACCGCGAAAGCCAGTCCTTACTTGCATCAACAAGCTTGATAGACCTTATGCCCTCTTTCAGATATTTCACATAGGTAAAAAGAACTCCGTCATCCGTGAGCATATCGTAATAGTCAGCCGGTTCACCGGGGTTATTCTTCTTGAACTTGGCTTTGAGTGCTTCTATATCCCTCTGCCCATATTCAATGCGGAATCTCTTAAGTCTTCGAAAAAGCTCTCCCGGATTAAGGTCTCTTACTTCCTCAAGTGTAAGAGAAAAGCCCTCCGACTGTCTCATCTTACATTCATTGATCCCCATTCCGCAGCTTCCGTGGCGCAAAGGCCCGCGCGCGGACTCAATGAACATATTTCGAAGCACATCATCAATAACCGTAATATGAGTATTTTTCTCAGCATATATTTCCGGTATGAATCCATATATATGCTCAAAGCTGCTAAGCTCCTCCGTAAGCTGATAGAGATCTACCATAAACGTGTCCGCAAGAAGTGTTGCCGCTCCATGCTCAGCCCCGGATCCGATCTGATGATGTATGAAGCGCTTTCCGTCTTCGCTCTCCACAGTATGCCCGGCCTGTCCACCGCCGTTATGCTTGACAATAAGAGTATTTTTTACATTCTTCGAAAGACTTGCACAAACAAGCCCTTTACCCTCATCGCCAAAATTTTTTCCAATAACGGCAACCGTTCTCATAACTGCAAACCACTATCCTGTAAAGAAATCTGATCAAGTGCCATACCGATAACAGGTCTGTCCAATTCTTCCCACTGTTCAAGAACCTCTTCGATCTGCTTTCCGTTCTGCATCTGGATTGTACTTATGATAATCTCAGGAATCTTAGCAATATCGGCTCTTCCGATATTAATTGTATGGCCGGGGAGAAGTACTTCATTTTCCCTGTTTCCCGTACCGATCATAATATGAAATACATAGAATTTTTTCTGAACTTCTCTAAGAACAGCTTCTCTGCTTCCGTATGCTGTTCTGTCCCCGATAACGCGTGCGATGGTATCGTCAACAGCTTCTTTTCTGATTGTTGCATTATCGCCTATAGTAAACAAAAAGCCTTTCTTATTTCTTTTGTTTACAGCATCAATATTGGTATGACGCGCAAGGAAATCCCACAGACAAGTAGGCGCAACATCGCCGTTTCCGCCATTCTCAAAATAAATATCGAGAAGCTGCTGCGCTATACGAATATCAGATTCAAACTGTGTAACCTGAAGAGGCGATCTGTCTCTGAAATCTCCGTATGCTGCACACATAAGTGCAGGATCTTCCACAGCACCTGTTGAATAGAGCTTTGTAATAAGCTCATTAAGAGCACCTGTTGCAACTTCTACAGCAAGATAGCCCATAGATCCCGTCACATCAAGACCAACTACAATAGGTGTCGTGTTTGGATGATCTTCAGAATCAAAGCACTCTCTTGTACCGATATATCTGGGATCATATTTCTGATCACAACAATTTCTTGTAAAGACTTCCTCTACACTCTGTCCTCTATCAAGCTTTCTGCTGTCTTTAAGCTTCTTCCAATCAGAAGCAGAATAACTTCCGTATCCCATTCTTTTCTCTCTCCTTTTATAACCTTTTACATCTTTTTAAATTTATGGCCGCCAAATCCCCTCTCAATGACGGTATCCCAATATTCAAAATCTTCGTATGCATCCCTTCTTGGCATGGAACGCAAAAACTCTGTCAGCTGCACAGGCTGTCCGTTTCCGCCCATGATCTTCCTGGCGGTATCTCTGATAAGCTTAAGATCCATATTTGATCTCTTCACTCCCACTTTCCTCCAGTCGCCAAAAAGCATTCCTTCATGTGTTACAGGATTTACAAACACACTGGACGTACTTATATCGCCGTGTGAAACGCCCGAATATTCAAGCGCACAGCACATATTTTCCATTCTCGAAATAACCCAGGCCAAATGATCTGCTTCATACGGAGCAAAAACTTCAGCCGGATAAAAATACGGCTTGCGCACAAATATGAGTGCCTCTTTGCCGTCTTTGAGCTTCGCACGCTGTTTCAAAACAGGAAAACATCTGTCAAGCTTCATATCCGCTTCGGGAAAAACAAGGCTATCGAGTCCCCACAAAAATAAATCTGCCTCTTCGCAATTATCAAATATATAAACAACATTTCTCATAGCCAGATAGCAAGTCATACGTGGATACTCATATTTATCCATATATGAGACCGTAAGATACTGGTCATTTTCCATTATATATTCAACTCTGCCCGACTCTTCCCAGAGCGTGTCACCGGAATAATCATTCTCCTTTTCCATTGCTCTTGCACTGTAATAAGTAACCATTTTCTTACGAAATTCGTTATTACCCTTAAGCTCCGAATCCGACATAAAAGCCCTGCTGCCGCAATACGGACATGTAAATCCTCCGGCATCGGATAACTTAAGCTGTGCACCGCAATTTCTGCACTTGTAAGTTATCATTTCACTACTCTTCCCCTTTCACATAGTACTAATCAATCAGTCTTATGCATTTGGTGCTACTTTCACCTCAATTGTTATTTCTAACCAAGAAACATTTTTGTAATAAAACATTAACATTTTATCACAAAGTCAAACTAATTTCAATCTCAGTAAATCTGTTTTTAAGTAAAAAAGCGCAGAAAAAAAGAGCCACAATATGTGACTCTTTCCACTGTCTTTTATCCAATATCTATGATCACCACTTCCGGATGATTAAAAAATCTCGGATATGGCATACGCTCTCTTGCCAGTCCTCTGCTGACGATCATCTCCGAACCGTTATCAAGATCGTACAATCCGTCGACATATGCAGGAAACAGGCCCTGATTCGGCGCAGCTACGCCTCTTTTTGTAAAAGGAATCCTCCACTGTCCGCCATGTGCATGCCCGCAAAGGATAAGATCAAAATCATAATTCTCGTAAGCTTCAACTTTCTCCGGTCTGTGAGATAAAAGAACCCTGTACTTCTCAGGACTGGATTCTCTATCCGCTCCGTCAAGCCGTTCCAGCCACTTCGACTCAGCCATATATGTCGGATCGTCAACTCCGCATATATCAATGTCGTTTCCGTTTATGTTTATATCTCTTGCATTTCCTTCAAGCACCGTCACGCCTTTTGACTTAAGAAACTCTTTAACTTCGTCTTCTTTTTTGCTCCAGAACTCATGATTTCCCGTAACATAAAAGCAAGGATATCTGTCCGCCACACCTTCGATGAAGATCCGTGCATTTTTCTGCCCAAGTCTGTCATCAAATATGTCGCCGGACATAAGAATCGCATCAGGCTTTTCCTTGTCGATCATCTTTATAAGCTGCGACTGATTTTTGCCATAATAGCAGGAATGAAGATCTGTGACGAGCGCAAATCTGATGGGATAATCAATCTTTCCTTCTCCGCTTATTGTGATATGCTCTGTCACAGGTATTTCATACCATACCGTCGCAGCGATCATTATTATGGCAATGACCGCAAGTATCTTTAGAATTCTTTTCTTATTATTCTTAAAAAAATCTTTCATAGTACTACAAACTCTTTTTCGGTGATAACTAAATCTTACTCATTCCCAAAAAGGTCTCTTGTATAAACCTTATCAACCACATCCTGAAGTTCAGGTGTTATCCTGTTTGCAATAATAAAGTCGCACTCTCGCTTGAACTCATCAAGATCACGAATAACCTTTGAATTAAAGAAGTTGTCTTCTTTAAGAGCGGGCTCATAAACAACACACTCGATACCGCGTGACTTGATTCTCTTCATGATTCCCTGAATCGCAGACTGTCTGAAATTATCGGAACCCGCCTTCATTGTAAGTCTGTAAACACCGACCTTCTTGGGATGAAGAGCCCATACTCTGTCCGCGATAAAATCTTTTCTCGTTCTGTTCGCATCAACGATCGCAGTAATGAGGTTATTCGGAACATCCTCATAGTTTGCAAGAAGCTGCTTGGTATCCTTGGGAAGGCAATATCCGCCGTATCCAAATGAAGGATTATTATAAAAGTCTCCGATTCTGGGATCAAGGCAAACACCGTCAATAATATTTCTTGTGTTAAGTCCTCTGACCTCAGCATATGTATCAAGTTCGTTAAAGAATGAAACTCTGAGTGCAAGGTAAGTATTGGCAAAAAGCTTAACAGACTCAGCCTCTGTCGTATTCATAAGAAGTGTGGGAATATCTTTTTTAAGAGCTCCCTGCTTAAGAAGTCCCATGAACAACTCAGCCTTGTCGGCCGCTTCCTCGGAATCGGTATCAAAACCTACAATTATTCTTGAAGGATAGAGATTATCGTAAAGCGCACGTCCCTCTCTCAAGAACTCCGGTGAAAAGAGAATGTGATCCGTTTCATACTCTTCCATTACCGACTCGGTATATCCAACCGGAATCGTTGATTTGATAACGATAAACGCATCCGGATTCTCTTTTCTCACCTTATCTATAACACTCTTAACCGATGAAGTGTCAAAATAATTAAGCTTCTCATCGTAATTAGTAGGTGTCGAAACAACAACAAACTCCGCATCTCTTGCAGCCTGTGCAAGATCGCAAGTTGCCGTGAGCCTGAGATTCCCTTTCTTAAGATATTCTTCAATCTCCTTATCAACTATCGGAGATATCCCTGAATTGATCATATCAACTTTCTCAGGGATAATATCCACTGCTACCACATCATTGTACTGCGCAAGAAGAACTGACATCGCAAGCCCAACATATCCTGTACCAACTACAGCTATCTTCATCGTATTCACCTCTGAACTCCCAGTATTTTTATATAACCTCTTTAATAAAGCGCACGCGCTTCTGAACCATTTTAATAAAAAACGTCTGCTAAAGCAAATAATATGACTTCTAAAATAAAATTACAGAAATCCGCACCTGCTACGGATTTCAGAATTTAAATGTCTCCTTAGGTCCTAAATATGACGGCATAGGCTCCTCACCTGCTTTATGTATAACCAGCTTCTGAACAACAAAGTTTGGATCTACCGCATAAACATTGATATCATTGATGCCTTTTCTAAGTTTCAGTTCAGCTTCCACAACCCTCTTGTTTTCTGTAACAACAAGTGACCAGTATGGATTACCGTCGCCAACAGCAAAATCAGGCTCGATCATATTTATTTTATTTATCTCTCCGTCATTTGCGCTGATTCCAAAGAAAATCACATTATCCCTTGAATACGGGTTGCTCGGATTGACATAAAGCTTAACTTTGTAATCACCCTCTGAAGGAACCTGTACTTTATAAGATAGCCCCGGATATTCCTTTTTGTCTTTTCCAAAAATAATATCCTGCGGATATGCCTTAACCGCATCAAGGCCTCTGCTGTAATCTTCTATAACTTCAAATCCGCCTTCGGCTGAATCAGTCTTATTTGTATAGTTCACAGCATCAATCGATATGTAATTCATAAGTTCAAGCTTGCCGGGCCATGTTCTCTTATGAAGAGGCGCATCTATCATCTTCTCATTCATGTCAAGAGTTCTTCCAAGCCAGTAGAAGGTTCCGTCAGCTTTTTTGCCGCATCCGATGTCGGACAAAGTATTTACAGGAAGCTTGATCACTACATTTCCGTCAGAGCAGTGAATACATATTTCGGGAGTCATATCGCCCTTTTTGTACTTTTCCCTGTTAAGTCTAACCTTTAAGATCTTGATCGTATTAGGCGCAACAACGCCCTTTTCCTCTGATATAGCAAAGAACTCATTGGGATTTTCAACTTCGTAGCTGCAATCAACTCTTCCCGCAGTTGAAAGTATAAGTTCCGCCTCATCCTTTGAAGGATCAAGGAACGCATCTACAGCACCCACATGTCCTGTCCAGAACTTTCCTTCCGTATAGAAGTCAGAGCCCTTTACCGAAACTATCAGTCTTTCTTTGTTCGCAGGTTCAAAAGTATGAACTACCGGATACTTGCAGCCTTCTTCGCACCAGTCATTAAATCCAATGTGCTCTGAAAGTCCCATTCCGTACCACATTCCATCTTCGATAGTATGAAGTTCATCCACAATCTTTCTGTCATATTCGATACATTCATTTATTTTCTTGGCAAGAGTCATGGCATAAGTACTTCCCTGCTCCGCAAAAGCATGGTTCAAAGTTGTAAGAAGCCACATCTTCTGAACATTGAGATTTGCAGTAAGAGGAAGCCATATAAGTTCATAGAAAACAAATCTCGTATTGCCTTCGAGCTTATTTAAAAGCGTATCGGCGTCCGACATGAGCTTTTCAATTTTTTCGAGCATATCAAATGTCTCGTTATAAGCAAAAGGCGCATAGACTTTATCATTCATCGCCTCAGTTCTTCTGCTTGCCGTTATCCTTGTATATCCCTCAAGAAGCTCCGCGCACTTATCCATATCAGCAGCAGAAAGCTTGCCATCAAAGTTCTGCTTAACTATAAGCTTTGTATATTCTTTGGCACTGTTTGGATTGGAAGTACCAAAGCGGTCGAAATCATAAGCCAGATCAAGGAAGTATCCCAGAGGATATTCGTTACTGAAGATATCACCGACATTTACGATCCAGAGGTCTCTTATACCAAAGTCATAAGCTGTCGTCATCTGTTCCCAGACTTTGGAAAGATGTGATGTATTAAACCACTCAAATGACACCGGAAGACCATGATAATCAAAATGATAGTACATTCCGTATCCGCCCTTGTGGTTTCTCATCTCTTCTGTAGGAACGGTCCTTAAATTTCCATGATTATCATCACAGAGCATAAGTGTTACGCCCTCAAGTTCAGGATCATCCATGAGACCTTTAGTATTCTCATCTCCGTAGAAATAAGGCTCTACTTCCTTAT
Source organism: Butyrivibrio sp. LB2008 (assembly GCF_000621565.1). GTDB lineage: Bacteria > Bacillota > Clostridia > Lachnospirales > Lachnospiraceae > Butyrivibrio. Next base: position 95,898 of record NZ_JHXZ01000017.1, read on the forward strand.
AAAGCGCAAGCATTCTCGGAACTTCATCGAGATTCTCATTTACATTTTCCTTTATAAGTCTGTTCTGAGTTGAAAGAACTTTCCTTAAAAGATCGATATTATCTTTTAAAGTAGCCTCTTCTCCCATGATTGCAGTGTCAGCTTCGCCTCTCATACCGACGGTGATCACATTCTCAAATTTTCCGCTTCTCTTAAGACCGTCTTCCCAAAAACGTGTTATACCTTCCTCGTTGGTAAGGAAATTCCATGCATCGCCATATATAGAATCCTTGCCTCTAAGGTACTTATACTCTTCTCCCTGTCTCAAGCAAGGTTCATGATGGCTCATTCCCATTACCACACCGAGTTCATCAGCAAGTATCGCATTCTCAAGTCCCGGACCGTCATTAGGGAATATTGCAGACCACATAGCAGGCCACATATAATTGCCCTTAAGTCTTAACAGCAGTTCAAAAACATGTTCATATACTTTTGCATTAAAACCGCCGAATCTCTTATTGCAGAAATTTCCGAAAGCCGGCCATTCATCATTGATAAAAAAGCCTCTAAACTTAACGGATGGCTCTTTAGAGATCATGCAATAATCGGATGGAATTGTGAATTCATCCATTTTAGCAGGCTTTACATCAAGCCAATCAATAAAAGGCGATACCCCAAGCATCTCAGAAAGCTTAAACATTCCGTAGATTGCTCCACGTTTGTCACTTCCTACGATAACAAGAGACTCGCCAACAACTGTAATCTTATAGACCTCTCTTTTTCCTTCAATATCAGATGTATCAACGCCAAGCCCTGCTATAAGCGCATCACTGACAGTTCCTACATATATAGGGCTTTCTGAAGCCTTTTCCTCATGTACTTGGGGCGCACTTCCAAAAACCGCCTCCATGTCACCTGAAATTTTCGCAGCAATCTTCTTGATGCCGCTCAATGCATCTTTATCGTAAGTGATCGCATTTCCACCATTTTCAATCTTAGCCTTTGAAATAATAAAATCCATAATCATTACATCCTTTTTGTCAACTTACTATTGTTTTCCATAGGAGGCCGTACCTCTAAGCATTTTTCGGTAACCGCCCCTTATGCAAAATAATTATTTGAATCTTATCACGTAGTCCGGCTATATACAATAAGCAAGTTAGCGTCTCTAAAACGTATATCTTGTCTCGTCCCCTTTTGCTTACCTGCTATATCCATAAACCACAAACATCTTCTCACTCTCGTTATACTCATAACTTATAGAATGCTCGTGTAAAATACTCTCTATCTGCTCCCTTACACTGTATTCATTTTCTTTTGGAGGCAAAAGACGTCCTACAATCTGCGACTTTCTTATAGTATCCTTGATGGCAAACCATTCTATTTCAGCCGTATTCATGTGGAAAAAATGCTCATCACCGCGGATAGTCCAGAAGAACCCGGGAGCTTTTTCTTCAAAGAGCGTTTTATAATTTATCAAAAGATCCGGTATTTCATCTATATCATGAAAAAGCTCATTCCACTTAGTCTTATTCATATATGACGTAAGCTGCCTTTTTTCCACAACATCCAGAATCTTATCGCTTAGCGTCTTCTTGCCGTTATACTTACCACTCTCAATCTCATCTATCAGATTTTGCATAATTCCCAAATCTTTATCATCGATTGTTTTGTAATGAAACAGCGCTGACACTCTCTCATTATTCCGCTCCACATAATACCAGCCAAAATTCTCCCATCCCTGAACCGCAAAGGCAATATTACCTGCCCACCTAATTTTGTACTTAACAGAAGATACCGTTTCGTCCGACTCAGCATAAGGCTGTACCACACCACTACGCGACTCAAGCAGTTCTTGTAATTTATCGTATATTTTTTTCGGCAACTACTTATCCTCCAAAAATCCCCTATCAAAAAAAATTATTTGCTTTTACAAAACAGATTCTTTATATTGCACCATAATCCGCCTTTTCTTGAATTATGACCATATCTGTTCCTCATGTTTTCAACTAATTTGTCGGCTTCCGCTTCTGATATCTCATCAAAATCAGTATCCCCTCCAACAAATTTTCTTAAAAGTGTACAATCTTCTTCCCAAATTCCCAAGCAGTTCAAATATTCAAGTTTAAAAAGGGTTAATTTCATGTCACCCACGCTATCATCATACTGATATTCTCTTGTTGCTCTCATGCCGCCATCGCTATTGTCAAATTTATAATACCTTGTTTCGACTTTCTTACTCTTTTCTTCTGCCTTCTCTTTTACATTCTCTTTTTCAATCTTTTCTGCCCTTACAACAATCTCAGTGCTTTGATTACCCGGCTCTTTATTTATCCTGAGCATACTTTCTAACTTGTTAAGCGCCTGCTTCGGATTAAGTCTTAGATCCACCAAGTACTTATGCGCTTCCAATTCGTTTAAGTAAGTTCCTTCGTAGATTCTTTTGGCCGTATATCCCTCAAACACACAGGCATCTTCTTCAGGGACAAAAGAATCATGAACGACATAATACTTTAGGTTATTTAATACAACAAAATTCTGCAGAAGATAATTCCATGCTTCATTAAGCTCCTCATCTTCCATCAGATATTTTTTACGAAAATAATCAAAAATAACGGTCCGAGGAGTTTTTACTATATCATCAGTGATCGAATGATTGATATATTTGTCTTCAGCCAATCTGACAAACAGCTTTTCAAATAAAATATCAAAAGCATTTTCTTCTTCTCCGCGATACTCCTCATGAACATTAGTTATTTCATCAATACTGTATATTACCCAATCTCCATTATCACAATAGATACCCCTTGCATATGGAACCCTGCATATTTCATCAAAATAAATTCCTAAACTCTCGGGTTTTATCCCCATCTCTTTAATCTTTTCTAAAAAAACTTCTCTTTTCATTTCATCTCCGACATTTAGTCTCAAACCTTTTCACTAAATTACCGTTCTTAATTTCTGCACAGTCTCAGAGCATTTTCCATATGATCAAAAATATCATCATCCACTATCTCAATCGGCTCCGGAAGATATTTTATCCCGCTCTCCAAATAAGCAATTTTAGATACAAATGCAATAGCGTCTATAACACAATTCCACGCATTTATCTTGATTTCGTCTTCCTCATTTTCCTGATATATCGTAAAGCCATGCTCTTCATTATCCAGGAAATCATATAGCAATTCCCCGGCATCTTCTGTCTCATTCCACTTCTTGGCTAAGTTAAGAGCATCAGCCACCTGACTTTTTATAGCATCATTGTCGCCCAAATACGCTGCCGCTCTTTCACCCAATTCTATTGCCAGATTGCACTTTTCTATTCGACTAAGCCTTGATATATCCATATATTTCTCTCATTCAGGTTATTTGTTTTATCATAAAAACTGTTTTGCTTAAAAAATGTTAATCTTTTATTCATATATAATATTAGTCTTCAAACGAAAAAGCAATACTCCCACAAAACCCCGTTTATTGTATATTTGAAGCGCACAATATCTCATGATAACTGCATCAACCAAGCCAATTTAATTGCCCGCACCTATGAGCTTGGTTTACTCTTGACTTATTCCTCGTGAACTCCGCAGCAAATGCAGCTCTAAGCAACTGCGATTATTCTTCGTTTTTTCTCAGAATCCCCCCCAAAAAACAGATAAAAAATCATAGTTGATAGGTATTATCTGTGTTTTTGAGATGCATAATGTAGATAAACGCTCTAAAACCCAGATAAACAATGATATTTATGCTATTTCAATCTGTGTTTCTACTGCTAATTTTGCGGAATATATCATAAAATCACAGATAATTAAGGCCCTGTGTACTTCTTTTATCTGGATTTTCTTATTTTTCGCTTCGAAATCCGCCCTTAATTCACAGATAATTAGTTCTGCATATGCACTTTTAATCTGTAGGACATTTTGTCATTGCCGTCATGGTACTGTAAGAAGCTCCATCTATGACTTCAACTCCACTTTTCCTCATTATGAGTCAACCAGCAAGCCTTTCTTTATTGACCTTAATTCCGCATTCCCTCATTATGAGTCACTCAACAAGCCTTTCTTCATTGACCTTAAGTCCACATTTCCTCATTATGAGTCACTCAGCAAGCCTTTCTTTATTGACCTTAATTCCGCATCTCCTCAACATGAGTCAACCAACAAGCCCCTTAAATCGCCCACTAATATTTGAAGCGCGCAGTTCTTGGTCAAGCAGCATATAGGCTCTTCTATAACCGCGCAGACCTGTATAGCCTTTTTATAGCCTTTTTACAGCCTTTTTGCGTAGCCTCCTCGCCGGTATCTGCTTGGAAATGCACAGCTCTCGCGCAATCAGCACGGAGGCTTTTCTATAACTGCGCAGACCTGTATGGCCATTTTTTACAGCCTTTTCGCGAGTTGAAACATTCAAGAACATAGAAACTCAGAGCTGTATATTCTGCTCTCGCTCCAACTGTTTGAGCCCATTTATGGGCGAGTTTTGGAGCGAAGAATATACAGCTCTGAGTTTCTATGTCTTGAATGTCAACAAGCGAAACGGCTGTAAAAAATGGCCATACAGGTCGTCCCCTTATAAAAAGCCCCCGCGGATGTCAGTACACAATCCGCGGGGGCCACACACAATTTAATTATCTGCTGTTCCTGTTTTTGAAGTAAGCGAACAGACTCTGCAAAATTATGAAGAAGCACAGAAGCGCCGCCGTCATAATGTTACTCCAGCTTGATAAAAGCTTTCCGTTTGTTGTTACAAGTGTCGAGATCGTTCCGTTTATGAGAACACCAAAGAGCGTTCCGATAACATTTCCGACACCGCCTGTAAGAAGCGTTCCGCCAATAACCGCAGATGCGATCGCATTCATCTCGAAACCGAGTGCCTGTTGAACAGAACCTGACATAGTGTTGAGGCAATAACAGATTCCTCCGATGGAACAAAGGAATGAAGAAAGCATGTAAGCTTTCATCTTGGTTGCCTTAACATTAAGTCCCATCATAGTCGCCGACTGCTGGTTTCCGCCAACTGCGTAAAGACTTCTTCCGAACTTAGTATATTTAAGTAAGAAGAAAATAAGTGCAACAACTATGATTGCGATAACAACAGTAGGTCTGACAAACGGTACGACCGTCTTACCTTTTTTATTTACATATCCAAGAAATTTCGGGAGATTGATCTTGGCATTTGCCCATTTATAAAATGTAGGATTCATCTCCTGCGTGATTGAAATCTGATCCGTACAGATAACCGCCGTCATACCTCTTGCAAAGAACATTCCCGCCATGGTGATAATGAACGGCTGAATCTTGAGATATCCGATAAGGAATCCCTGAACCGCACCGAATACAAGTCCGATAATAAGGATCAGAATGATAAGCGGAATACAGGGCCATCCCTTAACGCCCATTCCATATGCAAGGATCATACAGTCCATAGCTACAAGCGATCCTACGGAAATATCAATTCCTCCCGTAAGCATTACACAGGTCATTCCGCAAGCAACACAGATAAGACCCGCATTGGTAATAAGGAGATTTAAAAAAGTCTGTACATGTGTAAATCCCTTAGCCGAATAAACAACACATCCTGCCGCATACATCACTACAAAAAGAACAATGGTGATCAAAAGGAGCAGCGTGTTTCCGCTGAATTTCTTTAAACTCTTCATGCCTCCTGACCTCCTTCCGCCTTAAGAGCTTTTCTTTTTGCCTCAGTATTGGCAATCCACTCTTTAAATGTAGGTGCCTGAACAACTACGATGATAACAACTATGATAGCCTTAACAACAGGCGCCTGGTCTGTTGAAACGCCCATGGCAAGAAGGGTTGTCGTGATAGCCTGAATCGTATAAGCTCCGATTACCGCACCGGCAAGATTGAACTTACCGCCGCCAAGTGAGTTTCCACCGAGCGCAACAGCAAGGATGGCATCAAGTTCATAGTTAAGTCCGATATTGTTGGAATCTGCCGAATAAATACGGCTGCTTGCAACCATTCCTGCGATTCCGGCACAGACACCGCAGATTACGTAACAAAGGAAACATATAAGTGCCGAATTGATACCGGAGATCCTTGCCGCTCTGCTGTTGATACCTGCTGACTGAATATAAAGCCCGAGCGCTGTCTTTTTAAGAAACAGCGTCACAACCGCGATAACCGCGATGGTTACAAAGATGGCTGTGGGAACAGGACATCCCGGTATGAAATTACCAAGGTACTTATACGGCTCGTATCTGATGTATGTGATCTGGTTATTACACATAAGAAGGCCGATGGCCCTTGCCGCTGTGAAAAGAATAAGTGTAGCGACCATAGGCTGAATCTTTAACTTAGCAACAAGCGCGCCGTTCATTGCACCGCACACGCCGCCAAGGAAGATTCCAAAAAGAATTCCCACTCCCATCGGAACCGCAAGTTCTGTAGTAGAGTTTACTCCGTACCCCGCAAGCATCATACAGGTTCCGCAAGCCGACAAACTCATAACAGATCCGACAGAAATATCGGTTCCCGCCGATACAGCAACAACAAGCGTCTGCCCCACCGCAAGTATTGCTATCTCGCTACCTCTGTTCAAAATATCTATAAGTCTTCCATACAACACTCCATGTTGAATACCGATACTAAAAAATGACGGATTCTTTATCAAATTTATAAGAAGAACTAAAAGAAGGCAGAAGAAAGGCAAAAATAACTGCTGCTTCGTTAGTTTCTTTATTTTTTCCATTACTTCTCACCTCCCGCGATCGCACTCATTACACTCTCCTGTGTCATATCGCCGTCAATTTCCCCAACTTTTTCGCCGTCTCTCATAACACACATTCTGGTGCACGTACGAAGCATCTCTTCTATTTCAGAAGAAATAAATACGACACTCATTCCCTCTTGCGCAAATTGCAAAATCAGTTTCTGGAACTCTGTCTTTGTTCCGATATCAATACCTCTTGTGGGCTCATCAAGAATAAGGAAATCTGGATGAGTGCACAGCCATCTTGCAAGAATAACCTTCTGCTGGTTTCCTCCGGAAAGCTGTGAAAGAGGCGTCTCTCTGCTCGCAGTCTTGATCTGAAGCATATCAATAAATTTATCTGCAATCTCAATCTGTTTTGCTCTTGAAACTTTTTTAAACATTCCATTCCTTGCCTGAAGTGCAAGAATTATATTATCTCTTACAGAAAGATCTCCGATACATCCGTCGGCCTTTCTGTCATCGGGAAGATAAGCCATGCCCTGCTTAATGGCATCGATAGGCGCTTTTATATTGATCTCTTTTCCCTTCATGAACTCTTTACCGGTCTGAGCCTTATCTGCACCGTAGATACAGCGCACCATCTCGCTTCTGCCGCTTCCCAAAAGACCTGTAACTCCGACTACTTCACCTTTATGTATCTCAAAATCAAAAGGCTTTACGGTTCCCTTATGGCTAAGTCCCTCGGCTTTAAGCATGATCTCGGGATTAACTTCGACATTACCTTCGGGCTTGATGGCTGCAAGATCGTCAAAGTCTTTACCAAGCATTGCCGCAACCAGCTTAACTCTCGGAAGCTCGCTCAAAGTATAATCACCTACAAAACTTCCGTTTCTCATAACCGTGATTCTGTCGCAAACTGCATAAACCTGCTCAAGGAAATGAGTAACAAATATGATTCCTACGCCTTTTGCCTTAAGATCTCTCATTACGCCAAAGAGCTTCTCAACCTCATTATCATCCAGCGATGATGTGGGTTCATCGAGGATGAGTACCTTACATTCCATATCCACCGCTCTCGCGATAGCTATCATCTGCTGAATTGCAAGTGAATAGTTTTCCAAAGCAAGTGTCACATCGATAGATATGCCGAGGCCGTCCATTATCTCTTTTGCCCGCTTATTCATTGTCCGCCAATCTACCGTGCCAAGCTTGGTAACAGGTTCGCGTCCGATGAAAAGATTTTCCGCAACCGACAGGTTCGGACAAAGATTGACCTCCTGATAAACCGTTGCGATTCCGACTTTCTGTGCATCTTCCGTAGAATGGTTAAAAACATTTCCCTCTACGCCCTGCACATAAACCTCTCCGGCATCACGCTCGTACACGCCTGTCAGACACTTTATGATGGTAGACTTTCCTGCGCCGTTTTCGCCCATCAGTGCGTGAATCTCGCCTTTATGAAGTGTAAGCTGTGCGTGATTGAGTGCCACTACGCCCGGAAAGACTTTCACTATGTCACGCATAACAATAAGTTCATTCTGCTCCATAAATAATACCTTTCTGTTCTTTTTAATGAACAAGGGTAGTTCTCACGAACTACCCTTTAATTTTTATCTATGATCTAAATCAGTATGCTTCGTCTACTTTCGCTGCATCAACTACGATAAGGGGTTCTGTTACATCTTTGCCTGAATTGTTCTTGTAAGAGATATCTTTAAGGATATCTTCAGATACAAACCAAGGTTCTTCCATGAATGTCTGCTTCTCAACTGTCTGTCCGCCCTGAAGAGCCTGGATTATCTTAAGGCAATCAGGTCCCTGAAGAGGATTGCACTGGAAGTCCGCATTGATTTCTTTGTCGAGAACCTTCTGAAGACCTGCTGTGCAAGCATCGAATGAGATAACTATTACATCGCCGTCAACACCGTAAGAAACGCCTGCTGCCTTCATTGCATCGATTGCACCGAATGCTTCGTTATCGTTCTGGCAGATAACAACATTGAACTTGCCTGCATAAGACTTGCAGTATGACTCCATAACTGTCTGTCCGCCTTCCTGTGTGAAGTCACCTGTCTGTGAATCGAGAAGATTCCATCCCTCGGAATCGATATACTGATGGAAGCCCTTTGTACGTCCGATCTCAGCAGAAGATCCTGTTGTTCCTGTGATCTCGAGGATGTTAAGCTCTTTGATGCCCTTAGCTTCTGCATAAGCCTTAAGCCAAGCACCTGCAGCAAGACCTTCGTTTGTGAACTCCGAACCTACCCATGAAACATATTTGTCTGAATCATCGATAGTACGGTCGATTACGATAACCGGAATTCCCGCATCATCTGCTTCTGTAAGTACTGTGTCCCAACCTGTCGATACGATAGGATCGATAACGATATAATCAACGTCCTGCTCTATAAAGTTACGTACTGCCTCAAGCTGTGCTGCTGAATCATTGTCGCAATCTACAAACTGAAGGTCGATACCATTCTCGTTTGAAAGTGCTGCTTTAACTGAAGTTGTTGAAGCTGTACGCCAATCTGACTCATGTCCAACCTGTGCAAAACCAACTGTTATAACATCACCGTCTGCCGCCGGAGCTTCCCCTGCATCGCCTGCTTCTGCGGTTGCTTCTCCTCCTGCATCGGTCTCAGGAGCCGTTGCATCTCCTCCGCCTTCCGATCCGCATCCCACAAGCATTGTGAGCGACATAGCTGCTGCCATAATAGTTGCCAATACTTTCTTCTTCATACTTACACCCTCCATTTACAATATAATAGTGGTTTCTTATACATATTTTACTTTTTATGCGGCTTTCTTCATACATTCGTAAGGCAACATGCACAAGTTTCTATGTTTTGACAATACAAATTTGAATGTTATACTGATGTAAAAAGTACAAATTTATACAGATATGCATCTCGGAACTTTTTTAGTTGAATTTCTTTATATTAGAATAAAATTTTTTGGATTATCCCCAAAAAATATTTGCAAAATTATCTGATAATTTTGATAACACCTCCAAAATTTACGTTGAATATTTTTTATGATCATAAGAAGACAAATTTTTTTACCCATTTTTTTTAAATAATCGAGGAAAAAAAATGACTAAGCTGGAAAATATTTCTCAAAAAATAAAAAAAGAAATCTCTCAAAGACTGGTCACAGGTGACATGGCTCTTCCCACCGAAAAAGAGCTTTGCGAAAAATACTCCTGCAGCCGCCAGACAATCAGAAAAGTCTTATCGGACCTAAAAGACGAAAATCTCATCTCCTCCCGCCAGGGAAGCGGCTACCGCCTGACGGGGCTTAATCCCGATGCCGGAAGAAATCATATCTGCCTGCTGTTTACAAGGCCCGACGAGTATATTTACCCTTCGCTCATCTATGATATAGAAAAAAGCATCTCTTCAAATGCAGATGTTCCCATGTCCGTCTCTGTTTTTGAGACACGAAACGACTTTTACAGAGAAAGAGTTATTTTAAAAGAGCTCCTTCAGAACCCTCCGCTCGCCATATTAGCAGAGTGTTTTTCGCTTATGAAAAATCCAAATTCAGATATCTACAGAAATCTTGAAAAGAAAGGATGCTCTGTCATCTTCCTCTACGGCGCCTACCGCAACATGCCGGGAATCCCGTCTGTAACAGAAGGAACATACGATGCCGCATACAGCCTCGTATCTTCCCTTCACTCAAGCGGATGCCGCAGGATCTGTGGAGTTTTCAGAAACGCCAATCCGCAGGAATCCGCCATGTTGTACGGCTTTCTCTCGGCACTAAGAGACCTCGACCTTCCTTTTGACAAAGAAAAATATATCATCGAAGGAGAAAAAAATTCTGATTCCGCTTCAGATTCCGCGTCCGCTATCTTAACACTCTGCAAAACTTCCGACGCCATCATATTCGGAAGCGATGAATATGCATACCCGTATGTAAAACACCTAAGAGACCTGAAGATACTTAACTTATCCGACAAAAAAGTATTCAGCTTCGATAACAGCTACCTCTCGCAGGTAAATTCTTTTCATCTAAAGAGCTTCAGTCACCCGCGCGAGCCGCTTGCATCCGCCATAGCTGAGAGAATACTTGCCATAATAAAAGGACAACCGAAAATCTCGATTGTCCTTCCCTATCAGCTGTTCTGATTCCGGTATTCCTTGGGAGACATTCCGTACATCTTCCTAAATACAAAGCTGAAATAGTGCGAATCCTTATATCCTACCGCAGCAGCGACGTCCGCAGTGTGCATCCTCTCTTTTGCAAGGAGGTCTCTTGCCTTCTCAAGTCGCTTTGCCGTAAGGAATTTCACGAATGTCGTGTCCATCTCCTTACTAAAAACCGTGCTCAGATAGCTGCTGTTTACCGAAAGCGCCTCCGCGACATCAACCAGCGTGCAGCTCTCATTCATGTAATTCTCATCAATATATGCAATGGCATCGCTGATAAGCTTATTTCCTCTCTTATTTGAAGCGCTGTCCCTAAGTTCAAGCGCGCTCTTAAGAAGCGACACCATAAACTCCTCAACCTGCTTACTCTTGATCTCATATCCCTCTTTAAGTGAAAAGAGATTCTCATCGATGTCCTTTTTCGAAACACCGCTCGATTCAAGGAAACTGCTCGCAGCAAACAATGAATTGAGCACAAAGAAATTCCTAAACACATGGCTCTTTAAGGCATCACCCAGACTTGTGAGATATTCGGATACAAATTCCCCGATCTCACTCTCAGTTCCCGTAGAAAGAAATCCCTTAAGAACCGCACTGTCAACCTTTGAGCTGTCTATATTCTCGATGGAACCGTCATTCTGAGCGGATGTGTACTTCGCCGTAGTATCTTCCGTAAGTACATGCGTATCCTGCACAAAGTACCTGCATGCAAATGCATGATTTACAAGATTAAAACACTTAACGAGTGCACTGAATCTCTCAACAGGCTTGCCCGCCGAAACATACCACTCAATCTTGTCATCCTTGCCCTCGCAGATCTCAACTATCTTGGAAACGCCTCTCTCCACGTAATCTGCGACAATATCTTTTTCACCCTTAACGACAACAATGTAGGTATTTAGCGACCACCTCGACAATATATATGCAGGAAACCTAAGAAAATAACTCATAAGTTCCTCAAGCGCTTTGCAGTACTGCACAGAGCCGATTTCCTCAAACGGCTTTTCTTTATCTTTTATGGAAAAAAGAATGAGACTGAACGCCGAAGCCGTGATATCAAGCGAAAGTTTACCCGCCTCCACATAGATATCTTTTACCGGCATAGCTCCTGTAAGAACTTTCTCAAAGAACTCTCTTCTCTGAAGCTGCTCATACTCCTGCGTTTCCATCTGATACTGCATCAGATACCCTTGCTGAGTGCGCTCCTTCTCTATCTTCTCTTTTACACTGTCAAGAACTTCCTTCATTCCGAACTTGGTGATCGGCTTTGATATGTACTGATCGACGCCCTCTTTTATTGCTCTTTTCGCATATTCAAAATCATCATATCCACTCATGATGATGATGCGCATTGACGGAAACTCTTTTTTCACGATATGACTAAGTGACAATCCGTCCATAAACGGCATCTTGATGTCCGTAATAAGAACATCCGGCGCCGTCTTTCTGATAAGCGGAAGCGCCATCTCTCCGTCACTAGCTTCTCCGACAAAGTTAAATCCGTACTCCTTCCATGGTATGTTGTTTCTGAGGCTCTCCCTCACAACACTTTCATCCTCCACAAGAAAAACCTTAAGCATACTAACCCCTTAATAATTTCTGTCTTCGATGTACTCATCGACATTTTCTTTTGTAAATACCTTCTCTTCCATATAATAAGCCTTGTCTACCGCATTCCCCGCTTCAAGATCATTTATGATCTGCGCAAGAAGCTCACCCGAATTTGGATTGCATTCGACATCGACATTTATAACACCTTCTTTGACAAGCTCCAGAGCTTTCTTGGTTCCGTCAAAAGAAATCAGAACCGGCTCTCCTATACCGCCCGTCTTAACCCCTGCTTCATTCAGCGCCTCGATCGCGCCAAATGCCATATCATCATTTTGACATACGATAACATCAATATCTTCAAACTCGCTAAGGAGTCTGGCCATGGTCTCCTTCCCCTTTGCCTGGGTAAATTCTCCATTTACCGAAGCGACCATATTCCAGTTCATGTTCCTTGCCGCAATAGCGCCAAAGCCCTGTGCTCTTCCTTCCTGTGCGGAAGATCCGCTTGTACCCTCGATCACTACAATATTGATCTCATCGTTGCTTCTTCCCTGATTCGCAAAATGCTCTTCGAGCCACTTTCCGGCCGATGCGCCCTCAGCATACATATCCTCCCCAATAAAAGATGTGTACATTGAATCATCATTGACCGAAATATTTCTGTCCAGCAAGATCACAGGTATCCCCGCATCTTTTGCTTCAGCAAGCACTACATCCCAGCCTTCCTGTATCACAGGACAGATTACTATATAATCGACTCTTTGCGATATGAAGCTTCTGACCGCCTTAAACTGCTTCTCCTGCATCTGTCTTGCATTATCAAATATGAGAAAAAATCCGTTATCTGTAGAAAGAGCCGCTTTCACTGATTCCGTATTTGCGCTTCTCCAGGTCGACTCGCTTCCAAGCTGCGAAAATCCAACGCTCACAAGAGCATCATCAGACATATTCCCGATACCTATGTCTCCCGTCGAAACATCAGCCACCGAATAGTCCGTAAACGGCCCGCATCCCGTAAGTGCAACGCAGATTACGGTCAAAAGAGCTGTGATCTTTATTCTAATCTTTTCTCCGGAATTATTTATCAGCATCCTTTTCCTCATCATGATCATACTCAATTGCCGGTATCACCACAGATACCGTGGTTCCGCTTCCAAGTTCCGACTCTATACAGATTCCGTACCTGTCACCGAAATTCATCTTGATTCTCTCATTGACATTTGCCATGCCAAATCCCGTATCTGTATCCTTGGCGGGTTTGTTCAGCTCTTTTCTGATGTGTCTGAGCGTCTCATCATCAATTCCGACTCCGTCATCGCTGACTTCAAATCTTATAAGTTTATCCTCTTTTTTACCCGTGATCCTGATGAGTCCTTTTCCTCGTTTATTCTTGATGCCGTGATAAAGCGCATTCTCAACAAGCGGTTGCAGCGTCATCTTAAGGATTTTATAGTTACTCAGGCTCTCATCAATATCTATATAATAACATAGTATATCTGAATATCTTACGCTCTGAATTTCCAGATAGCTCCTGATATGCTGAGCTTCTTCGCGTATGGTTATCCATTCTTTGCCATGGCTTAAAGATATCCTGAAGAACTTGGACAAAGAAACGACCATATCTTCCGCTTCCTGATTCTTTCCGTCTTCTATAAGCCACACGATAGTATCGAGTGTATTGTACAAAAAGTGAGGATTTATCTGTTCCTGAAGGAGTCTTGCCTCCGCCATTCGCATTTTCTTTTCATCCTCTCTTATCTGTTCCATCTGTATCTCGAGATGTGCCGCCATGTCATCAACACTTTCGGACAAAAGAGCTATCTCATCCTCAAGGTTAAGCGCAGTCCTTACAGAAAAGTTTCCTTCCGCAATCTCCTTGGTCGCAGAACTTAAGGTATCTATCGGCTCAACAATGCTCCTTGCAATCTTGTCTGTCGTGACTACCGTAAAGAGTATTCCGAGGATAAGAAGTATGACAAGTACCACTAGGAAATCTTGCATTTCTTTTAGAAGGCCCTTGTTAATAACTTCGATTGTCTTGGTCTGATAATAGATATAGTACTGGATATTGTCCTGGATAAGCTCGGTCAAAGAATAGATGTTGGAATCAAGCATCTCAACATCTTCATCATAATGTCCGCCGGCTTCTACGCTTTTCTTGATATCATCGAGTCTGTTCTCGAGTGTATCGACATTTCTAAGGAGTGTCTCAAGCCATGTTCTGCTGTTTACTTCTGTAGTAATTGACTTAAGTTCCGTAAAATCTGCGCGCAAATTCTCGACAAGTACATAGGGATCGCTCTCATCTCCGCTTCCAAACGCATCTCTTCCGACGATTATACGATACACGCTCTCATCCATTTGTTCCTTGAATGTGAGGTTGAAACTGTTCGCTACGGCGAGGTTACTTACGATTGTGTTGTAGGCGTTGGCGTAGTTGATGAGGGAGTAGATCATGTACAGAATAATAAGAACAAACGGCACTGTGATCATCGCCGCCAATATGATCAGCCTTTTTTTGAGGGGCTTCTTTACTCTTGTTTTATTATTTTCCGGCACATTTTTCATACTAAATTCAGTATACTGTGCTGCACTGGGGCGGTCAATTACGTTTATTGCTTGACGTTTTGGTTGGGGCGCTTTGCCTTTAGGGGAGGTCATGCTTGCGGAAGGTTATGTCTGAGGGAGGCTTTGCCTTTGGACTCCTTGCCTTTGGGGACGTTCAGACGCAGGGCCATAGGGGCGGATAGGCGTGTGTACGTCTTCGGTGTGATTTTCTAAAATTCCTGAATCGGCAGATGCCTCATTTCGCGTTGCTCAGGACAATCGGCATCTGCCGATTCATGAATTTTGAAAATCAATCACCTTGTACGAAGACACGCCTATCCGCCCCTATGGTCCTGTGTCTGAACTGGCTACTAAATGGCGAGGTGTGTTCATAAGACATAAGCATAGATAAGACAGAGGACGATCGCTTGCAGGATCTGAACTGACTAGAGGCGCAGTATTTAGCACAGCATCGACAAAATAGCCCAAAATCACCAGAGTATTTCACGATGCTATGCTAACTGTCTTTGATCAAGTGAGAATCATGCTACTGCATACTAAATATTTTTTGAGTAGCATTTAATATGCATAAGCAAATGAAATAATAAAAAATAGGGATTATCACCGGCGTAAAACATATTAAAATCAATATAGGATTACTTTTGTATGTTTTTGCATAGATTAATGGGATAGAATATTTTTTTCTGGGATGTTAATATTCATTGCTTGTAGCAACGGCAGCTTTCATAGTACTGTTGCTACGAAAGGAGACTTTCGCTCATGTTAAACGAAAACATAAAAAAGATTAGGCAATCAAAAGGTCTTTCACAGGAGGAACTTGCTATCAAATTGAATGTTGTGAGACAAACCGTTTCGAAATGGGAACGTGGTCTGTCAGTTCCGGATTCGGAGATGCTTGTTTCTATTTCTGACATACTGGATACTCCCATCAGTACTCTTCTTGGTGAAACAATAACAGAAAATTCTCAGAAAGATTTGAAGGTAATATCCGAAAAGCTTGAAGTCATCACGCTTGAGCTTGCAAGGCAAAAGGCAATGAGACGAAATATTCTTCATTGGATTTTTTTAGTGCTGAGTATGGTTATTGTAGCTATATTTATTATAATCTTAATGGCAGGAAGTCCTTATCTTAATTGGGATTACAGTGATCCCGAGACCGCTGTTGCAGGGACTATTTTGCATGGCTTTGAGTTTGTATTTGTCAGAATTGCACCCTTTGCTTTTTGCGGCTTTGTATGTGGGGCTGTCATGACACTTAAGAGGAGGAAATGATTATAAACGGAGGATACTCCGCAGAATACTATCGAGCGTGATGATGGATGGAGAGGCTTTAGAATTCAGGAAGTGCTTGAGCTTCCAAAACCATGTCAGCTTTAACTGTTTTCTCAAGACACAGTCTGACATTGGCCATATCACTGTACTCAACAAATCTTGTAGCAGACTCAATATCATTTCCGCTTTTCATCTTGCGGTCGATGAGTCTTTTACGCAGCATAGCTTCATTAGCAGTGATGCTGATAGTGTAATCCGCCATAGCCCTTAGCCTGTTCCATCCGTCCATATCAAGTAAGAGGTAGTTACCCTCCAGAAGAACTATATCTTTTGTGATATGAATTGCATGCTCCACAGGATTATGCAGATGCCTGTCATATATAGGCCAAAAGGTATCTTCACCGGAGCTCACCTTTTCTATCGCAGCAGTCAGTTTCTCCAGGTCAAAAGTAACCGGCGCTCCCTTTATCTCCACCATCTTCACTTCTTTACCATCTCGTATTGTTGTATGTGACAACAGATACTCCTGCCTTCTATGAAATCCATCCATTCCGATAGCTTGCAGGTCCGTAATATCATCATTTTCCCTTGAGAGCTTTTCAAGAAAGCTTACAAGCGTGCTCTTCCCCGCTCCCGGAGGTGCTGCGAGCATCACAAGAATTCTCCTTCCCTTTTCTTTTTGCAAAGCCGAAAGCTCCTTAAGCAGCGGCAAAAAGAGCCGCTCAACAACCTCGTCACTATATGTGGCATCCACGTGTATGCCGTTTATCTCTACAGAATAATTTGCCATTTTACATCAGTGTCCCCACTTCTATCAAATTGCCGTCCGGATCATAAAAACGTATGACTTTCTGGCCCCAGCTGTGCGTCATGAGTCTGTTGACATATTTCACTTCCGGATAATACCTTTCAAGCTTTTCAATAAAGCCTTCAATGTCGACCTCTTCAAAATAAAGCTCACAGGAATTGTTTTCCGAAATAATCTCTTTTCCCAAAAACTCTTTCCAGTACTTCTCTTCCTGCAGTACCAGCCCTTCCGACAAGATCATGTTTCCTCCATTATCCAGGAGCAACTCCAGGCCAAACAGATCATGATAGAACTTTCTGGATTTTTCGATATCTTTAACAACTATCAGGAAGTTTTTAAGTCTCATGGGGGTCCTTTCTTCATTATTGTCTATAAAAATTGGATGCATACCATACTACTTCAACAAGCTTGAACCTAGTGTCTTGGCAAGATGACTTTTGATCAATTACGAAGTGAAATAATTCAAGTACAAGGCGGAGGATTGAGTCGATGCGGGCATCGACGATTGACGACAACGCAGTACATGGATTATTTCACAAGTAATTTATCTAATTGTCATCTTGCCAAG
>NZ_JHXZ01000018.1 GCF_000621565.1 Butyrivibrio sp. LB2008
GAACGAGCACCACACAGAATCATCGTGTAGAAGCTGTACGGTGTGAAAAAGAGACCAAGCACCACACAGAATCATCGCGTAGAAGCTGTACGGTGCGAAAACTGGACCAAGCACCGTACAGAATCATCGCGGAGAAACTGTACGGTGTGAAAAAGCCCGGCCACAAAAGGTATATATTCGGAAATTCGCCGTCTTCGGACGAGCAGGATGATTTTTAAGATGAAAAAAAGAAGAGAGCTCGACTGCTTCGAACAACGCTGAGAGGAGAGCTCTCTTCTTTTTTGAGTCTTAAAAAATCACCGCGCAGCCGTACACAGCGAATTTCCGAATATATACCTTTGCGGCCGGGCGTCCGTAAATACCCTTATGAAAAGATAATATTCTTAATCTTTCGTGTAAGTGGTCCTGTGCCGTAGTCGTAGCGCTGAACCATCATGAGGAAAGTGGTGTTGGTCTCGGGATCGTTTGAGAAGTGCGCACCAAGCCATCCGTCCCAGCCGTATTCACCCTTGTTGGCAATAAGCGAAGCCTGCCTCGGATCATCCAATACACGCATCAGATTTCCGTAGGTATAACCTTCAAGCCCTTGCCACTTCAGGAGATCGCTTTGCTGAGTGTCGTTAAGCTTTCCGGATGTGAGATATTTAACACTGTTTGGCGTAAGAAACTGCTTACCTTCGTATGTACCGCCGTTTAGAAGCATCTGTGCGAAATGCGCATAATCATCTATTGTTGAGAAAAGACCTGCTCCGCCTGATTCAAACAGATTCGGATCCCCGTTATTTCTGATGGCGAGATGATCACCTGAGTATGTTGAAAGCTTTCCTTTTGTGCGTCTGTATGATTTTGCAAGACGCTCTTTTTTCTCATCCGGAACATAGAAATCGGTGTCTTTCATACCAAGCGGTTCAAGAATCCTTGATCTTACGAAGTCTCCAAACTTCATTCCCGAAGCTTTTTCTATAACAGCGCCCAGAACATCGGCACTTGTTCCGTACTGGAAATGACTGCCGGGGATGAAATTAAGCGGGATTTTTCCGAGTTCTTCCGCAAATTCCATCGTTGTTATCATCTTATCCGAGCCGAGTTTTTTCTCCATCTTGTTCATGAGACGGCCGACTTCAACTTCAGAAGTTGTATTGAGCCCGGGATATACGAGACCTGAGGTCATATTAAGGAGTTCGCGAATTCTCATCTTGTTTTCTTCAGGAACTTTATGAACCTTACTTTTGGAAAGATAAGTCTGCTTGTTATAGCTCTCGATATAATTGCCGACGGGCTCGCTAAGGTCAAGGATTCCGTCTTCTATCAGCATCATGGCGGCGGTAGCTGTTATCGGCTTTGACTGTGAATACAGTCTGAAGATATTGTCACGGCTGATAGGAATGTTATTTTTTATATCGGCATAGCCGCTCTTTGCAAAAAAGATTTCTTTTCCATCCTTTATCTCAAGTGCGATAACGCCTGCGACTTCCTGATTTGCCACGGCTCTGTCCATGCACTCTTGAATAAGTTTCAGTTTGTCTCTCATAACATCTTTCCTTTCATGACTTTTTAAACATTGTAATATGAAATGCTTATACCTGCCTATAAGATGTCAATATTATACAAAATAAAGTCTGAATAGCATAATGGAATTATCAAAGGAGTACTAAACTATGAAAAACATACTTGCATTTGGTGATTCAAATACATGGGGACTTATCCCCGGAACAAAAGAAAGATATCCCGACGAAATCAGATGGACGGGACTTGTTCAGAACAAACTTAATGATACAAAAATAATAGAAGAGGGCCTCTGCGGAAGAACAACCGTATTTGAGGATGAGATAAGACCTTTCAGAAAAGGTGTTGATACACTTCCTCTTATCCTTGAGAGTGCATCACCTCTTGACGGAGTTATTATCATGCTCGGAACCAATGACTGCAAAACCTATTACCATGCCAACCCGCATGTGATAGGAAAAGGCCTTGAGCGCTGCGTCGAAGAAATCGAAAAATATGTATCTCCCGAAAAGGTACTGATCATATCCCCAATACATCTTGGCGACGAAGTCTGGCAACCCACAAAAGATCCTGAATTTGACGTGGATTCCGTAAACAGAAGTAAAGAACTCGCAGAAACTTACAGAAACATTGCCAAAAGAAGAGGCAATCAGTTCCTCGCCGCTTCATCCGTTGCCACTCCCAGTAAACGCGACGACGAACACCTCGACGAAACCGGCCATGAAGCCCTCGCTACCGCCATCTCAAGAAAAATCGAGTCTATGCAAATCTAAGCACACAAAGAACCGCGAGCGACTATCTATTCTGCGCAAAAAGTCGAGATATTTGATGACATCACATATCAGTGTGGTGTCTTGTTGACAATTTGATAAATTACTTGCCTGATTATTCATATGCGTTGTCAATCTCAATCGTCGTAGCCACCGCTACGACTCATTCGATTTCCTAGCATATGAATAATCATTCAGCGTAATTTGATCAAAAATCACCGTGTCAGCACACTAAATTTTCACATTTACCGCCCTTTTCATAGACAGCCCGGCCACAATGGTATATATTCGGAAATCCGCTGTCTTCGTACGAGCAAGATGATTTTCAACTTTAATAAAACCCGAAGATGCTGACTTCTCTGAACAACGTGAAAGGAAGCATCTTCGGGTTTTATTAAAGTATGAAAATCACTGCGCAGACGTACACAGCGGATTTCCGAATATATACCATTGTGGCCGGGCGTCAGGAAAGGCAGTATCACTAAAAATTAGCGCGCAGTCCTTTATACTTCGTCATCGTTTGCTTTGTTTGGCTTGGGAGCGCGTTCTTTGGCTTCGTCGACGACAATGGTGTTGTTCATGCAAGGCGAATTGAGGATTCTCTCTGCATATCTTTCTGCCATATCGTAGGCAAAAGCCACTTTGTGTAAGTTTGATTCGATATTCTGAAGCGTTACATTAATTTTTGCCGCCATCATTCGAACGTAACTCCTGTTGGCCGGAGTCGTCTCCATCTCCTCGAATTTTGCCAACATTTCATTGAGTTCTTCTTTGTAACTTTCGAATTCTTTTCTATGTTGTAAAAGATTGTCATTAAAAATAATAATCTTGGTCTGCATTTTTTTACCCTTTTCTTTCAAAGTATTTTTGTAAAATAAATGTTAATAAAATTATAGAGAAATATTTACAATGTTGCAAGTGTTTTTGAAATAATAGGGCGAAAAGCACATAGACAGGGGTTAAACAATTGTTACAGTGTGAAGAATATGTTTTTGGAGACGATAGATGGTGAACGAAGTTGTGATTGGAACGGCTTGAAAAAATACACGCAAAATGATGATAATAACAGATAACTGATATATAATTTACCTAAAAAAAATCGTGGAGAAATATATGGAACATCTGGTATCAAATTTGTTAATATACGGCGATCTGCCAAAGGACTCGGTTTTAATGCAACTTGCTTATGTTTTTAAAGATTTTCATTCAAAAGATTATGATAAGACCGAGCTCACAACAAGAATTTATAAACAGGTAAAGAGGATCCTTGAACTTGGGACGGATTATGCATTTGACAAGAATCTCTGGCATAACTATCTGACATATCTTTTGATCATGCAGGAGAATCCTTTTTCTTTGACATGTGAAAAAGTGGGAAGCAAGGACGGAAGTGTAAATCATTTCGCAAAGAGTGACTTTGGTGTGTATAAGAAGCTATTCGAATATGATTTTTCCGAGATTGAGGAAGCTTTGGAAATAGATTGCTTTACATGTATAACAAATTATAAGGCAATTGAGAAGCCGGAGCTTATGTACAATCATAATGTGAGTGAAAAAGTAAGGAGTCTTTCGGAGAAACTTGAAAAGGCTACCGATGAAAATGACTTTTTTGACATTGTAACGAAGTTCTATAAAGATATCGGTGTGGGTGCATTTGGTCTCAACAAAGCATTCAGACTTAATGAGGACAAGGATGGAAAGATTGTTTTTTCATCTATCAACAACATGGATACGGTTGTGCTTGACGATCTTGTCGGCTACGAGATTCAGAAGAAGAAACTTGTGGCAAATACCAAGGCATTTGTCGAGGGAAAGAAAGCCAACAATGTATTGCTTTTTGGTGACAGTGGAACGGGAAAATCAACGAGTATTAAGGCTATTGTAAATGAGTTCTATTCTGACGGACTAAGAATGATAGAGATATATAAATACCAGTTCAGGCTTTTATCTTCGCTTATTTCGCAGATCAAAAACAGAAATTATAAGTTTATTATTTACATGGACGATCTTTCTTTTGAAGAGGATGAATCCGATTATAAGTTCCTTAAAGCCGTTATCGAAGGCGGTGTTGAGACAAGACCTGATAATATTCTTATTTATGCGACATCGAACAGAAGACATCTTATCAAGGAGACCTGGAAAGACAGACGTGATGTTGAGCAGAATGCTGATATCCATCATTCCGATACGATGGAGGAGAAGCTTTCACTTGCAAACAGATTTGGTGTGACAATAGGATATTACAAGCCTTCAAGACAGGAATACTATGACATTGTCAGAGAGTTGGCGGTCAGAAACAATATCGACATGGAAGAAGAGGAGCTGTTCAGGGAAGCAGACAGATGGGAAATGAATCACGGCGGAATATCGGGACGTGTTGCACAGCAGTTTATAAATCACGTGCTGGGACAGTAAATCGAGACGTGCTTAAGGGTTCCACTTTAGATTGGGACAGCCCTGGGCACAGCCGTTGAGATATTCGTTTCTCACTTCACATGCTGCATTACGACAGTCCTTGCATCTGAAAGTGTAGTGGTAGGAATATCTCTTTTTGCAGGTCTTGCAGCAAAAGGGCATACTACTGTTGCGGGCATTAAATGTGCGACCGCAGCCTATACAGATTTTAGTCGTATTATGTGCCATAGCAAGTACCCCCTTTATGTATTATTATCTTTTTTGTGCTGAATATAATCAATTAAAATGCAATAAAATGATAATTAAATAATGATTTATGGTGAAACTATGCATGAGATGAGTTATGTGACGAAGATAGTTGCGATGGCTATGGATTCGGCAAAAGACAGTAAAATAAAGAGTATACATGTTCTTGTTGGGAAGACCAGCGGAGTATTGCCCTATTACCTGAACAAGTACTATACGAAAGTAGTGGAGGGAACGGAACTTGAGGGATCTGAGCTTATATGTGAGGAAGTTCCGGTAAAAGCGCTGTGCGAGGAGTGCGGCAAAGAGTATTATCCCGACAAGAGCAACAGATATCTGTGCCCGCACTGCGGAGGAAAGAGGGCAAAGATAATAGAAGGCAAGGATATAGTTATAAAAAGTATAGCGGTTGTAGATTAAAAATATAGAGGTCTGTCTGTACAGGCCTCTTTTTTGAAACGGAGAGATGATGACAAAAGTTGATCTTATAACAGGATTTCTCGGATCGGGAAAGACTACTTTTTTAAAAAAATATGCTAAGAAACTCATGGAAAAAGGTGAGCGTATATGCATTATCGAAAACGACTTTGGTGCGATAAATGTTGATATGGTTCTTTTGAAGGAGTTGTTGGGCGATAATTGCAATATAGAGATGATAGTCGGCGGCGACGGAGAAGAAGCGCATCAGCGCAGGCTAAAGACAAAGCTTATCGCGATGGGGATGCTCGGATATGACAGAGTGATAATCGAACCTTCGGGGATTTTTGATCCGGATGAGCTGTTTGATATTTTATATGAGTCGCCGATAGATATGTGGTATGAGATGGGAAGCGTCATCTGTATATATGACGCGGAGACCGGGGCGGATATGTCGATGGAATCAAGGTATCTTATGATGGCGGAAATGGCATCCGCAGGAATTGTGCTTGTAAGTAAACTTGATGAAGAGGACGAGAAGAAAAAGACAGAGATTGCATCAGAAATTGGAGCTGTACTTGATGAATTCGATTGTTCACGAACGGTAAGACCTCAGGACATCATCGCAAAGAATTGGGAAAATTTGTCAGATGCTGATTACAACAGGATTATCAATGCGGGATATAAAAGAGCCGATTATAAAAAAAGTTTGCGCGTAGGAGATTCCGGTTATCAGACGCTGTTTTATTTTGATTTTGCGATGGCTGAAAATGTATTACACGAAACCGTGACTAATATCCTGAAGGACAAGGATTGCGGAGATGTGCACAGAATAAAAGGCTTTGTAAATATCAGTGATGATAAAAAGGTGGAGATAAATGCTACCGTGAGCAGGTATGAGGTAAAGAGCGTAGATACGGACCGCGCTGTACTTATAGTGATCGGCGAAAGGCTGGACCGCGAGAAATTGGCTAAATATGTAGGAAAGCCTTCCGTATAGGTGCAAAGTGCATTTATTTATAGTATAATTTACGCAAGAGAGTTAATATGTTAACACAATTAAGGAGTATACGAATGTCTGACAATCTTAACGACGGAAAAATTGGATATTCATCATCTTCTAATTTTGCGCCTAGTGATATTTTATATATGCTCAAGGACCTTCCGGATGCATATTGTATTTTTAAAGTAATGACAGATCCTTTCGGAACAGTAAAGGATATGCTTTTTTTGTTTGCAAATGAGAAATACTCTCAGCTTGTTGGTAAGCCATCAGCTGAGCTTGTCGGAAATACATATTTAAAGACTGTAATGAACAGAGACGAGGATTGGATAAAGTATAGCTATCAGGCAGCAATCCTCAGACAATCCGCAACAATCAGAACATACAACACCCAGCACGATAAGTGGCTGGAGTACTGTGCCGTTCCTGTTTATCAGAAGGGCTTTTGCGCATTTATCATACATGACATAACTATTGCGAAAAAGAGTGAGGATAACAGGGAGCTTGCTTCGAATACGAGTAAGCTTGTCATTGATTGCGCTACCGCATTATCTTCTGCCGAGTTTGGAAAAGGTATAAGAAAAGTATTAAAGCTGTTAGGCCAGACGATAAAGGCTGATCGTGTCGGTATTGTAGAGGTAAAAGACAGGAAGGTCGTTGATGTAAGAGAGTGGCTTAACGATGCACATGCGTCCAATCTTCCCAACCGCAAGAATTTTGAACGCATGAATATCATAGATATGTGGGACAGGCAGCTTAAAGGGAAGAATACAATTGTTATAAATGATACATCAGTTATTCGCGACTATGAAGAAGAGGTATATAACGAGCTTCTTGCAGGAAGTATTTCAAGGTATATAGTAACAACGCTTCATGACAATGATGAGATAATAGGATATCTTGTTGCGGATAATTATGAGAATACATTGCCTATAAATGTAGCGGAAGTAATGGAATCTGTAGCGATTTTCATTTCCTACGATATGAGAAACAGGGCACTTACCAAAGAGATGGAGTATCTTGGAAGTCACGATGCACTTACGGGACTTGGAAACAGAAATTCATTGAATCAGGTACTTCTTGTGTTGTCCGGAATGTCATCGGTTGCAGGTGTATGTTATACGGATATAAACGGACTTAAAGCAATAAACGCGCGTGAAGGCCATGATGCGGGAGATGCGAAGATAAAAGAGGCGGCAAATATTGTTGCATCTGTATTTAAACGCAAGAACTGCTATAGGATCGGCGGAGATGAGTTCCTGGCAATTATCCCTGAGATCACGCAGGAGAAATTTGAGGAGCAGGTTAAGAAACTTCGTACAAAACTTGCGAAGGTTTCCGCTGCGATCGGATCTGTATGGATAGAAGATTCCGGTGAGATCAATAAAGCTGTTAAAAGAGCCGATGAGAGAATGTATGAAGACAAAGCTGCTTATTACAAGGATAAGGAGCATGAACGTCGCGGAAAGCACGAACAGGAAGAGCAAGAATAAAGAGTAAAAAATAACCCCATAGAAGCGAGTATTTCAAGCTTCTATGGGGATTTCTTTTGCTTTTAACAAATGACTTATGCAAGAGAAGCGGTAATGATTGACATTGAGTAAACTTCAATCGCATTGCATCCACGTGAAAGGTCGTTGATAGGAGCGTTAAGACCAAGTAAGATAGGTCCGAATGCTTCAAAGTTACCCATACGCTGAGCAATCTTATATCCGATATTTCCTGCGTTGATATCAGGGAAGATAAATGTGTTTGCATATCCTGCAACAGGTGAATCGGGAGTTTTCTGCTTAGCAACATTGGGTGCTACGGCAGCGTCAAACTGAAGCTCACCGTCAATCGGGATATCAGGATACTTTTTCTTAGCTTTTTCAGTTGCGTTCTGCATCTTTGTAACAGTATCATCTTTTGCAGAACCCTTTGTAGAGAATGAAAGGAAAGCAACTTTGGGATCGATACCGAATCTGCGTGCGCAGTTTACGGTCTCACCACAGATCTCAACAAGCTCGTCTTCATTGGGATTAATGTTTATTCCGCAGTCGGCCATAGCGATAACTTCGTTTTCTCCGGTTGCAGAAGGACGAACAAGAATAAAGCAAGATGAAACAATAGAGTTTTCAGGCTTTGTCTTAATGATCTGAAGTGCAGGTCTTACTGTATCAGCTGTTGAGTATGTTGCACCGCCGAGAAGACAGTCACCAAGGCCCATTTTAACAAGCATTGTACCAAAGTAATTAGTCTGCTTGAGAATCGGGATAGCTTTCTCGGGAGTCATTCCCTTGCTCTTACGAAGCTCACAGAAAGTTTCAACCATTTCATCAAATTTATCATAATTTTCAGGATCAATTATCTGAGCGCCTCTGATGTTGTATCCGGCATCCTCTGCAGAACGATTGATCTCATCTACATTTCCGAGTAAGATAGGCTTTAAAAAGTTAGCGGCAAGAAGACGTGAAGCGGCCTCTAAGATTCTTGGATCTGAACCTTCGGGGAAAACTATAGTCTTGGGATTTGCCTTAAGCTTTTCTATCATATCACCAAATCCGTAGTACATGTATTGTCCTCCTTTTATATATCAGGTATTTCTATTATGTAAGCGCATACATATTCTAGACCTGTTAACCGGAAAATAATTTGATTTCGCTCAAGTTTTACATTAATATAAAAAGAAAACAGGAGAATTTTTTTAATATGAACCCAATGAGTTTAATGCAGTTACAACAACGTTTTAAGATTTTTCAGCAGGAACATCCGAAAATCATAGCATTTTTCAAGGCAATCGGAAAAGATTCTATGCAAGAAGGCACTGTTATTGCTGTAAAAGTCACTACGCCCGACGGAAAAGAGATCGAATCAAATATTAAGATTACAGCCAATGACATAACGACTTTTCAGCAGATCATGGAAGTAGCCCAAAACAGATAATTAAAGATTTTTTTTGTAAATACCGTCATATCTTTCAAAACCCATTTTTGCAAGGTATGGCATATGATGTTTGTCCGGGCCTTTATAGGTAAGCGTTTTGAATCCGTCCTCGGGAAACTTTGAGTACAGGAACTTGCCTATAGAGAAATCGCGGTATTGAGGAATTGAATAATCCAGAAGTATATCTATATTGTCTTCGGGTTGTTTTTTTCCCAAAAACAGCCCGGTCGGAGTACCTTCGTGCAAGACCGCATAACCTACATCCGAAGAATCAAAGTCAGTGTTGATACCGGGAAAACACTTTTGAATATCCTTCATATAGAATTCAATAAAATGCTTTATCACCGGATCGTCTTTGGAAACTTTTATGCAGGTATAGTCAATTGATGTATTATTAAGTTTTACCAGATAATATACGTTTATAAGAACCAGGCATAAATTCATTACCGCAGTCGGATATGATTTGATTATGAAAGCGTAAATCGTGAAAATTACGCTTCCTACCGAGTTTACAATTCTTAATTTTGCGACTGAGGCCATTAAAAAGGATATGAGTACCAATGAAGATCCCAGATAGCCGATCATTTCAATAATAGTATTTGTATTCATAGTGTATCTCCATTAAAAAATATATGCTATATGTAATGATAGCAAAAGATTATACGATATTCAAATTATGCCTCGCGTAATTTGACCGGTAAATTTGGCAATGTTAGAATTAAGCGAAAAATATGAAAGGATATAGTTATTAAAGAAAGAACCGACATCATGTTTCAACTAAAAAAAATATTGAATAACAGCATTTCTACACTCTTCCGAATTCTTATCGCAGTAGTTTCTTTTTTTGTCCTGATATCAAAGTATATTCCATACAATGAATATTTCAAAAGAAGTCATATCTTGGGCAACGCCATCCTGATGATATTTGGTATTTTATTTTTTACCGTATTATATGGATGTTTTGAACGTTTTGATTTTTTGGAATCCAAAACTAAAAAAGTTGTTATCCTCATAGTTCTTTTTGGTGTTCAGGTGATAATCTCGCTTTGTTCGATGTACGGAACAGGATGGGATGCGGGAACACTTACAGAAGACGCATATAATCTGGCGGTCGGAAATTCTTTCGATCCGGGATATTACTCAAGTTACACCAATAATATGCTGTCGCTGGTTCTTTATGCGAAGCTGTTTTCACTTGCCGCACATATAGGATTGTCTTCTTATATATCGGCTTACGGTTTTTGTGTTGTATTTAATTGCATCATTTATTACTGTATGGGACTTCTTCTTGCCGATTGCATATATAAGCTTACGGGTGATAAGAAAATGCAGGCTATGGGATTCTTGGTATGCTATGTATTTGTGTATATCTCGCCCTGGAATTTTGTATTATACACGGATTCATTGGGAATAATCTTCCCGGTGCTTATGTTGTGGATATATCTGTCTATTACTGAGAATTCTGTAAAAAAATCGATCTTAAAGTGGGTAATGATGCTCTTTGTATCGATAGTAGGATTTCATATAAAAGCAGAATCGGTGATAATGCTGATCGCAATTGTTATCACACATTCCATCCACGTCTTTGTTGAAAACAGAGGAGTGGAGATTATTAAAAAGCTTGTTCCGATAATACTCGTATTGGCGCTTGTCGTGCCTTCTTTTAAACTGGGAAGTTATTCCGTTATCAAGACTTTTGAAAACGAAACGGGCACGGAATACGATAGTGAAAAGAGTTTTTCAATGTTCCACTGGCTGATGATCGGAATGAATGTAGAATCCGACGGTACTTTTAACGGTGAGGATGACACTTTTTCACATTATATTTCCGACAGTGAAGAGCGTGAGTCTCAAAATAAAAAGGTTATAAAGCAGCGCTTAAAAGAAATGGGGCCTTCAGGTTTTTGCGTATTGATGATCCATAAACTTATTTTAAATTATAATGACGGCTCTTTCGGAAACGGTCTTGACGGAGAAGGATTTATTGTTAATAAGTTTTCAAAAGATACGCCGGCAAATTCATGGATCAGATTTTTTTACAGACCGGATCATAAGGGCTTTTCGGTTTATCTGAATCTTGTTCAGCTATTGTGGCTCGGAATTCTGTTCTTTAGCTTTTTTATAAAGAATAAGTGGAAATATCAGTCCATTATGTTAAGTATTATCGGTTTATCTGCCTTTGTTATGCTGTTTGAAGCGCAGCCGCGATATCTGATCGTTTTTGCTCCGATATATGTCATTGCAGGAATTCTTGGTATGAGCAATTTCTTTGATATTGCAAACAGGAAAGCAATTTCCTATCAAATACAAAAAGACTCGGACATTTAGTAAAATGTCCGAGCTTTTTGTATAGTGTGAAATTATGCTTTGGATAATATCAACTTCTCTAAGTATGCGATTCTTGCACATACGGTAAAGATATCTGCAGCCTGCTCAAGCTCTTCAAGAGGCGGAAGAGAAGGAGCAAATCTGATGATTGAATCGTTAGGATCCATGTGGTAAGGGAAAGGAGCTCCTGCGGGAGTTAATATAACACCGGCTTCCTTTGCAAGTTCAACGATACGTGATGCAGTTCCCTTAGGTGCTTCATAAGTAATGAAGTAACCGCCTTTTGGTGATGTCCAGGTTCCGCATCCTGTGTCTCCAAGATCTCTTTCCATGGTCTGAATTACCATTTCAAACTTAGGTCTCAAAATTTTTGCATGTTTCTTCATGTGAGTCTCTACAGATTCAACATCCATGAAGTATCTTGCATGACGAAGCATGTTGATCTTATCGAAACCGATTGTCTGAACAGTAAGAGTTTTCTTTAATTCCTGTCTGTTTGCATTGTTACATGCGATAGCAGCGATTCCGCCGCCGGCAAAAGTAATCTTAGAAGTTGAAGCAAATTCAAATGCAAGACTCGGATTATCAGCTTCTTCACATTCATGAAGGATATTTAAGATTTTGCATTTTTCTTTATATAAGTGATGTACGGCATAAGCGTTATCCCAGAAGATTCTGAAGTCCTTGGCAGCAGGCTTAAGATTTGCCATGCGGCGAACAACTTCATCTGAATAAACAATTCCCTGAGGGTTTGAATACTTGGGAACACACCAGATTCCCTTGATCGAATCATCCTTAGATACGAGATCTTCGATCATATCCATGTCGGGACCGTCTTCATTCATAGGGATGTTGATCATTTCAAATCCGAAATGCTGTGTTATGGCGAAGTGTCTGTCATATCCGGGAACGGGGCAGAGCCACTTAACTTTATCAAGCTTGCACCAAGGTGTGCATCCGCCAAAACCGAACATATATCCACGCGCTACGGTATCAAACATTATGTTTAATGAAGAGTTACCGCAAACGATAACCTGCTCAGGCTGGCAATCCATGATCTCAGCCATTAAATGCTGAGCTTCGACGATACCTTCAAGGCAACCATAGTTTCTGGTTTCAACACCGTTCATGCATCTCATTAAAGACTTTCCGTCTAAAATGTCGAAAATAGGCATAGAAAGATTGAGCTGTTCAACAGAGGGCTTTCCGCGACTCATGTCGAGCTTAAGGCCTTTAGCTTGCCACTGTTTGTATTCGTTTGAAAGAATCTCTTTTTCTTTTACTAATTCTTCGTGTGACAGTTCACTGTACTTTTTCATAAATCAATCCTCTACAAAATTGTATACAAGTATTTATGTATCTTACATATTATTACAGTAACCTCCTGACAAGTCAAGTATAAATAAGAAATGCAAGCGTCGGTTTTTTGATATAATTAATCTATCAGTATAAAAAGGCATTGTAATATTGCAGATTAGTGACATGGATAATTCCGGAGATTACCTTATGGAGGGCAGAAATGGAAGGATTATATAGTGTTTCTGAAAAAGTACTTAGATATGCCGTAGAATATTCCACGCTACTTTTGGAACTATTCGGAATCTGTATTCTTGTATTTACTGCCATAAAGAGTTTTATATTCTGGCTGAAAAAAGATGAGTCGATAAGACTTGAACTTGCGCAGGGAATAGCTCTTGCACTGGAATTTAAGTTGGGCGGAGAGGTGCTTAGGACGGTTGTTGTGCGCGAATGGTCGGAACTCGGAATCCTGGGGGCCATAATCGCGCTCAGAGCGACACTGACGTTTTTGATACATTGGGAGATTGAGAAAGAGAAGATTGCACTGCAACCAAAGGTTAATGTTGATAAAGATACTCCTTCGTGACGCACTGTCACTGATTGCAGGCTTTTTTATGGACAAGTCCCGAAGGAGTTGTAGATAAGAAAGAACTTTTATAGAATTAAGACGATTTTTGAAACAGCAAAAAAGTATTGGAAAAATATTGCGATAAAACATAAGATGATGAGTTTTCCAAAAGGAATAGATGTTCAAAAACTCAATATAGAGTAAATGCAGATTTTTAATATAAATTCGGTTCCCTGCAAACCGCATTAGCTATTTTCGCTTTTTCGTGTGTTTTATATGTGAAATAAAAGTGTTCATTTTGTGAACATGATTGAAGGTGAAAATTAATTTACTTTTATGAGGAATAGTTTATAATAAAAAATCACTTACATTATTATAAGGACGGATAATTACAGATGGATCATTTTTATTTTGTACGACACGGAGAAACGATCTGGAACGTTGAAAACAAGATATGCGGGGCAACAGACATTGCACTGACACAAAGAGGCCATGATCAGGCCATAGAGGTTGGACGTTTGATCCTGGAAAAAAATATTAAGGCAGATGAGATACTTACGTCTCCTCTCATGAGAGCGTATGACACTGCAAAGCATATTTCGGAATGTACCGGTATTCCGTTAAGAGTGGAACAGAGATTGATCGAGCAGAATTTCGGTATATATGAATCAACTCCGCGCGACGGAAAGGAATTTCATGAGGCCAAGAAACACATGGCGAGCCGCTTCAAAACCGGCGAATCCATGATGCAGCTTGCGCAAAGAATATATAATCTCCTGGATGATATAAAAAACGGCGACAAAGAATATATATTGGTTGCCCACAACGGAATAGTAAGGATTATAGAATCATATTTCAGAGAGATGGATAACGAAGAGTTCTCAAGGTTTGGAATAGATAACTGCGAGATCAGAAGATATGAGTTTTGATCCGGCGTATCAGCACATTAGATAAAACAATCCCCTGCCGCTCAGTAATTGAAGGCAGGGGAATTGAAATAATTATTTCTTTTTACCGTTAACGGCATCCTTAAGAGCTTTGCCGGCTTTGAACTTAGGAACAGTAGCTGCGGGAATCTTGATAGCAGCGCCAGTCTGGGGATTCTTACCTGTTCTTGCAGCTCTCTTAGCTGTCTCGAATGTACCAAATCCAACAAGCTGAACTTTACCTTTTTTCTTAAGTTCCTTTGAAACTGTCTCTGTGAAAGCCTTTACTGCCTTCTCAGAATCTTTCTTGGAAAGACCGGTCTCTTTTGCAATAGCATCAACGAGTTCTGTCTTATTCATTATAATACCTCCCTCACAATGAGTATTTTAACTACTAATCAAGATTTTACAACGTTTTTATGCACCATACAAGAGTTTTGAATCGAAAAAACGCCAAAAATTATAGCATTTTTTAGTGCACAATACTGAAAAGTCGCATGAGTAAATGGTTTAAAATGAGTATCACATCTTAAGATTAGAATAATTAACAATATGAGGGAAGCAGGCTTTTGAAAAACGCTAAATATGGGGATTAAAGGGATGTAAAACGTGTGAAACCGCTAAATTGATATATAAATCCATTTGTGAGATAATAACAACTTGTACTCATTACAGTAGTCCCGTGAACGTAATTACTCAACGCAGATAAAAAGATATTTGAAATACGTGTGATCGGCTTCTTTATTATATATATTGATAAGACTCACGGAAAAAAGATCGGAGCAGGCAGTCAGCTTGTTCCTTTTTATATATGAAACCATTTTCTTATAGGTTTTATCTATTCCCGAAGTGTTGTGGTCGTGATAGCAGCTTATGATCTTTCTGCTGGGAAGCGGGAAGGTATCAACATTGTCCGCGGGCAAAAAAGACAGAGTAATTATATTGTTGTACACGTAATCCCCCGCCAAAAGATCTTTATATTCAATTGTAACTCCCGAAGGAAATGCGGCAAATGAAGAGTCGGCGTTGGCCCTTGCCAGATGGGCGGAGATATCCTTGGCAACATCGGCGGCATGGTAGGATGCGGATTTGTCTTTTACTTTCGTTGACGAAAAACTCATGTCCGGGATTATATCAAGGAAAGGAACTCCGGGTTTGCAGTCGTCATATTTTTCCAAAATCCAAAGACCTAAATGAAGAGAACTTATCTTTTTATTGATAAGAAAAAGCTCACGTTGCATATCAAGGATTTTTGAATTTACCAGTTTTGAGATACTTTCTTTACTGGAATTGTGCATAGTGGTACTTATTTCTTTTATCGAACAACCGGCTTTTCGCATTGTATTAATAAAGAAAAAAGAGCTGATCTGAGACGCGGAATAATAGTGATAACCGTTGTTTGGATCAACTCTGGGAGTCAGAATTTTTTGTTCGTAATAATAGCGAAGAGTGTCTCGCGTAGTGTTACATAGTTTTGCAAACTGGCTCACGCTCAGTGTATACTCTATGTCTTCATCTTCAAAGTCACTATATCTTGTCATAGAAGCCTCCTAAAAAATGATAAAAAAATATCAAAAAGACACTTGACCTGGGGGTTACCCCCACGTTTATTGTAACAGAGAATTAAGTTAATACAATCCTATTTATCAGAAAATAGGGAAAATTATCTAAGAAAAAGGGAGAAAAAAAGATGAAAGATGTAAAAGCAACAATTGTACGTATAATCGCAGAGTACCTTGATAAGGAGGAGTCAGAGATCAAGACAACTGATACTTTTACAGAAATCGGACTTGATTCACTCGACATCATGGAACTTGTAATGCAGATGCAGGAAGAGCTTGATTGCAAGATCGAACTTTCACAGGAAATCACAACAATTGACAAGCTTGCTGAGCTTATTGAGAAGCAGTAATCAGCGATCCGTTTGGAGGAATAAGAAAATGGAAAAGAATCCTGTTTGCGAAATGCTTGGGATTGAATACCCCGTAATACAAGGCGGAATGGCTTGGATTGCCGATGCAAAACTTGCCGCTGCCGTTTCAAATGCCGGTGGACTTGGACTTATCGCAGCAATGAACTCAAACGGCGAACAGCTCAGAGCTCAGATCAAAGAAGCCAAGAAGCTTACAGACAAGCCCTTTGGAGTTAACCTGATGCTCATGAGTCCATACATCGAAGAGGCTGTAGATGTTGTATGTGAAGAAGGTATTTCGGTTGTTACTACAGGAGCAGGAAATCCTTCGAAATACATGGAGAAGCTTAAAAGTGCAAATATAAAGGTCATCTGTGTTGTTGCCAGTGTTGCACTCGCCGTAATGGTTGAACGCATGGGCGCAAGCGCTGTTATAGCAGAAGGCTGCGAGTCAGGCGGACATGTCGGAGAGACAACGACAATGGCACTTGTGCCTCAGGTTGTGGATGCAGTAAACATCCCTGTTATCGCTGCCGGCGGAATTGCCGACGGAAGAGGAATGGCTGCTGCATACATGCTTGGTGCAAAGGCTGTGCAGATGGGAACAAGATTCCTTACAGCAAAAGAGTGCGGAGTGCATGAAAACTATAAGGAAAAAGTTCTCAGCGCAAAAGACAGAGACACGATCGTTACCGGAAAGTCTCTCGGTCATCCCGTCAGAGCTTTGAAGAACAGAATGACAAGAGAATTTCAGGCAAAAGAGCTTGATCCCAATACTACAAGTGAAGAGCTTGAAGCAATGGGCGCAGGCGCATTGAGAAAAGCAGCTATAGACGGAGACGTAAAGTACGGTTCATGTATGTGCGGACAGATCGCGGGACTCGTTAAGAGCGAAGGAACCTGCGAGGAAATCATCAAGAGCATATACAATGAAGCTATGGCACTTATGGGTGCTTGAAAAGTGGAGATAATATGAAAAAAATCGCATTTTTATTTGCCGGTCAGGGGAGTCAGTACGCCGGAATGGGAAAAGACCTATATGAGAATATCACTGAAGTGAAGGAGTTTTTTGACACTGCTGAGACTGTCAGGCCCGGAACACTCGATCAGATGTTTTCGGGAACAGAAGAAGAGCTGAAAAAAACAGAGAACACACAGCCTTGTCTCTTTCTGGCTGATATAGCAAGCGCGATCGCTTTGGAAAACAGCGGAATAAAGGCAGATGCCATTGCAGGCTTTTCGCTGGGAGAAGTCGTTGCTATGGGAATGTCCGGAGCGCTTGCCAAAGAGGATGCTTTCAGGCTGGTATGTAAAAGAGGAAAGCTCATGCAGGCAGCTGCAGATGCCAAGAAGGGCAGCATGATAGCTGTTATGCGAATGGATAAGAGTGAGCTAGAATCACTGTGCGATGAATTTGGAGTATATCCTGTCAATTACAACTGCCCGGGACAGATCGTTGTTTCCGGGGAGGAAGACAGGATTGAGAAGTTAAAAGAAGCTCTTTCAGAAAAGAATGTGAGATTCGTACAACTCGCAGTTGGCGGACCGTTCCACACTCCTTACATGAAAGAGGCATCTTTGGGCTTACAGGAAGAGATTGAAAAAGAGGGTTCATATAACATAAACAATCCGCAGACACCTGTGTATGCGAATATGACAGCTAAGCCATATCCCGATAACAAGGCCGGAATAATCGATACGATTTCCAACCAGATATCAAACAGCGTTAAGTGGGAAGAGACACTTAGCAACATGGCTGCGGAAGGAATCGACACATTTATCGAATGCGGTCCCGGTAAGACACTTTCAGGTTTTGTGAAAAGAACCGTTTCAGGAGCAAACATTTATAACGTAAGTGATATTGATTCTTTGAACAAAGTTGTAGAGGAGCTGAAAAAATAATGTTAAAGGGAAAAGTTGCTGTAATTACCGGCGGTACAAGAGGAATTGGCAACGCCATTGCGAAGAAATACGCAGAGAACGGTGCAAACCTTGCGGTAATCGCCACAAAAGACAATGAGAAAGCACAGGCTGCCATTGAAGAACTTAAGAAGAATGGCACAGATGTAAAGCTATATCTGTGTGATATAAAAAATGCCGATCAGGTTGCTTCCGTATCGGAGGCAATCCTGGCAGACTTCGGCGGAGTTGACATAGTAGTAAATAATGCCGGAATAACAAGAGATAACTTGCTTCCGGGAATGAGTATTGCGGATATAGACGATGTTATCGACATTAACTTAAAAGGAACAATGTATGTAACACGCTCTTTTATCCGTAATTTTATAAAGAGAAAAGGTGGAAATGTTATAAATATCAGTTCTGTAGTGGGACTGATGGGAAATAAAGGTCAGGCAAACTATGCCGCATCAAAGGCGGGAATAGTTGGATTTACCAAGACCGTAGCTAAAGAATATGGCAGAAAAAATATAAGATGCAATGCCATCGCGCCCGGATATATAGCTACCGAGATGACGGCGCAGCTGTCCGAAGCTCAGACAGAAGAGCTTAAGAAACAGCTTCCGCTTACAAGACTCGGAACGCCGGAAGATATCGCTGAACTTGCGTTGTTCCTTGCAAGTGAGAAATCTTCATATATCACAGGAGAAGTTATAAAAGTAGATGGAGGAATGTATGTGTAGAGTAGTTGTTACAGGAATGGGAGTAATCTCACCCGTTGGAAATGATATCGATACTTTTTGGGAGAGCTTAAAGGCCGGAAAATGCGGCATTGACAAGATTCAGAGATTCGATGCTTCAGGACTTAAGGTAAGCCTTGATGCCGAGGTCAAAGAGTTTGAGCCTAAAAAATATTATGACACCGTTCAGGAAATCCGTAAGTCGGATCTTTTCATGCAGTATGCAATGGCTGCAGCAAGACAGGCTGTTGAGCAGAGTGGAATCCTTGAGAGCGAACTTGATAAAGAGCGCTTTGGTGTATATATAGGATCCGGAATCGGCGGAATAAATACAACAATCCGCGAGACAAGAAAGCTTGATGAAAAGGGACCTGAGATGGTTTCTCCGTTCTTCGTTCCCATGATGATCAGCAATATGGCGGCAGGTGCCGTATCAATCAAATTCGGTGCAAAGGGCCCCACACTTCCTATCGTTACAGCATGTGCTACTTCAACACATACTATCGGTGAAGCTTACAGAGTTATCAAGCACGGCTATGCGGATGCGATCATCGCAGGCGGAAGCGAAGCTTCTATCAATGAACTTGCAATGGCAGGATTCATCAATTGTCAGGCGCTCAATCTTTCTGAGGATCCTTCTGAAGGAAGTATTCCTTTTGATAAGAGAAGAGGCGGCTTTGTAATGGGTGAGGGCGCAGGAATCCTTATCCTTGAAGAGTATGAGCATGCCAAGAAGCGCGGAGCCAAGATCTACGCTGAGGTTGTAGGATATGGAAACACATCCGACGCGTATCACATCACAGCTCCGGACCCTGAAGGAGACGGCGCTGTAAGAGCAATCCAGGCTGCAGTTAAGGAAGCAAAAGTTAGCGACAGCGATGAGATCTACTTCAATGCACACGGAACAGGAACACATCTTAACGATGCGATGGAGACAAAGGCAATCAAGAAAGTCTTCGGTAAGAAAGCATATGACATCCACATCAGTTCCACAAAGTCCATGACGGGACACATGATGGGTGCAACAGGTGCGGTTGAAGCAATTGCGTCAGTTATGGCACTTAATGAAGGAATCATTCCTCCTACGATCAATTACAAAGAGAAAGATGAAGAGTGCGATCTTAACTATACAGTAAATAAAGCTGAGAACGTTGATGTTGATTTTGCTATCAGCACATCACTCGGATTTGGCGGACACAATGCATGTATAGCTTTCAAGAAAGTGGATTAAGGAAGGGCAATTATGAGTTCATTAAAAGAGTACGGTGATCTTTTTTTAAGATTGAATTTAACAGAGCTTTCTGTCGAAGAAGGAGACTTTAAGATTCAAATGAAAAGAGAGAACTCCATAAAGACCGAGAGCGTAAAGGTAGTGGAAACAGCGCCGGTACAAAAGGAGAGTGCTCCGACATCTGCCGAGCCTGAGGATAAGGCAGAGGCGGTTAGCGGAACTGCCGTAAACGCACCGCTTCTTGGAATTTTCTATGCGACTGTCGGAGAAAAGAAAGCTATCAAAGAAGGCGACAAAGTCTCTGAAGGCGATGTACTGTGCACCATCGAGGCAATGAAGATGATGAACGAAGTAAAAGCCCCCGTAAGCGGCGTGGTCAAGAAAGTCTGCGTTACAGACGGCGCACTTGTAGAGTACAAACAGACACTTTTTGTTATTGAATAAGAGGAATTTATGGATAGAGAAGAATTGAAAAAGATACTTCCCCACAGAGAGCCGATGCTCCTTGTGGACGAGGCGTATCTTAATGAGGATGGAACGGCAACAGGTTATTACAACGTGCGCGGCGATGAGTATTTTTTGCAGGGACATTTCCCCGGAAATCCCATCGTGCCCGGAGTAATACAGTGCGAGATAATGGCACAGTCAGCCTGCGTTCTTTTTGCCGATAAGATGGCAAACGGTGGAGTTATTCCTGTTTATACGGGACTTGATAAAGTACGTTTCAGAAATATGGTTAAGCCCGGAGACAGAATCAGAGTTGACACTAAGGTCATAAGGTCTTTTCATCCCATGTACGTACTTCATGGGGAATTGACCGTAGATGGGAAAAAATGTATGAGCGGAGATTTTTCTTTTGCCATTACGGAAGTAGGAGAAAGAGAGGAAGCGTGACATGTTTTCTAAGATTCTTATAGCAAACCGTGGTGAAGTTGCCGTACGTGTTATCAGAGCATGCAAAGAAATGGGAATAGAGACCGTTGCGGTTTATTCCGATGCAGACAAAGACGCACTTCATGTAGAGATGGCTGATGAGAGTTACTGCATTGGCGGACCTTTAGTAAACGACAGCTATTTGAATATGAACGTCATAATTACGTTGGCTCAGGCAGTGGGAGCTGAAGCAATCCACCCCGGATACGGAATGCTTTCCGAGAACCCTGAGTTTGCAAGAAAGTGTGAAGAAAACGATATCGCGCTGATCGGCCCCGGTTCCGAAGTTATGGAGAAGATGGGACAGAAAGAGATCGCAAGACAGATTGCTGTAAGCACGGGAGTTCCGGTAACACCCGGAAGCGATATCCTGGATAGCAATAAGGCTGCGATCAGATGGGCAAAAGAGATCGGATATCCCGTTATCTTAAAGGCGAGAGCCGGAGGCGGCGGAAAGGGAATCCGCGTAGTAAGAGAAGAAAGCGAATTATTATCGGCTTTTGAGCAGGTAAAAAAGGAAGCTAAGAGCTCTTTTGCAGACGATGCGATCTTTATGGAGAAATATCTCGAGAACGTAAAGCACGTGGAAGTTCAGATTCTTGCAGATCAGAAGGGAAAAGTAATTGTCCTTGGTGACAGGGACTGCTCCGTTCAGCGTAAGAACCAGAAGCTCATAGAAGAGTGCCCTGCGCCTGTTTTATCTGACGATACACGTGAAAAGATGTACAAAGCGGCTTCGGATCTTGCGAAGAAAGTCGGCTATGTCACTGTCGGAACGGTGGAGTTCCTTGTAAAAGGAGATTCTTTCTACTTTATGGAAATGAATACCCGTCTTCAGGTTGAACACTCCGTCACAGAGATGGTGTGCGGCATTGACATAGTTGAGTGGCAGATAAGGACCGCTGCAGGAATAGACATTCCTTTTAATCAGGAAGATATTGCGCACAGTAAGCATGCGATAGAATGCAGGATCTGTGCGGAAAATTCAGTAGACTTTAAGCCGTCTACCGGAAAGGTTGAACTGCTTCATATTCCCGGTGGTGTGGATGTCAGATTTGATTCCGCACTTTATCAGAGCTATGAAGTGACACCGTTCTATGATTCCATGCTCGGTAAACTCATAGTTTGCGCAGATACAAGGGACGGTGCGATCCGTAAGATGAAGAGTGCACTGTCTGAGTTCGTACTTGTCGGCGTTGACAACAACAGAGAAATGCACATGAAATTCATGGACAACGGCAAGTTTATAGTCGGAAACTACGATACGGGGATATGTCAGAAGGTTTTGTAAACTATGGAATTAAAAAGTTTTTTTCTAAAAGCGAATAATGAGCTTGAATACGGCGATGTTAAGCCCAGAAGCAGAAAAGTTACCTGTAAGAGATGCCAGAAAGAAACAGCCGTAGCCAAGATAAGAAAAAACAATTTTGTCTGTCCGAACTGCGGATATTACTTCCCTGTAAGAGCAAGGCGAAGAATACTGATGCTCTCGGATAAAAGAAGTTTTGTGGAATTGTTCGGAGATCTTGAGTCAAAGAACATCCTTGATTTCCCCGAGTATGACAGCAAGTTGCAGGCGGCCAGGGAAAAGAGCCGTGAGAACGAGGGGGTTATCTGCGGCGTTGCGGCGATCGGCGGATACAGAACATGCATATTTGCAATGGACGCGAACTTCATGATGGGATCGATGGGAGCGGTAGTAGGAGAGCGTATCACAAGTCTCTTTGAATATGCCACGGAAAAGAATCTTCCCGTTATTGGAGTTACCGTTTCGGGCGGAGCGAGAATGCAGGAAGGAATGCTTTCTCTTATGCAGATGTCGAAGGTTTCGGCTGCAGTAAAAAGACATAACAATGCAGGAAATCTTTATATAAATCTTTTGACCAATCCTACGACGGGAGGCGTTGATGCAAGTTTTGCGATGCTTGCCGACATAACGCTTGCAGAGCCCGGCGCAAGAATAGGCTTTGCGGGACCCCGTGTTATTGAGAAGACTCTTAACAGAGCACTTCCCAAGGGATTCCAGAAAGCCGAGAGAGTTCTGGAATGCGGATTTATAGATGACATCGTAACAAGAGACAAGCAAAGGGATTACCTTGAAAAAATACTTAAGATACACAACTGCTAAAGAAGAATACAAGAGGGCAGATATGAAAGATTATGATATCGTGCTCGGGGCACGAAGTGACAACAGGTACACGGCAATCGATTATATGAATGCCATTATCGGTGACTTTATTGAATTTCACGGTGACAGATACTTTGGTGATGACGGTGCCGTTATCGCAGGAATCGGAATGATAAAGGATATGCCTGTGACGGTTATCGGAATCGAAAAAGGTAAGAATACCGAGGACAGGATTGCTCACAATTTCGGAAGCGCTCATCCCGAAGGGTACAGGAAAGCTTTGAGGCTTATGAAACAGGCTGAAAAGTTTCACAGACCGATAGTTTGTTTTGTTGATACGGCCGGTGCTTTCTGCGGCGTTGATGCCGAAGAGCGCGGGCAGGGAAGAGCCATAGCCGAGAATCTTTATGAGATGTCAGACCTCCGGACACCTATTTTATCGATAGTGATAGGGGAAGGCGGAAGCGGCGGTGCGCTTGCTCTTTCTCATGCGGACAGAGTGTGGATGCTTGATGATGCGTATTTTAGCGTGGTATCGCCGGAGAGCTGTGCGAACATTTTGTGGAAGAGCACGGAAAAGGCTGATGTGGTCGCGGATGCGCTGTATCTTACAGCTGATAAGCTGTATAAATTGGGACTTATAGATAAGATTTGTAGTAATGATACTTTTGAGAACTTAGAGAACGACATCTATTCGGAGCTTAAGAATCTTATGGCTACGGATATTGATACACTGACGGATCTAAGGTATGAAAAATTCAGAAGAGTCGGATATTAGAGGCAAAGATGACTAACATATATCAAAGATACTATAAGGAAAAATGTGACAAAGACAGAAATGTAGTAAGTATTGAGACCACTTATGATGAGAATTTCAATTTTGCTTATGACGTAATTGATAGATTTGCTGATGAATGCCCGGATAAGCAGGCTATGGTTCACAGAAGTACAGACGGCGTGGATACACGCTTTACATTCGGTGACCTTAAAAAGCTTTCCAACAAGGCGGCAAATGCTCTAAAGTCACTCGGGATAAAGCGCGGAGATCCGGTAATGCTTCTTCTCAAAAGACGCTATGAGTTCTGGATCAGTATTTTGGCTATTCATAAGCTTGGTGCTATAGCGATACCCACGTCTCATATGGTATCTTCGGAAGATATTAAGGAAAGAATTAATATCTCAGGAGCAAAAGCTGTGATCTGTGTCAATTCAGAGCAGATCTGTGATAAAGTAGAACGTGCTATTTCGGGAAAAGATGTCATTCAGATTGTGGTCGGAGACAGATACAAGGACGCGGTTTCTTTTGACAGTATAATGGACGAAGCTTCCGCGGAGCTTGAGAGGATCGCTACCGATGTAAATGATGATATGCTTTACTATTTCACATCAGGTACTAGCGGTGCGCCCAAGGCGGTAATACATGATTTTTCCTACCCGATCGCACATATCTATACTGCAAAGTGCTGGCATGCTGTGGAATATGATGGACTACATCTGACCGTTGCAGATTCCGGATGGGCTAAGTCTGCATGGGGCAAGCTCTACGGCCAGTGGTTCATGGGAACGGCAATAATGGTCTATGATTATGAGCAGTTCTATGCGGCTGATCTGTTAAAGCTTATTTCGGAGGAGAAGATAAACACATTCTGCGCTCCTCCTACAATATATAAATACTTTATTTTGGAAGATCTGTCACAGTACGATCTTAGCGAGCTTCATACCGCAACAACTGCGGGCGAGCCGATGCCTGAAGAGGTTTCGGAGAAGTTTTTTGCCATGACGGGAATCCGTATTCGCGAAGGCTTTGGCCAGACTGAGACTGCGCTTCAGATATGCACCCCTGTCGGAATAGAGCAGATAAAGGGCTCTATCGGATTGTCTTCGCCATTATATAATGTAAGTTTGGTGGATGAGGATAATAAGCCCGTTGCCGCAGGCGAAGAGGGAGAGATAGTTATCATTCCCGAAGGAGATGAGAGGCCTATAGGCATTTTCAAGGGATATCTTGGAGATGAGGCATTATATAAGGAAGTATGGCGCGGCGGCGTATATCATACAAAGGATAAAGCCGTTATGGACAAAGACGGACATTTCTTTTTTATAGGAAGAAATGACGATGTAATTAAGTCAAGCGGTTACAGGATCGGGCCGTCCGAAGTAGAGGACGTTATAATGTGCCATCCTGCGGTATTTGAGTGTGCCGTTACGGGATTTCCTTCCAAGAACAGAGGCGCTGTCGTAAAAGCCAGCATCATCTTAAAAGATGGTATCGAGGATACCGGAAAGCTTGGAACCGAGATTCAGGAATTTGTAAAAAAGCGCGTTGCGATATACAAGTATCCCAGAATAATCAAGTTCGTTGAAGACCTTCCGCGGACCAGTTCGGGAAAAATAAGCAGAGCGCGTATCAGACAGGCAGATCTTGCAAGGATGAATAAAAAGTAATTGTCGTTTTATCAATATTTTATTTGAAATATGAACGGATTTGCAGGCATAATATATATATGAAATAAGTGTCAAATGTTATAAATGCGTATGTTAAGACGTTTGGATTTCAAATAAGGAGACCACGTTATGAAAAAGAGGGTATTGATAGCGGATGATACAGCATTATTCAGAGAAATGATCAAAAACGCACTCGGTTCTGAGGAGTATCAGATTGTAGGTGAAGCGGTCAGCGGAGGTCAGGCAGTTGACATGTACAAAGAAAAAAAGCCGGATCTCATGATCTTGGATATAAATATGCCCAAGATGAACGGTATAGACGCACTTGCTGCCGTGATGGACTACGATCCCGAAGCAAAGGTTATTATGTGCTCCGATCAGAAATACGAGGGAATGATAGTCATGGCGATAAAAAAAGGAGCCAAAGACTTCATTGTTAAGCCGTTTACAACTTCGGATGTTTTATTCGCGGTGAAAAAAGCATTTGAAGAGGAAGAAGAGTAAGATTATCATATAAGCGAGGCTATATTATACATGTAGCCTCGCTGTTTAGTTAGTCCGGGAGCTCTTTTACACTGGACAAGAATAAAGTGCGATGTTAGAATACATCCATAAATCAACCGGAAGAGGGGCAAGTGTATGTTAAAGCAAATATCTATTTATGCAGAAAATAAAAAGGGATGTTTACAGAATGTGACAGGCATTCTTTGTCAGAACGGAATAAATATCCTTGGATCGGTAACCAATGATTCTGCTGAGTACGGCATTATCAGAATGGTGGTTTCAGATCCCGAGAAGAGTATCGAAGTTCTCAGTAAGGAAGGCTATATCTGCAAGACTACGCCTGTACTTGCTGTTGAGTGTCTTGATGAAGTCGGATCATTGGATAAGATCTTAAAGACTTTGTTTGACAGCAATATAAATGTAAATTATACATATCTTTCTTTTAACCGTGACTCAGGTCTTCCTATTATGGTTATCCATACGGACGACACTGCTCAGGTTGAAAATATTCTTATTAACAGAGGCTATAATTGCATCTGATGTAAGATATAAATTATAATGGGTATATAAGTAAATATAGTAAGATTTAGGTTGT
Source organism: Butyrivibrio sp. LB2008 (assembly GCF_000621565.1). Taxonomy (GTDB): domain Bacteria; phylum Bacillota; class Clostridia; order Lachnospirales; family Lachnospiraceae; genus Butyrivibrio. Next base: position 26,791 of record NZ_JHXZ01000018.1, read on the forward strand.
TTTGTTGTTTGCCATTGGCTCATAGGAGGGTACACATGCAAGGATACAAAAAACTTGAATACACCGGAAATACTGACGTAATTCTTCGTTATACAAAGGGACATTTCATAACCCCTAATTCCCATGTTAATTACTATATTGATCTGTGTGATACCAAGGCCAGAATGAAAGAGGCCCGCGCCGCGGGTGAATCGCTGGCTGAGATGTATATGTCTTCAGATGTTATAGACACGATTCTCTGTCTTAACGGAATGGAAGTAGTAGGCTCGTATATGGCCAATAAGCTGACCGAAGCCGGAATACTGTCCATGAATTCCCATAAGACCATGTATATTACAGCGCCCGAATACAACGTAAACGGGCAGATGATGTTCCGTGAGAACAATCAGCACATGATCAACGGCAAAAAGGTGCTGATTCTGATCGATTCGGCAACGACCGGACAGACGCTTAAGAGTGCGCTTGAGTCGATAAGGTTCTACAAAGGTGAGATTGTAGGAATATCAGCGGTTTTCTCAGTTGCAACGCAGATTGAGAACATCCCTATCCGTGCGCTTTTCACGATGCGAGATCTCCCCGATTATTCAACGGCTTCACACGATGCCTGCCCATTATGCAAAAACGGTGTTCCGGTTGACGCCATCTGCAATGGATTTGGCTATTCGCAGCTGTGAATCGGGATGCGGCTATAGGGCAGATTTTCTTAGCGTTACATATGTTGATATTCAAGGCATAAAAAAACTAAGGTTTTCATTCTTCGCTCCAAAAACTCGCCCATAAATGGGCTCAGACAGTTGGAGCGAGAGCAGAATGAAAACCTTAGTTTTTTTATGCTCTTGAATATGGCAACATATGTAAATGCTAAGAAAATCTGCCCTATAGCCGTATGGCGGAATTTACAGGGCGACAAAATTTCCAAATGAGCTCAAATCAATAAGTGTACTTTGAACGGGTATCAACATTTATATAGTCAAAGCTATCAACTACATCGCCACCAAAGAAAGTGAAAGTGAGTTCAGTTTTACCGAGATCGTATACCATGAAGAAAGCGCCTTCATCAAAGCTTTTGGTGGGTTCGCCATATGCGGCTATGACATCGTCTTTTTTGCTTCCGACACCGATTCCTTTGGCGGTTTTTACGTTGCTATCACTGATTGCGATGGAAAAAGGATAATTCTTTCCGTCTATAACAGCTATATTTAATTCTACCAATTTATCTTCGGAACCATATCTATAATCGATTCTATCAGGCTGTGAAGAGAAAGGTTCCTTTTCATATGGAGTACCCAACGTATCCATTAGTTTTGTAGCATCATCCAGAACAGAGATTGTCTTTCCGTTATATACAAACTGATCATCGGACAGGTCGACGGAAGAGTCTGATGATGAAGCATCCGAAGACTCTGCTGTACTTGCAAGATCGGATGAAAGATCTTCTGAACTCAAGTCGCTTGATGTATCGGTATCATTTTCGATACTGATCTCATCTGTAGATACATCCTCAGTTTCAGCAGTATTGTCATTTGACAGAGAGGTACAGGCTGTCAATAAAGATGCCATTATCAAAGTTACTAGTAAATAATTTTTTTTCATGCTTTTTCCTCCGGTAAAACTCACAGTAGTCTCTTGTAAATATCAAGCATACTCTCTATCTGGTACTTAAGGAGCCAAGCGGCATTGTTGTATTCGGTAGTATATTTGATCACTTTGATAAGATTGGGATAATACTTTTCCGTTTCATTTATCATTCTGAATATCTTTTCACGGCTGAGTCCCCAGGACATTGTTGTAAGATTATTACATCTGTCCAGGCACTTTATGAGCGCAGCTTTGGGATTGGTCGCTATCTGATTGTAATAAGCTATCATGACCTCGTCACGATTTTTGCCCTTTGTATCTTCTTTTGTCAAAAGTCTTACCAGCTCTTTTGCCTCATCTCCGACAGGAAGCTCATCGAGCCCAATCTCGCAATCTTCAACCACGTCATGAAGAAGACATGCCGCAATTACCGCATCGTCAATAATGTCCATAGAAAGAGCGTGACATGCCAGGTTAAGCGGATGATATATATATGGAACATTTGAACATTTTCTGTTCTGACCGGTATGAGCTTTTACCGCGAAATCAACTGCTTTCAAAGAATCGGAAAGCTTGAAATTCTTGGCTGTTGTCTTCACATAAGTTTTCATATGCTCCCAATCGTAGATAGCATCCTTTGTCTTAAACGCGCCGTGCTTCTCTTCAGCAATCGCAGAAACAGATACCCCAAAATACTCAGCCAGCTTCACCAGATTATCCGTATCAGGTTTGTATTCATCTCTTTCCCATGCAGAAACGGCCTGAAACGTAATTCCCAACGCATCTGCCACCTGATTCTGTGTGAGCTTACGCTCTTCTCTAAGTTCCTTGATATTTGTCCCTATACTCATCTTAACTCTCCTTATAACTCCTATATAAACGTTACCTTATGCCCTTATGGTACACTTGATATACCCTTTATTCTACCGAGTATTAATTTAAGTTTCAATCTATTTTTCAAGCTGAACTTGAAATTCTATTGGTCAAAAGAAACAATATTTCAATCCAATCAGCAAATTGCCAAAAAGAATTTGATAATCAAAGTATTTAATTAGTTCATTTGTGGAAAAAATGAAAGTTTTATTAAATCAATTTCTTTATAGTCAAGCGTGTGATATAAATATATGCAAGTAGTTTTTTGTTTAAGAGAAAAGAGGGAAAAAAATGGCAGAAATGAGTAATGGTTCTACTATGTTGTCACAAGAAGAGATAGATAAGCTTATAAAGAAATTGGAAGAAGAAAAAGAAAATAATAAATAATATAAAGGCTATTGCTTGAGTGCAGTAGCCTTTTTTTTGACCATTTTAATAAGACGTCATATTATGTTTTTATAGACGGTTTACCGAATGGCTATTTACAAGGAGAAAAAGATGCGAATATTGATTGCCGAGGATGAGGTTGCGACAGCGAAGGCGCTTAAGATACTGCTTGAGAAAGCGATGTATTCCGTGGATATTGTGCATAACGGAGACGATGCGTGGGATTATATACAAGAAGGTTCGTATGAAGTGATCGTTCTTGATATTATGATGCCGGGAAAAAGCGGGATCGAAGTTTTGTCGCTTATAAGGCAGAACGGAATCAGGACGCCTGTGATGCTGCTTACATCCAAAGCTGAGATAGAGGACAGAGTTGCGGGACTTGAAGCGGGAGCGGATGATTATCTTCCAAAGCCCTTTGCTACGAGCGAGCTTATTGCAAGAGTTAAGGCGCTCGGGCGCAGAAGCGAGAATTACAACGATTCTGTTCAGAGCATCGGGAATATAGTTCTCGACATTAACAAGTATGAAATGAGTGTTGGGAAAAAGAGTGTCAAGCTTACCAACAAGGAGTTTCAACTTATTGAATTATTTGTCCTTCATCCGGGACAGGCTTTTTCGACAGAGCATCTGATGGAAAAGATATGGGGATACGATACGGAATCTGATATAGACGTGGTATGGACTACCATTGGATATGTGCGAAAGAAATTAAGGCAGATCAAGGCAAATGTGGAAATAAAGACAATGCGTGGCATCGGATATGCCCTGGAGGTGACTTCATGCTGAAAAGAATGCGCTACCGCGTGATAATTGCAGCTATGGCGGCTTTTTTGGCAGTAATACTCATGGTTGCAGTTCTTGTAAATCTGATAAATTACCGTGTTGTCACAAGGAGCCTTGATGAAACGATTAGTGCCATCTATGAATTTGAGGCAGAAAATCCTCCGATGCCGGGACCTGAAATGAATAATGGGCAGCCGGGATCCGGCGCAAATCCACCGGGACCGGGGACGCAAGCACCGCCGGATGGGCCTTTTAGAGGTTCGCCTGATGCGGAAGCGGGATATATGACGCGATTTTTTATTGCAAGGCTTGATGGGGAAGGGAATGTATTGTCCACATCGCTTGATTTTGTCGCTTCAGTTGACGCGTCGGGAGCTAAGCAGCTGGCCGAGCAGGTTTATTCGGGCAAAAAAGACCGTGGCTATATAAAAGAATTCAGATTTGCAAAGGAAGAACTTAGGGATACTACGGTGATCATCTTCCTTAATTCAATGAGAGAGCTGCGATTTATGCATACATTAAGGTCGCTTACGATTGCGGTTTCCGTTGTAAGTTTGTTACTTGTTTTTGTATTGGTAGTTCTTTTTTCAAACAGGGCGATTCGCCCAATCGCAAACAATATCAGCAGGCAGAAGCAGTTTATTACTGATGCAAGTCACGAGCTGAAAACGCCGCTAACGTCCATAAGTACCAGTCTGGATGTTCTTAGCATGGAGCATGAGGATGACGAGTGGATAGACAATATAAGGAAGCAGACGGGAAGGATGAGCAAGCTTGTGAGCGAACTTGTTCAATTATCAAGGCTTGATGAGGATAATCCGCTTCCCGACAAGGAGCATTTTTCGCTAAGTTCCGCTGCGTGGGAGACGGCGGAGATATTCGAGGCGCAGGCCAAGGCAAGTGAAAAGAAATTTTCTGTGAATATTAAGGATGATGTGAATCTGTACGGAGACAAAGCGGCTATTCATCAGATGTTGTCGGTGCTTCTTGATAATGCGATAAGATATTCGGATGCAAATGCAGATATAAGGTTCAGTGTTTATAAAAAGAAAAATAAGACGGTTATCGAGGTTTTTAATACGTGCGATCTAAATCCGGTGCCGGATACGGAAAAGCTTTTTGACCGTTTCTACAGGCCCGATGCGTCAAGAAGTACACAGACCGGCGGTAACGGCGTAGGACTTGCGATCGCTAAGGCGGCAGCAGAGGCGCACGGCGGCACGATAAGCGCATATTGTCCGAGCGGCAAAACAATGACAATAAAAGTTATAATCTAGTGCTATTTAAGGGAAGTCGAGAGGCTTCTCTTTTTAAATTGTTTCAGGTTCATTTCAGGTTGGGAATTTATTATGGCTTCATGATTATTAAGAAGGGAGAGGATAAGTAGTGGAAAAGCATTACAGACATGAACTCAAATACAGTATTTCTTATTCTGAGTACATAGCGATGCGAAAACGTCTTCAAAATATAATGATCTCCGATTCACATACGGATTCAAACGGTCTTTACCGGATCAGGAGTATCTATTTTGACAACAGCGATGACAAAGCGCTGCGGGAGAAGATTGATGGTATACAAAAGCGTGAGAAATTTCGCATCAGGTATTACAACGACGATTTTTCTTTTATAACACTTGAAAAGAAAATGAAGATCAATGACCTGTGCCTTAAATATGATGCAAGGATCACCGAAAGCGAGTGCAGAAAGATACTTGCCGGCAATCTTGAATTTATGAAGGAGAGCCCGCATGAGCTTGTAAAAGAGCTGTATGCAAAGATGAGATATCAGCGGCTTGTTCCGAGGGTTTTGGTGTCATATGTGCGGGAACCTTATATATACAAAGCGGGAAACGTCAGGGTTACATTTGATTCAAGGATAAGAACTACTCTTTTTAACAGGGAGTTTCTCACAGAGAATGTCAATGACATAAGCGCAACGGATAACCCGGAGGACATGATATTGGAAGTGAAATATGATGCGTTTCTGCCGTCGGTAATACAAGATCTGATACAGGTTAACGGCATGATGCGGCAGTCGTTTTCCAAATATGGCGCGTGCAGAAGATTTGGGTAAAAAATTCGATACAATAATTAGTTCATTTGAAGGAGGAAATAGTAATGTCATTTAACGATATTTTTAAATCAAGTTTTTTGGAAAGTGTTACACAGTTCTCGGTCGCAGATACACTGATCGGAATGGCTTTTGCACTGGTGATAGGTCTTTTTATCTTTTTGATCTATAAAAAGACATTTAGCGGAGTTATGTATTCAACGGGATTTGCGATGACTCTTGTGGGACTTGCGCTTGTAACCAACCTTGTGATAATGGCTGTTACATCAAACGTTGTGCTGTCACTTGGTATGGTCGGAGCTCTTTCTATCGTGCGTTTCCGTACAGCGATAAAAGAGCCAATGGAGATAGTATTTTTGTTCTGGGCGCTTGCGGCAGGTATAGTAGTCGGAGCGGGAATGATCCCTCTTGCGGTGATCGGTTCCGTGATAATCGGTGTCATACTTGTTCTTTTTGCCAACAAAAAGATTTCAAATGTGCCTTACATACTTATTGTTGATTGCTACGATGAGAGGGCCGAAGAGAACGCTTGCAGCATAATCAAAAAGGCAGTGGATAAGTATATCGTAAAGTCTAAGACCGTTACTGACGATGGAATTGAGCTTACAGTTGAGATACGCACAAAAAATGAGGAAACAGGTTTTGTAAATCATGTAAATGCTGTATCAGGTGTAACAAGTGCTACGCTGGTTGCTTTTAATGGTGAGTACATGAGCTGAAGTTTTATAGGAGGAGCTGATAATGGCTACGAACAAGCACATTGGTAAAATCGTGGTGGTCATCATGGCCATAGCTGTAGTGATATGCCTTCTTGCCGGCGTAATCGTGGGTCAAAGCGATAAATACGCGGAAAACACAAATATTTCGATGGAATATCCAAGCAAGCTTTTTGATATAGATGAAGCTATAAGCGTAAATATCAAGATGGATGAAGATGAATGGAATGAGATGTTGGAAAATTCAATGTCAGAGGAATATTACGTCTGTGATGTTGAGATATGCGGCGAGACATTTAAGAATGTTGCGATACGTCCCAAAGGAAACACATCTCTTTCATCTATAGCAAGGGACCCTGAAACCGACAGATACAGCTTTAAACTGGAATTTGGGCATTTCATGGAAGGGCAGACCTGTTTTGGGCTTGATAAACTTATTCTCAATAATAATTACGCTGACGCCACCAATATGAAAGAAGCAATCGTATATGACATGTTCAATTATATCGGAGCGGCATCGTCTTTATATAATTACGCATCGGTGACGTTAAACGGTGAGTACAAGGGCGCTTATCTTGCTTTGGAAGCTGTTGAAGAGAGCTTTTTGCTTAGAAACTACGGAACACAGAACGGAGAGCTGTATAAACCGGAAAGCATGGGAATGGGCGGCGGAGACGATAAGTCAAAGAATGGCCCCGAAGGCGGACAACTGCCGATTGGAGATTTTAATCCGGAAGATATGCCGGAGATGGGGGATTTCAATCCTTCGAACGCGCCAGGCATGAAGGATATGGAAGGGGGCGATTCGGAGAATTCATCAGATAAGCCTGATATGGGAGATTTTGATCCGACAAATCCACCGTCTAGATCTGACGGTATGGGAAATTCTGGTTCGGATGGCAGTGATGGAGCGGATGATTCGGAATCAGGAAATGAGAATTCGGACAAAAAGGCTCAGAACGGCCCTCCTCAGGGTGGCGGTGGTCCCACGATGGGCGGAAACGGAGGCGCGAATCTGAATTATACAGATGACAATCTCGATAGTTACTCTACAATTTGGGACGGCGAGATTACGGAGACTGCAGACGGAGATCACAGAAGAGTGGTAACTGCGCTTAAGAATATAAGTGAAGGAACAGACCTTGAGAAATACCTTGATGTCGACAATATCCTTAAATACATGGCTGTGCATACATTCTCGGTAAATATGGACAGTCTGTCCGGAAATATGGCGCATAATTATTATCTTTATGAGCATGACGGGAAGCTTAATCTTTTCCCTTGGGATTACAATCTTTCATTTGGAGGAATGTCATTCGGCGGAAGAGACGGAGAAGGCAGCGATAAAGGAACTGAGATGGTAAACGATGCGATCGATACACCGTTCTCTGCAACTGACTTTTTTGATGCACTGCTTGAAAATGAAGAGTACCTCAAGAAATACCACGAGTATCTTGATAAACTTGTGGAAGAATATGTTAATGGCGGAAGATTTGAAGAGACTTATAACAGGATCAGAAGCCGGATAGATACACTTGTTGAAGAGGATCCGACTGCATTCTGCAGCTATGAAGAATATGACGAAGCATGTGAGATGCTGTACAAGGCTGTTACTTTGAGAGCGGAAAGTATCAGTGGACAGCTTGACGGAACAATACCTTCAACCGACGAAGGGCAGAAGCAGGATTCTTCGACGCTCGTTGACGGTTCGGAAATTGATGTCAGCGTTATGGGTCAATTTGGAATGGGAGGCCCCAGCGATGACAACAAGGATGGCGACACCGATTCACAAGATAACAATGCCGTAAAACGTCCCAAGAGAGAACGCGGCAAAGGGCAGGAGGGAATGCAGCCCCCTGAAGAAATGAGGTCACCTGAAGGAATGCAGCCCTCGGAGGGATTTGGACCGATGGGCACAAGCAGGAATTCAGGACCGGATATAAAGAAGATTGCACTGTGCGGGCTTTATATGGCGATCATGGCGGCAGCAGTTATTCTTTTGGCTAAATATAAGAGGCGTAAGATTTGATGATGGCCCAAGTGCTACTGTCACCAAATAAGTCGACTTTATTACTTGCCTAAATTGTTATTTGTTTCGTTGTCGTCAATCGTCGTACCGCCCGGTACGACTCATTCCTTCGTCTCACAAAATAACAATTTATTCTACGTAAAAAGTCGAGTTAATTTGATGACAGCAGCACTAAGTTTTACGTGAGGCCATGCAAATAATCAGGGATATTCACGTAAAAACTTCTGATTATGTGTAGAAGCTGTACGGTGTGAAAAGAGAACATGCACTGCACAGGATCATCGCGTAGAAGCTGTACGGTGTGAAAAAGAGAACGAGCACCACACAGAATCATCGCGTAGAAGCTGTACGGTGTGAAAAAGAGACCAAACACCGCACAGAATCATCGCGTAGAAGCTGTACGGTGCGAAAACTGGAACAAGCACCGTACAGAATCATCGCGGAGAAACTGTACGGTGTGAAAAAGAGAACATGCACCGCCCAGACTCATTGCGTAGAAGCTGTACGGTGCGAAGTAAATCAGGGATATTCACGTAAAATTCTATTGATATGAAGTTTTTACGTGAATCTATGGGAAATCAAAGTAATTCACGTAATTAATGCCGGAAATTGGAGTAACTTTGGAATTCGAATTATACCCGTAAAAATAAGTGAAATGTAGGAATGACTTTACGGACTTAGAATCTGAAAAATTGATTTATACACGTAGAAGTAAGCAAATTTAGGAGTAGTTTTACGGTCATTAAATCCTGGAAAATGATTTATACCCGTTGGAATAAGTGGATGTATGACCGCATGAGAGGGGAACTGCGATGTGAGTCAACACAATTGGCAAGATATGATGACTTAATAAGCGAAAACTGCGATATGAGTCAACACAAATAGCAAGATGGGATGATCTCATGAGCGGAAACAGCAATGTGAGTCAACGCAATTGGCAAGACGGTATGACTTCACAAACGGGAACCGCACTGTGAGTCAATGAATAATCAACAACGTTGTTACCGTAGCCATCGGCGTGCAAAAAGTTGCCAAGTAACTCTTTGTTTTTTATTATGGATATAGATATTTTTTGACTGATTTCGAGAGGGGGCAGACATGGCAGAACTTAAGTGCCCGCATTGCGGACAGGCTTTTACGGTTGATGATACGGAACTTGGTTCCATTATGAAGCAGATCAGGGACAAAGAGTTTGAAAAAGATCTTTCAAATCGCGTTTCTGAGCTGGAAAGGCATTACAGGGAAAAACATGAGCTGGAGCTCGTTGCAAAAGAGAACGAGATTATCTTAAAGAGCAAAGCTCAGTATGAGAAGGAAAAAGAGGATCATCAAAAGGAACTTGATAACCTCAGAGCGCAGCTTAACAAGGCTCTTGAAGAGAAGAGTCTTCTTTCCATGGAAGTAAAGGGCGCTGAGGATAAGACAAAGCTTGCTGTTCTTGAGGCTGTGAGGAAAGTTGAGACAGAAAAGAACGAGCTTGCAAATGCCTTAAATGATGAGAAGCATGAGCTTGAGAATGCCCTCAATCAGGAAAAAGAAAAGGGCAAGATCCTTCTTGAGCAGAAAGAGAAGGAAGTTGAGTTCTATAAAGACTTAAAGACCAAGATGTCAACAAAGATGGTCGGTGAGACGCTTGAGCAGCACTGTGAGATACAGTTCAATCAGCTTCGCGCGACCGCTTTCAGAAATGCGTATTTTGAAAAAGACAATGATGCAAGAAGCGGAAGTAAGGGCGATTATATCTACAGAGAGTGCGATGAGAACGGCGTTGAGATAATCTCGATCATGTTCGAGATGAAGAACGAGATGGATGAGACCGCAACAAAGCACAAGAATGAGGACTTTTTTAAAGAGCTTGATAAGGACCGCAAGGAGAAGAACTGCGAGTATGCCGTACTTGTTTCGCTTCTTGAGAGTGAGAGCGAACTCTACAACGCGGGAATTGTTGATGTTTCCTATAAGTTTGACAAGATGTATGTTGTGAGGCCGCAGTGTTTTATTCCTATAATCACGCTTCTTAGGAATGCTGCGTTCACCGCGCTTGAATACAAGCAGGAGCTTCAGATGGTCCGCAACCAGGATATAGATATTTCCAATTTCGAGGACAGCCTTATGAAGTTCAAGAACGACTTTTCAAGGAACTATGAGATCGCGCACAATCATTTCGACAAGGCAATCGACGAGATAGACAAGACAATACAGCATCTTGAGAAGGTGAAAAAAGAGCTTCTTGGTTCCGACAATCAGCTCAGGATCGCTAACAGCAAGGTTGATGATGTGAGCGTAAAGAAGCTCACGCGAGGCAACCCGACCATGAAGGCAAAGTTCGACGAGCTTAAGTAATCACTAGATTCGGTTTTTTCGAATCGTAGTGTACTACTTAGTTCTGGCGAGCGAATGCGAGAGCAGAACTTCATAAATCACTAGATTCGGTTTTTTCGAATCTTTTTCGAATCGTGCTATAATGGTTCTTGCTGTATTTTTTACAGACAAAATTTTTGAACATCGGAGCTACATTTAAATGTCTACACAGAATAGGAGAGAATATCTTACAACAACACCAATACCGAAGCTTATTATGACTCTTTCTTTTCCGACCATAATAAGTATGCTGGTTACGGGAATTTATAATACGGCGGATACGTTTTTTGTATCGAGGGTTTCAAGTAATTCTGATATAAATACATCGGCTATGGCGGCTGTCGGACTTGCTTTTCCTGTAATGGCGATTATTCAGGCATTCGGATTTTTTTGCGGTCACGGATCGGGGAATTATATTTCCAGAATGCTCGGAGCCGAAAAGCACAAAGAAGCTGATGAGATGGCTTCAACCGGTTTGGCTCTTTCTATAATTTTAGGACTGTTTTTTGCAATAATGGGAAATGTTCTGCTTAATGATATTGTAGGCTTGCTTGGGGCAGACAGTGCGCAGAGTCTTGCATTTACCAAAGATTACATGAGAATCATACTTTTGGGCGCACCGTTTATGATGGCTCAGTTTGTTATAAACAATCAGCTAAGGTTCCAGGGAAGCGCATATTTTGCAATGATCGGTCTTATGAGTGGCGCAGCGATGAACATGGTCCTTGATCCGCTTCTTATCTGGGTATTCCATATGGAAGTAACAGGAGCTGCGATTGCTACTGTAATGGGGCAGATCACAAGCTTTTTTGTCCTTCTTATAGGAACGACAAAGGGCGAGAATATTAAACTTAGCATCAAAAAAATCAAATTGAACGCGCATTATCTTTTCGAAATAGTAAATGGCGGTATTCCTTCACTGTTTAGGCAGGGACTTGCGGCAATAGCAACGCTTGTACTCAATACGCAGGCAGGAATATTTGGACATGACGCTGCTATTGCGGGAATGTCATTGGCAACAAAGATTTTAATGCTCATGGTGTCAGCACTTATCGGTTTTGGTCAGGGATATCAGCCTGTGTGCTCGTTTAACTACGGCGCAGGGCTTACAGCGAGGGTAAAAGAGGGATTTTATTTTTGCTTAAAGTATGCGACGGTTTTCCTTATATGCATGGGCGCGGCATGTTACTTTTTTGCACCGAATCTGATAGGTCTTTTCTCCAAAGACGCAGCTGCTGTGAAGGTTGCTGTTAAGTCGCTCAGATTCCAGTGCATGACGTTATTCTTATCGGCACCGATTATAATGAGCAATATGATGCTTCAGTCTATAGGTAAGGGATTAAAAGCTTCAATTACAGCTTCTGCGAGAAACGGTATCTGCTTTATTCCGATGATACTGCTTCTTCCGAGATTTTTTGGAATTACAGGTGTTGAGATCGCGCAGCCGTGCGCTGACGTTCTTTCCGCAATTATCGCTGTTCCTATGGCATATTCGGAGCTTAGGAAGTTTAAGTGATATAATGTAAGGTATCATAACGATATACATTCATACAATTTCATAGAAGGAGGTATTTTCATGGGTAAACTGTTACTTACAGGTGTTGATGGAAATCTTGGCGCTGAGGCAGCGAGAGTGCTGCTGACATTGGAAGATAAGAGCAATCTTATTTTTTGCGGCTACAGTGAAGATTCACTTAAGGGATTTGCGGCTCAGGGAGTTGAGACACATGTGACGGATTTCAATTATCCCGACGGACTTGCGGAAGCATTTAAGGGTGCAGATGTTCTTGCTCTTATTTCTATGCCTTTTGTAGGTGAAAAGAGACAGAGTGCCCACAGAAATGCTATCGATGCTGCGAAAAAAGCGGGTGTAAAGAAGATTATCTACACATCTCTTGTAAATGCAGGCGATGAGACCAATCCTTCGATTGAAAAGCTGGATCATATCTACACTGAGAACTATGTTAAGAGTGAGGGGCTCGATTATATCTTCCTTCGCAATTCCCAGTATGCAGAGGCTATGATCACCAACTATTTTACATATGTACATGCAAACGCACCGCTTACAAACAGCCAGGGCGACGGACTTATGGCTTACATCTCAAGAAAAGACTGCGCCAAGGCGGTTGCTTACGCACTTCACCGCGCATCCGAATATGATCACGCAACTCTCAATATCAATGGAAAAGAGCTTATGACTATCACGAAGTTTGTCGAGATCGGTAACAAAGAGACCGGCAACAACATAAGCTACAAGGCAGTTACCGATGAAGAAAATTACAAGATCTTTGATGCGATGGGAGTTCCGAGAACTACAGACGGTGTTTTCCAAAAGGGAAGTGAAGCGCCGTTCTCAAGCGACGGCATGGTAACCTTCGCCCAGGCAATCAGAGAAGGCAAGATGGCGGTTCACACCGATGACTTCAAGAAACTCACAGGTGACGATCCCATCACGGTTGATTTCATGTTTGCTCACAGCGATGACTTCCAGATCGGCGAGAGACATTCGAAAGACAAGAAGTGATATAAGCAGTTCAAAATAATCGATTGACACATTAAACCAAAGAATATTAATATATAAAAAGTGAACGGCAAGGGCGCCTTTAACACGAGCAGGAGTGCTCGCTGTTTAGGGCGTCTTTTTATTTGATAGGAAATTCCTATCAAATAAAAAACGCTCCGCTATGGATGCGCAGAGCATTTTAATACATTTTTGCAATGGAGGTCAAAATGAGCAAATATACCAAAGAAGACATTTTCCGTATCGTTGAGGAAGAGGACGTAGCATTTATAAGGCTTCAGTTCTGCGATATCTTCGGCATTCCCAAAAACATTGCCATAGCTGCAAGCCAGCTTGAATGTGCGCTTAACAACGAGTGCATGTTTGATGGTGTGTCGGTTGAAGGTTTTGTCAGAAGCGACGAGAGCGATATGTATCTGTATCCCGATCTTGACAGCTTCGAGATATATCCATGGAGACCGCAGTCCGGCAAGGTCGCGAGAATGTTCTGTAACGTCTATACGGTTGACGGCAAGCCTTTCATGGGCGATTCCAGAAATGTTCTTCATGAGGTGGTAAAAAAAGCTGAGAAAATGGGGCTTAATTTCAAACTCAATCCCGAGCCTGAATTCTTCCTTTTTGACTTTGATGACGAGGGAAGACCGACAAACAAGACCCATGAAAAAGGCGGATATTTTGACGTTGCGCCCGCAGATCAGGGAGAAAACGTAAGAAGAGATATAATCCTTAACCTCGAAGAACTCGGCTTTGATATCTCATCTTCACATCATGAGATTGCTCCTGCGCAGCATGAGATTGACTTCAGAGAAGAAGATGCAGAGCGAACTGCAGATATGATCATGACCTTCAGAATGGCAGTAAAGACAATTGCCAAGAAGCACGGACTCTATGCGACATTTATGCCCAAGCCCACTGAGGGAATCAGCGGATCCGGCATGCATATCAACATCATCGCACATGATGATGGCGGAAAGAATATATTTGTCGATGATAAGGGCGGACTTTCGGAAACAGCCAAGTACTTTATCGCCGGCGTGCTCAGCCACGTTAAGGCAATGACACTTGTGACCAATCCTATCGTCAATTCATATAAAAGACTTGTTCCGGGCTATGATGCACCGGTCAATATATCATGGTCTTCTTCGGGCGCCAACAGAAGCGCTCTTATAAGAATACCTTCAAAGCGCGGACAGGATACCAAGATTGAACTTAGAAATCCTGATTCCACCTGCAATCCTTACCTTGCGATCGCACTTATCCTGGCAGCAGGTATGGATGGAATTGAAAAGAAAATGACTCCTCCTGAGGAACTTAGCGACAACCTCAAGAACGCAACCTACGACGACCTCAGAGAAAGCGGACTTGAGACACTTCCCATGACACTTGGAGAAGCAATCGAAGCATATCAGGATGATGAATTTGTAAAAGAAGTCCTCGGAAGTTCCATATTCAACAAGATACTTGATGCAAAGCGCAAAGAGTGGAAAGATTTCCGCACCTGCGTAACACAGTGGGAGATTGGGAGATACCTTAACATATTCTGAAAAAAGGTAGATTCGTCGGTACGTTGAATAAAATTTGTGGAAATTTGAGGCTTATTTGTGAATATAATCATTGCGTTTGCGAAATCGGATGATGCGCAAAATTTTAAAAGCATATTAAGCCGTGGCGGATATGACGGAATGATCACCTGCACTTCGGGAGCGCAGGCTCTTTCTGCTATGGAAGATTTTGGAAGCGGAGTCGTAATTTGCGGCTACCGCTTAAATGACATGCTCTACAGCGAGCTTGCCGAGGATCTTCCCAGGTTCTTTCAGATGCTGATGATCGCATCGCCGGACAAAGCACCTCTTGATAGCTGCGGAGACAAGCTGGTTTATCTGCCGACTCCGCTTAAGAAGTCGGATCTTTTTTTCACACTTGAACTCATGCTCGAGGGCGTGACACGAAGTAGAAAGAAAGCCAAAGAGAAGGCCAAGCAGGCGGGGCGTTCCGACGAGGAGAAAAAGATCATAAATCAGGCAAAAGAGATCCTGATGGACAGGCACCATATGACAGAGCCTGAGGCGCACAGATACCTGCAGAAATGTGCGATGGATTCGGGAACGAATCTCAGAGAGACCGCGGAAATGGTCATTTCGCTGTCGGCTATATAATATGTATTTTTTGATAAAAAATTACAGAAACTCGCGTTTTTATGCATGATAAAGTGCAATAATCCGTGAAATGTGGTAAAATATCTCATCGTTATAAAATTTAATAGGAAAAGAAAATATACTGATGCGGAATTTTTATCACACAATAATAATAAATCTTCACAGAATTATATTTTATCTTATTAAGTCTAATTTATGGCTGAGACATATTGAGAAACACTCAGAGGAAGACAGATACGCTCTTGCAAACGAGATGGTCACATGTATGAACAAGTCATCGGGATACCAAACCATTGCTTACGGGTATGAGAACCTTCCCAAGGAAGGCGGGTATATGCTGTATCCCAACCATCAGGGCAAGTACGATGTCCTTGGAATATTCAATACTCACAAGAGTCCGCTCTCATTCGTGATGGATGAAAAGAGATCACATCTGGTGCTGGTCTCGGAATTTCTCAGGCTTGTGGAAGGCAAGACAATCGAATTAAACGATCCAAGACATACCATAACAGTTTTTAAAGAGATGGCGGAGGAGCTTAAGAGGGGCAGGAAATTCATTCTTTTTCCCGAGGGAGGCTACAAGGAAAATAACGGAAATGTCGTGGAACCTTTTAAGGCGGGGAGCTTTAAGGTTGCGCAGATGGCGAAAGTTCCGATTGTTCCGGTGGCCCTTGTGGATTCTTATAAGGTGTATAACAGCGACCACGTAGGCCCTGTTACAACATATGTCTATTACCTTACCCCAATAAGCTATGATGAATACAAAGATATGCGCAGTCACGAGATTGCGGAAAAAGTAGAGAAGATCATCAAAGACAAGATCGCAGAGCATCTTGAGAAAAATAATTAGTATCTTCCGGAGGAAGTGATGAATAAGCTTTTTGCCATATTTGCGGCAGTAATTCTTATTGCCGGTGTCCTGGTATTTACACACGGCGAGCTCAACAAAGACAGCGAAGACGAGCCTGAGACCTATCGTTGGATGAGAATATTAGGTGTAATACTGATAATAATAGCGATTGCATGTGCGATATTATGTAAAAACATGTTTTGAAATGTGTTCCCTTTTTATAATATGAGGTGTAAAATATAACGTAATTAAGCAAATTATATTATGAGGGAGGGAATACAATGGCAGCAACAACTATTAAGACTAAGGTTGAAATTCAGTACGAGGATCTTACGGTTACAGGGGATCAGCTTATTTCAAAGGCTAAGAAAGCGTATGGAAAGAAGGATATCAAGGACCTTAACATCTACGTTAAGCCTGAAGAGAGAATGGGCTACTACGTTGTAAACGGAAGTGAAAACGGTTCTTTCGACCTTTAATATTACGAATGAAACAGATCTGATCGCAGACGGGAAAGTACGCTTTTTCGTCTGTTTTCTTTTGCGGAAAACATGGTATTATAATATGGTTAAAGTGTGACCTTGGAAGGACAATCATTTGGGCAAAAAAAACATTTCAGATAAGCAGAAACTTAATATTGCCATGCTTGGACATAAACGCGTTCCTTCTAGAGAAGGCGGTGTCGAGGTTGTAGTGACCGAGCTGTCTACGAGAATGGCTAAGCTTGGACACAAAGTAACCTGCTACAACAGACAAGGACATCATGTGGCGGGCGAAGAATACGACTCTTTTGCGGGAAATACGTATGAAGGAGTAAGGCTCGTCAATGTCCCCACGATAAACAGAAAAGGACTTGCGGCGGCGACGTCTTCGTTATTCGGAGCGATAAAGGTCGCTTTCGGCAAATATGATGTGGTGCACTTTCACGCAGAGGGGCCTTGCGCAACGATGTGGATTCCCAAACTCATGGGGAAAAGATGCATTGCGACCGTTCACGGACTTGACCATCAGAGGCAGAAGTGGAGCAGGTTTGCAAGCGCATATATAATGATGGGTGAGAAAGCCGCAGTAAAGCATGCGGATGAGATAATAGTCCTGAGCAAAAATGTGCAGAAGTACTTCCTTGATAAGTATGGAAGAAAAACTGTTTACATACCTAACGGAGTAAACAGACCGGTTCTCACGGAGCCGCATAATATCAAGAAAAAATACGGACTTGATAAAGATGATTATATTCTCTTTTTGGGAAGACTCGTTCCCGAGAAGGGCTTGGAATACCTTATAAAAGCATTTATGGAACTTGATACGGACAAAAAGCTTGTGGTTGCGGGAAGTAGCAGCGATACACAGGAATTTGTCGACAGAATACATAAGCTTGCGAGCAAAGATGACAGGATAATCTTTACAGGATTCGTTCAGGGAAGGATGCTTTCGGAGCTTCTGAGTAACAGCTACCTGTACGTGATCCCATCGGACCTTGAGGGAATGCCGCTTACTCTGCTTGAAGCAATGAGCTACGGCAATTGCTGCCTGACATCCGATATTCCGGAATGCATAGAAGTGTGCGGAGGAAAGGCACTTTCTTTTAGGAAAAGTGATGTAAAGGATTTAAGAGATAAGCTAAGGATGCTTATTGACGACGAGGAGAAGGTGAAAGAGTACCGCAAGGAAGCCTCGGAATATGTTTGCGAGCATTATAACTGGGAAAGAATTGTTGATGAGACGATAAAGGTTTATAAAGGGCTTTAAAGGGCTGGAAATTTAAGAGTAAAGTGCTGATTGATGCGCTATAGAAGAAAGAAGGATACAGATGGAGAAACTTGCAATAAACGGAGGTACTCCGGTAAGAAAAGAAAAAATTTATTACGGCAGACAGTGGATAGATGAAGATGACGTAAAGGCTGTGACAGAGGCTCTTACGGATGACCTTATTACATGCGGCCCCCGCGTTGCGGCACTTGAGAAAAAACTCTGCGAAGTAACAGGAGCAAAATACGCTGTGGCTGTAAGTAACGGCACGGCTGCACTTCACTGCGCATGCCTTGCTGCAGGAATCGGAGAGGGAGATGAAGTGATAACATCACCGATCACATTTGCGGCATCCGCAAACTGTGCGGTTTATGTCGGAGCGACGCCTGTTTTTGCAGATATCGATCCTGAGACTTACAACATAGATCCCGCAAGCATTGAGGCACATATCACAGATAAGACCAAAGCTGTGGTTGCGGTTGCATATACGGGACAGTCTGTTGATTATGCAAGGATACAGAAAATCTGCGACAAGCACGGACTTACACTTATCACCGATGCGGCTCATGCGATAGGAACCAAGTACAACGGACAGCCTGTGGGCTCTATAGGCGATATGACCTGCTTTAGCTTCCATCCTGTTAAGACGGTAACTTCGGGAGAGGGCGGAGCGATTACAACGAATGATCCGGAGCTTTTCAGAAAGCTTAAGCTCGCATCGCAGCATGGAATTGTGAGAAATGCCGATGAATTTGTGCATGAAGCGGACGGCATCTGGTACTATGAGATGCAGGAACTTGGCTTCAATTATAGACTTACCGATATTCAAGCGGCTCTTTTGATAAGCCAGCTTAATAAGCTTCAGAAATTCTCTGACAGAAGAAAAGAGATTGTAAAAAAATACGATGAAGCTTTTAAGGATATACCTGAGATAATCGTACAGAAAGAGATCCCTGAGTCGGATACAACAAGACATCTGTATGTGATACAGCTTGACCTTGATAAGCTTAAATGCAACAGAAGAGAGTTCTTTGAAGCTCTTTCTGCAGAGAATGTTCAGCCTCAGGTTCATTATGTGCCTGTTTACTACTTCCCGTTTTATGAGAATAGAGGGTATAAGAAAGGTCTTTGCCCCAATGCAGAGAAGCTATACAACGGAATGATGAGTATACCTCTTTATCCGCTTATGACAGACAGCGATGTGGATGACGTTATAGCAGCGGTTAAAAAGCTTGTTGAAAACTATAAAATTTGAATTGTGCAGTGCGATAACTAAATATAGACAAGGTTTCGTAAAATGAATTAAAATTGTTTTGTAGAAGTGAGTTAATGGTTGGATTTATTATATATGCATATGCAGAAAGGAGAACCACTATGTACGAACAGATTAAATTACCCTATGCTACAAATGCTCTTGAACCCCACATTGACCAGCTTACGGTTGAGACACATCACGGTAAGCACCACGCCACTTATACCAAGACTTTTAATGAACTTGCAGAAAAAGCAGGAATGAGTAATCTCAGTGCGGAGGAACTCCTTGCATCACTTGATAAGGTTTCTGATGAGACTTTGAGAAAAGGACTCAGAAATCAGGGTGGTGGGTATTATAACCACAACCTTTATTTTGAGATGTTTTCACCAAGCCCTGCAAAAGCTCCTTCGGGAAAACTTGCAGAGGAGATCGACAAGACTTTCGGCAGTCTCGATGCGCTTAAAGAGCAGCTTTCAAAGGCAGCAGCAGGTCAGTTCGGTTCCGGATGGGCATGGCTTTCGACAGATAAGAGCGGAAAGCTCACTGTTTCAGCATCTCCCAATCAGGACAATCCGATAAGCGAGGGCAAAGGGCTTATCCCGATTGTTGCACTCGATGTCTGGGAGCATGCATATTATCTTAAATACAAGAATCTTCGTCCCGACTACATCAAGGCATTCTTCGAGATCCTTGACTGGGGCAAAGTTTCCGAAAGATACAACAAAATTATCGGAGCATAAATAATTGAGGCTGTCGCATTAGTGTGGCAGCCTTTCGTTACGCTCGGCCGCAAAGGGAGACATTCGGGAATTCGCTGTGTACGTCTGCGCAGTGATTTTCATGAATTTCTAAAAGCAGGAACCGCCGACTTTCACGTTGTTCAGAGCAGTCGTCGGTTCCTGCTTTTAGAAATTTTGAAAATCATCTTGCTCGTCCGAAGACAGCGAATTTCCGAATGTCTCCCTTTGCGGCTGGGCTGTCTATGAAATGGCGGGCAAAAGTAAAACCGAACTTTGGGAAGTTCGGTTTTGTGATTGCTGAATATTTATTTGGTTACGGCACGTACTTTTGTGCCGGAAGTTGTAACAGACACATCGTATTCAGGGGAAGTTGAAACGATTTTGCCGTTTACTTCCCAACCGGTGAAAGATGCATTATCGGAAGAGAATGATAAGTGTACGGGGTGCTCTGTTAAATAGTTGCCTTTCCATGTGGTGCTTAGGTTATTGAAGGAAAGGGTGTTTATCTTTATTTCATAGTCTGATGAGCAGTTACAGGAAACGCTGAGGCTTCCGACTTTATCTTTTAGTTCCAATTCGTTTAAAAGATATTCCTGCATGTATTTAGGTCTTTCGGTGAAAAAGTCTGCTATGACTTTTATGTCTACAGCAAAGTCTTCTTCTGTGTAAGGAGGGGTAAAATCGTCATTTGGATCGTAGCTGTCTACTACGAGAGGGCCGCGGAAGCGTTTGTGGGATTTTACGTCACCTTCTTTAAACTCTTTGGCACGGGCGTTGAGTTTGGGAAGAACGTTGTCAGGGTTAAAATTGTAATTCATCATGTCCATAAATGTGGATGCGAAACGGCCCTTAAATTCCTTGTTTTCAATCAGTGCACAAAGAAGTGTATCATTTAAAAGCGGGTTGGAATCACGCCACTGGCCGTCGATGAATGAATCCATGGAAGGATTTGTCCTGTTTGTTATAAGGTTTGTGGATTCATCGAGGTCGTAGAGGAGCCAGCGCCATTTGCAATCGCCGTAGGTGCTTCCGTCAGGTGTTATCGTTCTCCAAAGAGCAAGATTGTTGGAGAAAGAATCGGAGTTTGCGACGTATATTTCTGTTATGTAATAATCAATCATGCTCTGAATGTCTATTCTGTCGGAAATCCATTTGTAGTTTTCAGGGACAGTCAGATCGTTTGATGCGGCAAAATCAAGTATCTCCGTAAAATATGAAGTATCCTCGGGATTATCGGTATTTGTGTTAAAAACGTCCTCGGTGTTTTTTATTATAAGGACATTGTCGGGAGAGACGTTGTAGTGAGTGCTTACATAATCTTCGCTGATAGTTTCCTGTATGACGTACAGTCCCCAGTATTCTCCGTTTATAAATACTTCGCACGGAATTCCTTTCTGGGTTCCGATGTTTCTGTCTTCCACAAGGCTTTGACAGAATACGTCACGCATCTTTGTGACAAAAAGATCTGTTGAACCTCCGGAGCGAAGCATGAGTTTGGATTGTAATCCGGTTCCGTCTTTGAAAAAGTCATACTTAAATGCCTCGTTATTGTCATATTCGGGACGGGCATACATGTTGAAACTTTTCTGGTTTTCTGCAACGGACCATCCGCCATGTATTCTCAAACCTATTTTTTGTTCGAATTCTTTTTTGTGCTCGGGAGAAAGAAATTCAATCTCCGCAGGTCTTTCCCAGCCTCGTCCCTCCTTGGCATAGTTGGGAGAGTCATATATGAAGGACTGAGGATCTGCGTCATATTTGGCTGTCTTAAGATCCATGGCTTTTCCTATGCAGTATATGCCTTTCTCATAGTTAAAAAGATCTTCCGGATCCATTGAGATTGACATTATGGCTGTGTTCTTGTAGCCGTAGGAATCAAGGCCTACATAATACGTTTCTGAAGCAACCTGACTTTTTCCTCTTGAAGATATTGCGACTGCTTTTAACACAGTGGCTTTGTCTACGTTATAGTCGGGAAGATAGGTGTTTTCATAAGCAATATTATCGATGTTTGAATAGATATTTGGCTCACTTGTCCTGTTTGTAACGGTTATGGGGCCTTCATATTTAAGCGAGTTTTCAGTCGGAACAGATCCGTCAAGTGTGTAGTAGATGTCACCTTTTGGGGCCGATAATGAAACGCTTATCTCATTGTCAAACCATCCGCCTTCTACAGAAAATGTGGGTGATTTAATCTGAGGAACTTCGCGGATCTTGGATTCAGGAACATAGTAGGGCGTTGCGTCGCAGATAAAAAATTTCCCGAGATTACTGAGAGAAGAGGAATATGCTTTGTTATCGGGAAGGCTGCCCGGAATGCCCACTCTTGTAATGATTTTTTTGTCAGGTGATGAGAGAATGACCTGTTCTCCGTTTGAAAATCTGAAAGGAACGTCATGAATATCAGAGGGACGGAAGTCTTCTTTGTACATCGAAGTATCATCGATATTGGGGCTGGACCAAACCATTACGGTCTGCTGCGGCTCAAGCGTATAGTCTTGGAAAATGAACTTTTCGAGGTCGCGCTTGTTATCAGAAAGAGCCCATCCACTCAGATTGACGGGGGCATCGGAATTATTATACAGTTCTACATAGTCGGCGCCGTAATTGGCGTTATCATCGTAAGCTGCGGATATATTTTTGGCACATACTTCTGTGATGCGGATAGGAGATCTTTTTTCAGGGAAAAATTTGCAAAAAAATGCCAAAAGGCATAGAAATACTATGGATGCAAGTATTAAGATGATTCTTTTTATTTTAACTGAATTTATAGTAGTCATAACAGTAACATTTTATTGTAAAAACATAGTGATGACAAGAGGTTCGGGGCGCTGAGAAATTTATATGAAGGTTATCGCACTTCACACTGTGGAAGAGAGTATGATAAACATGATATAGTTATTGATGAAAATATATCCAGGCGGAGATTTATATTGTATGAGAATTCTTATGGTCAATAAGTTCCTCTATCCAAACGGAGGATCTGAAACATATATATTTAAGCTGGGCGAAGCTCTTATTAAGATGGGGCATGAAGTCCAGTATTTTGGCATGGAACACAAGGGAAGGTGCGTTGGGAATGCGGTAGGTGCGTACACATCGGACATGGATTTCCACGGGGGCAGCAAATTAAGTAAGCTTACTTATCCCATAAAGACAATATACAGCACGGAAGCGAGGAAAAAGATAAGGCTTGTCCTCGATGATTTTAAGCCCGATGTTGTTCATTTAAACAACTTTAATTACCAGCTTACGCCGTCTGTAATCCTTGAGGTTGTTAAGTGGAGAAAAGAAAATTCAAGAGAGTGCAAGATTTTCTTTACTGCGCATGATTATCAGCTTCTTTGCCCGAATCATATGTTTAATAATCCCAAGACACATGAGAACTGCGAGAAGTGCGTCGGAGGACACTTTGCCAATTGTGTGAAGGGAAGATGCATACACGGCTCGGCGGCTAAGTCTGCGGTGGGAGCTATGGAGGCAGTCTTCTGGAAGATTAAGGGGACATACAAGTACATTGATAAGATAATCTGCTGCTCGGAGTTTATGAAGACCAAGATGGATACCAATCCTGTGTTCGCGGGCAAGACTGTGGCGATGCACAATTTTATTACGCATGCGGAGAAAGGCCCTACAGATGATAAGCAGGCAGGGGATAGATATGTTTTGTACTTTGGAAGGTTTTCGTGGGAAAAAGGTGTCAGAACACTGATCGATGCGTGTAAAGAGCTGCCGGATATAAGATTTATCTTCGCAGGAAACGGTGAGTATGCGGAGGAAATCGAGAAACTTTCCAATTGCAAAAATGTTGGATTTAAGACAGGCGATGAACTTGATAGAATAATAAGAAATGCAGAGTTTACGGTATGTCCGTCGGAATGCTATGAAAACTGTCCGTTCTCTGTAATGGAGAGCCAGGAGAGGTTAGTGCCTGTAATAGGAGCGAATATTGGTGGTATTCCGGAACTTGTTGAAGATGGAAAGACAGGAAGGCTGTTTACAAGCGGAGATTCAAAGGAGCTTAAAGAGGTAATAAGAAAGCTTTGGGAAAACTCTGAGGAATTGGACAGATATAGAGAAAAACTTAAGGAATTAAATAGGCTTGACGCAGATGAATACGCAGAGGAACTAATCGCTATAGTAAATGAGATAAAATAATTGGTAGAATGAGATTATTCATAGGAGGACAAATGGCTCTTAATCACAAAGATGATTTATTTATGCTGCAAGTCAGATTGTTTCGACTTGCGCAGATAAAGTGGGATATGGATGCAGTTAATTGTGAGAAAATATTCGATGAATTTGAAGTAAATGATTATATTGCAACATGCTATGAAGAGTACCATGTCCAAGGCGATGAAGCAAATTTAAATGATATAGAGAAGTACCTTCGTGGTAAAGGAGTTAAGATATGATTATAGAAGCGGGGAAGAGGCTATATCATGGCAGTTATGTAATTGTAGATAAGCCGGATCTTGCAAAGTGTGAGGTGGGAAAAGACTTTGGAAAAGGCTTTTATTTGACTACTGATATTGATCAAGCAAGGAGATTTGTAAAGTCTTCAATAGGAAAGGCTTCAAAGAACGGATATTGTGACAAAAACCAGGATAGGGGCTATGTATCTGTTTTTGAATTTGACAGTGTCGAGAGTATATTGCATTACGAGTTTGAAACTGCTGACAGAGAATGGCTTCATTGTGTGGCTATGCATAGAAGAAATGGCTTATTTACAGAACAGCTTAAGAAATGGAACGGATATGATGTTATTGCCGGAAAGATAGCCAATGATAATACAAACCAGGTTATTACGGCATATATTAATGGGGTGTATGGAAAAGTCGGTAGTGATGTTGCAGATAGGACGGCTATAGCGCTTCTTATGCCTGAAAAGCTTACGGACCAGATATGTATAAGGACAGAAACGGCGCTTCATAGTCTAGGATTTGTCGGATCGGAAACAGTTGATTTTAAAAGGTAGGTCATAATATGAAAGTAAGTAAATATGAGTATACAATGGAATTGCTTGCGGCAATGGCATCTATGAATCTTGCTAAGGAAAAGAAGATATCCAGAACAAAGGCCTTTTTTCAATTTATGAAGTCAGAGACGGCGGATATGTTGTTTGATGAAGATACGGACATGTGGATGAACGGCCCTGACTATATCGCGGATGAATACAGACGTGAGATGAAGGCAAAGAAAACAAGAATCTGAGGGATTGCATCATATGAAGATATTATTTCTTCCAAACTGGGAGGTTATGAAGTGCAGTGAGGCACCGAAGGACAAGCAACCTCCCGATTATTATGTAAAGGGTGAAGACTACTGGTTTTTTAGATATTTTGAGAGAAAGCCGGAAGTTGATATTATTGATGTCGCATCTGCAAAGTGGATACAGAATATAGAGAAGAATAAGCTGAGATTCTATGTGATACAGGCGCTGAAGGCGATACCAAGGCTTAATAAGTATGACCTTGTTGTGTCGCACGGGATGCAGAGCGGCGTTGTTATAAGCTTGTGGAGGAGACTTTTTAAGACGAGAGCAAAGCATATTGTATTTGATATAGGTGCGTTTAACAGCGCGGCAGAGAGCGGCGCGGCGCTTAAGCTGATGCAATTTGCCAGCAGGTCGATTGACGGTTTTATTTATCATACAAGCAGTCAGATAAAGTACTACGAGAAGTTTTTTTCATGGATTGTGGATAAATCGCAGTTTATAAGATTCGGAACGGATGCGGAGTATTTCACAGAAGAAAGCGACGTCCGGAAAACTAATAATGCTTCAGCCAAGAGGCAGGAAACCCCTGATGCTCCTATCCAAACCCCTTACTGCATCTGCGTCGGCTACTCCAAGAGAGACTGGGACACCGTGATCAAGGCATTTGAACTTGCACAGCCCAAAGATCTCAAACTCCTTCTGGTTGGACATGTGGAAGATAAGTACAAAGACATAGCAAATGTCGAACAGATGGGCTTTGTATCGATAACAGAATTAAAGAATCTTATTACAGGTGCTAAATTCGGTATCCTTCCGCTAAAGTCGTACAACTATTCATATGGCCAGATGACGCTTCTTCAGCAGATGGCTATGGGTAAGTGCGTGATCGCATCCAAAGTGCCGAGCCTTGTGGATTACTATGAGGAGGGCGTAACAGCGGTATCTTATGAGCCTGAGAATGCACGGGAGCTTGCGAATGTGATCAATAGCATAAACACCGATGACGCCGTGCGCGAAAAAATCGGAATTAATGCCGCGGATCATGTGAAGAATATAAGCAACGAATGCACAATGGCAAAAGAAATTGAGCGCTTTTTATATGGGTATTTATATAATTAAAAAAGGAGATTATTATTCACAAAATTATAATAAATATCTGCTATGATATGTTATACTCCTAGTGGGAAAAGTTTGTTGAGGAATAGGTACTAATGAAAAAGAGCAAGATACAAAAAAGATATATATATAGATTTTTATGCACAGCGTTTTTATGCATACTTGCGACAGGAATGTTTCTGATAGCGTGGTATGATTTTGTTTTTGATAATAACCACACAGGAAATCTTCTTGGAATCGGAAATCTGGGCATGGCAATCGGAATATATTTTATTTTATATTATTTTATCGGAAGGTCACTCAGGGCATTTAGGATTGGTGTTGACAGGAAAGCTAACCTATTGGCGTCGCAGGTAATGACGATATTTATCGTGGATTTTTGCGAGCCGTTTATTTCTTGTGCAATCACAGGGCAGTTTAGGTATTTTCCTATTTTTGCGCTAATATATTTGGTTTTGGCATTTGCGCAGAGTACTGTTCTATGTTTGATCATAATTCCGCTTGTGGATTTATACAGAAAACTCTTTAAGCCGCAGCGCATTTTGGAAGTATATTGTGATGATTCCAATGAAAAAACTGAGTTTATGAACGAACGCCCTGATAAATACAAGGTTGTTGATTCAATCAATATTACAGAGGGTGTGGAAAAGATTATATCGATTGTGCCTAAGTATGAGGCTGTTCTTCTTAATGACATACCTTCAGAGCTTAAGAATGATATATTAAAGGAATGTTTCAGAATCGGGAAAAGGGTATATTTTACACCTAAGATTGCAGATATAATCGGTAAGAATTCTGAGAATATAAACCTCTTTGATACACCGCTTTATCTGTGCAGAAATAATGCAATGGGTATGTGTCAGCGTGTTTTAAAAAGATTTTTTGATCTATTCTTTTCGACTTTGGCATTCATCATATTTAGTCCGGTCTTTATAATTGTTGCCATTGCGATAAAGCTTGAGGATAAAGGCCCTATTTTTTATAAGCAGGACAGAGTTACTATTGGAGGTAAAGTCTTTAGCATTTTAAAGTTCAGATCAATGATAGTAGATGCTGAGAAAGATGGAAAGCCCCATCCTGCCGGAGAAGCAGATGATCGTATAACCAAAGTGGGACGCTTTATTCGCCCTACAAGGATTGATGAACTTCCGCAGCTTCTTAATATTATTGCAGGTGATATGTCTATTGTCGGACCGAGACCTGAACGAGTTGAGCATGTTGAGAAATATACAAATGATATACCGGAGTTTTCTTTCAGACTGAAAGTAAAGGGTGGTCTTACGGGAGTTGCTCAGGTATTTGGCAAATATAATACAAGTCCGCTTAACAAGCTTAAGATGGATTTATATTATATAACTAATTATTCCCTTCTTCTCGATCTTCAGATTATTTTTGAAACTGTAAAAATTCTTGTACAGAAAGAAAGTACTGAAGGTTTCTCGGAGGAGAAGCAAAAAGAAATGAGACAGGCACAGAAGTGATATAATAAGTGGAGGTGGTAACACCTCCTTTTTTATAATTTTGAAAGTATGGTACAGTCTATTGGATAACAAAATTAAAACAATCGCATACGATCTTATAACAGCCCAGCCCTCGTTTGGCAGCAAGTTCCATGGCGGCGGAGAATATGTGAAGGCTGTTTTTGAAGAGCTTGTAAACAGATATCAGGGAAACGGCGCGGAGATAATAGCTTTTTATGCTAAGGACAGATTCCTTGATGACTGGATAAAAGACCTTATTAAGGAAAAGAATGTCAGGACGGTATATATAAATGAGCCGAATGACATTATAAGCAAGATATCAAGCGGAGAAGTTAAATGTGATGTCTTTTACTCCGCGGGAACGATCGTATTTGACAGAAAAGAGCTTCCGGTAGATATGATCACTATCGGTACTTTCCATGATCTCAGGGACTTTGAAGAACCTGTCGACAATTATTCACATCTTTATTATGATGGAATGACCGACAAGATAAAGCAGTGCGGCAAATATTTAAGGCGCGGGTATCTCAGGAACAGGAACCTCGGCAGATACGCGGTATGTGCGGCAGGATATGACAGGATAGTATGCGTTTCGGAGCACACAAGAGCTATGATGGAGACTTATCTTCCTGAGACGAGGAATAAGATCGCGGGCGTATTGTACACTCCGAGTAAGCACTACATGGAGCCTGAGAGCGAAAAAACAGGTCTGAACGTCGGAACGGGCTATGTTCTGATGATCAGCACCAACAGGTGGATAAAGAACTCGTACAGAGCATTAAAGGCACTGGATCGCCTATATGATAACAAGACGATAGACAGAAAGACGGTGCTTGTTGGCGGATTGTCCAAAGGTATTAAAAAGAGCATAAGACATTCCGAGATGTTTGAGTTTATCCCGTATGTCAGTCCTGAAGAGCTTGAATATCTTTATTCCAATTGCGGACTTTTTGTATATCCGACGCTCAATGAGGGATTTGGAATGCCGCCTCTTGAAGCAATGAAATACGGCAAAACCTGCGTTATTTCGGCATTGTGTTCTCTTCCCGAGTTATATGCAGGAAGCGCATATCTGATAAATCCGTACAGCGAGGAGGAGATGGCTTCGCGCATATATATGGCACTTAATAACCCGATAGATACTGAGGATATTAAGGCTACTTACAACAGAGTCACGCAGAGACAGAGCGACGACCTTCGTAAGCTCGCGGATATGATTGCCGGAGCCTGATGAATTTTTAGAATAGAGGATTAAAGACATGTATTACGCACCTGTGATAATTCCTACATTGTGTAGATTTGATCATTTCAAAGAGTGCATGGAGTCCCTTGCCCGCAACACATGGGCAAAAGATACTGAAATATATATAGGACTTGATTATCCTTCCAAGGAAGCGCACCGCGAAGGATACGACAAGATATGCAAATATCTGGAAGAGACCAAGTTCCCTTTTAAAGAAGTCAATATTTTCAAAAGGGAGAGAAACTTTGGAGTATATAAAAATGTCGAGGACCTCGCCGCAGCTGTCAGAAAGAAGCATGACAGATACATTTTTACCGAGGACGACAATGTCTTTGCAGACAGATTCATCGAATATGTTGACACAATGCTCGAGCAGACAAAAGACAGAGACGATATATACGGCGTGTGCGGTTATTCCTATCCTATCGACCACAGCGCATATGAATCCGGTAATGCAAACGATAACGAAAACGATAATGAAAAGAGCGGATACAGTTACATGGTAAGAACCGCGTTCCCTGCCTGGGGATACGGAGGCTTTTTTCACAAAAGAGATAAGCTCATGAGCGAGTATACGCATGAGTTCCTGATAAATGGTATAAGAAAAGGCGTAAATCATAAGCTCATAAAGTCGCTTGGAAAAATATACGGCGGCTGGTTTGTGAACAGAGCCTGCGGCAAAGAAATCACCTATGATGACATCGATGTCCAGCTGTACCAGACTCTTACCGGTAAAATGAGCATTATGCCGCACAAAACCCTTGTTAAAAATATGGGATGGGACGGAAGCGGAGTAAACTGCCAGACAGGAAGTTATGATTTTTCTTCTCAGGAACTGTATGTGGGAGAAATATCAGACAGAATCCTTCCTCAGGATGACAACAGGGAAAAAGAAATCTGGAAATTTATAAGCGGTTTAAATTCATTAGATACAATTACGGATCTTAAGATTAAGATAAAATATATTCTTATAAAACTGGGAATAAAGAGATAAGAGACGAGTATGTTATCTGTAATAGTTGTAGACTATAATTCCATAGAAAAAACGCTTAGATATATCCGCGATATAAGTAAGAAATTGGTAGCTGACGGGGATATCCACTACATTATTGTGGATAACCGCTCGGACATTAAGGACTTATGTGGAAATCACAAGTATTCACATTGCTTTAGCGGCAAAGAGAAACTTAAGCGTAAGGAAGATGAAGAATTCGAGGGCAAAAGAGTTGTCAGATACTCTTTTGGCGGAAAGAGTCTTATTTACATATCAGCCGGAGATAACCTTGGTTATGCCAAAGGCAACAATCTGGGAATACGACTGTCGGAAAAGCTTTTTGGGGATGAGTATTATCTTGTGTCCAACAATGACATTGAGATTTCCGATACGTTTGATTTTGGTATGATAAAAAGAATCTTTGACAGAAACTTTGCTGTTGCCGTTATAGGGCCCAAGATCGTAGGCCTTGACGGAGAGCCTCAGAGCCCTAACCGCAAGCCGACTGCGTTTGGGAATCTTGTCATGACATACCTGTCAATGGCTACTCATGATAAGATATTTAAATGGAATGATGTCGATTATACCGGCGAGAGCAAGACCTGTTACAGAGTTATGGGCTCGTTTATGTTCATTCGCGCTTCGGCTATGGCTGAGGCGGGGATGTTTGATGAGAATACATTTATGTTCGCGGAGGAGATGATCCTCAGCGAGCGTCTTCTTAGATGCGGATATCTCACATATTTCTATAACGGACTTTCGGTTATCCATGCCCACGGAGAAAGTGTCGGTAAGGTTGCGGACAGGTCGGAACCGATAAAGTGGGCACATGAATCATTGACTTATTATTTTAAGACATACAGAAAGACTTCAGTAGTCTTACTTTGGCTTGGAAAAGCTACTTGTGGCCTGTACATAAAGCTTTATAAGCTAAAAAAGAAAATTGCATCGAGGTAGTAAAGTGAGTACCGGGAACAAAAAGAAGGTTATTACAAATTTTATATGGAGATTTCTTGAGAGAATCGGAGCGCAGGGCGTTTCGTTTATTGTATCGATAGTACTTGGCAGAATACTTGACATGGAAGTGTACGGAACGGTGGCACTAATTGTTGTCATCACAGCTATCTTGCAGGTTCTTGTGGATAGCGGACTCGGAAATGCACTTATCCAGAAAAAAGATGCCGATCACCTGGATTTTTCATCCGTGTTTTATTTTAATATATGCGCATGTGCAATTCTTTACATGATCATGTTTTTTGCGGCACCTTTTATCGCTGCTTTTTATAAAGAAGACGGTTTGGCGGCTATGGTAAGAGTGATCAGCCTTACCATCGTGATATCGGGTGTAAAAAATGTGCAGCAGGCTTATGTATCAAGAAAGATGATATTTAAGAAATTCTTTTTTTCTACGATAGGAGGAACGATCGCGTCTGCTGTTGTGGGAATCTGGATGGCACTTAAAGGGTTCGGAGCGTGGGCTCTTGTTGCGCAGACCGTGGTTAACCCTGCCGTTGATACGATTATCTTGTGGATAACGGTGGACTGGAGACCGAGAGCGGAGTTCTCGTTTGAGAGACTTAAAGGTCTCTTTTCATACGGATGGAAATTACTTGTTTCGGCTTTGCTCAATACAGGATTTGAGAACCTGCGTGGCCTTGTAATAGGTAAAATAGATAAAGAACAGCTTGCCGGTTTTAACAGAGGGCAGCAGTTTCCGATGTTTATCATCAATAACATAAACACGTCGATTAGCAGTGTACTTCTTCCTACAATGTCTGAGGAACAGGATGATATAGCTAGGATTAAGATGATGACTAGACGCGCTATCAAGACGAGCACGTATTTTATGGCACCTGCTATGCTGGGACTTGCAGCATGCAGCGATGTTTTTATTAAACTGCTCCTTACTGAAAAGTGGCTTCCCGCGGTTCCGTTTTTGATAATATTTTGTATTGTGGATGTCTTTTATCCGATTGCGACAGCAAATCTCAATGCCATGATGGCGATTGGACGAAGTGACTTATTTCTGAAACTTGAGATTATCAAGAAGACGACGAATTTACTGATACTTATCATAACGGTAAGACATGGCGTCATGGCGATAACGTACGGAATGATCGCAGCAGAACTTGTAGATCAGGTCGTAAATGCATGGCCGAATAAGAAGCTTATCGGATATTCTTATTTTGAACAAATGCGTGATATACTTCCGACACTTTTGCTGTCTGCTGTGATGGCGGCAGTTGTATATTGCATAAGATTTTTGAACATGAATCTTATATTTACGCTGCTTGTACAGATTGTGGCCGGAGTCATAGTCTATGTGGCGGGCTCTGTTGTATTTCATTTTGAAACCTTTAATTATGTTCTTGGAATTATAAAAGATTGGAAGAAACAATAATGGAAAATAAGATACTTGTAACAAGATCATCAATGCCTCCGTTTGAGGAATATGTGGATGAGATAAAAGATATATGGGAGTCCCACTGGATGACCAATATGGGCGTTAAGCACTGCGAGCTTCAGGCGCGGTTAAAAGAGTATCTAAAAGTTGAGAATATGGACCTTCTTGTAAACGGTCATATGGCGATTGAATTGTCATTACAGGCACTCGGATTCTCTGAGGGAGAGGTTATAACCACGCCTTTTACATTTGCATCCACAACACATGCGATCGTGAGAAACGGCCTTAAGCCTGTATTTTGCGATATCGATCCCGTGACATATACAATGGATGTCACTAAACTTGAAGAACTTATAACGGATAAGACCGTTGCGATTCTTCCCGTGCATGTTTACGGACATATCTGCAATGTTGATGAGATAGAGAGAATTGCTAAGAAACATAATCTTAAGGTTGTCTATGATGCCGCGCATGCATTTGGCGAGACCGTAGACGGAAAAGGCGTCGGAAGCTTCGGAGACGTCAGCTGCTTTTCATTTCATGCGACCAAAGTATATAACACGATAGAAGGCGGCGCGGTCTGCTTTAAGGATGAGCAGTTCGGCAAAGACATATACAGACTCAAGAACTTCGGAATAAAGAATGAAGAAGTCGTTGACGGAGTCGGCGCAAATGCCAAGATGAATGAATTCTGCGCAGCGATGGGAATATGTAATCTTAAGCATGTTGACTCAGAGATACAGAAGAGAAAGAAGGTTGTGGAAAGATACCGCGAGCACTTAGAGGGCGTTAAGGGAATACAGCTTGCTGCGGTTCAGGATAAGGTACAGCCTAACTATGCATATTTTCCCGCTGTATTTGATAAAGACGTATTTGGAAAAGACAGGGATGAGGTATTTGAGAAACTCTCGGATAACGGAATCGGAGCAAGAAAGTATTTCTATCCTCTTACCAATGAATTTGACTGCTATAAAGGGCAATTCGATGCAAGTAATACACCGATTGCCCTTAAGATCAGTAAACAGGTTCTTACACTGCCGCTTTATGCGGACCTTGATATAGCAGATGTAGATAGAATCTGTAAAGTTATACTAGAATAATCAGCGGAGCCGGTCATTGTCATACCAATTCAAATTGGTTCAAAAATTCTTTGACCTGCTCTTTGGAATTGAACATCATTACATCGATTATAGACAGGCCGGGAACAAACTCATTGTCATACTGCTTGTAAACAATATCTCCGGTCTTAAGGAACTTAAGCTCAAGTCCGTTGTCTGAGAAGTGCTCTTTGGAATAGAGCTCTTGTCCGCCAATCGCGTTGAGATAACGGTCACCCGAAAGACGCTTTACTATGTCTATCACCTTAGCTTCTGCGGCAAGTGACGTATCTTTTTCAAGGTCTGATGACAATACCAGTTTAGTCCGGATGTCCAGGTAATCGCAGACTTCACTGATTGAAGTAAACAGGAACTTTGCGAGATTTCCGTTCATCTTGGAGAGGATACTCTCAAGAAGCGGATAGACTTCGCTGTAATACGGAGCATTTTTGTAACAGCGCTGAAGCGTCATATAGAGCTTTTTCTCAAGTCTTGGATCGTCAAATATATCAATTTCGTTTATCTTCTTGTTGGGGCTTGCTTTGGATAACTGGACATTTATATAAAGTGGCTCTGCGTCCGATAGAATCCTGTTTCTGTTGATCCAGCCACCCTTTATAAAATTGACATCATCATATACCACATATTCATCAACTGCATTCATCAGTTGCCAATATCCTATATAAGGGAAAAAATACGGTTGCATGATTCCTATTGTTTTATTAGCCATAATATGCAATTCCTCCAAATAATCCATATAATAATACTTCATTTGTAGAATGAAGGCAAATATAGTATTATTACACAGGAGAACAGATTTCACACGTAATATCGGCGTGTTTTATACAATATAACATTTACTGATCGGAAGGATATTAGTAGTGAATAAGAGAATCAGGTTTTTTAATTTTATAGTATTGTTTGTTGTTGTGATTATTATTGCTGCAGCTATTCTTCTCAGAAATCAGACTGTTTCATATAATCTTGTCGGAAGTACAGATTCTTCTGTTACTTTATCTCCCGGTGATATTTTTATTCAGACGTATTATCCCAATAGAAAAGAAATAGTAGAGGTTGATTTTGCTCTTAAAGAAGATACTCTTTTAGATGGTGAATATTCGCTTGTTATATCGGAAGGCGGTTACCCATTTGAAGGCTATGGCAGTAAAGTGACCAATTTATATAATGGAGAAAATGAGAGCGTTTTAAGGTTTAAGCTTTCAGACAAGTATAAACCTTCTCCCGGAGCAAGACTTAATCTTTTTATAATGAGTGATGAAAATAATAAAGATAAAATTGAACTTGCTTCAGATTCATCTTACCGTAGCTTTTTTGTGTACGATATTCCGACTGCGGTGCACAAGCAGGGAGATTATACGCTTGATGTCAGGATATTGGCAGAAAAGAACTACAAGTGGTTTTTACTAATGTGTGTTCTACTGTTCACAGTAGGAATAACATTGCTTCTGGTGCATTTTTTCAAAAATAGTTTTGAGGAAAATGTGGCACTGTCCGTATTTGTTACGGTTTTTCTTTCGTATATGTTCGGCTTGATGGGAGCTCTTAAGCTTGTTTTTGTAATCCTATTTATTGCATCTATAGCAGGTATTGTCTTTTTCTTTTTGGACTGTAATAAGAGGGAGCTACCGTTTTACAAATGTGTGGATAACGGAGCCATTTTATGGGTTGTGACTGTTTTAGTGCTCTTTGTTACAATCCGCCATACCTATATAGGCGATCCGGACACAATTTTCTATATGAATAATTGTAAATATATGTTTTGGTCGGATTCACTTGCGTATACTCATGGGTATCATCAGTTTATTTCGGTCTTTGCATATCTCTTTGAAGCAATAAACGGGATTTTTTCTGAAGATATTTATTTGTTTTCTGTAATTTTATATGAGTTTTCACTTCTCTTTGTATTTTTAAATGTGATCAGGTTACAAGGGAAAAAGCAAGATTTTATGTTCAAAGTGTTGCTTCTTGCATTATGTACGATTTTTGCTGTTGCTGTTCTTCCAAGTGCTTTTTTTAGCGCTATGATGGATGTTCCGTTTGCTATTACGCTTGCATATGTTTTGGGAAATCTTTATTTTGAGAAGTTAAGTAAGATATCTTTGATAAGGCTTATTTGTGCATCTATTGCTCTTGTTATGATCAAGAGAGCCGGACTTCCGGCAGTGCTAATAATTGCTTTGATTCTTGGGACACATGCTATTCGTTTTAGGGAAAAAGGCAGGAAGGTTGAAAAAAAATATTTGGCGGCTATGTTGTTGCTACTGTTTGCGTGCATAACTGCAAGTAAGACGGTAGATATTTTGGGGGCGAGATTAACTGATAAGGTACCAATAGAATGGGAAGTTGATTATTCATATGTTGCTTCGGGTTCTGAGCAACAGGAAAATCCGCAATATTTAATAGCGTCATCTGCTCCATGTCTTCCCGCTCTGGTATCATTTACAGATCAGTCAGGTTCTATTGATGTTGCTGATGTTGCTATACTTAGGAAATTAGCAGATGCCTTTTTTAATATGAAAACCTTTATGGGATTGTCTTATGCTGAATCGTTGGGGATAGTGTTTATTGTTGCGGCGGTTTTGTGGCTTATCAGAAGAGATGAAACTTCTTTGGAGTTCTTTAAGGATAGTTTAGAAGTGGTATTTGCGGCTCTTTTATATTTTAGCTCTTTGATCTATAAGTATTTATATAATATGGAAGAGTATAACAGGGGAAGTCTTAATGCATATGACAGATATGCTGTTCACTTTGTCGGAGCATTGGCGATATTTGAAGCGGTATATCTGATAAAAGTTTTGCACCAAGAAAGCGATGGAAAAGACAATATGCTGCGGCTTGTTGTTATTACATTGGTTGTTATGGTGGCTTCGTGTATAAGAATAGATTTTGCTTCCATGACATCTTGGATTGATTCGGATATAGTTTCGATTGAGAGGTCGAGAGAAGACTTTGAACGTGCACTTTCAATTTACTATGGCTACGGACATCGCATGGCTGTTTATATGCCGGAAAAATCGTTTGATCAAGCAAGTTATTATGTAAAGAGGGTTGATCTGGATTGCTGGACTTCTGTAGCTTCGTTTTGTACTGATGCTATTTCATCTGAGGATATGATGATGGATTATGCAAGGTATTTATCCAATAAAGAATATTTATATCTGGTCAATTATGATGCTGATTTTCTTAAATATTGCTCACGCTTGTTTGATAATAATGGACAAGATATAAAAAGACATGCGTTGTATCATATTAAATTAAAAGAAAATGGGGCACTGTATCTGGAATATTTGGGACAGATTCCGTTTAGTGATAGTGTCCTCAGAACTCTTGACGGAACTGATAGAATTGAAGGATGATCAATATTTCTCCAAATAAAAGTATATGGCTTTTATTTGGAGATTTTTGTATATGTGAGGGGTATAATATTATCTGTTGGATAAAATAACGTATAATAAACGTCAATATGTCGGTTTGCTTGCCCATCATTATTATTCAATGTATAATAAAGTGGTTTATATGTGTTTAGGTGTACTATTACACTGTGACACCAAATAATAAATTCACAAGGAAAGCATTCAGATGAGTAAAAGAATCCTTGTAATATGCCAATATTTTTATCCTGAACAGTTCAGGATTAATGACATATGCACAGAATGGGTACAGAGAGGATATGACGTTACTGTACTAACCGGAATACCTAATTATCCGCAGGGCAAATTTTATAAAGGCTACGGATTGTTTAAGAATAGAGAAGAAACATGGAACGGAATTAAGATAATAAGGATACCTCTTATTCCGAGAGGGCATTCACCGATAGGGCTTGTGCTTAATTATTTTTCGTTCCCGATTTCAGGATTCTTTTGGAATATATTTACAAGAATACAGGCTGATTACGTATTTATGTTTGAAACTTCGCCGATGACTCAGTGCAAGATCGGTGTGAGATATGCCAAGAAACATAGAGTTCCGCTTTATTTATATGTTCAGGATCTTTGGCCTGAGAACGTTGAGATTGTGACAGGAATACATAATCCACTCATAATAAAGCCTATAGACAGAATGGTTGATAAGATTTACAAAGCCTGTAATGAGATATTTGTTACAAGTCCAAGTTTTGTAGAGGCGGTTGTGAATCGAAAGGTTCCCGTTCCGAGAGAAAAGGTACATTATTGGCCGCAGTATGCGGAAGATTTCTATAATGTGCTGGATAGAGAGGCTTCGATAAAGGAACTTGGCGACTCTGATGATGACAGTATCAAAGAGCTTATAGCTGATAATACATCCATGAAGGTTGCTTTTACCGGTAATATCGGTTATGCGCAGGGACTTGAAGTCCTTCCGCAGACAGCAAAACTTCTCGGAGATATGAACGTTAAGTTTGTGATTGTAGGAGATGGAAGATATAAGAGTAAGCTTGTTTCTGAAATAGAAGAATTGGGTGTGAGAGACAAGTTTATACTGATAGACAGACAGCCTGCGGAGAAGATTCCTGCATTTTTGGGATTGTGTGATGCGGCGTTCATCTCATTTATGGATACGCAGCTCTTTACATGGACTATACCGGCCAAGCTTCAGTCATACATGGCTTGCGGAATGCCGATAATTGCATCTGCAAAGGGTGAGACTGAAAGAGTTATAAAAGATGCGGATTGCGGTGTATGCGTTGATATCGGAAATGCAGAAAAACTTGCTGAAGCAATAAAAAATCTTCCGGATTCATATAAAAATATGTATGGACCGAAGGCAAGAAAATATTTTGAAACTAATTTTACAAAGAAGAAACTGATAGATGAATTCGAAAAATATTACAGATAATAAGACAACAGTTAAAATAAGACCGTATCAGAGATGTACAAGATGCGTTATGGATACGACTGATTCTAAAATAACATTTGACGAGAACGGTGTATGTGATCATTGCCGTAACTTTGATAAGAATATAGCGCCGTATTGGAAGCCAAAAGAAAATAAAACAGAAGAATTAATGCAACTTGCCGAAAAGATAAAAAAAGCAGGAAAAAACAGTGATTATGACTGCATACTCGGGCTTTCCGGCGGGGCAGACAGTTCATATCTTGCATATATTGCCAAGGAAGTTATGGGGCTTAGACCTCTGGCTTTTGTGGTTGATACCGGTTGGAATCTTAATGTGGCTGTTGATAACATTGAGAAGATAGTTAAGGGCCTTGACATAGATATGTACACTGAAGTCATTAACTGGAAAGAAATGGCCGATCTGCAGCTTTCATTTTTTAAGTCCGGAATATCTTCACAGGACTTTCCTCAGGATCACGCGATTTTTTCTGCCTTGTACAATTATGCTGTTAAACATAAGATTCACTATGTTCTTACAGGATCCAATAATGCGACGGAGTTTATCCGTCCGCCGGTCGAGTGGATATATATGAATGACCTGACCATGGCAATGGATATTCATAAGAAATTCGGACAGAGAGAATTAAAGACATATCCCACATGCGGAATGCTGAAGTACAAAGTATATTACAGATATTTTAAGCAGATGCACAGGGTGTATCCGCTTGATTATGTTGTTTATAACAAACCGGAAGCAGAACAGCTGCTCCATGAGAAGTATGGGTGGAATAAATACGAGAATAAACACTATGAGAATGTGTTTACCAGATTTTTTGAAGGATACTATCTTCCTCACAAGTTTGGATTTGATACTCGTAAAAATGTAATGTCCAATGAGATACTTGCAGGAACACTCACAAGAGAAGAGGCTTTGGAGAGACTTGAACAATCTCCGTACGATCCTGATCTGATGATGCAAGATAAGGAGTATATTGCCAAAAAACTCGGAGTATCAACAGAGGAATTTGATGCGATTATCGAGGGACCGAATAAGACACCTGAAGATTACAAGAATTCTATGTGGATGATTCGACTCGGAGTGTTTGTTAATAAACTGCTCGGTATGGAGCGAAGGAATCTTAGAGTATAACGGACATTACAGTCAGACAATATATAGAAAAAGTGGTAAAGCAATGATAGGAATAATTGATTATGGGCTGGGTAATCTTGGCTCCATAAAGAACATGCTTAAGATAATCGGAGAGAAAGCAATTATTTCTTCCGATATAACAGAACTTGATAAATGCGATAAACTTATTTTACCGGGCGTTGGGTCTTTTGACGCCGGAATGAGTAAGCTAAATGAAAGCAATTTAGCTGAATATATAAAGAAGGTGGCAACTCAGGATAAGAAACCTATTCTTGGTATATGCCTTGGAATGCAACTTCTGGGAACAGGCAGTGAAGAAGGTACTTCAAAGGGACTTGGCCTCATTCCGTTTTGCAGTAAGAAGTTTCAAGTTCACGATTTTAATTTGAAAGTCCCTCACATGGGCTGGGATATAGTTGATATCAAAAAAGATATACCGCTTACACGCGGTCTCACAGAAAAGAGACAAAGGTACTATTTTGTTCATTCATATCATGCAGTATGTGATTCACAGGATAATGTCATGATGACATGTGATTATGGTTATGAATTTGCGGCAGCGGTTGTGAAAAATAATATCATGGGCGTTCAGTTTCACCCGGAGAAGAGTCATAGCTTCGGAATGGCACTACTAACTAATTTTGTAGAAATGTAATCAGAGATTAATTATGTATAACAGACCACGTATAATCCCTGTTCTTCTGGTAGATGACAGGGATCTTATTAAAACAAGACAATTTAAAGAAAGAACATATCTTGGAGATCCGGTTAATGCGGTTAAGATATTCAATATTAAAGGAGTAGATGAATTATCCATATTGGATATAAGCGCTTCCAAGAATCATGGAGAACCGGATTTTCAGTTACTTAGCGATATAGCAAGTGAAGCATTTATGCCATTAAGTTATGGCGGCGGAATCACAAATATTGATCAGGTCAGGAAACTGCTTGCAATAGGATATGAGAAGGTTGTACTTAATACAGCACTTGTGGATAATCCCGAGCTGATAAAAGAAGCCGTGCGACTATTTGGAAGCCAGAGTGTTGTTGCATCTATAGATGCAAAGAAGAACAAGAACGGATACGAGTGCATTATAGAAGACGGAAGTCGTAAGACCGGAATAGCACCGGCTGAAATGGCAAAGAAAGCATTGGAGCTTGGTGTTGGTGAGATCATAATCAATTCCATAGATAATGACGGTATGATGCAGGGATATGATATTGAACTTGTTAAGAGCATAGCTGATGCAGTTGATATTCCTGTAACTGCAATAGGCGGAGCAAGCGGAATTGATGATCTAAAAAAGGTACTGCAGGAAGGACATGCACATGCGGCAGCAGGCGGAAGTATGTTTGTGTTCTACGGAAGACTTCGTGCTGTGCTTATAACGGCACCTCGAGAAGAGGAATTGATAAAAGCCGGAATATATGATTCGGAAGGATAATAAGATGAGTGAAGTTGTCATAAAAAGTAAATACAGTAAGCCATATCAGATATGCAAATGTTGTGTAATGGATACGTCAGATGAAGATATTACATTTGATTCAAACGGCGTATGTATGAGATGCAATGAATATAAAGAACGTATAGAACCTGAGTGGAATCATGGCAAGGGACATGAGAAAGAATTGCAGGATCTTATAAATGCTATTAAAGAAAGCGGAAAAGGAAAAGAGTATGACTGTATACTCGGCCTTTCGGGCGGACTTGACAGTTCTTACATGCTTCATCTTGCGGTAAAAGAATGGGGATTAAAGCCATTTGTATTCCATATCGATGCCGGTTGGAATCTTCCTGTGGCTGAGACCAATATAAAGAAGCTTACGGATAAGCTCGGAGTTGAGCTTCATACGGAGAAGATGGACTGGGATGAGATGCGCGAGATGCAGC
Organism: Butyrivibrio sp. LB2008; assembly: GCF_000621565.1. Classification (GTDB taxonomy): domain Bacteria; phylum Bacillota; class Clostridia; order Lachnospirales; family Lachnospiraceae; genus Butyrivibrio. The sequence continues at coordinate 68,292 of NZ_JHXZ01000018.1, forward strand.
TTGCGTGGTTCAGAACAGGACTAGAAATGCTTGACGCTCCTCAGGATCATGCGTTTATTTCACTTATAGACAGATATTCATGTGAGCTGGGAGTTAAGTATATTCTCAATGGTTATAATATTTGCACGGAGATCATTGCAGATCCATCTTCATGGGAGAAAGGATCGGGCCCGACAGGTGACGGTACATATCTTAAGGATGTAATCCGCAAATATTGCAAGATACCGATCAAGAAATATACTTTTACCAACGGTTTTAAGCACAAATTCTGGATTCCGTATGTTTTGGGTGTAAAAACCCTTAAGCCTCTTAATTATGTAGAGTTTACAAAGGAACAGATGCTTGAAACTCTTAAGAAAGAATATGAATATGAGCCGTATTCGCAGAAGCATTTCGAGGATCTTATCACGAAATTCCTTGAAGGCTATTGGCAGCCTACAAGATTTGGACATGATATAAGAAGAGCACAGTTATCAAGCCTTGTTGTAACAGGACAGATGACAAGAGATGAGGCGTTAAAGATTCTTGAGCAGCCACCGTTGTCAGAAGAAGAAAGCAAAGAGCTGTTCACTGAAGTGGCAAAGAAGCTTGAAATATCTGAAGAAGAACTTATGAAGTATCATGAGATGCCGGAATGTACAGATAAATTCAAGAGCCAGGAATGGTTTTACAATCTTGGAATCAGAGTTTATGAGATGCTGGGATTAGAGAAGAGAATTAGGAAGTAGAATATATGAAAGTGCTTTTGATAGATGTTAATTGTAAATCTAGTAGTACAGGACAGATTGTATATAATCTATATTCATATATAAATGCGCAAGGAGGAGAAGCATCTGTTTGTTATGGTCGTGGTCCAGTTGTAAATGAAAGAAATATATATAAATTCGGCATTGATGTTGAAACATATCTTCATGCTTTTTTAACTAGGATAACAGGATACACAGGGTGTTTTTCTTTTTTTTCTACCAAAAGACTTATAAAATATATTGAAGACTTTAAACCTGATGTAGTTCATATTCATGAGTTACATGCGTATTTTGTGAATATAAAACAATTGTTAGATTATTTGGCAGAGAAAAAGATTAAGATTGTGCATACTCTTCATTGCGAGTTTTCATATACTGGTAAGTGCGGACATTCGGTTGAATGTGAAAAATGGAAAAAGGAGTGTGGTGAGTGCCCACATTTAAGAGATTATCCGATTACACTGTGGTTTGATCATACAAAAAGAATGAAAAAGGAAAAACAAGATTGTTTTAATAAAATAGATAATCTTATTATTGTTACTCCTTCACAGTGGCTTGCGGAAAGAACAAGAATGTCTTTTTTTAAGGATAGACGTATTGAGGTGATTCATAATGGTGTAGATACTAATATATTCAAACCAGTAGATTCATCTGAATTAAAAAAAGAGTTGGGGATTGATTTTGGTGAAAAGGTAATACTTGCAATTGCACCTAATCTCATGAGTAAAGAAAAAGGTGGCTGTTATGTCCTTCAAGTTGCTAAAAGATTGAAGAATGAGCATATAAGATTTGTGTTAGTTGGTGTAGATGGTGATACATATGAGAACTTGAGTAATTGTATAATAAAACCGCGTATATACGAGAAGGAAATATTGGCAAAATACTATTCAATGGCAGATGGATTCATTATTTGTAGTGAAAGAGAAAATTATCCAACAACATGTTTGGAGGCTCAGGCATGTGGGACGCCTGTTTTTGGATTTGCTACAGGGGGCGTAATAGAGACATCTTATCTTGATGAAAATAGATTTGTTGATTACGGAGATGTTGAGGGCTTAATTAAAGAAATAAGGCATATTGAAAAAAAGAGTAACGAATTGATTGCTAGAAGAATGGATAGCGTTGGAGATAAAGTAAGTAACGAGCTTTTCTTGCGTGAGAGTTATAAATTGTTTATATGATTTAGGTATAGGTGAATATAGCAAAAAGTATTATTTTGCATTGAACAATTAGTGTTTTAGAGTTTTGGTTAGCGTATCTTGTTTTAACAGAATTGGTATTATTAGTGATGACGCCTATATTCAATAACTCACATAAAAATTGGGGATTATTAGAAATAATTAAAAACATGGTATGGTTGGAGGTATTTAATGCCAATTGTATATTTTATATTGGCTGTATGTAGCTTTTGTTTAATATATTTTAAAATCCATAAGGACGTATTACATCCAGTAGCGATATTGACTTCTGTCTGGTTTTTTACAGCTGCAATTTCTTCTTTTCAATGGGGAGTATATCAGCATTCATGGTCTTTGCTAACACATTTTATGATTATTATGGCAGGCATAGGTTGTTTTTTTGCTGGATTTTTTGTTGCAACGCATAAAGAGTGTGAAGGGAATGAAAAAGTATGTATTAATAAAAAGTATAGAATTATAACAAGGATTCTCTTTATATTGTTATTATTTATGGTAATAGCGATTTTTTATAAGAATGGTATGAATCTAGCTTTCTTTCATAATATGAGAGGTGGAGATTTAAAAACTGAAGTTAGTAATAAGTTGGAAGGGATTACATCTTTTGAGTCTTATGTAATTAATTTATTGCCATTTTGTGCTATTTTTTCTTTTTTTGAATTGATTTATGGAGAACGGCGAGAAAGGCATATTGTATATAATGTTTTTGTTATTGGTAGTGTATTGTTTTATTGCTTAAGAGTAATCTTCTCTAGAGGCACACTATTATATTTGTTATTGGGGGGACTATATATATATAATTCGAAGAAAAAATTATCTATAAAATTACTGCTCTTTATACTTTTGGGAGTGATTATATTATTGGGAATTTTAATGACGATTAGAGTGCAGGCCGAGTCAATGGTTTTTAACGGGGTTAAGCATATTAGTAGTCCTATATTAACATCTGCATATAATTATATTGCATATTCATTTGAAAACTTTAATGTCATAGTGGAAAAGGGTAGTAGATATCATATTTTTGCAAATGTATTTCAGTCTATTTATAAGCTATTGGGAATGTATAGAGAGGATCAAATTATAGCAAATGATATTGCTGGAGTTTTCAATTCGCTTACGTGGCTTAGCCCTTTTTATGATGATTTAGGCGTCTTTGGTACGGTGTTTTATCCAGTGGTAATCGGTGGTGTACTAGCATTTTTTTATAATAAAAGTGCTAAAGACAAATACTATATTTTAATTTTGGCAGTACTACAGAAAGCTGTATTTATACCTTTTTTTGGGAATTATTTTATTACAACATTAAGTATAGTTTTTCCATATATAGTTACTGGAATTATATGTTTTGTTTCAAAGAGGGTAAAAATAACAATTCCTAAATTTAAGTGGGGATAAGTAGCATTGAGTGATAATTCGAAAAGATTGGCCGTTGTTGTTACGGTTATAACATTTTTATGCAAGATGTTTGGGTTTTTAAAAAATAGTATTTTGGCATATTATTATGGAACTAGTCCTGTAGTAGATGCTTATGTGATGACTTTTTCAATAGGGACAATTACATCTGGATGGATAGCGGGGTTGATAGGGAATTTTACGCCAAAATATCAAGAAATTCAAACAGTGCGAGGACATAAAAAAGCGATACTATTTTCAAGTCAGGTGATAAATTTAATCGTTTTTTTAGTGGTTGCGTTGGTTATATTGTTGGAAATATTTTCACCGCATATCGTAAAAATTGTAGCACCAGGATTTACGAACGAAACATATTATTATACGGTATATTATTTTAGAATCTATTGCATTAGCGTGCCATTCTATGCATTATTTCGCTTCTTTCAAGAGTTCCTTAACTGTAATCAGAATCATCTTGCTGCAGTAGCACCAGATTTGTTAATGAGCTCTATGTGCATAATAGCAATAATTATAAGTCATTATATTGGCTCGAATGTATTGATTTTGGGCTATGTATTTGCAATAGTGGCACAGAGTATAGCGACACATCTAAGTTCAAGAAAAATAGGGTTCAATTTCAGGGTTACCGAATTATGGAACAAGGATTTAAGATCATTGATGGTTATGGCAATTCCTATTTTTCTAAGTGATACTCTTGCGAATATTAATAATCTTATAGATAAGGTTTTTGCATCAAAGCTTGAATCAGGTATTGTTTCAGCTCTAGATTATGCAAACACAATGAAGGATTTTGCATACCAAATAGGTACAATTGCAATTTCAATAATGGTATTTCCTGTTATTTCGAAATTGTGGGCTGAGAATGATTATAAAGGATTTAATGAAAAAGTGGTAAAGGGGCTTGATTTCTTTTCTGCAATGTATATTCCTTTAGTTGTTGGTATTGTTGTGGCTGGAGATTTAGTGATACATATAGTGTTTGGAAGAGGTGCATTTAGTGAAGCTGCCGGAAATATTACTTCAAATGCTTTTATAATTTATTCTATTAGTTTGCTTGCTATGACTTATAGGTGTATTTTTTTGAAAGCGTTTTATGCTATGCAGAAGACATCATATATTTTGTTAGTAAGTTTTTCAAATGTTTTATTGAATGTTATTTTGAATTTTGCATTGGTGAGAAGATATGGATATATTGGTTTGACTTTTGCTACTACAATTGCAGCTGTATTATGCTTGCCAATTTATTTTGTTTTATTTAGAAGAATGACTAATGTTTCCTATAAATTATTCGCATGCAAATTTGCGAGATGCTTAATATGTGCTGGAATTATGGGAAGTGTAATCTATTTTGTTAAAAAAGTAATGTATAGTTTTTGGGAAAACAGCTTTTTAGAAAATATACTTTTACTAGTTTTAATTCTGGTCGTTGGAGCAATTGTATATGTTTGTGCGGGAGTTTTATTTAAAATTGATGAGGTAGTGGATTTATTATCATATATTATTAGAAAGATAAAACATAATATTTATAAGGATTGAGTGATATTTATGCGTGTAAATATAATTTATGAAGTAAATAATAGAGAGTTTAATAATTGTGTGTTATTGCAAAGAGAATTGAATAGGCGAGGATATGATGCGCGAATATATAATAAAACTGAGGACATGCTCTTAGGAGATAATTCGAATAGTATAACAGTAATTCCAAATTCATATAGAAATGAAGATTTGAATCATTATCAATATTGTTTTAATACAAATGGAGGAATTATTATAATTTATTCATGTGAGCAAGTTACCAATCATGTTTTACCAGCTTTTTTTGATTATTCAGACGGAAATCGAGTTAAGAGATTGCCACATTTATGTTGGGGAAGTGATTATAAAGATTTTATTAGTGAGTTAGGGTTCAATAATAAGTATAATTCTATTGTTGGAGCTATACAGCTTGACTTTTATAGAAGTAATTTTAAATCATTATATAGGTCACGTGAAGAACTTGCTAAAATGTTTGAATTACCAAATGATAAAAAATGGATTTTATTTGTGTCGGATTTTGTTTTTAATTCAGAAAATATTGTTGAGCAGATAATTAAAAGCGGGGATCAGTCAGAGGAAATAATAAAAAATAAACATATATTTGGAAAAAAATCATGTGAAAAAATAATGGAATGGTTCGATGAATTATTTAGAGAGAACGATGAGTATATTATTATTTATAGGAAACATCCTATTGAACAAATAACGAAAAACGTAATTGATTTTTGGAGTAGCCATAAAGATAAATTTTTTATGATTTCTGATTTGAATATTCGTGAATGGATAATTAATTGTGATAAAGTTGCAAGTTGGTATAGTACGACAGTTATAGACTGTATTGCGGCAGAAAAGGATATGCTTTTATTACGACCCTATGAAATGGGCGAAACTAGTGGATTTAAAGATTATGAGATCTATAATGGATATTGTAAAATTGATAGTTTTAAGAAAATGTATGAAATGCTAAATCAAAAGTGCAGTTATCCAGAGGATACGAAGAGAATAATAGATAAGTTATACTCGATAGATGGAAAACCAACATATATTCGGATGGTTGATGCTATAGATATGATAGTTGGAGATATAGAGAATAAAGCGGAAAAACAAAGGCTATTTTTTTTCAAAAGATGGTTCTATTTATTAAAAAATATGATTCCATTTAAAAATTTAGTAAAAAAGATATTTGAACGAGCATATTTGTTATGCGGAACAAACTATACTTATCAAGGGGAATCTCGCAAGGCAATAAATGAATGGATAGCTACGGCAAATAATAAAAAAAATTATCCTATGCTTGCGAAAAAAATTGATTCATGCTTGGAGAGCACAATAGATGGATGATTTTAGAAGATTTTTGACAAATGAAGAGTTGTCTATATCCGAAGCGATGCAGCATATTAATGAGAATGCATTGGGAATATTGTTTTTAACAGATTCTAATTGTAAGCTCAAGGGATGCATTACAGATGGAGATATAAGGCGTTTCTTGTTGGCGGGAGGGAAAATGTCAGATGCAGCATATAATGCAGCTGAACATAATCCTCGTTATGCAAAGAGCATTGAAGAGGCAAAAGTGCTCTATCATAAAAAAAATTATATTGTTATTCCGGTGCTTGATAATGAAGGAATTGTCACTAATTTGTATTGCGGTGATTTATCATTACAGAATAGGATAAGAAAAAATCTAGATATTCCTGTTGTTATAAATGCAGGTGGAAAAGGTACAAGATTGGATCCGTTTACCAGAGTGTTACCTAAGCCCCTTATACCTGTGGGGGATTTGCCTATTATTGAGCTGATAATGCAAGAATATTATTCATATAATTGTAATGAGTTTCACATTATAGTGAATTACAAGAAAGAGCTTATGAAGGCTTATTTTTCTGATAATGAGGCTAATTATAATATTACTTGGTATGATGAAGAGAAACCTCTTGGTACAGGAGGAGGATTAAGTCTATTAAGAGGAAAGTTGGATAGCACATTCTTTTTTGCAAATTGTGATGCGTTACTTACTGCTAATTATGAGAGTATGTTGAAATTTCATAGAGAAAATGGAAATGTTATCACAATGATATGTGCTTATAAAAACATCAATATACCGTATGGTGTTGTTGAAATTGGAGAAAATGGTGTTATTACTGATATGAAGGAGAAACCGTTAATGTCGTTTTTGACTAATACAGGAATTTATATTGTTGAGCCTGAGGTGATTGATGATATAGATGATGACGAAGCTATTGGTTTTCCTGATATTATAGAGAGAGAAAGACAAAAAGGAAAAAAAGTTGCAGTATTTCCAGTTAGTGAAAATGATTGGATGGATATGGGACAGTTGCCTGAACTTGAAAAGATGAGAAAGAAATTGTTTGGAGAGTAATCGGACGTGTGTTTTTGGGGGAGAATAAATGAATCTTGTGATTGTTGGTAATGGTGGCTTTGGTCGAGAAGTCGAATGGCTTGTAGAACGCATAAATAGAGAAAATAGTACATGGAATTTCTTGGGATTTATAAGTAATGACATTGATAATCCTAAAGTTATAGGGGATGACAATTATGTAATAAACTGTGAGCAAGAATTGTATGTGGCAATAGCGATAGGTGCAACAGGGCTTAGGGAAAAACTTTATAATTGTTATAAAAAAAATCCCAATATAAAATTTGCTAATCTAATAGATCCCAGTGTAATTTGTTCTGATAGAGTTAAAATTGGTGAAGGGAATATAATATGTGCTGGAACAATCATTACTGTTGATGTTTCAATTGGAAATTGCAATATTATAAATCTAGATTGTACAGTTGGTCACGATGCTGTCATAGAAGATTTTGTCACATTAAACCCAAGCGTAAATGTATCAGGTAATTCAATTATTGAATCTGGTTGTAATATTGGTACTGGAACACAGATAATTCAAGGAAAATCCGTAGGAAGAGATACTATTGTTGGTGCTGGAGCTGTTGTGAATTGTGATTTGCCTGCTAATTGTACAGCAGTGGGTGTTCCGGCAAAAAAAATAAAGTAAATATGTTTTAAGGTTGTTTAAAAGGAAGAAATAATTCATGAATAGAAGAACTCTTATTATTGCGGAAGCAGGAGTAAATCATAATGGAAGTCTTGAGATGGCAAAAAAACTGGTAGATACTGCAAAACAATGTGGAGCTGATATTGTTAAGTTTCAAACTGCTAAATTAGATTCATTAGTGTCAAAGTCTGCGCAGATGGCTGATTATCAGAAAAAAAATACTGGTACAGAAGAAAGCCAGAAGAATATGCTTAGTAAATTGCTTCTTAGCTATGAAGATTTTATTGAAATTGCAAGATATTGTTGTGAAGTAGGGATTCTTTTTTTATCGACTCCATTCGATATTGATAGTATACATTTTTTGAATGATATGCAGAATATATGGAAAATACCGTCTGGAGAAATTACAAATTATCCATATTTAGTTGAGATAGCTAAAACTGGGAAAAAAGTAATTCTTTCAACAGGGATGGCAGAAATGCAAGAAATAGAATCTGCGATAAATGTTCTTAGAGATAATGGAACTAAGGATATTACAATATTACATTGTACTACAGAATACCCCGCTCCTATTGAAGATGTCAATCTTAATGCTATGAAGACTATAGAGAAACAGTTTGGATATGAAGTGGGGTACTCTGATCATACGAAAGGGATAGAGATTAGTTTGGCGGCAGTAGCATTAGGGGCTACAGTAATAGAAAAACATTTTACTTTGGATCGTAACTTGCCAGGACCAGATCATAAAGCAAGTATTGAGCCTGCTGAGTTAAAGGCGATGATTGATGGTATAAGAAAAATAGAGTTGGCATTAGGAAGTCCAAAAAAGAAGATATCTGAGGCGGAATTAAAAAATAGAGATGTTGCAAGAAAAAGTATTGTTGCTAAAAGGAAAATTAAAGTGGGGGAATTATTTACAGAAGATAACATAACTACTAAGCGTCCAGGTACAGGTATTACCCCAATGAAATGGTGCGAAATTATTGGAACAAAGGCTAATAGAGATTTTGAAGAGGATGAGTTAATAGAGATATGAGAAAAATTGCAGTTGTAACTGCCACAAGAGCTGAATATGGATTGTTGAGTTCAGTTATAAAAGAATTACGAAAATATGAGAATGATGAATTAAAGATTGATTTAATTGTCACAGGTACTCATCTTAGTTGTGATTATGGTTATACTGTGGATGATATAGAGAAAGATGGAGTTAGGATTGATTATAAAATTTCTGTTTTGATTAAATCTGCTTCTGAAGAAGATATATCAATTAATCAAGCGGATGTGTTGGTTAAGTTTACATCAGTATTTGCAACTGAACATTATAATGCAGTTATTCTTCTTGGTGATAGATATGAAACGCTTGCAATTGCCATAGCTGCAGGGAATACATTAACACCTATTTTTCATTTATGCGGAGGAGATACCACTGAGGGTGCTATAGATGAATGGATAAGGCACTCTATTACCAAGATGAGCTATCTGCATTTTGTTACAAATGATGATAGTAGAAGACGAGTAATCCAACTTGGCGAGGAGCCAGGACGTGTGTACAATTATGGCTCTACAAGTATTGATAATATATTAAATGTTGCAGATATGAGCAAGCAGGAAGCACTTGAAAGCGTTGGACTGCCTGATTGTAAGTATGCTCTTTGTACGTATCATCCTGTAACATTGGATAACGGAAATGTTGATGAGCAGATAAATTCTTTTCTGGGAGCAATTAAGAGCTTTCCGGATGTGGAGTTTATTGTGACTAAGTCTAACGCTGATCACGGAGGAGCAAGAATAAATGAATTGCTTGATGAAGCGGAGAAATGTATGGATAACTTACATGTATATACTTCATTGGGAATTCGAAGATATCTGTCTTTAATGAAATATGCGGAGTTTGTATTAGGTAATTCTTCGAGTGGAATTATAGAAACTCCAGTATTTAAGGTTCCGACGGTTAATATAGGTGATAGACAGCGTGGCAGATTACAATCTGAAAGTATAATTAATTGCGGAATTGAAACCGCTGATATAGTAGTTGCGATGAATGAAGCTATGAGCACTGAACATAAGGCGTTATGTAAAAATGTTGTAAGTCGGTACGGAGATGGGAATTCAGCTAGAAAAATTGCAAATAAAGTAGTTGAAACAGTAATGGGTGGGGGAATTGATTTAAAAAAGAAATTTTATGATATGAAATGTTAGTTTTATTGAGTGCTGTAAACGTCAATGAAAAAGTTTACACTGGTCAACTTTTATAATAGCGTTTACAGAGTGCTACATTTATTAGTTAACACTAATTCATAACACTAATTTATTTTATGAGTTTTTGAAATCATTTAATGAATGTGGTAATATTGGAAAAGTGTTGGGGACGTTTGGGAGACTGATATAAGTATTTCTCAATTGTATAGGTATAATTTTGAAAAATTATATGGTGTGACTATTCTACATAAGTAATGTGGTAAATATTTGATGCATTAAATATATTCAATATAGTGGCTAATTACGAGTTTTGAATTTTATTGGTCATAGATGATGACAGTTCTATAGTTCTATTTGCTTTAAGGGACACTCGCCCTTGAAGATAATTATCTTACCTTACATAGGTGTTTCAGTTTTTTATGTAAAAATATAGTGTATTAATTTTAAGAATTATTTTCATATTTAATTATTACAAAAGTATATAGAAAGGGATGAGTTTCAAGTTTAGAAGGAGATTCATCATACAAGAACTATATGTGTAATATAAATAAGATAATGCAAAGCATAAAGAATATAGGTATTACTAATTATCTATGTGGCAAAAACAGATACAAGGGTATTCTTCAGATAATCATATTATGTGCATGTTTGATGACATGTATAATACATCATTTGTCTATTTTTGTAGGACTTACGTTCTTTATATTTCAGTTTCTGTGTGTGTTTGCGCAAGGAAAGTTGTTCTTATCTGGAATGAAAATACATTTTCCAAATGAACTTGCTGGTACTGCGTTTTGTTACGGTGTAGGTCTTATTTTTCTTATTCCAGAATATTATTTTTTTGAGTTTTTACATATTGGAAAATGTGCTTTTGTTGCGTGGGTGCTAGTTGGCTTGGGGTTACTGAATTATTATAAAAAAAAGATTATGGTAGACAAGCAAACATATTATAAACAAGATACGGATGATAGTTTGCTAATTCAAGAAGACGATGCAAGTTGGGGATGGAAGATATGTTTATTTTTTTTGTTCCTTATATATGTTGTTGATTTCTTTGCTGTATCAATGGTGACTACGATTCCTAATGAGAATGGAGCGAACGGTTATTATGTAGATTGGTTATTTTGGATAGGAAATGCTATTTCCTTTCAAAAAGGATTGCCAGTTCAAGTTTTTAGAGTGGTGGGGGAAAATTTTCGATATCATTATTTTTCAAGTATAGTTATTGCTCAAATAAGTCGTATGACTGGAATAGATGTATTGATTGTTGGATTTTATCTGTCATATATTATTGTTTCAATAATATTGGTATTTGGTACGTTTATTTTGCTGTCAAGATTCACTAATAGAAAAGTTCTTCTTGCTGGTGCAATAGTTTTGATATTTTTTACGGGTGATCGGGGAGGAGTTACTACTGATTGGCATTATTTCTTTTGCCCATTTGGATATGATTATGGAATGGCTATGGGAATATTGACTATTTACTTCCTTTTTTTTATGCATTCTCATGATATGAAAAACAGAGATATATTTTTTTCATCTTTTTTATTGGCGGCCACTACTGGATTTAAGGCTCCGATTGCGGTCGTGGTTTTATTAGGCATGGGCATAGAAGGTCTTTGGCTTCTTTATCAAAAAAGGATAAAAAAAGCGCTACTTGCTGGAAGTGTTTGGCTGGGAGCGTTTGTTTGTGTATATTATGTATTTATTATGAGTCATAAAAGAAATATTGCTCGAACATATTATGGGATTAGGCAGGCTTTTGCGGAGAATTCTTATGGTATTGATATATATATGAAAATTTCGCAAATACTTCCATTTCCTAGTCGATTAGTTAAAATTTTTGCATTTTTTATTAGCGTTATTACTATAAATAGGGCGATTATGATTTGTTATATAATTGCATCTCTGATATATGTGTTTAATAAAAAAATACTTAAATATGAATTAGTAGTACTTTTTTTTATGGCTAATTCAGGTATTTATATGACATTATCTATCCTGATGAGTGGAAGTAGTCAGATGTATTTTGCTATGGCAGCATTGCCATATGCAGTGTGCTTCTCTTTGCCAGCAATAGAGTATTTCATTTATTCAAAGGAGTGCAGGGGGAAAATTTTTGCGATAACAGCGATTATTTATACGGTAGCATTTGGCGTAGGTTATTGGGAGAGGAGTTTTCAAAAGATGGCGTGGCAAGGAATTAATACAATTCAGGGAAATTTGACTTATGAAAATTACGAAAATGAATTTGTGAATTCGAGTAGGTATTATATCACAAGCGGTCAGATGGAGGGGTACCAGTGGATTAAAGAAAATACTGAGGAAGATTGTTTGATAGCTTCGAATTTTGGAAGGGGAAATATGGCAATGGGGGTATTTACTGAACGCTTTTTGTGGAATGATGGGACATATGGTGATTATTGGATAGATGAAGTGGAACGAAGAAATGATATTGTTGGTATGCTAAATAATTCGGAAAGTTTTCATGAGGGCATAAATGCATTGAAAAAGGAAGGAATAGCTTATTACATAGAAGATGCGCAGTCTCAGGAAAATTCATTAGCAGATTCAGTATTGAAGAAAATCTATTCAAATAATGATATGGCGGTATACAGAATTGAGTGAAAAAAAAATAATTCCTTTTAATAAGCCGGTTGTTATCGGTACAGAAAGAAAATATATTGATCAGGTATTGGAAAAACAAAAGCTATGTGGAGATGGAGCTTTTACTAAAAAGTGCAATGAGTGGCTAGAGAAAAATATACATTGTGGGAAGGGGCTTCTAACTACATCATGCACTCATGCAACAGAGATGGCAGTTCTTCTTTCAAATATTAGTGAAGGGGATGAAGTTATAATGCCATCGTATACTTTTGTATCTACTGCTGATGCGGTAGTTCTTAGAGGCGCAGTACCTGTCTTTGTGGATATTCGTCCTGATACTATGAATATAGATGAGAAATTGATAGAAGAAGCTATCACGGATAAGACTAAAGCAATTATACCAGTTCATTATGCAGGGGTGTCTTGTGAAATGGATAGGATAATAGAAATTGCCGATAGATATAATCTATCAGTTATTGAGGATGCTGCACAGGCTATAGGTAGTTTATATAAGGGGAAATATTGTGGTACCTTAGGAAATTATGGCTGCTTATCATTTCATGAAACTAAGAATATTAACATGGGTGAAGGTGGAGCATTACTAATTCGAGATAGTGATAACTTTGAGCGAGCAGAGATTATTAGGGAAAAAGGAACAAACAGAAGTAAGTTTTATAGAGGAGAAATTGATAAATACACGTGGGTTGATGCCGGATCATCATATTTGCCGAGTGAATTAAATGCAGCGTTTCTTTTCGGGCAGTTGGAACGGTATGAGGAAATACAGATTAGCAGGATGAATGCATGGAACAATTATTATGGACTGCTAAAAGTATTGGAAGATAAAGGGGATATAGAACTTCCTTTTATACCTAGAGAATGTGTTCATAATGCACATATGTTCTATATTAAAGTAAAAGATATTGAGCAGAGAACGAAACTTGTGAATTACTTAAAACAATATGATATAAATGCAGTGTTTCATTATATCCCACTTCATTCAGCACCTGCGGGGGTAAAATACGGAAGATTTAATGGAGAAGATAAATATACAACCAAAGAAAGCGAGCGTTTATTAAGACTTCCGCTATATTATGGGATTTGTTGTGATGATGTGGAGAGAGTTGCTGAAAAGATAAAGGAATATTTTAAAATTTAGCAATTGCAAAAAATAAGTATAAAGAGGAATAAGATGAAAACAGTAATGATTCTTGGGGCAGCTGCTGGTCAGATCCCATTTATAAAAATATGTAAAGAAAAAGGACATCGTGTTATTGCAGTGAGTCCAGAAGGAGATTATCCTGGATTTGATATCGCTGATGATGTTGTATATGCAGATACATCTGATAAGGAAACTATTTTAAAGTATGCTATGGAGTTTAAAATCGATGCTATATTGACAGATCAGACGGATGTTGCTGTTCCTTCAGTTGCATATGTATCTGAAAAAATGGGATTAAGGAGTATTGGATATCATAAGGCGATGATTTTTTCTGATAAATATTCTATGAGAGTTGAAGCTGAGCGATGTGGAATACATGTTCCTGTTTTTTATAAGGCAAATTCGGAAGATGAAGCAATTGGTATTATTGAATCAATGGAATTACCTGTTGTAGTTAAACCAACGAGAAATAGCGGAAGTAGGGGCGTGCGCAAAATATCAACGAAAACAGAGATAGTTGAAGCTGTGAGAGATGCGTTTAACGAATCTCGAATTAGTGAAATTATAATTGAAAAATACATCAATGGAAAAGAGTATTTGGTTGATGGATTTGCGCTGGAGGGCAAGTATATTAATACTGATGTAGGAGAGAAATTATATTTTGATTTGAAAGGAAAGTATGTATCCAAAATGTGCATGTTTTCTTCTGCCAAAAGTGAATTAGATGATATTGAAAGAAAAGTTCTTGAAACAAACAGAAACTTGGTGGAAAGAATTGGCCTTCCATTTGGAATAACACATGCAGAGTATATATATTCTTATGATGATAATGAGGTTTATCTAGTTGAAATAGCGGCACGGGGAGGCGGAGTATTTCTTTCTTCGGACCTTACTCCGAAGGCAAGTGGAATTAATACAAATGAATATCTTATAGATTATGTAGTTGATGGAAAAAGCATTGATGTTAGCAAACTTGAATTTAAAAAAGGTGTTGCTGCATGGCGATGCTTTACTTTTGTTCCAGGGCGAATCAATTCAATAGATGGTCAAAAGGAGACAAGTGAAATTCCGGGGGTATTTAAAGTTTGTCTGGAAGATTTATATATTGGAAAAAGAATTGTGGAGATAAAGGACGATAAAGGTAAATATGGTCCAATACTTATTGAAGGTGACTCTAAAGAGGACTGTAAAAAAACAATGAGTGAAGTTGAAAGAACATTGAAAATTACAACTGAGCAAAATGGTATAGTTTCTGAAATGGTATGGTAAAGCGATATGAATATTGTTAAGGGCGGGAAAACTTTCTATGGATATGAAGTGGGGATAATTATGTTGGATACCAAGTTTCCACGTATTCAGGGAGATATAGGAAATGCACTATCGTTTGGTTATCCAGTGTTGTTTGAAAAGGTGGTTGATTGGAAACCAAGCAAGGTGGTTCTTGATTTAAGTAAAAAAGACATAGAACCATTTATTGATGCTGCAAAGCGATTGGAAAGAGCTGGGTGCAAAATCATATCTACATCATGTGGGTTTTTGTCTTTATTTCAAAAGGAGATTGCTGATAGTGTTGATGTTTCTGTTTTTACATCAGCATTAATAATGGCACCTATGATAAAGCAAACTATTTCGTCAGATAAAAAAGTTTGCATATTGACAGCAAACAAAAAGACGTTGTCGAATGAACATTTGTTTTCTGTAGGGATAAATCGTAATGATTATATTATATATGGTTTAGAGGAGGAGAAGACATTTACTAATTTTACAGTGCAAAACTGGGATGAGGTTGATGTAGATGAATGCAGAAATGATTTATTAAAGGTTACAAGACGTGCGATTTCGGATAATAATATTGGCGCTATTTTACTTGAATGTACAAATATGCCACCTTTTGCTAATGATATAAAAAGAATAAGTGGTTTGCCTGTATACGATATAATATCACTTTTGGGATTTGCTAAAAACGCGCTATAGAATAACGGCTATTTGGAGGAAATAATATCATGAGGATTGGAGTTTGTGGGACCGGTAAAGCAGGAAAAGAAATGATTATGAATGTTATAAAGCATAATAATCATGAATTGGCTATGGTTATTAATCGGGCAACAAGCAATGATATAGGAAAAGACGTTGGCGATTTGATAGATGGAAAATACATGAATATGGATGTTATTTCTATTGAAGAAGCAGTTAGCAAAGTGGAAGAAAAAAAGGTAGATGTAATTGTTGATTTTTCTGGTAAAGAGACATCTGTTAAATTATTAGAACTAATGACAGGAAAAAAAATAAATTTTGTTATATGTACTACGAATTTTAATAATGATCAGTGGTCGGATTTTATGAAAAATGTAAAATATATAGATGGATCTGTTGTATATGCGTCTACATTAACTGTAGGAATAAATCTTTTGATAAGTTATGCTGCAAGGTTATCAAAGGTTTTACCTGATTTTGATTTTGAGATTATTGAAAGACACAAGGCTGGAAAACCAAGACCAACTACTACAGCAAAAAAAATTTCTGAAGCAATTAATAGGGGGCAAGTTCATATATCTTCAGTACGTTTGGGGGGATATGTTGGTGTACATGAGTTGACGGCTGCCAATGAAGTAGAGAGGATAACAGTTATTCATGAATCTTTTTCTCGTGAGGCTTTCGCACATGGTGCATTAATTGCAGCAGAGTTTGGATATGGAAAGAGAGGCTATTATGAAATGAAAGATGTTATAGCTGAAATGGAAAGAAAGGCTTTGGGCGAATGATGAATGATTTAATCTCTTTTGTAATACCGTGTTATAGATCTGAGAAGACAATAAGTGAAGTGATTGCGGAAATTGTTGAATTAAGTAATGCTAATCAATATGATTATGAAATTATATTGGTAAATGATAGTTCTCCAGATAACGTATGGGAAGTGATTCGTAATATTTGTTGCGAAAACCATCATGTCAGAGCTATTAAATTTTCTAAAAACTTTGGACAGGCAGCAGCTGTTATGGCTGGTTACAGAGAGTGTAATGGAGGGCTGATAGTGACGATGGATGATGATGGTCAAAGTCCTGTAGATAGACTACCTGAAATGATAGCCATGATGAATACAAATGACTTTGATGTTGTATACGGAACATGTGAAGAGGCCAAATTTTCATTTTCTAGGAGAATTGGTTCTAAGATTAATGCATGGATGGCTTACACAGCATATGGAAGACCTATGGATAAAAGAATAGTAAGTATAAATGTCATGCGAAGATATGTTGTGGAAGAAATTGTGAGATACAATCAGCCATATGCATATCTTTCTGGATTAGTATACAGAAGTACAAGGAATATAGGTTATTGTAAAGTTGAGCATAGATCCAGAGCTAGCGGAACTTCCGGATATAAATTATCTAGTTTATTAAAAATATGGGTAAATGGTTTTACTGCATTTTCAATTAAACCGTTACAGCTGGCAACATATATAGGATTTATGGTTGCTGCCGGAGGCTTTGTTTTGGGTATAATTACCATTATTAGAAAAATCATTAATCATCATATAACAACAGGGTGGAGTTCAACCATAAGTATTCTATTGTTTTTGGGGGGGATAATTCTTCTTGTGCTTGGAATAATCGGAGAATATATAGGAAGGATATATATGTGTATAAACTTGTCTCCACAATATGTAATAAGTGAAAAGGTGAATAATAAGTGATATGAGAAGTATTAGTAATATACTAGATAACATTCAAATAAAAGATATAGAGCGTTATTGTTATTTTTGGGGAATATCTTCTTTTAACTGGGAAATAGAAGTGACAAAAGAAGTTAAGGCTCTCAAAAAAAAAATAGACAAAGCATCATTATATGGATATTTCCATGGATATACAATGACAATTACAGATGAAACTGTAGATGAGTTAAAAATTCCTTTTTTGCAGATTATATATGACATGCATGCTTTTTCGTGCATGGAAGATGACATATGGGAGTTAGTTTCCTTAGAGAACTTTAAATCATTTGTAGTATCTAGGGTTGCTATTATGGAAGAGCAAGGATGGTATGTAACAAGTGATAAGGAAATAATATATCCACAAGTCAAAACCATTTTTACAAAAAAAGAGAAGAGCGTGGAAAAATGGGACAAGATTTTTTATATTAGATTTTGTCCTTCTTTTTCCCGTGTATATGAGCGATATGATGCGGAGCTTTATTGGATAAACCCTATGAATTTCCAAGAACTTGTTAGGGTTTATTTAATGAATGTTATTGTTAAATATTATAAGACTATTCTGGGGAAATATGATGTATCAGTGTTGGCTGTAAATTGGGTTTGGGCATTAAATAATTGTTTATACCCAATCAAAAATATTACTACAAGGATGATTAGTGATAGGGATAAATATCTTGTAGGAAACTTAGAGGGAAGACTTTCAGAAGAGGTACCTTTTTTAAGCGATATATACAAAGAATATGATGAAAAAAAGATAAAGCAACTATTTGATATACCGGAAAAAATAATGCCAAGTAGAGGAATGTTAAGGCATGTTGATAGAAATGGGCAATACATTAACGTTATAGCCGGAAGAAGAACAACTACTGATATACCGTCTGATTATAACAACACAATATATATGTTTGGAGGATGTGTATTCTTTGGATATGCGGAAGAAGATAAGAATACAATACCAAGTAATCTTCAAAGGATAATCAACGAGAAAAATGCAAAATATCGTGTGGTTAATCTTGCGGCGTGGGGAGGAAATATAGATGAAGAGCATATGTGGCTTAGAACATTGCGATATAAACCGGGAGATATTGTTCTGATAAGTTATGCGGGAATAATTCCTCTTGGTGATGATTATGAAAAATCGGATATAAGTTATGAATTTGCAATTAATGATAATAGAATCAGATATTTTAATACGTTAGTGCATTGTAATCGATATGGATACGAAGCTGTTGCACGCACTATTTATAGCAAGATTGAATCGTTAATGAGAAAAAACTATATAGCATGTGGTTATATTGATGCTTTCAAAAATAGTGGGATTGATTATGAATTGGTTTGTGAATTCAATGAATATTATAAGAGTGTTGAAAACCAAGTGCCTAAGAATATAGAAAAGTTTGCTGCTATCGTTATGAATTGTAATCCCTTTACTAATGGACACAGATATTTGATAGAAGAAGCCGCCAAAACTGAGGAGTGGTTATTAGTGTTTGTTGTAGAAGAGGATAAGTCAGAATACAAATTTGAAGATAGAATAAAACTGGTTAAAGAAGGTGTTAGTGATTTATCGAATGTATCAGTAATCAGAAGTGGGAAAATGATGATAAGCGGGAAAACATTTCCAGAGTATTTTACTAAGAAAGAGAATAACACAATAGAAATCGATCCTTCTTCAGATGTGTATTTGTTTGCAAGATTAATTGCACCAATGTTTCATATATACAGAAGGTATGTTGGAGAAGAACCGAAAGATTTAGTTACTCAAAAATATAATATGGTTATGAAAGAAATTTTGCCAACATATGGAATTGAATTAATAGAAATTCAAAGGAAAAAAATAGATGATGAAACAATAAGTGCATCAGATGTCAGAAGATATGTGTCAGAAGGTGAATGGGAAAAAGTACGACAAATTGTACCTATAACAACATATGATTATTTAAAAAAACATAAATAATATTATTAGAGTATGCATGATCAAATTATTATAAATATATGAGGTAGTAATATGAAATGAAAAATAAGAAAAAAAGCTACATATGGAATACGATATCTGGAATGTTGAATGCGTCGCAATCAGCAATTACTTTGATTTTTATATCACATAATTATGGGGTATATGAGGCAGGGATGTTTTCAATTGCATATGCGATTGGATTGTTATGTATGACATTCGCTAAATATGGGCAACGAAATTATCAGGTGACAGATGTTTCAGAGAGATTTTCTTTTTATGAGTATAAAGCATCAAGAGTAATAGTTATTTGCATAACTGTAACTATGATGTTTATGTTTATACTAATACAAGTATTTTGTGAAAGATATATGGTTAGAAAGGCAATAATTATATTGCTGTTTGTTGTATGGAAAATGATAGATGTTGTTGAAGATTTATATTATGGAATGTATCAACAACTAGATTGCATGGATATAGGAGCTAAACGATATTCACAGCGTTTATTATTTTCAACAGTTGCATTTTGTGCTCTTTCATTTCTTAGAATTTCATTTGTAGAGCTTTTGGCGATTGTTATAATTATATCAATTGTTGCAGCTACATATTTAATAAGAATTGACTATAAGAAGATTGCAGAAAAGTTTAAATGCAGAAGTCTTGCAATATGTAATGTAAAAAGTTTGGTTGTTGACTGTTTACCACTTTGTATCGGGACGACGCTTGGGGTTTTTGTGGGAAACCTTCCCAAGTATCTCATTGATAGGTATTTAGATGAGTCCAATCAAGCTTTTTTTGGTTATGTTATGATGCCATCGTTTGTTGTCATGCTTTTGAGTAATTTTATTTTTCAGCCATTAATAAAGGATATGGGTGTAGCATACAATAATGATGATTATAAATATATAAATAAGGTGATACGTTACCAGCTATTACTAATTTTTGCAATGACAAGTATTGTTATATTGATGAGTTTTTTTGTTGGAATACCAGTATTGGATATTCTTTATAACGTTAAGCTGGCAACATATAAAAAGGAAATGATTATTTTGCTTTTTGGAGGAGCATGTTATGCCATTGCACAGTTTATTATGATTCCTATTACTATAATTCGTAGACAAAAGGATATTGCAGCAATATATGTTGTGATAGTAATTGTATCATTATTGTTAGGACATATATTGGTACGTTATAAAGGTATGCTTGGAGCTAGCATATTATATTTGATTATTAATTTTATATTGGCTGGGGGATTATTTGTGGATTACTATGTGCAATATAAAAAACTCATTTTTTGTAGGGAGAGAATTGGTGATGAATAAGGCTGAAGCTAATACAATAAAGGGCATAGCTATAATACTAATGTATGTGCATCATTTGTTTTATTTAGTAGATAGAGTTAACAAATATAATATATCTCCGTTATTTTTTTCGCAAAACTGCATGCTTAAGATAGGGGCATATGGTAAAGTTTGTGTTGCAATCTTTTCATTTATTTCTGGATACGGTTTAACTAAAGTGTTTTATGGAAACAGTAATTGTGATGCACGATGTATAATTAAACGTGTTTTGCGATTACAATTATCAACTATGTTATGTTTGATTAGTGGAGTGGCAGTTGCTTCTGCTTTAGGAAAACATACTTATTCAGAAGTATATATGGGAAGTGGAATAGTTAGAAGCGTGTTATATTTTATCTGTGACGCTGCAGGCCTTGCATTTTTGTATGGGACACCATTATATAATGGTGCATGGTGGTATTTAACCATTGCTATATGGATTATTGTAATCATACCAATAGTTTGTAGCATCATTGAAAAAATAGGTAATAAGTTTATTATATGTTTTATTTTTTTATATTTAGCAGTAAAACTGCATTGCGTATATGATGGTTTTTGGCTTAATTTGTATATTTATGGAATTTTTTTTCCTATAGTAGGGGTAGTGCTTGCTACACATGATGAAGTTATGGTATTTGCTAAAAGAAAAAAGAGATTATTTTTTATTATTAGTGTAATATGTATTTTTATTGGATATATAGGTTTTGATTATATATCACCTAATGTAGAATTTATATTACTATTATCTGTTATAGGGATTACTTTTATTGGAATATCATTGTGTGAGTTAAATATAATAGCTAAAGGTTTAGGTATATTAGGTAAATATTCTAAATATATGTTTCTTTGCCATTCTTTCTTTTTATCTTATTTTTTTCAAGAGCATATTTATAGTTTTAGATATCCGATTATAATTTTGGCAATTCTGATAGCTGAGACATTAGTTGTTAGCATATTTCTATCAGTTTTTGAGGTTAAAATATTATATTTTTTAAAAAAAATAATTAATTTGATGAGGGATAGAGTATTATTATGAGTTTGAAGTTTTTAGATAAAAAAATCTTGATTATTGGTTATGGCTCAATGGGGAGAAGACATTCGTATAATTTATTGGAGTTTCTTGGAGATAGTGTTCGAATAGATATATTGAGAAGGAAAAGCAGTGTGGCTGAATCCGATAATGGTTCTGATATGAGGATTAGATTTTTATATTCAGATAATCAGTTGGAAGAATCTTATGATGCTGTTTTTGTAACTAATCCAACTTCATTGCATTATGAAACTCTAAATAAATACTTGTATTTGAGTAATTCTTTTTTTATAGAGAAGCCGGTGTTCGTTACGGGGGAAGAGGATATTGTTTCTTTGGTTAATGAGAACAAGCTGTTTTATGTTGCATGCCCTTTACGATATTCCAATGTTATACAATGGCTTAAGAGGAATATTGACTTTTCTGTGGTTCATTCGATGAGAGTGATGTCATCAAGTTACCTTCCGGATTGGAGACCGGGAACAGATTATAGGAATACGTATTCTGCACATAAGGAAATGGGGGGAGGAGTTTCTATTGATCTGATTCATGAATGGGACTACATTAGTTATCTGGCAGGCTTCCCGAAGGCTGTAAAAAGCATTATTGAGAGAAAATCAAATCTGGAAATTGATTCTGATGATATTGCGGTGTACGTTGCAGAGTATGAAAATATGCTTGTAGAAGTACATCTTGACTATTTTGGAAGAAAAGCGATCAGGAGAGTAGAATTATTTGCTGAAGATGATACAATTGTAGCAGACTTGATTAATCAGAAGATTGAGTGGTTGTGCTCCGGAAAAGTTGTTGATCTTTCTGAAGAAAGGAATTCATATCAGAAAAAAGAACTTGAACATTTCATTGATATTATTGAAGGAAACAGCAGTAATGACAATGGAATTGAGGAAGCATGCAAAGTATTAAGAATTACTCGAGGTGTATTATGAGAATTTTGTTTACGATATGTGGAAGAGCAGGATCTAAGGGATTCAAGAATAAGAATTTAAAAGAGATGAATGGCGTCCCGCTTGTTTATTACACATTATCTGTTATCCGACTTTACAAGCAAGCTCACCCTGCGGATGACATTGTGGTGGCACTCAATACGGATAGTTTGCCGCTTGTTGATATTGTAAGAAAGCAGACTGTTATAAGTGACGTTGTATATGTGGAACGTAAATCTGAACTGGCAGGAGATAAAGTTGCCAAGGTTGATGTTATAAGAGATACATTCAGAGCTACGGGAAGCAATTATGATGTAATAGTTGATTTGGATATAACATCTCCGCTTAGAAGGTTGGAAGATGTTGAGAATATAATTGCTACATATCAAGAAAATGCAGACTATGATTTGGTTACGAGTGTAGTTCCTGCAAGACGCAGTCCGTATTTTAATATGGTTGAAGAAAAAAGCGGCTTCTATAAGAAGATATGCGAATCAGCTTATACGACCAGGCAGGAAGCACCGAATTCATATGAACTTAATGCCAGTATTTATGCGTACAGACCGCAGTTCCTTGATACAGACATTTCAGATACCATCTTGGATCATAAATGCGGCATTTCGGTTATGCAGGATTATCTGGTGTTGGATATTGATTCGGAAGAAGATTTTTGTATGATGGAGATTCTTCATAGATATTATATTGAGCATGATGAAGAATTGAAAAAAGTATATGATATGGCAAAAAGTTTTTGAAAGATGAAATGGGGCTTTTGATGAGTGATATTAGTTCAATATTGGTAGTGGGATATGGTTCAATGGGGAGGCGCAGGATAAGACTTGTTAAAGAGTTGATTCCTGATGCAAAGATCATTTGTGTGGACAGTAACGCCGATAGACAGGTTCAGGCTAAAGAAGCCGGATTTATAGTTGCGTCTACCATTGACGAAGGAATAAGTTATTCTCCTGATATAGCTTTTGTATGTACTTCTCCGGGAAGGCATGCTGATATAATAATAGAGCTTCTAAATGGTGGTATTCATGTGTTTACGGAGCTTAATCTTACGTCTGATAAATATGATGAGATCAAGGCTACGGCAGACAAAAACAATAAAGTTGTTTTTGTATCCAGCACTCTCATATATAAGCGGCAGATGGAAGTGTTCAGAGAAATTGTTTCTTCACAAAACAAACCTGTCACCTACATGTATCACGTAGGGCAGTATCTTCCTGATTGGCATCCGTGGGAAAGTTATAAAGATTTCTTTATAGGAAGAAAAGAAACAAATGGTGTCAGAGAGATAATGGCTATACAGTTGCCGTGGATCATACGCACATTTGGAAATGTTGCGGACGTTAAAGTTTTGCATCAAAGATGTACCGGACTGGATATTAATTTCCCTGATAGTGTAATATTAAGTATTGAGCATGAAAATGGAAATATCGGTTCGTTTCTGGTTGATGTCACCTCAAGAACGGCTGTGACCAAACTTGAGATAATCGGCGAAGATGTTCATTTGACATGGAACGGACATAATGATGATTTGTTAAAGCTTAATCTTGAGACAAAGGAATTTGAACAAATTAAGGTTTATGAGACGGAAGAGCATATTGAAGGATATTCGGATAATATTGCGGAGGAGCCATATCGGGATGAGATCAGAGAATTCTTGAAGGCTATTGAAGGTGAGGATATACGTTATGGTCTTTCGGATGACAGATATGTCCTTGAAATAATTGACAATATAGAAAGAAATTATGGTAAGAGATATGAGTATGACATTTAATTTAGAATCATTTATAGGGGAATATGTAACAAAGCGCAATGCTTCTATGTTTAAACCTGATATAGAGGTCAATCAAAAAACTCTTTCTGCTGCGATAAGTGGGAAGTCGGTTTTGGTCATTGGTGGAGCAGGTAGTATCGGTTCATCATTTATCCGTGCTATTTTGCCGTTTAAGCCGGCAGAACTTGTTGTTGTAGATACAAATGAGAATGCTTTGACAGAGCTTACAAGGTCGCTTCGTTCAAGCGCAGTTCTCAGTTCTGTTGTGCCGGATATATATTTGCCATATCCTATGGATTACAGTTCGGTTACTTTCAGAAGGATGTTTAACCATCATAAGAGAAGTAACGGCTTACGAGGTTTTGATATTGTAGCTAATTTCAGTGCGCACAAGCATGTCAGATCAGAGAAGGACATTTATAGTGTGGAGGCGCTTCTTAGGAATAATGTAATAAGTGCAAAAGGTCTTCTTGATCTTCTGGAGCAGAATCCTCCCGAGGTTTATTTCTGTGTAAGTACCGATAAAGCTGCAAATCCTGTAAACATTATGGGAGCAAGTAAGCGAATTATGGAGGATCTGATTTTTAGTTATTCTGATGTGTTCCCTGTTAAGACGGCGCGTTTTGCCAATGTGGCATTCTCTAACGGTTCGCTTCCTGCAGGATTCCTTGATAGAATCAATCAGAGACAGCCCTTATCTGCTCCTTCGGATGTAAAGAGATATTTTGTCAGTCCTCAGGAATCGGGGCAGATTTGTATGTTGTCTGCAATGCTTGGCGGCAACCGCAATATTTTCTTCCCTAAGCTTGATGAAGCTCAGATGACGACATTTGATAAGATTGCAGAGAACTTACTGACATCAATGGGATATGAAATTGATTATTGTTCGTCAGATGAAGAGGCAATAGACAAGGCTGATAAGTGGACTGAAGGATTGCCGTATCCGGTGCACTTCAGCGCGTCTGATACAAGCGGAGAGAAGGCTTTTGAAGAATTCTTTGTTGAAGGCGAAGCTGTTGATATGGAGAGATTCTCGTCTTTGGGCGTGATTACGGACAAGCAGATTCCGGATAGAGATAAAGTTATAAAGCTGATCAATACACTTGATGATGCTTTTGAGTCAGAAAGTTGTACCAAGGCTGATATTGTTAAAATTATCGGACAGTATCTGCCAAATTTTGAACATATAGAGACAGGTAAGAGTCTTGATGGTAAAATGTGATTTTGCAAAGATATATAAGTAAGAAGGATAGGAAGAGAAATGATTTCGTTGGCAATACCGAATTTAAACGGAAATGAAAAAAAGTATCTTGATAACTGCATTGATACAACATTTGTATCATCAGTTGGAGAGTATGTTAATGAATTTGAGAAGATGGTGGCAGAATCAACAGGCAGTATAGGAGCGGTTGCAACAAGTTCCGGAACAACAGGACTTCATTCTGCTTTGACATCGGTTGGTGTAAAGCATGGAGAGTTGGTTATTATCCCAACTTTTACATTTATAGCATCGGCTAATGCGATTCGCCATTGCGGAGCTGATCCATGGTTGATGGATATTAGTGAAGAGGATTGGTGTCTTAATCCTGTATTGGTTCGAAGTGAAATAGAAAAGCATTGTGAGAAACGTGCTGATGGAATTTTGTACCATAAAGAAAACGGTAAACGAGTTGCGGCACTGATGCCGGTGTATACTTTGGGAAATGTTCCTGATATGGAAGCATTCAGAAAGATTGCCGATGATTATGGTATTCCGCTTGTTGTTGATGCTGCTTGTGCGATCGGGGCAACATATGATGGAAAGAAGTTCGGTTCATTGGCGGATTTGAGTGTTCTGTCTTTTAATGGAAATAAAACCATTACATGCGGTGGTGGCGGTGCTGTTGTTGGTTGTGATCAGGATAGGCTTGATCATGTAAGACATATTACTACGACAGCTCGCGTGTGGCCTGATTATGATTTTGACGAGGTTGGATTTAACTACCGTATGACAAATGTTCAGGCTGCTATCGGTGTGGCACAGATGGAGAGATTGGACAGTTTCATTGATGCTAAGCGCAGAGCTCGTGCATATTATGAGGAGAAATTAGAAAGCTGGGCTCAGGATAAGGGTATAACATTCTTCCCGACGACAGACGGATCATCATGTTGGTTTTCAGGTATCGTTTTACCTGAAGGAGCACATCTTGAAGACGCCAAGAGAGTATGTGCTAAATTAAAAGAATCAGAAATTGAGGCGCGTTCATTCTGGAAACCGGTACATCTCCAGAAACCATACGCTGATTGCCCTAAGAGCGATGTTTCTATAGCGGAGAGTTTGTGGCAGAGAATAATAACATTGCCTTGCAGTACTAATATTACAGAGGCTGAGTTGAAAAAGGTAACTGATAGCGTGATTGAAATATTGAATTGAGAGTTATTTAGGAGAAGTAATAATGTCAAGTATAAAGGAGTCATTTAAAGATAAAACATTAGTCATCACCGGAGGAACAGGATCATTTGGCTCAACTGTTCTGAAGCATTTTTTGACCTCAGATATTGCGGAGATCAGGATTATATCTCGTGACGAGAAGAAACAGGATATGATGAGACATATTCTTCAGGCCAGGTATCCTGAACAGTTTTCTAAGGTTCAATTCTATATCGGAGATGTAAGAAATATAGATTCTGTACGTGATGTAATGTATGGTGCCAATTATGTTTTCCATGCCGCTGCACTTAAGGAAGTTCCTTCATGTGAATTCTTCCCTATGGAAGCTGTTAAGACCAATATTATCGGAACAGATAACGTTATAACGGCAGCTGTTGAGAATAAGGTGGAAAGAGTTGTATTCCTTAGCACTGACAAAGCTGCTTATCCAATCAATTCAATGGGAATGTCTAAAGCACTAGGTGAGAAAGTTGTTGCGGCAAGAGCACAGAAGGCTTTCGAGAGAGGCGGTACAGTTCTTTCTTGCACAAGATACGGTAACGTTATGTGCAGTAGAGGATCGGTTATTCCTCTTTTCATAGATCAGATCAAAGCAGGACGTCCTATTACAATTACAGATCCGGAGATGACAAGATTCCTCATGAATCTTGATGAGGCAGTTAATCTTGTTGCTTTTGCATTTGAGCATGCTGAACCCGGAGATCTGTTCATTCAGAAGGCTGATGCAAGTACAATTGGAGACCTTGCTAAGGGTGTCATGAAGGTGTTTGGAGAAACCGAATGCAAGGTTATCGGTACAAGACACGGTGAGAAGTTGTTTGAAACTCTTATGACAAGAGAAGAGAGACTTCGTGCTACTGATATGGGAGACTATTTCAGAATCGCTCCTGACGGAAGAAGTCTTAATTATGATCAGTTCTATGTGGAAGGTCAGGTTATGACTCAGGGCGATGAGGCATATACAAGTCATAATACAAACAGGCTTGACGTGGATGGTGTCGTAGCTAAGATTATGGGCACCGATTATGTTAAGGAAGAACTTGAAGGAAGACCACACGCTGTGGAGGCATAAGATATGAGAATATTGGTTACCGGATCTAACGGATTTGTTGGGCGCAATCTGGTATGGAATCTTAGGAACATACGAGATGGAAGAAATAATACAAGACCAAATCTGTTGATCACAGAAATCTATGGATATGACTTGGGAACAAGCGATGAAGAACTTGAGCTTGCATGTGAGAGAGCAGATTTTGTTTTTAATCTTGCAGGTGTAAACAGACCAAAAGACCAGGCAGAGTTTATGGAAGGGAATTTTGGTTTTGCCTCAAAGCTTCTTGATACACTTAAGAAAAAGAACAACACTTGTCCTGTAATGTTATCGAGTTCAATTCAGGCTTCACTTATCGGAAGATTTGCGGACTCTGAGTATGGAAAAAGTAAGCTGGCAGGTGAGGAACTGTTCTTGAAATATCAGGAAGAGACAGGGAGTAAGGTCCTTGTATACAGATTCCCAAATTTATTTGGAAAGTGGAGCAAGCCTAATTACAATTCAGCGGTAGCAACATTTTGTAATGCATTTGCAAATGACCTTGAATACACGGTGAATGACAGAAATACTGAATTGGAATTGGTTTATATTGATGATCTTATTGAAGAGATGCTTGATGCTCTTGAAGGAAAAGAGCATAGATGCGATTATGACACTTCATCAGGAAGCATTGAGCCTATTGCAGATGAGACCGGTAAGTATTGCTATGTCCCTATATCGCATCATGTAACTTTGGGTGAGATAGTGGATCTTCTTGAGTCATTTAAGACTGCGCCTCAGACACTTATGGTTCCGTCTATTCCGAATAATTCTTTTGCAAAGAAGTTATACAGTACATATCTGTCCTATTTGCCGGCGGAGAAGATGTGCTATAGTTTTAAATCCAACGTAGATAACAGAGGTACATTTACAGAGCTTATAAGAACTTTGGATCATGGACAGGTTAGTATCAATGTTGCTAAGCCCGGAATTGTAAGGGGAGAACATTGGCATAACAGTAAGTGGGAGACATTTATAGTTGTTTCAGGACATGGTCTTATTCAGCTTCGCAGAATCGGTATAGATCCTGAGACAGAAAAGGGATATCCTGTTATCGAATTTGAAGTGACTGGTGAACAGATGAAGGCAATTCAGATGATTCCGGGATATACACACAATATAATTAATCTTTCTAAAACTCATGATCTTGTAACTGTTATGTGGGCAAATGAAATTTTTGATCCGGGGCACCCTGATACATTCTACGAGATAGTTAATAGAGATGGTGATGAGAAGATTAATCCTGAGAAAGGCAATGTTTAAGATTAGGTGAATATAATGAGCTCATATAATTGGAAAAATAATGGCAAGATCAAGCTTGCAATAATTGTAGGAACAAGGCCGGAAATTATAAGACTTGCGGCAGTGATCAATAAATGTCGTAAATATTTTGATACGCTTTTGGTACATACAGGTCAGAATTATGATTACAATCTGAATGGTGTTTTCTTTAAAGACCTGGGACTTGCCGATCCCGAAGTGTATCTTGAGGCGGTCGGAAATGACCTTGGAGAGACTATGGGAAATATTATTGCCAAGTCATATCAGTTTTTTGCGGAGGCTAAACCTGATGCTGTTCTGGTTCTTGGTGATACTAATTCCTGCCTGTCTGTTATAGGAGCAAAGCGCCTTCATATTCCTATTTTCCATATGGAAGCAGGAAACAGATGTAAGGATGAGTGTCTTCCTGAAGAAACCAATAGAAGAATTGTTGATATTATTTCTGATGTTAATCTTGCATATTCAGAGCATGCACGCAGATATCTTGCTGATTGCGGACTTCCAAAGGAAAGAACTTATGTAACGGGAAGCCCTATGGCAGAAGTATTGTCTGATAATCTTGATAAAATAAAGGCATCTGATATTCACACAAGACTTGGACTTGAAAAAGGAAAATATATTCTTCTCTCTGCACATAGAGAAGAGAATATTGATACTGAGCAGAATTTCCTTAGCTTGTTCAATGCTATAAATGCAATTGCTGCTAAGTATGATATGCCAATCTTATATTCATGTCATCCTAGATCCAAAAAGCGCCTTGAGCAGATGAAAGCAGACGGCAAGTTCGAACTTGATTCCAGAGTTATACAGCATGAGCCGTTGGGATTCCATGACTATAATTGTCTTCAGATGAATGCTTTTGCTGTAGTGTCAGACTCAGGCACATTGCCGGAAGAATCATCATTCTACACATCAATTGGTCATCCGATTCCTGCCGTATGTATAAGAACTTCCACCGAGCGCCCCGAGGCTCTTGATAAAGGATGCTTTGTTATCTCGGGTATAGATGAACAGGGACTTGAGCAGTCGGTTGAACTTGCAGTTGAGATGGTTGAAACAGGTGATAATGGAATTCCGGTTCCTGATTATGTTGATACCAATGTGAGCACGAAGGTTGTGAAGATCATCCAGTCTTATGTAGGTATTGTAAATAAGATGGTGTGGAGAAAGAGATAGTTTATTAAAAAGACGTAAATGATAATGATGGAGGAAACTATGGATAAGCTATATATAGTTATGCCTGCGTATAACGAAGAAGGAAATATTAAGAACGTTATTGATGAATGGTATTCTGTTATAGAAAAAATGTCAGAAGAATCAAGAATAGTTATTGCTGATAGTGGTAGTGAAGATAAGACACATGAAATATTAGTTGAACTCAAGAATACTATTTATCCACGAATTGATATTTTATCGGATACTAATAAATTTCACGGACCCAAGGTGATAGCACTATATGATTATGCAATAAATAACGGGGCAGATTATATATTTCAGACTGATTCGGATGGACAAACAAATCCACTTGAATTTGAGGATTTTTGGAAAGAACGATTACAATATGATGGAGTTTTTGGAAATAGAACTGCAAGAGGTGATGGGAGAAGTAGAGCTTTTGTAGAACGTGTTGTATGTAGATTACTAAAATTTTATTTTGGGGTTGAGGTTCCAGATGCTAATGCACCCTTTAGACTTATGAAGGCAGATACTGTGAGGAAGTATATGACAAAAATGCCGACAGATTATAATTTGCCTAATATCATGTTAGTGGCTTTTTTCGCATATCATAAAGAAAAAATAGTATTCAAAGAAATTACTTTTAAATCAAGGCAGGCAGGAATTAATTCTATTAATATACCTAAAATTATAAAAATTGGTTATAGGGCACTTGGGGATTTTAGAATGTTTAAGAAGAGTATAGGATAATGATTTCTTGGCTGAGTAAATAATTTAAACAAATATGGAAAAAGTTACTATGAAGGGGCAAAAATGAAAGTAAAAAGCTGTATATGTGAAAATACTGAAAATATTATGTCGATTTTGTTTTCTATTATTGTTTCGTTGGTTTTTCTATTTTGTAGTCCTATTCATCCTTGGATTGTTGGAAAGGCATACACAGACTCTAGTGTCTTTATGACGGTGGCTTTAATGATGGAAAGAGGTTATATGCCGTATAGAGACACATTTGATCATAAAGGTCCATTTATTTATATCTTAAATTATATTGGAAATAAGCTACATTACTATTGGGGGGTATGGATTGTAGAAGTGCTTTTTTTGTCTGTTACGGTTTTTTTTATGTACAAAATAGCGCGTTTGTTATGTGGAAAGGTGTCTTCAATTGTATCCACGTTAATGGCATTTTCGTTGCTCTTTGATTACTTCGAAGGAGGTAATCTTACTGAAGAATATGCTATGCCTTGTATTGCAAGTGCATTATATATTTTTCTAGATTATTTGCTGAATGAAAAATTGTCAAAATTAAGAATAATTTTTGCTGGAATAGGTCTTGGTATTGTTTTAATGCTAAGGCCTAATATGATTGCTGTTTGGTTTGTATTTTGTATTTCTATTTTTATTCATAATATTTTTTTGAAAAAAAATAGAGATTTATGTAGAATGATTATTTATTTTGCTTTTGGGCTGATGTTGGTTTTATTACCAATTTTTATTTGGCTTATATTAAATAAAGATTTTTCCTTTTTTTGGAAAGCATATATAGAATTTAATAAGGCGTACTCATTTGCAGATGGAAGAGCAAATTTTTCTGCGAAAATGCATACGTTTCTATGGTTTTTAAAAACGACAATATGCATTATGAGCTATTCGCTTTTGCTCATTTATTTAAAGAAAAAAGAATTACGGTATTTAAATATTACGTATTTAGTATATATGGTAATGAATATTGTATTGATATCTTTAGCTGGAATAGAATATGGTCATTATGGAATGATAATTGTTCCTGCGACAGTTTATCCAATTAGTTTATTGTTTAATTGTATCGAGAATATAGAAACTAATGATATTAGGATAAATGTTTTATCTGTGGTTTCAGTGAGCTTTTTGATTTCATTGGTAATACCTCAATGGTTAGAAATTATAACTGATATTCCGGTGATTTATGAAAATAGAAAAGAGAAAACAATTGATTCGAATGAAGAAATTAGCAATATTATGGCGTGTATAAATCAGTATACTACTCCGGATCAAGCTATATCAGTATATGGTAATTATGATATTATTTATGTGCTAAGTAATCGAAAACATGCAACAAGATATTCATATCAATCATCATTGGGACAGGTGGTGCCAGAAATTTTGGATGAATATTTTTCAGAATTATATTCTGAATTGCCCAATGTGATAGTTGTTCAGAAGGATTGGCATGATGAAAGAATGACTAGATTTTTGGATGATAACAATTATTCTTTGCTTTGGAGTCAAGATTCAGAAAATCTTCAAAGCGTATCTGTTTATTCAAGATGAGTTGGAAAAAAGTTGGTGACAATAGGCTGAGTCAGGTATTATAAGCATTTAGAAATTCAAGAATTATATTGAGAGTTTTACGTAACTTATAAAAAATTTAATAACTGACTTTTTTTACTAGAATTTATGTTAAACAACAAAAAAGAATAGCGAGTGTATATGTTGATGGAGAATTATAGAGATAATTTGCAAATAGACCTTAAAGATTTGGCACATTATGTATTAAAGTTTTGGAAGATTATTTTTATTATTGCGGTTGTGGGAGCACTCCTTGGAGGAATTTGTCAATTTGCCACAGGTGGTAGTGCAAGTGCGGAGGCAGCTCCTGTATCGATACCGGAGCTTTCAGAAGAAGAAATGACAAAGGTGAATGCGGCAGTAAGTAGTTATAAGACTTATCAGGAACTTCATGATACTGTAATGGAGAGCATTAATTCTGATCTTGAGAAGATTAAAGCTGGAGAAGTGCTTGATAAAGATAGCGCGGAAGCGTTGGAATACAAGACTTCAATTATTAGTCAAGCAACTACTGGAATGTTTAGCGGGAATCAGTCTGTTTATAATACACTTAGTGCTAACGAGAAAGCAGTGTATGATAATCTGATGGGGAAAGTGATTGAAGTTGAGACTAAGCCATCAAATAATAAGAAGTTTCCTTTTTTGGGATGTGTGTTTGGTGTATTTATAATTCTTTCTGTCATCGTAATCAGATATGTATTGTCAACCAAACTTAAGACGGAGGATGATCTTCGCTCTGCGTTTAAGTTACATATATTCGGAGCAATCGCTAAGAAAAATGACGATGGTCTTGCAGTTGTTTGCAGTAGTATAATGGCTCTTTCAAGTACAGGAAAAGCCAAGAATATTTTGCTTTGTACTTCTCTTGCAGAAGGAATTGCAACAGATTACATCTCTCGTATCAAGGAATTTCTGATGGAAAAGGCTGTATCTACAGAGACGGCTTTTAATATTGTCAGTGATCCCACATCAATTGATAAGGCTGCCAAGTCTGACGGGCTTATTTTCTTTGAGTGCATCGGAGAGTCGATTTATGAGAATATTGATAAAGAAGTTGAACTTGCATCAAATCTGGGGATAAATGTTCTTGGGGCAGTTGTGGTAAAGTAGTAAAAACTGGAGTGATATTAAGATTAAGGGAGGATTTGTTGTGGGGTATAAGGATGAAATGGAAGTAGATGTACATGATCTTTGTAAATATGTTTTAGTTCATTGGAGAATGTTGATTTTGGGATGCTCCACGGGTGCGCTGATAGCTGGTTTTGCCGTATTTTTCGGGGGGGGGGTGGAAGCTATCGCAGAAACAGCAGGAAGTTTCTGCCGTTACTGGTTTGAATGATGCTAAAGACTTTGAATTAGGTGAAGCAAATTTATCTAAAAGTGAGCTGGATAATATTGAAGTTGCAATAAATAATTACAATGAGTATAAAGACATTCTTTCAAAAAGAATGAAGTATAAAGAGGATTCTATTTTACTTAGTCTGGACAATTCTTGTGTTCCGACCTTGGAGAGAAAATATCTGATTTCGGATTATTATGAGCTCGAATTCCCTAAGGTTGGGAAGTCTAATTATATAGATAATATTATCGCATTGTATAGAAGTGCTGTTGTTAGTAGCGATTCAATTATGCGGATAAAGAAGAATATTGGCTGGAAATGCAACGATTTGTATATAAAAGAACTGATAAATGTTGGTTTGTTGGGAAACAGTATTTTACAAGTCAAAGTTATGGCACCATCTAAAGAGGATTGCAGCAATATCATGTCGGTTGTTGATGATATTATTAGTGAGGCAACTGGTGAGATTAACAGAAGTTTTAATTATGATTTTGATTATCTGAGTGAAAGTTATTCTGAGGAATACAATGAGGAGATTACGAAGAATAAGAAGTTTCTCGTGGATGATATTTTAGCTATTGAGAATAGCATAGCCGGTATTCCAGCAAATATGTCTGAAAAAGAAAAATCTATTTATTTTCAGCTTATTACAGATAAAGTGGAAGAGCCTATAAAATCTTCGCCGATGAAGAAATTTGTACTAGGCATTATCGTAGGAAGCTTTTTAGCATTATTTGTTTTAATTGCTAATTATGTAATAAGCGATAGGCTTAAGACGACGAATGAGCTTATAAGTGTATTTAAATGTCCCGTTCTTGAAGTGATTGACGATCCAAAGAGAGAGTTTGGTAACGATTTATTTGGTAAGTTTGATAAGAAGTTAGATGAGTTTTTATATCATAGAAAGTCATATAATGACACTTTAAGTTTGTCTGCTTCGCGGATAAAGCTTGGGATTGGTGAAAGTAGTAATGTTTTGTTGACCAATTCTTATGACAGTGTTTGTAATGATAATCCTGTTATTGATCTTGTGGCAAGGGTAAAGAATCTTGCTTCTTCAAGCGAAGATTTTGCAGTTGAGTATGTGAACAGGGTTATCAAGAATACTATGGAAATAGAGAAAATTGGAAATATGGACTGTGCTGTTATAATTGAGCGACTTGGTGAGTCCCGATACGAGGATATCAACAAGACAATTGAGCTTTTGAAAAAGAGCAGAATTGAATTACTTGGCGCAGTGGTCATTAGATAGTGTCCGGCGGCACATTGTGGGAGGCGGCAACGGCTGATTGTTTTCGGCAGTTTCCACTCCCTGACCGTGCGGTATAATTCCTGACCGCAGGATATTGGCGGGAACACCGCACACTGTCATAGCTTTATTCCAGAGAGCATTCGGAATGCTTTTTGAAATAAGGCCATGACTAAACAGTCACAGCCTTGTACATTGAAAATTTCATCAATCCAGAGTCTGGTTCTCAACGGCATCACGGATGATATCGGCATCGATGACCTTGCATTTACGCTGTGAGCCGATGGCAAAGGCATCGGTCATCAGGTTGTCGATGAGTCTGGGGTTGCCCTGGGTATAGCTGTGGGCTGCAGACAGTGCAGCGGTATCAATGATCTTTTCGGATGCACCGGCAAGCTTTATCTTGTGAAGTATATACTCTGCAACCTCACCGTCATCCAGTCCGCTGTAGTTGTAGTGGACGGTGATCCTTTGGCGGAGGGCTTCATGAACGGGCTTTCTAAGGGTGTCATTCAGGTGTGATTCACCGCAAAGGATGAGCGTAAAGTAGTTGACGGAATCGTAGCCATAATTCATCAGCATCTTGATGTCATTAAGGATTCCGGTGTTCAGGTACTGCGCCTCATCAATTGCAAGGAGCAGAGGTTGCCGCTTTTCCTTGAAAAGGTACGATATCTGCTCGCGGATTGCCTGGAACATCGCAGGCTTACCGCCTTTTTCTGTCACACCCAGGATACTGCAGAACTGTTTATAGAAGTCGGCGACACTGATAGTTGACAGGCACATGTACTCCATGTGGTAAAGGCTGGGGTTGAGGCTGTTTGCAAAACACCGGAGGGCATAGGATTTACCCATGCCCGGTCTTGCGGTGAATACTCCTATGCCCCTGATGTCCTTGAGGTAATTGAGACGGTTTGTCATTTCGTTGAAATCTTTTGAGATAAAGCAGTCCTTTTCCTTGAGCTGCTGCTTGTCAAAGGGATTGTATGACAGACCATAGAAGCTATTGTACATCAGCCTACACCTCCAATCCTTGAGTAGTCGATAGGGTTCTGGCGTTTTACATGGCAGTTCTCATTGCGGTTGGTCCTGCGGAGGGGATAGTGTTTTCCATCAAAAAGAATGTAGGCAGAATCCATGTCATCCGGAAGAAAGCGGATATCAACCTTTGCAGATATGAACTGCATGGGGACATCAAAGCTGACCTTGTCGATTGAGATGGTGGAGTCTTTCCTTACCTTGCGGGTTATGCGGTTGAGGAAGCACTCATCAAGCCACTCTTCGGACTGAGGCGGCTTGGGTTTGTATTCTGAATTTAAGTACCTGTCCATTGGAGTAGAATCGATGCCGCGATGGAAAGTGGTGTTGTAGGTGCGCATATAGTCCTTGAGCATGCTGTCAAACTGGGAGAGCGATGTGATGGATCCGATATCCAGTGTGTACAGCCATCTTTCCTTGAGTGTCCTGAAATGGCGTTCCACCTTGCCTTTGCTGGCACCGTCGCGTACTTTTGTATGCAGGAGCACTATGCCAAGCGACACACAGATCATGGAGAGCTGCTCGTTGGAGTAGCTGCAGCCGTTATCGACATAGAGCTTGTCAGGAATGCCGTAGGTAGCAACAGCCTGTTTAAGGACTTTCTGGAAGTTGAAAGCGTTGTCGCTGTAGAACAGACCGCCTCCGACAAGGAGCCTTGAATGGTCGTCGATTATCATTATGCAGTAGACGCGCTTGGATTTACCGTTCTCAGTGATATATGGGAGATAACAGGTGTCCGCCTGCCAGCATTTTCCGAAGCCGTCCTCCTCAAATGCCTTACGGTCCTTTAGATTGGGATTTCGTGCGGACTTGAGGTCATTGTTTTTGATGAACCTCTGTACTGAGTCGACGCTTACACAGGCAGGGATGAATGATTCAGCTACCAGGTGGTGGTATATCTGGGTGGCATTCATGCGGGGATGCTCCTGCTTCATGCGGTAGATCTCACAGATTGCTTCGTCGTTCAGAACACGGGAAACGCCCATATCGGAGCGCCTTCCGGGAAGAAGCGCATCAAGGCCGCCGTTAGTGTACTCTGATTTCCACTTCTCCAGTGTTTTGTAGCTGTACTTTACAACGGTTCCGTCAGGAAGTGTGAGCGGGTTTTCGGTCACTCTCTTGTAATAAGCTGTAGCTGATGCATCAGGAAAAAGCCCCTGGACTACAGGAGCTATGAGTGCAAAGCGGAACTGGGCCATGTCGGCATCCTGCTTTGTGATTTCAGGGTTATTATTCATGTATTATGATCCTCCTTTATGTTTTCTAAAGCATAAAGCGAAGATATGGGCATAAACAGCCACCGGTTGTGTGGTCAGGTGATTCTGTAATCCGGAAGAAATATCTTCTGGCAGTACCCTGCGGATTCGCTACAGCATACAGATGGATTTTTATGCGACTGAAGGAATGAGAATGCGAAATGGCTGATGAATTCCGAAGAGAATCCATTGTAAGGATTACTGACCAGAGTTTTCATAAAATCACGGGTATCTGTTTTAAGATTTTCAAGTTCACCGAGCCAGAGTTTCTTATGCTGCCTGAACAGGCACTTCCACTTACGGAACTGACTGATGGATATTTCATATCTTTCGCAGATGCTTTCAATGGACCGGAATTGGAAGATGTGCTCTGACAGAACCCTGAGCACAAAGAACAGCCCATATGTCCCATAAGGGATGATGTGGTCAGGAAGTATGGCATGAGTGTGATGACAGCTGTCACAGATAACCCTCATTACACTGATGGAGCATTTGTGTCTCCGACCATTAACAAAGTCAGTGATAGTACGACCATAGTAAGCGTGGACATGACATTCGCCTCTGGATCCGCAGACAGGACAGGTCTCCTTCGATGGAACAAAGCGGGTCATAAATCGGTCAAAGAGGATTTTTGATGAAGTTTTAATATTTAGCATCTTGATAAACAGTAAGTTTTTCCGTATCATACAGACGTATCTCCTTTCATTATTCCCCGGATTCGTTCTGGACAGGTATGAAAGGGGACTTAAGATGACTGCTTATGAACAGGCAACCATAATTAGGGCATTGACCCTGCGCAGGACCTGTGTGCAGCTCTTAAGGGTGTGAATGAGGAAGGACGAACTGTGGTAGGGGCTGTCTTTCCTCATTTTTTATGCAACTGTATGAATATAGATCCGAAGGGGATAGTCAGTCAATATAGACACGAAAAAAACGTGCGGTAAAAAACAGCACGTTCAGATAGACAATATATAGGAGAACGAGAAATTAATCCGCAGTAAACCTTCGGTAGGTGAGAGGATTAATTCGACGCATTACA
>NZ_JHXZ01000019.1 GCF_000621565.1 Butyrivibrio sp. LB2008
AGTCGTTTCCAGCTGTTATCCCCCAGTATGAGGCAGGTTGCCCACGCGTTACTCACCCGTCCGCCACTAAGATTTAACAAGAATCTGCCGAAGCTTCATCAGCGTTAAATCTCCGTTCGACTTGCATGTGTTAGGCACGCCGCCAGCGTTCATCCTGAGCCAGGATCGAACTCTCACGTTTAAAAGTTTAATCCGGCTAAGAACTTAAGCTTGGCTTTTCGTTCTGTCCGTTAATTTACATTTTTCTGAATTATTCTCTTGGAATCTTTCAGGGTTGCATTACTGTTTATTTGTCAAAGTGCTTTGTTGCCGCTGTCCTCAGCGACAGCTTACTTAGAATATCATAGGCCCTATGCCGTGTCAATAACTTTTTTGAATTTTTTTTATTATTTTATAAAACTTTTCCAAAAATCATTTCTGATTTTCCCAGAAAGCAGTGTCCATGCGCCTTGGAGGCTTGTCAAGAGTTTTATGTCCGTAACGTATTCTACGAGGTAAAGTATCGCCAAAGCTTCAAAAAGTCCAAGAACCGCTCCAAGAATTTTATCAAACCTTCCAAGAACCGGAATTTCTTTCATCTTCCTGAGGCTCTCTCCTATTCCCGTCATAAGTCTGTAAACACAAAACGCCACTATCAGATAACCAATCTTTGGAATTATTCCTCCAAAGCTTTTCTGTGTGACATTTTCCGTAATTCCCATCACAAAATATACAGAAGCAAATGCCGCCAAAACAGCAATTAAGCCTGCCGCTTCCGCAATCAGGCCACTATTTGCTCCATATGATATTCTCCATAAGATAATGCAGACCACTGCAATAGTTATAACAATCTGTGATATGTCCAAACTCATAAATTTCCTCTGTTTGACTACTTAAGCGACAATGTATCGATTCTGCTGCTTGTCACCAAAGCAAAGCTGCTCATGGTGTTTGTAGGTATCATATTTCTTACAGGTTCCTCAAACTCTCCCTGGTACTTCACTTTTCCGTTCATATCTTTTAGCATGAACTCTTTTTCATTGTATATGACAATCTGCTTATTGCTGAAAATAATTTCCGAGTAATCCATATCAAAATAAGTGGTAAGCACCGATTCTCCGGTTGAATTATATACTTGCAGCCTATATTCTCCCTCTTCGGAAGATTCCGCAAACACAAGTCCCACATATGAATCGCTGAAAAAAACTGATCGTATTTCATCCTCTCCGATCGGGTTTTTCGCGCGCTCTTTGGGTTTTTCCTTACCCGAATAAAACATGATCTCACTGTTGGAAACAGCAAACGCCTTATCCGCACTCATGAAACGTACGAAAGGAACAACTTCTTCGCTGTAATCATACCCACTTGCCAAGTGTCCCTGCATATTTTGACCGACATCGCCAAAGTTATAAAAACCGATGCTTGTCTTTACCGCTCCATCTTTGGGATTCTGATATGCAACACACAAAAGCTCTCCGTTAGGAGAAATGCTTATACTGGCCGGATATCCCGTTTCCTTCATTGTGGAGCGCAAATTTGCAAGCTTGTTTCCCTGAGCATCATAAAGAAAAATATGTGTTACATCCTCATCATCAAGAATTGCCGCAACAACTCCCTGTGAAGATACACAGAAATCTCTTATGGGAAATTCTGTCTTCACTTCTCCCATCGGCCCGCTGATGCTGTTCACATAGATCTCATGTCCGTTATTCTCACCTATGGCTATAGTATCCATGCAGGTTCTTGCTTTGGGATTCTGCATTTCATACGTCTGATTCCAAAGAGCCTTCCCCGTTGCATCCAGGCAACTCACGCCATCATTACTGTACTGAATGATATGGCCGTTAAGACTGACTACCTGCGTACCGGTTCCGTTATTAACAGGTACTCCCTGTGAAGTAGAAGCCTGAGAATATTGCTTATCACGCCAGCTGATGTATATAACCGAAGTCAGAACAGTAACACCTACAATAATAGCCACTGCTCTTATAAAAACTTTCAGCTTGTGGCTTCTTATCTTTTCCCTGTAAGAGGTCTGCCTGTCGGAAGCACCGCTCTTTTTTCTGCTATTTAATTTACCAGCATATGTACTAAAATCACGTACTTCTGCCAAGACAAACCTCCGTTATATCAGCTTCGTTAATTATACGAACTGATAGATTGTTGTTGTATCATAAGCCTTATCAGGACCAAATACAGGTTTAGGGAATCCTTCCTGATTGATCGAGTTGGGATAAAACTGTGTTTCAAGGCATACACCTTCTCTGTTCTTATATGAAACTCCGCCTTTACAGTTCTCACCGCTAAGGAAGTTGCCGGCATAGAGCTGAACTCCCGGAAGATCCGTGAAGCACTTCATTGTGATTCCTGTTTCAGGTGAAGAAAGAACAGCTATCTCGTTGATAGATCCATCTGCATTGTCAACAACATAGTTATGGTCGTATCCGCCAACAGCTTTAAGCTGATAGTTATCGGCTTCAATATCTTTTCCGATAGTTTTTTCCGCAAGGAAATCAAAAGGAGTTCCCTTAACACTTTCAATCTCACCTGTAGGAATCGCAGCTGAATCAATAACAGGTGTGTAATTGGATGCATTGAGTTTAAGCACATGATCAAGAATAGAACCATGACCGTTCAAGTTGAAATATGCATGGTTTGTCATATTGATAAGTGTATTTGCATCACTTGTCGCACTATAGTGGATAGATAATGAATTGTCCTCTGAAAGAGAATATGTAACTTCAAACACTCGGTTTCCGGCAAATCCGAGATCTCCGTCCGCCGCCTTAAGAGTGAATTTAACGCTGTCATCACCTTCTACGGCATCCCATACTCTCTTATGGAATCCGTTATCCATATCTGTGTGAAGATTGTTAGGCCCGTCATTTACGGGAAGTGTGAATTCTTTTCCGTCAATCTTGTACTTAGCTTCGCAGATTCTGTTGGCTGTAGGTCCTACCGTCGATCCGAGGAAGCATGAATTCTGAAGATATCCTTCGAGATTATCATAACCAAGAACCACATCAACAAGTTTTCCATCCTTGCCGGGTACAAAAATATTTTTGATCGTAACACCAAAGTTGATCACAACAACCTCTACATTGTTCTTGTTAGAGATGTGATACTCGTACACCTGCTCCTTAGCGGGAGTTTCCCCAAATAACACTTTTTTTACTGCCATTTTACATTACCTCCATATTTATGAACATTATAATTCTGTTCTACCTTCCAAAGCTCTGAGCAAAGTAACTTCGTCAATATATTCCAGGTCGCCCCCGACAGGAACTCCGCTGGCTATTCTGGTGACTTTTATGCCCGTAGGCTTGATAAGTTTGCTTATATACATCGCAGTCGTTTCACCTTCGAGACTGGAATTGGTCGCTACTATCACTTCATCAACCTCTTCCGTCTGAAGTCGCTGCATCAGCTCTGAGAGCCGTATATCTCCGGGACCTATTCCCAACATAGGAGAAATAGCCCCATGAAGAACATGGTATACCCCGTCATACTTGCCGGTCTTCTCATATGCCGCCAGATCTCTGGCATTCTCAACAAC
Organism: Butyrivibrio sp. LB2008; assembly: GCF_000621565.1. Classification (GTDB taxonomy): domain Bacteria; phylum Bacillota; class Clostridia; order Lachnospirales; family Lachnospiraceae; genus Butyrivibrio. Next base: position 3,536 of record NZ_JHXZ01000019.1, read on the forward strand.
CATGATAGTCTTATGGTTTCTGTTTGAGTTACCGCATATGGGACAGATGTCTTCATCGGTAAGAGTACAACACACCTTACAATAGTGCACGTTTTCTCTTGCACTTGTTATTGTGTCGGCAAGCTTTTTCACCCTGTCTTTGGGCAGATTTATAATATAAAAAGCAAGCCTCTGCGCCGATTTACCACCTATTCCCGGCAGGGAAGCCAGTTCATCTATCAGACGATTGATATGTCCGCTGTAAAGATCCATCAGAAAGGAAATCCTCCGCCCAATCCGCCGGTCATCTTGCCAAGCATAGCTCCGCTCGCTTCTTCTGCCTGCTTCATAGCCTCATTAACTGCAGCAACTATCATATCCTGAAGCATCTCAACATCATCAGGATCAACTGCATCAGGTGAAATAACAACGTTCTTCAAAGTCTTATTTCCGAATACCGTAGCCTCTACAGCACCGCCACCGGCTTTTGCAGTGAACTCTTTTACCTCAAGTTCCTTCTGACTTTCCTCCATCTGACGCTGCATTCTCTGCGCCTGTTTCATAAGATTGCTCATGTTTCCGGGCATTCCGCCTCCGGGAAAACCGCCTCTTTTAGCCATTTCTAATTCTCCTTTTCATCATCTTCTGTTACTATATCAAAATTTATAGCTTGCAGGTTTACATAATTCTCTTCAAAAGTCTGCTGCGGCTCAATATAACGCGTCTCAAACGACACATGTTTGCCTATGGCATTATCAAGAACATTTTGAAGATCGTCAGCCGATTGTCCCGAATTATACTTATCGGCGAGCTGCTTATTATCAAAGACAATCTGCAAAGTGTCATTGTTTCCGAGACTGAGCTTTGCTCTCTGCAAATATGTCTTCATGGGATTTTCCATTCCTGCGATCACTCTGGACCAATTTGCGACTATGCGCTTTATATCCTCAGGGACAGCACGGTCAAGCACCTTCTTTTCTTTTACATCATTATCGTTTCCGGTATTAACCGCCGAACCGGTCGCCACCGCAATCTGTCCGCCTTGAATTCCCTTTAAAAGCTTTGAATTCTCTTCATCATGTTTCTCAAGAATCCTAAGCCTGTCCTCAACCGAATCCTCTCCGGGTTCCATCTGAGGTTTACACATTTTTATAAGTGTTATCTCTATAAGCACTCTCTTCTGCGTAGCATATCTAAGCTGAGAAGAAAGCTCCGAAAAAATCCTGATATATCTAAGAAGCGTATCTACATTTACGCCCTCAGCCTGCTCTTTCAGCACTTTCAGATTGTCCGTGGAAATATCCACAACATCTTCCATCTGATCCGAAGCCTGAATAAGCATGAGATTTCTCAGATACCAGACAAAATCGTTTACAAACTGCGAAAGCTCACGGCCCTGAACGACCACATCTGCCAATATCTTGAGTGCATCATCCGCATTCTGACTATATATTGCGGAAAAGAGCCTGCTAAACACCTCTGTATCCACAGCTCCCAGCACATTAAGAACCTTATCGTAAGTAAGTTCCTCGCCGTAGTTGAACGCAACGCACTGATCAAGAAGACTCAGTGAATCTCTCATTGATCCGTCAGCCGTCTTGGCAATATATCTAAGCGCGCGCTCCTCAACGGTTATTCCTTCCGAATCAACTACCTCTCTGAGGCGCTCCTCAATTCTGTCCACTGTGATCCTGTGGAAATCATATCTCTGACATCTTGAAAGTATCGTAATGGGAATCTTATGAACTTCCGTTGTAGCCAAAATAAACATCACATATGACGGCGGCTCTTCAAGCGTCTTAAGGAGCGCGTTAAAAGCTCCCGTTGACAACATATGCACCTCGTCAATGATGTACACTTTGCGCTTTCCCTTCGTGGGAGAGTAAGAAACTTCATCTATGATCTCTCTTACGTTATCAACACCGTTATTTGATGCGGCATCGATCTCAATCACATTCATGCTGTTTCCTGCAGCGATTTCCTTGCACATCTCGCATTCGCCGCACGGACTTCCGTCTATCGGATTTTCACAGTTTACTGCTTTTGCCAGAATCTTGGCAACAGAAGTCTTACCTGTTCCGCGTGTTCCGCAAAACAGGTAAGCGTGTCCGACTCTGTCAGATTTTATCTGATTTTTCAGCGTGGTTACTATATGATCCTGTCCTTTTACATCTTCAAAAACAGGAGGTCTGAATTTTCTGTATAATGCAACGTAACTCATTAAAAAAATGCTCCAAACAAAACTTTTTGTGCCTTAATCCCCGAAGCAAACACCGAGAGCCTTGGCCTCTTTGATTATTCCGGCATCCGGTGCCACGGATTTGAGCTTGCCCGCAATATCCTTAAGCGGAACCTTTACTATCTCTCTGTTCTTGTAAGCAACCATGTATCCATACTGCTTCTTAAGAACGAGCCATCCCGCTTCCGCTCCGAGTCTCGATGCAAATACTCTGTCGTAAGGATCGGGAACTCCGCCCCTCTGCATATGACCGGGAACCGTAACTCTTACTTCATGTCCGGTCTTCTTCTGAATTTCCTCCGCGATCTCATATGAAACAGAAGGATATTTGCGCTTTGAGATTTTCTCTTTATATTCCTTCTTGGAAAGTTTGGCGTCCTTCTTGGATATCGCTCCTTCAGCCACCGCAATGATAGTGAACCTGCTGCCTCTCTCATCACGTGCTCTTATCGCATTGCATACCTTGTCTATGTCATAAGGAATCTCAGGTATGAGGACAACATCGGCTCCGCCTGCAATTCCAGCATTAAGAGTGAGCCATCCAACCTTATGTCCCATTACTTCAATTATAAAAACTCTTCCGTGAGAATCAGCCGTCGTGTGAATATTGTCAATAACTCCGGTCGCTATATCAACCGCACTCTGGAAACCGAAAGTCATATCCGTTCCCCACAGGTCGTTGTCGATAGTCTTAGGAAGCGAAACAATATTAAGCCCTTCCTCACTCAGAAGATTAGCTGTCTTCTGCGAACCGTTTCCTCCGAGAACAACAAGGCAGTCCAGCTTTAACTTGTAGTAGTTCTGCTTCATAGCCTCTACTTTGTCCAAACCGTTCTCGTCAGGTTCTCTGATAGTCTTAAAAGGAGTTCTCGAACTTCCGAGAATAGTTCCTCCTTTTGTAAGAATGCCCGAAAAATCCTTGGAAGTAAGCATTCGAAAATCGCTGTATATAAGTCCCTTATAGCCATTCAAAAAGCCGTAGAATTCAACTTCTTCTCCGCTGTTGGCGATGCATTTTACAACGCCGCGCATAGCAGCATTCAAAGCCTGACAATCACCACCGCTGGTCAACATTCCGATTCTCATCATAATGAATAGGCCTCCTTGAATTTTTATCGCATACTACCGTTAATTATACAAAATAATATCACCTATGCCAAGCTAATACCGATTGACGAAGCCCTGTTTAATCAGTATAATGTAAAACGTTCTGGAGTCGTATCAAAGTGGTCGTAATGAGGCGCACTCGAAATGCGTTTGTCCTTTTTGGGCACGAGGGTTCGAATCCCTCCGACTCCGCTTTTATACACAAAATAAGAGGTCTCGGTTATGAGACCTCTTATTTTGTATAATGGCAAAAGCACTTTTCCCATATTGCATTTACGCGGACTACTTAAGAAATGCATCGGGAATGTACAATTTAACTGAATTTGAATAAACAACGAAAAGAATGATTAAAAACAACAGTATTACTGCTGAATACAGATAAAGCATAGCGTTCTTATTCGTCTTATATTTCTCAAATACTATTCCAAATACCATGCAGAGCACTACTATTCCAAAGATCAAATAGATCGCAGCTCCAAGCATAGCGCTTATCATTGTAAAGAATATTGCAAGTATAATGCAAGGAATCATGAATGCCGACTTAATTCCGGCAATTGCAACCGCTTCCTTGAATTCCACATCGATGTTCATTGCTCTTCCCGCAGCGTACATAAGAAGTGCAAATACTACTGCGAGCAACGCCGAAAACAGCATTGCGAGTACAAACGATCCTCCTGCAGAGAATTTATATCCCGACAGATCCATGAAAGGAAATACCTGCTCAGTCATTTCATTGTTGATCTTGCATATAAGAACCGCAACGAAGATGGATGAGAACAGTACCTGGGCAACCATAAAAATGAGTGCCGATGTAAAATTCCTTCCTGCCGCGAAGCTTGCTCCGTTTGTTACAGGCTTGCTGAAAAGATCCACAAATCTTGCAAACGCTTCGGATGCATCCTCTTTAATTGCCGCAAGGTCAATCTCAGGAACCTTTGCGGAAGCCTTCTTAACCTGCTTAACGGGCTTTTGAGGCTCTTCCTTGATTTTCTTAACAGGCTCAGCTTTCTTCTCCTGTACCTTCTGTACTTTTTCTTCCTTAGCATCTGTCAAAGAAGCCATATCAAAAACAGGCTTAGGGTCAGGTTTAAGTTCAACCGCTTCTTCAGCTTTTACTTCCTCTGCCTTTTCTGCTGCCTCTGTCTTTACTTCCTCAACTTTTTCCTCTGCTTTTTCTTCAACTTTCTCGGCAGGCTTTTCTTCCTCTGTCTTTTCTGCCGCCTCTTCTGTCTTTACTTCAGCTTTTTCTTCCTTTTCAGCTTCAGTTTTTACTTCATTTTCTTTTTCAACTTTTGTTTTAGCCTTTGCTCTGGTCTTTTTTACAACCTTCTCTTCAAGTTTTTCCTCAGATGATTCTTCAGCTATAGCTTCCTCCGCCTCTTCAGCGAATGTGCTACGCTTTTTTGCACGGGTTGTCTTTTTCTTAGGTTTAGCCTTACGCTCTTCCTCTCCGAATTCTCCCTTATCTATCATATCAAAAACTTTTCTAATCTCATTGGCTTCACGTTTATTCTGCGCTTGCTCACACTTACAGAGTTCTCCGTCAGCAAGTTCTTTTCCACAGTATTCGCATACACCCATCTGAATTACCTCCGAGCTATCCAATCCCCTATTGCATGCTTTGAATAAAGTGCCTGATAGCCTTGTTTCTAAATTGATAATTATATTTTACTTGTAATTTAACATTCCAAGTATTATCATGTTACCATTTTTGTTACCATTACGTCAATATGTATTTGCAATAATCTATTAGCTATTTTTTGGGGGTGTTCAGTACCTATAATGCTGCTATTTCAAGCCACTTACAGTTTTTTTCTTATATAAAAGAAAAACCGACTGCAAGCAAATACCCCTGCAGCCGGATTATAATTCTGTCATATTCTGTTAAAAAAGAATTATCCCAAAACCATATCTCGGATTATTTCCACATATCATTCACGAAGTACATCAGAACAGCCCATGTATAAACCGAATAATAATGCCCTCTGTCATCAACTCCGTTTTTCAAAAGCTCTTTTGCCTTAGCCTTATCAACAAGAACAAAGCCGTCAAAGCACTCCTGTCCCTCAGCGCCTTCCTGCGTAAGCTGCGAAATGTCATGACCTTTAAGAACAACTCCTACAAGCGCATTGCTCTCATCCGTCATTCCGGGCGTACTGAACAAAAGAGGATTTATAACAAAAATCTCATCCTTATTTTCATCAAAGATTATTCCCGTCTCCTCGCGAATCTCTCTGATAGCGGTAGACTCTGCCGGAGATTTGGCGTCCTTATCATCAGGATCGACAAGCCCCGCGGGAACACCGAGCAAAAATCTTCCCGTAGGATATCTGTACTCATAGGAAAGCAAAAGTTTCGAATCATCGCCGTCCTCGAAAACAACAAGACAGCTCACCGCATCGGGAATCATTTTTTTGAACTCTTCATCGCTCTTGACGGCAACGATATCGTCAAAGCCTCTTCTCGTCGCATCAAAATAATGTCTTCCCTCATCATACTGCAGATCAAAAACTCTCAAAAATTTTTCATCCATTACAGTCTTAACTTTTTCTTTTGTAATCTTTGGTCCTTCCATAATCATTCCTCACATCTGATGTCTTACGACTTTATATTCATCATTGTCCTGATAATACGGGCAGTCCTTGTTAGTTCCGGACATAAGCCTGTAATAATCATCTTCGTCCATATTTACCATGCAAGTGTAACATTCCCAGTCTTCATCATAAACATAATTGGCACAAGTATCACAGATCATACGAAATCCTCTCTCATTGGATTAAAGATATCAAGAAGAACGCCCTCTTCAAGACAAACGCAGCCGTGCTCGACGCTGTCCGTCTTAAGCATGCTGTCTCCGGCTTTAACAACTTTTTTTACCCCATCGATCTCAAACTCAAATTTGCCACTCACAACATAAGTTATCTGCGTGTGCGGATGATGGTGGAGCGCACCGACAGCTCCCTTTTCAAAAGTGTTCTCGACGCACATAAGGTCTTTGCTGTACGCAAGCACTCTTCTTACCACGCCGTTTCCCTGATCCTCCGGTTTAACATCATCATAAAATACCCATCTATCATTTAACATATTCAAAACCTCCATATTATAGACAAGGTCATATTATCAAAAATTCATGGCATCAACAAATGAATCGTCAAAGTCTTCATTATTCGCAAGTATAATTTCAGTCGCACATTCTTTTATCTTATTTATATCAAAAAGAGCTTCTTCTTTTCTCCCCAAAAGAATTGCAGAGAGCAGTTTGACAGCCCCCTTCAGCGAACTGTTTCCGATGCTCACGGTTTCACCTGAGAAGCCGCCCGGAAAAAGCTTTATGCTCCTTATCCTCTCGTAATCAAGATTCGATCCGAAACCTCCGGCGATATACACCTTATCAGGCGCATCTCTTCCGACAAGCTCTTTAAGTCCCGTATATACAGCCCCCTTCGCAAGCTGAATATTCCTTATATCCTGCTGCGTAACCGTTATGCGTCCGTCATCCGTAAGGGCAAAGCCTTTGTCAAAAAAATCATCTGAAAGAAGTCCGCTCTTATCGACAATCCCGTTTCGTACAAGTTCCGAAACCGCCTCCATGACTCCCGTTCCGCAAAGTCCTATGGGAGCCTTGCCGGCTATAGTCGTGGCATTTGTTAAAAAACCTTTTTCAAAATCCCCCGTTATATCAACATGACACACAGCTCCCGGCACAGATGCTACTCCGCAGGATATAGCCCCGCCCTCAAACACAGGTCCCGCCGCAGTTGATGTCACCTTAAGGTCCTTTCCGTCAAAAAAAGCCATCTCCCCGTTAGTTCCAAGGTCCAAAAGAAGTTCTTTTTTATTATCTTTGTTTATAATCTCAGAATAATAAATTCCCGCGACAATATCCGCCCCGACAAACGCGGATATCCCGGGCATTGTCACAAGATCCGAGCCAAACATCTCAGTTTCATATACATTATTATCAACAGGCGTATAGGGATATTTCCCCAAGTCTTCAACATCAAGCCCTCTAAAAATATGCAGCATCGTGGTATTTCCGGTAACAACAATTTGTGAAATATCGCCGCCGCCCATTTCTTCAATCCCGGCTGTCAGATCCGTTATCAGACCAGATATATCTTTTCGCACGATATCTTTAAGCTCTTCCAGCTTATTCGCATTTACATCCTGCCCGGCACCCGAAGCATACGCTATCCTTGATATTACATCCGCGCCGAAACGTCTCTGATGATTTACGCAGCTTGCAGTATGAAGAATCTCTTTTCCGCCCTCATCCGATACTCCGACAAGCGCCGCGGCTATCGTCGTTGTACCGATATCGACAGCAATCCCGTACTTATCATAATCTCCGGATCCCGCGACACTCCTTGCAGTCTCTGCAACAATATCTTCTTCAACAAGCCCCGAATCATCAATGCAGACACTGCAATCCGTTTCCAGACTGCATCTGCACAAGAGCCGCACGCCGCACGCAATATCTTTTTCGCTCAAAAAAGTCTTATCGAGCGTATTGGGGATCGGCGCTCCCTCAATAAATCTAACCCTGCACTTTCCACATCTTCCGGCTCCGCCGCATGGATATGACACATTGAAACCGGCATCCGAAAGCACACCTTTAAGCTGTTTCCCCTTAAAAGCTTCGAGCGTAACAATATTTTTTTTATGCTCAATGCGGACTTTTATCCTCTTCACTCTGCCACCATGCCAAACTGTTTTTTTCCTATTGTATCACACCGCTATTTTATTTTTCATATTATGGTTTTTTGATGTTAAATGTGCGAAAATATTTTTGTAATTTTTTCGTTTTCGAAAGGAGATAATTATGGGGCTTATTCAAGCAGCAACAATAGCAGGCAGCAATGTACTTGCAGATCAGTGGAGAGAGTACTTCTACTGCCCTTCATTAACTAATGATGTATTGATTACAAAGGGTGAAAAAAAAGTCGGTAACGGTGCAAATAAAAAAGGATCCGACAACGTAATTTCCGACGGATCCATAATCGCAATAAACGAAGGTCAGTGCATGATCCTTGTAGATCAGGGACAGATCACTCACATCTCTGCCGATGCAGGTGAATATGTATATGACTCTTCAACCGATTCTTCAATTTTTTACGGAAGTCTCAGCGAGTCGGTCCTTAACAGTTTCAAGGAATTCGGCAAAAGAGTCGGATTCGGAGGAATTGCCGCAAAGGATCAGCGCGTATATTTTGTAAACATAAAAGAAATACTCGGAAACAAGTACGGAACGATCAACCCTGTTCCTTTCCGCGTAGTTGACACAAATATCGGTCTTGATATGGACGTAAGCATCAAATGTCACGGCGAGTTTAGTTACAGAATTGTAGATCCGATTCTTTTCTACAAGAACATCTGCGGAAATATTGAAGGTGTATTCAGAAAAGACAAGATAGAATCACAGCTTAAGAGCGAGCTTCTCACAGCTCTTCAGCCCGCATTTGCAAAGATTTCCGAGATGGGCATCAGATACAGCTCACTCCCCGGACATACAACTGAGATTGCAGATGCCTTAAACGAAGTTCTCTCAAATAAATGGTCAGGCTTCTACGGAATCACTCTCACAAGCTTCGGAATCAGTTCCGTTACAGCAAACGAAGAGGATGAAAAGACAATCAAAGAGCTTCAGCGCACAGGCGCACTCAGAAATCCCAGCATGGCTGCCGCAACTCTGGCAAATGCACAGGCGCAGGCAATGCAGGATGCAGCAAAAAACACTGCTACAGGCCCCATGATGGCATTTGCCGGAATGAATATGGCACAGCAGGCAGGCGGAATGAATGCCAACCAGCTCTTTGCAATGGGATCACAGCAACAACAAGCTCAGCCCATGCAGGGGCAGCCTGCTCAGCCTCAGCCCGCACAGAACCAGGCAGCCGCAGGATCCTGGACCTGCTCATGCGGTTCTGTAAATACCGGCAACTTCTGCCCCAATTGCGGAGCAAAAAAGCCTGCAACAACATGGACATGTTCTTGCGGTGCGGTAAACGACGGAAACTTCTGCACAAGTTGCGGTTCACCCAGAAAATAAATGATTTTTTGAGGATAATATGTCTTTACAAGAATATGAATGCCCCGCCTGTGGCGGGGCAATGGAATTTAATCCCACAACACAGAAGCTGAAATGTCTCTACTGTGATTCAGAATTTGATGTAAAAGATTACGTAGCCAACCACAATTCAAACAGCGCCGGAACCGCTGCGGAAAACACATCCGCATACAGCGAAGGAAGCGAACCGCTATTTATTTACACGTGCGGTTCATGTGGCGGTGAGATCATCACAACAGACTCACTCGGATCCACAAAGTGCCCCTTCTGCAGCAATAACGTTGTTGTAAAAGAGAAATTTACCGGCGAATTCAAACCTGACTATGTAATCCCATTCAGCAAAACAAAAGAGGATGCGATCGAAACATATAAAAGCTATGTAAAAGCAAGAAAACTCATCCCTCCTGTTTTTGCCGAACAGAACCACATAGACGAGATCAAAGGAATCTACGTTCCTTTCTGGCTCTATGATGCAACAGAGCATTTCAACGGTGAATATGAAGCCACAAGGCACAGAACCTGGTCAGATTCAACATACCATTACAGAGAGACCAAATACTACAATCTTACCCGCGAAGGAACCGAGAGCTTTAAATATGTTCCGGTAGATGCCTCCAAAGAAATGCCTGATGATCTCATGGATTCTTTGGAACCTTTCGACAGAAATGCGATGGTTCCTTTCAACATGGGCTATCTTGCAGGATTTTTGGCGAATAAATACAATGTAAGCTCGGAAGAATCAATTTCCAGAGCTTTATCCCGTATGGAACTGACAACCTCTGCGGATTTCCAGCAGACTATCTCAGGATATGACAGCATTTCGCCGCTACATGTCGACCTTCATACGGTAAAAGCAACCAACAAATATGCCCTCTACCCGGTATACATACTAAATACCACCTGGAGAGGCAAGAACTACCTGTTTGCCATGAACGGACAGTCCGGAAAATTTGTCGGAAATCTGCCGTTCAGCCTCAAGCAGGCCTTAAAATACTACATACCTTTTGCTCTGGGATTCAGCTTACTTGCTTATATTGTTTTATACTTCGTCCTCTGAGCACCTCACTTTAGAAGAGTTATATATTCAGAAAAATATGAAAAAAATAATTGAAATCAAAAAACATATAAAAATACCGGTGCTTCTGGCAGCTCTTGTTCTTTGCTTCAGCACGAGTCTTACAGCTTATGCCTACACAAACAATCTTTGGGATGATTACACCGTTCCGTCAACAAGGCAAAAAGAAAGGCTCCTTGACGAAGCAGACTTATTGTCATCTTCCGAAGAAGCAAAGATTCTTGAAAGACTCAACACTCTCAGTGAGAAACAGCGCTGTAACGTAACTATACTAACCGTAAACTCTCACTCCGGAAGTATTGAAGCTTTTGCCGACGATTATTTTGACTACAACGGTTTTGGCGCAGATTACAACGACAGCGGAGTTCTTTTTGTCCTTTCCATGAATACAAGAGAGTGGGCAATCAGCACGTCCGGTGAGGGAATAAACGCATTTACCGACTACGGTCAGGAAAAGATGACAGACACAATGCTCCCGTATCTTAAAAACGGTAATTATTACAAGGCTTTTGATGTCTATATAGATACCTCCGATAATTACCTTAACCTGTACCACGCAGGCACTCCGTTTGATATAGGTGATATTTTTGTCGATCATTCCGACCGAAATTCTTCTTTCCACTTTTTGCTCAGCATTATAATCGGACTTGTCACCGCAACTATACCTATAGCTGCCATGGCAGCCAATTTAAAAACAGTCCGCAAGAACAAAAATGCTGCGGGATATAGAACCGACGGAATACATATGAGCGTTAATAATGATACACTCGTAAGGACTTATGTATCGAAAACAAGAAGAGAGAGCAGCTCCGGAAGCCACTACGGCGGCAGTAGTCGCAGCGGTGGCAGTCACCACAGCGGCGGAAGTTCTGTTCACCGCTCAAGCTCGGGGCATTCTCACGGCGGAAGCCACGGACACTTCTGACACGATTGCCAATTTATTTTTTATCATTTCTTTATTATCTGTTTTCTGTTCAAAACAGCCTTTTTTGAGCTATACTATTATTAGGTCAAAGGAGGCTGTTTTTGAGTACAATTGCCAGAATGCGTGCAGCAATTTTGGGTATAGTCGCTATCTCCATAATGACTGCCGCAATCTTATTTCTTGGATCACAAAAACTAAACACCTCATCCATAAATAATATGGTTCAACTGGATTCCGGTTGGACTGTTTCTCATGAAAATAATACATTTATCGTTGACTCTCTTGACAATGCCCACCTTGGCACGATCAACTACAAGGAACGTGTCATTTTGGAAAACACCCTTCCCGACTCAGACCTTTATCCCGCATCACTGCACTTCCGTTCTATCCTTGCTACGGTTGATGTTTTTGTCGAAAATCAACTTGTATACACCTATGGGCATCTGCTTGCCGACAAAAAAAGAATGGTTCCCAAAAACCAGAACTTCATATCTCTTCCGGAAGGTTATCAGGGTAAACACGTAAAAATTGTTATGGTCGCTTGTGAAGATGATGCCTTCTCAAGTCTTTCTCACATATATTTCGGAACATTTCATGACATATCGACCTATCTGCTTCAAAAGAACAGGCTCTCTCTCATAATAGGCTCTTTCCTATGCCTGTTCGGCTTTACTTTGGCAATACTTTCACCGATTCTTATATTCTCAGACTTCCACGATTACAGTATCATCGTAAGCGGCATGATATCTCTTGCCATGGGAATCTATATCTTGTGCTACAACGACATACTCTGGTTCTTTACAGACCATTCAAGTCTGAGCAATTTCCTGGAATACTTTACCCTTTTCTCCGTGCCTGCATTGACACTGGGATTTGTCATGTCATCTCACCAGATCAAAAAGAGCTTATTCAGCACAACCTTTATGATAATCGACCTTGTTTTCCTTTTAGTAACTTCAACCATGCACATACTCAATATTGTCCACATTTGCCGCTTCACCATGGCGCTCCATATACTTGCAATACTGGAAGGCATATACATAATAATTTCCGTAGTATCCTCAGTAATAATAAGAAACAAAAAAAGAAATGAACTTGACTCAAGAGTCTATTCTACCAACCTGCTCATTGTAGGCCTTATTCTTTTACTTGGATGCTCAATGATAGACATAATCAAATTCAATATACTCAAATACCTCAAGATGGGCGATGTTAATGCTTCAATCAGCTTTATTACCATAGGCTCTTTTTTCTTCATGTTGTGCCTACTTGTAAACTATTTCTATCACTGCATCGAATATATAAGTGAAGCCACCGTACAGAATCAGCTTGAAGGTCTTGCCTATACAGATGCCCTTACCAGACTTTCAAACAGAGCAAAATGTGAGCTCACTCTTGCAAACACCAGAGGCAGATTCACAATAATAAGCATTGACCTTGATTTCCTCAAATATACAAACGATAACTACGGCCACTCTTCCGGTGATACCCTGATCAGCGGCTTTGCGACCATGCTGAAAAGCAGTTTTATAGATGCTTCCCTCGTTGGAAGAATGGGCGGCGACGAATTCATAGTCGTGCTCCCTTATATTGATGCCGAAAGAAGAGATACCGACCTCTCAATACTCTCCGAGCTCATGGAATACAGAAATACAAAAGGTAAAAAGATCCACTACTCCGCTTCTTGGGGATACGCAGAAAGTATAGATTCTTCTTTATACCATCCAACTGCCCAGCAGGTATATCTTCTGGCCGATAAACGTATGTATTCCATGAAAAAGAAGCATCATAATGAATCAATGCGAAGACTGTACGAAGATCTTCTAAATGAAAATAAGAGCAAGGAGGTGAGCAAAGCTAATGAATAAACGACTTTTTACGATCATAGCGCTCAGCACCTCTACTGCCGTTGCAATACTACTGCTCTGTTCCTGGTTTCTTAACATGACTCACGACTATCCGTCCGTACAGGTAAACAAAGACTGGACGGTAACAATCGGAAATGAAGAATATCCACACGTAAACCTCTCAGAGATACATACTCTTTTTAAAACAAAAACAAAACGCGGCGATACTCTTATAATGACAAGAGAAATTCCCTACATAGGTGACATCCCGATTCCCGCGATTATTTTCAGAAGCAACTATTCCGCCTTTGAGTGCTATCTCGACGATAAACTCATATATGAGTACGGACTGAACAAATATATAGTAAATAAATTCGTCGGCAAAAAATATCACTTTATAACACTCCCGCGAAAATACCGCTGGTCACATATAACTTTTAAAATAACGGCATGCGAAAAGGGTGCTTTCTCTTATTTTGACCCAATTTATCTGGGAAACCACCCCGACCTTCTGACATTTCTTATAAGCAAAAACCAATTTGTCATCCTTATAGGAATGTTCCTGTTTGTTTTTGGTATGTTCCTGCTCACGCTAAGTCTATTGTTTGTATCATATGTGCCCGAGTTAAAAATACAGCTCTTTGCATCACTCCTATGTATAAACATAGGCTTATATCTCGTGTGCTACTCAAATATGATGTCAATTTTTGTAGATACAGATGCCGAAACCGAAATAGAATATTTTACACTGTTTCTTTTTGTTCCTCTCTGCTACATAATCCTGTACTTCATGAACGAACTCGAAAGAAAAAAGCTAATGATGGGCTTGTTCATCGCAAGTGTAATAATTCCTATATTCCAGCAATTTCTGTACTATACATTTTCAATTCACCTCAAGCGCACACTTTTGCTGTTTGATATCAACGCAATAATAATTTTCAGCATAATCGTCTATTGCTTTGTTCGGACAGTCAGGCAGAAAAAAAACATCTTTTTGGAGAACCTGCAGATGGTCGGCATGTTTATTCTTTCAACTTCAGGATTCATCCACCTCGTAGGATATACCCTGACAACTTACCATATCATATCGGTCGAAACAGCAACATTCCCAATCATAGGATTTGGTGCAATCTTCTATGCAATGACGCAGCTTACCTATTACCTGCTCTACATTACCAAGACCTACGCCCAGCGAAAAGAGCATGAATCACTAATCCACCTTGCATATGCAGACGGTCTTACAGATCTTCCCAACAGAGCAAACGCTGACAGAGAGCTAAAAAAACTTGAAAAAAGCAACTATGACTATTGCATAATAAGTATCGATTTAAACGGTCTCAAACCTGTAAACGATAAATTGGGCCACGCAGAAGGTGACAAATACATCTTGGATTTCTCAAAGATACTGACAAGCACTTTCGCGGAACACGGAATGTGCGCCAGAATAGGCGGAGACGAATTCATTGTAATAATAAGAGATGCAGATTCACTGAACATTGATGAACTGATAACCAAAATGAGCAGCGCCCTTGACGTCTTGAACGCTCTCTATCCTACATATGTAAGGAGTGTTGCGACAGGATACGCATACCGCCACGAGCGCCCGGGAAAAAGTTCTCACGAAGTCTATCTCCTGGCTGACAGACGTATGTATGAAAACAAAAAGATAATGCATGAAAAACTCGGAATTGAAGTAAGAATGTAATTTAATAGGGAAAAGCTGATGTATTGTCAGCTTTTCCCTACCATTGTAGATTTCCTAAGAGTGCAGTACTGATACTCGCCTTCTTTATACAGATCGAAGACTCCCTCAACCGTTATGTCATCCCCTTCTTTGGGATAATCGTCAGGATACTTGTAATTATCTGTAAGTTCAAACTCAACTCCCTGAGAACAACAAGCCGTTGCATCTTTTATAATGCACGCATAATATCTTTTCCCTGTTGCCTCATCTACATACTCGGAATAATTACCGGTCATCTTGATAGTCTTTCCGACAAAATTTTCCGGATAGTACATCATATTGTAAACAGTTGTGTAGATCATAGTCGTCGAAAGCTTTGTAAGATCGATATAATCACCCTCAACATCGACTTCCTCTTCAATAGGCGCCCCGAATGATTCCGACGGATCTATATCTGATGAAGTCATGTCTTCCGAAGAATCATCTTCAGAATCATCGTAATCATCAGCAAGTGACGAAGCCTCGCTTGCAGCAATCTGCTCAGCGATCACGTCATCAACACTTTTTGCTCCGCTTCCGGGCTTTGATCTGGCTCCGCTTGAATCATCCGCACATCCCGAAGTAATAAGCACAACCAGCATCAACACTGCTATATATCTCATTTTTTTCATTATGCTTTTCCTCCTGTAGCTTTTCCGATGAAATATGCCACCGCAAATACAAAAACATCAACCGCAACAATGGTAGATCCGACAGGCGTCCCGGCAAGCAATGATATAAGCATTCCGGATATTGCACATACAACCGATGAAACAGCCGAAAATATCGTCACACTCCTGAAATTCTTTAATATGCTCATGGCAGAAAGCGCAGGGAATATCACAAGCGCCGATATAAGAAGGGATCCCACAAGATTCATTGAAAGTACTATTATCACCGCGATCATTACCGCAATGATGAAATTATAAGTATCCGCTTTTACACCGGTGGCCTTCGCAAAGTCCTCATCAAAAGTAACCGCAAATATCTTGTTGTACATAAAAAGAAACAATGCCACAACAATAACCGACAATACCACGCATACCATAACTTCCGACATTGTGAGCGTAAGTATCGACATTGAGCCAAACAACGTGCTGCATACATCTCCCGAAAGATTGGCAGAAGTTGAAAACTTATTAATGATAAGATAGCCAAATGCCAACGCTCCTACAGAAATCATCGCTATCGCGGCATCGCCCTTTATCTTTGCGTTATTTCCGCTCCTTAAGAGGAAAACAGCGCAGACAACGGTTATAGGCAAAATAACGGCGGTCTGGTTTGCGATCTTTAATACACTCGCGATCGCCATAGCCCCAAAAGCTACGTGCGAAAGTCCGTCTCCGATAAACGAATATCTCTTTAGAACAAGCGTCACCCCGAGAAGCGACGATGATAATGCAATAAGCGTTCCTACAATAAATGCGTAGACAACAAACGGATATTGGAAGTATTCTATAAGCTTTTCTATCATGCCGGCTCACCTCCTTCCATATTCATAAAGAACTTTCCCACATTACTGGATATATACTCATCTTTGGTCCCAAAATACAAAGTTTTTCCGACATGAAGTATGTGGCTTGCATACTTAACGGCTGCGGTTATATCATGCGATACCATGATTATTGTTACATCGCTGTCATTAAGCTCTTTTATAAGTTCATACATCTCATATGTAACTTTGGGATCAAGACCTGAAACAGGCTCATCCAGAAGAAGAACCTTTGTAGTTGCACAAAGAGCTCTTGCCAGAAGAACTCTTTGCTGCTGTCCACCCGATAGCTCTCTGTAGCACCTATTTTTTAGATCTGCAATATCCATTCTCTCCATGTTCTTGCGAGCAAGGGCTTTTTCTTTTTCTGTATAAAAAGGTCTGAGCCCCATGTGAGACTGGCATCCTGAAAGCACGATCTCATATACGGATGCCGGGAAATCCCTTTGAACAACCGTCTGCTGAGGTAAATAGCCTATCTCATTCTTTTTTAGCCCATCACCGAACAGAATCTGTCCATCAATAGGTGACTGTAATCCGAGCATTGTCCTCATAAGAGTTGTCTTTCCCGAACCGTTTTCTCCCACAATGCACAGATAATTTCCTTTTTCAACTACAAAATTCAAATTCTCAACAACCACAGTCCTATCGTATCCAAGCGACAGATTCTGCGCGGAAATGAACGACATGATAACACCCCCTGCCTTATTTAAGCGCTTCTTTAAGTACTTCAAGATTTCCTTCCATTACCGAAAGATAAGTCACACCACCTTCAACATCCTTAGATGTAGTTGACTGTAAAGAATCCATTGTAAGGATTTCCTGATCCTTCTTTGATGTATTCTGTTTTACAGTATCGGCGATCTTCTTATCCTGTCCTTCGATAGTAAGGATAGAGCTAAGTCCGAGCTCATCTACCTTCTTTGAAAGGAATGTTATTGTTTCAAAACTTGCCTCAGTCTCTGCTGAGCAACCTACAAATGCTGCATAATAATCAAGTCCGTAATCATCAACAAGGTAACGGAACGGGAAACGGTCTGCGAAAAGAACTGTCTTTTTGCTGCCTGACTTAACTGCATTATCATATTCCGCATCAAGAGCCTCAAGCTTTGAAATGTAATCTGTTGCATTCTTCTCATAAACATCTTTGTCAGCTTCATCGATAGCGATCATTCCGTCTTTGATGGCGCTGCAAAGCTTGGCTGCATTTTTGAGTGAAAGCCATACGTGCTCGTCGTACTCTACTTCTTCACCCTCTTCGCTTTCTTCGCCTTCCTCTTCTTCGGCCTCCATACCTTCGACAACCTCTTCTTCCTTGATGTCATCGCCAAGTGTGTCAAGAAGATTGATAACTACCATATCTTTATTGGTTGCTTCCTTGAGTGCATCATCTACCCACTCATCAGACTCTCCGCCAACATAGATGAACATGTCGCAGTTTGCGATCTTAGCGATATCTTCTGCTGTAGGCTGATAGCTGTGAAGATCAACACCGCTGTCAAGAAGCATTGTTATCTCTGCATTTGCAGGATTCTCTCCTGCGATATTCTTTACCCAATCATATTCAGGGAAAATAGTTGTCACGATACTGATATCACTGTCGCCTGCTGCCTCAGATACTGCCTCTGATGCGCTTCCTTCCGGAGTTCCTGCTGCAGATGCGCTCTGAGCGCTCTGATTTCCGCATGCACAAATAATGCTGCTCGCCATTACGGCTGCAACTATAACTGAAATATATTTCTTCATAATATTCCTCTTTTCTTATTCATTTTTATTTAATATGGAAAAAATATGATCATGTAGCAGAATTCTGCTACACAAAAAGAGGGTGCTTCAATTATCGAGACGTACCTTGAAGCTGACAAGTGTGGGATGAGAAATGTTCTCATTTGTCTTGGTCGTAATGACAGCAACTATCATTACGGCAATTACACTTATAGCAAGATGAATAATACCTGTAGAGATCTGGTTTAAGAACTGTTCGCATCTTTCGATGTTACGGCAGATAGGACATTCTGCGCCGTGGCACTGATGGTGCTGCTCTTTAAGTATATAGTACGAGGAAAAGAGCATGGTAAAGCTGAGTACTACAGCCAACAAAACCGCTACCACTCTGCGCTCATTATTATATTTCTTCTCCGCGCCATTAAACTCCATTCTTAACTTCTCCTAAAACTTCCTCAAGTTTAGTTCATTGGCCGCTGAAATGTCAAGCTTGGCCAGGGGGTGTTTCAAGCGTAGGGTTGTGCCTTTAAGGGAGGGGATAATCGGCTATAGGGCTGGGAGTGTCAGTGGTTGAATTCGTTGACATTCAAGGCATAAAAATATGTAATCGTCCATTCTTCGCTCCAAACTCGCGCATAAATGCGCTCAAACAGGTGGAGCGAAAACAGAATGGACGATTACATATTTTTAAGCTCTTGAATGTTACAACTTATTCAAATACTGACACTCCCAGCCCTATAGCCGATTATCTCTCTAACTTTAAATGGCAAATAAACAGACTGCTGAAATAGCCACTCTGATAAAATGGCATGGTTACAACAGTTTACTCTCACTTAGAACTTCGGTTTAAAATAAAGGGGTTTCTTTCTGCCAATTTGAATTTCTTCACAGCTCTTTATTGCAACGTCCATAATTTCGCCATTGCCATGAAATTCTATGGAATAATTATCATTCTCCGGCAGATATGAGTAATATCCACAATCGCGAACGTATAATATGCTGCATGTATTGCCTGATAGCATTTCGAATATTGGATTTTTAGCGGAGTTCTTATTTAAGATTTCGCACAGTTCCTTGGCCTTACTATGTTCTTCTTTGTCCATAATATAAGACTTAATACAACTAGAGAGTTTTTTACGACGCTCATTGATATCTCGTTGAGCGTACTGTTTAATTTTTGCAAAGGCATCATTGTAATTGTCGTAGCTGTAATCTTCGTACCACGCGTGAGGTCTGTCACCCGAAGCCGGCGCATCTTGGCATTCAACAATATATTTTCCATCAATAAAGCCTATTCCGTAACTATATACTTGATTAAATAACTGGTTTGGCTCTGTTATTATGCAAAAATTCCACATGCTTTCATAACCCGCCCGCTTACATATACTCCACAACGGATCATGTAATTCGAACAGGGTTGTATGATTTATTTCTAAGGTATTCTTATCTGCTCCTTTGTACAAACATAATAAAGTTGAAACACAATCATGCAGTTTTTCGTTGTGCAGTTTGATATTTACAAGAAATTTTATAATGAACTGCTCTTCAGATTCTATTTCTCTTATGATTATTTTTTTTGGTCTGTCAAAATCATCCGGATATGACCGGAAATATTTATTATCCTCAATAAAATAACCGTCATAAATGCCCCCGCGGCTATTATATCCGTATTTTTCAGGATCTATTCCACAGCTATTTAGTGCTGCCAAAACTTGTTCTAAACTCATATGCTGATTATCCATTTTCTGTCTCCTCTATAAAACGATTCCCACTTATAGCATACCGTAACACCCCATCTTAAACAATTCTTAAAGATTTACCCTATTGGAACTTAAAATTTTTTTCAATACAATATATCTATGATTAATCATTGAATATATACGGGAGAGAAAATGAACAAGATTCTTATTTGTGACGATGAACAGGACATTGTGTCTGCGCTTCGCATTTATCTTGAATGCGAAGGGATGAGCGTTATGGCTGCTTCAAACGGAAGGGAAGCGGTTGAGATAATGCAGAGTCCGATTGGGGATGACATACATCTTATTCTTATGGATGTAATGATGCCGGAGATGGACGGGATTGCTGCAATGGCGGAGATCAGGAAGATATCGAATGTGCCGATAATCATGCTTACCGCGAAAAGCGAGGATGCAGATAAGGTTGTGGGGCTGACGGTCGGAGCTGATGATTATGTTACCAAGCCGTTTAATCAGGTAGAACTTATGGCAAGGGTTAAATCACAGATTCGTCGTTATACGATGCTTGGAGCTAAAGGGACTTTAGGGAAACCTGCAAATACCGATATGATCACCATCGGCGGTATTGAATTAAATGATAAGGCAAAAGAAGTAACTCTGGACGGAAATCCTGTTTCGCTCACTCCCCTGGAATACGATATATTAAAGCTTTTGATGACACATCCCGGTGAAGTTTTATCTCCTAAAGAGATTTATACAAGTGTCTGGAAAGAAAACATGATCGGCGCCGAAAGTACGGTGGCTGTTCATATCAGACACCTTAGAGAAAAATTGGAATATGACAGTACAAATCCCAGATATTTGATAGCTGTCTGGGGACGAGGATACAAGATGGAAGGGACGCCCCTTCGGGAAAGGAAACCATGAAACGTTTTTACAGTAAGAAAGCTAAAATTTTATTGGCAATAGCATGTATTTTCTTTACAGCATGTTTTTTCGTATGCTCAGCTGCAACCTATATATTAAAAAATACTGTTTATACAGCTCGCGACGGTGTATACGGCGACGTGCCCAAATTTGAATTAGACGCATACTATGATGCTGGAAATGCATATGCTGTACAGGTTCTTTCTAAATATGATTCCGGATTCACTTCCGAACTCTTGGACAAAATGAACTGCTATTATGGAGTTATTGAAGGAGATATAACGAATGATACCGATCTGAACGATAACAGCATATATTTATATCGAAATTTTGATGGTATTAATGTTCCCCTCTACAATGATTATTTTATTGAATCATATGTTGTCAATAATGACTCTATCTTTTCGAGTAGTGATAAATTTTTAGGAATATTCGGAGCAGATAAATTAAACTACATCCGTACAGATGAAGGTAGACGCGAAGAATCAATTGAAGTACAAGGAATAGGATACGATGACATTGGAAAAAAGGCATATGTATATTCCAATGACCAGTTCTATGCGCTGGATGCATTTTGGTATGTAAAAGATGATTATTATTCCGACGACGAACTCATAAACGTTGATAGTATTTTTAATGCGATTTGGTACACAAATAAACAAAGTATTGAAGACAATTCTGAAGAAAATGAAAAGCTATATATAGCAGGCAATGGATATGATCCAATCTCAACTGCAATAGAAGGTTTTCAATTATGTTTGATTTCCAATAATGAAAGAGGATTATTGAATGGAAATTATGTTGCAGATTTATCTCCGATTCACAATAGATTAAAAGAAATATATCCCTTTCAATCTATTGGAACCAGGTTTACTTCTTTAGGGGATATGCCAACAATCCGGGCAGAAATTGAAAATCCCGGAAACAAGCATTATACATTCATTTGTTTTCCAAATGAAACAAAACTTGAAACCAAAGGTCATGTAAATGATTATTATGCCAAAGCTAGGAAATTTGTCGGAATAGTAAATACGATTAAATATATTATTCCGATAATCGGCATTATTTCTATTGTAATGATATGGATTAGTTTTGTTCTATTCTTAAAAGCTGCCGGCCATACTAAACAGAGTGAAGAAATCGTAGAAAGTCCGCTTGATAAGATTCCGATAGACCTGGCATTTGTTGTGACAATAATTTTGGAATGTGTATTTTTTGCAATGACACTTTCCTTGAAATATAAATTACCATCATATTTAGCAGCATTGGGCATAGGTGTAATCTTTATACTTGCAATGATAACAGGCCTGTGTTTGTGTTCAATGTTGGCTGTTAATTTCAAACTGCGCAGACTCCACAAAAATACTTTATGTGCAAAGACGCTGTTGAAAATAAAATGGAAAAGAAGGCTATGGATCTTATACCTGATAATGCTGATACCGGCATTATTTGCAAATAGTATAGACAGTACTCTTGTATTTCCTGTTTTCATAGTGGATATGGTCATACTCGCACTATTCTTATCTTGGGGAATGCATAGTTATTCAAAGATAAAAGAATCTGTAGAAAATCTTGCGGCAGGTGATACAACAGCGCGTGTTGACGTAACAGGAATGCCGCAGTTTATGGAAGAAACAGGAACAGCGCTCAACGATATTCAGGCGGGAATCGAGATTGCTCTGGCGGAGCGCACAAAGAGTGAACGCATGAAGACAGAGCTTATCACGAATGTATCTCATGATATCAAGACGCCCATCACATCGATAATAAATTATGTTGATCTTCTCAATAAAGAGAACCTTGAAAATGAGAATGCAAAAGAATATCTTGAAGTCCTGAACAGGCAGTCACTTCGCCTTAAGAAGCTTGTTGAAGATATTATTGAAGCATCCAAAATCTCCAGCGGAAATATTGAACTAAATATGGAGAAAGTAAATGCCAAAGTGCTTCTGGATCAGTCTATAGGAGAATTTTCGGAACGACTAAAGGAAAAGAAAATTGAGGTCGTTGTCAACAGCTGTGACAGTGAAATGTACCTCATGGCAGATAATAGGTATTTGTGGCGAGTATTCGATAATATTATGAGTAATATCGTCAAATATGCCCAGGCAGATACCAGAGCCTACGTAGACCTTGAAAAAGATGGCGATAGGCTCAAATTTACTTTCAGAAATATATCACGCGAACAATTAAACATCTCCCCCGAAGAACTTATGGAAAGATTTGTCAGAGGTGATAAGTCACGATATACAGACGGAAACGGACTCGGCCTGTCTATAGCAAACAGTCTCACTCAGGCTATGGGCGGAACAATGAATATATTTATAGACGGAGATTTCTTTAAGGTGATTCTTGAATTTGACGCCATTACAGAAAGCGAGGATTAATGCCATGCTCTATAATTTATTTCTGTTTTTTATACTTATGGGAACTATAGCCATATATTGGCTCGTTGACAATTATATAGATTATTTATAGAAACGTGCGCTGATAACAAAGAGTTGCTTTGCAACTCTTTGCGCGCCGATGCGCGCAAGCTTTAGCTTGCATAATTCATCTGCGCATCGGCCGCATCCATAGCGGAGCGTTTTTATATCATAGGAAAGCAATTTCCTATGATTAAAAGAGCTTCGGAATTCATCATTTCCGAAGCTCTTTTGTCCTCTCCCTACGTTACTCAAATTCAATTACAAACTTTATACCCGTAAAATCCATCTCTCATTCGCTTAGTTCTACGGGTATAAATCAATTTTCGGAATTCTATGCCCGTAAAATCATTCCCATATTCACTTACTTCTACGTGCACAAATTGATTTCTGAGATTCTATGCCCGTAAAGCCATTCCAATATGCACTTATTTCTACGTGTACAAATCGATTTCTGAGATTCTATGCCCGTAAAGCCATTCCCACATTCACTTATTTCTACGTGTACACATCATTTTCGGATTCTAATGCCCGTAAAGCTACTTCAATATTGAAATGCTATGTTTTGTAGACTCGTATAGACTTCATAAAAGGAATTTTGATTTTAAACGCGTATAGACCTTACTCCAACACTCCATCAATGCTCTTTCCTACGCTTCATCACCTCGGTCGTATCTTTGTACAACCACCATCTGCACCCTTTCCTACATATCGCCTCGATATCTTTTTAGGGCGCTCATACTTGCAAACACCCACCAGTAATTTCTCGCGATCTATATCTTGCCCGATAAACACAGATTGGAAGGGCTCTTCTCCGCCGGTGATCACGTAAGAATTGTCGGCAATGTCGAAGCGGAGCGCATCAGAGCCAACTTTGACAACGCCTTTGGCGCGGGCGATATCGCCGTACTGTTTCCTAAGGAGATCATCGCAGAAAACGGTAAGTGCGCCGACAGAATTAAACTCCATGAGATCAAATGTCATTTGCTCAAAAGCAGGCTGCTTGTCGCTATCTCCATTGGCATAGTCTTTGTCACCGGTAAATTCATAGCCATTGCCCCCTCCCGAGCTATAACCATTTCCATCTTCCAGTCCCGCTCCATAACCGTTGCCACCTGCTGCACCATAGCCGGTTCTTCCAACAGCTGGATGCACTTCCTCATCGGACATGACCTCTGTCCACCACTCTTTACTCTTACCATCCCGGTAAGATTCCGTTATCTTAGCTTCAGGATTTATCTCATGTATCTGCCTCTTTACCTCTTCAAGCTCATCAGCATCCATCCCCTCTGTCTTGGAAAAGATAACGTGCCCTGCGTTTAGTATCTGATCTTCCATGAGCTCGCAATATTCATGCATATTTGCAGAAAAAGACTTCGCGGACACAATCACAATAGGACTAACGGGAATTATTTTTTCGTAGCGTACTTTCTCAAGCCCGGCAAGGATATTGCTTAATTTTGCAACACCCGAAGGCTCTACAATCAGATACTCGGGTGCTATACCCGTTGATACAGTAAGTATTGAATACAAAAAAGAATCCTTCTTACTGCAGCAAACGCAGCCTTCCATGAACTCAAGGACCTGCATGTCCTTATTATCTGCCGCGCCTGATATTTCACGGCTGTCAAGGTTTGTATCGCCAAATTCATTCTCCATAACAGCAGTGTAGCGCTTTGTATGTTTTAGTAGTTCTTTTATAAATGTTGTCTTACCTGCTCCCAAAAAGCCTGTCACTATCAGAACTCTCATATGATTATCGCCGGTGTGCCGACGTTATCTCCTTCTTCAAGTATTTTAATAGCAGTCGCAAATTTTATATCAAAATCTGCGACTGCCCTATTGTCTTAATAAAAGCTAAACATCATTCATTTACAAGCTTAACAACCGGTTTGATAAGATCTGCAGGCTTATCTTTCATAAGCTGCAATGCTTCGGGAATGTGATCCCATCCCTCAAATATATGTGTTGAAAGCGGGCTTACATCGAGTCTTCCGGAAGATACCAGAGCTCCCAGTTTCTCCATACGAAGTCTTCCACCGGGCATAAGTCCTCCGCGAATCTGCTTGTGTCCCATTCCAACACCCCAGTCAGTTCTGGGAATGCTGATATAATCGCCGCTTCCAAGGTAGTTGACGTTTCCGATAAGTCCGCCGGGTTTAACAGATTTAACTGCTGATTCGAAAGTATCAACATTACCGCCGGCGATGACTACTCTGTCCACACCCTTTCCTGAAGTTAATTCCATAACCTGATCTTCAATAGACCCGTTTTTATAATTTATGAAATCGGTAGCGCCGTATTTCTTTGCTGCTTCAACACATTTAGGACGAGTACCTACCGCAATAATCCTGGATGCACCGCGCAGAGATGCTCCGGCTACGCTCATAAGTCCTACGGGGCCGATACCGATTACAAGGACAGTATCACCAAACTGGACATCTGCAAGCTCTACACCATGGAATCCTGTAGGAACCATGTCGGAAAGCATACATGCATCTACAATATTGATATTCTCGGGCATATGCGCGAGATTACCGTCTGCATCATTAACATGGAAAAATTCAGAATCCAAACCATCTTTGAAATTAGAGAATTTCCAGCCTGCAAGCATTCCGCCGGAATGCATTGAATAGCCGGCCTGAGCTTCAAGTGAACTCCAATCGGGTGTGATCGCAGGTACCAGAACCCTGTCCCCCGGCTTAAAGTCTTTAACAAGTTCGCCAACTTCCACAACTTCCGCACAACCTTCATGGCCAAGTATCATGTTGTGACGATCACCAACAGCACCTTCCCAAACCGTATGTACGTCTGATGTGCAAATTGCAATAGCAAGTGGTTTACAGATTGCATCAAGCGGTCCGCACTTTGGTACCTCTTTGGTGATCCAGCCAACCTCACCGATCTTAAGCATCGCAAACCCCTTCATTGTTTTTTGCTCCATAAGTTGCTCTCCTCCTTGTATATTATGTCTTGCATATAGATTTATGATATATGAAACATGCACATTCAGTCAAACATAATATTTTGTTTTATTGTATATTTTCACAATCTCATAAATGTACATAACAAAAAAGGAGGTATTGTTACCCAAAACCTCCTTTGATATCCATTATATTATTGTGAGAAATTCACCAATCAACCAGCATCTGCCAGGATATTATCCAAAATATCTGTAACGCTCCTGAACTTCTTATTGTCCCTATCTTTTCCGCGGCCTGCGTTGTATCCGCCTGCGAGATGCTTTATCATCCCTGTCTGTATCTCCACAAAAAAGCTTCCTTCATCCATCAGCTGATCTGTATACGAAACATCACCGGACAGATAAATAAACTCCGTTTCATTAAGCTTGTTTTCAAGCTGCTGCCAGCCCTCCGGAGAAACCTTGCTGTTGTCCACAGTATATTCTTCCGATGAAGGTAACTTACCCTCAAAAAGATCTTTTATAACAATCTTTTTGTCGGAAGTCTGCTTTATATCATAGTGCTTCACTGTGCAATCCGATGAGATAACATACATCTCAATATTCTGCTGATTTCCGGGACTTTTAACATAAGTCACCTTACTTATATCAAGCGCCTCACCGCTTCCACTTCCGCAACCCGTAAGCGCAAACATAATCATCATAAATACAAGAAGCAGACTGACACCATACTTCTTATTTTCTGTCCTAAACATAATATCACCCTTTCCTTTAAAACAAACGGCTCCCCAACCGTATTTCTTACTTCAAAATCATTAACTCCCCAAATATATCGGCAGTTACGTGACCATTCTGTATAATTTTATTTTCCTAAGAATATATTTCACCAATAAATATATAGGCACAATGATAACAAAAACCGCGATGACAAAAGATACTTCAAACGCGTGATTCTGAGGTACAGGTATCATTTTTATAAAAGATATGATCATCATATGCGCTACATATAAATCCAAAGTATAACTTCCCAACCGATACAGTATATCAAGTTTGCTGAATTCTGCAATAAACAGGCTCACCAAATATATCGTCACCATGCCGGTCAGACCACATAACCAGACCGACAGCTCAACCGCAAATGTCTCTGCGGAAAAAGCCATGTCATCAAAACCGTAGATCAGATCCGTCGCATAAGCCCCCGAAGTGAGCAATGTAACTGCTATCCAGCACGCCGCGCAGATAATAAACATAACTACCGGCACAAACTTTTTACAGCTCTTAAGCCTGGTAAGGATTTCATATTCACTGCAAATATAGCCAAGAAGCAAAAATCCGTAAAGCCACTTAATTTTCCACATGCAAAACAGCTCTGTGTCACAAAAGACAATCAAGACCGCCCATACGCCCACATTTATCACTGCCCTGAGTTCCTTTTTATCGGTAATCCTATGTATCAGTATAAAAAGACTATGCGCAAAAAAAAGCTGAATAAAAAACCAAACACTTCTCGAATAAATAAAAACCTGTACAGCCTCATCCAGGACTACTCCGATATCGAATCCCTTTTGCAATACGATCAGCGCATTGCTTGCCATAAAAGCGACCAGCGACCATACAAAATACGGAACCAGCAAACGTCTGCTTTTCTTTTTTATCAGTTCTTTTTCCGAATACTTCTTAAGCTCTTTATAGAGGAAAAAGCCGCTTACAAAGTAAAATACCGGCATGTGAACAAAACTGATAAAGCCTGTGTATAATCCCGCTGTATTTGCAAGTACATGGCCATATACGACCGCAACGATCGCTATAGCCTTAAATATATCCATTTCTTTTAATCTGTTTTTTTCTAACTTCTCTTTCAAATCCAAATCCCGCACTGTTTCATAAAATCTGCGAAATCATTTTAACACTACATGCACTTATGTACATCTTAAATTTTTAGAACATCTTATCTCTTATCATGCAAATCACATTTTATTTCATTATACGAATATCTGTGAGTGCCACTTCATCTCCCGTGAGCGCAACGTAAACATCCTGATGTTCGTCGTGGAAAATAGTTGTGTTTTCTATTATGATTCCGAGATTTTCTGTTGAAGTCGTGATCTTATTTCCGCTCCTTTCAAATAATACAAAGCATTCCATGCCTTTCTTTGTCGCTTCTTTCCATTTTTCCCAGCCGGTGAAAGTTTCCTTTCTCTTCATATACACTTTGTTCTCGGCATATGTTTCATCACCGGACACTTCTCCGTTTATCTTTATCAGAGCATATTCACGATAGCCCTTGCCGCCGACTTTTCCGTCCTCCGAAAAGAAAATGACAATATACGGACAGTGCCAGACAAGATTTGCAACCGGAAGACTCATTGAATGGAAATAAAGCCTAAGCTCTTCCTCTACCTTGATTCCGTCCGTCGACGCGGATCTTGTCCTGTCTATCTGGAGATTTGGAAGATCGGATTCAATTCTGTCGGTATAGCTGATAACATCAGAGATTCGCTCTATATCGCCTTCTCCGATCTTTATATCAGTCTCTTCAACAGCAATATTTTTTATATGACAATGTTCACCTGTAATTCCTATATACGCATCTTTTGTCTTATCGGAAAGTGCAATCACAGCTTTGAGTTTATGAACACCGTCCTTCATCTCAAGTGTGATATGATCGTCATATTTTGCCGCACAGATCTCATACTGCACCTTTTTACTTTTATCGACTACAGGATTACCCGCTTCATCGACATTTTCTTCCACTTCGACTTTCATATTCTGAGCCGCAGTGGAAACATAGTGTCCGTCAGGCCAGAGTTCTCCATACTCCTGATACCTGTATGCATCTATCGATCTGGCCCCCCTGTGAAATCGTCTGTCATATGAATCAAACAAAACTATGGACGGCGACGAATAATCTCCTGCTGCCATCTCATATTCATCCGCATCAAAAGACACCTTTGTAAAAGCTTCCGTCACATGAACGCCAAGTGAGACCGCTTCTTTGTATTCTTTACAGCGAATTTCAGTCTCTATGACTCTCTCATCTTTTTTATTCGCATTTTCTTTATCCATTATACGGATCATTATCTTGGCATATTCAGGATCAAACTGCGTTCCCGCCATCTCGACAAATTCCTGTCTTATCATGATATACGGCAACTCTTCACGATATCTTTTATTCGATGTCATCGAAACATACGCATCAGCTATAGCAATAATCCTTGCGACATCCGGAATCTCTTCTCCTTTTAAACCTTTCGGATATCCGCTTCCGTCATATTTCTCATTGCTGTAAAGTCCGCCGTCTTTCAGATACGGGTACTCCGTAATATCGGAAAGAATCTCTCCGCTTATTATCGGCTTCTTTTGCCATACTCTCCGCTCCTCTTCTGTAAGTTCAGAATGCTTCTGTATAATACTGTCCGGAATACCTACCATTCCTATATCATGCAAAAGAGCTGCATAGTAAACTTCATCGCATTTCGCTTCATCTTTTCCCGACATCTCTGCGATTTTTTTTGCCACATCCGCAACTCGCTTAGAATGTCCCTGCGCATATTCATCTTTGTTCTCTATCGCCTTTACAAATGCCGATGTCGTCTGGTCAAACAAACGCTTCATGCGCTGTTCACCGTCCTTGAGTTCACCGATTTCAATCTTATGTGCCCTCACCACCGTCTTGTTCATATCAATGTAAACAGACACATACATGGTGATAGAAACCATTACCATCATCATATTAACCAGCGATATCCCATAGGCAAAAATCTGTATAATCCCGCCTATGATAGGAACAAAAATATAAGCTACTATAGAATAATAGACCAATCGGCTCATAGCTGACTTGTACTTTCTGACAACGGAATACTGTATTAGCGGACAGAGAACCGGAATGACATAGCAACCCAAAAAGAGCGGTCCCCTGTGATACACATTGTTTTCATCAAAGTAATAATACATTCCCGTAAATTGCGACAGCACTACAAGAAACATCTCAAATATAGCCGCCGCACCTACAAAATACAGCCTTTTGGGAATCGTAGTTTTCTTAGCCTCAACCTTGATAAGATCTGCAATGTACATATCAAGCCCAAGCACGATAGCAGCAGTTAATACAAACACAAAGAAGTTACTGACTCTGACCATTACATATCCCTTATGGCCGGTATCTCCGGAATACAGATATGCCATACGGTCAAAATAGAGAAGAAAAGTCGCTACAAACTCCATAAAAATGAGAATTTCTTTTCTTCTTCTGGCCAAGAACTGCGTGAAAAACAACAAAAAAGCAAATGCTATACACGCAGAGGAAAGTCCCAGCATAATATCCATTTGGTATCTTCTTATAATCTCAAACATTTCCATCTGCTCCTTGTCACTATGCGTTATGCAGAACAAAAAACTCTTTCAGCTTTTCAAGAAGTTCTTCCTTCGTAATATCTTTTAAAAAATATCCCTAAGGTCTCAGCGCCACAACCGCCATGACACTTTCCTTATCACTTTTACCCGTAAGGAATATTACAGGTATCGATGATGTCTCGGGATCGCTCCTAAGCATCTCAAGCACCTGCGGGCCGCTTGTTACCGGCATCTCATGATCAAGCAATATAAGATCCACTTTGCTCTTTCCGAGATATTTGATTGCCTGAAGACCGGAGCTTGCCATAAATACTCTGTAACTGTTTTTTAGCCAAAGCCTTACAATCGAGAGATACTGCGGATCGTCATCAACTATCAATATGCTTTTTTTGTATTCTCCCGATTCGGATTTATCAAAAAAATCTCTTATCGAATAGATAAACGCATCATTATTGATAGGCCGCGAAAATGTTTTATACAGCAAGTCACTCCTAATATGTCTTGCCATATTCATAATATCGTTCTGTTCTCCTATAAGGATCAGTTTGCTCCCCTGTTCTTCCATTTTATCGTTCAGAAAATGAAGGACATCTTCCTTGGGCTTAACTTCTTCATCCATATAGATAACAAAAAGTACTGTATCTTCTACGGCATTATTAAGTTCGTCCACATTAAACGGCACAAATCTGCACTCAAGTCCTATTGCCCGCACTTTCTCAATTATTGCCCTTAGAATAAAAGTCTCTTTTTCTCCGGTGAATATGATCTTTTTCCCTGATATGATTTTTCCCATCTTGCTCCTTTATTTTGCTTTTGCGATCAATGCTTCCATTCCGTCCCAATCAAAAAGTTTTAACAGCTTACCAAGTTCTTCAAAAAATCCTGCATCCTTATCGGGAAGCGAATATTCCGATATACTTTTCAAGATCATTTCAACTGAATCATAATCCATCTGCGGAATTAGTTCTTTCAGCGCTTCATATGCATCTTTTAATTTGTCATCCGGTATCATCTCTTTCGAGTCATCCTCCGAATTAGCCTTCTTCATCCGTCCAAGCTTTTCCTTAAAAGAAGCATATTCTTCCATAAGCGTATCTTTATTGCCGGCTATATAATCCATATCGTTGTTATTTCCCGCAGTTTCCATCTTTTCAGACAGTTCTGCAAGTTTGAGCGCGCCTATAATACGGGCAGAGCTTTTAAGCGCGTGAACTTTTATGGTAAACAGCCTTATATTTCCTTCCGCATATGCATTATTAATTATTTTGGAGTTCTCATCT
Source organism: Butyrivibrio sp. LB2008 (assembly GCF_000621565.1). Lineage (GTDB taxonomy): Bacteria > Bacillota > Clostridia > Lachnospirales > Lachnospiraceae > Butyrivibrio. The sequence continues at coordinate 35,324 of NZ_JHXZ01000019.1, forward strand.
ATGGTGTCATAGAAAAGATCAAGACCGAACAGGTAAGATGCAACTCCTCCCGAATTCTTAAGTCCATCGTCAAACGATATATCTTTTATTTCTTTTATCCAAAGCATATCCTCCGGCAGTTCCGTGAGTTCTTCGACAGCATCCTCTTCACTCGCCTTTTCCATCTTGTTTTCCGGAATATGCTTAATAAGAGTATTTTCAAGTGTTTCCGTATCTACAGGCTTAGGAAGATATCCGTTAAATCCTTTTTCCAAATAAAAATCTTCGCCCGAAACCGAATTAGCCGTAAGTGCATATACCGGTAGCTCAGGCTTCATTGTCCTTATGATCGCAAGAGTCTCTATTCCGTCAAGTCCCGGCATCATGTGATCCAAAAGAACTACATCATAATTATTATCCCGTATCTTATCCAGCGCTTCCGCTCCGCTTTCTGCTGTTGTAACAAACACCTTGGTCGCTTTAAGAAGTCCTTTTATCACACTCAGATTCATCGGATTATCATCAACAACCAGAATATCCGCATCGGGCGCAATAAACTTTGGAACGTACGGTCCGCTTGCCTTGCTTTCGTCATGCTCGATAAATATGCCAAGGGGCGTTGCATCGACAATCTTCTGCGATAATATAAAGATAAACTCAGAGCCTTCTCCGTACACGCTGTCGCAAAAGAGCTTTCCTCCCATCAGCTCAGCAAATTTCCTTGAGATATCGAGCCCAAGGCCCGTTCCCTGTATAGCACTGTTCTGCTCTTCATCCAGTCTTTCATAAGCGGTAAAGAGCCTGTCCATATCTTCTTTTTTTATTCCCATTCCGGTATCTTTTACCGAGATTCGGATAACAGCCTCTTTGTCATTGCGCTCTTCCATCGTCACATTGAGTGAAAAGCCTCCGACTGCGGTATACTTTACGGCATTTGTAAGAAGATTCAGCACAACCTGTTTAATCTTTTCCGCATCTCCGTACAATCTCTTTGGCAAAAGCTCATCAACTACGACATCAAAACTAAGATTCTTCTGCGTACTCCTTATACGTATCATCGAAACAATAGAGCGCAGTGTCTCCTGCGTATCATATTCCTGCTCAACAAGGTGCATTTTACCCGACTCTATCTTGGATATATCAAGTAGGTCATTGATGAGACCAAGCAGTGATTCCGAAGCATTTCTGATATCGAATGCATAATTCATAACCGACATAAAGTAGCCCTTAGGTACATTTGTCGGATCTTCTCTCATTATCATCTCATTCATTCCCATGATGGTATTTATGGGCGTCCTGATCTCATGGGAAATATTTGCAAGAAATCTTGATTTTGCAGTATTGGCATTCTCTGCCTCTTCTTTTGACTTCTTTATCACATCATATTGTTTTCTGATAATGGTAAGTCGCATTACCTGCCACACAATAAATCCCGCCAACGACGCAACCAATATCATAAGGAGCAGCCTTACAACCAATAGTTCCAGAAGTCGCGGTGCTTTCCTGATGTTAAATACCGCTTCCTGAAGAATTTCTTTTCCCGAACCGTTCAGAATCTGGATATGGAGCTTATAATTGCCGTACGAAAGACCGGTATACTCAAGAGAAGACAACTTGCTTCTCTGCATAAGTATTCCGTCATCGGGACCGTCTTCCAGAAATAGATGTACATTGGGATTCATCATCGAATAATCCATGATGGAAGCCGTTATCTGGACACGTCCGTCCGACGCCGGTATCTGATATACGCCGTTCTCATCCTGAAGAACTTTTTCATTGTCACAATAGATGGACTTAATATCCATCAATACTTCAGCATCTTCGTTAAAATATTTATTTATGTTAACCTTTATCACACCGTTTCTGCCGGCCATGTACAGATTGCCTTCATCATCCCTGCATCCGAATGAATTACTGGTTATCGCATAAGGCAGTCCGTTTGCTATTGTATATATCCTGAAGTCCGATATTGCATCTTTTTCCATCTCATTGGCATTTACTACATACACACCATAAGAAGACAATATCCACGCATTGTCATTATCATCAAAATAGATGTCGTAGTTATTGTTATACGGGAACGTGGTAACCTGAGTTACCAGTCCGTTTTTCATGTATTCGATGGAATTCGATGTGACTATCCACATGATTCCTCTTTTTTCATCATTTACGATCCTCATGACAACATCGCTGGTAAGACCGTTATCTCTGCCTATCTTTTTGACACGATCCCCTTCTATGGCATATATTCCGTCACCGTCAGTTCCCACAAGGATGACACCTTCATTTGACTCTACAACCGAAAGGAAAACAGTATTTTTTATTTCATCGGAAGCACCTACCGTTTGAATGATCATTCCATCCTTTATTACAGCAAGTCCGCCGTTTGTCCCCACGAGTACCCGTCCGTCTTCCAGCGTAGTGATCTCTCTTATCTGATTACTCGGCATTCCGTTGTCAGTTGTAAAAGAAGTTATCGTACCGTCTTGTCCCTGACAGACAAGTCCAAGATCATGTGTATATGTGGCAATCCAGATATTCCCGGCATTATCCTCTTCGATATTTCTTATTCTCGCATCACCTAAGTACTCAGTCAGTTCATTTTGCATTATCATGCCATTTTTTTTGATGATCTTAAGACCATTCTCGGTTCCGATGTATATATCGCCGTCACACAAAGCCACTGCGTTTGTAACACCCGCATACACTCCTGCCTGATCTGTTATATCAATGAAATTGTTGGCAACAACTTTCATTACTCCGATCGTTGAAGATGCAGCCCACAGATTTCCCTGATAATCTGTCGTGACCATCTCGATTCCGCTTTCAAAAGATGTATTTCTGAGCGGCTTAAAAGATCTGTCGGTATCAATATAACCGATCATATCGGACGAAGACACCCACACTCTGTCACAATCGTAATTAAGCCAATGAACGTTACTTAGGGGCTCCACTGAGATTCTTTCCATCTCATCGACACTTGCCCCAAAATCACCATAATAAATAAAACTACCGTCTGTTCCGAGATATACCTTCCCCGGATTCTCGGGATCTGCCATGATAGTAGTGATCTTTTCCATTCCAAGTTCGGAGCTTTCATACAATTCTGTAACCTTGCAATTATCTATCGCAAAAATAATCCCGTTCGAAGTCTGCCCGAATATTCTTCCTTCCGCATCTCTGTCAAGTTTAAGAACACGTTCTTCGGAAAGCGTCTCATTTGGAAGTTTTTTCATCATATTGGCCTGATCGACATAGGCCACGCCCGAAGTTGTTCCAACAAAAATGTTGCCGTTCATATCTTCCTCAAAGATACGAATTGACGAGGATGTCAGGCCGTCTTTATATGAATAGTGCTTGTTTTCCGAACCATCAAGAACCACTACGCCGTTATCATTGGTACCCACCCATATTCTTCCCTTACTGTCCTCAAAAAAACATCTTGCACTGGTAAGGTATGAAGGAGAATCCACCTTGTCAAAAGTCGATCCGTCATAGCGGAAAACGCCACTGTAACCGCCGACCCACATATAACCGTTGCTTGCACCCATAAGAAACATTGCGTCAGACGTCGGAAGCCCGTTTGATGCATCATATATCTCTGCTGAATAAGATACATCGGGGATCTGTCCGGTAACTGCATATCCTCCGCCATATACCTGACGTTCATCGCTCTCTGTATCTTCTTCAGCATATGCTGTTGTATGCAACAGTATCGTAATTAAGCCTGTTACTATAGCCAAAAGAGCTATTTTTTTGAATTCTCTTTTCACAGGCAACCTCCATTAAACATTCTGATTATATTTGCTAAGAATTACCTTTATCTCAGGAAGTGCATCCAAAAATACTTCTACACACTTGGGATCAAACTGGGTTCCCGCGCCCTCTTTGATTATGTCCAAAGCCTCCTCAAGCGGAAATGCAGGCTTATAGACACGTGCTGATGAAAGCGCATCAAAAACATCTGCAACAGCCATAATTCTTGCAGACAATGGTATCACTTCTCCGTGAAGTCCTTCCGGATATCCCTTTCCGTCCCAGCGTTCATGGTGATACGCCGCCATATTCCTTGCTTCCTTAAGATAGACTTCACCCTTTACGGTATTTATAGCTTTCTCAATAATCTCCCGGCCGGCAATTGTATGGGTCTTCATTATCTCAAACTCTTCATCTGTCAGTTTTCCCGGTTTATTGAGAATCTTATCCGATATATTTATCTTGCCGACGTCATGAAGAGGAGCGCTTCGCACTACATCAGATTTAAACTTGGCGCTGATCTTCTCGGGATAATACCCTTTCTTTTCAAGTCCTTCCACGATAATCTTTACATATTCCGAAGTTTTCTGGATATGCGCGCCGGTATCGGAATCTCTGTTCTCTACAAGGTCCGCCATTGTAATGATAAGACCGTCCTGCATCTTCATCGTTTCCTCAGAAAATCTTCTTACGCTGCGGATCTTCTCGGTCTGGTTAAGCGCCATATCACAGATGATCCTGTACATTTTCTCAATCTCATCTCCGGTCTGAATATCGATAGCCCTCATATTCCTTACGGCTTCATCAAGTTCCCTCTGATTATCGCCGGCATTAATAAAGGCTTCTACGCTTCTTTCTATGCTATTGATCGGGTAAACCATTCCGGTTCCCGATACCCACAGACCACACGCACTTATAAGGATATAAAACGAAAGCATTATAAATAAAACGCGCAACATAAAATCCCACATATAATCCGAAACATACTTAAGGGATACTTCTGCTGCCGCATAACCTGTACAGATTCCGCTGTTGTCTATGATCGGATAATATGCGGACATTACCCAGCCTCTTATACCGTTGCTCTCAACCGCCTCTACCGATTCGCCCTTGAACAGCGTACCGATATAGGGTTTTAGCTCTTCTCCGAATTCTATTTTTTCACCGGGCTCATGCCGGTCATCCTCGTTCGAAGTAATATCAAATGCAACCAACCATCCATCACTGCTTATCTTATAGATACAGAGCCTGTCAACTCCGTTAATACCTTCCCTGATCTGAGTCAGCTCCGCTTCCGTATCATCATATACCTTGGTACTTCGTCCATAAGTTGCGCAATCATCTACGATATCGGGATCTATCACTTGAGACGCAAAACGCGCTGCATTTACGGCAATATCTCCCTTCTCATTTTTGGCATTCTTGAAATACAGTGTTACACCGACAACGCCCATTATCACCGTAAGCGCCGTAGAACACCCAAGAAGCATGGCCGTTATCCTTATTCTCAAGGAATGTGCCGTAGAAAAACTGAGGGAACCGATTCTTTTTACTTCACTTAAAGAAAGCGGGCGTTGCTTCCATCCGCTGTTTCTTATCTTTTCACAAACATTATTGGGAATAAAATACATGCATAGCAGCGCCATGCAAAAAGAAATACCTCTGTCCAGTATTGTCAGTATTATATTTACGATAAAGAAGGACACAGCATCAGTGAGGTTATATTGTAACGCAAAAGCTTCAACCAGAGCATTTACCGACTGGATATGCGGCTTTCCCATAGCTCCCCACTGGATAAAAAAGCTAACTACACCGCTGATCAATCCTAACGAAAAAATATATATCAGTACTTTTTTTATCCGATCAAACTTTTTTTCTCTTATAAACCAGGCTGTATAAATGGCTACAAGCGCATTGATAAAACCAAAGTAGATTGCCTCACCGTTAAACAGCGAAATCACTACATTAGTCAGAACCGCTGTCGTTATGGCCGGAAACAGACCACCAACCATAGCAACAAGCATAGTTCCTGTAGTATCCAGATAAACCGGGAGTCCATACGCATTCGTAAGAAGCGCCCATAGCACATTTATTAAGATTCCGCCCATAGTCGCAGTCACTCGAAGCAACCGTCGATGACCCATTTTATGCAAAGCGAATTTCAACCCCTGTACCTCCAAAAAACACAAAATGCCAAAAGATGGTACAAATATCTATATTCTCAGATATGAAATCTAAGAATACATTATCCATCTCTTGGCATATCATAAATTTATAGAATAAACTGCAAAATCCGATTAAGAAAAAACAGCTTCATTTTGTCACCCTAAAAACGCAAGATAAAGAAGAAATAGTCAACTTTTCGTAAATATTTTAGCACGTTTTAGGCTTTATAACGAATAATTACTGTATACTTTATCGATATTTTATATTTTACATCAACTCTTTATGCGGTTTCTCGCTTCTTCCATCGTGATGCATTTGGCATATCTTCCCGGCCACATGAATTCGTTGTAGTAGCGGTAGCAAGTTGCTCTGTCCATAAACTCATTGTCAGAAGTTGAATTGGTATATTCGGGAACCAGAACCTCAAAACCGTTGTCAAATCCTGTCCTGATCGTCGCATCAATGCAAAAGTTGGTCATGATACCTACCATCATCACAGTCTTTACGCCTTTTTCCTTCAAATAATCCAAAAGTCCCGTTGACGGATGAAGTGCGCTGTTCACGCTCTTGGCAAATATCTTTTCTCCGTCATTTGGTGCAAATTCATCGAAGATCTCATAATCTTCGTCGCCTTCGCTAAATCCCGTTCCGGGGCCGTCATCATGCTGAACAAAGATTACTTCTTTGTTGTTATCTCTTGCAAGAGCAATAAGCTCCTTGATGTTGGCTTTTAACTTGTCAAACTCATAAAGCCTGTCGTCCGTTATCCCTTTTTGTGTGTCGATCACAAGTAGTACCATGGTGTCCTCCCTGATGATTTATAATTTATATAAGCTCCATCTCCGCATTCATAGGAACAAAGCCGTACTTTTCATAAAGTGGTCTGCCCATGTCTGTTGCTTCGAGTGAAATCTGAGTAATTCCGCGCTTTTTGGCGTCCTGTACAAGCATATCTAAGGTTTTAATCGCGATACCCTTCCTGCGATATGCGGGATTGGTGTACATATTCATGATATAGGCTTTCTTGCCGCTTGGATTGTGATATGTCGGCATGACTTCAAAGTAGCTTACTCCACCCGCTCCGACAAAAGAGTCTCCGTCCATAACAAGAATTGCGGTGTGTGTTCCGTCAAGCATCGCTCTTTTATAATAGTCTCTTGACGAAAATTCCACCTCTGACATATCTACAGAATCATCAAGCTTGTTGGCTGCGCGCAACACCTCAATTCGAGAAGATGTCAAAAGCTCAATATCATCAAGTGTCGCTATTTTATATTCCATTATAGTAATCCTTTCTGCTGTATCATTTATCTCTTTATAGTTTTCCACACCTCGACAAGTTTATCCACATTCCAAGCCGCATTGGCAGGGCTTGTCAAAAAGAGGCGGTATCGGATGTACTATCATCTAAATTCCACCACCTCATCAAAACTCTTCCTCGGTCTTGGATCCGGTGTCTCATCGGGAACTCCCAATGCAACGGCGCAGATGAGCTGTCCGCTGATACCCAGACATTGCACAAGTTCCTGATAAGCATAAACTGTATTGGCAATCCAAAGTGTTCCATATCCAAGCTCCGTTGCGGTAAGAAGCATATTCTGAATTGCCGCACCTATGGAAAGCGAATCACAAATCTCCGTAATTCTGTCATTAATGTTGATATCCACAAAAGGAATTTTTCCGTTGGAGTTTTCCACAAAAATAACCACAGGAGCTTCGCGCATTATACTCAAAGTATTAAATGCATCCGAAATGAGCGCATCCATTCCGGGCATTTCTTTAAGCTCTTCGCGAGACCTTTCAAGCCCTTTCTCCATAACATCAAGAGCTTCCGCCTTCTTATCCCCTTCAACCACTATAAATTTCCACGGTTGCCTGTTCTTCGCAGAAGGCGCAAGAATACCTGCTTCGAGGATTTTGTTTATGTCATCCTTATTAACCGCCTCTGCCTTGTACTTCCTGATACTGTGTCTTGCCGCGATTTCTTTCATATGCCTTTCCTCCATTTGATCTATAATCTTTAGAGAATTATTTCAATCTGTTATTCCAATACCTGATTCAATGTTGCTATCCACGTTGAATCCATACTATCAAGATAATTTATAAGCTTATTAAAATTTGTACTCCCAACAAGTTTTTCATCACTTATTGCGTTACTGATATTTTTTCTCATCACATCATAGTTATCATCAGTCACATATTTCATAAGCTCGTCAATCTGAGCCGCTTTGCCTTTATAGTCTTTTACACCGGTATACTTCTCTATAAGCGGTGCATTAACTTTCTTTGCAGGAGACTTAATAGTTTCATCTGTCCAATGTTTTGATACAATCTGCATCGTACAAGGATTTGCAAATATTACGATTTCTTCGGCAGCGTTATCTATGCCATGGAACTCATTGATTTTTCGCTTTATGTCTTCATACTGCTCGTATGGTTTTTTCTCTGTATCGCAAAACACCAAGACTGCTTCATATGATCCATTCTGATATCTGTCCTGATAACGCGCCGGAATATTCCCATTACCTTCTGCATTTACCAAAGAAATGTCATAAATATCATTCCAAACATGAAGTTCTTTAAGCCTCTCAAGGTACTTGTATTCTTCGTTTCCCTCACAGATAATGCAAACTTTATGCTTATATGAAATGCTTGGAAGTCTATTTGCCATCAGACGCATCCTCCTTAACATTTCCCTTTATACCTAAAAGAGTATCAATCAACTCTGGCTCAGGCAAAGCTGCAAAAGCTCCTTTTCTGTATTTTTCGATAATATCCGAAGTATCTCTAACTCCATTCTCAGCAGTGAAATCAGCAAGTGAATATACATATACGCCATTATCATCTTTATCCACGAACCATATCTGCTCTTTTCTAAACAACCGCTTGCAATCCATAAGGTTTATATCATGAACCGTAAATATCATCTGTGCATCTGTATTAAGCTCATTATTGAACATCGCAACAGTTGCCCTTGTCAGTTTAAAATGTATACTGCTGTCAAGTTCATCTATAACAAGTATCCTTCCCTGCTCAAGCGCCTCTATAACGTAACTTGCCATAGCTGCTATTTTCTTCGTTCCTGTAGAATCAAAAAGCATACTGGGAACCGGTACTCCCTTATATGTTGATACCAACCTTATCTGATCCATAATCTTTTCAGGAAGATCCAATACGTCTTCCTCAGGCTTTTCACCCACATCACCACCATTAAACTTTATATTGCTCATCTCAACATATTCAAAATTGTCCATGTAAAGATCTGCATTCTTGATATAACCAACAACTTTTTCCTGAAGCTTATTCTTATTTTTCATAAGCTCAATCGTGTGTTCCATTGGAATATTGTTCATGTTGATAATGTCGATTTTTTCTGCAAAACCGGTTAGTATTTTTTTCATTTCATCTGTATGTTCAAACTTACTTGTATCAATCAGATGAAAAATAACGTTGTTCTTTGCAACAACAGGTATCATTGCAAGTAATTCCGTGTCGGCAGACGTATATTCATCTTTCAAAGCATCACGTCTGAGCCAGCATATTTCCTTCTCATTGTTATACTGGTCTTTTAGTATCTCATCAAAAGACTCATATACAAATTCTTCTTTTTCTACATCATACTTAAAATCATACGAGAATTTTCTTCCGGCACTTAAAAAAGTGATTCCAAGTTCACATATATCGCTTTCGGTAAAAATATTGGACATAAGTCCATTCGTTTTATTAAGTAGCACATTTTTTATAGCCTTAATACACCTGATTAGGCATGTTTTTCCTGCATTATTAGGTCCATAAATACCAACTGCCTTAAGAACATTAAAGTTGTTTTCTTTATGCACATTTGAAGCGAATTTTTTGTTTCGCATATCTGCTTTCATTGAAAATGTAATCTGTTCATCAAAGGCGAAACAATTCTTTGCCCTTATCTCTATAATCATCGTATAACCCTCCACAAAAAGTACGGTATATATTATATTATAGCGGCCTATATTTTTTATGCAATATTTTTTCATAAAAAATATAGGCCGCTATACTATCACAAATCTATTTCACATTTAAAGTATTCATTTTCCTCTGCCGAAAACCTCACAGCGTATTTGTATTTTCTCGCCACCTGCTTAACAACGCGGATTCCGAGGCCGTGCTCTGGAAGATATGCATTCTTTATTCTTTCGTTAAGCACCTTGATCTTCTGCTCAGGTGCGCCCTGTCCGTTATCGCATATGACAAGTTTTGCCTTATCTTTACCACGCTCGGATAGCGCAACATTTATCTCACAGCCTTTCTCATTATGAACTATCGAGTTGGTAATGAGATTCTCAATCATACGCCTGATCAGCGTAACGTCCGCCTGGATACTGTAGTTCTCAAGCTGCTCATCCACTTCCAGGTCAAAAGAATAATCTTCATAAGTATTTATATAATCGCACAATATTTCTCTCAAGAGCGATGTGAGATTTATCTTTTCATTGCTCCATTTACCGGTTCCCGCTTCCAACTTGTTCTCGGTGTTAAGATTCCCTATAAGGTCTCTGATCTTGAAGCACTGCTTTTCCTCTACGCTCCCTTTTTCCACAGAGCCCATAACTATGCTGAGCGGAGTCCTTATATCATGCGAAACTCCGGCAATCCACTCAGTCCTTGCTTTCTCTCTTGCAAGCATCCACTTGCGCGTTATCAGAACGGGCAATAGAAACAGAATTAGCATATTTGCAATGAACATATACGGACCAAATCTGATCATGCTGTCCATGGTTTCCATATTTATTTCCAAAATGTACTTCCATATGCTGCCCTTGGGATGTCCGACCACCAGAATGCCATCGTCCCTCGCCCAGTTATACACAGGATAATCATTCAGATACCAATGCGAAAAAGAAGCCACCTCTTTTATCCCATATGAATCCGGAATATCCTTCGGCTTATTATAATTCCAGATCACGCTCCCCGAATCATCGATTATCATAGCAAAAGAGCCGGTTCTGTCCAAACGGTCATATACGGACCTGTCCACATTATATACACCGCCTTCGTTCACAATCTTTTCCGATACTTTTTCTATTCGATACGTATCAAGATATTCCTTCTCTTTTTGCACACATATAAAGAACATGACAAAAATGTCGACCACGATAAGCGACACCAGAACCAGCATCATGGAAAAGATGTATCCGGATATTTTTTTCATTACTTTCTTCCTCTAATATTCAGCCTGTATCCAAGTCCACGAACCGTCTGCAGATACGCGGGACTCGACGGGTCTTCTTCAATTTTTTCCCTAAGTCTTCTGACGTGCACTATCAGCGAATTCTCAAGCCCATAGCTCCCGTCCGGCCAAAGCGTATCCATCAGGACATTCAGCGACACAATTTTCCCCTGATTGTCATATAATTTGGAAAAGAGCTGAAACTCTTTTGCGGTCAGCTCCGCCTCGCCGTCAGGTCTTATCACGATTCCCGAGGAAAGATCCACTCTCACAGCCCCGAGATTGACACTCTTATTCTCAGTCAGGTGATACGTCCTTCGCAAAACTGCTTTTATCCTAAGGAGCAGTTCTTCAGGCGTATAGGGCTTTGTCACATAATCATCGGCACCAAGTCCGAGTCCTTTTAACCTGCTTGTCTCCTCATCTCTTGCGGAAAGAAAAATCACAGGTATATTAAGTCCTCTTTTTGTCCACTGCTCGTAGAGCGAAAGTCCGCTGATATCAGGCATCATTATATCCAGCACAACCAGATCCACCTGATTTTTTCCTATAATCTCATCTGCTTCTTTGCCATTGGAAGCGCGCAATATATTCTTAAATCCATTCTCTGTAAGGAGCCTGTCGTTAATCTCCAGTATCTGCCTTTCATCATCTACGAGAAGGATGCTGCAATCCGTTAATACCATAGTTTTACCCTCTTTTTCTTATCAATAATTAGTATACACACATATCTATAGCAATGAAACAGCCGCGCCCACTGCGTAATGTAAATGTAATGTTGCTGTCATGTTCAGGTAAGCTTGCCTTTTTATACTGTATTTATCAACAATATGCGGAGGAAGAATCATGAAAAAATATATAATCGAAACCTACGATCTTTGCAAAAAGAGTGGGAATAAGTTCAGGGTAAAAGATGTAAATCTGGCGGTTCCCCAAGGATGCATTTACGGTTTTCTAGGCCCCAACGGCGCTGGTAAAACCACAACAATGAAGCTTCTTCTGGGACTTATACAGCCCGATGGCGGAACTGTAGAAATTCTTGGTCAAAAGATGTCTCCAAGAAACAGGTTCGATATAAATATGCGAACGGGAAGCCTTATAGAAAGTCCCGGATTCTACGGGCATCTCACCGGACAGGAAAACCTTGAGATAATCGCTCGTTATAAGAATCTTGGCACCGCTGACATAAAAGAGGCTCTTTACACAGTCAGTCTCTATGACAGAAAAGATGACAAAGTAAAAAACTATTCGCTTGGCATGAAGCAAAGACTTGGCATCGCAATGGCTCTTATGGGGAAACCCGAGCTTATCATATTGGACGAGCCGACAAACGGGCTTGACCCCGCAGGAATAAACGAGATCAGAAATCTTGTAAAGAGCATTCCCGAAAAGTGTGGTTCAACAGTCATTATCTCAAGCCACCTTCTCTCTGAAGTTGAGCAGATTGCCGATTATGTTGGCATTATAAATAAAGGAAAAATGATCTACCAGGGACTCTTATCGGAACTTGAAATCGGAGATGCTTCTCTTGAAGAAGTCTTCCTCGAAATGACAAAAGGAGCTTAAAAATGGGCATTATAGGAAATCTTTTTATCGAACTCAAAAAACATAAACGCCGCTGTAATCTATTGTTATTTATTGCGGTGATTGTTGCGGAGATGGCATTTTTATACGGAAATTGTCACGGCAAGGACGGCTCTGCGGACGGATGGATGATGCTTTTTTATAATATTCCCATCATAAACTGCGTGTTTTTCCCGGTTGCGATCGCTGGATTTGCTTCCAGGCTAATGGACATTGAGCACAAGGGCGAGATGCTGAAATGCCTATACACCTTCTCCACACCGCAAAAGATCTTTTTCACAAAATATCTTTATGGAGCGATATGCACACTTATCCTGGTCGCAATGCAATGCGGCTCGATCATACTCTGCTGCGGAATTCTAGGTTTTGACAGCAACTTCCCGCTTAAATATCTGCTTATACACGGGGCGATCACTTATATAACCTGCATGACTCTGCTAAGCATACACCTGCTTTTGTCATTTTTTTACAGGAATCAGGCTCTTAGTATTTCAGTGGGAATTCTTGGAAGTTTCACTGCATTTTTCTCATTGGTCCTTCCCGAATCGGTCATCCAGAAATTCCTTCCCTGGGCAACTTTCGTGACATCGGGCTTTGTTAAAATGGACTGGAATCGCAACACAAGAGAAGTAAAGTACTTTCTGGACAAACCGGACCTCACCTCTGTATTTATCTGTATCGGCTGGATAGTCCTTTTAACCTGTATCACACTTATGCTGCTCAAGAAATCCGGTGTTGAAGAGGCGGAAAAAATAAAAAGCAAGCGAAAGACAACGAAGATAGCGCTACACAGACGTCCTGTTGAGATCCTGAAATTGAAGGGATCACCTGCTTGGATTGCCTTTTTCATAGTTCCTGCAATCTCGGCAGCAATAGGAAGCGTAAACTACATCAGTAATCTGAGCATCTTAAAAGAAGGCTGGTACTCATTGTGGACTCAGCACACGCTGTTTCTATGCTATTTCTTCATGCCTGTCATAATCGGAATCTTTACAGGTTGCATCTGGCGCGTTGAACACAGCGGAACAAATATGAACCTTTTAATGACTCATCAAAGACCTGCAAAAATAGTACTCGGCAAATACGCAGCCACTTGCTTTATCACTTCTGTTTCGCTGATATGGGTCGTAGTCTTGTACCTTATTGCCGGCTCGCTAATGCACATAGACGGTGAGCTACCTTCGGGAATCATTCAATGGATAGGCTTGGGAATCCTTAGTTCGTGGGTTATTTGCGCCTTCCAGGTTCTTGTTTCGCTTGTTATAAGAAACTTTGTCCTTCCCATAATTATCGCATTCCTTGGCGGTTTCGCAGGTCTTTCCTGTATTGCAAAGGATATGCCTTACCTGACACCGTTCTCCTTGTTCGACCTTGCCATGAATCAACGGGAATTGGGAAATGCGAATATAGGAACATTCACGCTCTCGTCTGTGATATTTATTGTGGCGTTTATCATGATTTCTATCCTGTATCTTAGTCGCAGTGATGTAAGATCTAACGAATAAAATTTCCGTCATCCTCCTGTTGAATACAGGATAGATGGTAATTATAAGGAATTTATAAGGATGGAAAAAAAATCAATTTATAGCAGCATAAATCTCCTCTATTACCGGCGATTTATGCTCAATGTATTTATCTATATCATCAGGGTATAGCGTTGCTGCCTCAAGTTTTATATTTCCATATTTTTCCTTGTCGTCCGGATGACTTCTCAAATAATCCCTGAACGCAAGATGTCTTTTAAGCTCTGCAGAATCTTCCGGACATACATATAAATGATGTGTCTGCAAATGCTCTTTTCCCTCATATGCAAAGGCTTCGCGCCCTTCAATTCCAAGATTTCCTTCGTGGGTATATCCGATGGTCTCAAGCGCTGCGATTGCCTTTTTGAGGTCACTTAGCTTTACAACTACGTCAATATCAATAACCGGCTTCGCTGCCAGTCCCTCAACGGATGTGCTTCCAACATGTTCAATAGAAATTGCAACGTCGCCAAGCACCACCGACAGCTCATTCTTTATATCTATAAAATCTTGCTTCCACTTCTCATCATACGGAAGCACTACTACATTTTTTGTTCTCATGGATGTCACCTCACAAATAAAACAATTTCATTTTTTATAACCATAAGAAATCACATGACATCGCGCAGCCACGTAACCATTTGAATCAGCATATTTTTCATCTACTCCATGATCAATAATGAATCTTCTTTGCTCTGATTTAAAATCATCAGTACCTGCACTAACGAAATCAACATAATCATTGATTCTGACTCCAATATTCTTTAGCCCAAGTTTCTCCATAAAGACCGGCGCTTTCATCCCAATTTGATAATCTCTTCCACCGGAATGTTCCTCTGATAGCCACCTCTGTTTTAGAAAATCATCGTTTTCAAACGGATCATATATCCTATTGTCTATATAAATCCCTGCATTCTCCATACGCCTGCTGGGTTCGATACATATTACCAATCCGTTCTCTTTTACAGCCCCGATCATCTTCTTCATTATATCTTCCGGTTTTGTAACATGCCGAAGTACAGTCTGGCATATAGCTATATCATATTCAGCATCAGGCTCATACTCATTTAAGTCTGCAACTTCAAAGCATACCTCCTTGCTGCCAGAAAAGATTTCACGCGCTTCATCGATAAGATTTTCAGATATATCAACACCCTTATATAAGCTTTTCTTCGGGACTAACGGCAACAGCATCTGCGCCAAGAATCCATATCCGCAGCCAAAATCAATTATTTTCACCGGCTTATCTATCTTCCATACGCATTTTACAAGGAACTCAAAATAATCATTATTCCACAGGTTCTGCCTTGTACTATGTAAATATACCTTTTCCAATCCCCAATCTCTGGAACCATCTATTCCTGATGCTTTTTTCATAAACTCCCCCGCAATTGATTTATACCTTTTTTCAATCCGTTCTTTCTAATGTTGTCCAATTCCTCTGCATTCAGGCAACCGCTCTGATATAGTCTCAGATACTCCTTAGATACATCTGAATCAAAGATCAACACATCATCTCCATACAGATCAATTGAATAAAACGCTTTACATCCCCAGAAATGAGAAAGGCAATCTTCCAAATACGCTACATCACAATGCCTGGATAACCCAATCTGAAGCCTAAGCTCAATTTCCGGTGCGATTTCTTTATGTGATAATTCAAACGCTTCAACAAGTTCATCTATATTCTCATGAAAAAACTCACCCAGCCCCCAGACATCTTCTCCTATTTCAAGTACGCTGACACCGTCCTCCTTTGCCTGCACAAATGTAGCCCGTATCAACATTCTACGCCCTTCAGATGAATTAAAGTATTCTCCTATATTCTGCGCATTCCAAACATGCATTTCATCCATGGAATTAAGCGGCTCTGTGATTGGTTGTATATCTTTTCCTGTCTGTTCTTTCAAAAATCGCCTGCTTCCGCCAAGTACAAAGTGGTTGTGTAGATCCGCCTTTGGGCATTTGCGGATATCATCAAGTTTTTCTTGTTTCAATGCCGTCTGAAAGTCCATCGTTGCTCCTTAATCAAGCTTATTCCATATTTTCATGCATATTCATACTTAGTGAAAGAACTTTTTTATTATAGCATCAATCTCATTAGTTCCTAAGGGACTGATTGATGTTTCCTCTGTAATTATCAAATTTACTCCGATAAAAATATCTTCCTTCATCAAAGATTTTAACCTTTGTACTGAATTCTTCGCATATTCTTTATCGTCTAACATGCCACGATGTTCCCAATATAATACTTTTCTTCTTTTGACATCCAAAACAGTGAAGTCAGGATGAATTATTCCCCCGCCACTTAGTTTTAATGGACATTCATATTTATATGGAATCCCCTTGTCCGCAAGTGCATTGGCTATATTGAGTTCTGACTTTGATCGAACCCTTTCTTTTCGTTTAGTTTCAAAAAAAGGAAGATATTCCGGAATAGGTTTTCTTTGATATGGCTCTTTTAACCAGAGTTGCACATAGTCCTCGTCCGAGACATCAATAGGTGTTATTAATTCTTTCACTTCAGTAGGAAACGATGAATATGCTTTTTGAATCTTTTCTATTGTATTTTCCGATTTGTCGATGAGTTTTTTCAGGCATTGAACCTCTACCGTGACAAGCTTATTAATCTTTTCGTCATAAGCTTTTTGAAGATATTGTTTAATCATAGATATTTCAGATTTATGAATATATTTTCCGGATTTTTCCGAACTTTCTCTTCGCAAATAAAACTGGACTCCATGCGCAGTTCTGCTCACATGTATTTTCCCCGGCGGCGCTTTTTCTAATGCTTCCTCTTTTGAATTCTTGATCAAAAGCAGCTCGTTGTACCTCCGCTTTGCTTCAGAATATAGATTGGTATATTTAGTCGTTAATAAATTTTGTTGCTTCTTCGTAATGATTCCTCCTTAAAAATATAAAAAGACTTGAATTATAAAAGTCTAAATTGCAAATAAAATTATAAAAGCTTGTACCATGCAGCTAAGTTGTTCGTTTTTTCTGCCACTTGTCAATCACGCCTTTCATGCTCGGACAGCGGAATTGTGAAAAATGGAATTTTCGTTGCAATAGATAATCATCATTTACTTTTTATAACAGCGAGATTATGAAAGCTGGCTTATCCGCTGTCATAAATTGTTTATCTACCTAGTTTCCAACATCGAAATTTTAAAAAATTGCTTTTTCGCCGCCGTATATAATCATCATTCGCATTTTCTAACAGCGAGATTATAAAAACCTACTTTTTCCGCTGTCATAGATGTTTTATTTACTTAATTTCCGACAGCGGAATATTAAAAAATAGCTTTTCCGCCGCCATATATAAAGCTTATGTGCTTTTTCCAACAGCACCCTCAATCTCGGCTTCTCAGCACGCAACACTAAAATCACAACACATCACATATCAAGGATTTTCGTGGTAAGACAAATATAACCACTCAAAGAAAAATTATAGAAATCCTGAAACTGAATAAGAATATACTCCAACACATACAAAAAAGCAACCACAAGTTTTCGGCCTCGCGTCAAAGAGCCCGCATTCCCTATAAATACTAGAGGTTGCGGGCTTTGCTCCTTTACTCCGATGATTTCTTCGCCCTCACTAGCAACGAACACGCGCTCTGTTTCCGAGAACTCTTTGTTACGCATCATCTTGGCAAGATACGGTCCGGCCTTCCAGGAACAGTTTTCCGCGAAGGAAATTGTTTTGTCCCAAAGCGGATGACCATATGTCATAACTGATATTTCCACGCTCATATGCTTATCCAAAACCTTTTTATTTTATCGCCATCAACATCGATGGTCTTCTCGTATACCCCGCCATTAGCAAGAATCGTTTTCTCGCTGGCATCATTTCCCTCGTCGCAGGTCACAAGCATCTTATTGATCCCAAGTTCTTTTGCATTTAACTTGTCCAGGCGTAACATTTCCTTGGCATAGCCTTTTCTACGCTCGGAAGGACGAACCGAATATCCGCAATGTCCACCCCAAGTACCAAGGATGGGATGATCAATATGATGACGAAGATCTATTACACCAACAATTCTGTTATCCTTCTTCCTTATTGCCAGATAAGTATGTGAAGGAACTGTCGTTCCTACTTCTTCACATGTTTTTTCGTCTTTTCTAAGAGAACATATTCGGATCCATTCGTCAGCAGAACTACTTGAATCCAGTGACATGCATCCAGCAAATTGATCTTCATTATCAGCATCTTTATCTATTATTTCCTGTCTGAACGCCCATAGATCCTCGGCATATTCCAGACTTGGTTCAACAAGTATGAGTTCATCCATAATTCTTTATCTAAGCTCCTCTATTTTTCAGCAACTACATAGTCACCATTTTTATAATTTCTCATCGATTTACTGATTCTAAATCCCGCCTTTTGCATCTCTTTAACCAAGGTATGCATATAAAAACCGTGCGTGACCACCACACTCTCGCAGTCGTCATTATTTAACAATTCAACAAATTTACTTGCCCTTGCTTTCGTCTCTTTTCTGCTTTCTGCTTGCCTATTGGAGTTAAGGAACCATTGAACTCGTCCCGTTATATTCCAAAACCACAATGGTAACTCCATCCTACAATCAAAACTTGACCCAAGCGGGACTTCGCTTACAAGTTCAGTACATATAAAATCCTTATTCCCAAATATTTCTATTGCAGTGTCCCGACTTCTAGGCAAGGTACTAACGTATACTCGTTTTAGATTAAAAACAGGAATATCATAAGACATCCGCATAATTGGTGCCTTGTCATACTGAGTACAAGCCTTATCAAACTCACAGGAACTATACGTTCTTTCCCAGTCATAAGCAACTGGTCCATGTCGTATTATAATTACTTTCAAATATCAAAATCCCCCACTATTTCACAAGCCATGAGCCTGTCTTCTTAGATCCGATTCTTTCAATCACGCCCTCGTCCAGCAATTCCTTCATTAACATTTGCACCGCTCTTCTTGATTTGTTCATCATCTCTGACAGTTCTGCTTGCGTTAATGAAGGATTTTCTTTAAGAAGCAACAATATATGCTCTCGATCCGTCAGCATGCTTTTTTGCGCTTTATCAAAAGCGTAGTTGAGATTCCACAACGTAAGGAAAGCGCAGAAAAACTCTCGTTAATTTATCTGCGCCTTTCATATCTTTTTTGCAATTGCAGTAAACTCTCCCGGAAGTTTCTCGTTCTCCCATGAAGGATGCTCATCAAAACGCTCCAAAGTAAATCCGCTCCCGATGATAGAATTGATGATCTCGCTGATTGTGTACTTCCTGTAATGGCATTTAGGGATCTGCTTACGGATCTCCTCATCGTAAAATCTTGCGTGCGCCATCTCACCTTCAAAGATATCTGTTGAGAAATAACTCATGTTTGGCTGCTGCAGCCCAAGTATATCGGAAATCTTAGTAAATGGATGGAAGTCACTGCAGATCATCTTTCCACCGGGTTTAAGCAATCCGTTCATAACATTCATAAAAACATCTATATCGTGGAAATAATGAAGGATTCCACCCTCCATAAAGACAACATCAAAAAAGCCGGCATACTTGTCCATATCGATTTCCATGATATCACAAACTTCATAGCCAATGTTTACGCCTGCAGCCTCAGCTGTTTCCATGGCATATTTCTTATTGGCTTCGGATATATCAAATACTGTAACCTCTGCTCCCAAAAGAGCCAGCGGAATTGCTTTCTTGCCGCAGGATCCGCAGATATTAGCTACCTTGACGCCTTCAAAAGAATCAAAGTAGTTCGCATACTGCTTTAGCATCTTCCTGGGGTTTTCTTTATCCTTTGATGCTCTTTCCTCCGGAGTCCCGGCGGTTCTTACCCAAAAATCATATGCATCAACCTCCCAGGCTTTCTTATGTTGTTTACTGTAATCTTCCAAAACTGCTATCCTCCCGGTATTTTATCTATATAACGAACGAATCCTTAGGGTTTTGAAATAATTCTCTGCTTTAGGAACTTCACTATATATTTGTTTAAGCCGATCATCCTCGCGATATGTATCAAAACTATTATACTCATCCATCGGTAGCAAAACTAAAACACTCAAAGATTTACTCATTTTTCCTCATCTCTTATAATTATAGGGTGCAGTTTCTTAGTTTATTCATTCCACTTCTTGATCATCGCTTTTGTCATTTATAGTTTCAATGAGACCTGTAACTAAATCTTGCAATTGGGCTGCATTTTTATTCGTGATTACAGGTTTTCCGGTTCTCTTTTCCACCGCCAATCGTGCTTCTCCCGCGGCTTCTCCACCTTCAATAGCAACCATTCGATTTTCTTCGAAAGTCTCTGGCTTCTTTTGCTTTGAAATCTCTGTGGTAGTGGCCTCAGCCAACATATTAAGCACCAGCTCCAATGTGGACATATTATCCCTGAGATTTTCCTTTTTCAAACCTTTATGATTCTTATACTGTCGTGTTGTCATTCCGGACCAGGCTTTCGTTATTTCATCTGTCAGGATTGCATATTCTATGCCTTTCTTGACGCCACGCTTATCCCACTCATCTGTAAGTTCTTTTCTTACTTGAATTGCCTGCAGGCGCTGATTTATCCATTCTCGCGAATAACCTTTTTTTGCATAGGTCTCAAGGGCCCTCTCTATAGTCAACTCCGGGTCGATTACCTCCTCTATTCGTTCACGACCTACCTGGGCCAGCCACATTTTAAACGGCTCCGCTTTCTTTGATGGAATCGACTGGATAATGCGAAGCAGTTGCTCTGTGTTTGCCACATCAGTATTATATCGTTTTCCATCCTTCGGAGATCTCATTTTCAGTTGGTGACAATTTGTCACCAACTGACTGCCCTCTTCTTTAAGTCTCTGTTTTAGTTTATTCCAATATTTTCTTCCATCCGCGCTTTCTGTTAATGCCTGCACTACATCCACAACCGAAAAATACCATTCTTCCTCATCCTCAACCCATGCAGTCCTTATCGGCTGGTCTTCAAATAATTGAACTTTATCATTTGCCATCTGCATTTTTCCCCCTTATCGGTTCTTCGTCTTGTATATGGTTTTTTTCTTCAAGCAGCATAATATACGCCATCATTCTTACCAAATACTCCGGAGGGGCGCTTATCCCCTGCTCCCACTGTTGAAGAGTTCTTACAGGGATTCCAAATTTTGCAGAAAACTTACTTTGTGATAATCCCGTTTTCTTTCGTAACTCCTTTATTCTAGCTGAAATATCCATAACATAGTCTCCGTAAATTTCATACTTTAATAAAGTATAGAGCTACTACCGTACGTTGTCAACGTATATATTGATTTCAAAATGCAAAATACGATAATGCGCAATTTTATAGTACTGCGCTTTATTATGCGCTTTGAAACGAATCTTTCCGTACCCATGATGTACCCGTCACTTCATATCCTGTTATCAAAATGTTATCACACGTGTAAACAAAAAAGCTTCTGAAAGCGCATGTTTACGCCATCAGAAGCCTATAATCACTGCTTTTTAGTTTTTACCCGCAAGCCACCCGGTATCACTCCAGCTCCACTGTTCCCGGCGGCTTAGATGTAAGGTCATACATTACGCGGTTAACGCCCTTAACCTCATTGATGATCCTGCTCATGACTTTCTGGAGGACTTCGAAAGGAATCTCGGAAGCCTCGGCGGTCATGAAATCTACGGTCTCAACGGCGCGGAGAACGATTGCGTAATCGTAAGTTCTCTCATCGCCCATAACGCCTACGGAGCGCATGTTTGAAAGAGCTGCGAAGTACTGGTCCGGAAGCTTGGATAATCCGGCTGCCGCGATCTCTTCTCTGTAGATGTAGTCAGCATCCTGAACGATTCGAACCTTATCGGCAGTAACTTCACCGATGATGCGGATACCAAGTCCGGGTCCCGGGAAGGGCTGACGGAAAACAAGATACTCGGGAAGTCCGAGCTCAAGTCCTGCCTTACGAACCTCGTCCTTAAACAAAGTCTTAAGAGGCTCTATGATTTCCTTGAAATCAACGAAATCAGGAAGTCCTCCGACATTGTGATGTGACTTGATAACGGCTGACTCACCGCCAAGTCCTGATTCTACAACGTCAGGATATATTGTTCCCTGTGCAAGGAAGTCAACTGCGCCAATCTTTTTGGCCTCTTCCTCAAACACACGGATAAACTCTTCACCAATAATCTTACGCTTGCGCTCAGGCTCTTCCACGCCAGCAAGCTTAGCATAATATCTGTCTGCCGCATTCACACGGATAAAGTTAATGTCGAAGTTACCCTTCTCTCCGAATACGCCTTCAACCTCGTCACCTTCATTCTTACGAAGAAGTCCGTGATCTACGAACACGCATGTAAGCTGCTTTCCGATTGCCTTAGCAAGGAGAGCCGCAAGAACGGATGAATCAACACCGCCTGAAAGAGCAAGAAGGACTTTGCCGTCTCCGACTTTAGCTTTAATATCTTTAATAGTATTCTCAACGAAAGAATCCATTCTCCATGTACCTGCTGTCTCGCAGATATTTCTTACGAAGTTGTGGAGAATCTCTTTGCCTTTGACTGTATGTAATACTTCGGGGTGGAACTGAATAGCATACAGTTTCTTATCTTCACAAGCTGCTGCAGCAACGGGGCAATCTGCTGTATGTGCAATGATATCAAAGCCCGGTGCAACTTTGCTGATATAGTCGAAGTGACTCATCCATACGATAGTGTCATCCTCAACACCTGCAAATAACTTGTCTTTTGAACCGTCAATAAATGTCTGTGTCTTTCCATACTCTCTGACAGGAGCTTTCTCTACCTTTCCTCCGAGCACGTGCATCATGAGCTGTGCTCCGTAGCAAAGTCCCAAAACAGGAATACCAAGCTCGAACAATTCCTTGGTGTATGTAGGTGCTCCGTCCTCATAACAAGAGTTGGGGCCTCCCGTCAAAATAATTCCCTTAGGCGCCATCGCCTTTATCTGCTCTATCGGAGTGCGATATGAATAAATCTCACAATAGACGTTACATTCTCTGACACGGCGCGCTACAAGCTGGTTGTACTGTCCGCCGAAATCAAGAACTATTACTTTCTCTTCTGCAGTCATGGTTCCTCCCGAAAAAAATTTTACAACAATAATTATGCACGATTATACACTATGGTATAAAGGCTAACAATTGGCACATCACACAAATCTTCTGACACAGATGATTGGTCTGTACATCGCCGAACTGTACTTGATTCCTGTCTTCTGCGTACTTGCGTGAACAATCTGTCCGCCGCCTATATATATTCCCACATGTCCACCATAGTAGATAACATCTCCCGGCTGTGCCTCGGAATATGAGACTTCTCTTCCATAATTGCCCTGCTCCCATGATGTTCTGGGAACAGATATTCCAAACGCCTTGTAAACGGAAAATACAAATCCCGAACAATCCGCACCGTTTGTAAGACTTGTTCCGCCGGAAACATATGGATTACCGACAAACTGACAGGCATAACTCGCAATATTAGATCCCGATCCGCCTCCCGAAGGTGCCGGTGGAGGCGAAGAATTTTTTGAACCACCTGATTGCGAGGACTCTCCCGAGTCTCCTCCGCCACCACCGCTCTCTGATTTTGATTTCTCAGCAGCTTCTTCAGCCTGGCGTTTTCTCTCCGCTTCCTCTGCTTCACGTGCAGCCTGTGCAGCTTTCTTGGTTTCATTAACCTCATTCTGCTTGGATTCTATCTGCTTCTGAAGAGCCGCCATGCTTGATTGCTGGCTCTTTATCTGTGCCGTATATATAGCGGCGTCCTGCTTTGCTTTGGCAAGCTTTACCTCATAATCTGAATACTTGGCCTTATACTGAGCAAGAACCTCTTCCATAGCTTTCTGCTCTTCTTCCAGCTCATACTTGGCTGTTTCAAGCTCAGCCTTTTCCTCTTCGAGCTGTTTCTTGGCTGTATCGGCCGCTTTCTTTGCCTCTATATATTCTTCAAGCTTATTTCTGTCATATTCATAAATTTGCTCGGCATACTGTGCCTTGCTAAGTACATCCGAATAATTCGACGCAGTCAAAAGAATCTGTAAATAAGATGTCTCTCCCTGCTCATACATATACTTTACTCTCTGCTTCATCGCTTCATATAAGGTGTCTTCTTTTTCCTTGGCAGCCTCATATTCAGCCTTTTTTACTTCTATCTGCGCTTCTGCTTTCTCAATTTGCTCTTTGATAAGATCTATATCCGCGATCATATCCACGATCGTATTCGATGTCTCATCGATTGCTTCCTTTGTCTGTCCCTGAGCTTCAGCGATTGAGTTTACTTTGCCGTTGGCATTGTTGAGATTCTTCTGACTCTCTTTCTTTTGCTTTTCCAGATCTTTTTTCTGATTCTTTAGCGCTTGTTCTTCCTGCTCCAGCTTATTTTGCTTTTCCTGTAAATCAGTACTGGTGGTAGCCCAGACAGGGTCCACCACCAGCATACTAAGGACTAAGGAAAGAGCTACAGCAGAAAAAGAATACCCTTTTTTCATTTCATCCTCCTTGTCCTTCATTATTCATGTCTCTATATATTATAACACGTGATATTAAGAAATGCCTCGTTTCTTACGACATTAAAGATCACAATTTCCTACAGTTCTGGGGAATGACTCAACGTCTCTGATATTTCCCATACCTGTGAGATACATTACGCAGCGCTCAAATCCAAGACCAAAGCCTGCATGTCTTACACTTCCGTACTTTCTGAGATCAAGATAGAACTGATAATCGTCCTTCTTCATTCCAAGCTCATCCATACGCTTCTCGAGGATCTCAAGATCATCTTCTCTCTGGCTTCCGCCGATGATCTCACCGATTCCGGGAACAAGACAATCTGCTGCCGCAACAGTCTTTCCATCGGGATTGAGCTTCATGTAGAATGCCTTGATATCCTTAGGATAATCTGTTACAAATACAGGCTTCTTGAATACTTCTTCAGTGAGATATCTCTCATGCTCTGTCTGAAGATCGCATCCCCATGATACCTTGTAATCAAACTTATCATTGTTCTTTGAAAGAATATCAATAGCTTCTGTGTATGTGATACGACCAAACTCGTTACCTACAACGTTGTTAAGTCTGTCGATAAGTCCTTTGTCGATGAACTCGTTAAAGAATGCCATCTCTTCGGGACAATGCTCAAGAACATAGTTGATAACATACTTAAGCATAGCTTCTGCTGTGTCACAGTCATCCTTAAGATCTGCAAAACACATCTCAGGCTCGATCATCCAGAACTCTGCAGCATGTCTTGTTGTGTTGGAGTTCTCTGCACGGAATGTAGGTCCGAATGTATATACGTTCTTAAATGCAAAAGCATAAGTCTCAACATTAAGCTGTCCGCTAACAGTGAGGTTAACAGGCTTTCCAAAGAAATCCTTTGAAAAATCAACAGCTCCGTCCTCAGTCTTGGGAACGTTGTTAAGATCGAGAGTTGTTACCTGGAACATCTCTCCGGCACCTTCACAGTCACTTCCTGTAATAAGAGGAGTGTGAACATATACGAAATTTCTCTCCTGGAAGAAAGAATGAATTGCATATGCAGCAACTGAACGAACCTTGAAAACTGCCTCAAAAGTATTTGTTCTTGCACGAAGATGAGGAATTGTTCTAAGGAACTCAAGAGTATGTCTCTTCTTCTGAAGAGGATAATCAGATGTAGAAGTTCCCTCAATCTCAACTTCCTCAGCCTGCATCTCGAAAGGCTGCTTTGCTCCCGGTGTTGCAACGATTGTTCCTGTTGCGATAACAGCAGCTCCTACGTTGAGCTTACTGATCTGTGCAAAGTTTGAAAGTGCATCCGAATAAACAATCTGAAGAGGTTTAAAAAATGTTCCGTCATTCAATACGATAAATCCGATTGCCTTTGAATCACGAATACTTCTGATCCATCCTCCGACTGTAACTTTCTGTCCAACATACTTATCTTGTTCTGTAAATAGTGACTTTATATCTGTAAGTTCCATGACATCCTCCCATTTCCTAATGTAAATAAAAACCGATCAATTTGCAGCAGGTGCAACCACGTTGGCATTATCAACCAGGAATCCTACAACTTTTTCTGTCATAAGGCCTTCTCTGACATCTTCTGAATCAACGTCACCCTTGAGTTCATCAAGTGAGCTGTATCCTGTATTTCCTGCATCAAACGCTTCTTTGAGATAATTCTCTATATCTTCGTCAGAAACTGATATATTCTCGCTCTTTGCGATTGCAGCAAACATAACAAACTGCTGGCTGATCTCGTTTACAAGGTCCTTCAAATATGCTTCGGGATCCTGCTGATCAGGAGCAGTATTCTGCATCATGATATGAACAATGTCGCTTGCTGTTGTAGGCTGTCCGTATGCAGTATACATCTGAGCATAATTTTCAAGCTGCTTATTCTGCTGAATAAGGTAACGGTTGATTATTTCCTGAGGAAGTTCTTTAAACTCGGCAATTTCTGTAACTTTATCGATGACTGCCGCTTCAACCTGAGTCTTATATGTTTCTTCAGCCTCATCTGTGAGGTTCTTTTTAGATGTTTCCTTGAGCTGATCGACGGTTGATACGCCTTCCATTCCAAGGCCTGCTGCCCACTCGTCTGTAAGCTCTTTTGACTTCTCGCTTATCTTGTTGACCTTTACGGTAAATACAACTTTCTTGCCTGCAAGATCTTTTGAGCCGTATTCTTCAGGAAATGTAAGATCAAGATCTACTGTTTCTCCAAGTTTAACTCCTACAAGACCGTCTTCAAATCCGGGAATAAACATGCCTGAACCGATTTCAAGATCGAAGCCCTGTGCTGTTCCGCCATCAAAAGCAACGCCTGTATCGGCATATTTTCCTTCGTAATCTATATTTGCGATATCACCATTCTGTATTGGTCTGTCTGTAATCTCAATTTTCGCAGGGTTTGATTCAATAAGCTGATTGATATAAGCATCCACATCCTCATCTGTAACAGATGCAGGAGGTACCTCAACAGTTACTCCCTTGTACTCACCGAGCGTTACATACTCCTCAGGATTGATATCCGCAAGAGTCTTCACCTCAAGCTTGTCCAAGTTCTGTAATAATGCTATGTCATTGGAACTTCCGGAAGCAGCGTCTGCTGATGAATTCTCAGATGCAGAGTCAGATGCTGCATCTTTTGACTTTGAGCCGCATGCTGTCAGTACTGTAGCCATTGCCATAACACTAACCAGCAATACAGAAAGATTCTTTTTCATAATTCTTTCTCCTTTAAAAAAATATATAATACTTGCATTTTCATATCAAAACAATATTTCTTATACTACCACACCTCATCAAATGATTAAAGTATTTTATTTGCCTATCTTCTTAAAGAATGCTACAATACTTTTTACTATAATATAGTATATTGATTTTCGGAGGATAACAGATTGAGTACCGGTTTAATTGTATTAATTGTAATAATAGTAATTCTGCTTGCATTAATAGTCGCACTAATGATAATCGGCAGAAAAGCTCAGAAGAAACAGGCAGAGCAGCAGGGTCAGCTCGACGCAATGAAGCAGACCATGACCATGCTGATAATTGACAAAAAAAGAATGAAGATCACTGAGGCAGGTCTTCCTCAGGCAGTTATTGACCAGACTCCCAAGCTTCTTCGCAGATCCAAACTTCCCATCCTTAAGGTAAGAGTCAGCAACAGAGTTATGAGCCTTATCTGTGATGAAAAGATCTTTGATTCTGTTCCGGTAAAAAAAGAAGTTAAGGCTACAGTCAGCGGAATATATGTAACTGAAGTTAAGGGACTTCACGGCAAGATCGTTGTTCCTGAGAAAAAGAAAGGTTTCTTTAAGAACCTTGTTGCGAAAGCTCAGGAAAAAGCCGGTGCCAAGATGGTTAAATAATTTATTAAAAACAAAAGCTCTCCCGAAAGGATTCATAATCCGATCGGCGAGAGCTATTTTTGAATCTTATCACTTAATTTCTATTATCATCTTGGAATCAGAAAGAACTTCATTCCCCGATTTTATTATATATTCTGCAGAAATCTCACGGATAATCCCGCTGTCTCCATTCTTAAAATCAAGGCTCTTTGTGACAACTTCCATCTGCATGGATCCGTAAGGCGTTTTGTAATCCATGATATACTCTTCCGATCCGAAGATCATTTTGGAATTCATGGCTCCCGCCCGCACAACTTCAACACTCTTAAGATCTGTAGGCACAGTGACCGTGTTGGATATCTTTATTCTCTGGCCTCCCATGTCCTGTATTTCATCATATACAATGATCACAGAACCATCGGCCCTGACCTCATATACACCTCTTGAGCTTGTGTCTATGCGTTCTTCTTCATTTCCGTCTCTTATGTGGATACCTGCCACATTTATCTCAACTTTTTTCTTCATATATCACTCTTCAAACTTAGCCGGATTTATCGATGCCGATACAAATACTTCCGGAGCAAGCTTACTTTCTACTACAGCCTTATATCCTGCCTCAGCAGTCTCTCTGCTATCAAAGATTCCGAAAACTGTAGGACCGCTTCCCGTCATAAACGCGCCGATAGCACCCTCTTTTCTAAGGACCTCTTCAATTCTGCCAACTTCCTCATATTTCCCGGATGTGACATCCTCAAGAACGTTTCCGATAAGCGAGCACATCTTAGTAAGATTGCCTTCTTCTATTGCAGCCTTGATTCCGTCAATATCAGGGTGCACTGTTATCTCTTTGTTATCAAGCTCTTTGTATACCCAGGCTGTCGAAACATCGATTCCAGGCTTTGCTATTACTATATGGCAATCAGGCACATCTTTTATGGGAGTAAGCTCCTCTCCGATACCCTCTGCCAGAACGGTTCCGCCCATTATGCAGTAAGGAATATCGGCGCCCAGAGATACCGCCATCTCACAAAGCTCTTTTTTACTAAGTCCCAGTCCCCATAACTCATTAAGAGCAATATATGCCGCAGCGCCGTCCGTACTTCCGCCGGCCATTCCCGCCGCAACGGGTATTCTCTTAATAAGATGCATGGAAACACCTTTTTTCACATTAAACTTATCCTTGAGCTGCTTCGCAACCCTGCAGATAAGATTTCTTCCGTCTGTTGCGATCTTATCCGTAGACGCGGTAAGAACAATCTCTCCACTGTCATTATCTTCAAATGTGAGCGTATCATACAGATCCACATTCTGCATTATCATCTTAACGATATGATAACCGTCCTCTCGAACTCCCGTTACATCAAGTCCGAGATTAATCTTTGCGTATGCTTTTCTCTCAATCTTCATACAATCAACACTCCGTAGTTATTTTCCTACATTTTCTCACTCCCAAACAACAACCTCAAGGAAAAAATAAAAAATTTAAAAATTTTCGATATTTCGCTAAAGTTTTTTCCAAAAATGCCGATATGGAGATTAGGTAAACCATAGTTTCGTTTCAGCGCGGTATTTAGTACCCTGTCGCAGAAAAGGAGTTCGATATGGGCGTAAACGGAATTACCGAGGTTACTAACAACATCGCAACAACCTATGCTTCCTCAGTCACTCCGTCAGTAGACGAGAAGAAAAAAGACGAAGAAGTAAAGGAAAAGACTCAGGCTGCAGCCGTGTACGAGAAATCGGAAGAAAGTGATGCCAAAAGCACATCTTCCGCAAAAGAATCGGACCGGACCAAGATCATCAAGCAGATGCAGGCAGATGTAGCAATGCGCCAACAGCAACTTTTGGGCATTGTTCAGAAGATGATGGGCAAACAGGCAAAGGCCTACGGCATCGCCAATTCTGACAACGATGAAGACTCAATGTGGAAGTTCCTTGCAAAAGGCGACTTCACTGTGGATGCAGCGACCAAAGCACAGGCAGAGGCTGACATTGCTGAAGACGGATATTGGGGCGTCAAACAGACCTCCGAGCGTATCCTCGATTTTGCTCAGACTCTAGCCGGAAACGATCCTGAAAAGCTTGAAAAAATGAGAGCTGCTTTTGAAAAGGGATATGCTCAGGCAGAGAAAACCTGGGGAGGCGAACTTCCCGAGATTTCCAAAAACACCTTTGATGCAGTCATGAAAGGCTTTGATGAATTAACCGGCAAAACTTCGACGGAATAATTTGTTGCTAGTAACAAAAAGGAAGAGCTTTCGCGCCCTTCCTTTTTTCTTTGCTCAAACAATCTTGCGAATATCGTTTATATCCTCAACATTGTACTTCTTCATATACTCTTCGATTCCCTCTACCACCTTCTCTGTAGTATAAGGATCATGGAAATTCATTGCTCCTACTGCGATTGCTGTTGCACCTGCCATGATGAACTCAATCGCATCCTCTGCATTTGCGATTCCGCCCATTCCTATAACAGGGATATCAACTGCGTGAGATGCTTCATATACCATTCTTACGGCAACAGGCTTGATCGCAGGGCCTGACATTCCTCCGGTCCTATTTGCAAGTGCAAACTTTCTCTTATAAATATCAATCTTCATTCCGGTGATTGTATTGATAAGCGAGATTGCATCTGCTCCTGCAGCCTCAGCAGCCTTAGCCATCTCAGAAATACTGGTGACATTGGGACTTAGCTTCATGATGATAGGCTGCTTAGCAACTTTCTTGATCTTCTCGGTTATGTCATAGAGAGCATCCTTATTCTGTCCGAAGGCGATCGCTCCCTCTTTTACATTGGGACAAGAGACATTTATCTCAAGCATGTCAACGCGCTTTTCATCGCCAAGTCTCTCTACAACTTCAAGATAGTCCTCAACAGACTTTCCACATACATTTACTATGACTTTTGTGTCATATTTTTTCAAAAACTCAAGATCTCTTTCAACAAAAACATCTATTCCGGGGTTCTGAAGTCCGATCGCATTGAGCATACCACCGTACACTTCCGCAACTCTCGGAACGGGATTTCCCGGCCACGGCACATTTGCAACACCCTTAGTCACAACCGCGCCAAGTTTATTAAGATCTACAAAGTCCGAGTATTCCATTCCCGAACCGAATGTTCCCGAAGCCGTCATCACGGGATTTTTGAATTCTACGCCTGCTATCTTAACTTTTGTATTCATATATCACATCTCCAAATCATCAGCATCAAATACGGGGCCGTCTGTACAAATTCTCGCATTATGAACGTGAGAATGCTCATCTATCTCTTTAGTCTTGGTTATGCATCCAAGGCACGCGCCTACTCCGCACGCCATTCTCTCTTCAAGAGAAAGATATGCCTTAGCGCCAATCTCCTGTGCATATGCCTTGATTGCCCTTAGCATCGGCATCGGTCCGCAGGCAAAGATAACATCACACTTAATGTTGTTTTCTCTCATTGCATCTATGACATTTCCCTTTGTTCCAACGCTTCCGTCTTCAGTTGCGATGTACATATCCGAATACTTCTTAAACTCCTCGGAAAGGAAAGTCTCACTGTTTCTGTATCCCATTACAGCGCTGACTTTTTCTCCCGAAAGCTTTTTGGCTGTCTCGATAAGAGGCGGTACTCCAATTCCTCCGCCCATTACGACAACATTTTTTCCTTTTGCCTTATCAAGAGGAAAACCGTTGCCGAGAGGGCCAAGTAACATAATAAAATCATCCGGCCTGTAAAGCGAAAACTCAGCTGTTCCGCTTCCGACAACTCTGTATACCAGTCTTAGCGCCGACCTCTCGGCATCTACCTCGC
This sequence comes from Butyrivibrio sp. LB2008, assembly GCF_000621565.1. Lineage (GTDB taxonomy): Bacteria > Bacillota > Clostridia > Lachnospirales > Lachnospiraceae > Butyrivibrio. The sequence goes on from NZ_JHXZ01000019.1 coordinate 67,159, forward strand.
ATACGCTTATAGGTCTGGGTAAAAGAGTTGCCTTATTGGCGGGATATACTCCCACAAACTGCCCCGGAACAACATCTTTTGCAAAAGGTGTCTCAAGCCACAGCTCGTATATGCCTTCTGCAAGAAGGCCGCAGCTTAGTACCTTCGCTTCTTTTTTCATCTTGTTAGCCATCAGATCTCTCCTTATATCTTTATTGCAAAATACATTATTTCTCTTCGACGAATCCGTTCCTTACAAGATCGTCTATAGCTTCCTCGTCATAACTTGAGAACGCACCCGTAGAATCATCGCCGACATTATTATAGCCTGTGTGATCGTCATAGTACTTTACGTACTCTCTCCACTTTTCCTGGAGCGCACCGTCAATGTACCCTTCCTCATAAGTCCTAACGTAAACTGTCGCTTTCTTCGTAGGTGCAGCCGGCTCTACAAACGGTGTAAACTTAACGAAGTCATAGCCATGCTTATCAATAATAGCTCTCCAATCATCGTAAGTGATCTTCTCCGCGCCGTCTCCCAAAGGATCACTGTCGGAGCGGTAATAGACCAAATCGTCTCCTGCCATATCATATCTGATTCCTTCGGCAACATCAAGCTTGTCCTTGTTGAATTTATTGAAGGTAGCAAGAGATATTATTGTATCCGAATTTGTCTCTCCTACTTCTTTGACTATGGTTCCGTCTGTTGCGAAATAGTACGTATCATAGCCTTCACACCTTACTACATTCTTGGGTTTACCGTCACTCAAAGTAAAGATATCGTAGATAACCGAATTATATCTTCCTCTCGCCTCAAGATCGGTATCGACAATATAAAATGTTGTACCAAGAATAAGTTCATCCGTACCGTCACCGTCAAGGTCCTTAATAAGATAGCCATATCTTGCATCAGTATCCTCCATCATTTCGGGCGCTTTAATACAAGTGCTTTTAGAAACATCAACGCTACTCACATCGCCCTTTTCAACAGCGGCTTTAATCTCAGCAAGAAGATCATCATACGATCCTTCCTGTCCTGCTGCTTCTGCATTCTCGCTTTCACTCTCGCTATCTTCCGTTACACTCTCCTCAGCGCCTGTATCACTGCTCTCTTCGCTGTCATCTACAGTCACCTGGGAATCGTTCGTATCATCAACCGCGCCCGGTATAGCATGACATCCGGTCAACACCGCGCATAACATAAGGATTCCCACTACTTTTCTCTTCATTTCGCTCTCCTTTCAAAACTTTTTTATTAAACATTTATCATGCTTTATAAACAATCTTTCCCGAGCATATCGTATAAAGAACACGTGCAGGGAATTTCTCTCCCAAAAACGGTGTGTTTGTCGCCTTTGAATATGTCTTATCAAACACCCACTCCGTCTTATTGTCGAATATTACAAGGTCCGCCTTGCCTCCAACTTTAACACTTCCCGCATCCAATCCGTAGATCTTTGCAGGGCAGATTGTCATTCTTTTTAGCAACTCAGGAAGTGTCATGTACCCTTTATCCACAATTTCCCTTATTCCGAGCAAAAGAGATGTTTCAATCCCGGTTATTCCGCTAGGAGCCTCTTTAATCGGCTTCTCTTTCTCTTCCTTGGAATGAGGCGCATGGTCTGTTGCTATCATCTCTATTGTGCCGTCTTTAAGGCCCTCGATTATGGCAAGCCTGTCAGATTCAAGTCTGAGCGGCGGATTCATTTTGGCCAATGTTCCGTGTTTAAGAACCGCATCCTCTGTAAGTGTGAAGTGGTGCGGAGTTGCCTCAGCGTATACCTTCACGCCTCTCTTTTTGGCCTGTCTGATAAGATCAACCGACTCTGCCGCACTTATGTGCTGAACGGTAATCTTTGCGCCTGTCCTCTCAGCAATTTCGATATCTCTTTTCACCATGGAAATCTCTGCTTCTCTGGGCGAGCCCTTGATTCCAAGCTTCTCTGCAACTGCTCCCGCATTGATTCCGTTGTCTGTTATAAACTTAGGATCTTCCTCATGAAGACTTACGACCTTATCAAGTGCCGCCGCTTTCTTGCAGACAGCCTCCATTATCTTCTCATCGGTTATGGGTTTTCCGTCATCTGTAAAAAGAACTGCTCCCGCATCGAGGAGTTTCTCCATATCAACCTGCTCTTTTCCCTCCATATTCATGGTCACGTTTGCGCAGGTGTACACGTTAATCCCTGTTTCTTTGCCCTTTTCAAGAACATATTTTATTGTCTCGACATTATCCATATGAGGATTGGTATTTCCCATCATGACAACAGAAGTGAATCCGCCTCTTGCAGAAGCTCTCGCTCCCGTCTCGATATCTTCCTTGTATGTAAAGCCGGGATCCCTAAAGTGAACATGTCCGTCCACAAGCCCCGCCGTTACTATCTTTCCGGCCACATCTATCACTTCGTTCGCGGAATCATGCGAAAGTTTTTCCACTTTTCCACAACCTTTATCCACAATATCCACAATTTTATCACCTTCAATGAGTATATCTTTATATCCTTCATAGCCTGACTCAGGCTCGATAAGATATCCGTTCTTTAAAATCAGCATCATGCTTCTCCTTGTAGTTTTGTTCTTTACCGCTTTGCCCTATTATACGACAAAAATAGTTTATGATGGGACTAAATTGTATGGTAAAATATGTTTTGAATAAGAGAATTATTTATAGAAACGAGGTTTTAGATTTTATGATAAGATTTATCGCTGTAATTCTTTTTATCGTGATATTCCTCATCGTGAGTATCCCGATACAGCTTGTCCTTTTGATAATCAAGAAGTTCAATCCCTACGCTGTAAAAACAGCTTCTCTCAAGATTGTCGGATTCGCATTTAACGTTGTCATGCTACTAAGCGGCACAAAGGTTACCGTTATCGGTGAAGAAAATGTTCCAAAGGACCGCTCCGTTTTGTATGTCGGAAACCACCGCAGTTATTTCGATATCGTAGTTACTTATCCACGTGTTCCCAGACCTACGGGCTATATTTCAAAAGACGTTATCAAAAAGATTCCCGTTCTCGGCTACTGGATGATCTTCCTCGATTGCTTGTTCCTCGACAGATCTGATATCAGAAAAGGTCTCGAGATGGTTCTTGCAGCTATAGATAAGGTTAAAAACGGCATCTCAATGTGCATCTTCCCCGAGGGAACCAGAAACAGCACCGACGCCCCAATGCTCGATTTCCACAAAGGAAGCTTCAAGATTGCCCAGAAATCCGGATGCCCCATTGTTCCTATGGTAATCAATCACTCACGTGATATATTTGAGAATCATCCACCTTTCATCAAGGCAACTCACGTAGTTATAGAATATTGCAAACCTATCGTAATCAGTGAACTCAGCAAAGAGGATCAAAGAAATATAGACGGTTACGTAAAGAAAATTATCGAAGATACTTACTTAAAGAATGAAAAACTACCGCTGTAAAAAATTGAAAAAACACAGGAATGCTGACTTCTCTGAGCAACGTCGAAAGGAAGCATTCCTGTGTTTTTGAAATTGATAAAAATCAGCGCGCAGACGAACACAAGCATTTTCAGATATATGCCGCTGTGCCCTTAGGCGAATCCCCCATGAAGCCTTATCCTTTGCTTCCCTTGGAGCCTCCGCCAAGCTTAACGCCTTCAAGTACGTTTGTCTCGAAAGAGTAAACCACTTTGTGGTTCTCTCTGTCAGCCTTGAGTGCAAGCTCGATCATATTGTCCAAAAGATGCTCATACTTCATTCCGAGAGGCTCCCAGAGATAGAATGAAAGTGAACCCGGAATAGTATTGATCTCGTTGAAATAAACTTCGTTAGTCTCCATGTCAATCATGAAGTCGATTCTTGAAACACCTGAACAGCCGAGTGCGATGAATGCGTCAACAGCCATTGTTCTGATCTTATCGCGCATCTCGTCGGAAATGTCTGCAGGAATCTTTCTCTTAAGAGAAGCCATTCCCTTGCTTCCGCCTGATTTAGCACCCTTTGCAGATCCCTTTGATCCACCGCCGATGTACTTATCTTCGAAACTGAGAATCTCGTCAGAGTTGATAGGCTCTTCACACTCAGATGCCTCTGCTGACTCGTAGTCGCCGAGAACCGAGCAGTTGATCTCTTTAAGCTTGGAAATAGCATGCTCAACAAGGATCTTCTTGGAGAACTCAAATCCAAGGTCAAGAGCTTCAAGAAGAGATGCTCTGTCTGAAGCCTTCTTGATCCCTATACTTGAACCAAGGTTAAGAGGCTTTATGATAACGGGATACTCAAATGTCTTCTCAATCTTTTCTACAAGTGAGTCAACATCCTCGTAGTCCTTCCATGTGTAGCATTTGCAGTCAAGAACGGGAATATTGTTGTCCTTAAGAACTGTCTTCATAACATACTTGTTCATTCCGACAGCTGATGAAAGAACATCACATCCAACAACGGGAAGTCCAAGTGTAGCAAGGAATCCCTGAAGTGTTCCGTCTTCCACGTTTGTTCCGTGAACGATAGGGAATGCAACGTCAACCTGAGTCATAACGTTGTTTCCGAACTTCTTCATGGGGTATCTGACAAGATTAACCTTATCATTTTCTTTTACCCATACAACCTGTGTGCTCTTGGCAAGAAGCTGAGTAATATGTGTGTACTCCTCGATCTTGTCGATGTCCTCTCCGACATAGAAATCGTTGTTCTTTGTGATATAGACAGGCACTACATCATATTTTTCCTTATTGATATGTCCTATTGCCTGAATTGCAGAGATAATGGAAATCTCATGCTCTGTACTTTTTCCGCCAAATAAAACCGCAACTTTTAGCTTCATAATAACCCTCTTTCATTTTATTTCTTTTTTTATCATGTATAGTTATCGGGAAGATCGTTCTCAAGAAGTATTACTTTTTCTCTTCCCGCTTCAAGCTCGTACATAAGCTGTGTAGCTTCCGTGAGACTGTTCTTTACAAAGAGCTTGTCCTCGGCAAATCCCGCACCGAGCGCTCCCTTTTTGATTGCATGTGTCTGCTTCTCGCCGACAAGTATGATATAGTCGCAAACAGCTGCCGCCTGCTTTCCGAACTCCTCGTTGTACTCATCTTCTTTTGCCCCAAGTTCTACCATTCCGGGAGTAACGAGTATCTTTACCGAGTTTTCAAAAAGAGCCAGTGTCTCAAGCGCAACCTTCGCTCCGTTCGGATTGGAGTTATACGCATCATCAAGGATTGCAACCGCTCCGTGTCTTACAAGTTCAAGTCTGTGAGGAACGGGCTGTATTCTTCTGACCGCCATGCGAAGCTTGTTCATAGGAACTCCAAAGCTTGCCGCAACGGCTATCGCGCCCGCAATGTTCTCAACGTTATGTCTTCCGACGAGCTTCGTACTAAATTCTGAAGTCTCGCCCTCAGGTGTAGTCACATTAAATGTTGTTCCCGCTCCGGTAACGGAAATATCGGAAACTCTGTAATCGCATCCTTCTGAAACACCGTAAGTTATCGCATCCTTGTATTTCATGTTTGCCATGATAATCTCATTGTCACCGTTTGCAAACTTAAGGTGCTTGCCCTTCTGAGCGCCCTCTGCCTTCTCTTTCTCTTCAACCGCATCAAGAAGTTCATACTTGGTGCTAACTATATTTTCAAGAGAGTGGAAGGTCTCAAGATGCTGATAACCTATTGATGTAAGTATCCCATCATCGGGATGAACAATATCCGTTATCTCTTTTATGTCATGAAGATGTCTCGCACCCATCTCACATACGAATATCTCATGAGTGGGAACCATCTTCTCACGTATGGTCCTTACGATTCCCATCGGAGTGTTGTAACTCTCTGGAGTCATCAGAACTCTGTATTTCTCTGAAAGAAGTGTTGTCAGATAGTACTTCACACTTGTCTTGCCGTAACTTCCCGTTACACCGATTATGCGAAGTCCCTGATGCTCTTTAAGAATTCTCTTGGCATCATCGATAAACCACTGATTTATCCTGTTCTCTATGGGTTTGTTGATAAGATTGGCAAGAGCAACAACCAGAGGCAAAAAACCTATATATGCAGCCACGAAAAATGCTGCAAGAGCACGCTTACCCGCACTCCAATCGGCGCCAAATGTCACACATACAGCGGCGATAACTGCCACAAGTACAAATAAGACCGCGTAGGTAATAAAAAGTCTCTGAACTCTCTGTGTAACAACAAACTTCTTCTTCGCTTTTCTCGGAATGTACATAACTGCCATAAGCACAAGAAAAACAAACGAAAGAACAGTGAGCACAACCGCGATCTTGTTCATATCGGTCTCTTCCACTGCCTCGGCATACTTAAAGAATCCCGCGCCGAAAATAGCAGCGGCAGCTCCGGCATGAAGTCCGTATTTAGTCACCGTAGTCTTTAAAAATCTAAAATACCCCTGAAACTGATAGCTCGATAACTGAAGCATATGTGTATAATAGCGAAGCCCCAGCACCGCAGCGCAAAGATATATTACAGTAAATAATATAAGTATCACTTTCTACTCTCCCTCTCCTTAATTCTTTAACCCAAGGAAACTTCCGAGAATCTTGTTGTAAACATAGAGGTTATCAATAAATGAATAGTGCCCCGCTCCCTCTATGACCGCAAGTCCTGCCTCAGGCATAAGCTCTTCCATCTTCTGTCCGTCTGACAGCGGTGTCGCCGTGTCCTTGTCTCCCCAGATCAAGAGAACCGGCTGTGTAACAGAAGGCATGTAAGGAACCATATCCTCGTTTACCGCCATTACAAGACTCTTTCTCATTACAGGAGAAGCCGCAGCATAATCAGCGCTTCCAAACTTCTTCTGAAGCTTATCGAGCGCCTTTGGATCAAGTTTTAAAAGGCCGCTCTTTGTAATAAGATTCTTATAGAACTTGTATCTTCTGGATTTCTTTTGCTGTGCCTTGGTCTTAACAGGAATAACTCCCGCTGAATCCGTAAGTATGATCTTGGGAATCGTAAATCCGGGAGAAAGCTTTCCTTCATTTATTCCCGAAGCAAGCTTTATGATTATCCTTCCTCCCATGGAATGTCCGAGGAAGATTATCTCTTTGTCATCGGGATAAAGAGTCTTTACAAAGTCGATCACGAAATTCATGAAATCTTCTACGCCCATGGGTTCTTTGGGTTCATCGCTCTTACCAAAGCCCGGCATATCCATTGCCACAACATGATAACCTTTTTTGGCAAAATTAATTACACCCGCAAAAAGGTCTATATTGGAGCCCCATCCGTGAAGCATTACGAGTAAAGGCCCCGTTCCTTCATCTATGTAGTTTATATTTAGTCCATTAATATTTACATTCATTTGGTTAACTATAGCACCATGCAAATGGTCATGCAAATCCCACAGCTTGCATATATATTGCAAAAAATGCTTTGTTCCTCTCTAAATATATTTAGTGCTCACACTAGTACATGAATTATTTCACAAGTAATTTATCAAATTGTCAACGTGTCAGCACACTAGCATACTAAGCATGAATACCAAAAGCGCATCTGCCTGAGGATCGTTCAGTATTCCGACGGTTGCTTCATCCGTGTAGGTTCTCTCCGTTTCATCCGAAACATAATTAACGGCTTTCGGATTGGCACCCATCAAAAAATGCGCATGATTCTCAATAATAGTCGTATACTCATGATTATATATGATGTGGTCGGTTATGGTCAGGCACCTCATGTCTTCCAGCAATCTTCCAAAGTCGCTCTCACCGTGATCAGTCACAAGATATGCCGACTGTCCCGCTTTTTGTGCAATTCCCTCGGCCCGCTCCATAAGAAGCTTCATGAGTGACTCACACCTTGACACATCAACTTTCTGACTCGTCGAAAGATAAGTCACTGCGCCGATCAGAATGTTCTCATCCGCATTAAATATCTGACTGAAATCGGATCTGTTGTAATAATCCTCCAAAACCGCTTCATAAGCAGCATTTCCCGTTGCTCTGTACAACTCCGCAGCAGCCTTGAATACAGCTGTATTGTCCTGCGCTTTCTGATTATAGAAAAAACAGCTCCACGCCCTGTCCGCAGCCCTAAGGCAATTTGTCGCAAACTCTCCGTCATACTTCTGATAAATATAACTAAACTTTGCAAGAACAGATGCAAAATTAATGGTAGCCTCCATAGATACAGGTGTGACTGATACCGGATAAGTCATCACATCTCCGCCACCTGTACTGTCCGTAAGTGCTGCGCCATACTCTCCTCCGGTCTTTGCATCTTGCATTTTAAGCAGCCACTCAACTTCATAGCGGACTTCATCCAGAATATCCGGTATCCCGTTTCCACTCTCCGGAATTCCCGCATCATCTGTAAATGAAGCCTCATTTATCTCATATGCAAGAAGCAGATTCTCCGCCACATTGCATCCAACCGTCGTATCCCTGTCAGCCTGCTCATCCATATGCCACCCTCCGGTAACATCTATCTCTGTCTCAGGATGCTCCTGCATATGAGCAGATGTCGTATGGCAGGCACTGTGTGCATTTTCCCCCGCATATTCCTCTGACAACGAGGTACCGCATCTATTGATGTAATATTTTTTGCAAGCCTCGTTAAACAGGTCTGCATATACATCTTCCGATATGGTAAAAGAATATGATTCTCCTATTATGTCCGCACTGACATAATAATCCCCATCTTCCTTTAAATCTGTAAAATAGCCGATTCCGGTAAATTCTTCCGTCTCATTATTATAGACCGTCTTTACCACATCTCCGGTGTATTTCTCTTCCTTTGTCCCAATCTCTTTTATACTGAAAGTCTTAGGAAGTCTTTTGCCATGCAGAATGACTGTTTTCACAGAATCCGTCTTATAACCGATCTGATCGGTAAGAGCTTTTGGAATCTGCTCGGGGACCGCATATTCGGCGCCTGTCTCCTTTTCTGCTCCTGCCTGGACTTTCTCGGTATTATCTTCCTGTTTTTCAGCAGAAGAAGCGCCGCAGCCTGCGACGCTTCCAATAATCGACAGTATCAGTACTGCCGCGGTTATTCTGTTTTTCCGCCTCATAACAGAAAACATATAAATTACCAGTCCCTTTTTTACTTAACTCGATTGTAGTTTATAAGGCAACCGTCAAGAATTATCTGTCTTTCGTCATCGGTAAGATTACCAAGTTTTAATTCAAACTCTGTTATAGCATCGCCTGCAACAGCATATGCCTTGATAACTTCGTCCTTATTCTTAACCGCATCTCTGATTCCTGGAAGGAAGATGTAGTCTTTGTTCTTGAAAGGAAGCTCGCCCTCTTTGATAACAAAAGGAAGCATACCCCAGTTAATAAGGTTTGAACGATATCTCTTTGTTGCATATTCATTGGCGATGTTTGCCCATCCGCCGAGAACCTTCTGGCAAGATGCAGCCTGCTCTCTCGCAGATCCGTCACCGGGCTTAACCGCAAAGATTGTCGATCCGAATCCAACGTTGTCATTGTTTACTCCGTCGAACTTCTTGCCGATCACTTCCATTACGCCCTTAAGTTCGCCCCATGCAGCTATAGGATCTTTGCCCTCTACAAGAGCATCCTGTGCTGCGCGCATCTCTTTTGCAAGTCCTACATATGCAGGATCTTTTCTTGACAATGTAAACTCGGCAAGTCCGAGAGGGTTTGATCTGTAAGATGATGTCTCACCTGAAGGAATGAGCTCATCTGTTGTTGTTACAGGATCATGGATCTCTGATACAACTCTGAGCACCATGTTCTCAGGAAGCTCTGACATCTTAGGCCAATCCTTGATATTGGGTCCGAGCTGAAGTTCAACCGAAGGATCTGCAACTCCGTGTGAATCAAATACACGGTTCTTGTAGATCTCACTGTCAAAGTGATACTTGTATTTCTTGAGTTCTCCGTCAAACTCTGTAGCAGGTGTAAGAACACCCTGATTAGCTGCAGTTGCGGCAATAGATCTTGCATCCATAAGTGCAACCGAAGCAACCTGACCGTTCTGAACCTTAGATCCTTCACGGTTAGGGAAGTTTCTTGTTGAATGTCTAATACTGAATGCATTATTTGCGGGAGTATCACCTGCACCGAAGCAAGGTCCGCAGAATGCAGTCTTAAGTATTGCACCTGTCTCAAGAATTGCAGCAGCTGCGCCGTTCTTAACAACTTCCATAAAGATAGGTGTTGAAGCAGGATATACACTGAGTGTAAATCTGTCATTTCCGATAAAGTGACCTTTAAGAATATCCGCTGCAGCGCAGATGTTCTCAAATCCACCGCCTGCACAACCTGCGATTATTCCCTGCTCGACAATAAACTTGCCGTTCTTGATCTTATCCTGAAGTGAATATTCAATACTGTCACCAAAGCTAACCTTTGCTCTCTTCTCAACATCTGCGAGAATATCAGCAGCGTTGCGGTTAACTTCTGCGATCTCATATACATTGCTTGGATGGAAAGGCATAGCGATCATAGGATTGATCGAGCTGAGGTCAACCTTAACAAGACCATCATAGTAAGCAACCTTTCCGGGCTTGAGTTCTTTGTAATCACCTACTCTTCCGTGAATCTCATAGAACTCCTTGATTGTATCGTCTGTCTGCCAAATTGATGAAAGACATGTTGTCTCTGTTGTCATTACATCAACACCGATTCTGAAGTCTGCACTGAGCTTCTCTACACCGGGGCCAACGAATTCCATTACTTTATTCTTTACATAGCCGCTTCCGAACACCTCTCCGATGATTGCAAGTGCAACGTCCTGAGGACCTACACCCTTCTTGGGCTCTCCCTCAAGATAAATAGCTACAACTCCGGGCATATCTACATCATATGTCTGTCCGAGAAGCTGCTTAACAAGCTCCGGTCCGCCCTCTCCGATAGCCATTGTTCCGAGAGCACCGTATCTTGTATGTGAATCAGATCCAAGGATCATGCTTCCGCCTGCTGCAAGCATCTCTCTGGCAAACTGGTGGATAACCGCCTGATGAGGAGGTACATAGATTCCGCCATACTTCTGAGCAGCTGTAAGACCGAATACATGGTCATCTTCATTAATTGTTCCGCCAACCGCACAAAGTGAATTGTGGCAGTTTGTAAGTACATAGGGAATAGGGAATTTCTCAAGTCCCGATGCCCTTGCTGTCTGAATGATTCCGACATATGTTATATCGTGTGAAGTAAGCTTATCAAACTTAACGCATAACTTCTCCATATTTCCGGAAGTATTGTGCTCTTTGAGAATTCCATATGCTATTGTGTTCTCTTTTGCACTCTTAGCTGCATCCTCTGATATTCCGTTAGATGCAAGAACCGCTGTAGCTTCAGCATCATCCGGTACTACTGTGTTTCCATTTATAAGATAACATCCATGTTCAAGTGTTGTTACCATTGCTACTCCTCCTACCTACTCTGATAAATCAATGCGTTAATGCGTCATACATGTATACAATTACATAGCCGCTATTTTATCATAATTTTTCTGTTATATGTATGATATTTTTTAATTATTTATATATTTAGCTTCATAAATACTCTGCAAATATTTCGTTACTTCCTCTATACCGGCTTCCTTCAGTTCTCTTCTGAATTCCTCAACCTCCTGTTTAGCCGTATTCTCGTATCTGCCGTACGCGATCTCGGGAATGTACTTGTCGCACACTTTGGTAACGTCCTGTATCCTCTGACTGATAGTCGTCGTCGAAAACGGCGTCCTGTCCCAAGGATAATCTACTGCTATCTTGTTATATTCTGACAGAAGCTCATTGTAATCATCCCACTGATAACTGGAATCTTTTATCTCATATGCATCTCTTCTTCCCCACCAGAAGTTGGTTGTTATGCCGTCTCTTTCATCATTGTAACCACTGGGCTTCTCAAGCGTTCCTCTGGGAGTTATCTGATACTGCACGCCTTCTATTCCGTAGCGGATCAGATTATAACATTCACGGTCGTTTCTCAATATGTCATATACCATCAGCGCTCTTTCAGGGTTCTTTGACTTGGAATAAACCGCTATTGCACCGTGAAGAATACTTCTTTTTACGAGATTTTCATTTTTTCCGAACCAGAAAAATTTAACATTGGATTCGGGCTGATATATATTCATATTCGGCTTTATCTTGGTATAAAAATCCTCTGTATTGGCCAGTACAACTGCGGAGTCTCCGTTATAAAACGCCGTATTTTCTCCCTTGTAATCCTTAAAATCCTCTCTCCAAACGCCCATCTTATTCCACTGCTTCATAAGATTGGCATAATTCTCAAGAGTCGGTCCTGATAAATAAGGTGAAACTATAAGATTGGGAATATCCTTGTAAATTCCCCACACTCCGTAAGCACCCAGCTCGTATATCGGAGTGTACTTGGTCTCAGACATAATATATCCGAGAGTCTGTTCAGCTCCCTTTCCGTCTGCATCCCATGGAATCATCTCAGGGTTCTTATCCCTTATATACTTAAAGTATCTTGTAAGATCATCCCAGTCCTGTATCTCGCCGATATCCGCATTCTTAGCAATATCAGATCTATATACAAAACCATCATTGATCCACTGTGTATATTCATTTTCCGGAATGAAATATATTCTTCCGTCATATGAACAGCTCTTCCAGTCTGTTGTGGAAACATATCTGTATGTCTGAGGACAATATGTCTTAAGCATATCATCTGTAAGCGGCAAAAAATTACCCTTCACCGCGTTCGGCCATGCATCAAGCCAGTCACTTCCGGCAGCAACAAGATCCACATTAACATTTCCCATATCAAGCGTCTTGTCGTAGTTTTCCAGATAATCATTCCATCCAATATAGTAAATATCGAGCTTTGCATTTGCTTTTTTCAAAAGAAGCTCATTAAGTTTTTCCAATACCTTCTCAGTCATTCCATTTATCGGCTTGTCACCTATGGTCAAATAAGTAATCGTAACCGTAGGTCCCGAAATATCTATATTGCGATATTGAAAATCCGATGCAGATTTCTTGCTACTACCGCATGCCATCGAACTTATTGTCATTACTGCTGTCATAACCAGCGCAGTTATCTTCCTTTTCACTAAAGCTTCCCTTTCTGCTCTTTCTCAGCTTTATTTCTTGCTCTCAGCTCTATAAAAAAATCTTTAAGCAGTTTACTGCATTCACTCTCCAGTACACCTTTTTTCACCACGACCTGATGATTAAAATCCGGATTGTTCAAAATATCCATGACCGATCCGGCACATCCGGCCTTAGGATTCTCGGCTGCCATGATAACTTCCGGTATTCTTGCCTGTACTATCGCCCCCGCGCACATCTGGCACGGTTCCAAAGTAACATACAACTTACACCCTTCCAGTCGCCAATCCTTTATGACTTTGCCGGCCTTGCGTATTGCAGTTATCTCAGCATGCGCAAGCGGCGTCTTATCAGTGTTTCGCCTGTTATAACCGCGTCCGATTATCTTGTCTTCATATACTATAACACATCCTATCGGAACTTCTCCGAGAGCGTAAGCTTTCTTAGCCTGGTTAATGGCTGCTCTCATATATTTAATATCTTTAAGCTCGTCCTCAGTGCATTTTTCTTTATCCACCCCTTTGGACTTTGGCTGCATTTTCATAGATCTGCTTCTTTCCTAGCAAAATGGTAGTAATTCTGTTATCATATGATATACGAATTATTATATTATATCAATTTATCTGTATAAAGAGGTTTTTTATGCGAATATCCACTAAGGGAAGATATGCCTTGAGGGTAATGATTGATCTCGCCAGCTTCGGCAATGACAATTTCATTGCGCTAAAAGACATTTCCCAGAGACAAAACATCCCCATCAAATATCTGGAACAGATTGTTGCCACCTTGAACAAAGCTGGTTACCTGAACAGCATGCGCGGAAGTAACGGCGGTTACCGTCTTGCTCATAGCCCTGAGGAATATAATGTCGGCAATGTTCTCCGAACTGTCGAAGGGACTCTCACTCCTGTCGAATGTGTCGCTTATGAAAACGGGGTAACATGCCCGCGAACCGACACGTGTAATTCAGTAAATTTCTGGAAAGGGCTTGATGAAGTCGTAAATAAATACATCGACAGCTATACCCTTAAGGATCTAATACAACAATAACAAATTGACATTACGGTCAAAAAAAAGTATAGTAATCAAAGCGGTCTTGTGAAGGGTGCATGTAGCAGTCCTTCCGTGTACGCGTGGGTCTTATGCAATGAAAATCTGCGAACCGTGTCAGGTCGGGAACGAAGCAGCACTAAGCAGAACCTTTCATGTGTTGTAAGGTCGCCTGCGCAGTGCCGGGAGCAAACGTGCATGTATCCCTCACAGGATCGCTCTTCTTTTATTCCCTATCCCTAAGATATTTCATGTAATTAAGTACCATCAGCGCAATCTTGAAAGTGAGCGCATCATCAAATTTCCTAACATCAAGTCCGCAACTCTTTTCAAGTTTCTCGAGCCTGTAAACAAGAGTATTTCTATGTACAAAGAGCTGTCTCGATGTCTCGGATACATTAAGATTATTCTCAAAAAACTTCGCGATGGTATTCAAAGTCTCTTCATCAAGATTACTCGGAATCTCTCTGTCTTCAAAAATCTCATCTATAAACATCTTGCAAAGGCTCTCCGGAAGCTGATAGATAAGTCTTCCTATTCCGAGCGTATTATACCCGTTTGCCCTGCACTCAGCGTTGAATATCCTTCCGACTTCAAGTGCCATCTTGGCTTCCTTAAAGGACTTGCTGAGATCTCTTATTTCTTCAACTATTGTTCCGTAAGACACTCTTACGTTCAAAAGTGCTTCTGTGCTCATCATATCTACGATAGTTGTGGCGATTCTGTTTATATCATCATAATTCTCGCCTTTACCAAGCGACTTTACAATGATAATGCTGTTCTCATCGACCGCAGTGACATAATCTCCCGAGCTCGGCGCAAACATACTCGTCAAAAGTTCTCTGGCACTGCTATCTTTTGTACGTCCTGTTTCAACCAGCATTATCGTCCTTGGCGCAGTTACCTCTATCTTGAGTTTTCTTGCCCTGTTATATACGTCGATCATGAGCATATTATCAAGAAGCAGATTCTGGAAAAAATTATTTCTGTCAAACCTTTCCTTGTACGCAAGAACAAGCGCCTGAAGCTGACTCACCGCAATCTTTCCCACCATATACGCCTGCTCATTGTCGCCTTTTGAAAGCAAAATGTATAAAGGCTCTCCATCGTCCAAAACTTTAAACAGATGAATATCACCTATTACCTGTGAATCAACCGGAGACGAAGCGAAACTTGTTATTATGGAAACATCGGAAAAACCTATCTCGCTTGTAGCAGCGACAACTTCTCCCCCCAGATCCATAACACATAATTCTACTTTGGTTATAGCTCCGAGTTCGCTTATACTTCCTTTTATGGTCTGTGTTGAAATCATGCTTTCTCCTTTCAAAAGAACCTATATTAAGTATATCACAGGAATTTCCTATCAAACAAATAAGGAGCCATGCGTCGCATGACTCCTTAATAATTCAATCACAATATTAGTTTGTGATAGTCTCTTCTGTCTCTTTGTCGAAGATGTGAATCTTCTCAACATCAAATGCGAATTTAACCTTATCGCCGGGTCTTGCTGTTGTACGAGAATCAACTCTTGCAGTAATAGGGAACTGATCAAGATCAAAGTAAAGGTAAACTTCTGCACCGAGAAGCTCGTATACGTTGATTGTTGACTCGAATACAGCCTTTGATGTGCTTACAACAACTTCTGAATCATCAACATC
Source organism: Butyrivibrio sp. LB2008 (assembly GCF_000621565.1). Lineage (GTDB taxonomy): Bacteria > Bacillota > Clostridia > Lachnospirales > Lachnospiraceae > Butyrivibrio. The sequence goes on from NZ_JHXZ01000019.1 coordinate 82,820, forward strand.
CTCAGGACGGATACCGAATGTTACAGTCTTTCCAGCGTAACCACCCTCGATAACCTTCTTAGCCTTTGCAGGAGGAAGCTCGATGAGCTGATCTGCTACTCTGAGGCTAGCCTTGTCGCCTGATACAACAACCTCTGCATCGATGAAGTTCATCTGAGGTGATCCCATGAATCCTGCAACGAAGAGGTTAGCGGGCTTCTCATAGAGGTTCTGAGGTGTATCAACCTGCTGAATAAGACCGTCCTTCATAACTACGATTCTTGTTCCAAGAGTCATAGCCTCTGTCTGGTCATGTGTAACGTAGATGATTGTTGTGCCAAGTCTCTGGTGAAGCTTAGCGATCTCTGTTCTCATCTGTACACGAAGCTTAGCATCAAGGTTTGAAAGAGGCTCGTCCATAAGGAATACCTTAGGATTACGAACGATAGCACGTCCCATAGCAACACGCTGTCTCTGTCCACCGGAAAGAGCCTTAGGCTTACGATCAAGAAGCTTGTCAAGGTCGAGGATCTTAGCTGCCTCTTTAACCATCTTATCTATTTCAGGCTTCGGAACCTTTCTGAGCTTAAGTCCGAATGCCATGTTATCATATACTGTCATGTGAGGATACAGAGCGTAGTTCTGGAATACCATCGCAATATCTCTGTCCTTGGGCTCTACATCATTAACTACTCTGTCACCGATCTTAAGAGTACCTGATGTGATATCCTCAAGTCCTGCAATCATACGAAGAGTTGTTGACTTTCCGCATCCTGAAGGTCCTACGAAAATAATAAATTCTTTATCCTCAATCTGAAGGTTGAAGTTCTTAACAGCTTCAAACTTGTTGGGATATACTTTGCAAACATTCTCAAGTGATAAACTTGCCATAACCTTAAATTCCTCCTAATTCATTACATAGCTTATGATAGAACTTAGTATAACTTTGACTCACTTTATTGACTATTCACTTATTCCACAAATATTTTATTATTCATTAGCAAATGTGCTAATTGAAATAAAAATTCTTTTCCAATTCCGTAATGTTGACGAATAATTTCAAATCTCTATATGCAACTTGCCAATCAGTTAGTTTCATCCTCTGAATCTTTTTCATTCATCTCGTCCAGCTTACCGATAGCCGCATTCATCTCTTCTTCCTCAGAAAGCACCTCTTCCTTAGGCTCAAACTTCTTGAACGTAGGATTATAAAGAACTGCTGAAAGATATGAAGGTCCGGCTATTCCCACAAGTACATAAACAGGAACTATCTTAAGATCGAAGAAATATGCCAAAACAAGCGGAATCAATGAAACCACAGCCATCGCTATTGATCTCGGAAGTGCGACTATCGCCAGAATAAATGCATTCTTGATTGTCTTCACATTGGTATTCACAAACTTTGATAAAAGAGGAAAGATGTAGAGTCCCACTATATACAAGATTGCAAACATTCCTACAACAACATATCTGTAGAATCCGCCTCTGCTTCTGAGAATAAGGAAGTCAAGAATGAGCATTCCGCCCACAACAAACTTGATAACCTGAAGGACGATTCCCTGCTTGAAGTTATCCTTGAATGACTTAAAGAATGTCTTTGTCACATAGCTGTCTTCTTCTCTTACCATCTTAAGTAAGACAAAGTGCATGGCAGTACATGCAGGCCCCAATATTGCCGAACAGGGAATTCCGATTATCCATGTCCACATTACGGCAGCCACAAAAATATCATAGCTAAACTGACCGCCCTCCGTCATAAGAGGAGAAACCGCCGGTCCCATAACAAAGATCACATCTGCGATCAGCGGAATCGCAAAAATAAGTGTCAATACATTGAGCCACATAATGTCGGCAAGTTTTGTGAGCCCCGCCACAAAGGGACTGTCCATACTAAAAAAATTTCTCATTTGTCATAACCTCAATTCCATCGGTGTGAATTTTATTCCGTCGGCGACCGTCTCTTTATGTGTATCTCTAAACCCAAGCCTGTGATAAAAATCAATCGCATACGGTGATGAATTAACTGTGAGCCTGTCTACGCCCTCTTCAGTCAACACATACTCAGCAACAAATTTAATAAGGGCCCTACCAATTCCATTGCAATGGTAGTCCCCATCAACAAACAAAAGCGATATATGTATCTTTTCCCTAAGTGAGATCATTCCAAGATACTTTCCGTCACATACTGCGACAAAAAGCTGATAGTGCCCCGCGACAAACATTTTGCGCAGAGTATCATCTCTCACAAAGTTTCGAAAATTTATTATTCCTTCTTCCGAATAGTCAGGGGCATCAAACCTGGCGAATGTTCTCCACGCAAGTTTCATTGCCCCGTCCCAATCAGAATTATATGCACATCTAACGACTACTTTTGATGTATCAATTTTCACCGCTTATCACTTTCTTGATCCAGTCCAACTGATCTGCAAATACTTTTTCTCTTCCTGTCTCCTGTTGAAGTTCATGACGATAACCGTCATAAATCTTTATATCAACATTCTTCATCTGTAATTGGAGTCTGTATATATCACAGAGTCTCTTGAGTGCATCTCCGTATGAGCTTACAGGATCCTCGCTTCCGCCCGTTATGAGCACCGGAAGACTCTTTGGAATATCTTCCATCCTGTCCTCATCCTGTATTCTCTTTAGGAGCTCAGCCATTGTCTTGAACCCGTTCAATGTGAAAACAAAGTTACAAGCGGGATCGGCAATATACTTATCTATACTCTCCGTGTTATGTGACAACCAGTCATAAGGAGTTCTCGGTTTCTCTATCTTCTTGAGATAGCCCTTAAAAGCCATGTCATTTATCATCTTCGAGCGATGCTTATCACCGAAGAAAAACTGAAGAAGTGAGATCCAGAAATTCATGGCTCCCAGCGTACCTCTGGTAGTGTACGCCGTACCCTGAATTATGGCACCCTTTATTCCGGTTCCGTATCGTGTAATATATTCTCTTGCTATAAAAGAACCAAAGCTGTGTCCCAGGATGAAAACCGGCACTCCGGGAAACTCTTCCTGAGTCATCTTCTTTAACCTGTGCGCATCGCGCACCAAAACCGTCGCGGGATCGTTCTTGCAAAAATATCCATAGGTACTGCTTGGCGGATTTACCGACTTACCATGTCCAAGATTATCATTTCCTATGACCATTATGCCGTTCTCTGCCATAAAACGCGCATACTCATCATAGCGGTCGGTATACTCCTGCATCCCGTGAATAACCTGGAGAATTGCAATCGGCTGCCCATCGGGAATCCATCTTACTGCATTAAGCATGGTCTGCCTGTCACGTGATTTGTAAGTCAGTTCCTCTTTGCGTACCATAAGAAATCCCTCCCAACATGTTTGGTTTTTGGAAAGATATAAGTATCAAAAGCTCATTACACTCAACATAAAATATGTACGTATTTTCGTTTTCAAAACACCTATATCCTATCTATATGATACCACGAATTGCCATTAAATTATCAACAGATTTCAGCTCCTGAAGGCATTGTTTTTTCAGGTGTCATAAGTGCAAGATTGCCTTCTGCATCCTCTGCACAAAGAAGCATTCCTTCGGAAACAACTCCTGCAAGTTTTGCGGGCTTGAGGTTCACAAGAACCATTACCTTCTTGCCTACCATCTCCTCAGGTGTGTAGTACTTTCTTATTCCGGAAACAATCTGTTTTACCTGGCTTCCGATCTTTACCTGTGAACAAAGAAGCTTCTTTGATTTTGCAACAGCTTCACACTTGATGATCTCTCCAACCTGGAACTGCATAGCTCCAAACTGCTCATAAGTGATCTCATCCTTTGCGGGAATATCTATAACAGCACTTTCAGACTCTTCTGTCTTTGCAGGAAGAGGTGCAAGTCCTGCCTTTGCAAGATTCTCTGCAGCCTTTTTCTGTGCTGCTTCATACTCTGCTTTCTGTTTCTTTGTAATCTCCGCAGCCTTCTCAAGCACATCCTTGAGATCTTTGCGGGCAAAGAGCATTTCAGGATTTTCTGAAACCTTTGTTCCGTTCTTGTACAGACCGAACTTGTTAAGTGTATCAAATTCTCTGTCTGCAGCACCGATCTGCTCTTTGATCTTAGCGGCAGTCTCGGGCATATAAGGGTCAAGAAGAGCCGCTCCTATTGAAATCGATTCAACAAGATTGTACAGAACAGTTGAAAGTCTGTCTTTCTTGCTCTCATCCTTTCCAAGAACCCATGGCTCAGTCTCATCTATATACTTGTTGCATCTCTTAAAGAGTGTAAAGATCTCTGTAAGAGCATCTGCAACTCTAAGCTCATCCATCTTTGCTTCTACTTTGTCGTAGCAGCCTGTTACAACAGCCTTGAGATCATCATCAACAGCCTCTTTTACACCCTTGTCTTCGATAACTCCGCCAAGGTACTTGTTGCTCATGGCGATAGTACGATTTACAAGATTACCGAGAGTATTTGCAAGATCTGAGTTAAATCTCTCAACCAAAAGATCCCATGTAATAACACCGTCATTTTCAAAAGGCATCTCATGAAGAACAAAATATCTTACAGGATCTACGCCAAACAAGCTTACAAGGTCATCCGCATAGATAACGTTTCCTTTGGACTTACTCATCTTCTCGCCGCCCTGCAAAAGCCATGGATGACCAAAAATCTGCTTAGGAAGAGGCTCGCCGAGTGCCATAAGGAAAATAGGCCAATAAATTGTATGGAAACGGATAATATCTTTACCGATAAGGTGAAGGTCCGCAGGCCACCATTTCTTGTACTCTTCAGAGCTATTGCCCTCTGCGTCATATCCGATACCTGTTATATAGTTTGAAAGTGCATCAAGCCAAACATATACAACGTGCTTATCATCGAAATCTACAGGAATTCCCCACTTAAATGATGTTCTTGATACGCACAGATCCTGAAGTCCGGGAAGAAGGAAGTTGTTCATCATCTCATTCTTTCTGGAAACAGGCTGTATAAATTCCGGATGTGAATTGATATGCTCAATAAGTCTGTCGGCATATTTGCTCATCTTGAAGAAATATGCTTCCTCCTCTGCGGGATGTACATCGCCTCCACATTCAGGACACTTACCGTCAACAAGCTGTCCCTCGGTATAGAACGCCTCACACTCTGTACAGTACATTCCCTTGTAAGATCCCTTGTAGATATCTCCCTGATCGTAGAATCTCTTAAAGATCTTCTGGACCTGCTTAACATGATCCTCGTCTGTTGTACGGATGAATCTGTCATAAGATGTATCCATGAGATTCCAAAGTCCCTTGATAGTATCTGAAACTCCGTCAACAAACTCCTTGGGTGAGCTGCATCCTGCCTCGATTGCTCTTGTCTCTATCTTCTGGCCGTGCTCATCAGATCCTGTCTGAAAATGAACATCGTATCCATCTCTTCTCTTATATCTTGCAATAGCATCTGCAAGGACAATCTCATAACTGTTTCCGATATGAGGCTTTCCTGATGTGTATGCTATCGCTGTAGTTATATAATATTTACCTTTATTCTGCATTTACTGTTCGTCCCTTCTAACTAAAATTTATCACCAACAAAGCAGTTCATAACCCGTCTCGGTCACAACAAGCTCAACTTCCCACTGTGCCGAAGGTTTCATATCTGCCGTGTAAACTGTCCAACCGTTATCATCATCGCAAAAGATTTCATCAGTTCCCATATTTACCATAGGCTCAATAGTAAATACCATTCCGGGAACCATGATCATTCCGGTTCCGGGTTTGCTGACAAAACTTACAAAAGGCTCTTCATGGAAGTCATTACCGCAACCGTGTCCGCCTATCTCTTTTACAACTGTATATCCGTTTTTAAGCGCATGCTGATGCACTGCATGTCCCATATCACCGATGGGGGTCCATGGTTTCACCGCTTTAAGTCCCTCTTCAAGGCACTCTTTAGTAACATCAACAAGTCTCTTCTTTTCCGGAGAAACATTTCCTATGCAAAACATTCGCGAAGAATCGGAGTAATATCCGTCAAGAATTGTTGAACAATCGACGTTTATGATGTCTCCATCCTGTAAAATAATATCTTCAGAAGGGATTCCATGACACACTTCTTCATTTATCGAAGTGCATACGCTTTTGGGGAATCCTTCATAATTAAGATCTGCAGGTATTCCTCCCATCTTCGTGGTTGTATTATAAACAATGTCATCTATCTCCTGAGTTGACATTCCCGCATGAATCTTCTCACCGATTTCATCGAGCACTGCCATGTTTATAACCGCGCTCTTCTTTATTCCTTCAATATCTTTTGGTGTTTTTATCAGCTCTCTTGACGGTACTCTAAAACCGCTATGCTCAAGCTGAATAATCTTATCATCAAATGATGCATGACATGTCTTATATTTCTTACCGCTTCCGCACCAACACGGATCATTTCTTTCAAGTCTCTTGTACATTCTCCGCCTTCTACCCCTTTATAATTTAACAAATATAGTATGCCTTTTCGCCCCCCAAATGTCAATTAACGCCACAGACACTTGTTACCTTTGTGTCTGTGGCGTCATAAGTCATATACCTAACACCTATATTATTTAATATTGTTAATCTCTCGCGCAGCTCTCATTGGCTCATAATCTTCCGGATCGGCCTCAACATAGCCGACATGTTTATAGAAAGACATGATCTTTTTACCTTCATCACTATCGCCAATATTTATGAAAGCCTGCTTGATGGCTTCTTTCAATCCTTCATCCATTATAGTTGATGTTCTGCTCACGCACACAGTGTCATTGTAAATTCCGCTTGTAACGCCGATAACATTCGTCTCGCTCCAGATGCTGTCGTCCCTTCCGAATTCAGATTTCCATCTGCCCTCGAAATCGCGCCTTGCATCCGCGTAAATGCATATTACATCAAAAGTGCCCGATGACAGTCCTTTAAATGCAGTACTGTAGGTATCTACTTCTGTTACATGCGAAAGATTGTTGATTCGCTTGTCATATTTCTCTTTTAACCAAAGAGACGGATATAAATATCCGGCCGGCGAAGTTGAGTTCATCACTCCCCATTTAAGTGAATTCAACTCTTCCCATGTAAGAGCCTCACCATCATTCACCTTAGCCGCCAGGGCTTTACCCAGATCCGACGGTCCCGCCAAAATGAGAGCACGATAAAAAGTTACCGTCTTATCTACAGAACTTGTCGGTGCGTTCTCATTCCACACTCTCGGCTCGGAACTTTCAATGGATAGTCCCTTCCTAAGCGCTGTCAGGATAATATCGCAATATCCTTCATACAGTACATATGTAGCTCCCGGAATAAATCCTATTTCTATACTTCCGGTAGCAAGTTTTCGGCCAATTGCTTCGTATTTATTTCCAACTACTATTTCGACTTCTCTCACATAGTAGCCCTGCTTCATCATCTCAGTTTTTAAAAGATCCTTGAGTGGTTCGGTGGCAGTTATTATTTCCTCTTCATCAACAGATCTCACAAACCCAATTGTAAGTTTCGGAACTGATTTCTCGACTTTTTGGGAGGAAGAAGAACAACCGCATCCCACTGAAACAGCAATGCATAACAAAAAAGCAACGACAGACGAAGTAAATCTCCTCATAGCCCCTCCAGTAAAACACCCATAAAAATGGTATATCTTGGAAAAAATGGCTCATGCGCTATGCACATGAGCCACTTGCAGCTTATACAAAAATTGTATTTTATTTATGTTTTTTTGTCAATGCGTAGGTTGTTATTCCGATAATATCTTCCTGAATGTCTTCACGTTTTCAGAAATATTGCCTTTAAAAATACCTGAACCGGATACTATCACATTCGCACCAGCCTCCAATATTTCCTCTACATTATCGATGTAAATGCCTCCGTCTACCTGAATATCGACATCAATCCCTTTCTTATCAATAAGCTTTCTCAGCTCCCTTACCTTATCAAGGCTTTCCGGTATCAACTGTTGTCCGCCAAATCCCGGCTCAACAGTCATGACGAGCACCATCTCAACCTTTTCCAAATAAGGTACGATCGCATCTATGGGTGTTGCCGGTTTAATTGCTATACCGGCTTTTTTGCCATATTTATGTATCTCATCTATAACCGCCATAGGATCATCTGTAGCTTCCTGATGAAAGGTCACGGAGTCTGCCCCCACGTCTACAAAGTTTTTTATGTAACGTATCGGGTCCACTATCATCAAATGCACATCAAAAAGCTTATCGGTTATTCCCCTTATGCTCTTAACTATCGGCATTCCGTACGAAATAGAAGGAACAAACATTCCATCCATGACATCAATATGTATGTAGTGGGTGCCAGCCTTATCGACTTCTTCGATCTGCGATCCCAGTCGAGCAAAATCAGCTGACAGAATTGAAGAACTCAATATATTCATTATTTAAGAAATTCCTTTACTGAAGCATATACTCCATCTGCATCAAGACCATACTTATGAACAAGCTCACCTGCTGTACCGGACTCACCGTACTTATCCTGCATTCCAAGCTTCTTAACAGGAGTAGGTGCGCTCTCTGAAAGAGCATCACTTACTGCGCTTCCAAGTCCGCCGATAACAGAGTGCTCCTCAACAGTTACAACCTTGCCGGTCTTCTTTGCTGAAGCGATAACAAGCTCTTTATCAAGAGGTTTGATAGTACAAATATTGATAACCTCTGCTGAAATTCCGTCAGCAGCAAGCTTCTCAGCTGCACCGATTGCTGAATCAACGCAGATACCTGTTGCAATGATAGTTACATCTGTACCTTCTTTGATCACAGATCCTTTACCGATTTCAAACTTGTAATCGGGTCTGTCGTTAATGATACTGCATGCAGCACGTCCGAATCTGATGTAAACAGGTCCTTCGTGCTCAAGAGCAGCGCGAACGCATGCCTTTGCTTCAATATCATCTGCGGGGCACATAACAACCATTCCTGGAATAACGCTCATAAGAGCGAAATCCTCATTACACTGATGGCTGGCACCGTCTTCACCTACTGTGATTCCGGCATGTGTTCCACCAATCTTTACATTAAGATGAGGATATCCAACTGAGTTACGTACCTGTTCAAATGCACGTCCTGCAGCGAACATGGCAAAAGAACTTACAAAAGGAATCTTTCCTGTTGTCGCAAGTCCTGCTGCGATTCCCATCATGTTACACTCTGCAATACCACAATCTATATGTCTCTCAGGAAATTTTTTCTGAAAAACAGCTGTCTTGGTTGATGCTGCCAGATCCGCGTCCAAAACAACGAGGTTGGGGAACTCATCACCAAGCTCCGCAAGAGCATTACCGTAGCTTTCTCTTGTTGCAATCTTCTTTACTTCGCTCATAGTGCCGCACCTATCCTTTCCAATTCTTCCATAGCCTGTTTGTACTCGTCGTCGTTAGGAGCTTTTCCGTGCCATCCTGCCTGGTTCTCCATGAAGGAAACACCTTTGCCCTTAACAGTGTGCGCTATGATCGCTGTGGGCATACCCTTTGTATTCTTAGCCTCTTCGAAAGCTGCCTTGATCTCATCAAAGTTATGTCCGTCTATATTAATAACATGGAAATTGAACGCTTCAAATTTCTTATCGATAGGATAAGGTGAACATACCTTATCTACAGGTCCGTCAATCTGAAGACCGTTGTTATCAACAATAACAACAAGATTATCAAGTTTGCGGAAGCCTGCAAACATAGCTGCTTCCCATACCTGACCTTCCTGAAGCTCTCCGTCACCAAGAAGCGTATATACTCTGAAATCTTTTTTATCGAGCTTTGCAGAAAGTGCCATTCCACAAGCTGCTGAGATTCCCTGTCCGAGTGATCCGCTGGACATATCAAGTCCCGGAAGATACTGCATACTTGGATGTCCCTGAAGTCTGGAACCAAGCTTACGAAGCGTTGTCAGTTCCTCTTTAGGGAAATAACCTTTCTCTGCCATTACTGAATAAAGTCCCGGTGCGCAATGTCCCTTTGAAAGAACAAAACGATCTCTGTCGGGATCCGCAACATTTTTGGGATCAACATTCATCTCCTCAAAATACAGATATGTGAAAATATCTGTTGAAGATAAAGATCCGCCCGGATGTCCTGCTCCGGCTGCATGAAGTGCCGTTATTATGCTTTTTCTTACTTCATTAGCCGTCTTTTGTAGTTCCTGATTGGTCATAGCCATATTGAATTATTTCCTTTCCGTAATATTCAAAGACAAACTGCATTTTCAATGTATCACATGCCACATTGTTTCGTCTACCACGCACTTTGTCTAAGTTTTATCATTATCACTTTTTCTGCCCATAATAGGCATTTGCGCCATGTTTTCTAAAATAATGCTTATCTTGAAGGTCTGACGAAATCACGCTGATCTCCGGATTAAGAACCTCGCTCCTGAACGCCATCTTTGCAACTTCTTCTTCAACGGCTGCATTGTGAACCGCTTCTGCCGCATCTTTTCCCCATGTAAAGACACCATGGTTCTGGCACAAAGTACCAGGAACCGCCATTGGATCTATATTAAGACGCTTAAACTCTGCCGCGATCGCAAGTCCTGTATTTTTCTCATATTCAGACTCTATCTCAGCTTTTGTAAGCGCTCTTACACAAGGGATCTCCCCGTAGAAATAATCCGCATGTGTAGTCCCGTAGCAGGGAATTCCTCTTCCTGCCTGTGCCCAGCTCGTTGCATAGGATGAATGAGTGTGAACAACGCCACCGATTTCCTTGAACGCCTTATAGAGCTCAAGATGTGTGGGCGTATCGGAAGAAGGAGAAAGATCTCCCTCAACCTTGTTTCCGTCAAGATCCATTACCACCATATCGTCCGGTGTCATCTTGTCATACTCAACTCCGCTCGGCTTTATTACAAAAAGTCCTTTTTCCCTGTCGATCTCACTGACGTTTCCCCATGTGAACAAGACAAGTCCATACTTAGGAAGAAGCATATTTGCTTCATATACTTTCTTTTTAAGTTCTTCTAACATATCTGTACCCCGTAATCATTTTATAATCATGTTTTTTGCCAAATGTTTTATCTGAGTGACTCGACAGCTGCCTTCTCAACAGCAAGTCCCGCCGAATAGTTCTTGATAAACTCATCAAATCCTTTGACGTCCTTCTCCTCAGGCTCGCATGTTTCCACGCTCACATTTGTAAACACCTTATCACTAAGGTACTTCTCAAGGCTCTCGCCTTCCTCTTTCTGCATCATGTATCCCGCAAGAATAGCCTGTCCCCAAGGGCCGCCTTCTCCCGCAGTTTCCATAAGCTTTATTGTTGTTCCGAGTGCCGCAGCCATAACCTTGTCTCCGGCTCCTCTTACCTTGAAAAATCCTCCCTGCCCAAAGAAGAAATCAACTTTTACTTTCTCCTCTTTGATAAGAATATCATTTCCAAGCTTAAGCGCTCCAAGCGCTGTATAGAGGTGTGTCCTCATAAAGTTCGAAAGATTGAATGCATCATCGGGTTTTCTTACGAAAAGAGGTCTTCCTTCATTGAATCCCGTAATGCTCTCTCCCGAAAAATAGTTGTATGCAAGAAGTCCGCCGCAATCGGGATCTCCTTCCATAGCTTTTTTATAGAGCCCTCCGTAGAGCTCGTCATCGCTGATATCCTGTCCGAATGTTTTTGCAAACTCTCTGAAAAGTGATACCCATGCGTTCAGATCTGAAGTACAGTTGTTACAATGAACCATCGCAACCTGCTCACCCGAAGGTGTTGTTACTATATCAAGCTCAGGATATGCCTTGGAAAGATCGTGTTCGAGAACAACCATTGAAAATACAGATGTTCCTGCAGAAATATTTCCTGTTCTCTTAGCAACAGAATTAGTAGCAACCATACCGGTTCCCGCATCTCCTTCGGGAGGACATACAGACACGCCCTCTTTAAGAGTTCCTTCGGGATCGAGGAAAAGAGCTCCCTCTTTGGTAAGCACTCCTGCACGCTCGCCAGCACAAAGCACCTTGGGCAAAATATCGCGGATCTTTATTCCGGCACTCTTTACCTCAGAAAGATTATCAAAAGTATCGAGCATTCCTGCGTTGTAATCACAAGTCTTGGAATCTATTGGGAACATTCCCGAAGCATCGCCGATACCCAGAACTTTTTCACCTGTAAGCAAAAGATGGATATAACCTGCCAATGTTGTAAAGAAATCAATTTTTCCCACATGCTCTTCTTTATTAAGAATTGCCTGATACAGATGTGCAATGCTCCATCTCTGCGGAATGTGGAATCCCAGAGCTTCTGTAAGCTTGTCCGAAGCTTCTTCCGTAATGGTATTTCTCCACGTTCTGAAAGGAACAAGGAGCTTTCCATCCTTATCGAAAGCCATATATCCGTGCATCATAGCGGAAACACCCATTGCTCCCACTGTGGTAAGGTCCTCGCCGTATTTGTTCTTTACGTCCTCTTTAAGACCTTTGTAGCAAGCTCTCACACCTTCTTTGATGTCATCAAGTCCATACGTCCAGATTCCGTCAACCAGTTTGTTCTCCCAGCTAAACGAACCCGATGCAAGAGAATTGTACTCTTTGTCCGTAAGAACTGCCTTGATTCTGGTAGAGCCGAACTCTATTCCCAGAAATGTACTGCCTTCGGCAATTGCCTTTTTTGCGTCACTCATAACTCCTTCTCCTTTTATTGTATTTGTAACCCTTTATTAAATAAGCCCGTTATTTCTGGAATAATAGAACAGATACTGCTGCATTATTCCATTGTAAGGAGCATATTTATCAAAACTAAAGCCGTTTGGATACTTAAGCTCAAGCACTCTGTTGATCCAAACATCCTTCGGAAAGGCATCAAGTCTGTGATACCCAAATAAAATCTCACAGTTTGCCACCTTAACCCCAACACCGAACAACCCCAATAGTCCGGTCATAAGTTCCTCATCCGAGGCGTTTCCCCAATCATCAAGCGAGACCGCGCCGCTTGCAACATCAAGCGCAGCCTGCTTCACATATTTATCCCTGTAACCAAGGCTACAGGAAGAAAGTTTTTCATCAGACAGTTCTGCCAGTTCCTGCGGCGTCGGAAAAGCATAAATCGGTCTTCCTTCCCTGTCTGTTCCTATATTTCTCGAAACCGCGGCACAAAGCTTTTCTATTGAAGCCTTTATCGCCGGGATATTTTTTCTCTGCGATATGATAAAAGATATCAGCATCTCCCACGGATCCTGCCTTAAAATCCTGATGCCTTTACCAAATTCTGCGGCGCAGTACAGATAATTGTCTTTATCCTTGTCTATCCTGCCTCGTATCTTTCTATAATCAAGATCAAGGTCAAAATAATCTTTCCAGAAATTCTCGTACTCATCAGGAGCACAATCCAGTTCGTATTCGAACTCTCCGCATTTTCTTATAAAAAGATGTCTTGCTAAAGCCGTGACATCAAAACCGTCACCACACTCATTAAATCTAAAGCACTGTCCGCTGTCTGCAATTTTCTTTAAATCAAAATCATCAAATATTTCAATCTTCATTATGCCTTATCCATACTGTCGAGGTAACCTCTGTCCCACAACATAATGTTGAGTTTCTGTGCAAGTTCAACTGCAGGTTGCGTAAAATACTGATTGGTCATGACCACGCCGACCATCCTGCTGTAATAATCTCTGCCTGCATATATTTCCTGAATTGCCTTAACACCGATCGGTTTGTCATAGCACTTACACTGAACCGCGTAAGTTATCCCGTCCTTCTCAGCAAGAATATCAGCGCCAAAATCTCCGCTTCCTTTTGTTACGGATGCTTCGGAAAAACCATTGGCCTTGAGCAGATCCGCACAATAATACTCAAAATCATGCCCTTCCATTTCGTCCATCGGAAGTGGCTTCTTCCTGTATTTCTTAATGTAACTGACGATAAAAACTGCAATCGCTATTATCGCAATTCCGATTGCCGCATATATGTATATTCTCACCATAGGAATCTCCGCTACATAGCCTGTAAAGCCATTGCCTTATATTTTACCATAATCCTCATATGGTTAAAACATCGGAATCCCCATATATTTTTGCATAAAATACCCCCGCTGAAAAAAGCGGGGGTATTTATTAAACGATTTATCTATTTTTTAGTACTGTATTAGTGGATCCGTAACCTGAAATATCCGTGTAAGTCTTAACTGTTGCAGTTCCTTCGTTCCTATTTGCGGAAGTAAATTCAACATCAATCTTTTTAGCACCTTTCTTAGCGCCATCAAATTCTATATTAGAAAGATTGTCTGAAACATCGTTTCCGCGGCTCTTATCTTTAAATGCCTCTTCATAAGGATCTGCGCTGCCTTCTGCGATCACGAGATTGTTCTTAAATTTATTTGAAGAATCACATGCATACTGAACAAGGAAGCATGCACCCTTCGTGTTATATATTGTATTGTTTGTTATTACACAGTTCTTTGCTCCACCGGTCTTCTTTGTATCATATCCACCGATGCTGATTCCTGCCAAACCGCCGTTGATCACTACGTTGTTGTTTACTCTGATATCTTCAACCATAACACCCTTGTGCTCTGTAGCGATTTCAATTCCAAGGTCACAATTCTCGACATAGTTATCAAATACGTCTATGTCTGTTCCTCCGTCAATATAGATACCGTCTGCGCAAGCTTCATCATATGTCACGTTATCTTTAGAGGAAATATTGTAAACTGTGTTATTGCAGATCTTTCCTGCTCTTGCTCTGTCTCTGTTATCTTTTGTTGTCTTCTCAAATCCGATTGCGTCAATACCAATGTTATCGCAATCATGCACTGTGTTGCCAGAGATCTCAAATCCTTCAACGTTTCCGTTTACTACAACCGCTTCACTGTTTCCAAGGCGCAGGCCGTACACCTCACAATTTGTGATAGTAACGTTCTTTGTTGGTTCCTTAAGACTTCCGTCTACCAGAATACCGTGCGCGTTGTAGTCATCTGATTTTTTGGAATACATGCATCCCATATCGTGAATTTCACAATTCTGGATCGTAATATTTTCCGAACCTTCATCTACACATATACCCTTAGGGCAAACACTTCCTGAAGGTTTATTCAAAGTGAAACCTTTAATTTCAAGGTTATCAATTGTTACATCCGAAGCGCATATATAGATCATCGAATCATCACTTGATTTAGGTGTTATCTTTGATCCTTCCAGTACCGCTCCGTCTTCTCCGATAATAGTGATTCCGTCAGTCTCTACACTGATCTGTTCCTTGTAAACTCCTGCCGGAACTATGATTGTATCCCCTTCATTCGCATTTTCAATCGCATCCTCAATAGTTTTTGCCCCTTGCGAACCAACGCGGATAGGCTCTTTTGCATTTACGGGTGTTGTCCCGATGTCGCCATAGAGGGTCAGACATGCAATAAATGTGCATGATGCAACCAATCTAAGTATCTTTTTCATTTGCATCCTCTTCTGTTCTCTCCTTTTCTTTTCTTTGTTGGTTATGTATATATTTATAACGGCCTCGTACAAATACATTAGCATATTTTATTACAATTGTGAATGGAATTATTAACAAACTTAACCTTTCTCAAACCGACATATTTACTAAAACGGTTTCGTTTATCTTTTCACAGCCGCAGTTTTCATCGCCTTTTACGCCTTTGTGCAAGTTGATCAATTATAGAATTTATATACGTCATTCTCATCTCCCGCGTTCAAAATAGCCATGATATCACCTATATATTACACACATTTGTACATTTACTTAAAAAACGTTTACATTTGTTACTTTTTGTGTTAATATTTTTAATTGTTAAAGGAAAGGAGATTTACTCATGAAAAAAAGAGTATTGATACTTTGTTTAGCATTTTCAGTATCAACATTTTGTATGGCATGCAGTGACAAATCAACACCTGCAACTCCCGAAGAACCTGTTACTTCGGAATCGGTTGAAATAAGTGAAGATCCGGAAGCCATTCCGGAATCCGACGAAGCACCGACTGACAATACCGGAGATATTGATAATATAGTAGATGAAGGCTCTGATGATTCTTCAGGCAGTAAAGCTTCCGATTTTGATTGTTCGGTATTTACAGAAGCCAGTTATGCAGATGTATGTGATTATGCTCAAAAGATAAAAGACCTGACACTTGCAAAGGATTGGAACGCCATTGGCGACATGATCAATTATCCTGTTGCAGATAGCGATGGTAAAGTATGTAACACAAAGGAAGACTTTGTAAAATATGCCGAAAGCGCAAACTATGAACAAGAACTATTCGATTCACTTGAAAAGTGGTCAGTAGATGAAATATGGTTTAACAGCCAAGGAGCCTGCATTGATGGCGGAAATATCTGGTTTCAGGATTTCAGCCTTAGCACTACAGATTTTAAAATTAAATCTTTCTGGGGATTATATCCACAGTAAAATAGATTAAAAAATGGGGCTGTCGCTTTAGATGATTAATCATCTGGGCGAAGCCCCTTCTTCATGCCCATAATTAGGGCTTTTATAGCATGCTTTTTTATACGCTCCATTATGAAGCGTACTTTAATAAGCCGATTGGTTTACCGGCACTATTTTAGATATTTCATTTTGAAATTTTAAATTTATGACGCTTTTTTCAGTTCGAAAAGGTGTGTTCCCGTCCGCTTGGACATGATCTTATGATGGAGCTTATTGATGTCAAATGCTATTGCCAAGAGCGCACTCTGTGCCAGAACATTCTCACTTCCTCTATATAGGTAACGCCTGAAATTCATGTCTTCCTT
>NZ_JHXZ01000020.1 GCF_000621565.1 Butyrivibrio sp. LB2008
AAAACGCTCCGCTATGGATGCGACCGATGCGCAGATGAATTATGCAAGCTAAAGCTTGCGCGCATCGGCGCGCAAAGAGTTGCAAAGCAACTCTTTGTTCTTTATTATTTTATTTTTACTTCAGTGTATTCCGGTATTTCTCCGTTCTTTATCTGCTCGGTTACACCAATTTTCTCGAGTTTCTCTTCTTCCTTTTGCATTAATTCATCCATTGTAATAAACTTTATGTCCTTAAATGAATCCGCTATAGTCTTATAAGGGCTGTCCGTGTAAAGGCCCGGAACATTCATCTCCTCAAATGTTTCGGAATCATATACAGCATAAGAATAATACTCTTCATTTGTAGAATTTTCATCATAGGGTTCCATTCTCAATGTATAGAAACACAGATGGCCTTTGTATTCGGGCGTTTCATTTCCTTCACGTGTAAAGCTCATCTCAAACTGTTCGATATCTGATTCTTCTTCCTCGTAATATCCATAATCACATCTTCCGTCAGCATTTATATATTGAACATAATATCCGTGGTTTGTGGCTCCATTGCTATCTCTGCCGGTAATATATCCATACTCGTTGATATCCGGCGAACTGCGTGACCACCCAGCGTAAGCATAAACAACCTGAAGCTGCGAATTCATTTCTTTAATCACAAATGTCATTGAACTGCCCGGTTCAACAAACGGACCTTGGATCCTAAGAGCCATCTCTTTTTCTCCGTCTGCGCCACAATCAATGTATGCATACTCAAACGTTCCAACGCCGTCTCCATAGTATTTGTTAAGAGAATCCTTCATATCGCGAAGAGTATACTCTTTTCCCGAAAAACAATTCTTTACCGTTTCATCTTCATAAAATAATAATTCTTGTTCAACAAAAATATTGTTCATGTAATAATCAAAGCTCAAAGTACCGCTGCCTGCAAGGAAAGCCTCAAACAATTCGCTTCCTTCAGAGTCTTTTTCGCCATTCTGATCAGCTGAATTATCAGCACTCTCTGCGACTTCCTGATCATCCTGCGCAGCTTCAGAAGACTCGAGCATCCCCTTCGCCTCCTCGACGGATGTGCATCCCATCATTGCGACCGACAATACTCCGGCCATAATAAGCAAATTAACCTTTTTCATTTTTTACTCCTTAAAACTTTATCCTATCCCCATACATTCATAGCACAAGCGAATCGCTTTGCTCATAACATCATGAAATCCTTTGTTTTTTATTCCGACGACAATAAGGATCAGAGCTGCCATCAACACCACTGACCATATTAATTTCTTTTTCTTATCTGTCTTCCTGACACCAATATTTATCGCATCTACAGGGCAATGCTGTATACACTCTCCGCACTGTATGCATTCTCTGTCGCAGACTTTTTTCACATCCATCTTGCAATTTCTGATACAAGCGTCGCAATGAATACATTTTGTCTCATCAACCTGCACTCCAAAGAATGAAACGGGTTGAAAAAAAGAATATATAGCCCCAAGCGGACACAAAAACCTGCAAAAACCGCGATATGCAAATACACAGATTGTCACTGTAACAATGAGCATCGCAACTTTCCAGGAAAACAACGCCCCAATGAGAGGACGCAACTTCTCCTGCATTATCGTAAGCGGTATTCCCGCCTCAAGCGTTCCGGCCGGACAGATATATTTACAAAAGCCCGGTGCGCCGATAAATACCGGTATCATAACCGCAAATATGACAAGCAAAACATATTTTATAAGTGTCAGCCCTCTTGTAAACTTACTTTTTTCCAGCTTTGGTGTAGGTATCTTGTGTAAAAGTTCCTGAATCAATCCAAAAGGACACAGAAAGCCGCAGATAAAACGCCCAAGAAACAAGCCCATAAGTAAAAGCGTTCCGAGGACATAATACGGGAACTTGTACTTTGAAGAGACAAGCGCTGACTGCAGACTTCCCAAAGGGCAGGAAATAACTGCCCCCGGACACGAATAACAGTTAAGTCCGGGAGCACACATTCCTTTGCTGTTTCCCTTCCAGATCTTGCCGCTTGCAAAACCTTTTACATTACAGTTATACAGAACTGCGGATATTAGCTGCACATAACGTCTTGAAAACTTTTTAAAATGCTCTCTCACTTTCATGTGCCTCCGTTCGTCATCACTTCATGCAAGCATCGATGGCATCTTTGTACTCCTTGTACTGGGTTTCGGCATCCGCTGCTCCGACATATATTTTCTCGATCACGCCGTTTTTGATCACAAGTGTGTAAGGAATACCATCGGTAGGATAGTATGCTTCAATCGCACCATCTTCATCATAAGCAATAGGGAAAGTAAATCCTTCGTCCTTAACAAGCGCATCGACAGTTTCTTTATCTTCCATGCAGTTTACGCACAATATCGCAAGGTTAGAAATATTGTCATCCTTGAGCATCTGGAAGGCAGGCATCTCACCCATGCACGGACCACACCATGACGCAAAGAAATTAAGGAGCACAACATCATCTTTGTGTTCTGACATTTTGAACTCGGTTCCGTCAACAAGTTTAGCTGTAAAGCTCGGAGCCTCATCGCCTTCTTTGAGGTCTTTTATTGCAACATTCGCTTCGGCAACTTCGACGCCCGCATCTTCATCAGAATCATCCACTAAAGCCTCAGTGTCGACGCTATCAGTGTTTGAAGCATCCTCAGCATTCTCCTGAGCTTCTCCATTCTGACTGTCGGCATCGCATCCATCCGCACATGCCGTAAATGCCGACAAACATAAACTCATGCCTAAAATAACGGCCAGTAATTTTTTACATCTGCTCATAGTTCAATCCTCCTTCAGATCATCCAACATACAGATTGTTTACAAACAAATCGTCCTCGCACACTCCGTCAATGTACTGCTTATAATCCGTTTCATTGTAATCACATATGAGATATCCCAAAAACTCTCCGCTTTCCGAATTAAATCCAACACAGTTCTGGTATATATCACAAGGATATATCTTCTCACCGGCCTTGGCTGTTTTGGGTTCTTCGCCGGAATCATCGGTAAATGTCACATCTTTTTTCAATTCCAGACCGGCATCTGCGCCCTCAATAAGCGGCTCTATAGGATGATGTTTCCAATCAAGGGTATCAAATCCATTGTCTCCGTAGGTAAACTCTTTCTTGCACTTCCAGCTTCCCAAAATATCAAACCTTGTTTCTATAATAACTTCTTTAGCAGTTATGGCATAGGTCTTTGTACCATTCTTATCATCGAACTGCAGTCTGGACGGTCCTTCATTAATTTTATCCACAAACTCCAACGAACCGTCATTCCACTTATACAGTTCTACTCTTCCATAGTCTGATTCTCCGCCTTCAGTTTCATGTAAAAAATAATCTCCGTCAGATCTGTGAACAAAAATAACGCTTGAATCTCCATACAGCGCACCGCCTTCTACAGGAATTTTAAACTCAACAGCCTTATCATTCACCTTAAACTGGCCTTCCCCATCTTCATTAATTTCCAAAAGAAGCGTGTCCATCTTACCGTCATTTCCAATATCTGCTTCTTTCTTCTCATTCTTTTCCAATACCTCAAAAAAGAATTCACCATCTTCGACAGCATTGTCCGCCTCTGCAGAATCACCCTCAGATGCAGCTTCTGACGTCTCCTCAGAAGCCTCAGCTGTGCTGTCAGCCTGCTGCTCTCCGGCTCCCAGCTTGCTAATGTCAATCGGGGTACATGCCACAAAAAGCATTGAAACCACCGGAAGAGCCATACATACCAATTTCTTCATTTTCATAACTATCCTCTCTTTCTCCCTAAAGAAGCTCGTTCCCACCTCTGCTTACATTGCAGTCGGGAAGTTAATTGTTGTCCCTACAGGCAAATCCTTATCTCCGGACTCAGTTATGGTCAGCGTAGCACCGTCCCAACCATATGTGATTTTTCCTGCAATAGGTTTATCTCCATCATTTGTATTGATCTTCTCTCCGCCATCTGTAAATGTAGTCTCAAAAACAATGGTATTGTCATTGATAAGCGGATCATAACAAAGAAGCTCTGATTCTGTCTTTCTGTTCACTACTGTTATCGCTATAGATCCGCCTTCCATTCCTTCAGATATATCCAGCATACCATCATCGCCTACATAAGTGTTTTCCATAAAAAATCTTTTTGGCAATTCATAATTTTCGCCTCTGATATCAGAAAGCGTCTTCGCCAGGATATAGCATCGATTCCTAAGAAATCTTGCGTTTAATACACTGTTCTGCATATCCGCCCATGAACCTTCATCATACTCAAGGACCTTGAAGCAACGGTCAAAATAAGCTTTCCAAGCATCCTGTTCAGATTGAATACTCTCCTTCTTTGACGCATCTGCCTCTTCAAGCGCTCTTTTCAAAAGACTATCCATTTCAGTTTCCCAAGCGTAAGGCTCAAATGCGCTTGCATTATTCATATCCTGTTGCTTTAAATCTTCATTTCGATATCCATTCAAACTATTTACAATATTTTCTATACCTTCAATTTCCTCAGCAATTGATTTGCTGTTTTTTATCACTTCATCAACTTTGGACTTAACAGCACTCTCATCATACTGCATTGCATCGTAGTCTGCTTTAGCCTCTTCTCCACCCATGATTTCTGTCCAGTGTTCTTCCCACTCATCAATAGGCATTAAAGATGACTCTTCCGATGCCACAGGTGTCGAATATTCCGCAGCCGCTTCCTCAGAAACCATTTCCGCTTCCGTCGTTTCAGCCGGACTTGCGTTCACCGCATCCGACGCAGCCGCTCCACATCCTGTCGCCCCAAAACAAATGCACAATAACAATGTTGCCGATAATACTTTTTTCTTCATAAAACTACTCCTGTTAAAACTATGTGTACTAGTTCTGTTAGTACAGTATAATTCTAAAATGTATTTTTGTCAAAATTTTTCGCATGAAAAAGGAGCCAAGCGTGAAATTTAAGGCATTTTCGCGTTTGGCTCCTTTATGTATTTTTATTTTAAATAGCCATTTTTCTTAGCATAATCTCCGAAGAAAAATGCTGCCGCTACTATCAGCAGGACAAAACCTGACATAACGTCAAATACATCAATTGCCGGTTCACCTACCATCTTGGACAATGTTATATTCACTACAAGAGTGAACGGAATCGCCAGTAAAACGGCAAGTCCCGCGGATAACATCTTCCTTCCTACAAAACGTTTGAACAGAATATAGACACCCCACAAAAAGGCTAGTGCAATTATTGCCATCACCGCGCCGATACTGAATACTTCACGCACTTTTATAAGCGCTCCAAGTATATAGAGAAATGGAAAAACAAAAATGCTGCAAACGATAAGCGCTATCAGAACACCTTTTTTCCCAAGTAATATCACCGGAAAAGATATTATCCATGCAAACATTATCGAATTTAAAGTTATAAGCGACCACGTCAATGTCCCTGTGATAGCGACATCGCATATAAAGCAGACCATTATTCCAATCGCCATAGTTATCGTATAGATAATTGATATCACTACATTTTTGTTTATATTGTTCTCATCTTTCTTCTTAAGCTCAATGAGATTTTCACTGGCTTTCTCTTCGTAGTTATTCACTTCTATCCTCTCTCCGCTCAATAATTCGTTGACTGTTACACCCAGGATATTGCAAAGCTCAAGCATTATAGAAGAATCAGGCATACTCTTTCCGGTCTCCCATTTAGAAACTGCTCTGTCAGTTATATTTAGCTTTTCTGCTAATTGAGCCTGTGTCATACCCTTTTCTTTTCTGCAAGCTGCGATAAATTTCCCGGTCTCTATCTGATTCATCAAATTGTCTCCTTTCATACCGGACTTTACATTTTCTGTAAGCGGATGTACACGAATTATAGGTTGAATTAGGCAACTCAACCGGTGGTTGAGTATCTTTTCATTGCAAGAAGGCAAAGGGCCGGTTCATCCAAGCTCTTTTCATTTTACTTCAGCTTTGTAAACTTTATACGCATAAGCAAAAGTTACAATTGATGCCACGCATATATATCCTATCGAAAGCATTAACGAACCAAACGAACTTTTCATTATAAATGCAGTGATAATCGTAAGAACTCCGGCGATAACAAATGCAACACCTCCGAAGCGATTGCTCTTTTTCCAAGTTGTGTCATTATACATGCTCCAGCTTATCTTTACCCCAACCGTCGTATTCATTCGTGTTTTGGGCATGATATTCCCAAGCCATATATATAGTCCTCCCATCATAATTACTGATATTTTCCCAATATCAACAACTTCCTTTGTCGCTCCCGAAATAGCCCCTTTATATTCTCCCAATAATATAAATCCCTGCATTACAGTGTACATTAATGCCATTCCCACACCCACATAGCCAATCACTTTGGCATTTGATCTAGCGCCGGCACTCTCCTTTTCATCATTGGATTTCAAAGCCTTTTTCTCATAATAAGCCATGCAACATGTCCAGACGAGTGCCACAACCAAAGTCATAATCGGAAAAATCAGATTTTCATTTTTAGAGCCCCACCGTGTAACATTTCCTGCCGCATCATAATGCATAGGAACACTCTCCGGTAAAAATTGAATCGCGATAATTGTTCCTATCAACATAATAAAAGAGATGCTCCACATTATCTTTTTCATTTTCTCCCTCCTCCAAACTGTCCAATCCACAAAATCAGCTCCTCAAATACTGTTGTGTTGATCTCATAATAGATAAAGTTTTTCTGCTTATACTCCATGATGAGGTCTGCACCTTTAAGAAGCTTTAGATGATAAGACAGAGCCGCCGGGGTTATTTCAAGCTTTTCCGCAATCTCTCCGGCATTCATCCTGCCATCCTTAAGCATTACAAGAATATCGCGCCGCTGTTTATCGGCAAGCACCTTGAATATATTTGTTTCGCCCATACGATACACTCTTTTCCGAAACTATTTAAAAAATATTTTAAATACCATAATCATCATATGGCTACATACCTTTCTTCGTCAAGAGGCATATAAAATTTGTTATGTCATGCTGTTCATAATCTTAAAAAGACGGTTCTGCTACCATGCTTCCATTCATGTCAAAAATGACAGACATGACAGCTGAACCGTCCCTTTGACTTGTTCTCGTTACAATAGATTGATAACAGGCATTCCTACTGATACACTTAAAGTGCAAAAAAGGAGGCTGAGCACATGGATAAAATGAAAACCGGCGCTCTGATTAAAGAAGCAAGAATTAAAAAGAACTATACGCAAAGTGAACTGGGCGCTTTACTTGGTGTTAGTAATAAAGCTGTTTCCAGATGGGAAAAAGGAGAAAGTTTCCCTGACGTTGGATTGTTGGAGAATCTGGCAACAACTCTAGATCTACACATACAAGACATTGTTACCGGAAACAAATGCAGCTTCGATGAAACTGCATTGATTGAGATTGTCAGAGCTGCAAAGCTTCAACAACGTGAGAATAAAAGAAAAATTATCAGGCACTGTTTACAAATTTTGCCCATTATTTGTTGCATAATATCTGGATTTTCAGCGCTTGGAAATAACAGTTTTATCTTTGACAGCAAGCCTGTTTGGGTTTATTTGATGTTGATGATAATTACATTTGGCATGACAGCACTCGTCTGCTCCTCAAATAAACAATTAAATACAAATTCAAATAAGTTTTCCACAATTTCAAAGCTAATTTCAACACTTACACTCATAGGAAGCACTTTATCAACGTGGATTATCATGTTAAAGACCGCAAATGGCTCAATCCCTTTCGGAATGGAGCCATCATCAATAGGACCATTTATGAATAACATCTTGATATTTGCCTTCACTGTGAACCTGATATTACTTATCATCCAAATGTATAAATACGAAAAACATGACGAAGCCATCCATTGGGGATGGTTCATTTCCATCGCCTCAATTTATATAGCTACGTTATACGGAGATTGTATGCATAACATGAACTCTTTTCAGGGCATGACAAAAGATCTCATCATTAGAACCGCGATTGTAGCTATTGTTGCAGGGATTTCTGTGATAGCTACAACAATATGCAGCACTAGTGTCTTGCCAAGACACTAGCAATACTTTTTTCTCAACTGATTAAATACAACGCATCCCAACACAACCTGTGCAACAAGAAGCGCAAACAGATACATTACAATAATCTTGTACTCTTTTATTACCCCCATTGCTCCTAGAATAGAAAAAGCCGGCATAGAAAGGCAAAGTATCCAAAAATTAATTTTATAAACTATCCTACATGATTGATCACGTAGTTTTATATTTAATTCATCGTGAACCGCAATATCTTTTTGTTCTTCAATTTTACGATACTTTTCTGCATTTTGAGGCGACAGCCAACGGAAATACTTGATGATTATCGCAATTCCAACGCCCAAAGCCCCTCCGGCAAATCCTGAAAAAATTCCGTCTAATACGCTCTCTGTTAAAAAGGCTGCCAACATTAGAACAACGCCTACTGCAACAAATATAATGCCTTCAGTCAGTTTTTTCTTTTCCATCCTCGGTACCCCCCTTATGAATAAAGATTTCTTCAATAGTTTTGCCAAAAAAATCCGCTATCGTAAATGCCAGCTCAAGCGAAGGATTATACTTTCCTCTTTCGATAGAGCTGACCGTCTGCCTGGAAACACGGATTGCTTCCGCAAACTCATCTTGATTTAAGCCGCGCTCTTTACGCAGTTTCTCTACAAGGTTTTCCACTTCATTACCTCCATGTCATTATGACAAGGTTCCTTTACATTTTTAATATAACAGTCATTTTTATTTTTGACAAGTTCCCTTTACATCTTTGATCAAAAAAATTCCGATACGTAATATACACACGCATCGGATTATCTATGTCTTTTCACAATTTTAATACAGCAATAAGCTCTTCGCCGTCCTTTTCTAAGGAAGTTCTGCTCTCGCACTTCGCGCTCGCCAGAACAACTCGTATTCTCTAGATTCAGTCTGCGCTACCGCTTGCCTTCGTCAAGAGAACTACGGTTTCGACTGTTGTTTACTTGAGCGACCAAATATCATAATGACATAGAGTGGCTACCTCAACAACATTCTTTATTCTATAAAAGACTCTTTTGTAATTGTTTTTGAATAAGCAAAATCCATGTCACCATCTATAAGTACTATATCTCTGTACATATTAGTGTTAAGGAGTTTTATCACTTCAGCCTGTGAGATATAAAAACTAATCCCCGGCGCATTGCAACTCATAAGATTTACACCCGCGTCTTCAACATCTTTATGTGTAATTAAATACAAAATATTCTCCAGACAGCTATACTCTCTGTAGTCTCTCAAACCCGGATCATGACCATAATTCTTATTTGGATCATCCTCCTCATAATCATATGTTGGTACAATAAGGTCCTTGTTCTCAATTCTCAATTCGTCAAACGCATAGCCATCATCATATACAGAAAAAAATATGCCCCGTCCAACAATAAAACTCTCAAGATAAGGAGTACCATTATTGATGTGGATATACTGTTGAATTTGAAGATTATTCTTGTCAAGGACATCAGCGTCAATCAATTCGGAAGGCTTAACTCTGCTTAAACTTATACTCTCTATCAAATCCCTCCTTGAAATCAGTTTTTCTTTTTCGTTATTGATTTCCTTAACATAGTCAACCTCTTCCATATACTCGTTAACATTCTGATAACCGGCCATCATAGCTTCACTCTCAAACATTTTTCCAGCTACCATAAACTTGAGCGGATAGATACTCTTTATCGCTTCTGTGTTATTTCGCAAAGTCTCAACGCGCGTAATCTCTATATGTTTAAGCTTTTTCATCGCTTCTATGTCGGACGTTAAGATAGTATTAAAATCGCTTTCCAAAACCAAGGCTGGTAAATCTTTAATATGTTTAACTATTTCAGGATATTCACCTTGTAACTGTTCTATGCTTTTGCATCCAAGTGCTTTCCTAACATCCTTTGCTAATAAGTATACCTTGTCGTCAATCACTATTCTGGTTCTAAACAGGCTGATTCTATTCATGAAGTTTCCCCGATTTCTTAGCAAGTTGCTTATCTTCCTTTTGTACTCTTCTTTCCAGTTTTCTAATATCCTCAGAAGGAGGAAGATTCTCCGGTTTGATTCCCCTTTGCCCCAGCATCTCTCTTACTGAACTGTTGTTGTCAACATGTTCAACCGTTATCGCAGACTCCCCTTGTAAATCCTTTTCTTCAACATTGTAATTTGTCATCTCTGTTGCAAGATTCTTGGCTGCTATTGTAAGTGTCGGCAAAAAATCCGCCAACGGCCTTGAGTCCTTGACACCAAGACGTTCTTTCATTTCTTTGGTGGTATATCCTCCAAATAAAGCCTCATCACCTTTTGAGCGTATTCTTGCAAACCCGGCATCGTCAACACCACGCTCATAGATATTCTGAGATAGTCGCTTTTCCGACTCCCTAAGCTTACCACGCGCTTCTGTTCTTTCCATATATGCAATTCGTTCTTCAATAAGTTCCTGCTTTCTTGTTTGCACCGCAAAATAACTCTGCGCGAATGCGATCTGTTCCTTACGGGGATCTCCATTCTCAGCAATGAGATAGCAGGCATACCGAGTGAGCATATAATCATCAACTTCTCGATTACCGCCTTTACCGATTTTTATCATTTTGCTGACATCAGCAAAATGATCCGTTACAGTTATCCCATTGTTTTCACAAGAAGTCTTTGCCTTTTCTATGGTCTTCTCAAAATTTCTCCATTGAGCATATTCAAGCAGTTCCATCAACTCTCTTGCATACCAGAATTCAATGCCATTCTCTTCATGCCTGATATCATCAAATCTCTTCTTATACTGTATTATTGCTTTTTTCTCCAAATCTTTCCCCTCCTGCTACCTCCAACTTTTCCAAAATGCGAACCCGCATAAGCGGTTCGGTTCCACCGTGGTATGGTTCGGAAGCTCTCACATCATAAAGACTCTTATCAATATTGTCAGAAATATTATATTGAATATGCCTGAGAACACGCCAAATATCAATGAGGTCCCGGCAGGTGTCGCTTTTATAGGAGTCATGAAACATTACGTTCAGCGCCATTCTCAGCTTCTCCGTCATTTCATCTCTATCTTTAATCCGTCACCTTCCTTGACATTCAAAGTCTGGATTTATACAATATTGCCAATGGTAATATTGTAGTGTTGCCATTGGTAATTGTCAAGGAGGTTATTATGAACCATACGAATAATACTCTTATTCCTGAACGCCTCAAATCTGCAAGAGAAAGGCTTAACCTTTCTAAAGCTGAAGCTGCACGGCGGATTGGATTAACGGCTGCATCCTACGTTAGATATGAAGCAGGTGACCGCAGGCCTTCTCCACAGGTCATACTATCGATAGCGGAGAAAATGAATACATCAGTTGCCTATTTATCAGGAGAAACAGATGATATTTCCCCTGATGTAATAAACATCCATAAAAATAGTGATCCTATCTTATTTGAACTGATAAAGAACACTCAAAGCGCAGATGACACAACTTTGCAACGCTTGCTTAGTTATTACCATCAGCTGACCAAATACGATTAGTTTGTATTATCGTTTTTCTTTATCTGCCTCTGCGTCCTTAATCCGATAATAGTCTTCCATATCAAGCGTAAACGTGACATGATTCTTTGCCACCCCGATATCCTTCAATGCCGGCAGTTCTCCTGAAAAGGAAGTTCCCTTGTGACCTGTCTGTTTCCTTCCATCCGAACCTGTCGGATTTTCCGACAGGTTGAATTATCATCTAATTCACCCTCTTCGTAAATATTCTTAATGTGATCAACTACGTTTGTTCTGGCTTTGTTTTCTTATTACAGAACTTCATATACGCTTTATAAGATTCATATATATATCTTTTGTCTGGGATTTATTCCTGTATTTTCATGCAAAAAGAAAAAGCTCCGGCACTTTCACCGAAGCTTAAACGTACATTATTCTAAAATTTATCGCTCAATCCCCAATATGTAGCAACTCTTATTTCCATCATCTTTCACCTACATTCTTTTAGTCAGTTATACTTTCTTTCGCACTGTTGATAAGACCTAGAAGGCCCGTCTCCTTAATAAGAGCTATACCCTGGAATTCATCTCCGAGGACAATCAGATTGTCGCCTGTTTTAATATCGAAGATCTTTCTTGCTTTGGCAGGAATGACGATCTGACCCTTATCTCCCACTTTGACCATTCCAAAGATATGTTTTCCTTTCGGCGGTATAGCATATCCCAGGTTGTCCGAATCATTCTTTTCATATGAGATAAGGTCGTCCATGGATACACCAAAGAGGTCAGCCAGCATCTTACATCTCTTTATGTCCGGTAGCGACTCTCCGGTCTCATACTTTGAAATCGTCTGCCTGGATACGCCTATCTTCTCTGCAATTTCCTCCTGTGACAGGTTATTAAGCTTTCTTAATTCCATAAGATTGTCTGCAAAACTCATTCTTTCTTCTCCTTTTTTATTCCCAGAACACACCACCTTATGAAAGGTATGCGGCTCATGATTTCATACAGAAGGTAGGAGCCTGCGAATGCTGCTATTGCAACCAACAGGTATACGATGACAGGGGCAAGGAACGGACATAATGTATGCAGATACCATCCGCTGACCGCTATCATCAGATAATGGAATACGTAGAGGCCCCATGATTTTCGGCACATCCACTTTGAGAAAGCATTCGTGAAATTTCCCCATTTTTTCATGAATGCAAGTATACCGAGAGTTCCAAACCATGCGTATACATTGCACATGATTGTGTCCAGAACTACGTGATCCGGATAAGGCTGACCTTTATATAAAATCACAAAGGCTATGCAGGATGCGAAGGCAAGGATGCTTAATAACAGCCAGTTTTTACCAAGTCGATCCATCACTTCGTCATGGGACAATACAAAGTAGCCAATCATAAAGCCCAATCCGTAGATACCGAATCTGTATACCACAATTATCGGTGTATTAAGTATCTGCGCCGCTCCATATACGGGTATAACAAGAAGTATAAGTGTCAAAAGATTTGCTTTACCACAGATATTATAGAATCTGTCTTTTTCAATCCTTCTGATCAGTACCGGTATCAGGCTGAAGAGCCAAAGCATCTGAATGTACCACAGAGGGCCTGAGCCGCTGACTGCCATTATCAGGAAAAGGATTGGCCCCGGTACGTTGTTCATGGAATTAAATGCACCAGACATCAGCATGTTGTAATAGCCAAGAATCCAGCCGAAAACCAGAAGACCGATTGTTGATGGTACAAGATACTTTCTCGTCCTTACGCTGATAAATTCCTTTTCTGTTCGTTTACTTAGTTCATAGCGGGCTGACATGCCGGATACCACAAACAGAAGTAACATGAACCAAGGATATACAATGTACTGATATGTATCCTGGGGCTGATGTTTACTGAAAGGTCCGATGATGCCACGTTGTGTTACACCGTTGAATATGTAGATTACATGATAGATGACAACCAGCACTACTGTTATCCAGCGAATATTATCCAAGTACACCTTCCTCATATTTCTACCACCTTTGCCAAATATTTTAACATTTTTCTCAATCATAAAAAAGTAAGCTCCACCTGTCTACCAAGCGAAGCTTACATATTTTGCTATTTTTTGTTAAATTTGGTTGCGAGCGCATAGTTTTATATGATCATCCGGTTTTTGTTGGGACAGAAGAACTACAGTCTCTACATGCACAGTCCAAGGGAACATATCGCATGGCCTTATCGCCTTGAGCGAATAACCTCCGTCTGCAAGAATGCGAAGGTCTCTTGCGAGTGTTGCGGAGTCACAACTTACGTA
The DNA here is from genome assembly GCF_000621565.1 of Butyrivibrio sp. LB2008. Classification (GTDB taxonomy): domain Bacteria; phylum Bacillota; class Clostridia; order Lachnospirales; family Lachnospiraceae; genus Butyrivibrio. The sequence continues at coordinate 13,777 of NZ_JHXZ01000020.1, forward strand.
CACGATCCTCTCAGGCTGCATCTTAAGCATTGTTTCAAGGCAGACCAAGTCGCAGCCTTTTCTGGGAGGATCGACTACGATCACGTCAGGGTGAAGGCTGGAGCCGTCGTCTCCGCCGGATACAGTCTTTCTCTTTTTTTCATAGAACTCGGGAAGGACTTCTTCTGCTTTGCCGCAGTAGAACTCCGCGTTAGTTATTCCGTTTCGCCCGGCGTTCCTTTTGGCATCCTCTATTGCTTCAGGAATTACCTCGATACCGTAGACTCTGCCTGCAGTCTTTGCCATAGACAAGGTAATCGTGCCTATTCCGCAGTAGAGATCCCACACAGTCTCTTTTCCCGAAAGCGCAGCGTATTCGATTGCCTGCTCGTACAGTTTCTTGGTCTGCACAGGATTCACCTGATAGAACGAAAGCGGCGAAATTTCAAACTTAAGTCCGCACAAAGTATCACTTATTGTATCTTTTCCCCAGACAGTATGCACTTCAAGGCCCATGATCACGTTGGTCTTCTCGGTATTGATACTTACTGAGATACTGCTCATACCTTTAACTTTAGAAAGCTTTTCAACAAGCCCTTTCTGCGCAGCAATATATTCAACAGACGCGCCACCGTCTCCCGCTCTGTAATTGATAACAAGGCATACCATTATCTCGCCGCTCGTAAATCCCTTTCGGATCAGAACATGGCGCACAAGGCCTTTTCCGGAAACTTCATCATACGGGCGCACACGATTATCGACCATGTGAGATCTGATAATCTCCATGATCTCTTCATTCTCTTTAACTCCGATACAGCAGGACGTCATTGGAATGATATTGTGCGATCTTCCCGCATAAAAGCCCGTAACAACCTTGCCCTCTTTGTCACAGCCGACAGGGAACTGTGCTTTATTTCTATACTCCCACGGTTCATCCATTCTGATGATCGGATTCATCACACTATCAACAAATTCCGCATCAAATCCGCCGAGCCTTACGATATTGTTTCTTACTTTATTCTGCTTGAATTCAAGCTGCCTCTCATAGGACATGCTCTGTATCTGACATCCGCCGCACTGTCTTGCAACAGGGCACTTTGGCGCTATACGATGCTTAGAAGGCTCAATAACTTCTTCAAGATGCGCATAAGCATAGTTCTTCTTCGCCTTCATTATCTTCACTTTGACTTTATCGCCGATAACTGCGTCCTTAATAAAAAGGGTATAGCCATTTATTTTGCCTATGCCCTCTCCATCATTTCCAATATCGGTTATATCGACTGTCAGGACGTCATCCTTTTTGTAGCCTGCAGTCGCAATATCTTTTTTACCACTCATATATCCCACCTGATATTACTTCCAGTGAAGCCTGTGAAGTTCGCCTTCTTTCTCAAGCCCCTCAAAATCATTCTGTCTCAGCGCCTCGTACAAAACAATCGCCACAGAATTGGACAGATTCAAAGATCTGATATCATTTCCCATAGGAATTCTGATACAGTTCTCCTCGTTTTCCACAAGAATCTCCTCGGGAATCCCGGCGCTCTCTTTTCCAAACATGATGAAATCATCCATGCCAAAAGAAACTTCGGTATAGGAACGCTTTGCCTTCGTGGTAGCCATCCAGATCTTTGCCCCGGGGTGCTTTTCCTTGAAATCATTAAAGTCCATGTACCTTGTAACGTCGAGCCTTTCCCAGTAGTCCATTCCCGCGCGCTTTAGCTCTTTTTCATTGAGCCTGAATCCAAGCGGCTCTATAAGATGCAGCGAAGTTCCCGTAGCAACACATGTCCTTCCGATATTTCCTGTATTCTGCGGTATCTCCGGCTGATGTAAAACTATATGCATATCTTTCTATTACTCCTCATCATCCGCATCCATGGATTTTGCCTTCGGAAGGGAAAAGATAAATTCCGTTCCGACACCCTCTGTGCTGATGACATTTATATTTTCTTCGTGTGCTTTAATTATCTCTTTTACAATGGCAAGGCCAAGACCTGTACCCTTCTTATCCTTACCTCTGGAAAGATCCGACTTGTAGAATCTGTCAAAAATAAGCTTCTGATCGTCCTTCGGTATTCCTATTCCGCTGTCTTTTACCGAAACAAAAACCTTGTTGTGCTTCTCTGTAGTCTCAATCTTGATGGCGGAATTCTTGTTGCTGAACTTGATAGCGTTATCCACAAGATTGTAAAGAACCTGCTGTATCTTGCTCATGTCCGCACTTACAAACATCTTGTCATCGGTAAGGACCAGATTGATCGCGATATTCTTGTTAAGGCACGTTCCCTCAAAAGATTCCGCAACCGTCCTGATAATACTGTTTATATCAAAGTCGCTCTTATCAAGGAGCATTCCCTTTGTATTCAGATTGTTGAGCGTAAGCATCTCATTTGTGAGCTTTGTAAGCCTGTCGGTCTCATTAATTACAATTCCCAAATACCTGTCATGCATCTCAGGCGGAATAGTCCCGTCCTGCATGGCAACCAGATATCCTTTTATGGATGTAAGCGGCGATCTGAAATCATGCGAAACATTTGCGATAAATTTCCTCTGATCGTCCTCCTGCCTTGCTATCTCACCCGCCATATACGCAAGCGAAGCAGCAAGATATCCCATCTCATCCTCAGATTCAACCGAGAACTCGTAGCTCATGTTTCCCACAGCATACTGCTCTGTCGCGGTCGTGATCTTTCTAAGCGGCATATACACGAGCTCAGTGAAGAAGATAAGGATTATCAGGGACAAAAGAAATAACACAAGCAACATCAGATATGATATATCCAAAAAAGTATTTGCAGACGCTTTTATCGCTGATATAGGCTCATGAATTATCACATATGCCTGCACCTTGTAATTGGCTGTTATCGGAGCAAAAACACTCAGATTCTCCTCACTTAACTGTCCCCAGAAATCACCCGTCGTGTAGTAGGAAGTACCGATAACCGTAGGATCGAAGTCCTTTATCACAATTTCTTCCCCCTGCTTGAAAACTCTTGAAGAATCAAGAACAAGTCTTCCCGAAGGGTTAACTATCCAAATCACGGAATTATCCATGTACATGGACAACGAAACCAGCTGCTGGTGAACCGTTTCAAGCGAAGTCTCACTGTTGTAAAGATCTGCGGCGTATGTATTTGCTATCTGCGTTGCAACCCTGTACATGTTATCGGCCTTATCACGCCTAAGGCGCTCATAAGTCATCCCATACACGAAGGTCGCCACAACAATAAACCCGAAAATTCCAAACAGCAGATACGCCAAAAGAAATTTTAGGTAAAGTGTACGTTTCATTTACTGTTGCACCTCGAATTTGTATCCGATTCCCCAGATTGTTGCTATTCTCCAGTTATCATGGTCATTTATCTTCTCACGAAGCCTCTTTATATGCACATCGACAGTTCTGGTATCACCAACGTACTCATATCCCCAGATCTGATCAAGAAGCTGCTCTCTTGTAAAAACATGGTTCGGAGAAGCTGCAAGGAAGTAAAGAAGCTCCATCTCCTTGGGCGGCATATCAACCCTGTCTCCCATGTATGTAACCGAATAATTTGTCATATTGATCTCAAGATCCGGATATCTTACAACCTTATCGTCAGACTCCGCAGGCTCCTGCGTCTGCGGCTTGTATCTTCGAAGAACCGCCTTTACTCTGGCAACAAGCTCTTTTGAATCAAAGGGCTTTTCCATGTAATCATCAGCCCCCATCTCAAGTCCCAGAACCTTATCAAAGACCTCTCCTTTGGCGGAAAGCATGATTATCGGCACCTGAGATACCGTTCTTAATTCTCTGCACACCTGATATCCGTCTATTCCCGGAAGCATCAGGTCAAGAAGCACCAGATTAGGCTTAAAACTGTCAAATGTATTTATTGCCGACTCACCATCGTTACATATCCTGGTCTCAAAACACTCTTTTACAAGATACAAAGAGATGAGTTCCGCAATATTATTGTCATCATCTACTATCAGTATTTTCTGTTTACTCACCATATCTTATCTTTATCCTCACTTTATAAACGTCACTATAGTAACTCCGGCATCTCCCTCGCCAAATTCGCCCAGCTTAAAAGACTTAACATAGGGCACTGACTTAAGATGCGCATGAACTGCCTGTCTCAATATACCCGCACCTTTTCCATGCACAACCCGCACGTTATTAAGATGTGCCATATAAGCATCATCCAGGTATTTATCAAGCGCAGCGATCGCATCATCACTATTCTTGCCGATCAGGTTTACTTCTGTTCTTATGTTGGCAGCTCTTGAAAGATCCATCTTATTACTTCCCGACGACCTTCCGTAAAACTTCTTCATAGCTGCTTTGCCATCCTCGTCCTTTATAAGTACAAGGTCGCGGATATTTGCTTTGGTTCGCATTATTCCGCACTGAATATAAAGATTTCCATCCTTATCGGGCTTCGAACTGATCGTTCCCTTAAGCCCCATGGAAACTATCTTTACGGATTCTCCAAGCTTAAGCTGCGATTCCTTCAGGATAGGATGTGTCTCTTTTGTCTTCTCCTTCTTTGCAGAAATAGCCTTATTCTTGTCGGAGATTTTCTGTCCCACTCCGGTTCTGGCTCTCTCAAGATCCTGCATTGATGCTCCGGGACCGGCTTTTCTAAATGCCCTTATGGTCTCATCCGCAACATTTTTGGCCTCCTGAAGTATATCTCTGGCCTGCTCGTTAGCCTCCCTCAGAATATCCTCCCGCTGTTTATCAAGCTTGTCGGATTTTTCCTCAAGGCGCTTCTTAAGATCCTCAACTTCTTTTTTGTACTCGGCGATCTCAAGCCTCTCGCTCTCGATTGTCTTTCTGCTCACCTCAAGATCCGCAAGAAGATCCTCAAACTTCTTATCCTCCGTGCTTATCTGCTCTTTGGCCGCATTAATGATATCCTCAGAAAGACCAAGCTTTGAAGAAATTGCAAAAGCATTACTCTTTCCGGGAATTCCGATAAGAAGCCTGTACGTAGGCCTTAATGACTCCACATCAAACTCACAGCTTGCATTCTGCACACCCTCAGTATTGAGCGCATAAACCTTGAGCTCGCTGTAGTGCGTTGTCGCAAGCGTCCTGATATTTCTCTTATGAAGATCGTTAAGTATTGAAATAGCAAGAGCCGCTCCCTCTGTAGGATCGGTTCCCGCACCGAGCTCATCAAAAAGACACAGCGAATTCTCGTCTGCATTCTTAAGAATCGACACCGTATTTGTCATATGCGACGAAAATGTTGAAAGCGACTGCTCAATACTCTGCTCGTCTCCGATATCCGCATAGACTTCATCAAATACCGAAAGTTCCGACCTGTCACCTGCAGGTATCGCAAGGCCCGCCTGTCCCATTATGGTCAAAAGACCTACTGTCTTAAGCGTTACAGTCTTACCACCGGTATTTGGTCCCGTGATTATCAGCATTCCAAAATCTTTTCCCGCATAAACATCTATCGGGACAACCTTATTCTTGTCAATTAAGGGATGTCTGCCCTTTCTGATATCAAAATAATGGCGGTCGTTAAACACAGGCGGAATCGCATTTATCTCAAGTGCGTAAGAAGCCTTCGCAAAAACAAAATCAAGATCCGTCATTATCTCTGCGTTATACTTTATCTCATTTACATGCTCGGAAACCTTCATGCTAAGCTCTGCAAGAATCTTCTCAATCTCAGCGCTCTCCTGAAGCATGAGCTCTTTCAGCTTGTTATTTAACTCAACAACAGCCGCAGGCTCAATGAAAAGAGTCGATCCCGACGAAGACTGGTCATGCACTAGTCCGTTTATCTGTGACTTGTATTCAGCTTTTACAGGAATACAGTATCTGTCGCCCCTCATCGTAACAACCGCATCCTGAAGGTATGTCCTCATGGATCCGTTTATCATTCGCATGAGCTGATCGTGTATACGGTCGTTTGTAAGCATCATGTCTCGTCTGATATGCTTAAGCGCAGGGCTTGCATCAGAACTGATCTCGTCTTCCGAAACGATGCACCTTCTGATTTCCTGAGACACAAAAGTTAAAGGCTCCAAAAGCTCAAAGCTCTCAGACAACGAATCCCTTGATTCATCCTCTCTCTGCGGTCTTCCGTACGACTTAACCCTGTTTACATTTTCCAAAAAAGCCGCCAGTCTCAAGAAGTTCGCAGCATCCAAAGAGCTGCCTATTTTGAGCGCCTTAAGAACACCGGAAAAATCTCTGTTGTCGCCAAAAGAAATAGAACCTTTCTTAAATATCCTGTCGATTCCGTCTTTTGTCTTCTGCTGATTTTTTCTGATCTCTTTTATGTCAGAAGATGGAACAAGCTCTCTGCAGAGTTTCTTTCCCGGCTCTGAACTTGCATGTTCCGTAAGTTTTTCTGTTATCTTATCGTACTCAAGTACGTGAAGTGCTTTCTGATTCATTTTTTAAATCCTTAATGCCACCTTTTCACACAATTATCCAAAGTACAGTTTATCATTTATAACCCCCTGTGGCTAGTGTTATGACTGGTATTCATCTTTAAAAGCGGCTATAATTGGATAGTAAAACGGAGGAAAAAATATGCCTTTTAACGATCAGGATGAAAACAAGAAAGATACCTCGTTTATAAGTGAAAAGATAAAGCAGCGCCCCATAAACAGAAAAAAGCTTTTGCGCAGAACGATAATAACCGCCTCAATGGCTGTAGTATTCGGACTGGTGGCCTGCCTTACATTCCTTTTGCTCCAGCCGCTTTTAAGCGACAAGCTCTATCCCGAAAGTCAGCCTGAAAAAGTTTCTTTTCCGGAAGAATCGGCAAGCGATGAGTTGACTCCCGAGGAAATGTTCGCTGATGATAATGAGATTGCCGAAAGCGAAGCTATGAATGAGGAAAGCCAAAAGAATCAGATAGATGAGGCTATTGCTTCTTACGCATACAATGAATCAGACTATGCCAGAATAGTGGCTTCACTTAAAGATGTTGCAGACGAAGCATCAAGGAGCATTGTAAGAGTTACAGGTATTACCAACAGCACCAACTGGTTTAGTGATTCCTTTGAAAACGGCGGTGCTTCCGGCGTTATCGTAGCAGACAACGGAACCGCTCTATTTATCCTTGTACCGTCATCTGCGGTAAAAAACGCCAAAAGTATCAAGGTGAAATTTTGTGACAATTCGTCGGCTGATGCCGAAATGTGTCTTGCCGATACAGTGACCAGCCTTTGTGTTATCAGCGTAAAACTCTCAAATCTTCAGGAAAGCACCAGAACCAGTATAAAACTGGCAGATTTTGCCAATACAAACTTTTCGAATTTGACCGGAGTTCCGGTGATTGCAGTCGGAAGTCCCATCGGTATACAGAACTCAATATCCATCGGGATGATCACATCTGATAAATCTCCGCTTAATCTTGCCGACTCAAATTACAAGTATATTACGACAGATATGCTCGGAAACAGCGACAGCACAGGAGCAATCGTCGGATTAAACGGCAAGCTTCTCGGAATAATTGACATGAACTGCACTTCCAAAGATAAGGACAAAAAAAGTCGCGAAGGTATTCCAAATCATATCTCAGCAATTGCTATCACTGAACTAAAAGACCTTATCACAGACCTTTCAAACAAAGAGACTCGTGTTTTATTCGGAATCCGCGGCACAACTGTACCTGTGGATATCCAAAATGAAATGAACATGCCCGCCGGCGCATACGTAATTTCTACGGTTCAGTCCTCTCCCGCTATGAACGCAGGGATTCAGAGCGGCGACATTATAACGAAAATCGATGATGACGAGATAATCTCTTTTGACCAATTTATAAAAAAACTTGCTGATTATTCTCCGGATGATATAATATCAGTTACTGTAATGAGACAGTCCAATAAAGACTATACACAGCTTAAAACCAAGGTTACGCTTGAAAGCGCAACACATGACTAATATATTTTTAGAAAGAGGATCTTGATGAAATTTTTAAAAGACTTAAAACCTGGCGACAGGATCGCCGACATCTACATGTGCAAACACAAACTCAGTGCAACAACAAAGAACGGTAAAGAGTACTTCTCCGTTACACTTCAGGATAAAACGGGAACTGTTGATGCCAAGATCTGGGAACCCAACAGCGAAGGAATCGATGACTTCGACGACGCAGATTATCTTGATATCTTCGGTGAAGTGACAAGCTTTAACGGTGCAATACAGATCAATGTGAAGCGTGCAAGAAAGTGCCACGAAGGCGAATATGACCCTTCGCTCTATCTTCCCGTCTCATCAAAAGATAACAACGAAATGTACAAAGAGCTTCTTGGAATAATCGGAAGCATCGAGAATCCTTACCTCAAGAAGCTTCTTGAAGAATTCTTTGTTCAGGACGAAGATTTTATAAGCAAATTCCGCAAATCAAGCGCAGCCAAGACTGTGCATCACGGTTTTATCGGCGGATTGTTGGAACACACATTGAGTGTAACAAAGCTTTGCGATTATTACTGTAAATCATATCCGGTTCTCAAAAGAGATCTTCTCCTTGCTGCGGCAATGTTCCACGACATCGGAAAAACCAGGGAGCTTAGCCTCTTCCCAACAAACGATTACACCGATGAAGGACAGTTCCTCGGACATATCGTTATTGGAGCCGAAATGGTCAGCGATAAAGCCAAAAACATCGAAGGTTTCCCGACATTGTTAAAACAGGAGCTCATTCACTGCATTCTCGCTCACCATGGCGAATACGAATACGGTTCTCCCAAAAAGCCTTCAATTGTCGAGGCTGTAGCCCTTAACCTCGCAGACAACACAGATGCCAAAATGGAGACTTTCACAGAGATCATAAACAATATCACTGAGCCCGGATGGCAGGGATTTAACAGATTATTCGAAACAAATCTTTTTGATTCAAAATTAGATTTTTAATCTTGTGAAACAGAAAGCCCCGAAGGATTCTTCCTTCGGGGTACTTTTTTACAATCTTGATATAAAGTTCTCAAGTCTCTCCATAGCAGCTTTCAGATTTTCAAGTGAATATGCATAAGATATTCTGATATATCCTTCTCCGCAATCACCAAAAGCTGTTCCGGGAACAACAGCAAGCTTCTCTTCTTTCAAAAGCCTTGTACAGAAATCATCACTTGCCATTCCGAATTTCTTTATGCAAGGGAACACATAAAATGCTCCATAAGGCTCAAAACAAGGAAGTCCGATACGCTTAAACTCATTCAGAAGATATCTTCTTCTGTGGTTGTACTGCTCACGCATCATCTTGACATCATCATCACCGTTCTTAAGTGCCTCTACAGCAGCATACTGACTGGTAGTAGGTGCGCACATGATAGCAAACTGATGAATCTTGACCATCTGCTCCATAATCGCTTTCGGTCCGCATGCATACCCCAGTCTCCATCCTGTCATGGCATAAGCTTTAGAGAATCCATTGATCAAAATAGTTCTCTCTTTCATTCCGGGAAGTGAAACAATAGAGACATGCTTTCCCTTGTATGTGAGCTCTCCGTAAATCTCGTCGGAGATAATGTAAAGATCTTTTTCTCTGACAACTGCTGCGATCTTCTCGAGATCTTCTTTCTCCATAACGGCTCCTGTCGGATTGTTAGGGAAAGGAAGTACCAATATCTTTGTCTTATCGGTTACCTTCTCGAGAACTTCTTCAGCAGTAAGTCTGAATTCATTTTCTTCCTTAAGTTCGATTATAACCGGCTTAGCATCAGCAAGTATTGCACATGGCTCATATGATACATAACTGGGCTGAGGAATAAGTACTTCATCCCCGGGATCTACCATAGCTCTGAGTGCCAGATCGATTGCCTCAGATCCGCCGACTGTTATAAATATCTCTTTTACAGGGTCATACTCTACCCCCTGAGTTCTCTTGATATACTCTGAAACTTCTGTCCTGAGCTCTTTTAGTCCGGAGTTGGAAGTATAGAATGTTCTTCCTTTCTCCAGTGAGTATATGCCTTCATCTCTTATGTGCCAAGGTGTGTCAAAATCAGGTTCTCCCACACCCAATGATATTGCCCCCTCTGTCTCCTGAACAATGTCAAAAAACTTTCTTATACCCGAGGGCTTTATATCAACAATCTTCTTTCCTATCGGATTTCTCATGGTGTTATCTTCTCCCTTGTGTCTTCGTACTTTCTGGTCAGTATTGTTCCGTGATCTTTATACTTCTTGAGAATAAAGTGTGTCGCGGTACTGAGCACAGTGTCAAGTGTAGCAAGCTTGTTGTTTACAAATCCCGCTACTTCCTGCAAAGTTTTGCCCTCAAGGATTACCATGAGATCAAAACCTCCACTCATAAGATAGACACTTTTTACTTCAGGGTATTTGTATATTCTCTCAGCAATGCTGTCAAAACCAATTCCTCTCTGAGGTGTTACTTTCACTTCAATAAGGGCATTCACTTTATCAATAGTTGTCTTGGACCAATCGACCATTGTATGATAACCGCAGATTACACCCTCGTCCTCAAGAGCTTTAAGTTCGTTCGCAACTGTTATCTCTTCAGATCCGATAAGAACACTAAGTTCATGTACATCTATACGGCTGTTTTTCTCAATAATAGTTAATATTTCTTCTCTGATGCTCATTTGTATCTCCATCCTCCTGTTATTCATCCCGATATATATAATACTACAATTCCGGATACTTATCCCAGTATTTTATGAATTTGGTCACATCCCGGCATATCCAGATACCTTGTTTCATCAGCATTTGTAATGATCTTATCATTTCCGCTCTTAAGATATCCGACAACCTTTGCAGGAATTCCCTCTTTTTCAAGTTCCGCAACAAGCCTGTCTCCGTCCTCACATGCAAAAAGAAGTGATCCTCCCGACAAAAGCTGATAAGGATTAATTTCATAAAACTCGCAGATTTCAACAGTTTCCTGTCTTATCGGAATGCTCTTTAAATCCACTTCTAGTCCGGTTCTCGCTTTTTCTGCCATATCCCAAAGAGAAGCAAATACTCCTCCATTCGAAATATCGGTTACAGCGACCGCCCCGGACTTCATGGCGACTGCGGCCTCTTTTTCCACATTCATGTAATTCTTAAAATCAATCGCATCCCGAATAAACGGAACAGGATACTTGGAACTTAACGCTTCTTTTCCTTTCTCTGCTATCATTGCCGTCCCCTCAAGACCGATCCACTTTGTAATAACAAGAGCCTGTCCGGCTTTCAGATTATCATTCTTACCAATATCGAAGCCACCATTCTTCGCGGTTCCTACGCAATTCGCAGTTATAACAGGTCTCGTAACAGCGCTTGTCACTTCCGTATGCCCGCCGGCATAATCAACTCCATATTCCTTACACGCTGAAATGGAATCTTTTACAATTTCCTTTAGCTGTTTCTCTTCAGTTTCTTCCGGAAGAAGAACAGATACCGTGACATGTGTAGGCGTTATTCCATGAATCACAAGATTTCCGATTGCCTTCATGACCGCATAATATCCGCCATCTTTGATATCTACCGTAACAGGACATACTGCGGAAAACACTTTTTCATATTGAGAAAAAGCGCAGTCTGCCCCTGCAACTGCGCTCTCATTGTTTTTATATTCTGTTTTTATCAACTTCAAAACGGATCTCTTAAGAATGTTCTCTGAAATTTTACCTGTTTTCATTTCTTCTCCGGGTCTTGATCAGTTTTTAGCCTTCACTTAATTCTTGCTTCCTGCCATTCCTACCGGATTCTTTCTCCTTATCCGAAGAATGGTCGTCATTTCTGGCCTCTGCACTCTCATCAGAATCTGACTTTCTCTCTGAATTAGCTGTAGATGTTGATTCTGTTTTTGGCTCATCATTGGTTGTAACAGTAGTTTCTGTCGTCTTCTCTGTAACTACTGTACCGCCGGAAGTTGTCTTCTTCTCAGTTGTAATTGTTGTAGTAGAAGTTGACTTCTTATCAGCAGACTCTGTCTTATCAGAACTCTTAGCAGCAGACTCTGTCTTCTTCTCACCTGTAGTTACCGGTGAAGAAGGACCTGATTTCTTCGGGGCATCTGTAGAAGCTGCCTTAGAATCAGACTCTGAATCTGTTGTAGTAGCTGACTTCTTAAGACCAAGCTGTGATGCAACCGATCTGATTGTACTGATATCCTTTGATTCCATAGCTGTCTTAAGCTCAGCCATAGCCTTCTCATCAGCACCCTTTGTTCCAACTGTGATAATTCTGGGAACCATGTTATATGTGCTGGTATTGATTATCTTTGTAGCGGCCTCAACACCGTCTTCCTCAACAACTTTGCAGAGCTGAGACTTGTATCCAAGGTGTGCAGACTGCATTCCTACATAACCGAGAGCCTGTGACGGATCTGTCATATACTTATCTTCTGAAGCAGGAGTCTTGTCAAGAATAATGCTCTTGTAAGTAACCTTTCTTCCTGCAGGTCTCTTGTCATGTCCGTAAATTGTAAATGTAATATGCTTATCAGGTGTGCAGATACCCTCGATGTAGATCGGAGAATCTGTGTTATTTCTGAACTTGAAGTCCTTACCGCCTGATTGTGCAATAGCTGCATCGGCAGAAGGCTCAACATAAGACACGATCATTGAATGATTATGTCTCTCAGTAACGTCAAGCTCAGCTAAAAGAACTGCGTTATAAAGAGTTGATGATACCTGGCAGATACCACCACCGATACTCTCAACAACAAGACCGTTCAGGTATGAACCGGCCGGATAATATCCATTCTCCTCAGTAAAAGGAGTGATTGTATCAAGAATTGAAAGCTCTTCGCCGGGATCAAGCGTAATTCCGTTAAGGTGAGCGCATCCGTTCTCAACGTTTGCACATCTTGCAGCACCGGATGTCTTATAACTTGTAGTATATGTTCCAAGAACATCACTCATCTTCTGCAATGCCTCTTCGTTCTTGAAGGCATCAACAGTCCTTACTGCAATCTCAACCTCAGTGTTATCTTCAGCCCATGAATTCTCGATGAAATCTTTAAGGATTTCCTTCGACTCATCTATGTTTACAAGATAACCTTTTATTCCCGTTGCCTGCTCAGATTCGCCCTCTTTCAGAGCTTTCTCTCTGTTTGCTTTTTTGCCTTTTTTATCTTTTTCTTTTTCTTCTGCAAGGTTAATGGTTTCTAAGTCCTTATTGAACTCCGTACTACATTTGCGGATTACAGTTGAAAGCGCCTCATCGTCAATATTGTACTCAATATTGAACTCGCGACTGCTCTGCTCAACGTCCTTGCCTTCCTTGTATCTCTGAACTACATTTCCTTCATGTCCGACGGCATAAGCCTCTTTGACAACATCAGGATTACTCCATGACAACCCCAAATCTGTTCCATGAACTGTTACTTTTTTTCCATTACCGCCTGTAAGAACTATCTCACCTGTAACAACATTTTCAACTTTGTTTTTTACAGCCTCCTTAGCCTCTGCGACCGTCATTCCAGACGCATCAATGTCCCCGATTTTTACGCCCTTTACGATTGTGTTGTTAGCTGCCGCCGATACCCTAATTGAAGGCGCAGCTGTCAAAGCAAGTACCGAAAGAGCGAGTCCGCAAAAAAATCTCTTCATAATACTTCCACTTCCTACTTTCCTTTTGTCCTATACGCGTTATTTTGTGCTAAAATTGTACGTGAAAAACCATCATGTGTGTTTATGGAAGGTAATTATAGATGAAATTTCCTATTTTAGCAAGTACAATTATTGTCGGCTTTTTTTTTAATATCTCAATGCGTCGGGTTAGCAGAAAAGAAGAGGCTCGCGAAGCAAGCTTCTGGGAAAAAGAGCGAAAATCCAATAACGTCAGAAAAAAAAGTCTTGAAAACCTCGATTATATCTGCATTCCTGTAAACGTTCTTCCGTTTGGAACTTCCAACGGGGACAAAGAATTGGAAAATTCTGAACAAGAAGTCCTCGCTTTGAAGGATGAGAAGATAGTTAATCTAACCGGAATATCCAATACCGATCTAAAACTGGAGTACGGCACAGCCAACATTACACCACTTTCAATCTATGACCAGAACTATACATCCCTTGTCCGCGGACTGCAGAGATGGGGCAAAGCCCTGTATGACGCGGGCCGATACGAGGACTCGGCAAAGGTTCTTGAATTTGCAGTAAAGACCAGGACAGATATCACTGCTACATACAGACTCCTGATTGACCTGTACAAAACCAAACTGTCACTCAGTGAAAGCGAGATTGAAAAGAAGCTTAATTCATTAATCCCTATTGCGAATAATCTTAACTCGCTAAGCAGGCTAACAATACTTAAACTTCTTGGCTACGAAAAACCTGTTCCAAAAGAACAAGTCCATCAGCACTAAATATATGCAGATTGACCATTTATTTTTTGACTCGTTTTACATCCTATATTAATAGGAAGAAACTCATTCAGTTTTTTATAAAAATGCTTTATTTTAGTTCTAAAAATTTAATTTTAGCTCAATAAAACTTAATATCCTCCTATTAATATAGGAAGATTCTCACGTCAAAAAAGCACCATTTCAGATTTATACAGTCAAACCTGAAATGATGCTTTTCTATATGGTGTTTTTCTCGAAATAACGTTAATCTATATTTCGATTAATTTTTAGCTGCCTGAAGCAGTTTATCTTTTAACTGATTTTCGATCTGAGCAAGTTCAACTTCTGCTTCTCGACGTTTTGCTTTTCCTTCTGTCTGAATTTTTAATACCTCATCGAGTGTCGAAATAAGAGATTCATTTGTATGTTTTAATGTTTCAATATCAACGATTCCTCGTTCAGCTTCCTTCGCACTTTCGATTGTAGCTACCTTAAGAGCATCTGCATTCTTTTTGAGAAGTTTATTCGTCATATCGTTAACTTCTCTCTCAGCCTTCGCAGCCTGCGTAGAATGCTCTATTCCTATCGCGATTACCATCTGGTTCTTCCAAAGAGGAATAGTATTTACAATAGTTGACTGAATCTTCTCAGCCATAACAGTATCTGAACTCTGTACCATCCTGATCTGAGGGCCTGTCTGCATTGCTATTGTTTTAGTAAGCTCAAGATCATAGATTTTTTTCTCGAATCTGTCACATAAACTTGCAAAATCCTTTGCCTTCTCAGCATCTTCGGGAAGTCCTGATTCTGCTGCTTTCTTCTGAAGATCGACAAGAGTTGTGCTTCTCTCTTCTTCAAGTCTCTTTTTTCCGGCAAGGATGTACATAGAAAGCTCTTTATAATAATTGAGATTGAGCTCGTACATTCTGTCGAGAATCTCAACATCCTTCATAAGGGTAACCTGATGTTTCTCAAGTTCATTGCTGATAGTCTGTACGTTTGTCTCGACTTTGCTATACTTAGCTTTCATCGCTTCGATCTTATTGGCGCCTCTTTTAAATAATGCTTTAAGTCCCTTCTCATCCTCAGCAATTTCAAAGTCTTTGAGCTGTGTAACAAGGTCGGTGATCATATTTCCGACTTCACCCATATCCTTGGTCTTTACATTATCAAGTGCCTTCTCAGAAAAATCTGCCAGTTTCTTCTGTGTTCCGACACCGTAATTCATAATTCCCGATGAATTAGAAATATCTATCTGCTTACTGAATTCTTCAACCTGCTTAAGTTCTTCTGCAGAAAGCTGTGCCTCCATAGCAATGTTACCGTTATCCTTGGTCTCTGCCTTAGGTGCTTCCTGAACCGCCTCTTCCACCCCAAATGACAATGTTGGTGCAGCAGGTGCTGCATCGAAATTAAATTCCTCGCTCATAAATCCTCCTTAAATACCTTATCTTACTCTTTCATCTGCATGGCAACACCGCTCTCAGTAAGGCCGTCCTGTGCCATCATTGTTTTCATAACAGAAATATCCGAAGATATATCCCAGGCCATTTCCTGGAACATACTGTCAAGAAGCTTCTCGAACGCCATATTTATGGTATCCATAGCCTGACTTATTTCCGCTTTGGTCTGAACTATATTTTCTCCCGCCTCGGGCTGCTTTTCAAGTTCTACATACGCAGCCAGCAGCTTCCTTGTAGTGGGAAGGTAATAGTTCATAAGTTTGTGTAACTCTCCCGCGCTCTGATTGTCTTTTTTAACCTGTGAAAAGATCTTATTCATAATCTCTTCCAAGCGATAAAGCTTATTAGACATCTCTTCCGTATCCGGAATAGCATCATTTATTTTCCTTACAAACTTAATATAATCGTCGCCTTCGGTAAGAATACTCTGAACCTCTGAAGATACGCCCTGAAGTTCTGCCTTCTTCTCCGCATCTTTTTGAAGTTCTCTTTTTTCTCTTTCAAGCTTATCCTTCTCGGCGCCGATATAGAGACTATACGCATTATCCGTGATCATAAGAGTTTTCTCGTCAGAATCAAATCTTGCTCTGGGAAGATACTCTGCTTTGATCATTTCCTTGAGATCTTTCAAAACCTGCTTATCAGATTTAAAGCATCTTGAAGCCAGCTTACTCACTTCAACATACTCGGCATTTCCAACCATTTGACCGTACTCATAAAAAGCCTTGGTAAGATTGAGCTTTTTGACACCTCTGAAAATCTGATAAGCGCAGAAAGCAAATGCCAATAAAGGAATCACAGCTCCCACAAACGATCCCGAAGCAAGAAGCGCAACCAATGCCGACGGCATCAGGATAACTGATCCCAGACTTCCAAAAATTATCGCTCCTGCGCCGTTATGCCTTGGAACCTTTCTCATAAAAAAAGGATAAGGCCTGTATGGTCTGGCATTTGATCCGGGCGTATATACCGGTCTCTGATTGTAGTTGTAAGTATTCTGCGGCCTGTTAGGCGTATTCTGCCTTCCGCTTGAATATGTTGTCTTTCGCTCTATCGATGTAACTGTGGCTGCTTTAACTTTTTGGGAAATATCTGAAGCAAGCTTGCTGTAATCATTCTTTTCAATCGCTATCGAGACTTCGCGCAAAATTTCTTTGCCCATGTCCGCCAGCTCATCGGGTAAATTCTTTGCCATCTGATCCTCCATACGCTCTATATTCAACCACAAGCGTACATATAATTTTACAGTATTATATCACAAAAGACAATTGATCATAAAATCGTAAAAACGGACCCCCGAAACTTATCGAGAGTCCGCATTTAAACTATTTTGACTATTATCCGTCATTTAACGGGAAGTTCCACCTTATCAAGCTTCCAAACTTCGTCAACATATTCCTGAATTGTTCTGTCTGAAGAGAATTTACCACAACATGCCGTATTTAAAAGAGCCATCTTTGCCCAGCGTTTCTTATCCGCATAAGCCTCTGATATTCTCCTCTGTGCCTCAAGATATGCCTCAAAGTCTTTCAAGATAAAGTACTGGTCTGCCTTAGAAGAATTATTGGTATTAAGTAGACAGTTATATAGCGGTCTAAAGAGCTCTTTATCCTTTGAAAAAGTTCCGTCAACCAGCATATCAAGGACTTTCTTGACGTTAGGATTGTTATGATAAATATCCATGGGATTGTATCCGCCGTTTTTCTCGAAATCCATGACTTCCTGCGAAGAAA
Source organism: Butyrivibrio sp. LB2008 (assembly GCF_000621565.1). Taxonomy (GTDB): domain Bacteria; phylum Bacillota; class Clostridia; order Lachnospirales; family Lachnospiraceae; genus Butyrivibrio. Next base: position 31,207 of record NZ_JHXZ01000020.1, read on the forward strand.
GTCCGAAAATAAAGGCGTTTTCTTCACCAACTTCATTTACAATCTCAACGTTAGCGCCATCCATAGTTCCAAGCGTAACTGCACCGTTAAGCATCATCTTCATATTTCCGGTTCCCGAAGCTTCTTTACTTGCAGTAGAAATCTGCTCAGAAACATCCGCTGCCGCAAAAATAAGTTCAGCATTCGATACCTTATAATCCTCGATAAATACTACTTTAATCTTGCCGCCTATTGAAGCATCATTGTTGATTACATTAGCCACCGAGTTGATTAACTTAATTGTCAGCTTTGCAGTTAAATAACCTGCCGCAGCCTTCGCTCCGAAGATATATGTCTTGGGATAAAAGTCCTTATTCGGATGACTCTTGATGTCATGATATTTGTACATTACCTGCAAGATATTAAGGAGCTGTCTCTTATATTCATGAAGTCTTTTTACCTGGACATCAAATATTGAATTGGGATCAACTTCTATGTTGTTATGTTCAAGAATGTATGCCGCAAGACGCTCTTTATTCTTGTGCTTTATCTCCATAAACTCGGCCTGAGCCTTCTTGTCATCCGCATAGCTCTTGAGTTTATCCATCTGCGAAAGATCCGTTATCCAGCCATCCCCGATTTTCTTCGTGATCCAATCAGCCAAAAGAGGATTTGCATGAAGGAGGAATCTTCTCTGCGTTATCCCATTGGTCTTATTGTTGAATTTCTCAGGCATCATCTCATAGAAATCTTTAAGTTCTCTCTTTTTAAGGATTTCTGTATGAAGCTGAGCAACACCGTTTACCGAATGTCCTCCGACAATTGCAAGATGCGCCATCTTAACCTGATTATCATAGAGGATTGCCATGCTTCTGATCTTGGACTGCACGTCAATTCCGGCAGAATTGGTATACTGTCTCATGATCTGATCCACAAATCTTCTGTTTATCTCATCAACAATCTGATATATTCTGGGCAAAAGTCTCTGGAACAAGTCAACCGGCCATTTTTCCAGAGCTTCCGACATTATTGTATGGTTTGTGTAACAGCAGGTCTTAGTAGTTACTTCCCACGCCTCATCCCAGTTAAGATAATACTCATCCATAAGAAGTCTCATAAGCTCAGCAACCGCAACCGTCGGATGTGTATCGTTAAGCTGGAATACAGCCTTCGTATAGAACTTCTTTATGTTGTCATGGTCCTTCAAATATCTCTTAAGCGCAGTCTGTACAGATGCAGAGATAAAGAAATACTGCTGTTTTAATCTAAGCTCTTTTCCCGCAATATGATTGTCATTTGGATAAAGAACTTCACAAAGCTGACTTGCAAGATTCTCCTGCTCTACAGCCTTCTGATAATCTCCCTTATCAAATGAATCAAGCTGGAAGCACTGTATAGGCTCAGCATCCCAAATTCTCAGCGTGTTGACCATTCCGTTTCCATAGCCGAGAATAGGCAGATCATATGGAATCGCCCTGACAACCTGATATCCTTCCTGTTTAAACACCGTCCTGCCACTGTCATCCGTATACATATTTACATAGCCGCCAAACTTTACTTCCTTGGCATATTCATTTCTTCTAAGTTCAAAAGGATTGCCGTTTTCAAGCCATGCATCCGGCACTTCAACCTGATAACCATCCTTGATTGTCTGCTTGAACATTCCGTACTTATAGCGTATTCCACAACCATAGGCCATGTATCCAAGTGTTGCCAACGAATCAAGAAAACATGCCGCAAGTCTTCCAAGACCACCGTTTCCAAGCGCCGGATCGGGTTCCTGATCCTCTATGACATTTACATCTATTCCAAGCTCGTCCAGAGCCTCTTTTACAGCCTTATACGCCTGAAGATTTATGAGGTTGTTTCCAAATGCCCTTCCCATAAGGAATTCCATGGACATATAATAAACAATCTTAGGGTCCTGCTCTGCTGCAGCCTTCTGTGTAGTCATCCAATGATCTACAATAGCATCTTTTATAGCATATGCCGAAGCCTGATATATCTCCTGCGGAGTAGCTTCTTCCATTGTTTTTCTGTAAAGCGTCTTAACATTGTACAGCACACTGCGTGTAAATAACTCTTTATCGAATGGGAGCTGTTTCTTCTTCATAATGACCCTCCTCATAAAGAAAACTTTGCCATAAGAACAAAGTATTGAATAGAATTTTCTATTCAATAAAAAAGTGTACTCTTTGATTTTACCGCAAAAGAGTACACTTTTCTATAATATTTAGTAAAATTATCCGTTATACAGCCCTTCTGTTACTGTAATAATGACAAAACTCCCTGATTGGTCTGATTTGCCTGAGCAAGCATAGCCTGTCCCGCCTGTGCGAGTATATTGTTATTTGAATATCTGACCATTTCTTCAGCCATATCCGTATCACGAATCTGTGATTCCGATGCTGTTGTGTTCTCAACCACATTGTCCAGATTCCTGATCGTATGCTCCAGTCTGTTCTGCATTGCACCATAATAGGAACGCATTGCGCTTACACTTGACAACGCCCCTTTGAACTGAGAGATTGCTTCAAGAGAATCCTGAGCGGTTCGTGTATTCGTCTCCTCTATTCCAAGTGCAGATGCAGACAGGGCAAATCGCTTTATACCTATCCTGTTATCATCAGTTGCATCTGCTCCAACCTGAAGATAGAGAATAGTTTTATCTATTTCCTCACTTTCATCAGAAGCCGTGGCATCAATATTTTTAACATACATAGCCTGCTTTGAAGTAACCGTCGTTCCCATAACACTCGATGAACTTAAGCTTGAGGCAATTAATGATCCTGCACCAAACAATTCTCCGCTTCCGGGGTTACACGCATTTGCAAGTTTAAGCACAAACCCCGCCGCATCAACTCCGCCGGTGTTAACTTCGCTTATAACATCGCTCAACTGCTTTCCGCTTCCCTGTATCACAGAATTTATCACGCCTTCAAACGATTTAACATTTGCAGATCCATTCTTATAATTCTGCTCATTTGCCATCAGAGCGTTAAATATCTTATCTGCTCCGTTTATGAGGCTTCCCTGACTTACATCAGTCTGACCACTTGCCAACTGACAAAGATATGCACACGCAAGATATCCGTGTCCATATGGTCTGTCTTCCACAGTCATACCTTTCTGTGGGGTAAGCTGCATTCTGCCATTAACATGAAAAGTTCCGTTCTTGAGATAACTTCTCACCGCAGCAAGTTTATCGGCATCTTCTGAAGAGCTTTTTACAATATCAGCAATATAGTTATTCCAACCTGTTGTAAATCCGCCACCGACAAGTTGTGCCGTGCCTTCTTTGAACCACTTTGGCAAATTTCCTTTATTATCATCTGAAGGATCGCCGGAAGTATACATTCCCTCGGGAAGCAGTATATCCATAACACCATGCATAAGTTCATGTGCAATTGTAGACTCAAGCTCCTGTTGCTGCTTCGCAGTAAGATTTACGGAACTAAAGTCGGCCGCATCAACTTTCATCAACAATTGTCCCGCTACATATTCATCGTATCCGGGATTGTTAGAATAGAAAGACGACTGCATGTATGCAAGAGTATTTGAAGGACCGTCTATATTTGAAATATCAAGCTTCATGCCATAGGCATCCTCTACAGTCGAATTTGCCGCAAGCTCGCTGAGCTTCCCTCCAAGAGAACCGGACAATTTACTTACAATCTGACTGACTGCTGTCGGAATGTACTCGTTTGCTATCTTAGCTGCGAGCGTTTTCTGCGCAGCACTCATTTCTGTCGCGGAAGATCCGTTTGACGGAAAAATCTGTATCTCATTAAAGGTTGTCTTTCCCGCTACTGCATTAATCTCTTCTTTGAGCTTGGTAATCTCAGCATTTATATATTCACGGTCGGTGTCTGTGAGGGTTCCGTTTGCAGCCTTCACCGCAAGCTGGCTTCCTCTTTGCAGCATTTCATGAACTTCATTAAGCGCACCGTCAGCTATCTGGACAAAAGATATTCCATCCTGTGCATTAGCAGACGCCTGAGTAAGGCCGCGGATCTGACGTCTCATCTTTTCAGATATCGCAAGACCTGCCGCGTCATCCGCCGCTCTGTTTATCCTATATCCCGAAGACAGCTTCTCTGAAGACTTTGCCTGAACATTGGTTGTTAATCCAAGCTGTCTGTTCGAGTTCATTGCTGTTATATTATGCTGTACTACCACGCTCTTTTACGTCCCTTCCATTTTCACTGTAATAGCGCCATTACTCCCTGATTGGTCTGATTAGCCTGCGCAAGCATTGACTGTCCTGCCTGTGCAAGTATATTATTATTTGAGAATCTGACCATTTCTTCAGCCATATCTGTATCTCTGATAAGAGATTCCGCTGCCTGAGTGTTTTCCTCTGTGTTCATATTGTTTCTATATGTATGCTCAAGCCTGTTTTGCTGCGCTCCGAGAGATGATCTCTCCTCGCTTATTGTGCCTATTGCCTCTTTTACTTTTTCTATGCCAAGTCTAGCTGTCACAGGAGATGATACATCCAGTTTTTTTAATCCGATTATTTCACTGTTCACTCTGTTGACTGTGATGAACAATCCATCATCGCCTTCAGGGCCGCTTTGGATCCAAAGGTCTCTTACATCATTTATACTTGTGTCAAAAGATGAACAATCAACCTGTCCCATTCCCGAAGAAAAATTATGGTTTTTCGCTTGATCTGCAGTAGCATATCCGCTACCTACATTTCCCCACAGAACAAATTTGGCATCTCCCGTTCTTTCTATAGTATTGGAATGACTTACCGCAATTGAATTCGGAGTATTTATACCCTCTGTTGTTCCCGTCAAAGGTGTATTATAAGCAAAGTTAAACATCTTATTTACTATATCCACTCCTGAACTACAGTCTTTAATTCCGATTATATAGTTATGTGTTCCGCTTCCCCGCGTCGTTGATCCATCTATTTTGCACTCTGTAGTAGATGTATCAAAAGAAAATTTAAATACCTCATCACAAGCTTGTGCACAGGTAAAAGAAAATTCCTTGCCGTTCAAAGCGCTTATTACCGACGAGTCAACTGCACTGAAATCCAGCGTAGCAGCAGGATAATATCTTCCGTTTTTGTTATACGCTTCTTTCAAGCTTCCGGTTTCTGCCGCGGATGATTTTATTACATCTGAAAGTTTTTTGAAAGGTAACCCGTTTGGATAAAGATCGTCAAACAGCAATCTCTCGTTAAAAGCTGCCGTTGCGCCTATATGATCGATTTCTTTTTTGATCTGGTCTACTTCCTTCTGAATATAGCTCCTGTCTGATGATTGAAGAGTCTCATTAGACGCCTTGACCGCCAATTCATTGAGCCTCTGAAGCATATCATGGACCTCTACCAACGCACCATCCGCTACCTGAAGCAGCGATATTCCGTCCTGAACATTCTCAGAGCCCATCGAAAGTCCTCTTATCTGCCTTCTCATCTTTTCGCTGATTGCCAGACCCGCTGCATCATCTGCAGCCCTATTTATCCTATATCCTGACGACAACTTTTCCGACGACTTTGCCATAACGGTAGTCGTTATTCCAAGTTGTCTATTAGAATTCATTCCCGCTAAGTTATGCTGTACTACCATGCTGCATCCTTCTTATTCCAAAAAACGATGTCACCAACAACATTTTTGCATCCATGCAAAGTAGTCGCATCCTTGCGATCAATAAATATATCGTCAACTTTTCCACTGATAATTAGTATAAATATGCAAAAAAGTCCGAGAAGCATTTCTACCTCTCGGACTTTTCAAAATCAATTTTAACTCAAATATTCAAGATTCCTGTCTGCTTAATAATTCAGACTTTTTCTACGCCGATAGTAACCTTTTCGCCGTTGATATCCCATTCTTTTGCATTGGCAACATCTGTTCCGAATACGATCTCATTTGCAAGAACCTTGGTTGCGATGCTGTCGTTGTTATCCTTAACGATCGCTGCAAGCTTATCGTTTCCGTTAAGTGATACTTTGATGTGATCCATTACTTCAAAGCCGGAATCCTTACGCATTGTCTGGATCTTACTGATAACTTCAAGTACGAATCCCTCTTTGATGAGTTCTTCTGAGAGATTTGTATCAAGAACAACAGTAATTCCCCAGTTCTCCTGCGAAATGAATCCTTCCTTCTGAGCGATCTCGATAAGAAGATCGTCCTTAACAAGCTCTACATCAACGTCATTTACATTGAACTTGATGCTGCCGTTTGTATTAAGCTCGTCCATTGTGGCATTTCCGTCAAGTTTCTCAAGGTAAGCCTTGATAGCTCCGATATTCTTGCCGTACTTAGGTCCGAGTGTCTTAAGCTGAGGCTTGAAGCTGTAGCTTGTGAAATCTCTTACGTCATCCGTGAAGGAAACTTCCTTAACATTGAGCTCTTCTCTGATTATCTCTTTGTAGAACTCGCCAACAGTCTCTTCTGCCTTAACATACATTGTTCCAATAGGCTGACGGTTCTTGATGTTTGCTGCATTTCTTGCTGCACGGCCGAGTACTACGATATCAAGAACTTCTTCCATATCCTTCTCAAGCTTCTGGTCGATGAATGCCTCATCTACAGCAGGGAAGTCACAGAGGTGGATACTCTCGGGAGCATCGGCGAAGCTGTTTCTTACAAGGTTCTGATAGATTTCCTCAGTCATGAAAGGAACCATCGGTGCTGCAGCCTTGCAGATTGTTACAAGTGCTGTGTAAAGAGTCATATAAGCAGAAATCTTATCCTGCTCCATTCCCTTTGCCCAGAATCTCTCTCTGCTACGACGAACGTACCAGTTGGACATCTCGTCAACAAAGTTATCAAGAGCTTTGCCTGCCTCGGGAATTCTGTAATTTCCAAGGTTCTCATCAACTGCTTTCACACAGCTGTTGAGCTTACTAAGAAGCCATTTATCCATTACAGTGAGCTTCTCGGGCTCAAGTTTATAATTAGCGGCATCAAATCCGTCAATGTTAGCATAAAGCACAAAGAATGCATATGTATTCCAAAGTGTTCCAAGGAACTTACGCTGTCCTTCCTGAACGGCATCACCTGAGAAACGGCTTGGAAGCCAAGGTGCACTGTTTACATAGAAGTACCATCTGATAGCATCTGCGCCGTATTTAGCAAGTGCATCGAAAGGATCTACCGCATTACCCTTGGACTTACTCATCTTCTGTCCATTCTCATCCTGTACAAGTCCGAGAACGATAACGTTCTTAAATGCAGGCTTGTTGAAGAGAAGTGTTGCCTCAGCATGAAGTGAGTAGAACCATCCTCTTGTCTGGTCTACAGCTTCAGAAATGAACTGAGCAGGGAACTGCTTCTCGAAGAGCTCCTTATTCTCAAATGGATAGTGAAGCTGTGCGAAAGGCATTGCACCCGAATCAAACCAACAGTCGATAACTTCTTTTACGCGGTGCATCTTCTTACCGCACTTAGGGCAAGTGATCTCAAATTTATCGATATAAGGTCTGTGAAGTTCTGTTGTCTCTGCTGAAGGATCTCCCGAAAGCTCAGCAAGCTCTTTTCTTGAACCAACTGAAAGCTGGTGTCCACAGTCATCGCACTCCCAGATATTAAGAGGTGTTCCCCAATATCTGTCACGTGAGATTCCCCAGTCCTGAATATTCTCAAGCCAGTCACCGAAACGTCCCTTACCGATTGACTCAGGGATCCAGTTGATCTCTTTGTTGTTGCGGATAAGGTCATCCTTAACTTCTGTAACCTTGATAAACCATGATGAACGAGCATAGTAAAGAAGCGGTGTTCCACATCTCCAGCAGTGAGGATAATCGTGCTCCATCTTAGGTGCAGCGAACAAAAGTCCTCTCTTATCAAGGTCTTTTAATACCTCGGGATCCGCACTTACAGCGCCCTCATCCATTTCTTTCTGTGTAGGCTTACATCTCATTCCTCCAAATGGAGTCTCAGGCTTTAATTTACCTTCTGAATCTACCATCTGTACAAGAGGAGCGTCATACTTACGTCCTACACGGGCATCATCTTCACCGAATGCAGGAGCGATGTGTACGATACCTGTACCGTCTGACATAGTTACATATGTATCGCAATAGATAAAGAATGCCTTCTTGTGCTGTTTCTCAGCCTCATCTGCTGCGCACTGATACAAAGGCTCATACTCTTTGTACTCAAGATCTGTTCCTACGTAAGTCTCAAGAACTTCGTAAGCCTTCTGTCCTTCTTCTTTTGCAAGAGAACCAAGTACCTTATCGGTAAGAGCCTCTGCAAGATAATATACGTTTCCGTCTACAGCTTTAACCTTGATATATTTCTCATCAGGGTTTACGCAAAGACCGATGTTTGAAGGAAGTGTCCAAGGTGTTGTTGTCCATGCAAGGAAATATGCATCCTCATCCTTAACCTTGAAGCGAACTACCGCTGTACGCTCTTTCAAAAGCTTATAACCCTGAGCAACCTCGTGTGATGAAAGAGGTGTTCCGCAACGAGGGCAGTAAGGAACTACTTTGAATCCCTTGTAAAGAAGACCTTTTTTCCAGATCTCGTTAAGAGCCCACCACTCAGACTCAATAAAGTTGTCATCATATGTAATGTAGGGATGCTCCATATCAGCCCAGAATCCTACTGTGCCGGAGAAATCTTCCCACATTCCCTTATATTTCCATACGGATTCCTTACATTTCTGGATGAAAGGCTCCATTCCGTACTCTTCAATCTGCTCTTTACCGTCAAGACCAAGGAGTTTCTCAACTTCAAGCTCAACAGGAAGACCATGAGTGTCCCATCCTGCTTTACGAGGAACTGTATATCCCTTCATAGTGCGGTATCTGGGAATCATATCCTTGATAGCACGTGTGAGAACGTGTCCGATATGAGGCTTACCGTTAGCTGTCGGAGGGCCGTCATAGAACATATACATCTCACCCTTACTTCTGGTATCTACACTCTTCTTGAAAATGTCTTCTTTTTTCCAGAATTCCTCAATCTTCTTTTCTCTGCCGACAAAGTTCATGTCAGTTTCGACTTTGTTATACATCTGAAAACTCCTTTCAAAAAAATAAGACCTCGTCCTTCTTTGTAAAAAGGACGAGGCCATTAATGTACTCTCGTTATACCACCTGTTTACACATACGCGCCAAGATCTGTCAAACAACATCCCGGTTGAATACGCTCCCCGTTAACGCCGGGATACACGTCAAAATCTACTGTCATTTCGATTTCGCAGCTCAGAAGTGATTTTCTGTCAGTTTCTACTCGCACCGATTCGCACCAACCATCGGCTCTCTGTAAGCTTTCAAATACCACGTACTGTCTTCGTCATAGCTTTTTTCTTCTTATATATTGCAATATGTTACTACTAATCTCCTAAATACGCAAGTCTGATTTTTAGCCTGCTGATATAACAGATTATAAATAGCTTAAAAGTTTCTCCACATCGGCTGTTTCGGTTGCCCAATCAGTTGCAAAGCGGATCACGGTGTTATTTTCGTCATATTTTTCCCAAAATCCGTATCTGACATTCTTGGAGAGTTCCTCAAGCTTGTCATTTGAAACCACAACAAATTGTTGATTTGTGGGAGAATCAAGGAATATCTTGTATCCCTTGCTCTTAAGTCCCTCTTTTAAAAGCTCTGCTGCTTCGATAGCTTTTTTACTGATCTCAAAATAAAGATCGTCGGTAAACAAAGTGTCAAACTGAAGTCCAAGAAGCCATCCCTTGGCAAGAAGTGCGCCGTGCTGCTTGATCACAGGAATCGGGTGCTTTGTTGTAACTCCCTTGGTGAATACAACCGCTTCGCCAAAGAGTGCGCCGACCTTTGTTCCGCCAACATAGAATACATCTGCATATTTAGCAATATCTTTTATTGTCACATCGGTTCTTTTACTCATAAGCCCGTATCCGAGTCTAGCACCGTCAATAAACAGCGGAATATTGAACTTCTTGCAGACATTTGAAATATTCTCAAGCTCTTTTTTGGTATAAAGAGTTCCGTACTCTGTAGGATGTGAGATATACACCGCTCCCGGAAATACCATGTGCTCATGATTTGCATCATCATAGAAGTTCGAAATAAGCTTCTCTACATCTGTTGCAGATAATTTACCGATATCCGATCCGTATTTCTCGGTATCTTTCTCTTCTCCGCGTCCGGGAACAGTAAGAACCTTGTGTCCCGCATGCTCTATCGCGCCTGCCTCATGCGCCGCGATATGTCCCGTCTCAGCTGCAACTATTCCTTCATAAGGCTGAAGAAGCATATCGATTATTGTCTGATTGGTCTGCGTTCCGCCGACAAGGAAAAAGACCTCTCCCTCCGGACATTCACACGCTTTCTTTATCTTCTCGGCAGCGCTCTTACAATACTCATCCGTACCGTATCCGTCTATCTGCTCAAAATTTGTCTCCGTAAGGCGCTTTAAGATCTGCGGATGCGCACCCTTTGTATAATCACTTGAAAATGAAATCCTATTATCCATATATATCCTCGCTATCTGTCAGTTAAATGAAACTGCGGTAAAATCTATTACTTCTTCAAGAGTCTTTGCAAACAGTTCAAGTCCTGCCTTATCATCTTCATCAAATCTGTTGAGACTGGGGCTGTCTATATCAAGTACTCCTATAACCTTGCCATCTTTGTGAAGTGGTACAACAACTTCTGAATTGGACGCACTGTCGCATGCGATGTGTCCGGCGAACTCGTGAACATTCGCAACAAGCTGCGTCTCATCATTTCCTGCAGCCGTTCCGCAAACGCCCTTTCCGAGCGGAATTCTGATGCATGCTACTTTCCCCTGGAATGGCCCGAGCAAAAGAGATCCCTTATCCATCAGGTAAAATCCCGCCCAATTAAGGTTCTCCATATTCTCATATAAAAGAGCCGATGCATTGGACAAAACCGGAATGAAATTGGGCTCATCCTCTGCAAGGACCTTTATCTGCGCCGCAAGTAACTTGTAATCTGTCATAAATAGTACTCCTTAATACAAAAAAATTCGCTGTTCAACGAAAAAGTGGATATGAACTTTCATCCATATCCACGATTCTAACATCATTTTATCTTGTGCACAATCTATTTTCATGTGGATCTCTCATACGTGAAATTTACACGGTTCCCCCTTATTCTCACGTAAAATTCTGCCGATAACCGCTCTCATTTACGTGATAATTCCTTTTTTTCTTCTTCTCTCACGTAATTTCTCCCCCAAAATTGTCATTTTTTACGTGATATTTCCCGCTTTTCTCTCTTCGCTCACGTAATTTTATACGCCACCGCTTCCTATAGAAATTTTATATACAGAAAAAAACCTCAGATGAAATCATCTGAGGTTCTTAAGAGCGATAGACGGGGCTCGAACCCGCGGTCTCGACCTTGGCAAGGTCGCGCGTTACCAACTACGCCACTATCGCATTTATGTAGTCATCACAACTGTGACAACGAATTGATTTTAGAATAAATTTACTACATTGTCAACATGTATTTGCAAAAATGTGGTATATTATCTTGCGTTGATAGAATTTTAATCATGCAAATACAGAGAGGATATAGATTTGGATATAAAGATTTCTGATGCCAAGGTATTTCTTAAAAAAGGACAAGGACGTGAGCTTAAGGCTGGCGGTCTTTGGGTTTACGATAATGAAATAGCTAAAGTGGAGGGCTCTTTTGATAACGGAGATATTATAGAACTTCACGACTTTGACGGTTATTTTATGGGATATGGTTTCATCAATACCACATCCAAGATCAGAGTCAGAATGATGTCCAGAAAGCAGGATCACCCTGTGACAAAAGAGCTTCTTAAAACGCGTATTCAAAACGCCTGGGACTATAGAAAAAATGTTATGGCAGGCTACATTCGCGATTATCTTGGTAATCTGTCTGAAAGTGAAGCTCTTACAAAGCTTTCATGCAGACTTATATTTGGGGAAGCTGATTTTATCCCGGGTATCACGATAGATAAATTCTCTGACGTGCTTGTTATTGAGTCTCTTGCTCTCGGCACAGACAGGATGAAAGACTTGATAATCGACCTTTGCAAAGAGGTTCTTGAAAGCGACGGTGTAACTATCAACGGTATCTATGAAAGAAGTGACGCCAAGGTACGTGAACTTGAAGGTCTCGAGCGCACAAAAGGCTTTATCGGAAAAGAATTCGATACCAAAGTTCTCATAGAAGAAAATGGAGTAAAATATTACGTAGATGTGGAAAACGGTCAGAAAACAGGCTTTTTCCTCGACCAGAAGTTTAACAGACAGTCCATCCGCGGGTTATGTAAGGGCAAAAAAGTTCTCGATTGCTTTACTCACACAGGCTCATTTGCTCTCAACGCCGCAGCCGCAGGCGCTACATCAGTTCTTGGTGTCGACGCTTCGGAACTTGGCTGTGAACAAGCGCGTGAAAATGCTGCTCTCAACGGCTTATCCGGTGTAGCTACATTCAAATGCGCCGATGTATTCGAGCTTCTTCCTTCTCTTGAAAGAGAAAAAGAACTCTATGACGTCGTAATACTCGATCCTCCAGCTTTCACCAAATCCAGAGCATCGATCAAAAAGGCTGTCACAGGATACAAAGAAATAAACATGCGTGGTATGAAACTTGTTAAAGACGGTGGATATCTTGCAACATGCTCATGCTCACATTTTATGGACGAGGAACTTTTCCTTAAGACTATTGCCGACGCAGCAAGAGATGCCCACAAACGTCTTAAACAGGTAGAATTCAGGCAGCAATCCATGGATCATCCCATCCTTTGGGGCGGAGCAGCATCTTACTACCTTAAGTTCGTGATCTTCCAGGTTAGCGATGAGCTGTAAGAATAGAGTAGATAAATAATAGCTATAACTTTGCCGGTAAATTTTTTTACCGGCTTTTCTTCTTGTAATAGAATCATTTCACCAATCCACCGTGAAACACGCACTCATATACCTTGTGATCTTCCTTATAAATCTCTTCATATCCCTGAAACCAGGTAAAATCACCTGTCACGTTACATCTGTACGTGTATTCACCTGACCGATATAATTCCGGTCCTCTGTAAGGCATCTTTAAATCTGCGGCTCTTAAAGCTTCTTTCAAGAAGTTTCCACTAAACCCATCGGACAAAACTCTCCCCATATAATTCATGGCATAAATAGTCTGCCCTTCCTTCCAGATAGCTTCTTCTCCGGCAAACGTCTCTCCGCCTACATATGTATCGTGATACATATACTTGCCGTTCTCAAATCTGAAGTCGTGAGATGCAGGTCTGGTAGCATCAACTTCATTTGTACACGCGGCATATGTATTAACATTCGCTTCCAATCTGAAAGCTATCAGTTCATCAAGATCGGTATTTAGCTGTTGTTTGATGTTCAAAGCACAGTCTTGATCCTTAACCAGATAATCGACACTGACGCTCATAAGATCACTTATCTGAATAAGATTTGAAATATCCGGATATATTTGGCCTGATTCCCATTTGGCAACAGCTTGCCTTGAAACACCCAGCTTTTCTGCAAGAGCCTCTTGTGTATATCCTTTGTTTTTTCTTAGAATCTGTAACTTCTCTGCGAAAACCATTATCATTACCTCCGCTATAAGCTTACAAGACAGCGGTTATTGTCTCAATAGATAGGCAGTTGCTTTTTTGCTACTTTCTTTATGCATTTCAAAAGGGAAAAAACTTTTGACAGCAACAACAACAATAATAATAAAATAATTTCAAAAAAAGGTGTGCTATAAAAAATTGTTTTTTCTGTTGACATATTTTTCTGATTGGTATAACATTACTATTGCTGTCGCGCAAGCGACTTCATATATATGCGATAGTGGCGTAGTTGGTAACGCGCGACCTTGCCAAGGTCGAGACCGCGGGTTCGAGCCCCGTCTATCGCTCTAAGGGTTAAATTCCGGAAAGCCTAGTATTCATGGGCCTTTCGGAGTTTTTTATTTGTCCAAAATTCACGATTTTGGTGTGTGTATAGATTCATTTTGTACATCTGGTGCAGCATTTACCTGACATGCTCTGTTAAGGAGATCCTTCAGATCAACAAGTGACTCTGTCTTCATATGAGAATAGAATCTCTCATTAGTTTCAACAGAATGACCAAGAAGGTAAGCTCTCTGAGTGACAGGCAGTCCAAGTGGGATAAATACGTTGCTGTTAAGACTCATACGGAATACCTGACTTTTTTGGATTAATGGCAATAAAGAGCCCGGCATCCTTGGTGATGTGGAATTCGTGACTTACCTTTTTCATAATATAATTCTTAAATTCTGCATATCTGTTCAGAAGATAGTGGTTCTGATTGCCGTGGCATGAAAAAATATAATCGATTAATGGACCAGAGTCAGTAATGATTATTTCATCTTTGTATTTTTTTAGCTCCACTTCTTCAAATACGTCACGCAGGATATCAGCACCATTTTCCAAGCCAAAGATTTTGTATAAGTCATTGCTGGAAAGCATAATTCTATCATCAAATTCTTTTACCAGCTCTCTGATTTCTTTCATATGGTTACTACTATATGTGCTGCAGACTAGTCTTCCGCCAGGCTTTAGCACTCTGCTTATTTCCTTACAGGCAAGATGGACATCTTCACAATAAAAAAGGACGTGGCCTGCAATTACTAAATCAAAGGACTTATCTTCAAATGGTATAGCATTAAGATCAAATGCTTTGTAAGAAAATGTTAAGTCTCGCAGTTCTTTTGAATATGCCTTTGTAGCACTTTCTATATTCTGTCTTGCATCATGCAGTATCCCGGCAGAGATATCTGAAAGAGTTATTTGTATATCCGAATATTTACGTTTGGACAATTCGCCTATATTCTCGGCCCATAATGCTCCATTACCGCAACCAAGCTCAAGAATATTCATCCCGGAAGAGATATCACATTCCTGTAATACCCAGTTAAACCATCTTTGTTTATTCGTTGAATATTTGTTATGAAGTTCTATTCTGGCAGAGATGTTGCTTGCATTTTGATATTGGCTCTTTAAGTTGTTCTCCATTGAAGTCATGTGAATCAGATCCAGCATCTGCTTCCAATCGGGAGTAGCAGTGCTTTCTATAGCTTTTATGGTGGCATTTACACCTTCTTCAACATTTTTCATCTCATCAATTCGTTCTGAAAGCAGCTTTTTCTGCATCTTAAGGGCATTAAGAATGAAATGATTATCAGCCCGACCATTTGGTATTTCTTTTATCTCATCCAGAGAAAATCCCAGGTATTTTAAAAGCAATATCTGCTGCAGAATTGCAAAATCGTAATCCGTGTAAAATCTTGCACCTGACTTTGTTATATAAGATGGCGCAAGTAGCCCCTTCTGATCATAGAATCTTATAGTTCTTACCGATACGTGAGCCATTTTGGCAAATTGTCCGGATGAATAGTAGCCTTTTTTATTCATAAAGTTTTCTCCAATATAGTCAAAAAAGTGCTTGAAGGTTACGTAACGTCATCTTTTATAATCTGATTATAACATGATATAAGTTCAGTGCGTGCCTGAATATAGTCAGGATAAGGAGGTATAACAGGTGTTTCCAAGTATCAAAGAAGCTCTTGAAGAGTTAGAAATAGCAAGAAAACTGAATCCCGGACCATGGGTGGATCACTCAAAGAATGTTGGCTTAGCAGCTCGTAATATTGCAGAAAAGATACCTGATATGGATTCAGAGAAAGCCTATATAGTCGGCCTTTTGCATGATATCGGAAGAAGATGTAAATATGGCTTCGTTGATATTCCTACGCACGTATATGAAGGGTACAAGTACTGCATGGAAAAAGGCTGGGATGAAGTAGCAAGAATATGCATGACACATTCTTATCTTCGCATGCAGGATGAGTTTAGCTGCGAGCCGGAAACAGAGCATGAGAAGGCTATCAAAGATTACATAATGAATTGTGGTAAACCGGATGATTACGACAAACTGATCCAGCTCTGCGATTCTCTTGCCACAGATTATGGATTTGTAATACTGGAAAAACGATTTGTTGATGTTACAAGACGATACGGGATTATGGAAGGCTACATTAAAGGTTGGGAGATTGCCTTCAAAATAAAAGAAGATTTTGAAGAGAGAATGGGATGTTCTATATATGATGTTCTTCCGAATATAGGCATAACTACACTTCTCTGCCCTAAGCCCTGGAAGCCACCGGTAAACAGTAACTGAAGCGGCGAATGTGATAGGTTGAGGATTATTTAAAAAATAGAGAAAATTTTTAGAATGAAGTAAATCGGGAAGGGACAATATGGAAAATATAATTATGCCCAAAAGGCTTGATAGAAAAGTAATATATGAAAGTGATTTTGTATGTTTGTACGCTGATAAGGTAAAACTTCCAAGTGGCTATATCATTGAAAAGTACCATCAGGTGCATTATCCAAAAGAAGCTGTTTGTGTGACGATTTTTAATGAAAAAGATGAGGTACTGTTGATTCGTCACAGAAGATACACTGTTGGAAGACTTGAATGGGAAATCCCCGCCGGTAAAATCGAGGAAGGCGAAAGCCCTGAAGAAGCTGCAAGAAGAGAATGTATTGAAGAAACCGGCTGTTCTTTGAAGGACGTAAGTTTTCTTTGCTCTCAAAATCCTGCAAATGGAATGTCGGACTGTATATGCCACTGTTTTGCGGCCAGAGTAGATATGGAAGGTTCACTATTTGATACTGATGAAGTTGCATACAAGAAATGGCTCTCAAAAGAACAAGTACTTGAGATGCTAAAAAATAATGAAACCAAGGACGGAATCGCGATGTTGGGCTTATTATATGCATTTCAGTTTTATAAATAACTCTTTGTTTTGCGAAATTTAATGTCTGTTGGTTATATCACCCTCATTCGTATGATATAACCAACAGAATACTTGTGATTTTTGACAAAAAAGAACCCGACGCATCAGGTTCTTCCAGGTGTAATCCGAAGATGTCCACCGCAATTCATAACTATAATACTACTATCAGGCACTATGTGCAAAAAGATAACAAGATCGTTTATAGAATAACAATTTGATCATATAATCTTTTCCAATTAACAGGCAAAATACCCATTTTGTAAACATCAATTTTGCTACTGCTAACCAGTTTATTTAGTTCATTGCCAAGGCTTTCACCATCTTTATAGGGCAAAACTTTCTTTAACGCATACAACCTAGAATATAAGTTGGTATTATTGGGTAATAAAACGGCGGAATCTCTTTTATCAAGAATAACTACTGATGAAGTCATTCCAATTACCATTGAGTGATGTGCACAGTAATTTCTGAGGTTTCGTATTGCATCAAGCCAAGTATCCATTTGCTTGGTGAATTCTTTTTTATAATTATTTCCTGTGTAGGCATAATCAAGTACTTCTTTTCTTAGGTCACCGCGTAAATAGGAATACATCATAACTATGGTGCCCAATTCAAAATAAGTAAATGCCGCCCATACAGGAAGAACATTATTCTGTCTTGATCCACCCTTGCGATATTCTTTTAGTTCTGGATGCTTTACTACATCTTTACGTAGTGCTTCCTCCTGATCAACTAACCCTGGGAAAAAACGGGTATTGAAAAACCTGATGTTTTTGTTTCGAGTGTTTTTGTCTTTTTCACTCTTTGTGGGCGTGTAGTATTGCTTATCCAAATAGAATGCAGCATCTCCAGTCTTTATGGAAATGGCATTGCTGAGATTGCTCTTGAAGTATATTTCTGCTTTCATGCAGTATTTAAAAAGCAACTGCCTTAATTGTAGATCAAAATTGTATGTATCAAAATAAAGAGATGTATTAGATTTGCTGCCTAACACCCCAACTTTTGATAATAAATATTTTCCATATCTACTTGCTCTGAAATATCCAGCATAGGATAGAAACTCTCTTATCTTTTTACGTTGACGAAAGTTTACATATCGTTTCATCATGAGTACTTGCTGCTCTAAATCTATCGGAAGCTCAGTATTGGGCATTTTGTATCTCCTTTAGGTAAAAAAAAAGAATGGATATACCATTCTTAATCCCGCTAATGGAATATTTGGATTCGGGCATTACCCTTGCCTTCCTACGGTCTAATTAAAAGATAACACTATTTCATCCAATTTTCAATAAATTTTTTCTAAATGCATTTGTGTGTATAACAAGGTAGACAACTCGGAAACGCACATGTTTCAATCTGAAACATGTGCGCTAATATATTACATTTAAAATATTGGTTATTATTAGTACTCTTTAAAATCCAGACTACTTAATCCACTATAATATACACGTTCTGCCCATATTCCACAAAAATTTCATAGTTTTATCGCCCAAGCCGATTGTCATTCGGTTTGTCGCTTGTTATCATGATAATGATTGATTTTTATTTCTTCTTTTTTATCAAAAAATCTAATATCTTGGAGCCCAAAATGAAAACCATCTCAAAACATAAGTCACTCGTAATATTCATTACAACAGTAATCATATGTGCTTTTAGTATTCTGGGAGGGACTCTGGATTATGCCGGAAATGATGATACTTTCAGGAATCTCATCAGTGCCGGAGCATTTGGAAAAAACTATTCTTTCTATATTCCTAACAGCAATATACTGTATGGAGTACCGGCTTACCTTCTAAATATGATCTTACCTCAGGTTAATTGGTATTACTGGCTTATGGTCAGCCTTAATGTTCTTTCTATATCGGCATTTTGCTCTATATGCCTTGAAAAGTACGGTCTTACAGTATCTGAGTTTGCAACTGTTTTGATAAATATCATGCTCTCCCGAGATTTCTTTATCGCATTACAATATACCAAATCCGCATCATTGTGGATTTCCGCAGGTTTTATTATCATTGTACATTCACTATTCAAAAAGAACAGGCATTGGATATGGGGCGCATTGCTCTTTTTATCCGGAGTTGCCGGACGCTTTAACTGTTTTCTGATGGCACTTCCGTTTATTGCAGTTTTCTCATTCCTTATATATTTAGAAACCCGCAATAGACCTGACTCCTTAAGAATAAAAGACATATTAAAGCCTCTTATCACGGTCGCAGTCGGTATTATTGTTCTTTTAGCTGCAGAGCACTCTTTCAGAGCTATCCATCCCGATTGGAAAGCTTATTGGGAATATGATAAAGCCAGTGTTAATCTTCGAGATTACATGCGCCTTGATTATCAGCACGATCCCGACAAATATAATTCCATCAATACGGATGAAAATGACATAGCTCTTTTCAGCAAATGGTTATTTGGAGATACTGATTTTTACACTACATCATGGCTCAAAAAGGTTTATTCCATTGAAAATCGCTGCAACAATACACACATAAGAATTACTGCCGATACCATTAAGGACACATTTATAAAATTATTTGATGTTCCTACAAGAGTTCCCGCAGGAAGCTTAGGTCCCGTATTCATTACCTGGACCTGTATTATTCTGTTATTATTCAGAAAAAACTATATATCAAAAGCTTTCGCGATCATCAATTTCGGCGGATTGACAGCGATCTATTGGTACTTTGCATGCATTGGCAGATTTATGTGGAGAGCAGAACTTGGAGTATATATATCGGTACTCCTCCTTTCCAGCTATTACCTGTCAAGATCACCAAAGCTCATTACAATCGCATCAGCCAAAAAAATACGCACTATATCTGTCAGTATTGCCTTAATACTAATGGGCATATTTACAATATACATGACATACCAGTGGAGATATGTTAAAGACAAACATCTTGTAGCACATGAGGCTGATATTTCCGGACGTTTGGAAACATTTAAGGAAAACCGGGATTCATTCTACCTTTTGACAGATTTTTATGTGACTAACAATCCAATATCTATCACTCATTCAAAATGGCATAATCTGTACAGTAATTCCTGCTACCTCGGAAACTGGATAACACCATCACCGACAGCACTTTACTACGCACACGAAAACAATATTGAAAATCCGATGACTTCTCTGATAAGTGATAAGACAGTCTTGCTATACAGTGATTCTGATGATACTACTCAGATGATCACCAAACATCTTGAAAAAATTTTGATGCACAGTATTACAACAACAGAAGTCTCTGAAAACACGTGGAAATTTGAAACCAAATAAAATCGGACATAGCAAATGGGTTGTCGCTACATACGACAACCCATTTACCTTAATTATTCTTAATCTCATATCTCGCATAAAACACGTATCCCGCAACAATAAACACAACAGAAAGCATAATATACAACACCGGCGCAACCTGATATTGCGTAAAGTACCTGCCGATCTTTATCAGTCTGTAATCATACAGCACCCTTGACGTAACCTGAATTCCCGGAAACAGGTACAGAAGCTGTGACAAAAATCTTGCTTTTAACGGCACATGCAATCCTGCCATGAACAAACCTATAAACATGCCGATTATAATCGTCATCGTAGCCACAGCATTCCTTGTTACATTTGATATAAAAAGCGTCACAGACGCAATCAATAATGTTCCAAAAACAAGCAATGTAACCAGTATTGCAAGAAGCCCTCCAAGTGTCATATTCATCTGTGCAAGAGGCCTATATGACTGTACCATGCAATCCATCCCTGTAATTCCCCATCTGCACGCGGTATACGCATAGAATGTAATAAGCAAGACTGCGACACATCCGAAAGCATAAGTCATTCCCGCAAGTATCTTGGCCAAGTATAGTTCTTTTTTACCATTTATCGATGCACTCACCATAAGATCGGTTCTTCTCTGGGTTTCCGATGCAAATATCGACGAAAGCCCCGCTGCTATTATGATCGCCATCATGAGCATATAATTTGTTGTTCCTTCAAGTATACCGCTCGATCTGATCGTATCATGATATAAAAAAGGCCTGCTCACCTCTTTTTCTTTACTCTTCCAAAAATCGATTTCTTCGGGAGTAAGGCACATAGCTTCGTAGCCCTCCTGTATATTGCTCTCCCTCTTTGAATATATAGTTTCAATATCAAGATCCTTTATCGGCGCTCTGTAACCGATCACCTCTTCTATCCAATATGCAAGCTGCTGATACCCCTTTCTGTTATCATCCGTAACGTTG
Organism: Butyrivibrio sp. LB2008; assembly: GCF_000621565.1. Classification (GTDB taxonomy): domain Bacteria; phylum Bacillota; class Clostridia; order Lachnospirales; family Lachnospiraceae; genus Butyrivibrio. Next base: position 52,160 of record NZ_JHXZ01000020.1, read on the forward strand.
CCCGCATCATCGGAAACAGCCTTAAGCTCATCAAGCAAGCCTTCATCAATAGTCCTGCCGTTTATCTCTTCATACTTACTTAACTCCTGCGATGATATGTTCCCTCTGACTTCAAACTCTCCCTGTATAAAAGCATATCCAAACAGGACTAAAAAAGTAATTATAGCCACTTTATTCTTTAATATCTTTAAAAGCTCAAATTCGTATAATGCCCCAAAACAATGCTTCTTTTCCATCTTCATCCTCCGGTCTTATTGCATAAATGTCTTTAGATAGAAATCCTCCAAACTTCCATCCTCTTCTTTCCAAGTTCCCTGCCACACTATCTGTCCGCTGTTCATCATTATGATCCTGTCAGCGATATTCTCAACGTCAGATACTATGTGGGTGGACAAAAGAACTATCGCCTCTTTTCCGATTTTCTCAATAAGCTCTCTGAATCTCACTCTCTCTTTTGGATCAAGTCCCGCTGTGGGTTCATCAAGAACAAGCACTTCCGGGCGATTGATAAGAGCTTGTGCAATACCAAGGCGCTGTTTCATACCGCCTGAATACTTTTTGACCTTTTTTCCAGCAACATCTTCAAGACCTACAAGCTTTAAAAGCTCTGCTGTCCTCGCTTTCGCAGCTTTCCTATCCAGTCCCTTAAGCGCACAAAAATACATCAAAAATTCTTTTCCCGAAAACTCAGGATAATATCCGAAATCCTGAGGCAAATAGCCGAGTACGTTTCTATATTCTTCCGATTTAACAGGAATACCGTCATAATTTATTTCTCCGCTCGTCGGCGACAGCAAGCCAACCATCATACGCATGAGCGTAGTCTTTCCTGCTCCGTTTGCGCCAAGCAGTCCTGTTACACCTTTTTCAAGGCTAAAGCTCATTCTGTCCACCGCAATCTTACTGTCATATTGCTTTGTAAGCCTGTCTATCTTTAATTCCATAAAAGTTCCTCCAACTTAACCGTCTTTTTCACTTCAATTGTCTGAAATACCAGCACCAATGCAAGCAACATCATCACTTTGGAAGCGTCGAGGCTGTCTGTCACGTGCATATCATACAGGACCTCTCGTCCGTAAAATACGACCAATGCCACACAAAACGGAATTGCGATATGGATTCCTTCATTGTCTTTACCACAGCTTCTGATACTTCTTTCCGCTTCCATCGAAAGGATACTTGTGACAATATACGGAATGAGAAGCCTTGCCATAACGATGAGACATCCTTTCTCATGTGCTCCCGGCGTAAAGACTGCAAGTAACACTATTGTAAAAAAATGTGCCATCGCAATTACAGCCATCTTGGCAAAATACGCTCCCTTTGCGGAAAAAAGAGTCGTTCCTTCAAGCTCTGACATCTCATGCATCTTTGCCCTGCATCCCTCGATCATGCCAAAGCACGCAAAAAACGGCATGATCTTGGATATTATTTCTACTTTTTCACTTTCTAAGCCACTAATATTGAATACCGCCCATGCCAAAAGAAGAATTGAGATTATCCACATTCTTTTGCGTATGTAACGGGCTTGCAGTGCAAGCATTTTAACAAAACTAACTTTCTCAAATTGCTGTTTTCGGCCGATACTGCGGATAAACGCATCTTTTTTCATATTATCGGGAGCTTCACAGTAGCCCTTCAGCAAGATCTTTATTTCGGAATCTCTCATCATTTCCCCTTTCCAAGAGCACTTGTAACCTGCTCTTTGCATCTTTTAATCTTCTGTAGACCGCAAATCTTGATATTCCTGTCAGTTTGCATATCTCAGACATAGGCTCATCATTGACATATCTAAGTATCAACAGTTCCCTGTCTTCGTCGGATATTTCATCCAAAGCCTGTTTGACGGACAGTTTATCCACAATAGCATTTTCAAATCCGCTCTGAATCCCCAATTCTTCTTCACAATTGTTGATATCTGTGAGTTCGGGCTTATTCTTGCGATACTCATCTATGCACAGATTCTTTGCGATCGTATACAGATATCTGTCAGGATAGACGCAGTCCGCACCAAGAAATCTTAAGAACGTTTCCTGTGTCAGATCTTCTGCCAAAGTTTTGTTATTTACTTTAAAGTAGCAATATCGATATATCTTGTCATAATACTGTTCTATTTCCATGGAAAACTTCTTACATCCTCCCTTCTATAATGTTAGACGTAGGGCGCACGAGAAATGTGCGCACAAAATTAATTTTTTTTCAATTTTTTTGAAAATAATGGTCCACTAACCCCGTCCCCCTAGCTCATTCAGTTTCTTTCGCATTTCTGAGGCAAGGGCGTTTTCTTCAGGTGTGGGGGCTGTATTGTCTCCGGTTCCGTAAACAACGCGGTAAAAGACATCGAACACTTTGCCAAGGTCTTCCCGCAGCTCTTCCGGAGCGGCTTCCTTAAATTCAGACAGCAGTCCTCTATCCTTTAGATTGTTGCCGGAGCGCTTTATGAGAACTCTCTTTATCTGTTCAACATCGTAGAACAGCTTCCTGCTCGGTGTTCCATATTTATACCGCAGAATCTTTATCAGATAGATTCCCGCAGCCAACACAATTATGAGGATCACTGTAAAAACTATTGTCGGCAAAAAGACTTTAAATGCCAAAAGCTTAGATACCGGCTCCTCTTCTTCCACGCTCCCAGCATATATCGGAATATCCGATGATTCATACGGATTTGTACCACCTGCGTACTGTGCATTATTTTCGGCATTTGCCTTTGCATCAGCCCTGTGCCAGGAATGATCTGACAAAGCATAATAAGCACCTGTCGGCTCAAACGGGATCCAGCCCACGTTCTCTATATAAGCTTCAGGCCATACATGCGCACAGCTCGAGCTGACCTCATACTCATCCGCTTTGGTGAAAGGAAAAGCAAACCTGAATCCACTCGTTGCCCGCGCGGGAATCCCTGACAGACGAAGTAGCATTATCATGGACGATGTGTAATGAACGCAATATCCCTTTCCCGTGTCAAAAAGAAATCTTTGCGCAATATCCGCCATTCCTTCAGCCGTGCTCATATTTGAACCGGAATTATATCCTCCGACCGCATTTGTGCTGTATGTATACTTCCGAAGATACGCTTCAAGCATCCTGCACTTGTCATAATCAGTTTCGGCACCTTCCGTAATCTCCTCCGCAAGGTCTTTTAGCCGTGAATCCGCTCCCGTGACATCAAGGTACTCTTTTCCGACTCCGGACTTAATATTAGAAACAGCCGCCTCATATTCCTCGCGGCTCATGATATCCCCAAACTTTATCCCAAAAAGCCTTATCACATAATCAAAGGCTTCGTCATAGCTAAGTAATGAGCTTGTTTCCCGCTCTTCTCTGAGCATTTCCGTAAATAGCGTGCTTGCATAATCTATATCAAGATATTTTACATTTATCTTATAGCCCTTCCTGTGCAATTTGGAACTGACGCCTTCTTTAATCTGTCCATCCTGCTCCGTTGCCAAAAAAGTAAATGCAGGAGCGATTATATCCTTGGTATTCAGATAAGCATACTCAACTTCAATGTTTGAGATATCTGTAAATTCAAGTACCCTCTCTCTGTCAACGCCATTTTCATACAGGAAATTTATAAACCGCACAAGCTGTTCCCTGTCAGCACCTCTTCCACCTGCAAAATATAGAGTTTTCCTGAGCTTAATTTTTTGGCCCGTCTCTTCATCAATGTATGTATGATACGGCTGATCTTTAGTATGAATGACCAGCTGTGTTTTTTCACCTGCCTCAAGCTTTTCTCCGTTTGAATCAATCGAGCTGTAGCCTGCCGTATAACTTTCTCCGAAAAGAGATGAAAGACGGTAAGAAACATCTGACGTAAACGTCTCTATCCTATATGCTATCTTCTGCCCCAGATTCACAACTTTATTCCAGTTTATCGGATCTTTTTTTATCGGAATGACAAGCGTGATGACCGCGATTATAAGAAAATAATAAATTGGAAAAGGATCTTTGTTCTTTTCGTAAAAATAAGTCTGAACCGCAGAAAATGTCAGCGCAACAAGGCAGATACACAACATTTTTTCCGCTACACCCAGTCTTCCAACTTCGCCACCTACAAAGAAAAACAGCAAGGTAATAACATCAAGCAAAAGCGCAGCATAAAGAAGCTTCTTTTTCCTGTTTGGGATAAAATGAATCGCCAGCCTCAGAGCTATACCAAAGATCATCGAAGGCAAAAGAATCGGGAGTACCGAGATATCTTTTCCCAAAAAGAACAAAAGAAGTGCGGGAAGCAGAGATAAAACAGCTGATACCTTGTCAGAAACAAAAATTCTGAACAGATAATACATTCCCGTAAAAAGCATAAAGAACGTGATGCTCCAAAACGGAAAAGCCACATCTCCCCATGTGACTTCATCTCCCATGAGAACATAACACAGCTCCGAAAAAAGCGCAGAAAAAGAAAAAGCAAACAGTGCGCTTACCGTCTCAGTCGCAAATACTGATAAAATTTTCTCCCTCTCCGGGATTTTCTGTGATAACGATCCATGTTTCTCTGTCATTTTTCATACTCCTGCATGTTTTAACAAGATCAAGTATTTTGGAATATTCCAGGTCCGACGAATATAAAAGACCGTCTGAAACAGTGTTATAGAACTCCATGAAACTCTCACGCGAATCGACAAGCTGCTCTCTGACTGTTCCTGCAGGATAGACTATCGTCACGGGAATACCCTGATTTCCAAAAAGCCACGCCGCCGAGACCACAAATTCAAGGAAATAGTCGCGCTTTATGAGAAAATCAGTATCCTGTTCGCTCTCCGGACGGCTATCCGCGTTCATTAAAATCGACAGGGTTCTCTTTTCCATCTTGTCAGGAACTCTGACCATGAGCTTTGACGCCTTTGCCGAAACCTTCCAGTTTATTGCCGAGAGACTGTCTCCTCTTACATATTGTCTTATGTCATTTCCCGGAGTATCTTCAAAGATTCGTTCGCTCTTGCGCCCACGACTGCTGTACAGGTTCTCGAGATCGAGCGTTTTACCTGCAATTTCTGTTATTCTTGGTTTTACAATGGCACGAAACGAATAGGGAATATTAAAAGACACAGAAAAAATGCGAAACGGATCCGTAAAAGATACATTCTCAAGTCCGACATCATATACTCCCGCAAACAGGCAGTTGATGCCCGAAAGAAGTTCTTTTTTCTCGTGAATATCAAGTGAAAGCTTTGTTTTATCAGGGATTTCATAGAGGTTACAACGGCTCTTGAATGTGCCGATCTCCATATTATGGATAGGGAGAAAACCTGCATTTTCAACTAGTGCGCGATACTTATGCTCCTCACCTTTCGTGAGCTTATGAACTTCAACCTCCTGATAGACTCTCAGGAATGCATAGTTTAAGACAATATATATGATTGATACGGGAATAATCAGAAAAAGCGCAAAAAGAGGCGCATAAGCAACAGGGCCGCCATAAAAGCTCGCAAAGATTATGCCGGCTAAAAGTTCTGCAAGATAGATGATAAGTCCTTTTTTTATAATTGTTATCTTCATGGCACGCTGATTTTACCAAGTATGCTCCTGACCAGTTCCTCACTTGTTATATGGCTGAGCCTTGCTTCTCCTGTAAGTATCAGTCTGTGAGGAAGTGTTAGTTTAGCTGCATCCGTGATATCTTCAGGAATGCAGTAATCTCTGCCCGCAAGATATGCTATAGCCTGAGCGCACCTTAGCATGGACAAAAGAGCTCTCGGCGAAGCACCGACAGCAATCTCAGCTTTATTTCTGGTTGCATCTACTATATTTACCGCATAGCTTCTGAGATTATCTTTTACAGAGACTGAAGCTACTCCTTTTCTCATATCCAGAATTTCTTTTCCCGAAAGAACGGACTCCGTCTCCTCATGGAGTTGTCCCAAAAGAAACCTCTCCGCCATATCTTCCGATGCTTTCGTGTCAGGATATCCCACCGAAAGTCTTATCATGAAGCGGTCGAGCTGAGCCTCGGGAAGGGGATACGTTCCTGCCATATCAACAGGGTTCTGCGTTCCTATTACCATAAAAGGTTGCGGAACTTCGATAGCCTTGCCGTCTATCGTGACTCTGTGCTCTTCCATCACTTCCAAAAGAGCGGACTGAGTCTTTGGAGACGTCCTGTTAAGCTCATCCGCAAGAACGATATTGCTCACAACAGGTCCCGGAATCACGGAGAATTCCGCTTTTTTCGAATCATATATCGAAACTCCCGTTATATCTGACGGCATCGTGTCAGGTGTACACTGAATCCTTGCAAAAGAAAGAGAGACAGAGTCCGCAAGTGCCTTCGCGATAGTCGTCTTACCGACTCCCGGCACATCCTCCAAGAGTACATGTCCCTCAGCCAAAAGCGCAATGATGATCTTCTCGATCACATCGCCTTTTCCGACTATTCTCTTTTCTATGTTGTCCTTTAACTTCTGCGCCCGCTCATTCATAGTGCATGACCTCCTATAGCCTGACTTATTACAATTATAACGTTAATTGGTACTTTCATGCACTTTATTTCATGACATCTACTACAAATTCACTTGACTCGATAAGTGCTCTACGCAAAAAGCTGAGAGACTCGCGCTCTCAGCTTCCATTTATTTACTCACATATAAAACTCCGGTATAGTTCACACATTTAACTCCGTAATCAAGGTCTTCTGTGTGATCGTACTGAAGATCTCCTCTATACCATTTGCCGTTCTCATACTCTTCGTAGTCAATTACATCTCTTATTTCCTGCTCTGCAGCGTAATTAATCTTTACGCTCTTAACTCTCTGTCCCGGGTTCTTGGTTATTATGCTGAGTGTCAGGATTGCCGCGATAATAACAAATGTGAAAGTAAATGCTATTATATTCGCTCTTCGTAATCGTCTACATAGATTGTCGATTCTTTCTGTTCCCTCCAAATTCATCCTAAGTCCCTCCCTTTCTCCAAAAAAGACACTTTTATCAGATGCACTTTTCTCAAACAACAGAAAAACTACCTCTTGCAGTCTCTATCATACTACAAGGGGCAGTCTTTATCAATAAATCGTACGTTTTTATAGACGTCTTTTGAAATAAATTAGAAAATATTAAAGTATACCTTTCCTGGGATCACATTTTTTTTGCAACTTGAGATAATAGCATTTTTTGTGGATTCAACGGTATTTCTAATGTTGCCCTCATTTGAAGGTTTTGCAACTGAATATCCACTTGGAAGTTTATCTGCCGATTTTCCGCCGAAGCCTATTACGTTTGTCCAGCCTGTGATCTTAAACGGAGAAATATAGTAATTATATCCGCTGTCAAATGCGATGCAGTGATCAAAGCTTGCTGTCAACGCACTGTTATTATTATCAAATGCTTTTCGTGACTGATTAAATGCAAGGCAATATGACATTGTACGTGTTGACCTTGAAGTTGACTGGGCGGAACCTAATTTAAATCCGTTGGGATTGCCGTCGTATTTATCACCTGTCCAGGCTGACAGAGAAATATTACCGCTATCTGTTGCAATAATATTACCGCCGGGAAGGGCAAAATTTCCACTGTTATATTTTGAGGCAAAAGATGGATCCTTTGCTTCTATCAATTGAATCAACAAGAGGTTTTCATCCAGCTTTTCTCCTTTATCAAAATCATATTTTCCTGTAAATACATTAGGATTGCCGTTATTCCATACAGCACAGTATTTGTAGGTTATATCAGGAGTCTCTTCGCCGCTTTTATCATACGAATCCCATCCGTCATCGGAATTATCCCAGGCGTAACAATAAGAAAATGTATTGCCTTTACCTGCACCGAGCTTAGGCGCAAAACCGTCGGCATTTCCGCCTCTGGTATATACATCACAGTTGCGGTAACTGCATACATATTCAATGTTGTTGTTATATGCGCCTGCGGTTACCTGAAGACCGGCGTCATTATTGTAGCGGACAATACAGTTTGAAACGGTATTATTTCCTGCGGAACTTCCTTTAATCTGTATTCCGTTATCAGGGGCGTGCTCTATGATAAGGTTTTTAATCGTATACTTAGAACCGGTTACTCTGATTCCTACAGCACTATCAGAGGATTTTTTTCCGATATATGATTTCATAAACGGAGTAAAATCAAGGACGGGATAAGTACCATCGTTATTCTGAATACCGATAATCTGTACATTTGCATTTGATGAAGAAAGAGAAAGCTGCCCATCACAGGAAATCCTGTTTCCGCTTACATATACTTTTCCGCCTCCGGATGATTGCGCAGAAGATACTGCGGACACAAGCTCTTTATAACTTGTTACAACTTTACCGTCAGACGTATTCTGAACTTCGGTCTGAATTTTAGTGGGCTCCGTATTATCTGAAGATTTATCTTCCGTAATATTTTGCTGATCGGAAGCGTTAGTTGATGAATTATCGGTTTTTGATGGTGAGTTGCCATTACCTCTTGAATCTACCTGTATTTTAAATATATCGATACCGCTGTTCTTCGAATATAACCATAAATAGCTGTCTGAACCGGCATAGTTAAAAGATTCTGTAGAAGCAGAAGTACCTGCGTTCATTGTTGCAAGCTGAGTCCCTGATTCATTTGCAACAATGAGTGTACGTGGGGATGAATTTGAAGAACTTGAAAGTGTGACTTTGATCGTGTCATCTCCACTTATGGGAACTTTCACGGATCGTCCGTTCTTATCGCCCCTTCCGCCGAGCGCAAGCGCATAAGTATAGGATATATCGCCTATTGTAGCTTTCTTTGATTTTACTTTCATGGGTAAATCTTTTGTGGCTACAAGTGTCAGATTATCTATAGTGACTTCCGAAGAAATTGTGCCCAGATTTTTGAAAGAATTATTTTTAAAGTTCCATGATGTAGATGTTGCTGCCCGAGATTCAAGCGGTTTGGCAACAACTGCAATTCCGGCAATAAGAGAAAATGTCAGAATTGTCGAAAATAGTTTTTTCATTCTTTTATGCATTAAGGCCCTCCTTTTAATAAAATGATACGCTAATTAAATTAACAAAGTTCACATATTGTAAACATAGTGAAAAAGTACAATATAATCAGTATAATGGGAGATTTGGCAAATATCAATTGACAGAATTTTGGGAAATGTTGCAGTTTTTGTTAAGTTGGCTAAATTTAAATTAACAAAACTAAAATACTTTACACATAGCTGAATAAGATGCTTTATGAGCATAATTGAATATTATATTTCAGGAGGATTATCGGACTATTCTTTAAAAGGAATAGTCCCGCATAAAAAATAGCAATAAAAGGGAGCTGGAAAAAATGATTTCTCATTTTTCACAGCCCCCTGTAAGTTTTTTATATACTATCTCCATTATGCAGTTTCATATCTTCCCGCCTGAACACGCCACATTTCAGCATACTTCCCGTTCATCTCAAGGAGACTTTCGTGAGTGCCTTCTTCTGCTATGCGGCCTTTTTCAAGAAGAATGATACGATCAGCGTCACGGGTAGTGGAAAGTCTGTGGGAGATGTAGAATACCGTCTTTCCCTTTGCAGCTGATTCCATTGCCTTATTAAGCTCATATTCAGCGATGGGATCAAGAGCGCTGCTTGGCTCATCCATGATGAGAATGTCCGCATCCTTGTAAAAAGCTCTGGAAATGGCAATCTTCTGGCTCTCTCCTCCTGAGAAGTTAATACCATCCTTATCAAATTCGGTGGTAACCTGTGTGTCAAGGCTATGTGGAAGAGTCTGTAAACGCTTGGAAAAACCTGCTCTCTCTAAAGCCTCTTTCGCCGCCTCCTCGGAATAATCTCCGGCCTTAGAATCCGTCATCAAAACATTTTCAAGTAAGGTTGCCCCATACATCTGATAATCCTGGAAAACAACACCTATACGTCGCCTGTAGTCGCAGGGCTTGTAGTCTTTAATATCTTTTCCGTGATATGTAATAGTGCCCTCTGTAGGGTCATAAAGGCGCATAAGGAGCTTGATAAGTGTTGTTTTGCCTGCGCCGTTATAGCCTACGATTGCAATCTTCTCTCCGGGCTTTACCTTAAGCGTGATGTCTTTTAACGTCTCATCCGCATCTTCCGAATATTTAAAGCTTACATGTTTTAAGGATAGTTCCGCGTTGTTGGAAGGCACTGTTTCGCCCACATTTAATTCCATCTTGGGCTTGTAATCAAGAAATGCCCTTATCTTATCGATGTAAAGACTGTTTTCCTGTGCCATTGGAACAACATCCGCAATATTGGCAAAGCCTCGTCTTAAGCTTGATGTACGGTTAAAAAGCACCACCGCGTCACTGTAGGCAAGAGTCTTAAGTACCGTAGCCTTAAAAACAAGGTATGTGATGTAAAGGCCGTCCATTATAAAATCTCCCACCACATAATCCCTTGTGAAGTTAAGGAAAGTTCTCTTTAAGCCCACCCTCTTCTGTTCCTTTGCGATCTCGTCGTTTGTTTCTTCAAATTCTTTCTCAAGTTTGTCACCAACCTTTGGATGAAGCCTCAATTCCTTGGCATAATCGTTCAGGTAAAAGACACGGCTTACATAGTTACGCTTTCTCTCAAGGGGATTGACCTTAAGACGCACGTCAAAGTTTAACTTGTTAAGGACTCGTGAAACCAAAAATCTTAATACAAAAGATGCAAGAACAAAAAGTATACCGGTAGCATCCGTCATGATATAGAAAGCACCTGTGGTGACAATGACCGTTATGCCCTGCACCATCATGTTGCACATTTTAAGAAATCTGTCGATGGAGCTTTCCGCCTCTGCCACAGCTAAAACAAAATCGTTATAATACTTTGGATCGTCGTAGCAGGAAAGATCTATCTCAGCCGCTTTTTCATACATCTTCTCTTTTAACGAGCGGTAAAGCATGGGCTTGGCTTTGTAAGTCCAGCCGTGAATGAAATAGCCATCGGGAATGATCTGTATCATATTGATCAAAAGGATTGCTCCTATATATGCAAATGCCTTCCAAAAGGGCTCATGAAACTCTGCACAATGAAGCACATACCTTATTCCCAATACATGCTCAAGGAATATTATGCCCTGATATCTGAAACCATCATAGAGGTGGTAGATCATATAACCGGGACAGACTTTAAAACAAAGTTTCCATAGAAACCACTGATTCTTTATCACTTTTTTCATCAGGCAATACCTCCTTCCTCTGAAAGGGCGAGGTAATTTTTCGCCTGCTTGGTATACATATCGGCGTATATGCCCTTTAACTCCATTAACGACCTGTGGTCTCCCTCTTCCTTTACGGTACCGCCGGACAAAAGATATACCTTATCCGCGTTCTGAACAGAAGAAAGCCTGTGAGAAATAAAAACAAGAGTATTGTTCTTACAAGTCTCGTATATATTGTCATAAAGCTTTGCCTCAGCTATTGGGTCAAGTGCACTGCTTGGCTCATCAAATACCTTGAAGGGGCATTCCTTTACAAAGGCTCTGGCAACAACAATCTTCTGGAATTCGCCGCCCGATAACACAGCCCCCTCATCGTCAAACTCGTGGGTAAGTGTGGTATCCATACCATTCTTAAGGCTAATCACCTTATCGTATGCACCGGATAGCTTAAGAGCCTCTTCAACTCTTTCCTTTCGTTTGTCCTCCGGAATATCTTCACCCATTATTACATTGTCCATAACGGACATAGAGAACATCCGATGATCCTGAAATGCGGTAGCAAAAAGAGCTCTGTACTTTTTTAAGTCATACTCTTTAATGTTGCGTCCGTTAAGTAAGATCTCACCCTGTGTGGGATCGTAGAATCTTAAAAGAAGCTTTATAAGTGTTGTTTTTCCTGCGCCGTTATGACCTACAAGGGCGTAGGTGTTGCCTCCGATGAATTCCATATTCACATGGGAAAGAACCTCTTTATCCTTATAGGAAAAAGACACATCCTTAAATACCAGGGACTTTATCTCTTTTCCCGGATCGTCTCCCTCGTAATCCTCCGGAATGCGCTCCTTATATTCAAGGAAGGTACGAAGATATTCAATGAAAAGACCATTCTTAAAGATAGCCGTTAAAGACTCCGTAAAGCCGATAAGGATAAAGGTGGTGGATACCATCATGCTGGTGATGACCGCTAATTCAGCAAGGGACATGGAGTTACTTACAATGGTTCTGTAGGCTCCGTAGATCAATAAACCTTCAAAGATAAAGGTGAATGTGAACATTACATACAACCAGTGAAGTACTACTGCTTTCTTCGTATATTTCTTGGTAACATCCGCAAGCCCTGTGATAGCCTCCTTGTACTGCCTTCTCATTAAGGAGAACACATCCGTAAGGCGCATTTCCTTAGCGTATTCGGGAAGATACATAACACGGTTGATATAAGCAATACGGCGGTTATGGGGCGCCATATCCTTATTCCTTGCATAATCAAGATGACTTATTATTCTGTTAAAAACAAAATTTCCGATAACGGGGAAAATAATGAAAAGAACCGATATCTTATCAACCTGGAACATGAAAACAAAAGCGCATACGCTTGCAATTGCACCGAAGATCGTCTTAAATACAGCCTGTACTGTTTCATCAAGACGGGTATCTGCTTTTTCCATGGCAAGGGTATATTTATCGTAGAATTCATTGTTTTCAAAGCATTCAAGTTCCACATTTCTGGATTTCTTAAACAACTTTGTATAAAGACCTTTATTGATGGTGGCGGCGTTTATTGGATATATATATCCTACGAGACACCTTCCGTAGAAGCTCATTAAACACATCACGACTGCCACTATTATTACAAATGTCATAATGTGAAAAAAGCCGTCTCCAGCCTCCAAAGAATTGACAACAAAGCGCATAAAAAACGCACTGTAAAAAAGCCATTCAAAATAACCCAGGAACTGTATCACAGCGCTGTGGACAACCTGCGAAGGACAGATCTTTGATAGAAGTTTACATGCGTACAGGTTGTTCTTAACTGCCCTCATGCGGGATATTTCCCGCTTCTTTTTTTCAGCCATTTTTATCTCCTCAGTACAAATATTTTAGTCTTATAGCTTGTGTTTATAGTAAAAAATTGGGGCTTAATTGGTAAAGGTACTTATTTTTGATCTTTTGTTTTTTATTACTCTTTTACTTTTGTCTGCTCATTTTATCATTTTACTTATTTTGAGCAGACTCTCCGGGCATTTTCTTCCTGCCTATATTACCGTTTTATTTATCTGTCTTTTCCAGCGCTTCCCATTCAGCCTTCATCAGTTCTAGCATTCGCTTTCTTTGCTCTTCAATCGGAATACCTGAATGATCAACTTTAGTAATTGGAATATCGCGCCAGGAATCAATATAGTACTGCTCCCTTCTTAATATAAGCTATATTAAGTGTGTTTGAAAGGGGGATGATAAAAATGAAAACACGAACAAAGCAGCGAGCTAATCGCAAACTGAAACTGGCAATGCTGGATCGAAGAGATGCATGTGGAGTTTATGATCCCACACCCTACGAAGCCGTGAAGGAAATGATTAAAGAGAACAGAGAAAATAAAGAATGGAGGGCAAGCTAATATGGAATATGCAAATATGTTAACCTAGTATAGTGATGTGTTAATAGGCAGGATGTTAAGAGCGTATTTATGGTATTTTTTGTACGAGTTGTCAATACATTTTTGTTTAATAAAGTTAAAAAAAGAGATCCTACAATAAAATACAGGATCTCTTTGAAAGTTAAGATTTCAGTTTGTGCGGCTTCCAATCAAGAATCGCATATGTTGCTTTTCGATCTTTTAAGTAATCATCAAATGACAAGTAAGTCAATGAATTGTCAGAAGATCTCTTTATCTCGTCTAAATGATTAGCCTTCTCGTTCAAACCTTCTTTTTCATAAAGTATTGTCAAAAAACCTGATAAAACCGGCTCACATTCGCCTTTCATAACCAAATATTTCTCCAATGCAAGCATTTCAACATAACTTGCATTATCCGGTTGAATCTCTGATGGATCAACAACATAGTGCTCTATTATTTCATGATTTTTAGGCGAAATAATATCTACAGCCATTTTTTCATCTTTTTCAGGAGTAATATTTATAAAAATATTTCGTTTAGTTTCATAAATCTGTGATATTGCACCATTTTCAGGTGGACGCTTAGGCATAACAAATGTTTCCGTTGTATTCTTATAACAGTCTGGACATGGCTGTGATAAAGCACATACTGAATTAAACGATGTATTCATTCTTTATACCTCCCTTATATATATATCGAAGAAATTATAAAAAAAATAATAAGGGAAGCCGTTAAATAAAAATAAGGGTTTGCAAAATCTGCAAACCCTTGAAAATACTGAGTCGGAATGACAGGATTCGAACCTGCGGCCTCTGCGTCCCGAATATAGATACGGATTTCCCGTTCTGTATTATTTCGTTCCAAAGTCTGTTATTTCAAGGACTTTTCCAATCCAACGATTATATGATAACACCATATAACACAGAATAAAATGACGAATAAAACACTTTTGGTAGAACAAAAGGTAGAATTGTCAGCTCTCTATAAACTTTCACACAAGGTTTATTGAGAGCTTTTTTGAGCTCTTTTTTTAATGCAAGTAAAGGAGCATTTTATGGCAGTATTAAAAAACAAAACCCAGGGAAACTACACATTGGTTTCTCAGAATATTATGAGAGACAAAAACTTATCGCTTACGGAGCGAGGCATGCTCCTGACTCTCCTATCATTACCGGACAGCTGGCAGCTCACAATCAAGGGGCTCTGCCAGATTCTTCCGGATGGAAAAGACAAGGTATCCAAGACCCTGAACAGTCTTATTGATAAAGGGTATATCACAAGAGAACAGAGCAGGGATGGTGGAGGTAAGTTTGACTCTACTATTCTTGAGGTCCATGAGACACCGGTAAAGCCTACTAAGCCAACACAGCCCACCGATCCCACTGATCCAGTTGATCGGTCAAGGAAAGTGATCAAAGAATTCCCGAGAAAACCAGAGACTTTACCGTGTCCTGAAAATCCGGATGCGGTAAATCGGGATGCGGAAAAACCGCATCCGGGGAATCCGCCACAATATATTAATAATATATCTAATAACTATAAATCTATTACTAAAGAAGTGTGTAGTAAGGAGGACACACTCACGGATGACGAATATGAAGATCTGGTTTCGGAGTTTGGCAAGGGAAGTGTTGACTACCAGATACAGCGTATCAAGGATCGCGGCTATAAGGGATGCCTTAACTACGAGACTATAAAGGCCTGGTGTAAGGAAAGGCAGGCCCGCCCGTCTACAATGCCTGGTGCGCCGCCAAGGAAGAATGCATTTTGCAACTTCGAGCAGAGAAATGACTATGACTTTGAGGAGCTGGAAAGACAGCTTCTGTGCAACTAATGATCATTTAATCGAGAGAATGGAGGAGTTTAAGGTATGAAAGATTTGATTTTTGATGGAAAGTTAGTGATCGGAATTGATCACGGATACGGAAACATGAAGACCAGGAACGAGGTCTTCAAGAGCGGAGTTAAGGCATATGACGAAGAGCCTGCTATAGCAACAAACGTGTTGCAGCTTGATGGCATGTATTATGTCATCGGTGAGAGCCATAAGGTGTTCATTGCTAATAAGGATGGAGATAATGACTACTACATCCTTACACTGGCTGCTGTGGCAAAAGAACTTGAGCTTAGAGGTCTAAGATCAGCTGACGTAATCCTTGCTGTAGGACTTCCACTTCACTGGATGACCAAGCAGAAGGATTCCTTCAGAGATTACCTTATGAGAAGAAAGGAAGTCAGCTACAGATTCTGTGGCAAGTATTATCACATCAGGATCTGTGATGTGGCGATATACCCACAGGGATATGCTGCTGTTGCAGCTTCTTTGCAGGACTATAAAGGAGTTCATATGCTGGCAGATATCGGAAACGGCACCATGAACACACTTATGATAACAAATGGCCGCCCGCTTTCTGACAAGAAATTTACTGACAAGATTGGAGTTCATGAGTGTGTTAAAAAAATCATGAATGAAGTTCAGGCTGAATGCGGAAAGATTCCGGATGAAAGCGTCATTGAAGATTTCCTCATATATGGTACTGCTGAAGTATCTGAAAGGATTCAGGCGGTAATGAGGCGCGAGGCAGTCAGATATACCGAGATGATCTTCGATAAGCTCAGCGAATATGAGTATGATTCGGAGCTTGTTAAGCTCCATATCATCGGAGGCGGTGGATGCCTTATAAGAAACTTCGGGAAGTATGATGCTTCAAGCGTGGAGATCATTGAAGACATCTGTGCTACAGCCAAAGGTTATGAAGAACTCTATAATGCACAGCACCAGCTTAGGAAGGGAGCTTAAGCTCTCTTCCCGGAGGTGACTGTATGTCAGAAAAGAGATTGAGTATCAGATTTCGTATGGATAATCCCCAGGATAAAGAAGCCTGGGAATTACTCAAAAGGATTTCTGAAGAAGAAAACACATCCAAGAATGCAGTGGCTCTCAGACTTATATGTAAGGGTGCATTAAGTACTGAGGGCACGGAAGGATCTTCATTGGATACTGTGGCAGAAAGAATCGCAGATTTGGTTGTAAATAAAATAGGTGCAGCTCAAATACAGGATAAAGAAATGTCTGTAAACGAAAGTAATGTGAGCTTCACTTCAATAGCCAAGGATGAACCACAGACAGATGAATATAGGGCTGTCAGCAAAGAAGCCCTCAGTTTTCTTGATGAATTTTAATATGGCATCATTTTGGAGCCACCTGAAAATTCATATGGCATCAAAATGATGCCATGGGAGCGAAAACTGAGATTGCTCGCTATAGCGAGGCGATTTACCAGAAATGAAAACGGCGCAGTTCGCACCGCTTTCATTTCTTCCCGGTTTGTTCGATACCTGACCACTTCGAAGGGGCAAATAGTCCACTGGACTGTTTGCTCCTTCTTCGTTTACCGGAATGAATAACGTTAATATCACTTCCTTCCGGAACTGATATTAGCGCTATCCACTCCGGCATCAGGTATCTTTCTCCTGGGCAAATCGCAAGACCACATATTCTCCCTATCGCCGCCACGCCATCCCGCTACTCGATGCCGTATCGGCGATAGAAAGAATATGGCAAGTTTCGCAAAGTGGCAAGCCACATTTGCACCGGAAGGAGCCTATTGGCTCTTCCTAAACTTGCCAGATGGGCTTTGCCCCCTTGGAACCCCTAGCAAAGGTTTTCCACCTCTGCACACCGGAGCCGACTACCTGACTTCAGAAAAGGAAATCATCCACCGGATAATTTCTTTTCCATCAGTCCGATAGTCTAGAGGCGCTGCCTCTGCACTCCGCCAAAGGTTTTCGCTCCCTTTGGAAACCAGCGAATATAAATGAAAGGAGCGCGATAATTATGTCAAAAGCTAAGCGCAAAAAAAATAAAACAGTCACCATACGAATGAGCGAAGCTGAGTATGATGACCTTCAGAACAAAGTTAAAGAATCTGGATTGACACAGCAGTCCTATGTTATCAACGCAATCAGTGGCTCAAGCATAACCTCTGCTGAGGAACTGTCAGCGATAAAGGAACTCAGCAAGGAATTTGCTGAACATGACAGGCTGCTTCGAGGAATGGCTACTAATGTGAATCAGATGGCACATGTTGCCAATGGGAAGGGACTTTTAGCAACAGCAGAAAAACTGGAAGAAATCTCGGATAAGATTATTGATGTTCGAAAGGAGGATGATAATAGATGGCGATTAATAAGGCAGTCAGTAAGCCCCCTAAAAGTCACGGGGGCATGAGAAATACAATAGAGTATGTCCTCAAGGATGAAAAAGTGAGGGAAGGTTATCTTGATATTATTGGTCCATTTTCTGAGCAGGAAATAACCAGTGATGCAGTGTACAGGACATGGCTTGAAGAAAAGAAAATATGGGATAAGGACTTTGGCAGAATGTGCGCCCATAACGTAATCAGTTTTCACAAGGACGAAGCCGTGACACCTGCTGAAGTTCTTGAAATAGGGAGAATCTTTGCGGAGAGGTTTTTTCCTGATCACCAAAGCGTTGTTGCTGTTCATCAGGACAGGAACCATCTTCACTGCCATATAGTGACAAACACAGTTTCCTATATGGATGGCAGGAAGCTTCATCAGTCGAGTAAAGATCTTGAACAACAGAAAGTGTTTACCAATAATCTTTGCCGTGAGCGAGGTCTTCATGTTGCGGAGAAAGGGCGACATTTTGATGGCTCTTTGATAGAAGCTGGAGAAATCATTTCATGGAATAAGAATACTTACAAGCTTCTTTCCAATGACTCAAAAAGGAGTTTTCTTGCAGACTGCGGAATTGCCCTGATGGAAGTAATACCAAATTCAACCAGCAAAGAGGATTTCATTTCCGGCATGGCAGAAAAAGGATGGTCAGTAAAGTGGGAAGACAAACGTAAGCATATAGTATTTGAAAATGAAAACGGAGACAAAGTCCGTGACAGCAAAATTGAAAAGACCTTTGCGGGTCTTAAGGTAAATAAGGAGGATTTGACAATTGAATTTGAAAGACAGAATGAACTCAGGCTCAGAAATACAGATAATCCAGAGCTCGGAAACAACACAGATGAATCAGAATACTTCGAGCGATACTTCGCAGAAGTTGAATCAGCCATCGCGGGAATCTCTGGTGGATGTGCAGGCGGAAGCAATTCGGAAGCAGGCATTGGAGATAGAGTCTCTGAAGAGTCAGGTACAGACACTCTCATCAGAAAAGTTGAAGCTGACATCAACGCTAGCAGAAACCAGCGAGGAGTTATCGTACACTCAGAAGCAGAATCTAGAGCTCGCGAAAGAGAACGACGACTTGAGGAACAGAGAAGGGCTCGCGAGCAGGAAAGAGCAGCAGAAATTAGTCGCAGATCTCGCAGACGCTCAGAGCCTTCTCGCTGATACCAAAAAACTTGTCAACATGTCAAATGTTGATACTGTTAAAAAAGCTCAGGCAGCCCAGAAAGCTGCCGAGCTTAAGGCCAAGAAGGATATTGCGGATTACAGGGATGCTGCTGATTCCAAAGTAGCTGAGGCAATCAATGAAAAAGGTGCTGCAATTCGAACTGCTGATATCAGAGTTAAGATGGCAAAAAAGAAAGAAAAGATAGCCTGGGGATCCCTTGCTGCTACTCTCTTCTGCTGTCTTATCGCCTATCCGGCATTTCTAAATGACGTGCTGGATGCACTAACTCTACCCTTCGTATGGGCTTGGAATGGAATAAATGACTATGCTTACTGGTTGGAAATTCCATACTATTCCAGGTATATTGAGGGAATCGAACGGCGATATGCCTATTCCACCGGAATGGCTTGGCTACTCAGAATTACGAGCGTTTTCTTCTACACTGCTTTAGCTATTGGTATCTGTTATGGGATTTGGAGCATTATCCAGTACTACAGAGCACGCTGGTGCAGCCTGTCTCTAAAGGTGCTGCTGATATCCACAGGTGCTGTCATAGTTTTTGGAGAAGGCATACACAGTATCATGAGCATCAGCCTTGTGGGATTGCTACTATTCATTCAGGTAGCATATCTTGTCGTATTGACCTATCTGGATGGATACTTTGAAACCAGAAGCAAGGATCGTTACTGGAAGAAGATACAAAACCAGTAAAATATCATTTTGAGAGTGGTTTTTTGGGGTAGTACCACCCCAAAACTACCCCTAAACAATTCTTTTAATAGCTTTAAAACCAGATGCAGTTGCGCTATCTTGTTTTATATTTAGCATATTTACCACCACAAAATCTATATAGTTTATCATCTTTTACAAGTCTTTTAATCTCAGTGTATGCTTGTTCCGGTGTAATTTTTAGCAATTCTGCAACATCTTGCTTAGTGATGATTCCATCTTGTGTCTTTGCAAGCTTCATTATCATTTCTGGATATGCAATTTTATCGATTCCAGTCTGTCTGACATATTGTATGCTTCTGTTATTTTCTTTATATACTTTTTCAGATAAAAGATAAGAGCGAGATTTTCCGTTACCAATCCCTTCTACAAGACCATCTTCTATTAGATTTTCTATGGCTCCTCTAAGCTTTCCTTCGCTAAAATGTGTTAAGGATGCTATTTGATCAATTGATAGTCTCTTTTCATTCTTTAATAATGATAAAATCATGAGAGACGAAATTGATAATGGCCTACCCAGTCTGTTTTGCTCATCTGTAATAAATTTGGTAAACCTGTCATCTGCCTTGGCTCTTTGTATAAAAAGTTTTACATTTGTGCTCGTGGTTTCGGAATAATCTGGCCAAGGTCTGCCATAAATAATGGATCCTTCAAAAATGCGGTCGATACCACGACCAGTTTTTTCTGCAAGACCTATTCTTTTTAAAGCATCAGCTAATGCTGGATTCTTTCCGTGTGGTTCTACGGTCAAAAGGTTATCAAGGTTTACACCATCAATGAATCCCCCAGGATTACTTATAGTTAATCCTTCATCATCAATTAGAACTCTTACTGCTCCAAGCATTGTATAATCCCTGTGACAAAAGGCGTTGATTAGTCCTTCACGAAAGGCTGCTTTATCAAACTCTGGAACAGCAACCCTAAACAGTCCATATTCTATCTCTCGTTCTGGATTCCAAGCTTCAGAAAAAGTTTCAAACTTTTCAAATACCTCAAGGAGGGGAGCTGATGTCTCAGAATTAACTCTGACCTTTGTGCCTTCAAGTACTTGAAATGATGATTTTACAGTAGGCATAAGCTCTTTGATTCTCTGCTCTTTTCCAAGAAGAAGCATTCCTGTTACTGTGGGGTAAAGCTTACCGTCAACTTCTGTTGTAATATGTAATGCCTTATCTAACTCATCATTAGTCAGACTTAACAGATTCTTTTCGCCTCCTGGCATGGTTTGTATTATATTTCTTAATCTAACTATCTGATTTGGGTCAAAATCAGAAATACTTGCGCCAGCAAGTGGACCAGCTGAAAAATCAAGTAATGCCAATTCGGATAGTCTTGTTACAACTTCATAAGAGAACATAGGAATGACTTCTGGTTCTCCGTTTGCCTTCAGACGTCGCTTCAGCATTTTACCGGAACTGGTTGAAACTACCGTTCTGCTCATAGGGATTTCTATCTTAAGCACATCGTAGCCATCTTCAAAAATAATCTCAGCGCGAACAGATATGGAAGGAACGGTATTATTTGCTATAAGAGCTGTAACGCCGATTGAATCTTTATGTATCTTATTGACACCGGTGATTTCACCATTGTCTTCTACACCAAGATACAAAGTGCCTCCTTTTGTATTTGTCATGCCAACAATTTCATCTATCAAATCATTGTCTGGATATCTTTTTATATCGCTTTTAAATTCTATTGTTAAGTTCTCTTTATTGGGTATGGTGCGCATTATCTCCTCCTTAATTCAAGTCTAATTCAATTTTAACTCGATGCAATCCGCTTGTCGAGTTAAAATTGAATTAAAATCGAGTTACCTCGAATTAACCCCATCAATTACTATTTCCTTAGAACGCAAAAACATTAGATACCTTATGTTACTTATCTTATCGAATATTTCGGGCTGTGAGCCCACCAGATTCGCAATTGAGCACCACCTATTTTGATATAGTTGACTACTCTAATATTTCTATGATAAATGCCGATAATAAAGATAGCAATGGTTTGCGTGTCTTTTCAATGGAATGAAATCCAATGAAATGACGCGCATTTTTTTTGAAAGGGATAAATCTTATGAATGTTGCATTTAATCCTGGGATTAACTATGGAACTATGTATCGCCCTAACATTAACAAACCTATAAAAAAAATGGAAACACCTACCACTCTTCCACAAACCAACTATTATAAGAATCCTATCCCA
This sequence comes from Butyrivibrio sp. LB2008, assembly GCF_000621565.1. Lineage (GTDB taxonomy): Bacteria > Bacillota > Clostridia > Lachnospirales > Lachnospiraceae > Butyrivibrio. The sequence continues at coordinate 73,929 of NZ_JHXZ01000020.1, forward strand.
AGTGTATTCCACAGTAAGGAAGATTATGGCGTAGGAGAGACATATCTTAACTGCGCTCTTTCTGGAAGCGAGGGTGATCCTAATAATTTGCCCTGCAATTTTTATAAACCAGCTGATTATAATGAAGATGATCCTGTATATATAGCAAGGCTCTATCCATGGGATGGTTCAGAATCTATAGTAAAAGAGATTCATCTTAAGGACGTGGATTTGACACATGCCAATAAGATTGAGACTTTTGCATACGGAATATATCTAAAAGACAAAGGTGAGATTGCAAATCTTGATGATATTTTAATCGCTTATGACCACGCACATTTTAATACTTCCGATAGTACCAATTCTCACCTTGATAAAATGGATGTTATAAGTGCTATACGAGAATTTATGGAAGCAGGACTTAACCAAGGGTATTTTAATCAGTATGTCGATTATTTATCACTATTTAATGGTATAGAAAGAAACCGCCATTAGTGTATATGTAATTATTTAAAAATCAAATATAACGCTCCATTTAGATTTACATAATCGTCATTATAAACGCAAATCTGAGCATTGCCCTAATTTTTAACAAGCTCAGCTCCGGTTTCAATCAGCTTATTTTCTTTTGCTCCACACCCTGTGGTAAATATTAGTAAAGTCAACGGAAGTATTATGCGTAATCTCAATGTCTTTATTTATCCTTGGAAATTAATATATTTTTGAAAGGCTGTAGTTTTTCAATTGAATCCTAAATTATCAACACGTTTGGAAATACTATTGCACATACATATCGGCAATGTGAATCATTCGCGATTATTTTAGCTTGCTTTATATCGGAGTCCGATATATTATATAGATAACCGATATATGATTAATACAATTTAAGGAGGTTAATATGACGGCAGATAGTAGCACAATGTTGGTGCTAAAACTACTTTCGGAAAAAGATATGTATGGATATGAGATGATAGATACCTTGAGAAAAAGGTCTCATAATGTCTTTGAATTCAAGGCAGGGACTCTTTATCCTCTTCTTCATAGACTTGAGGAAAAAGGGATGCTCAAGTTTTATGAGCAGGAGTACCTTGGTAAGACAAGAAAATATTACAGCATTACAAAGGAAGGCAAGAAGCTTTTAAAGAGTATGACAGCGGAGTGGAATGAATATTCCGGCGCAATTGTAAGCGTACTAGCATATGGGGTGTAACTTATGGAAGAATATATAAAAAAGTTGTTGGAGCAGGTGAGGTTTCAGAAGGCTCACAAGGCTATCGAAGACGAAATCAGAGCACATATAGAGGATCAGATTGAAGATAATATGTCCGAAGGAATGGATAAAGAAACTGCGGAGAAAAGAGCTGTTGAAGATATGGGGAATCCTGTCGATGTCGGAATTGAACTTGATAAAGTTCACAGTCCGAAGATTGCTTGGAGCGTGGTAATCGCTGCATTGACCGTGGCTGTTTTTGGGATGATTCTACATGTATATTTGGCTAAAGAGTTTAATAGCTATCATGGTCTTTTTTTTGATAAGCAGAATTATAAAGAAGTGGAGTGCAGATATATTTTAGGTTCTCTCCTCGGAATTTTTGCGATGTTTCTTATATATTTTATAGATTATGCAACAGTTTCAAAATACGCAAAAGTGTTAGGGACAGGAATGACACTGTTGTTTGTCAGCGGATATTTTCTGATAGAGAAGTTGGGGAACAACCATATTATATTATCTCATGGCTTAGATAATAAAGAACTTATAACACTTGGAGTTGTCTGGAAAAAGTCACTTCCTCTGATGCTTTTGTTTATTCTGTTATATCCTGGAATACTCTATAAGTATAGGGAACAAAAAAGCAAAGCAATCTGCAAAGCTCTTTTGTGGATTCTTGTTCCTTGCGGCATATTATTTTTAGACCATGAATGGGTACAGGCAATCATATTGGAAATGTGTATGCTTGTAGAACTTACGATTTCCTTAAGGAAAGAATGGATAAGAGTACCTAAGATTTCAACGCTTGTGTTGATATGGCCATTTTTTATATCGCTTCCATTATTTGTGATTAGTTTTGTTTATAAGTACAAACCTCTCACATTTTATTTGCAAAGTTTTAGAGGCAATGATATAAAAACTGCAGCGAGGATGTTTGGAAAATCAACTGTGGTTTATGATTTGATTAGTTATGTTGATGATGGTGTTGTAAACATACCAATTGGTTTATTGATACCAGTGTCCGGAATGAAAGGTTCTCGTATCCTGTCATATATTTCTTTGTCGTGGGGAATATTTGCGGGATTGGTGGTAGTAGGTATTATCGCCGGTATGATTGCACTTGGAGTTAAGGCAACTTCTAAGATTAAGAATCAGTTGGGAGTTGTTCTGGGAAGCGGCTGCATTACCTTTCTTATAATAAACACGATTATTGGAATGTTTAGCGGATTCGGAATGATAGAAGTTCCTTACTCTTTTCTTCCATTCGTGTCAGGTAATGGAATTGTGGTTTCGTATGTTTTTCTTGGGATAATACTCAGCATTTACAAGTATAAAGACATATATGCAGAGCATGTGGATATAATGATTCGCGATAATGTAAAGGATACATGAAATTATTGCAGTTTAACTAACAGTCACAAGGATATGAGTTCTGTGGGATTACATGTTTGTCTTTTTGATAAGATAAAAATTCTTGATTTTATCGTGTGCGCGCGATAAAACCAATATAGATCACCGTATCAATATGATAACTGGAGGCGGACATGAATCATAATATATTGAAACAGGTCATTTTTGATCAGATTGAGATAATTCAAAGTGCTGAAATCATAGAACGTGACTATGACTTTGACAAGAATATCAATTATATTCTTGTCGGACTTAGACGAGCGGGAAAAACGACACTTTTATATAAAATAGCTAGAGAACTCGTTGAAGCAGGATGCGACTGGTCTCAGATAATTTATGTCAATTTCGAGGATGACAGACTTTTGGGGTTTTCAAAGGATGACTTTAATGACATCGTAGAGACTGCTTATGAGCTCACGGATGCCAATGAGATATACTATTTCTTTGATGAGATTCAGATCATTGATGGCTGGGAACATTTTGCCAGAAGAATGGCTGATCAGAAAAAGCACGTATACATTACGGGAAGCAATGCTAAGATGCTTAGCTCTGAAATGGAAAAGGCTCTTGGAGGCAGATATTTGTCCAAAATGATCATGCCTTTTTCTCTTAGTGAGTCACTGGATTACAAGAAGATAGCTCATGATGAAAAGGCATTTCTGACAACTTCTAAAGCTGCCAAAATTCGCAGAGGATGCCAGGAATATATTTTGAGTGGTGGCTTTCCTGAAGCACAACTTTTATCCAACAAAAGAGAATATATTAAGAGTGCCTATGAGAAGGTTCTCCTTGGAGATATTATAGAGCGTGAAAAAGTGAATAATAAGATGGCCCTCAGGCTTATGATAAAGAAAATAGCTGAAACAGTAATGCATGAAATCTCTTTCAATACACTGGCAGGGAATGTAAAAGCAACAGGAATTAAGACATCAACAGATTCGATGATTGACTACGTTTCGTACGCTGAAAACGCATATCTCCTGTTCAGGAACAGGAATTATGTCTCGAAGTTTGCTGAAAAAGAGAGCACTCCAAGGTTTTATTTTTTTGATAATGGCATTTTGTCATTGTTCCTTGTAGATAAACCATCAGCGCTATTAGAGAATACAGTTGCGGTATATTTAAAGCGTAGGTTTGACGAAGAAGTGTATTACTTCAAATCCACGCAGATGGGAATAGATATTGATTTCTTTATTCCTGAAGAAGACTGCGCAATTCAGGTTGCCTACAGCTTAGAAACGGCAGAAGACAGAGAGACTAAAAGTCTTGTATCTTTTGCAGAGAAAACAAAGGGAATACGTCGCCTTATTATAGTTACTAATGAGGAAGAACGTACGATTACAAAAGATGGACTTACTATAGCAGTGATACCTGTTTATAAGTTTATTATGGGAGCAGCATTCTGATTGAATATTCTCTCAGAATATAATTTCCATCCTCGATGGTTCGCATTATTCACCATAATAATACGAACTAAAATCTTTCGAGTAACAGTGAAAGTTTTCAAATATTACCTTCATCAGAAACCATTCACGAGGTTCTGAGGCGTGAATTGCATTCCTGAAAAACAAAGTAGTGTTATTGCGTGAACAGATGGTGCTCAATTGAGAATTGGGTGGGCTCACTATCCGAAATATTCAAACAGGATTTTAAAACAGAATGTCAAATGTAAGCCGAATAACAAAAGCTTATTTTTGCTCCTTAACTACCAAAAAACAGAGTTAGGGAGCAAAAAAAGTTGAATATTCGCTAAATCCGTTTTACCACACATCCTTTTCGCTACAATCAATAAACTACACCACACCGCCCTTGTTCATCACTTAGCTCCTGAGCAATTTTGCGCTTCCTATACAAAACATGAGCCTGATAAATAATCAGAACATAAATTGTAATTGGAAGTACTGCACCTTCAACAATAGCTTTTACTGTTATTACAGCACTCTCAAATGTTGCTGTAGAATAATTTATAATAGTAAACTTTTCAACACTCAATTGCTTAAATATGCATATAAATTTATTAATTATTGCCAATACTGAGCCAACTGTAATCATATTAAACCAAAATTTGTGCTCTTTACCACGTATAAAACAATAATATGAAGCAATCACTCCCATTATGCCTATTGCAGCAGGCATGATCAAATTTTCAAGCATCACCTTTATATAGAAAAAAACATCACTTCCTTCCAACACAAATATCCTAAAAAATTCAGAATATCCTTTATTCAAGAAAGCCATCACCGCAACATGAAAAATCAGATACGATGAAAAAAACTCCATTAAAATTATACCGACTTTCTTTGGTGTCAATTTATCTCTTATTGCGTTGTATAAGCCATAAGAAAAGGTAAACAAAAGCACAATCTGTTCCAATAAATATTCTCTGTCGGGGTGAAAAAAAGCATCTACTCCGAATAATCCTACCGAATCTGATGTAAATCTTTTATACGCATGAACGTAATGCATCGCAAACGCCTCCCCTACTTTAAGGAAAAGCGATAATACAATAAAAGCATATAGCGCTGCTATGATACCGTTGATTATTTTATTTTCAATTACAGGCTTCTTTTCCACCACTTTTACCATTTCCTTTCCGGAAAGCAGATTATCAAGGCTCACATCCAGAATACAAGAAATTTTCTTTAATGTAACAAGATCAGGATAGCGTTCACCGCACTCCCAATTCGAAATTGATTGCCTGCTCACATATAATTGCTCTGCAAGAGATTTCTGAGTAAATCCCTTTACCTCTCTCGCCCTTCTGAGTTGTTCGCCAAATTCCATCATAGATAAAATCTGCTCCTTCAATATTTGTATATAAAAATTTATATAAGATAATCACCTGCGCAAGATGTTAGAATCAGTATCTCCCGCACAAATAAGTATTACAAGTTTTTCTATAAAAAATGGGTGCCACATTATGTTGCACCCTCGTAAATACTGCATTTGCTGATTTTTGTTATAGCTATCTCGTTTACAAAAAGTTTTTATAATTCTCATTTTTCCCAAAAAAGATCATCAAGTTTTTTATCTAATGCCTTGCAAATAGCAATGCATAGCTTAATAGTGGGGTTATAATCTCCTTTTTCAATTGCGCTTATGGTCTGTCTTGAAACATCACATAGCTTGGCGAGTTCTTCTTGGGACAAATCTTTAGCCGCTCTGGCAGACTTAAGTCTCAAATTTTTCATAAACTTCAATCCTCGCATTCTTTTTTAGAAAGCATTTTGAATACAAGCGCAATTGCTAATGCAAAGAAGTATAAGGCAACAAATGCGCCTAGGGCAAGTCTTGGCAAGAACAGTCGTTCAAATTGCTCTGATGACATTTTTTTATTAAGTATTTCTACTAACTGACAAATAAAAGATACTAACTGCAGGAAGCTGGCTATTATGCAGGTATACATTTGACTTTTAATGGTCTTTCCAAGTCCCCAAAAAGAGTCATACTTAATACAATAAATCCCCCATATAATAGCGCCTACCGTAAGTACCCCAACCAATAAAACACTTAAAACAAATTTGGGCAGTGTTCCATCTACAGAAAAATCATATAAAATAATTCCTGCAAGCATTATCATCGTTGAAACATAAGCCCTCTTATAACCCTCAGCTCTATATTTTTCCTGCATTTCATCAAAATGAATATCTGATTTTCTGCTTCGGCTTATAAAAAAAATAACCCCCACCAAAACAAAATAAATCACTAATGTAAATATTTTTTCTATCATAACAACCTCCAAGTGCACGTATAATGTATGATTCGCTTATAACATGATAATTCATTACATGATTTTTGTCAATTATATTTTACATATTGACTTGTATATTGTATATTGCACCTCTCTTTATTGGCAAATTGCAACTTACCCCTAAAAAAATACAACTTACTTGCATATTTATTTTTTATTTGCGGCTTATCCAGTATTATCCGATTATCAGATAACGAAGGAAAGGATAGGGAACGCAAATGAATTCAATCGAAATTAAAAATCTTACAAAAAGATACGGTAAATTCTATGCCGTAGATAATCTCGGATTTGAAATTAAACAGGGAGACTTTGTTGGATTTCTCGGTGTTAACGGAGCGGGAAAATCTACCACAGTAAACATGTTATCAACGATACTTACGCCGGATTCAGGTGACGCATATCTTTGCGGCTATAAGCTTGGAAAAGAAGATATGGAGATCAGAAAGACTATCGGTGTGGTATATCAGTCAAATGTTCTTGATGACCTTTTCACAGTAAAAGAAAACATTGTTACAAGATCAAAAATGCTTGGTCTCGATGACAAGACTATAAGAGATCGCTTGGCAGATCTTTCAGACATATTGAAACTCTCAGACATAATGGATAAACGTTACAGAGTCCTGTCAGGCGGGCAGAAAAGACGATGCGAAATTGCATTTGCGCTAATGCATTCTCCGCGAATACTTTTCCTGGATGAACCTACTACAGGGCTGGATCTGGCAACTAGAGTCGATGTCTGGGATGCAGTTGAGATGCTAAGAGCCAACACAGATATGACAGTATGGACTTTCTCGCTGTGCGCCGTCGGGCGCACTAAAAAAGCAACCAAGATTTCTCTCGATTACTTTTATTACTGCCTATATAGTTGTGATAGCGATTATTTCGCCAAAGCGTTTGTTACAAATGGGAACTTAATTATAAGCTCCTTATCCTTTTCAATCATGCTGAGTAGCCTACTTGCAGCTCCTGATGGATGATTGGTTCCTGCTTCCCATGCCTCAACTGTTTTATCGGAAACGCCCATATAGCTCGCAAATATCTTCTGTGACATTCCAGTTGAATTCCTAATCTTTTTTACTTCAGCAGCATCAAATACCTTAACAGGCTCAACAGTTACTTTATTTTTCCTAAGTATTGGCTTTTCGCTCTGGGCATCTTCCAATGCCTCATTAAGGCCTGCCATGATGCTCTCATAAACACTATTTTTACCCATGTTATTCACCTCCAAGGCTCTTCTTAAGAGCTTCAATGGCTTTCTTGATCTCGTTTCTTTCTTCCTTGGAAAGATTGTCCTTTTCCTTCTTAGGATAGACAGTAATCAGATATACTGTCTCAGCAAAAACAAAATCAACAAAGCAGACTCTAGCTCCACCGCTTTTTCCTTTATTCTCCATAGCAATTCTTGCCTTACGGAGTCCACCAGTTCCCTGCATGACAGGATATTTATCTGTGTGTTCCATGATGTCAAGTTCCAAAAGCCTTAAGTCTTCATCATCAAATCCAAGACTATCCCAATTACGAGAGAACTCGTATGTCTATATAAATGTTCTTGTCATACGTCCTCCTGTTAGCTTTAATGTACGCCCTATCTGATAGGGTGTCAATATGGAATTTAAGCAGTGCGCTGTGACAGCGAGCTGTGACCAATCACGACCGATTGCGCACCCACCTACAGCCATTAACTGTGTTATACCAAGTTTGTTGGAAATATAAGGGTGTACCAAGTAGCTAAAATAATAGCTACTGTAGTACGGAGAAGTTTTATAGAATTGTCTTAAATAGCTTCGGCAACAGAATTTGCCTCTGCGTATTCAGATAGATTGTAAGTCTTTGATTCGTCTGTTGGGCGGAAGTTGTAATGTATCTCCATCGAGATATTTCTTGTTCCGTCCTCAGTAATTTCTTCGTGAACAACAATTTGCTTAATCAAACGATTAAGGGTGTCAGCATCAAGCTCTGTGATATCGGCATAGTCTTTGATAAGGTCAATCCACTTTCTTGCATTTCCGTCAGTCTTGCCGTTCTTTGCCAGACGCTTCTCATCATGGGCAATCTGCTTCATCAAGTCCTCAGACTCTTTCTTGGTGCGCTCCACAAGGGAATTGAACATTGGCTCTGTGATTGTTTCTGTAAGAAAGTCCTCATAAGCCTTTGTTGTCATACGCTCCAAAGTTTCCAAGCGGTTCTTTGCCTTGCAGATGTTTCTTTGCAGTATCTCTTGCTGTTCTCTCTGTTCACTCTCATAAGCATCAGCAAGGCTTTCGGCTACGTCATAAGCATCCACAACCTCATTAGCAAGCTCCTTGATTTCATCAAACACAACGTTGTAAAGAGTATCAAACTCTATTCTGTGCTGAGTGCAATGATTCTTCCCATGTCGATTGTAGGTTACACAAGCGTAAATATCTTGTGGGTGCTTTGCATTGGTCTTACGGATTGTAAGAGCCTTTCCGCATTCACCACACTTGATAAGACCTGCAAAAAGAGAAGTTGTACCATCTCCACGGCTACACTTTCTGGACTCGATTTTCTCTTGAACAATGTCAAAAGAATCTTGGTCAATGATTGGTTCGTGGGTGTTTTCTACCACGATCCAATCCTCTGGCTTTTTCTCGTTAATTACCCCGACTTTGAACTTGTAGTTCTTCTTCTGTGATGCAATAGCACCATAGTAAACGGGATTGATTAACATATCGCCAATTACCGAATCATCCCAAACATATCTGCCGTTCTCTGGGTCTTGTATCTCCCACTTTGTGTAGTGGTTACGGATGCCACGCTGTCTGTTCCACCATGTAGGACAAGGCACTTTATTTGCTTCAAGTCTGCGCTTAATAAATGCCGTTCCATGCCCATCAAGTGCCCAATCAAATATCTGCCTAACAAAAGGTGCTGTTTCCTCATCAATGATAAGGTGTGTGGCATCCTCTGGGTCTTTCAGATATCCGAATGGAGCAACGCATCCGGTAAACCTTCCCTTCTGAGCTTGGTTCATATAAGCGGAATGCACTTTCTTGGATATATCCTTTGAATACTGTGCATTGAAAAGTGCCTTAAATGGTGCGATTTCATCATCGTACATAGTATCAATGTTGTCATTGATTGCCACGTAACGGCACTCATGCTTTGGAAACCAAATTTCACGAAGGTGTTCGGTAAAGAGATTATCTCGTCCCAGACGGCTATAATCTTTGGTAACAACCACGTTGATTTTCTTTTTCTCAACGTCCTTTAGCATACGCTGTAGGTCTGGTCGGTTTGACGTTGTACCAGAGTAGCCATCATCAATATAGACTTCCTCTACTGCCCATCCTCTCGCTCTGCAGAACTCCTCTATCATCTCACGCTGATGACCGATACTCTGACTTTCTCCATCTCGGATATCTTCATCCTCTTTGGAAAGTCGGCAGTACACGCCCACTTTGTAAGTTGGTGCAAGAAGTTCTTCCATCTGTAAATTTGTCATTCTCATACTCATCACCCGCATAATCCAGATAGACTCATGGGTGTTTTTTATCTTGAGTACTATCTGAATTATATTCCTTTCTCCTTATGTTTTCTATATCGTCATTGAGCTTTTTTCTGACCTTTAAAGCGATAGCCTCATTGAGAATGTCCTTTGCCGTTCTGTTACCGTCATAGCAACGGATAACCTTAATCTTTGTCTTTGCCAATAAATCACCCCTCTCAACAGAAAAAGCGCAATCACCTCTCTGGGTCACTGCGCTTTCTGTTATGTGTTCTATTTTGTTTTCGTTCTACAACTCTTTCATCAGCAAGTCGCTCCTGCTCTTCATGGCTCTTGTTGTATTTCAGAGTTTCGGCACAAGCAAGGTCGCTGACTTCAACCTTTAGCTCTGCGTTGATTTCATCCCTTCGCTTTACGATAGATTTAATCTCGGCTTGCCATTTCTTCGGTGTGATAGGTTCACCCTCTGGGATTATCCTACGCATCGCTTCGATGCGATCAGGATAATCTGCAAGCTGTTCCTTATGCTCCATATCATATTTCAGCTTAGCCAATCCCTTTAGGCTCAGACTCTGCTTTTTGATATCGCTGTAAGGCTTGAATCTATCCCAAGCATCAATCATTTCATACAAAAGATTTTGCCTATCAACACCTTCGTAAAATTCATCAAGCAGTGCATTGTAATGTGCTTCGTGACTATCCTTAAAAGCATCCAATTTTTCAAAGTCTGTAATGTCCTTAGCCGATGCAAACCTCATCATGTGGTCAGCATCTTGGAGCTTTTCTCTGTTTTTAATCTTCCTCAAGAACACTCCACCATAAACGGGCAATTGCAATCGCCCGTGCCTTTTGACAACAGCCTTGATGATATCGACAACCTCGTTAGTAACATCGGCAGCTTTTTTCTTGAATGCCTCGATGCTTGCGGAAGTCTGCTCGATAAAGGAAACAAGTCCTCTAATCTCCAACACCTTTCGGTTATAATCTCCACGCTCTGTAGCAATGCCTTTTTTCTCAAGAGCATTAGCACGACTTCCCAGATGGATGGTCGGCGGTTCTTCAATCCCCATCTCCTTAAAAGAACGATACTCCCACTGCTCCTCAATTTTGAGGGCTTCGTTTGTCTGATTGATTAAGTCGGTGAGGTTCTTTCTCCAAATCCTGCCATAAGATTTATCATCCCAATCATTGGTTTTCTCGGTCTTGGATTTATAGCCTTTCTTGGTTCGGATTTTGTTTCCATCCTTATCAAGAATATAGATTTTCTTCTGCTTCGGCATCCACTTTCCTTCTTCGTCGATGCTCCTTAGAGTAAGCAATAAATGAAAATGAAGATTGCGTTGTCCTTTCTCATTTACTGAATCATGGATTGCCCAATCAGCACACATCCCCTTTGAAACAAAGTTATCCATGATATATTTTCTGACAACCTCTTCTGCAACTTCATAAGTCCATGAGTTTGGAAGTGATGCTTTCATCATTCTACAGAGCTGTGCATTTTTTTGTTTCTCCACAAGCTCTACAGAGTTCCATAGCGTTTCTCTGTCAAGGTAGATGCTCGGTGCATTATCTGGCAGACTTACTTCTGCATGAACTAAATCTTCCGTAGTCTTATCTGGTCGGTGCATTGTTCCATCGTACTCAGAGAAAAGCTCTTCACGGCTGATATAACTTGCCTTGTCGATAGCTGACCCACCTTTGGCTCTGCTCACTACGGTAAAGCGTGTGCTAAGATTCTTCATCGCCTCACCACCTTTCGGGAAGGCACACGCAAAAACCTCAGATCAGGATAGCCACATTTTTTTGTGGGTATCCTTTTCTGAGGTTGCACAAAGGGGTAGGAGCGTTTTTTGCTCCAAAGGGGAAAGGTATTTTCCCCTTTTGCCCACGGCTTTTGTGGGCAATGCCGTCTGCAAGACCCCTCGGAGAGCGCACATACCATCCGAAGGGTGGTATATCTGTGCGCACCCAACAAGTTGGGTGAAAAAACATTAACGGCTTTCGGTACGTTCTGACTCATTCGACTTCACCTCGCTTTCGACAGGACTAGACTCGACTTGATTAGTAGCTCTGGCTTTAATGTCTGCAATAACTTTCTGGCACTGCGGAGTAGCAAGAGCAACCTTAAGAATTTCATTCATTTCTGATTCTTCAAAGCAATAGCACTCTTGGAAATACTTGTGAACAACACCGCCCATCATGTACTTATGGGCGTTCTCCCTTCTTCTCCTTTCCTCGTTGGCTTTCTTCTTCTCCAGAGCCATTCGATTTTTGGCTTGTTCCATCTGTCTTTGTGCCTGCTCCATTCCTTTTGTTGTTGTGATTTCTGTGTTAATCATGTTTCATTTCTCCTTTCGTTTTTTGCATGAAAAAAGGCGGGTGTTCCGTTAGGATCACAACCGCCGTAAATAAAAAAGCACCTTAGACTATTTCTAATCTAAAGTGCTCTGTAGCAATTTAATACTTAATTCGCAACAGCAAAATCCTCAATATTCATTTGAACATTCTGCGGTTCCATATATACTTGTTCTTCCAAAGGTACTTCATTAAAAATACCATTTTCTCTAATATATTCCTTTAACTTTCCAGCTACATAAGATGCCAATTCAACTGGAACTGCATTACCAACAATCTGCTCCAAATCAGTTTTCTTAACATTTAAAAAGTCAAAGTTTCTAGGAAATGTCTGTATTCTAGCTCTCTCAAGAGTAGTCAAAGGTCTTACTTTCTCTAAATCTTTTATTGCATCTCCACTATGAAACTTATAGTTTGGTGGTATAGGTCGATTTACGCCTCTTACTGTAGGGCTTGGCTCATAAATACTAAATATACCTCTTCTTGCATAAGACCTTGGATGTCTGTAATAGTATTCTGTACCAAACTCATTTCCTAAGTAATCATAAATTGACATACTCGTTGCAGCTTGACCCTTTATTAACCTTTCCTCCAAAAAACCATCTTGCCCATTCAGTTCCCCAATCAAGAAAAATCTCTTTCTCTTCTGCGGAGCACCACATTTAGATGCATCCAATACTACTTGCGACAAACCATACCCCGCATCCTTGTATTTTTTTATAGCTTTAGGAAGTGTCTCACTCTTTACGATTCTATCTACATTTTCCATTACAAAGAATCTTGGTAAAACCTCGCAAACAATGTCTGCATATCTCAATGTTAAATCAGCTCTGCCTTTTTTTTCATCTTGAAGCCCAGCAGAAGAATAATCCTGGCAAGGTGGTCCTCCGATTATCATATCTGGTGCGAACTGAGCTAAATACTGTGCTGTCAGTTCATACGCATCAACCTTTTCCGCTTCATGTCTAAAATTTGCATTGTAAATATTTAGTGCTGTTTCCCAATTATCAAACGCTCTTACTAATTCAAAACCTTGTTTAGCAAAACCATATGATAATCCTCCGCATCCACAAAATATGTCTACTGCTCTCATACCATCAACTCCTCTTACTTATTCAAACAAATCTGGCGAGTTTACAATAATAGCATCGAACCTACGCTCTGGACTAAGTAAATGCTGTCCTCCGCCTAAAATAATATTTTTTATTTCTGACTTATTTATTCTTGGTTGTTCAAGTTCCTTACAAGTCATCAACCCATGTGTTCTTGCACCATTTGTAGAAAATGCTTTATCATTCTTCGTGTTATACGACAATTCATCAATAATTGACTCACCATCAAATTGTCCCTTTTTGCTGTAATCATAAAGCATCTTAAATAACCACACCATTGTTCTTGTATGACGCGAAATTTTTGTTAATTCTTCTGGTTTTTCTGGCATAAAAAGATTTAGCATGCCATAGTCACTCCAAACAAAAACATCCAAACAATAATCTGCTAATGTTGGAGATTTACCATTTGTTTTCCAGATTGGTTCCATAACAATAGGTTTTTGCTTATCATTTTTCGTTCTAACGATTCTTTCAATGACATCTTTCATGTACTTACAGTATGGTAAAACATTCTGTGCCTCTGTCCAATCTGCAATTGAATCGGCTGTTTTCCCAATTATATCTGCAATTTCTTTTTTATTTCCATCAAACGACTCAATGATACTGCAAGCAAGATAAATTATAGTATCTGGTCTTATTACAATTTCAGAACCATAATCACTTTCTGATAAGTCACATGTTGCATTATCAGGTAGTGCAGTTAACTTGATTTCCAAACTTGATGTAATTTTACCCGTCTTACTATTCTGGATAACTAAATCATTTCTTGGAATGCTCCCTGTAACGTATTTCTGAAATGGTAAATACTGACTTTCAAATGAGAAAAATGTATCATCCGACAAAGGATTAATTCCAAAAAGAGTATCCACACCAATATAGTCTGTGAAGTTCTTATTGTTCTCATCAGCCTTAATGTAAACCGCTTTCATGTTTTTATGATACAAATAACATGCCAACGAAGCTGGGAATGAAGAGTTAAACTGATTCTTTCCCCAAGTATCACGTTTAGTATAATCCCTATTAGAATTATTTATGCCAAATAATCTTGGCTCATTGCTTGCGCTCTCCATGTGTAACCTCCAGATATTCAATATAAAGTCTTATTGCTCTACGCAATTGGGATTTGACTGTCTTAGTGCAATCAATAAATAAATCATTATCTGCCAAATAATCAATTTCTTGAATTGACTTTGGTTCACTTCCTAGCATAGAACTAACTCTAACATATCTAGAAACAACATCTCTAGCTGATTTACTTGTCAACTTTTTTTCGTTGATAAGCCACTCATTAAATACACTTTTTTCCATGACGTCAACCTCCTAAATGATAATAGCATAAGTTGACGTCAAAGTAAATCTCTTTTCAGAACGTATGTTTCTTTTTTCACTTTTTCATTTGCGCCATTTGCTTTCTTACTTAAATGTAATTTTTAATTCCAGTTTGCAAGAGTAAATTCTAGGGTTATGGAAGTTACTCTTACACATATATACTTGCCATATTGATATTCACATATAGATCTCTATATAATGTTCGGGCAGCTGATTGCCTGCCTGTGCAGATTGGAGATTTATTATGAATAAAGGCAATCAGAAACATATAACATTTGAACAACGTGTAGAGATTGAAAAAGGATTGACCGAAAACAAGTCCTTTGCTGAGATAGCAAGGATAATCGGGAAAGATCCTTCAACTGTCTCAAAAGAAGTACGTTTGCACGCTCAAGTTAAAGAACGGCCAGATCCCGGATATACAAATCCACCATGCATACACCGCAAAGACTGCCAGATAGTATGTCTGTGTGACGATCAATGCGGCAGGCTCTGTAAGATATGCAGAAAGCCTGATTTCAGATGCATAGATATATGTCCCGGTTATGAAACCGCTGAGTGTGCCAAGCTCAAGAAGCCACCATATGTGTGCAATGGATGTGGGAAGAAAACTCATTGTTCTATGCCCAGAAAGTTTTATTCGTCCAAGTATGCACATGATGAGTATCGCAGAGTCCTTGTTGACTGCAGGTCTGGTATAAACCAGACTCCGGAGAGCATACAGGCAATGAATGACATCCTTGTTCCACTGATAAAGGATAAGCATCAGTCAATAGGTCACGTATATGCTACTCATGCAGAAGAGCTTGGGTGTTCCAGAAGAACACTCTACTCTTATATCAATGATAGTGTCTTTGACGTCCGTAATGGAGACCTTAGGCGTGCTGTCAGGTACAAGAAACGAAAGAAAGCTACTCAGGCAAGTGCAAGAGATCGTTCCTATCGTAAAGGTCACAACTATGAAGATTTTCTCAAATATCTCAAGGAGCATCCTGATGTAAACGTAGTTGAAATGGACTGCGTAGAGGGCCAAAAGACTGAGAATAAGGTTATTCTGACCTTCACATTCCGTAACTGTAACCTGATGCTTATGTTCTTGCTTGAGCATCAAAATCAAGACTGTGTACTAGAAGTATTCAAGTGGTTAGAAAACAACCTTGGAAAGGAAGCTTTCAAAAAGCTGTTTCCCGTTATACTGACTGATGGTGGCACAGAGTTTTCTGCCCGCGAAGCGATGGAAACATTCAGTGACGGCTCAGAAAGTACTATAGTTTTCTACTGTGACCCTTATTGCTTTTGGCAGAAAGGTGCTTGTGAGAAGAACCACGAATACATACGTTATATCAGACCCAAGGGAAGCTCTTTTGCTGATCTTGATAAAGATAAAATTCATCGCATGATGAATCACATAAATAGCGAAAAAAGAGACAGCCTCAATGGGCACAGCCCATATGAACTATCTCTTTTACTCCTGGACAATTCGATTCATAAAGCATTGGGCCTAGAACATATAGCCCCAGATGATGTAATGCTGTGTCCAGCCCTGTTGAAATAAAATAGTTTAAGCACAGGCAGATTTCACTGCACCAGAATTTAGTCTTACACACAAGGCATGTGGAATTTAGTCTCGCACACTATTTTCCAGGTGCCCCATTAGCATGCAAAAAACTATCAAACTGGGTGCTTATGGGCTCATTATATGGCAAAAATATGAAATTGTTAAGGTGCAAAAACGGAATTTAAATCCGCATTTTGAGGCATTTATTAGCAACTGGAATTTACTTTTTCATTTAAGT
>NZ_JHXZ01000021.1 GCF_000621565.1 Butyrivibrio sp. LB2008
CTTATTATCCCAGTGTTAATGGACAAAAGCCCTACAATTTGTTGCATTTAAATGCACTCTATAATCTAGAAAATCATTTATATACTGATGTAGTACTTCAAGGAAAGCATGATGCAAATGAGCACTCTGCATTGCAAGAGATGGTAGATAGATCGCCTATTCCCAAAGCATTAGTAATTGCTGATAGAGGATACGAATCTTATCACAGTATGGCACATATCCAAGAAAAAGGTTGGTATTATCTCATAAGGATTAAGGATGGTACACGAGGAATTAAGAATGGATTAGACCTACCTGATGAAGAAGAATTTGATGTAAATATTGATTTAAAACTTACGCGTAAACAAACAAAGGAAATGAAGGAATTATTTTTGAAGGACAAGAATCACTACAAATTGATTGCACATTCACATCCGTTTGATTATCTCCCAACAAAGCTAAGGAAAAAGGATTCAGTAGCCTTTTATGAGCTTAAATTTAGAATCGTACGATTCAAGATTACTGAAGACACATATGAAACCGTAATTACTAACTTGGACGCTAAGGAATATACGCCAACAAATTTAAAAAAGTTATATGCAGCCAGATGGGGGATAGAAACTTCATTTAGAGATTTAAAATATACTATTGGAATGCTAGATTTTCATTCAAAAAAGGTGATGTGTATTCAGCAAGAAATATACGCACATCTGATAATGTATAACTTTGCGGAAATGATTACCTCGCACGTAGTCATTGAAAAAAAGCAAAGAAAATATACATACAAAGCGAACTTTACCGTTGCTGCTCATGTCTGCAGACTATTCTTGCGTGAAAAAACGACATCACCTAATTTAGAAACTATAATAGCTAGAAATATAATTCCAGTTAGACCTAATAGGCATCGTAAACGAATACTGACAGGAAAAGTATTTCATAGTTTCTTATATAGAGTAGCATAAATAATCAAAATAAAACATGATTAGTAGGTGGATTTTAGATCCGCCTGTTTGTTATGCCTAAAAAGGAAGAAACGGGGCTGTCGCACTAAGTAATTAGTGCTCAGCTCCCTTTTTATGCCCAAAACACAAAAACCAGGCTTCGAAAAGCCTGGTTTTTGCTGTAAAATATGTTTATGCGACTAAACCAAATCTTACAAGGAGATTATACAGTATCTTCCTTGTATCATCAAATCAAACTTCCGCTAGACATAGAAATATCTATTCCATCTGATGATCCGGTACGCCTGGTTAGTGCATTTGTGGAGGAGATGAATCTTTCTGATCTTTATGAGACTTATGACAGAATCAGAAAGAGTCAGGCCTCACCGCGTCAGATGCTTAAGATTGTTATCTATGCAGCAATGAACAGAATCTATTCCAGTCGTGATATTGAATCATCCTGCAAAAGAGATATCAATTTCATGTATCTTCTTGATGGTGCACCTGCACCTGATCATTCCACAGTAGCAAGATTTATTTCCATCCATCTCTCGCAGTGTGCAAAGTCAATAATGGCACAGGTAGGAACCATACTGCTTGATCTTGGTGAAATATCCGGAGAAAACATTTTTATTGACGGAACAAAGATTGAGTCCGTTGCTAATAAATATACTTTTGTATGGAAAAAAGCCGTGACCAAGAACATGGCTAAACTTGCAGAGAAAATCTGTATGTTCTGTGCGGAATGCGAAGAACTCTATGATTTTAAGGTTGTATATAAAGACCAGATATCACTTCGCACTTTGAAACGATTAAGAAAGAAGCTTTACAAGATCAAAAAAGATGAGGCTATCGAGTTTGTACATGGCATTGGTAAAAGGAAAACAATGCTTCAACGCTCAATCGAAAAACTTGAAGAATATACAGAAAAGCTTAAAGAATACACAAACAAGCTTTATAAATGTGGTAATCGAAATAGCTACTCTAAAACGGATATCGATGCGACTTTCATGAGAATGAAAGAAGACGCTATGCTTAATGGTCAGCTTAAGCCTGCATACAACCTGCAGCATGGTGTTGATGCAGAATATGTAACCTGGCTCGGCATTTACCCGAATCCAACAGATACTCTTACTCTGATACCTTTCCTAAAAGATATGGAAGAACATCTTCCCTTCAAATATAAAAACATAGTTGCTGATGCCGGTTATGAAAGTGAAGAGAATTATGTTTTCATTGAAAACAACGATCAGACCGGATATATAAAACCACAGAATTATGAACTGTCAAAAACAAGAAAGTTCAAAAAAGATATCAGTAAACGAGAAAACATGGACTATGATTCTGAAACTGACAGTTATACTTGCAAGAATGGAAAAAAGCTCTTAGCTGTATCCAAAAGAAAACAAAAGACAGCGACCGGTTACCAACGTGAAGTAACAATATATGAGTGTGAAAGTTGCCATGAATGCCCATTCAAGAAAGATTGCATAAAAGGCAATAACTGTAAAACTCCATTTGAAGATAGGAAAAAGGTTCTTTCTGTATCAAGAAAAATGGAAGAAAAACGTGCAGAATGTCTTGAACGAATAACTAGTGATTATGGAACACAGCTACGAATGAACCGTAGCATACAAGCAGAAGGTTCGTTTGCAAACGTGAAAGAAGATATGAATTTCAGACGATACCTTTATAAAGGAAGTGAGAATGTTCTGGCACAGAGTACACTTTTGGCAATAGCTTTTGACATCAACAAACTCCACCATAAGATTATGTCTGAGCGAACCGGAACACATCTATTTGAACTGAAAAAAGTGTCATAAATTTTGAATTTTAAAATAAAAAATTTGTATCAGCGTCGATAATTCAATCGGCTTATTAAAGTACGCCCAATGATAGAGTATATAAAAAATATATAGTAAAAAAGCCGTTTTTAAGGCATGAAAAGGGGCCTCGCCCAGATGATCAAATCATCTAGTGCGACAGCCCCGTTTCTCTCATCCAAAGCATTATCCCAATGTTAACTTAATGACATTGTCATTATTAAACGGCTGTCTTATTTTTTGTATTATATGAATCAGGCACATGTTTTACATAGCTTCTTTTCCAAAAAAAGCTTTAAGCTTTGAAATGTTACTCGCGCATATATCATAGTTTTCCATAACTGCCCCTTTTTCCAGATGAACCACTCTGTCGCAACAAGACAGTATCAGCTCCAAATCGTGAGTTACAACAAAAACTGTTTTGCCTAATTTCCGCAGCTTGATCAATTCGTCTGATACCTGTTTCATGTGAGAAAGATCAAGTCCGCTTGTTGGCTCATCGAATATCATGACCCCTTTTTCGGAGGCTAAACCGGAAGCGATAGCCACTCTTTGCTTCTCCCCTCCGGAAAGAGCCATAGGATGAATGTCAGCATATTCATACAAATCAAGCTGAGACAAAATATCAAGTGCTTTTTTTTCTTTTTCTTCCTCACTAAGAGAGGCGTCTGTTATGCTAAGCACCGCTTCATCTTTTACGCTTTCTGTAAATAACTGATGATTTACATCTTGCATAATCATATAGCAGTTATGCAACCTCTCTTTATTTTTCATAGTCTTCTTGCCATATCGCATTACGCCTTTGAACTTCTTTTCAAGGCCACAAATATTTCTTACGAGGGTGCTCTTTCCCGCGCCATTATGCCCAATGACTGCAATAACACTATTGGAAGGCACCTCTAATTTAGGTATGTCTATACCGTGTTCACCATCACTATATGAAAAGCAAAAATTCTCAAGAGTTATTGTTATATCTGATTGCTCTCTATGCTGGAAATCTGTCTGCAGATCGTCCAGCCTCAATGGTCTGATTCCAAGCTTTTCAGTCTCAGCACTGCTAATGGTAGAAATCCTTTCTTTATTCAGTTCATGGATAATTTCTCCATTTTGCATTATCAGCAATCTGTCAGCCAACTCTCTCAAGAAGAAAAGTCTATGCTCGGCAACAATAATCGTTTTGCCCTGAGCCTTCCAGTCCTGCAGAATTTCCTTTAGCCTTTCTATGGCATAAAAATCCAAATTAGAAGAGGGCTCATCAAGAACAACTATATCCGGTGATAGCACGTTAATCCCTGCACAAGCAATTATTTGCTTTTCGCCTCCGGAAAGCTCAAATATATTTCTGTTTAACAATCTTTCTATAGACATTGAAGATGCAGTTTCTCTTATTGAGCTTTTTATCTCCAACGGAACTCTCCTCTGATTTTCTGATGCAAAAGCAATCTCATCAGTGGTATTTACATTAAAGAACTGGGATCGTGGATTCTGAAATACACTGCCGACATTTTTTGCTATTTCATATATCGGCGTTTCAGAGATATCCTTGCCATCTAGTTCTACCGTTCCGTCCATAGTACCTTTGTAGTATTGGGGAATAAGTCCGTTTATCATTCTTGTTATTGTTGTCTTGCCGCATCCCGAACCACCGGTTAAAACAACAAACTCTCCATCTGCTATGGTAAGGTTTATATTGGAAACTCCACCTTTATCAACAGCATTGCCATCTGCATCAACTACATTGTACGAGTACGAAACATTTTTGAATTCTATCATCTTCTCACCTAATAAACTAAAAATAAAACAAACATCGTTATAGAGCCAATGATAGCCACTATGTCAATCGGTCCTATACCTATTTCGCAGATATGCGTGCGTTTTCCTCCTGCACTAAGACCTTTAGACAATGAAGCCGCTGATAATTCGTCTGCTATTCTGACCGTAGACATCATAAGTGGCACTAATATGTATTCAACATAAGTCAAAGGCTGCTTTAATGGGTGCCCCAACTCTCGCATCCTTTTCGCGTCATTTATTGATTTGTATTCTTCTGATAAAGTTGGAAAATAGCGAAACATAACTGATATAGGAATGCTTATGAATGAAGGACAATGCATGTGCTCCATAGCCGTTATAAATTCACTTACAGATGTGGATTTAACTGTGTACCACCCCATCATATAACCGGCAACAAATCTGGTAATCAAACCGCAAATCATCATGAGGATAATATTACACATCCCATGAGTATAGGGCGCCACTTGCTTTTCACAAAATAGTGCCGTTCCTAAAAGCAGTAAATATATGGTTGCCGCCTTGTATTGCCTTATACTTAGTAGCAACAAGCAAGGGATTGCCGCACAAATAATACGCAGCACCCCCTCTATCCCTACTGTGGTTCCGCCTATCATAATAATAGATATCGCCATAAGAAGGAGCAGTTTGCTTCGCGGATCCAACCTTATAAAAGCTTTGGACTTATCGCTACATACTCCAAATTCCATTACGCCATACCCGCCTTACGAAAATGCTTTTTAAGTACCTTAGCTCCCAAGAGTCCACCGATTGTACCACCAACAAGACACATAATAATCATTGCAAAGAATACCCATGTAGGAGTGTAACTCTTCATAGCTTCAACATATTCCTGTCCATATCCGTCAACAATGCTGGCAAAATAAGCTTCACGGAAACTAAAGAAAAATGCTATAACCATGCCAAGGAACCACAAGCTGAAAACAGCCGAACCTGCCACACAATGCTTAATGCTCTGATAGTTCCCCATCTTTAAAATAACTTCTGTTAAAAGACCTGCACCTATACAGAAAAGAAGGATTGGATAAGGATGTCCGATAACGAACATGATAATTCCAATTAATGTACCGGTGATAGTTATCATTCCAAAATGCTTAATTTTTGAAAAATAAAGCATAAGCGGAATTCCTGCCACAAGCGGGCAAAGAAGCGGCGTGAAAACCATAAGAATGGGAATAAAGCCAAAACAAGCTACCGCAAACATGACTACAAAGTAAAGAGCCGAAAATACTCCTACTGTAATAAGATCTTTGATTTCAAATTTTTTTTCCATACATTTTACTCCTCCTTCAGTTAGCAAAGGCTAACTATCGTTTTATATCACTTGCCAAGCTCCTTGTCAATAAAACTATGAGGATTATTTCCCTACTTGATAAAAAAAGCCATTTAGCGTTTAAACTTATAACAAAGTCTGCATGATAGCCACAGCGTAATACACAATAAAAATGAAATTAGTATACCCTCCGCATATGACCATATGAAGTCCCTTGGGGAGTTTCCTTGATAATGGCTTTAAAAGAAAAAGAACTCCGGGAGATATCAGTGCCATCCACTGCGGGAACACTGTCTTTCCTAAAGCTATCAGAACTATCAAAATCAGAAGTCCCAAGCCTTCACCTGCATACAATATAAGTGCAAGCTTCTGAAAATACTTCATGGCTATATCTAAACCGTCTCGATGCTCATCTGCTCCAAGAAGTCCAAGATAAGCACAGTGACTGTGATATGCACCTCCTGCAATAATACCGAAACAACTTAGCAAAAATGCCGCAAACGCAGCATTATGAAATGCCTCATCCGTAATCAGTACAATGTGATAAAAGCCTATACAATAAAGAAACGCCGCTACAGGCCCTATCAAGCCGCCAAGCATAACACGCTTTGGAGGAAGCTTTTTCATAATATCAATAATAGGATTTATTGTTCCGTCTTGCACATAATCATCCTTATCAAAGTATAAGGTCATGTCTCCACAGAACATAAGAAGCGCTCCTATAAGGCCTACTGTAATTACTGTTGTCATACCTGCTCCTTTTTATATTTATATTTTATGCAAAATACTTCTTCGCAAGCATCTGCAAATTCCCCTTATTCACATCAAGCATCTTCTCTGCATCCAGATCAAACATCCTTGTGCATGTGTGCGTAATAAACTCAAAGTCATGCGATACCAGAAAAATAATCGCTCCGCCGCCTGAAAGCTCTTTTATAAGTTCACTTACCCTTATCATAGAATCATAGTCAAGTCCGCTTGTCGGTTCATCAAAATAAAGCACTTCACTGTTTTTTATAAGAGATGCGCCGATAGTAACACGCTGTTTCTGCCCTCCCGAAAGAGCTGCCGGATGTTTATCTTTATATTCTGAAAGCGCAAGCTTATCAAGCGTACCTGAAACAAGGTCACTGTCAACATCTGATATTCCAAGCGTAAGCTATCGTTCATATCAGAATATACTGAATTCATGTATTTACTGTTATTAACCATTGATTTTTCCTCAAACTATATAACAGGTTACTTTTTATTTATCAAAAAGAACTCTTGAATTCTATTAAGTCCTACCACATCAAGCTCATACTGCTCTTTCAGTCCGCCGTTTTCTATATGAACTACTGCATCGCAACATGACAATATAAATTCATAATCATGCGTAACCACAAAAATATAAACATCATCATTACTTATGCTCTTTAGAAGCTCTGAGACCTTGATCATATGATAAAAATCAAGTCCGCTTGTGGGTTCATCAAAAAACAGATACCTCTTATTACTGTATCTGGCTGATGCTATGATAACTCGCTGCTTCTGCCCTCCCGACAGAGTCATTGGGTGTCTTTCCTCCAAGCCTGCAAGATCAAGCTCGGAAAGAAGATTTGAAAGAGCCCCGTCATCGATATCTCTTTTCCCCGTTGTGATCTCATCAAGGACTGAATCCATGAAAAGCTGATGATTAACTTCCTGCATTACGATGTAGCCGTTTTTAAGCCTTTTTCTTCTGCCCAATACATCGTTATTCTCCAAAACAAAGCCTTCTGTCTTCTTCATTACTCCGGAGAACGCGGAAAGGAATGTGGATTTTCCTGCTCCGTTATTACCGATAACAGCATATATTTTCCCCGTTTCAAATCTTGCATGGGCTATCTCAAGATACTTTTTCTTTCCGTAGAAGCCACTGAAATACGTAAGGAAACACTCACCTTCATTATTTCTTTTGTGTCCTCCTGTATAATTCATTTCTGAAAGCTCAAGCATACGTATTCCGGTCTTTTCATGCTCTTCGTAAGACATCTTATCAAGATTGGAAACACTGTACTCACGTATTATCCGCCCATCTTCCAGGTACAATGCCCTGTCAAGAATATCTCGCAGATAATAAATCCTATGTTCAGCGATTATAATGGTCTTTCCCTTCTCTTTAAGAAGCTTAAGGATCTTGCGCACCTTCTCAATTGCTGTGAAATCCAGGTTAGCAGAGGGTTCATCCAAAAGATATACATCTGGATTCATTGCGTATACGGATGCAAAAGCAATGATCTGCTTTTCACCTCCAGATAGTTCGAAGATGCTCCTATCCATGAGATATTCAATCTCAAGTTCTTTTGCAGTCTCAGCCACTCTTCTTAGGATTTCTTCTCTCGCAACGCCCATATTCTCCAGGCCGAATGCAATCTCACTTGTGGTATTAACAGTATAGAACTGAGTCCTCGGATTCTGGAATACAGTTCCGAATTTCCTTGCGATCTTGTATAGCGGCATGTTGATCAGTTCTTCGCCGTTACAGCTTACGGAACCTCCCAATTCTCCTTCATGAAAATTCGGTATCATCCCATTAAAAAGGCGAATGATCGAACTTTTTCCGCATCCGCTCTTTCCGCAAAAAAGCACGCACTCTCCCGGAGCAATCTTGAGATTTATATCATTTAAAGAACCGATATCCGATCCACTGTATTTAAAATTTACATTCTTTATCTCTATCATTTCAGATGATACCCATTCCTTTAAGTATGAAAGCAGCTATTGTGATGCTTACAAATAGTGCAAGAAACAAATAGTCAATATATGACATTTTGATTTCTACCAATGAAGTGTGTTCTCCCGGCGCATCCAAGCCTCTGCAAAGCGCTGCCGCCGACAATTCTTCGCTGACGTTTACAGCAGAAAAGATTAGCGGAACAAATACATGCTCCACAGAAAAGCTTATACCTCTGATTTTCATTGCTGCTCTTATGGATTCCCATTCCTCTTTTATTGTCGGAAAATACCTAAATACAACAGATAACGGAATAATAACCGTCAAAGGAAGCTTTATCTTCCACATGGTCGCCACAAAATCGGAAACCGCCGTCGTATCCAATATCCACTTACCCAGAATCAAGCAGGGCATAAAACGTCTCAGTGCATATACAATGAAATTAATGATGGTAAAATAAAACCCGGTAAAGCATCCGCTAAGAAAGCGGTCTATAAATAACATCAACAAGAATGCAATCAAATATATGACTGCATTCTTGTACCTTTTATCAACCAACAATATGAATATGCAAAACAAGAAAAGCGCCAACTCCAAAAAGAGTGAACGACTGAGTAAAAGAAGCATGTTCACTCCCAAAAGGAGTATAAACTTGGTTCTGGGATCAAATCTGATCCCGTTTTTCATATTAAGCTATACCTGCCTTCTTAAAGTGCTTGGCAAACATCTTGTTTCCAATCTGAATTCCGATAAAGCCGCAGATTACCGTAGCAACAATTATCGCAATAAGAACCCAGCCGGGAGTGATTGCTCTGAGTTTATCCACGAAGTCCTGACTCATTCCTCTGTCGAGCGTACTCTTGAAGTATTCTTCACGCATAACCCAGATAGGAAGAAATCCTCCCAAGAGGTTCAGTGAAAAAACAAAATAACTGATCATATTTGATGACGCGCTCTTAAACTCGCCCATCCCCGCAATGATTTCGGCAAAAACTCCCGCAATGATTCCTGTCAGAACTACGATCCATATATTGCCCATCATGAGAAGGAACAAACATGGAAGCATAGCTGCGATAAAGATAGGCCCATGCATAGGTGCTTTCGTGATAAGCATCTGATAAACAGGTGATGCAAACAATGCAATCAATGGAAGCATACAAAGATATAAAGGCGGAATAGGCATGCATATCGTTCCGACTATCACAAACACAACAAAGTAAAGAGCAATGAATACTCCCGCTGATACCAGGTTTCTTGATTTTTTAACGTTTTCCTTGTTACTACTCATTTTCTTTTTCCTCCAACATTAAGCAATCTGCCACTTTTTACTATCTTCCTGCAAGTTATAAAGCTTTGCATAAAGGCCGTTCTTATTCATAAGCTCATCATGTGTGCCCTGTTCCTCGACGGTTCCGTTATTTAGAACAAGGATATTGTCAACATCCTCTATAGTACTGAGCTTGTGTGCTATGACAATAACCGTCTTATTCTCTGTCATTCTTGTTATAGCTTCCTGTACCTGAATCTCATTTTCAGGATCAAGAGAAGCTGTAGCTTCATCAAGAAGTATGATCGGTGCATCCTTAAGTATTGCTCTGGCGATAGAAATCCTCTGACGCTCACCTCCGGAAAGAGTGCTGCCATTTTCTCCAAGAACCGTGTTGTAACCATCCGGCATCCTGTTAATGAATTCATCGCACTGAGCCGCCTTGGCTGCTGCCATTACCATCTCATCCGTGGCGTCCATATTTCCAATCCTGATATTGTTCATGACCGTATCGTTAAACAGTGTCACATCCTGGAATACAATGGAGAACATACTCATAAGGCTTTCGGGTTCAACCGAAGATACGTCAATTCCTCCAATAGTAATCTTTCCGGAATCGACATCCCAGAATCTGGTCATTAGTTTGGCCATGGTACTCTTTCCGCTTCCGGAAGGTCCCACAAGAGCTGTAACCTTGTT
Organism: Butyrivibrio sp. LB2008; assembly: GCF_000621565.1. Lineage (GTDB taxonomy): Bacteria > Bacillota > Clostridia > Lachnospirales > Lachnospiraceae > Butyrivibrio. Next base: position 10,490 of record NZ_JHXZ01000021.1, read on the forward strand.
CATGGGAATAACTGCGTTCATACCGTTTATTACCTTTTCATCTTCGTAGCCGAATGATACATTCTCAAATCTTATCTCGCAGTTATCAGTACTTATCTCATCTCCTTCCATCACCTTTATGGATAAAAGATTCTTGATACGTTTGGTGGATATAAGTGTATGCTCCAGCATAGGAAGCAGAGTAAGTATAGAAAGAATAGGTCCGTAAACTCTGCAAACAACCGCAAGCGAAAGAAGCAAAGGAAGAAGCCTGATATCACCTTTTGTGAACAGCATTGTTCCTACATAAACCGCTATTCCTGTTCCTGCCTGAAGCACAAACTGTGCAACAGAAATAATAACTCCCGTCTTCATCTCAAGTGCAATCGATGAATCCTTGAGATCTCTGAGTGCTTTTTCCAGTTCAACGGACTTGGTACCACCGAGATTACATGCCTTTATCACCTTGATTCCTTCGAGATATTCCTGGATTTTCTCAGAAGCTTTCAATTTGTCTTCGAGCTGCCTTTTGGATACTTTTCTCTGAAGCTTCTTACTTCCAAGTATTATAAGGAATGAAAGAGGAAGCGTGCAGAAAATAGAAAGAGCCATTCTCCAGTCAAAGAAAAGGATGCAAATACAAACTATCGTCGCTGAGATAATATCCGCAATAAGTGGCGGAACAATGTGGCTCAAGGTATGCTCTATGCTCGCGCAATCCCCCATCATATTTGTGGTTATTTCCGCAAGAGATTTGGAATTAAACACACTCATGGGAAACTTTCTTACCGTCTCCGCAATCTTGATACGGCTGTCTTTTGCCGCCGTATAGCACGATACATATGTCTTTCTGTAATCATTTTTGGATGCAAAGAACAAGAGCACCGCAAGCACAATACCGACGCCCAACATGATCCACATGAATGAAAAAGAAATCTCTTTTCCCTCAAGAGGATTGATAAGCTGCGTAAAGAGATTTACAACCACCACAACAGAGAGAAGTGTCACGAGATTTGTGATGGTTACGGCTATGATTCCCGATTTAAGATTTTGGGTAGCGTCATCGGATAATTGAAATAATTCTTTTAATGTCTTCATCATTAACCCCTTCCCTTCAGTTTCCATACATTGGCAGTTGTATAGTTCTTCCACAATTCCTCGAAGCGTCCTTTTGCATTCAAAAGATCTTCAAACTTACCCTGTTCGGCAATCTTACCCTCTTCCATAACGATGATGTTATCTGCATCCTTAATGGTAGAAAGTCTATGCGCAATCATGATTACTGTCTTATTCTTCATCAGCTCACTAAGTGCCTGCTGAATAAGATACTCATTTTCGGCATCGGAAAAAGAAGTTGCTTCATCAAGAATAAGTACCGGTGAATTCTTGACAATGGCTCTGGCTATAGCTATTCTCTGAATCTGGCCGCCGGACAGATTCACTCCCGCACTTCCGTATATGGTGTCATACCCTGATGGAAGCTTTTCTATAAACTCATCACATCTTGCCGCTTTGGCTGCAGCCTTGACTTCATCTATAGATGCATCTTTTCTTCCCATTCTGATATTTTTAAGAATGGATACTCCAAACAGGAAATTGTCCTGGAAAACAAAGCTCACTTCATTCATAAGCTCTTTTATTTCCATATCTCTTATGTCAACTCCGCCAATCTTTACAGCGCCTTCATTGACATCATAGAAACGGGGTATCAAAGAAGCTATTGTACTCTTTCCGCCTCCGGAAGAACCCACGATAGCTGTCGTCTTTCCTTCCGCAGCTTTAAAGCTTACGGTATCAAGCGCCTTTACTTCGCCGTCATAAGAAAAACTTACATTTTCAAATTCAATATCGTGGCCAGATGGTACAAGATTCTTTCCGTTTTCAGGTATCACTTTTTCTCTTAAGATATTGTCCATATGATCTACACTTCCCGCGATATTGGAAGCATTGGCCATGGCATATATGATCTTCATAAGAATATTTCCGATGGCGGGAACAAATATCAGATAGAAAATAAATGTGGCAACATAACCTCTGTAATCCGACGTGCGGCTTCCTATAAATACTCCGACAGGGATAAGAACTAGGTACATAGATGCAAACATCGTTGTAAGCATGGCAGTCATGTTCTCCTGACTGAGCGAATACGGAATGACCGTAGCCATGTATCTCTTAATGGAATCATTTAGACGGTTAAAGGAAAAAGCTGTCTGCTTAAATGCTTTGACTACCGATATACCTCTTATATACTCAGTCGCAGCATTTCCCATATCTTCAAGGGCAACCTGATAGTTGTCCATAAGTTTTTTGACAGTATCACCACCGGATGTCATACCATAGCCCACAAAGGCAAGGATGATACCCACAAAGGAGGCAATACCAAAACGCCAATCCACCACAAAGATCACTACCAGCATCAGGAACGGCGCCGTCATGGCGGATACCATATTGGTAAGATCATGAGCTATAAAGCCTTCGATACTCTCAATGTTGTTATCCATGATCTCACGAAGCTTACCGCTTCCTGTGTTATAAAAGAATCCCAGGGGCAGCTTGGTAATATGATTAACAAAGTCGATCTTAAGCTGGTACAAAGTTCCATATGCGGCTATATGTGCAAATGCAACAGATAAGGTATAAAAGATAAGATTGATAAGCACACACGCAACTGCTGAAACAGCATATAAACTCATCTTGCCGGCATTCAGATTGCCTATTTCGGGATATACCAGAATAATCTCTTTTATTACCAGGTAAATAGCAACATATGGAATAAATGAAGCAACGGTCGATAACACGGACATGATTATTGCCGCTATCATCACACCCTTCTTCATCATTGCAAGTTCCATTAAACGTGACATACCTTTTTTATCGTTCTCCATTTTTACCCTCTTTTCGCCTCCACAAGCTTTGCTATGTTGATTGGCTTCTCAAAATCCTCAAGATTCAGCTCATCAAGCTCAATATTGATTGAGAAAATCTTTTCCAGTTTTTCCAGAATCATAACCACTTCGTATGAATCCATGTAACCTGAAGCTATAAGTGATGTATCTTCTTTAAGATCAACATCCTCAAGCTCCACTACATTTTCTTTCAGCAGTTTAAAAACCTCTTCAAGCATTGGTATAACCTCCCATTATGTCTTCATATTTTAGTCCAAGCTTATCAAGTGAATCCCGTACAGCCGATTCATAGATCGGACTTTCGGAAATTTCCAGCGCTCTTTCTCTTGTCATTTCACCGGCCCTTACCAGTTCGCTGAGCTCAACCTCATGCTGGGCATAGCCGAAGTCTTTTTCTACCATGTACTGTGCAACATGATTAAAAAGACAGTTCGAAGAATTGATAGGCCAGCTCATTGCAGACCTCTTAAACTTAAGCTCGGTAGTCAGTATTCTTAGGATCTCATCCTCGTTCCATTCGATGTATTTAAACGGCGAGATCTGAGCTATTGTCGGAAAGTGCTTTCTAAAGTATCCTGTCTGATTCTTATAAAGCTCCAACACATAGTCATATTTGGGATGATCTTTTAAGACATCAACCGTATTTTTGTCAGATTCCTCATATATCCAAAACAGTTCCGACTTCTGGATATACTGCTGCCCTTTTGTATATCCGCCCAAGATAAGATTGACACCGTATCTTTTGGCTATGTCATGTATTTTCAGATCGAGCAGCGCGTGACACAATCTGCAATAATAGATTCTTTTCCCCGACTGAAGAAACAGCCTGAATATATCCTTTATGTCAAACATTTTAAAAATGATACTGTCTATCCCAAGAATATCCGTTGCATTGGCAAGATTCTCGGGCATTTCTTTCAAAGCAAAGCCGCTGTCTATCATAACAGCAAGTGGATTTAGTCCAAGTATCTTCTTGGCTATATACAGCGTCATGATACTGTCTTTACCACCCGAAACGCTGCAGACACAGTCATACTGCCCGCCTGTCTTGAATCTATCAACCTTCTTTTGCAGTATTGAAAGCTTTTTTTGAGGATCAAGCTTATCAAAGGTATCCTCAGATTTTTCTACTGTCCCAACACCGCGCTCCTTACATATGTTACATATGCCATCATCTCCGATTTCTATAAATCCCGGGGTTTCCGGCATGACACAGCATTTGCATTTCCTTCTCTTTGGTCTTATAACTATTCTTTCCGTTTCCATTTCAACCTTCTTTATAAATCCACATATTTAGATATTTCATCGAAAGTTGATGCATCCCACTTTGAAATATCAAGTCCCTTTTGTGATAACAATGCATAAGCAAGTCTCTCGATACCGAAGGCAAAGCACGCTGTATAACAGAGCTCATCGTTCTCATTCTTTATAGCGTATGGCTTTGAAAAATGTGTTCTGTGGAAATTGATGGAACCGCACGAAATATATGTATCATGTCCCGGAATATTCCATTTAAACTCTCTCTTCGAATCGCCGATAACCTGGAAGAACTGGAGCTTCTTGTAATTGGATGCAAAGAAAGAATCATTGGCAGTATCAAGTTTGGTATTGGCCTTAAACACCTTCTGCCAATAGCTCCAAAGCTCTTTGGCTTTTTCTATAAGTTCCTTGCACTGATCCGGAGTTCCGACGAACACGTACTCTTTCATGAAAAACTCATTGAGTCTTGATAACTCAAAAGTATTCTTACCTTCATTCCTAAAGCACGTTCCGGATACGAGGAATTTCTCGGGATTGTCTTTGCTTATGGTTTTACCCTCAAGCATTTCATAAACCGGAACACAGGCTGCATGGCGCAGCACAAGAGAAGGCGCTTTCATCTCTTCAAGAATGGATTCATCATTAAGTCCGTTCTTCGAAAAACGCTCAAGTATCTCAAGGTCGTTTTTCATTGAAGTTCCGAACATGATGTAATGAGGGAAGTTCTCAAAGTATCCGCCCTTCTCATATCTTTTGATTGGGTGCAGGACAGGAAACTTATACTCTCTTATCCCGTCAAAAGTTTCTTTTCCGTACGCTTCAATCTTGTTGTTAAAGTACTGAAATACCTTTAGGAAAAGATTGCTGTAGGAATAAACTCCGGGAGAAACCTCTACCACATCACCGTCTTCACACAGCTTTTCATAGATGTTCTCCTTATTTACGGGAACTTCATCAGTGTGATCTTCAAGTGTTGTAATGGGCACTTCCTTCCCTGATATCGAACCGGATTCGATCATCTTATAAAGAGACTCAACCTTCTCCTCAATGAATTCTTTGTCTGCCTCGTTTATATCAAGTATGATATCTTCACCGTTTCTCTTAACGTCCTGTATCTTTGGAGATACGTAGCTCAGCATGTCTACAAAGAATTGCTCGTTTTCTTTTCCGACTCTTTTTTCATCAAATCTGATAACCATGTTTTTCCTCCTTTAAACACCCTCAAGCAGTCTTTCCCAGTGGTCTATCCAAGGAAGTGACAGAACCTGAAAATCAGACAGTCCTATAAGTTTACTGAATTCATGGAGATTGCTTTCATTTCCTCCCATTTCAGTAAAACTCATGTCATCTGTAATCTTCTCGTTGCCAAAAAACTCCCTGCATATTGTAAGAAGGCTCTTTGAATGGTTTTCTATTTCATTTATTTTTTCTTTTATGATAGGAATCCAATCAGCAATTGCGGGACTTCCCAAAATATCATAGATATCAATCTCAACATGAAACTTGTGATAAAGCTTGGAGATAAGCTGCATTGCACTTACGGAATCTCCTCCGAGATAATAGAAATTATCCTCGATGGAAGCTGCTCCGATTCCCAATATTTCTTTTAAGAACGTCAGAACCGCTCCCTCTAGAGAAGAATCGTCATCAGCTACTTTGTTTTCCGCAAACTTGTATTTCTTTAAAAGCTTTCTGTCTGCCTTCCCATTGTGATTAAGAGGTATCTTATCCAGCTTAACCATATGTGAAGGAAGCATATATGAAACAAGCTTTTCTTCCAGCTGCTTGCGTACATAATCCTCAGTCGCAGTTCCCTCATAAAAAAGAGAAATCCTCTTATTACTGTCATTAAGGACGCAGCAGTTGAGTGATACTCCATCTATCTCATTTGCTTTTCTTTCAATTCCGCCAAGCTCTATTCTTTTCCCGTTGATCTTGACCTGATTGTCCTCACGGCCAAGGAACTTAATGCTTCCGTCCTCAAGTCGGACACCTTTATCCCCCGATCTGAACATCTTCCTGTCATCAACCGTAAGATAGTGCTCTGCGTTTTCATCATCAGCTTTGGCATAACCTTCGGTAACGCCTATTCCTTCAACATACATTGTTCCGGGAATTCCCACCGGACATTCGCGTTCATATTTATCAAAAATATGGTAACCGGTATTAGCAAGTGGCTTTCCGTATGGAATAAAACCACCTGTCAGATCCATATCCGTCACCTTATGATATATATTCCATATGGTCGTCTCCGTAGGCCCGCCTACGCTGAATACCAAAGCATCCTCGGAATAGCCTTTTATGTTTTGGACCGTATTACATCTAACCCAGTCTCCGCCAAGAACAACTCTCTTTAAGAATCCGATATTGTAAAGTAGTTCTTTGTTATCAACAAGAAGGAGCATCTCTATTATTGCGGGAACACTGTTCCAGAAATTAACTCCATAACGTCCTATCAGTTCAAGCAGATACTTAGGGTCTTTGACCATGGAATCCTCGGGAATGACCACGCTTCCGCCAAGATGCAGAACTCCCAGATAGTCGTACAAAGCCATATCGTGGCAAAAATTGGTAACGGCAATAGCCCTAAGACTTTTCCCGTCTGTTATTTCAAATCTATTGGGAGAATCCACAATGCAGTTTACAAGTCCCTTTTCCTTTATAAGAACGCTCTTCGGTCTTCCTGTTGTTCCGGAAGTGTTTATGATTATGGCAATATCATCCTTGTAGCAGGATTCGGAACAGCTGGGTTCCATGCATAAGCTGTCTCTTTTTAATTCATCAAAAGAAACAACGGCACAACCTAAATCTTTTACATTTTCGCAAAGAGCCTCGGATGCTATGATGAGCTTTATGTCCGATTTTTCAATGCACCAGCTTATATCTTCCAATGGAAGTGTTGTTTCAAGCGGCATGTATGTTACTTTTGCATACACGGCTGCAAGCGCTGTAATGATCTGTTCAGGGCTCTTTTCCATAAAGATTGCGATTCTGTCTGTACCCTGTTTTTTCCTTGCGGATAGAACATTTGCAAGCCTTGTTACTTCGCTGTCCAGTTCCTTGTAGGTATAAGTGACATTATCGGCTATGATTGCTGTCGCACCGGGGTTTTTATCTATTCCCTTTTTAATTGCCTCCGATAATGACAGCCCTTCATACACATTCAATTCATCAGTTGAATTTGCTGATTGAATTGCCTCTTCGTCAGCACTGTAAAGCGGTATGTATGCCTCTGTCAGCTTTAGCTTTTCACAGGCAATATCATCCAATAGTTCAACATAATGCTTTATGATTTTTGAACCGATACGGACATTTACCTCTCCGGGACGAATAACAAATATGAGTTCCGTCCCCTCTTCTGAATCCATCAGAAGCATTTCCGCATCAGCTGTTCCCGTTTCAACTTTGGAACCTTTACGTTCAAAAAGTGTTGAATTGACTTCAGCTTCGGATACAAGCGTGAACGTCCACTTAAGACTCATCTGTATTTGGAGATTGGCCTGCAATATGCGAAGTGCATCAACACCACTTGATTCACCAAGGTCAAATATCTGCCACAGATAATCCTGGACATAGGATGCGGTATCCAGTAACGTATCGCCTTCCCCTATATTTGCGATCATCGGAATGAAATCCGTCAGCATACCTATAGTGTTCTCTATTCCGTCATGCTCATAATCACGTATGGATCTTGGCGTAGATATGGCAAAACTCTTTTGATCCGTATATCTGTCAAGCACTCTTAAATAAAGCGAAAGAAGCAGCGAATAAAAAGAAATATGATTATCCCCCGCAAGCTTATTAAGCCTGTCTGTTGTTTCTTTCGGAAGATACTCACGAAGCGTTATGATATCTGAAGTACCTTCCTCTTCTTCACAGGATGGTCTGTACCCTTCAGGCTTACTCAACGCTTTTTCATTCCAAAAGACTTTTGCCGCCTCTTCATTGGAGGTGAGCCTTTCAACATAATCCTTGGCAAAATCAGAGAAATCATATTCGGGAGAAATATCTTTTCCCTCATACAGGTCAATCAGATCGCGGATCATTATCTCCTGACTCTCGCCGTCAATCCCTATACCGTCGGTAAGAGTCAGGATTGTTGCGGAACCATCCTGATATAACACGGCAACAACCTTTTCCAAAATACGATTGGCTGAAAGCGCATTGTTAAAGAGTTCATCCTTTATGCTTTCAAGCTCCGCTCCGGCTTCTACATATCTCCGATCCGGCTCAATATAATCCGGCTTGATGTCCTCTCCGAAATCGATTATCTGAAAGCCCTCATGGATATCAGTCTTGGCAAGCAACATAGGATGAGCGGTGCAAAGCTTTTTAAGCGCTTTCTCAAAAACCTCTTTATCAAACTTCCTGCAGTAGATCTCATACATTTCTTTATCCTGAGATGCACCTTCACCGTTTGTTCTTGCTACCGAATATGCTTTTTGTATAGGAAGAAATTCGACCCTGTGTTCCATTGTCTATTCTCCTAGCCTATCTGTTCGCATATGTATTCGCTTATGGCATTTACAGATCCAAGGGAATACAAGGTTCTGAAATCCATCTTTATGCCGAACTGTTTTTTCAATTCGATCTGCAGCTTCATAACGTCAATGGATTTTGCTCCAAGCTCGGTAAAATGCATCTCTTCAGATGGTTTTTCAAGCTTGAATATCTTTTCAAACAATCCTAAAACCGTGTTTTTAGTTTCCATCTTCCAAACTCTCCTTTATAAGATCAATATATCTGTCAAACCATTCCTTTATCTTCTTTACTCCCTCAAGTTCCTTGGGATAAACAAAGCTGATAAGAATGCCGTCAAGCATATTAAAAAGCTGAACATCAAGACATACATTTGGCGTCTGCGATATCATAAATGTCATCTTTCCGATGCTGTTTATAAAATCATCATTAAGGAATACTCCGTTCTGATTGTAGGAATAGACGACAGGCACGATACCGTCAGCCTTCTTATAGGCCCTGTCTTCCTGTGAAAGCTTTGTTTCTATCCTCTTTTGAAGCTCATCAAGTCTAAGATTCTCTTTCTCGACATTCATCCAAAAAATCTTAGTATTGTCGCTCACCGGATCTTCACTTAACAAAGACTTTTTGAAATACGGCACATTCACACAAAGCTTTTGATCTGCACATGTCTTGGACAAAAGAAAAAGCATTCCGGAAAAAAGATCTCCCTCTTTTTCTTTAAACATTTCTCCAAGTTTCTCTACTTCTTTGGTAGTGAGCTTATGGTCAAAGGAATCATAATTGCATCCGCTTAGTTCTCCGGCGTTTTGACCATATGAACTGCTCCCGCATTCTTCCACGATTTCCTGCTTCCTGACTGTAACTTCACAGCTTCGGGACGCAAATTCTTCAAGAGTAAAACTATGACCTTGATATCTTGTTCCGAGCTCATTCAAAAGTTCCTGAATCCCGTTAACGTCACACACCGCAAGGTCAATATCAAAGCAAAAGCGATGTTTGTTTCCGGGTAAAAGAAACAGCTCTCCACCTACACCCTGTCCTCTTGAAAGTTCCATCTTTCGGTGGGAAAGGTTTTTACGACAATCTTTTAATGACGTATCAATTGAAGATTTATCCTCTTTTGAAAGATCAAAGATAAACAGTCTCTTGGGAAGCTTCTCATCGGAAAGATAAGCCTTGCCGTCTTCTTTTATCTTGGCACTGGTCATAAAATGGCTCTTTAAAGTTGCTTTCCAAGCCTTCTTGAAAGTATCAACATCAAGTTCCTCGCCTTCAAACTCAAAGTACGCATGGCAAGCAACGCCTCCCAGATTACTCTTCATCTTTCGGCCTACCAGATATGATCTTTGCAATTCGGAAATATTGATGCTTTTAATCTCATTCATCTGAAATCATTTCCCTTAATCTGTTTTTATCTGTTTTTCCAACAGGGGTCAGCGGAAGATCCATAACTCTGATTATCCGGTCGGGAATACAACAATCCTCTATCTGTTTTTCTCTAAAAAGCTTGGATACCTCCGAAGTTGTATACTCATCATCGCCCTCGTAGAAAACGCATATCGCCTCTCCCAAAAGTTCATCCTTTATTCCGAGTGCCGCGCAGTTCTTGACACCGCAAAGGTCGGCAAAAAACTTCTCCACCTCTGAGGGCATTATCTTTTCTCCGGCTCTGTTTATCATCTCTTTGGATCTTCCGGTTACGATAATATTCCCCGTCTTATCCTTGATCCCTTTATCTCCGGGTCTGTAATAACCATCCTTAAAGCTGCTTTGGGCGGATTTAGATGCTCTGTAGTATTCATGTATGGTGTAAGGTCCCTTTACTACAATCTCGCCTTCGGTTCCGTCAGGAACAGGGTTGAAATCTTCATCCACTATCTTGAATTCATCCTCCCCGGCACATGGCTTTCCTTGTGTGTTAAATCTCACATAGTCATCGGCTTTGGTATCGGTGAGAAATGTCATTCCCTCAGACATTCCGTAAACTTGGATCAGTATTCCTCCGAGAATCTCTTCACACTTCTTTGCCATCTCGGAAGTGAACATCGCTCCACCCACGAGAATGTATTTGATCGATGAAAGATCATAACTTTCATCAATCTCGCGATATTGTATGCATAGGCTAACAACAGAGGGCACAAAACTCATCATTGTTACCTTGTGAGTTTCTATCATGTCAAATATTTCCAACGGACTTGGATACTCGCACATCACGTTGAGCCCTCCGCAGTAAACCGTACCTATCATTCCGGGCGTTCCGAATGCAAAATTGTGTGCCGCCGGTATTGCTGTAAGATTCACCGTAGACTCATCCATCTTGCAATGCCCGGCAGTGCAGATCGCATTGTAGCAATACTCACCGTTATATCTTGGTATGAGCTTGGGAATACCGGTTGTTCCTCCGGATAAGGAAAGAAAAGCGAGATTCCTTGGTGATACAGGTTCTGTATCTGCTCTTTCTACATTCTCTTTTTCAATAATCTCTTCAAGTTCCGAAACTGTCAGAATATGTTTGATAAAGCTATATTTATCCTTTAGCTTTATCGCTGCCTTTCTGTAATCCGTTCCGTAGAAATCTTCCATTGTGATATATGCAACAGGCTCAGCTCTTTGGCATATTGCATCCACCACATGTTCTTTATGAGCAGGGAGTATGAGTATCGGAACCGCCCCGATCTTAAAAAGTGAAAAGATCACTATCTCAAACATGGCCGAATTGGCTATCTGAACGATCACTCTATCTTTTTTCCTGAATCCGAGATAGTACAGATAATCCGAAAGCTTACATACCTTTTCCAATAACTGCTCATATGTATATTCATGATTTGAATCGACTACCGCAAGTCTCTCTCCGTGCTTTTTTACTGTATCTTCCAACAACCCAAATAAAGTCTTTTCTTCCCACGGTTTCATTCTCAGCTTGCCCTTTCTTCGAGCTTTTTACATATAAGATCTGTCAGTATATTCACCGATACAGGCTCCATAAGATTAAGCTCATCCGCAAGAAGAACATCGAATTTTTCCTGACATGTCAAAAATGCCTGAACGATAACAATACTGTCCGCACCAAGATCCTCATAGAAAAGATCGTCATCGTTTATTACAAGATCATTTTTGTTCATCATATCTTTAAGTGTTTTTTTGATAGTATCTTTAATTTCCTGTCTGTCCATTTCGTATATACCTCTCTGAATTTTATGATCAACTGACTTTTTTGCCTATCTGACGTAAGTTATATTTTCTTACACTGTCCGCGTCCTCACTCATACGAAGAGAAATGGTTTCTTCCAGTGCTTTCCTGTCCACCTCGTTTTTGGAAGTAACAGGGAGTTTTGCCGATAAAACATACGCATTTTCAATTCTCTTGTAGTGCGGAAGCGTCTTGTTTACTTTGGCAATTTTCTCGACGAGCTTCTCTTCATCATCGTCATGTCCGTAAAGGACCAGAATAGGTCTGTTATTTACTCCGACCGCTGCGTATTGTTTGGTTTCTTCTTTGAGGAATGCAAAGTCTTCTTCAAGCTCCTCAACGTAGATATTTTCACCGGCGTCATTGATGATCATGTTGTCAGCTCTTCCTATACAATAGAAATCAACTCCATCTATAAGGAACATGTCTCCTGTATGCTGAAGCTCGCCATACTCTTCTTCTCTGCTGATGAACTGTCCGCCCCTCAATATTCCGTCGTAGATATCAAGTCCTTTTACGGCAAGTTCACCTTTTCCGTTGGGAACCCATTCACCCTCACTGTTGATTATTCCTGCCCTGTGGCCATTAAAGAGCTGTCCGGAATATCCGGGTATTCCGTTCATTGACTTCTCTTCAGTGAGGTATCCAAGGCTTATCGCTCCGCCTGTTTCAGTCTGCCCATAAGTGTTGGCCATCTGGAAGCCCACGGACTTAAGGAAAGGCTTGAGATCTTCGTCAATCTTGGCTCCACCGATCAGACCGTTCTTAAATTGCTTTCCGAAGAATTCTTCAAAAGTCTCCTGATTGATATCTGATGTACGGCTCTTATACACGTTGAAGATAGCCTTCCAAAGTGCCGGAACACCGTAAGTACTCCATATACCGTCTTCTTTGATAACTCTTACAAGTTCAAGTACTCCCTGATTCTTAGGGAAAACGAATGTGCAACCAAATCCCCAATAGATTGAAGGAACTTCAAATCCAAAGATATGTCTCATGGGGAGCGTTGCAAGGACCTTCATCTTATCAATATCCAGATCATAACAGCTCTCCAGATTATAAGGATGACCCAAAAGAGTCGCTCTCAAAACTCTGTGTATTCTTGTGATGGTTTTTGCTTTGAATACTACTGTCTTAGCTATTCCTGTAGTTCCGGATGTGCAAAGGCATATCATCTCTCCCCACTTTTTGTTCTCGGGTTCTCCTTCGCTTGCTGAAACTATCTCATCAAAATCAAGGCAAAGAACCTCTTTGCTGTCATCTTTCTTTCCAATAATCGCGCCTAGATTACCCATATCAATGCAATTATGAAGAATGATATCGTTGGCGTTTTCATCCAAAAACATCACGTTGTAGCCGCACATTCCAAGTCCGTAAAGAACGCAGAACCAAAAAGGATGTGTCTCATGCTTGATTCCTATAAACCTTCCTTTTTCGATTCCGGCAAGCTTTTTCTCAAGAAGAGCCGCTACCGCTTTTGTCTTTTTCTGAAAATCTTTCCTGTAATAAATCTTCTTTTCATCGCCCTCGTAAAACTCCATAAAAGGATAATCCGATGAAAACCCTCCAACAACGTCCTGATATAAACTTTCCAGTGTTATCATCACATCACTACAGACATAACTCCCATATTGGCGCCTACCGCTCCGCCAAGGATCAATGTCTTGCTCCTTTCCTTTAATATGCCCATTCTTCTTGCTTCGCATGCCATGATCGGTATATTTGCTGCCCCGATATTGCCCATTGTTTCTACTATTTCAGGCATTATCTCCTTCTCTACACCGATGATATTTCTGATATTTTTTGTGATCCATTTTGCGACCTGACTTACAAGAACACAGTCAATATCCTGCTTGTCCCAGCCGCTCTTTTTCATTACAGGGGGAATATAATTCCTTGATACATCCTGATGCATATCTATAAGCGCTTTGGTGGTTCCGGGAATATAAAGAAGGCTCGCATCCTTGGGATAAACTACACCGCCGCCCCAGATTACATTGTTGTTCCATACTTCGGGCATGGTGTGGAAGCGTGAATTAACTATGCCTCTTCCCTCTTCATTTTCGGTCGCTTTACTTACAACAAAAGCTCCTCCTCCGTCACCTACGCTAAGAGCAGCAGGTGCTCTTTGAAGGAGTTCGTCTCTGTCGTCATAATCAAACTTGGTCCATCTTGAAAGAGCTTCTCCGGACACCACAAGTACGTTCTCCGCTTTACCTGATTTTATAAGGGAATCCGCTACATCCAATCCACTTATAAAGGCGTTACAAGCATTCTTTATATCAAAAGAATATGCGTTTCTGATATCAAGCTTGTCCATTACAACGTTGACAGTTGCAGGCTCTGCAAAATCCTGTGTTATGGAGCAGAATAAAACCGCATCAATGTCTGAAGGCTCTATTCCTGCATCTTCCAGTGCATTTCTTCCTGCATTCGCAGCAAGATCTGAACTGTGTTCCCCGTCTTTTACGTAATGTCTGCTTTCGCAACCTGTAAGCATCTTTACAAGCCCCTTTTTAATTCCGAATTTGTCATATCCGGCTCTTTCTTCTATCTCTATGCTTGTATATGTTGTCTCGGGCACATACATGCCCATTCCTCTTATATAGCTTCTGTCCATCACTTACTCTCTTTCTGTCATTGTGCTTTTAGTAGTTCCCGGTTCATAAAATTTATCAGTTCGTCTTTTTTCTCGTTGAGATAAAAATGATTTCCGTGAACAACATGTATTTCCGGCTCTGTATCAAAGTATTCTTTCCAATCATCAAGCTCTTCAACTGCCACCTCCGCGTCATCATCGCCGCAGATAACGCTTCCCTTCTTGGGGCGGTTATCCGCCGTAGCCTCATGCGGGACATAGCTTTGAAGAACTCTCAGATCTTTCATGCAGATATCCATGAAAAAATCCGCTACTTCTTTGTTGTTCTGAATTACTTCCGGAACTCCGCCGAGCTTTTTGAGAAAATCAAATACGCGCTCTTCGCAGTTTCTGTAATGCTCTGGTATAACCCTTACCGGGGGCTTCTGCCCCGATATAAATACGTGATACGGATAAAGATTGTATTCTTTTTGAAGTCTGCAGGCCGTCTCGTAGGCGACAAACGCTCCCATGCTGTGACCAAAGAGAATGAAATCATTGCTCTTCACACCTGATGCAGCTATCTGCTCACAGGCATCGGAAATACACTCCGCAAAGCTTTTATACCCCTGCTTCTTACAATTCCTGCCTCTACCCGGATATTCAAATAAAACCACTTCATCTACATACGCCAGCTCTGCTTTTTTTAGGAACGAATAATATCCTGCAAGCCCTCCGGCGTGGCAAAAACAAAACATTTTCATCTTTTTATTTCAGCCAGCTTTCTCATATTTTTGTACAATTTCATTGATGATTGGGAGGCAGTTCTGATATCCGTCGATCAGAATCAGATGGCCTCCGTCAATTACTTCAAGGTCAAATACACCTCCGGCAACTCGTTCCCAACCTTTTACGGCATCCAGAGTCGTCATGGTATCCCTGTTTCCGGCAAATACAGTAACATCAGACTTGATCTTGAAATAATCATTATCACCGTTTTGATAGTGCTGAACTATCTTTTGGTCTATATCAAGAAGATCCATGGTGTGATTGGCAAACTCAAGTGCCTTACACCTGTCGTAATACTCCTCTTTATGCTCTTCGTAATCCTCGAACAATTCAGTCGGTTCAACAGGGATTACCTTTCCAAGCGCTTCATAGTTTCTGTAACACAGACTCGTATACTTACAAACGAAATCATTTAGTTCCTCGTTATTTCTAAAAAGCGCAGGGTGAAAATATCTCTTAAGCGTTTCCTGTAGTTCCTCCTCACGGTTTCGATCCGTGAATATGGATGTCTTATAAGTATTTCCATCCGGTGGATCACTGGCGCAGAAGAACACCCTGAATGGCAATTTCATACCTGATGAAAGGATCCTACGATATAGCTCATATCCTGCTACCGCTCCAAAGCAGTATCCAAGGATCATATAGTCATCATCTTCTTTTAACTGGCTTTTGAGATTTTCAAAAAGATCATCTGCCACCGCATCCATGGTTTCCAGAGATTTTTCGTTTCTCCTAAGTCCCCTCCCCGGAACCTCCAAAAGGCACAGCCTTATACTCCTGTCGAGGACCTTGGTCCAGGGAAGATACGCTGTAGCCGATGCGGCGCCTCCCGGTATACAAAACAATTTGATCATTATCCCTTCTTTCCTCCTATAAAAAGCTTGAAACAGACATCCCTCCGTCAACAGCGAGACACTGTCCCGTAATATATGAACTGTTTTTACTTACAAGGAACATTATCGCGTCCACAACCTCTTCAAGGTGTCCCGCTCTTCCTATGGGAACCTGCTTGTTGAATGTCGCCATCACAAACTTGTTTGCAAAAATCTCTTCCGTCATCTCGGATTCAAACAATCCCGGACATATTGCATTGACGGTGATTCCGCTTCCTGCATATGTTGAAGACAGTCCTCTCGTAAGTCCGCATACTCCCGCTTTTGAAGCATTGTATGCATGTCTTTCAAGAGTCTTTGACGTAATAAAAGCATTAACAGAAGCAATATTAACTATTCTTCCATAACCGGCTTCTTTCATCTGCTCTAAAACCCCTGCACACATATACGCTGTTCCATTTAGGTTTATATCTATCTGAGTTTTCCATGCATCGGACATTGCTTTGGTGACCGAAAGCGGTGTGCTCACTCCGGCAGCGTTTATCAAAATGTCTGTATTGCCAAAGCATTCCGCCATACCTTTATAAACTCTTTTTACATCTTCTTTGCTTGAAATATCTGCAGATATATAACTTGCATTTCCGCCTTCACTACAGATAAAATCGCATACTTCAGCCAGTTTTTTATCTCTCCTACCAACAAGAAACACATTGGCACCGTTTTTTGCCATACGAATTGCCGTCTGTCTTCCTATACCGGTTCCCGCTCCGGTAATGATCGCATTACTGTCGGTAAAATCAAATTTAATATTCACTTCTTATGCTGTCCCTCGCCTTACATTTTTCATCATAATTTTTTCATTGACTCTTTTTCTGAATAATCCCGGTACCTCCCCCACGCAAACATATCCGCATTTTTCATACATCTTGATTGCAATATTGTTATTGCTGTTCACCAAAAGAAAAGCCTTTGTTGCCAAAAGCCTGTTTCCATCTGTACTGCTAAGGCAAATATCTTCAAAAAGGTCCATGGCCGTACGTCCATACCCCTGCCCCTGACAGTTTTCTTTAATTGCGATCACGTGTAAAAATGGGAATGAATGGAAAGCTCCTCGTCTATTGATCCAAAGTCCCCCTACAAGTTCCTTCGAATCACCATCCGTGAGCAATAACATTTCATCATCATCCGACGCTTTTTCAATCTCCTTCTTTAAAAAAGCATCGCTTGGATAGTAAGTTCTTCCAAGCTCGGTAGACATGATGATATCGATGAACAATTGCAGATTTGATTGATTTACCCTAGTGGAAGTAAGTTTCATCATTCAGCCTTCTTGTTAGCAAACACTAACCCTCTTAGTCACGGCTAACAGAATAGCATCGCCTCATCTATGTGTCAATTGCCAAACAATATTTGATAATTAACCATCTTGGAATTTTTCAGTTATTTCAAGCCCTACGAAAATCTTTGATAATTTTTCTCGCTAAATCTCGATAAAACTTTTATGGCTTTTTTGTCTCTTACATATCTATCATAAAACATAAGTGCACTTTTCCCTTTTAGATACGACATATTAAATAAGGAGCCTTTCGGCTCCTTTAACTGTCTAACATTATTTCAACCAAGCCCTACATCAAGAGCCATCATCAAAATGAATCCTGCCGCAAAACAGATTGTCCCAATATTTGAGTGCTCTCCTTCCGACATCTCGGGAATAAGTTCTTCCACTACAACATAGATCATCGCTCCTGCCGCAAAACTGAGAAGATACGGCATCATAGGTATAAGTACCCCCGATGCAACGATAACAAGAACAGCTCCGATTGGCTCAACTATTCCGGACAGTACACCGTACAAAAAAGTCCTTCCCTTCGGCACTCCCTCGCCAAGAAGCGGCATTGAAACTATCGCACCCTCAGGAAAGTTCTGTATCGCAATACCAAGTGCCAAAGCAAGTGCTCCTGCATAAGTAATAGCACTGTTTCCATACATCCATCCCGCACAAACTATTCCAACCGCCATTCCTTCGGGAATATTGTGCAGAGTTACGGCAAGAACAAGCTTTGTAGTTCTCTTAAGTCCGCTTCTCGGGCCTTCCTCAAGTTTATCAAGATGCATATGCGGTGTTACAACATCAAGTACAAGAAGGAACAACATTCCTATGCCAAAACCTATAGATACGGGAACAAATCCCATTTTTCCCATATCTGTCGTTTGATCAAGCGCCGGCAATAACAAACTAAAAAAAGAAGCCGCAACCATCACACCTGATGCAAATCCGGTAAGAGCACGCTGCATCTTTTCTCCTATTGCTTTTTTAAAAAAGAATACTGTCGCAGCTCCGAGCGCAGTTCCCAAAAACGGAATCAAAATAATCTGAAACATAGAACCTTCTTTCTTAAATCTCTCCAAATTCGTAGGCTGTTACATTTTCTTTCTTACAGATAATGGCAGAAGTACCATTATCAATATTAATTATATCATCTATTTGAAGTTAAGTTTTTTCATCATCCCAGTCATGCAAAACTCTGGAAATGACAAATATATCTCCCGTAACCTGCATACGGAAAAGCTACAAGCACTTTCTTGTCACTTGTAACCTTTTCCAAACCTTTTATCAGCTTTGTATCTTCCATATAAATTTCTCCCCTACACTTAAAAATTCTGCTTTAGGCATATTCTGTATTCTGAATGCACCTAAAGCAAAAAATGCTAACTAATCCAGTTTAAAAAAAGATTGAACAAACCGAATGTTTTCCTTATTCCATGAGCCGGAAAGCTCTATTTTTCCATCGACCATATAGATAAAATAGTTACAGCACTCCTGAACCAATTCAGGATCATGTGTGATGATAAACTGCGTCTTTCCCATATCGTTCAATTTTTTGATACTCTCCGACACTTCTTTCATGTGCCTGTAGTCCAAACCGGATGTAGGCTCATCATAAAAGATCACATCTTTATTGCAGGCCAACGCACCAGCAATGGCAACTCGCTGCTTCTGCCCTCCCGAAAGAGACATAGGATGTGCCTCTTTATATTTGCTTATATCCATCTCTTCCAATATCTTAGAGAGTTTTTGCTCTTTTTCTTCCTCAGACAGATCCGTAACGCCAAGCATTACTTCTTCTTCAACGCTACTTGTAAACAATTGATGATTTACGTCCTGCATAACCATGTAGCTCTTTTTTATACGCTCTTTGGGCGTTATTTTTCTGCCCGAAACTTTGACCGTACCTTCCGCTTTTTTCTCCAATCCGCAAAGGCACCTTGCAAATGTGGACTTTCCCGCGCCGCAATTTCCTACTATTGCAACTACCGATCCTTTGGGAATCTCTAAATTGTCAACATCCAAAATGGTTTCTTTATTTTTGGTAAGCTTCATCTTAGAAATGCTTATGCTCTCCGCATCATCTTGAACCCGGCTATACTTTGGCTCAAATTTTTCCGGAGCTCTAAGACCGAATTCATGCATTTTTTCCACAGGATAATCAAAGAATTCTTTGGCGGTCGTATCAAATTTTATTTTTCCGTCCTCAAAGCATATAACTCTGTCAGCAACATCTTTTAGCCAATTCAACCTGTGCTCCGCTATGAGAATGGTTTTGCCGTTCTTTTTCCATATTTCTATAATGTCTCTTAATTCGTGAATAGACTTTATATCAAGATTTGATGAAGGTTCGTCCAAAACAAATACCTTTGGCATAAGTGCACCCACCGATGCACACGCTACCTTTTGCTTTTCTCCACCGGAAAGGTTATAAAGATTTTTTCCAAGGAGATCTTCTATTTTGAACGCTTTGACCACCTTGTCGAATCTCTTTAAGATGTCATCATGCTTAAATCCCATATTCTCGCAACCAAACACAATCTCAGTATCAGTCATCAGTGTATAAAACTGCGATTTCGGATTTTGAAAAACAGATCCGACATCCCGGGCCAGCTCATACAAATGAACTTTGCTGATATCCTTTCCGGATACCATAATCTCTCCGCCCATATTGCCTTCGTAATAATGAGAAAGTAGACCGTTTATAGCTTTAATATAGGTAGTTTTTCCACTGCCGGATTCACCGCACAAAAGTACTACCTGGCCTTCTGCTATATCTGTTGTTACGCCCGTAAGCGCCGCTCCTTCTATAGTGTTTTCATACGTGTAATTGACATTGTGTGTTGTTATCAATTTCTTTCACCTTCCTATATACCAAAAGCCATAGATAAGGCCGCCAATATCAGTATTACTACCGAAACAGCGATAGCTATGTAATCTTGCACATTAAATCCGATTGCGCACATATTGCTTCTTTTATTTGGTGCATCCAAGCCTCTTGTAAGTGCCGATATCGAAAGATCATTTCCTATTGCAGTCAACGAGATCATAAGCGGCACCAGTCTATACTCAAGCATATCCACAGGATTCCTGAAACTTCCGACATTTCTCAACCTCATCGCATCAGTTATTCCGTGATACTCCTCAACAATCGTAGGAAAGAACCTGAACATAACAGAAACAGGTACCGTCATCACCTTGGGAATATGCATTCTCTCCATGGCTGCTATAAACTCGCTCACAGAAGTTGTTGCTATCAAAAAATAGAACATTGACATTCCGGGTATCAAACGTGTCATAGTTGCCAGTACACCTGTAAACAATAGATTGACTGCCTGCGGCAGATACGCGACTATCATCTTTGGAACAAAGAATGCCACCAAATAGAGAATGCCATAATATACCGCCGTCATAGGACTCTTTATTATTGCAAGAAATATAAGCGGAACAATCGTCATTACAGGAATTATGTAGACAAATATTCCGGTATTATCCATTGCCAGCATTACAGTAGAAACTGTAATGCATAGCAGGATCTTTGTTCTCGGATCAAGATATAACTGTCTTGAACTTGCTTTTGTATTTCTTAAAATAGTATCCATTTAAATCAATCCACTCTTAACAAAATGCTTTTTAAGCACGGTCTTTCCGAAAAATCCACCAATAAGACCGGCAACAACAGTAACAACACATAATATAGGAAATACCCATCCGGCCGAAAATGCTCCCGATACTCCTTCAACAAAAGCATCACCGTAATTTGATCTCTGGCCTTCGAGCCACTCTTCACTGGCATATAACCAATGGATGTAATTTGTTACAGCAATAAGACCAAATACCGCATAAGCAAGTATTGCTTTGAAAGCACTCTTGTACTTGCCCCAGTACATGATAAGTTCACACAAAAGTCCTATGAAGAATCCGTATCTGAGCGCATCAGGCCCCATTCCGGTAAGAATCATTATGACTCCGTTTATAACTACAGTTATAAGTATCATTCCAAACTTCTTAACACGGATAAAATAAAGCATCATGGGAATTCCGAGAATAATTGCTTCTACGACAGAGATGAGAAGGAATCCCATCGGAAAAACTCCGAGCACACATGCCACAATTATTTCTATAACCAAAAAAACCGCCGTAAAAATACCTACATTCATTAAATCCTTACCGTTTAATCTGTTGCTTGTTTCTTTTGAACTCATTTTTTTACTCTCTTTCTTTAATTATTTTCATATTCCCCTTTCGTTAGCATTAGCTAACCCTTGTGTATTAATAAAGTGCTTCGCATTGAAGCACTTATTTACCAAACAACCAAGTCGTTAGACAGAACTAACAGTATTCAAGATACACTCTCACGTCCCAAATATCAACAGAAAAATTTTTTCATCTTTTTTTCGCAATAAAAAAAGATCTTCAAACCGTAACTTGGTGTGAAGATCTTTTTATTAAAATTTAAACTTTTATACCGATTGCCTTCTGCCAGTTAAACAAGTCTCCGACTACCTTACAGTGATGTTCAATCTCTTTATCAGACATACCATGAACAATCGGTTCCGTGTACAACTTCCACAATGCCGAGACAAGCACGTGAAGCTCCTTGCGAGAAATTTTCTTATCTGCAAGATTCCTTTCCTGCAAGGCTTTTAAATAGTCATAGTCTATATCTGACATTTTTTCAAGCCACTGTTCGTGGTAGCGACTGTACTTTGATCCTTCCGAACACTTAAGAAGCAGTTCCAGTCCGTCTTTCATATCCATGAGACGTTCATTCCAAAGTCTTGTATTCTCCTCGGTATTAACCCAAACTCCTATAAGTTCATCATCCGAAAGCTTATATGGATCAACATTCTTTGCTTCCTCCAAGATTCCGTTCATACTTTCTACCGTATCTTTTACAACGGCTTCAAACAGTTCTTCTTTTCCTTTATATCTATTATAAATTGCTCCTGTGGTAATTCCTGCATCCTTACAAATATCTGAAAGCTGCGCGCCCAAAAAACCTTTTTCCCGAAATTGCTTCCTTGCACTTTCAAGTAATCTAGGATCTATGCTTGTATCTCTAACTGCCATAATCAGCCAATCTTTCTTTTGCACCATCCGGAATCGGAATTCTTGATCTGTACGAAGTTCTTATAGATTCCGTCTTTTTCCATAAGTGCATCATGTTTTCCTTTTTCAACAATCTTACCATTGTTTACAACAAGGATGCAATCAGAGTCCTTAATGGTCTTAAGTCTGTGTGCGATTATAATGAGCGTCTTACCATTGCAGAGTTCTGAAATTGCCTGCTGGATAGCAGCTTCATTATCGGCATCGATGCTTGCTGTCGCTTCATCAAGGATAACGATGGGCGAATCCTTAAGAATACATCTTGCAATTGATATTCTCTGTTTTTCACCACCTGAAAGTGATGCTCCGCCTTCACCTACCATTGTTTCAAAACCATCGGGAAGGCTCATGATAAAGTCGTAACATCTTGCCTTCTTGGCTGCCTCGATAACCTCTTCTCTTGTAGCATCAGGTCTTCCCATGATGATATTGTTGTAAATGGTATCTTTGAAAAGATATACATTCTGAAATACCATACTGATCTGTTCAAGAAGGTTCTTAAGCGGTACATCTTTTATACTGGTTCCGTTTACCAAAATATCACCCTCATCAATATCCCAGAATCTCGCCATAAGATTTGCAAGTGTACTCTTTCCGCTTCCGGAAGGGCCCACAAGCGCTATTGTTTCGCCCTCATTAACCTTGAACGAAACATTGCTGATCGTCTCTTTTGCATCATATGAGAATCTTACATTCTTAAACTCAACGGCAGGCACGCCTTCTTTTGCAGTTGTTATCTTCTTATTTCCCGAATCAGAGAGTTCCTGCTCATTCATAACTTCTTCGATTCTGTCAAGGCACTTATCCATGATTGTAAGCTTCTCAGATTCCATATATGCAACTCTCAAAGGAATAAATACATTAAGCATGAAAAGAGTTACTCCAAGAAATGCCGTTATATCTATCGTTCCGTTTAAAAATAGGATTGAAGCCACAAAACCAAGCGCTACAGAACAGATCTCAAAAATGATATTTATGGCAATTCCCAAAGGAATCATCTTACCTTCAAATCGTAAACTTTCTTCACATGACTTCTCGAAATTATCACTCATTTCTTTTGACTTATCTCCGAGAAGATTGTAAGTCTTGGTGATTCCGATTCCTTCTATGTAATCAAGAACTGCTTTTGTAAGTCTTTCGCTCTGCTCCTGTCTTTCACCCGAAAGAGTTATGCCTCTTCTGTATTTCACTTCACCGGCCAAGACCAAAACCAATGATCCTATAAGTGCAACTGCGCCGAGCGCCGGATTAAAAACAAGCATGAATACTGTAAAGATTGCAGCTGAGAAAAGATAGCTCATTGTATCCGCAAGTGTCATCATTGAGTTTTCCTCAATAAATACCATATCTGTTGAAAGAACCGAGCTGATCTTACCGATGTTTCCAGCTGTAAAATATCCCATCGGAAGCTTTCTTAAATGCTCACCAAGCTTTATTCTCATATCAGCCATGAGCATAAATCCCGCAGCTGACTGAAGTCTGTCTGAGGCGTGGATGAAGATTGCCTGCGCAATAACACATCCAAGCAGCATAAATCCATATTTTACAAAACTTCCCGCTACAAGCGTTCCCTTAAAGAACTCGTCAACCATAAGAACCGTCAATATGATTACCGCATTCTGAAGAACTGATTTCAAAAAGGAAAAAATAAAAGCAATCTGTATCCTTCCTTTATATTTTCCCGAACAGTCTATAATTCTTTTTATTGCCCCGATCATGCAAATGCCTCCTTCATTGTTACCTTACTGCCTTTACCTGCAGCAGACCACTCCTTTGCGCCTTCAGACAATTCCCAAAGGTTTTTGTACATTTCAGAAGTCTTAAGAAGTTCATCATGAGTTCCCTGCGCCTGAATCTTGCCGTTTTTCATAACTACGATCTTGTCTGAATTCTTGATTGAATACAATCTGTGAGCTATTACTATTACAGTCTTGTTTGAAATAAGCTCTGCTATCGCATTGTTCATCTTCTCTTCATTTTCGGGATCCATAAATGCAGTAGCTTCATCAAGAACAATAATCGGTGCATCTTTTAATATAGCTCTTGCAAGCGCGATTCTCTGTCTCTCACCACCTGATAACATCTTTCCTGCAGCACCTGACGTTGAATATATTCCATTCTCAAGTCTCTTGAGGAATTCTCCGCACTGCGCTTTGTTTGCAGCTTCAATTACTTCCGCATCGGAAGCTCCGGGCTTTCCAAGTCTGATATTCTCAAGGATACTCATGTTAAAAAGGAACTGTTCCTGTGATACATAAGATATCTCGCGGTTCAGAGCTTCCAACGTCATACCTGTGATATCCTGTCCGCCAATCTTTACACTTCCTCCGGTAACATCATAGAAATGTACCAGAATCTTTGCCAAAGTTGACTTTCCGCTTCCTGACTCACCTACAAGTGCCGTTACGGTATTTTCCGGAATTGTAAGGCTTACATCTTCTATTACATCCACTTTTTTGTCATAAGAGAATTTTACATTCTTAAATTCAATCGAATGATCTTTTCCCTCAAAAGACTTAGTTCCCTGCTTAAGAGGCTCTGCCGAAAGAATATTTTCCAAAGCAGTGATCTTAAAGTTAAGCTGAGGAAGAACACTCATAAATGTGAGCGCTCTTAAAATAGTAGGTCCTATTGAGAAAGTCATGCACATAACAAGCAGGAAATTTGAAAGAGTTGAACTTCCCGTATATACAAAATATCCTCCGATAGGAAGTGTCAAAAGAGCTACACAAGGAAGGAAACTTCCGTATAAAGCCATCCATGGCCAACAGATCTTGTACCATGCAAGAGTGAAATCCCTGTAACTCATGACATCCCCTGAAAATCTCTTGTAGCTGTCACCGTCACGTCCAAAGATCTTTACAACTTCCATGCCGTTTACATACTCAACGATGGTATCATTCATTTTCTGAGCAGAAGCATAATAATCACCCATCTTGCTTGTTCCCGCACCATACATGGCAAACATTGCCACCATTCCGATGGGAAGAGACGCAAGTGAAAGAAGCGCAAGCTTCCAGTCAATAAAGAACATACTGACAATTACAAGAACCGGAACCACAATATTGGAAAAACCTTCCGGAAGTGCATGTGCGATAAGAAGTTCCATATTATCGATATCATCAATAAATACTTTCTTAAGCGATCCCACGCCAAGCTCCTGAATAACTCCAAGCGGAAGATTCTCCATCTTTTTCTGGAGAGATATTCTCAGGTTCTTAAGTGTCTGATAAGCACTGAAATGTGATCTATCCAATCCGTAAATATATAATGCAACGTATATAAAACCACAGATCAACATTATAACTGCCCATTTAGCATAGAAAGAAATACTCGTCTCTCCTCCCGTCGCACCATCTATCATTTTATAGATAGCCACGAACTGCAAAACATTAAATGCCAGTCCTACAACCAGCATGAACATTGCCAGAAAAGTATATTTCTTATACTTCCCCGTGTACTCCAAAACCTTTTTAAACATTGCTCCCTCCTGTTTTTATCGTTAGGCATTGCTAACAGAATAATAAAAAATCGTAGATGATAATAATCAAATTATTAATAATTCAATTATTATCATCTACGATTTTTAATACTACCTCATATAACTGTAAAGTCAATACAGTTCAGATTTTGGTATTGATAAGTTTTCTCAGCAGACAACAGTAAGTTGCTCCAAAGGTACTCCGTTTCTGTGCGCTGTGCTGTAGATTTCTGTAACCTTCTTGTATTTATCAAATGTCTCAAGCGCTGACTTGGTGTCGCCGTAAACTTTCCAGAAGCCTGTGTATTTCACGCCCTCATCAGGGCTTTTCATGAATCCCAAAACATCTGCCACGGGATATCCGAGAAAAAGACCTATCTCATGCGGAAACTTTGCATCCTGTCTCAAATGCTTCGCAAGTTCCGCAACGCACAGATCTGCGTTAGTGTATGAGTAGCCTTTTTCTTTGAGGACTTTGCATACTTCTTTATTCGCAAAATCTCTTTTTAAAAAATCAGGTCTGTAAACATAGATAAGGACTCGCTTTTCGTAATACTTTACGGGTATCATTCGCAGTCCTTTCTTCGCAAACCTGTAATTAAAGTCTCTCACTTCTTTGTTAAAACTCTCCCTGTCATCGATATCGACAGTAAAAAGATTTCCTGTTTTGAGCCCCGCCAAAGTCGGTGAACAAAGGCTTATAAGTAATTGATCTCCCATTACTCCTCCAAATCATTTTTTCTAATTTGATAATTGGCATCATACGTTGTGTTAGCTGCACCTAACGCATATGCAGAATACTCTCTTTTCCTGCATGTTTATGGCACTTTCTCAATCAGTAAAATATTGAAAAATATTATCATGTTTTTTTATTGATATTTATGTTAGCATTTGCTAACGTATTTTTCAAGAGCATGACTCGCGAAATTGCTCAGAAAGGATGATCATTTTTATGAGTAAAGTTAAAGTAGTTTTTTGGAGTGGAACAGGAAATACTCAGGCAATGGCCGATGCAGTGGCAAACGGAATCACAAGTGCAGGCGGCGAAGCTGAGGTAACAACATTTGACGCTATCAGCGCAGCTGATGCAGCAAAAGATACTGTTATCGCATTCGGTTGCCCCGCTATGGGAGCAGAAGTACTCGAAGAGACAACAGTTGAGCCTTTCATGGCTGATTATGAAGGTTTTGCAAGTGGCAAGAAGATTGCGCTCTTTGGTTCATACGGCTGGGGAGACGGCCAGTGGATGCGTGACTGGCAGGACAGACTTACATCTGCAGGCGCAACTATCGTTGGCGGCGAAGGAGTGATGGCTAATGGAGCACCCGATGCAGATGCCATTTCAGCCCTTGAAGACCTCGGAAGACAGCTTGCGCAGGCATAAGCAATTTGTGTAACTGCCTTTCCTTACGCCCAGCCGCAAGGTATATATTCGGAAATGCGTTGTGTACGTCTTCGTTGTGTTTTTCTAAGATTCATAAATGAAGCGAGCTCTCCTCTCAGCGTTGTTCGAAGCAGTCGAGCTCGCTTCATTTATGAATCTTGAAAAACATCGCCTCGTACGAATACAACGCATTTCCGAATATATACCTTTGCGGCCGGGCTGTCTATGAAAAGGGCAGCAAATACAAAAAACGAGCTTTTCAAAGCTCGGCGTTTTTCTCTATATAGAGAAAGACGTGAGCGATAGATATGCTTCACGTCTTCTAAATCTTTATGCCACTGTCTTATTCTCCACTTTGAATACGGCATCGGCATTTTTTATTGTGTTGAGTCTGTGTGCGATCACGAGTAGCGTCTTTCCAAGGCACAGCTCATCAATTGCCTCCTGGATATATGCTTCGTTGTCGGCATCGACGCTGGCTGTAGCTTCATCGAGGATTACTATGGGCGAATCTTTGAGAATACAGCGGGCGATGGAGATTCTCTGTGCCTCGCCGCCGGATAGACTCGCACCGCCTTCACCGATGACGGTATCGATTCCGTACGGGAGCTTATCGATAAAGTCCATGCATCTTGCTTTCCTTGCGCACTCGATGATTTCCTCGCGGGTGGCGTCGGGTCTTCCCATTCTTATGTTGTTATAGATGGAATCCTTGAAAAGATAAACCTTTTGGAACACCACGCTTATGTTATCCATAAGATTTTCCAGAGGCACATTCCTTATATCGACACCTCGTATCATTATCTTTCCGCCGTTTACATCCCAAAATCTTGTAAGAAGGCTCGCAACGGTACTTTTTCCGCCACCCGAAGGTCCGACAAGCGCAGCCATGGTATTCTTTTCTACCTTGAAGGAAACGTTTTCCAGCACGCTCTCTTTTTCATAGGAAAAAGATACTTCTCTAAATTCAATCTCCGGAACACCAACGGGAGCTTTTTCGGGGATTGTCGCAATATCTTTTTCATCCAAAACTTCAAGATCAAAAATCTCTTCCATTCGGTTAAGGCTGCTGTTCATAACAGCGAACCTTGTAACCTGAAGATACACTTCCTTGATCGGTCTGAAAACACCGAAAGAAAACATGCAAACGGCAATCGCTCTGAATCTTTCTATCTCGCCGATACCAAACAGTCTTATACACAAAGAAATAAGCAAAAGAACTCCGACAGCGTTTGCAAACTCCATGATCCTAAGGCTCGGAGTGACCTTTTTTTCAAATGCTATGCATTCATCCTTCATCTTCTCAAATGCATTCTCGATATCGGTAGATTCACGATCAATCATGTTGTAGGACTTTATCACGCCCATTCCCTCAATGTATTCAAGAACGTGACTTGATAGTTCCTCGTTAAGTGCCTGTTTTCCGTCTGCCTCCGCTTGCTCATATCTCATGGAAATATTACCTATAAGCACGATCACAAGACTCATTAAAAGAGTAAACGCCCCAAGTAAAGGATGAAGAAAAGTCATAAACGATATGACCAAAATTTCAGAACAGATATCACCAACAAACGAGGAAATCGTGTTCATGCAATTTGTCTCGATAAAGCCCATGTCCACCGCAAGAACGGTACTGATCTTTCCGATATTTCCGTCGGTAAAAAATCCCATCGGC
Source organism: Butyrivibrio sp. LB2008 (assembly GCF_000621565.1). Taxonomy (GTDB): domain Bacteria; phylum Bacillota; class Clostridia; order Lachnospirales; family Lachnospiraceae; genus Butyrivibrio. The sequence goes on from NZ_JHXZ01000021.1 coordinate 39,486, forward strand.
ATGTGACGGAGCTTTTCTCCCAAGCTTATCCTAAGGTCGGAAAAAAGCAGATATCCGGCAGTAGACTGAAGTCTGTCCGACATGTACGAAAAGAGAACTTGTCCGACAAACAACGCTGCCATAACAGCGATCAACATTCCGACTTTTTCCATAGTCATCTTGTTTTCATACAAAAGCTTTATTATGTATACCGAGAGTGAATATGGGCCGTATGTACATATTGCGCGAAGTAAGGAAAAAAGATATGCAAGCCTTATCCTTGTCTTATATTTTCCCGCAAGGCGTATGATTCTTCTTATCTGCTTTATCATATTGCTTCTTCCTCCTTAACTTCTCCCGAGTTGTTGACCATCCAATCTTCCGCATCCTTGGAAAGTTTATAGAGTTGTTTGAAGTACTCATTCTTCATGATCTCGGCTTTATTGCCCTCGGCTACAACTTTTCCGTTTTTGATAAGCACGAATTTATCGACATTTCTCATCGCACTAAGTTTATGTGCTATGACGATGACTGTTTTTCCTTTTATGATCTCATCTATCGCCTTGTTGATCTTATCTTCGTTTTCAATATCAACAGAAGAAGTTGCCTCATCAAGTATTACGATCGGTGCATCTTTAAGGATTGCTCTGGCAAGCGCTATTCTCTGCCTCTCACCTCCTGAGAGCCTTTTTCCTGCATCACCTGCTTTGGAATTATATCCTTCGGGAAGCTTTTTTATGAACTCATCGCACGCAGCTTTCCCCGCAGCTTCAAAGACCATCTCATCCGTGGCTTCGGGATTTCCGATCCTTATGTTTTCCATAATACTTCTGTTAAAAAGAAATACATCCTGTGACACAAAAGATATCTTGGAATTAAGTTCCGATAAGCTTAGATCGGTAATCTTTTTCCCGCCAAAGGTTATACTTCCGCCGTCGGTATCATACTGATGCGCAAGAAGTCTTGCTATAGTCGACTTTCCGCTTCCTGACTCTCCGACAACCGCTGTCATTTCTCCCGCTTTTGCAACAAAACTAATATCCTTAAGAACCTCATTGTCCTTGTATGAAAAATGGACATTCTTAAGCTCAATATCAAGCTTTTCATCTCCCGAAAAACTCTCGCAGCCTTCACACAATTCCGTTCTGTCAAGCACTCTTTCAAGCGCCTGGATCTTGTAATTAATCTGAGTCACATATGATGCAAAAGAAAGAGCTCTTAAGAGATTCGGTCCGATTGCAAGTGACAGACAAATGATAAGAATAAAATCGTTAAGCGTCGCGCCGCCTGACATTACCATGATTGTTCCTGCGGGAAGCGCGAACAAGAGCATATTGGGAAGAAGGCTCATGTATAGCGCAATCCATGGCCAACATACTTTATACCAGGTAAGGCTTAAGTTCCGATAATTAAGTACGCTCGATTCATAGCTCTTGTAAGATTCACTCTGGTAATTAAATACCTTGATAACTTCCATTCCGTTGATGTACTCGACAATGGAATTGTTCATTCGCTTTGCAGCGGCAAAATATCCGCCCATTCTACGGGCGCCGTCATCATACATCCGCTTCATGCAAAGAAGTCCCAACGGCACTACGATAAATGCCACAAGAGCAAGCTGGAAGTTTACTCTGAACATGAAAACAATGATTCCAAGAGAAACCAAAAGATTGGATATTCCTTCAGGAATTGCATGTGCAAGAATTACCTCTATTTCTTCAATGTCATCGGTAAATACCTTTTTAAGAGCGCCTGTGCCGATCTGTCTTATTGTTCCGAGAGACTGTTTATTTAGTTTATCCTTTAGCTTTATCCTTATTGCCTTGAGCGTATTAAATGCCGCTATATGTGACAATGACAGGCCTTGGGTATAGAGGAGCATATTAAGGACATTCCCCAAAAAGATAACGATTATAGGAATGCAGACGTCCTTAAAGGTAAAAATGTCTTTTGAAAGAAATCTGTCCGTTATCTTATAAAGCATTGCATAAGGAACTATACCTGCCGCAACACCAAGTATCATGCAGACTATGGCGCCGTAAAAATGTTTTTTGTATGCTCCCATTCTGTTTATGATCCTACTCATCGCAGAGCCTGATTCTCTTTTGCTTGTATGAGCCTCTTCACTTTCTGTCGTGAAGTAGTATCTGACTTTATTGATACCTGCTTCGTCCAAAGGATAAACCGACACGAGTCTTCCTTGTTCCATGTGAACCACATGAGTACAACAGTTTAAAATAAGCTCAAGATCATGAGTGATTATTATCGATGTTTCAACATCGGACTCCGTATCTCTTACAAGCTTCGAAAAGCTCTCCATTCCTACATAATCAAGACCACTTGTGGGTTCATCATAAAATATGATCTTCTTGCCGGAACAGAGTGCAGAAGCTATTGCAACTCTTTGCTTTTGTCCTCCCGACAGTGAAGAAGGATGCCTGTCCTTAAGGGCGTCTATTCCAAGTTTTTTAAGAACAGAAAGTGCACTCTCATCGCTGACATCACTGTTAAGCTTAAGTTCTTCCATTACAGATTCGCAAAAGAGCTGTCTGTTTACATCCTGCATGACCATGAAACAGGACTTCGCTCTTTGCTTGTCATCCAAAACCTTGCCATCTATACTCACGGTTCCCATTGAACCAAGAACTCCGCAGAGAGCCTCAGCAAGTGTACTTTTTCCTGTTCCGTTGTCTCCTATGAAAGCCACAACACTTTTAGACGGAAGCTTAAGATCATCCACATCGAGGATGTTGGAATTATCTCTCTGACACGAAAGATCGCTTATCGTTATTACAGGCTTTGAAGCCTTCACCTCAAGCGGTCTTCCCGTAACGGTAGAAAGATCTGTTGTTCTAAGTCCCATTTCGGACAGCGCTCTATTTGACAGCTTTTTAAATTCATCTGCCGTGAATTCACCTTCTACTCTTCCTTCGTTTATATAGATAAATCTGTCCGCAAGATCCGTTAAGAAATACAAACGATGTTCGGACACCACAATTGTCTTTCCTTCGGACTTTAGTTTGGAAAGTATCTGATGAAGCCTGTTAATCGCCTTTCTGTCGAGGTTGGATGTAGGTTCATCCATGACAAATACCTCGGGATCCGAAGCATATACAGAGCCACAGGCTATCTGCTGTTTTTCTCCGCCCGACAGTTCAAAGATATTTCTGTTAAGAAGCGGTCTTATCTTAAGAACATCCGCAGTTTCACTGAGACGCTCTTCCATCAGCTCTTTTGACATATTGTGATTCTCACATCCAAACAAGAGCTCTCCCGTTGTATCTACATGAAAAAACTGGCTCTTCGGATTTTGAAAAACTGAACCGACAAGCGTGGAGATATCGGAAAGTGGCTGCCTGGTCACATTTGCACCATCTATATATGCGCATCCTTCCATCTCGCCCTCATAGAAATGCGGTATCAGTCCGTTTATCACTCTCGTAAGCGTTGTCTTACCGCATCCGCTCTTTCCGCAAAGAACTACGAATTCGCCTTTTTTAATCGTAAGATTTATATTTTTGATTCCATTTCCGCCTTTACTTTCGCCGGCGTATCTAAATGAAACGTCTTCTATCTTAATCATTTTCACCTCTTACTCATTGCTGGTAAATGAAAAACATATATGCCAGGAAGCCTGCAAAGATCAGGATTATCGCGTAGTCGGTAACCCTAAGCCTTGCTTCGACATATGAGCTTCTTTTCCTGTTACTGTCGAGTCCTCTTGCCATGGCCGACGATGCGAGTTCATCCATAAGTTCGACCGAACAAAAAAGAAGCGGAACCATGGTATACTCGATTATCTGCGCGGGCTTGGTAATAAAGCTCTTTAGCTTAAATTCTATTCCTCTAAAGAGCATGGCTTTCTTTATTCCGTCCCACTCATCAAATATGGTCGGAATAAATCTGATAAGAACTACGAAAGGAATAACAAAGACCATCGGAAGATGCATCTTTTGAAAAGATGAAATTAGGTGCGACATGTCGGTCGTCTTTGTGAACAGCAAAAGTGCCATTGTTATCGGGCAAAAGAATCTGATAAGTACCATGACGGACATGCAGATCATATTAAGAACCGAGCCAAAGCCTCCTTTTACAGCACCTGCATACAGACACATTATTATAATTGATATGCAAAAACATATTACGGATAAATATTTTTCGCCTTCCAAAAACAACATCACACAAAGAAGCGCCGCAAAAACAAGCGACGGAAATACCGTCACGCACTTAAGCGGTATGATCATAGAAATAACAAGTATCAACAGTTTTGTTCTTGGATCTGCTTTTATTATTGAAGTATTGTTCCCGGTAAACATTGATTATCCCCTTAGACAATTCCTGCTTTTTCAAAATGTTTTTTTACAATCTTCGATCCGAAAAGTCCGCCTATAATTCCTCCGACAACCGCAAATCCAACAATCATGATCCACGCCCACCAGGGTGTTACGAGCCTGCTCATTCCGTCCGCAAAGTCATCTCCGATCATAGAACGAACACCTGCTATATATGCATCTTTGGCAACAAGAATTCTGAAAAAGTTAGACGCAGTTATAAAGTTGAAAAAGACGTATGAGATCACATACATTTTCTTTGACTTGTACTTTCCGAGAGCCATGCATATCTCAGCTATCAGTGCGCTTACAATGCAGACAGAAAATGCGATTGGATCAAAGCCTGTTGCGATACATGCAAACAATACAGCCATCAGAAGTGCAGCTCCGAATTTTCTTACTTTAAGAACGCTCAAAAGATAAATGGTACCGCAAAAAATACCGAGCAATAAAGGACACGCGATGTAAATAACCGGAATTGTTCCAACCAGCATCATTACTATCAAAACCGCAACAACATAAAGTGCTGCGAATGCTCCTGCGTAGATCATATCTTTTGTCTTTAATTTCATAAACTTACTCCTCCAACTTCTCAGAACTTTTTACATAAATAGTCTCATGATAGCCCGAATCATCTGCCACCATGAGACTTTTTTTGATATATTTTATTATTTAGAAATTACTTCTTTACGTGGAAAGCATCCATCTGAGGATATACGGCGCTTTCACCGAGCTGCTCTTCGATACGAAGGAGCTGGTTGTACTTGGCAACACGCTCTGAACGGCTGGGTGCACCTGTCTTGATCTGACATGTATTGAGCGCTACAGCAAGGTCTGCGATTGTTGTATCTGCAGTCTCACCTGAACGGTGTGATGAAATTGCAGTGTAGCCTGCGTTGTGAGCCATCTTAATTGCTTCAAGTGTCTCAGATACAGAACCAATCTGATTGAGCTTGATAAGGATTGAGTTACCTGCTCCGAGAGAGATACCCTTTGAAAGTCGCTCTGTGTTTGTAACAAAGAGATCGTCACCTACAAGCTGAACCTTGTTACCGATCTTAGCTGTCATCTTCTGCCAGCCTTCCCAGTCTTCTTCATCAAGTCCGTCTTCGATTGAGATGATAGGATACTTATCTACGAGGCTCTCCCAGTGAGCGATAAGCTCATCCGATGTGAACTCTTTACCTGACTTGGGCTGCTTGTAGAAGCCTTTTCCTTTTTCACTCTTCCACTCTGATGAAGCGGCGTCCATAGCGATCATGAAGTCTTTTCCGGGCTCAAAGCCTGCTGCCTTGATAGCCTCAAGAATCTTCTCGATAGCATCCTCGTCGCTCTTAAGCTGATTGGGAGCAAAACCACCCTCATCACCTACTGCTGTTACATCGCCCATATCTTTGATGAGTTTCTTGAGGCTGTGGAATACCTCTGCGCACCAGCGAAGAGCTTCTTTGAATGAAGGAGCACCTACAGGCATGATCATGAATTCCTGTGTATCAACGGCGCTGTCAGCGTGAGCTCCGCCGTTAAGGATGTTCATCATAGGTACGGGAAGTCTGTTTCCTGATACACCGCCAAGGAATCTGTAAAGTGGAATATCAAGTGACTTAGCTGCTGCTCTTGCAGTTGCGATTGATACCGCAAGGATTGCATTTGCACCAAGCTTAGACTTATCCTTTGTTCCGTCAGCTTTGATCATTGCCGCATCTACAGCATATGTATCAGAAGCATCGATACCTTTAACCGCATCGTTGATCACATTATTTATATTATCTACAGCCTTTGTAACTCCTTTTCCGAGATAACGTGACTTATCTCCGTCTCTGAGTTCAAGTGCCTCAAATTCACCTGTTGATGCACCACTCGGAGCAGTTCCGGTTGCCACTGTTCCGTCTGCAAGAGTAACCTCTGCCTCTACTGTAGGATTTCCTCTTGAATCCAAAATTTCTCTTCCGATTACTTTTTCAATTGCAAGCTTTCCCATTGTTTTGCTTACTCCTTTCAGATTTTAAACACAGAATTCCCCTTCTTATAGCCGATTCATAGGTTCAGCTATTCAAAAGAGGAATTCACATGATTTACTCAAGCGTTAGCAGGTGCTAACACCACATATTTTATTATAGCGTTTTTTGCATGTCAACGAATCAGACGTGTTTTAGGGGTTAATGAGAAATAGTATCATTTTAGAGAGTCATAGTACTCCACTCAAAACTTCCTTAAGTGTATCCGCCGATGCCTTTAGCGCTTTCTTTTCCTCATCGCTGAGTCTGATGGGGACTGCACCCTCAACTCCGCTTCTTCCAACAATTGCCGGCATACTGAGCGCAACATCGTCTATTCCGAACTCGCCATGCTGAATACTTGATACGGGAAGGATTGACTTTTCATCTCTTACAATGGCTTCACATATACGTCTTACACTCATTGCAATTCCGTAGTATGTTGCGCCCTTTTTCTCGATGATCTTATATGCACTGTTCTTTACATTCTCGGCAATCTCTTTCATTGATTTCTCATGTTCGAAATGACCTCTCATCTCACAGAAATCATTGAGCGGGATTCCCGATACGTTCGCACTGCTCCAAGCCGCGATCTCGCTGTCTCCGTGCTCGCCTATAATGCAGGCATGAACAGATCTGCTGTCAATCTTAAGATGTTCTCCGAGAAGATATTTAAGCCTTGCGGTATCAAGAACGGTACCTGAACCGAATACTCTGTTTTCGGGGAATCCACTAAGTTTTGCCGCCGCATATGTAAGTATGTCTACAGGATTAGCAACAATAAGAAGGATTCCTTCCGTGTTATATTTTGCAATCTCGGGAATGATGGATTTAAAGATTCCGACATTCTTTTTTACCAGATCAAGTCTTGTCTCACCCGGCTTCTGCCCCGCTCCCGCAGTTACAACAACTACTGCCGCATCACCTGCATCCCTATAATCACCTGCATATATCTGCACAGGCTTTGCAAAAGGAAGTCCGTGACTTATATCAAGAGCTTCACCCTCTGCCTTTTCTTTGTTCACATCTATCAGCACCATCTCAGAAAACAAGCCGCTTTCCATAAGTGCAAATGCTGATGCGGAACCAACAAAACCACAACCTACTACCGCTACTTTTCTTTCATTTAATGCCATGATGCGCCTCCTTTTTATATAGCTTTATTCAACTGTATTTACCAATTCACCGATATCTTCAATAACGCACTTTATAACATCACCTGATTTTAGGAACTTAGGAGGATTAAATCCCATGCCTACTCCTCCCGGGGTTCCTGTTGCAATTATAGTTCCCGCCTTTAATGTCATCCCCTGAGACAATTCGGAAACAGCTTCTTCAACGGTTGTTATCATACACGCTGTGTTACCGCCATGTTCTTTTCTGACAATACTGCAACTTTTTCTTTTCCGTTGATTTCAATCGTACAAAATTTCATAAGTCTCCTCTCAAACTGACATTTTCATAAATTCATCTATAGCTTCAAGAACAGGTTCTGCATACTTTTTCTCTCCAAACAGCCACTGTTCATGTTGCATATCAAACTCTCTGATATCCGGATTGCGAAAATGCTTCTTATAACGTTTTAAGTATTTTTCCCCCATCTTGTTCGCATAAATAAAATGAGCCCTTGTGTGTTCCACATATATATCATCCTCAAGATGCGTAAGTAAATCCGTATAGTACTCATTCTTTATAGACTCCGGATTGAACTTCGCGAAACAATTCATGAATTTCTCCGCAGTTTCATCACTCATGAGAAAAAAATCTTTCAATTTTTCCTTAGTTTTGTTTCTCTTTTTCTCACCTTTTGTAAAGCTTGTAAGAATCGGAACAACCAATAATGATTGCAATTTAGCTGCTATTTTCCCGCTCTGATCAAGATCCGGACTTCCAAAAATCGCATGATCGATATGTACTTTTTTTCTCATTACAAGCTGTCCGACAAAACTTGATCCAAGTGAAGATCCTATAGCTCCGTCTACTCTGCCGTCATGCTTATCAATTATGTATTTTTCAATCTTTTCTGTCACAGTGATCATATCGGGAAAGATTTTATCGCTACCGTCAAACCCGTCATAATTAACACATATAAGATGATACTTCTCAGATAAATTTTGTATTACACTCCCAAAATTTGTCTGCCAATCACAACACGTTTCCGGTAGTAACACCAGTGTTTTTCCGGACATATTTCCCATTTCTTCAAATTGCATTTCTTTTCCCGCCTTTATTAAGCAATCTCAGGTTCTCTGACAAGATCGTACATATGGAAGTTTTCTCAGAAGTTGTATAAAGAATACCGCTTCTGTAGGCAGCCCTGATAATGCCACCAATATATGTATACATACTATCTCTGTTAGGAATGAACTTTATAAGTCCTTGGTCTTCTTTATTATATTCATAATCGTAAAATGCGTCAGCTATCTGCTTTGCGATAACATCAACTTCCGAATCGGACAGTCCTGTAAGTTTGATCATCTTGTCCTCCTGTTACTTTTTGCCTATTAAAAGAGTAGAACCTGAAAGCCCCATCCATGATGCTTCCCACTTGCTCATGAACATTCCGTTTGTCGTATCAACAAGTCTGACCTGTTCATAGCCCATATCCTTGAGCTTATTTGCAAAGCTTTCCATATCTCCGTATTTACCTTTAGACATAATGTCATGGATTGCAAATGTCCCGCCTTTTTTAAGAGTCCTCAAAGTTTCAAGTAAGATAGCCTGTCTGTTCTTGCTTGGAACGTTGTGATATACATAATTGCTGGTAACAGCGTCAAATGTTTCATCGTCAAAATCAAGTTTTACAGCATCCCCCTGCTGAAAGGTAGTATTTGAAACACCTTCGGCATCCAGTTTTTATAATTCGCTTTCATACTCTTCCTCCATACAAAATATCATCTATGGATTTCATGATATCACTTTTTGTTAGCTATTGCTAACATTTCTCAAAAAAACAAAGAGCTGCTTTGCAACTCTTTGCTCGCTGATACGTAAAAGTATTATGCTGATCACAAACATGCTGCTTTCCATGTTTCCTCTTTAAATCCCGGAATCACTTCAGTATCTGTAACAAGAAGCGGTCTCTTTACCAGCATTCCGTCAGATGACAAAACATCCAGCATCTCATCATCACTCATATTCGGAATCTTTTTTGATAATTCCATCTCCCTATATAGAATTCCACTTGTATTAAAGAACTTCTTTAGCGGAAGACCGCTCTTTTCGTTAAGCTCTTTTAGAGTAGTTTTATCAGGATGCTGTTCTTTTATATCAAGGCTCTCATACTTAATCCCATTATCATCCAACCACTTTAAAGCCTTCTTACATGTTGAACATTTTGAATAGCAATACACTTTTATCATTACTTTTCCTCCGTAATCTCCGCAACAACTCTGCGTTTTCTGTACAAGACATATGCTTGATAAATTATTAATACATACAGTGCCGATTTCACTATATAATCACCAAAATCAAGATGATAATAGGCATTATGCCCCATATGTTCCAGAATATTCTGCCATAAATCAATAATTATATCTCCAAAAAAACCAAGCACCGAAATTATCCAAAGTATCACGCCCCATCTTTCAGTATTACTCTTTTTAATAAAAAAGAATAAACTTGCGATCACACCGATTAAATTGAGCAAACAATCAATAAAAGTTATTGCTGCAAGCTGCAAATTCTTTTCTCCTGAAAAAACACCGATAAAATTACTGCAATGGATCACAAAATTACTTGTAAAAAATATTCCCCAGCCGGCACCGATTATTTTGGGCACAAGGCTTGCTCTGATAGCATTTATCAAACAATACAAAAAACCTGCCACCTGGATGACGGATCCTACTCTACCAATGTAAAAATATAATTCCTGTTTACCACCAAACAAAAAATCAAAAACAGATTGTGTATTGATTCCCATAAATCGTTCATACGGCATGAATATCAATTCCACAATCACGATCGTATACAATACTATCATCAGGCTATTTATCATTTTATTCTCTATAACAGGATTTCTTTCCGCTACCTTAGTCATATCTTTTTCGGACAAAAGATCTTCAATACTAATTTCCAAAATCTGCGATATTTTCTCGGTCGTAACAAGATCCGGATAGCGATCTCCGCATTCCCAATGCGATATAGTCTGCCTTGCTACAGATAATTGTTCAGCCAGTGATTGCTGCGTTATCCCTTTTTTCTCCCGTGCTCTTCTGAGCTGTTCACCAAATTCAACCATATTACAAAAGCTCGCTCCTTTCTCTATTCTTTTGCCTGTATAAAACCATGACCTGATAGCCGAGCACTATATACAACGGCAAACTTAATATCAACAGAATAAGCATTTGCAACGGCCCAAGTACATGGAAACCGTCACAAGGCATGATTCGTGACAATTTTATATTGTGCCAAAAGAAAAGAATTACATCACCAAAGAACCCGATTGCCGGAACACCTCCAAGCACAATCGCCCATACTTTGCTTCTCTTCCCTTTGATAAAAAAGAAAATACTTCCTACCGCTCCTATTACATTAAGCAAAATATCCGAGGTTGAAATCGCTGCAACCTGCCATGTAAAGCAATCATAAAACACACTTAAAAAATTGCAGGAATGAACCAAAATATTAATTATAAAAATCGTCAGCCATCCTATTCCCATTCTCTTAGGCGTAAGCGTTCCCCTAATCGCAAAGATTATGAAACACAAAAAAACAGCCCTTCTAAGCAGATCAGCCACAAATTTTATATAAATAAACAAGGAAAACATTTTAGCTTCTTGAATAAACCTGATTGGCTCCGCGAAAAAACCCATAAAATGGGAAATAGGTATATTCCAGAGCAAAAGTACCAAAACCGTATAAAGCATTAACATTACATTGTATGCATTTTCACTCCAAACTGCAGAATCTCTTTTAAGTTCCTTCGTCATCTCTTTTTCGGATAAAAGGTCGTCAAGGCTCACTTCCAGAATCTGTGATATTCTCTTGGTTGTAATAAGATCGGGATATCTCTTGTCGCATTCCCAATTTGATACAGTCTGTCTCGTCACAAATAATTTTTCGGCCAGAGTTTGCTGCGTTATTCCTTTTTCTTCTCTCGCCTTTCTGAGTTTGTTGCCAAATTCGACCATGAAAATCAAATCCGCTCCTTTCAATCATTTTCATCTGCAGATGTGATTTTAGTATCTCGTATGAGGCAAAAAAACTCAAGCAACACCCAAAAATATCATGTCAACGCTACGGCGCATCGCAGTAACTACGCGAAAAAATAAGCCTAAGGGATTTCAAATGAAAATAATCCATCATCCATATCCCCAGGCTCAAAAATTCAAACTTCTTCGCAAATATATATTTTTTTATTCTTAATCCAGTCAAGTGCCTCTTTCTCATCCGCAAATAATTTTCCCACCGCAGAATTAAATGCATCAAGATTCGTGATCTTAGCCATTATCACGGGATTGTCCGGAAGCACCTCTCCCATATCAAGCTTTCTAAGTTCGTCTTCCTTGTTCATTCTCCTTAAATAGTCATCATCTCTGACACAGTAGATATCATATTTTTTCTGAATTTCATCATAACTTGGGATTCTGTCTTTAGAAAAATCACAGATCTTTTCAAAGCCCATCCAGGAATATATGGACTCATCGACAGGTAAAAGGAATATAAAAGGAATCTTCTCTTTCTTAAGAAGATCAAAAGTCTTATCAAACACGCGCGTCATCTGCCCTCTGCGGCGCATATTCTTCTTGGTTGCAACTGCAACAACGTAATAACTTGGAACGACCGTCCCGCACAGATTTACAGAAAACGGATTAAGATGAAGCATTGATACCACTTCTCCGCCTTCAAAGCTCACTATCATCCTGTTATCCAGACACTTATCCGAATAATAATAGTCAACAAATTCCTTGGGATCGTCAAACGCCTCTTCGTACAGTTTTCTCGTATTTTCTTTTTCCGTATATTCCAGTATCATATGTTCCTCTCGCAAACTCTGTATTTTCTGGCATACCCGATAGGATTGTAACTTTCCTTGGCCTGCCGCAGTCCTTCAAGTCCCATATCGTCTTCCCTGTTTACAAGTTCCGCATCCTCATATGAGTGTAAAAGAAATTGCTGATTGATCATCTGATATATCCCGGGTATCGCGAAGTTGCCTTTCTCCACGCTGATAACCGCCATCTTCTCTCTGCTGTTGTAAGATCCGACAGTAAATGCCTCAAGAATTTCATCGATAAAAATACCGCCGACTCTGAAAGTAACTTTATCGCAATTTCTGAGAATATCTATAAGTCCGTCTTTTTCATAAATAAGAGTATCTTTACTTTCCGTGCCCTCTGTAAGCCTTGCATCAACCCATTTTTTCATAAACTCTTCAAGGAAATACTCATCAACACAGCACATGGTCTTATACTCCCATCTGCCCTCATATTCCTTCATGAATTTATTTACAAGATTTCTCTTCTTCTGGAATTTCTTTCCCTCAAGCTTCCTAAGTTCATCAGCGCTATACAGGTAATCCTTAAGTTTACTCTCTTCTATCGTAAAACGCGGATCGCACAACACTCCCAAAGCTCTGAGTGCATCTTCATCCGCAAGTTCGATCCTAAGCGGACATTTTAACACATTATTGAAGTAGTCCTTTAACAGCTCAAAGTATTTGGATAGTTCCTCCTCTCTGCAATATGGCATGGCAGCAAAATATCCCTTTTCATCCTGCATAAGTATTAGCGCCGCCCTGTCTTCAAAGTAAATTTGCGTATTGTACAAATCTTTCCAAAGATACGTATCCAGAACCGTACTGTCACATGTTCTGTTATCCCTCAGTGCATAAATCTTCGAAAGTTTTGCAGCCTCTTCAAATAGAGGCTTATGAAAAACAAGGTTCTTTTCCATGTACTTCTCCACAATATTAAAATGTCACTTCAATTTTTTCTTATACCAAAGATAGCGCATCCATGCCGTAATCCCGCTCATAGACCACACTATACCAACAGACCACCATATACCCCAAAGTCCGATAAATGCAATTTGTGTCAAAAGAATCGGAACAATAAATCTTCCTATAACCTCTACTATACCATTGAGCAGGGCAAAAAAGGAATCTCCGAGTCCGTTAAGCACACCTCTTACCACATAGATAAGTCCAAGCATCACATAGAAAATGCTTGAGATTCGAAGCGCCATAGCGCCCATTGTGATAACCTCTTTATCTTCCACAAATATCTTTATTATCGCTTCTCCAAAAAACTGCATTACAGGAAGCATCGCCAAAGAAAATCCTGCCATGAGCATAAGGCTTTTCTTATAACCGGTTTTAATCCTATCAATTTTGTGTGCACCGTAATTCTGACCGGTGAAAGTTGAAAGAGCCGCTCCAAGAGTCTGATACGGCTGATGGATTATCTGTTCTATCCTGCTGGTCGCAGTGAATGCCGCAACCGCAACTTTTCCAAAAGAATTGACCACTTTCTGAAGCGCCATACATGAAATCGCTATAAGTGAAAACTGCAGTGAAAGCGGCACTCCGAGCCTTATAACTTTATGAGATATATCCCTGTCATACTTAAGATCGTCTCTTTTAAATCTGAAATATTCATTTTTTTGCATAGCATAAATAAGGCAGCTTATGCCGGAAACAAGTTGAGAAATAGCTGTTGCAACGCCTGCTCCGACTACACTCATATGAAAAACATATACAAAAAGAATATCAAGTCCTGTATTCAGCACACATGAAAAGATAAGAAAATAAAGCGGTGTTTTGGAATCTCCAAGTGCCCTAAGCATAGAAGAAGCGTAATTGTACAGCGAAACAAAAACTATTCCGACGCACATGATCCTAATATATGCGACCGCATCCGCCATTATCTCGCTCGGTGTATCGAGCATGATCAAAATATGGCGTGACAAAATAAAAGCTATGATACCGACAATAAGCGGAAAAATCATCATAATATATCCTGTATTTACAATACAGCTCTTTACTTTGGCCGTATCACCGTTCCCAAAAAACTGAGACGTCACAATTCCGCCTCCACTTCCTATTCCGTTACACAGGGCAAAAAACAAGAATGTCACAGAACCCGTTGCACCTATTGCGGCAAGAGCATCTGCGCCGACAAATTGGCCTACGATAACTGAATCAACCAGATTATATAGCTGTTGAAAAAGATTTCCAATGAGCATCGGTACAGAAAACTGAACGATCAAAGAAACCGGACTTCCTTCTGTCATATTAATTACAGTCGATCTATGTGTTTTCATTTTGGCAAAAACTTCCTTGTAATAGTAATAGTAATAGTACGGTGCCGAGAGGTTTACTCTGTGGACACGGCGGCAATATGCACATATTTTGCTCCGATTGTGCCGAGCACTCCAATGAGCCCGCAGGTCTCATTGGAGTGGCACAAAATCGCAAAATATTGTGTATATTTGCCTTTGTGTCCACCGAGTAAACCTCTCGGCACCTGACTTCTCAAGTATAACAAGTTAAAATTATATGCCTGCGATTTTGCACTTGCTTCTTATTTTCTGTTATGTAAACCTCTTATTTTTTGTCTTTTCTTTTGTAAATCTCTTAGTCTTCTTGAATGCAAATAGAAATGAGGTGCACCAGTTTGGTGCACCCCGGTAAGTATCCACTTTATAGACTTCAATCAGTAATGCTGAATCTCATTATGTTGTAGCCTCAGCGATCTCTTTTTCACCACTCAGATCAAAAGCATTTCTTCTTTTTCTGTACAATGTAATTACCTGATAAATGATCAAAATGCATAATGCAATATCAAGAATAGCCTGTGCCACTGATTCTTTAATTACAAAGTCCACAACAAAATACTCGACATTACTGCTGTTTGCAACTTCAAATTTCTGATTCGCTATACTTATAACAAATAAATATATTGAATCAATTATTTTTATTGAGGCTGCGATTATAATCATATTCACCCACAATTTACGCATTCCTTTGCGGATAAAATGGAAAAACGAAGCAACTATTCCAAGAATATATGGCAAAAAGACAGTCAACACACCTCTCAATTGGAACCCTAAAAAGCTTTTTATAAGGTATTGTTTGTCAGCTCCCCTTGAATATTCTTTTATCTCCGTAATGCTCCTTCCAATATTGGACAAATAAAAACCACCATGAATAATTAACTCAATAGCAAAATATGTGATCAGGATAACTCCTATATGCTTTGGTGTTAATGTATCTCTTACTGCATGATACAAACCATATGAAAAAACAATCACAAGAATCATCGGCCCCAGTGCTACCGACCACTCCGAAAAGAAACTTGAATCTTTATCAACATACCAGAACATAGCTCTCCATGCTATTTCCCAAAAATACGAAAGTGCAATAAGCGCTAACAGCGCAATTGTAAGATTATTTATTGTTTTATTCTCAACTACCGGATTTCTTTCCACCACTTTTATCATCTCCTTTCCCGATAAAAGGTCGTCAAGGCTCACATCCAGAACCTGAGATATTTTCTTTGCCGTAACAAGATCAGGATAACGATCGCCGCATTCCCAATGGGAAACCGATTGTCTACTAACATATAATTGTTCAGCCAGCGATTGCTGAGTCATTCCTTTTTCCTCTCTGGCTTTTCTGAGCTGTTCACCAAATTCGACCATATTTAAACCAATTCCTTTCAAAACTTAAATCTATTTTTTCATCTGCGCATGATGTTATCGTAAGTATCACTTACCCCTATAAAAATTACAAGCTCCACGCTGTTGCACCCGCATAGATACTGGGTTTGAGTATTTTATTCCCACTTACTAAAAAGTATGAATAACACATGCTATTTTTCTTTCATGCTCGCAAGAATATCCCCTCTCATATCATAAATATCCCCGCCGATCACGACTACAAATAATACAAAAAGTAATAACACAATCCCTATTAATATATAATGTACACCTATGTTGTTTCCAAACAAACATATTGAAAATACTGATAACATACTGACGTTCCTCCCATATATTCCTCTCAATTTTTTTCAGGTTCAAAGAAGTTATCTTCAGTATCATTTTCAGTCCAAAATATTACAAGCAACACATTGGAAAAGGGGCGCGCCAATATGGAGCACCCCAGTAAATATCTGTGTTTCAGTTATATGATTAATAAATCCAAAAATTCATCTAAATAAATAATACATAGCAATGTGGCAGTATTACTTTCGCACCTGACACCCCATTCCTATTGGCTAATACCTTGATATTACAGCATTTTCCTAGTCTTCGTCATTATCAATGCATAAAATCGGTGGTGCTATTTTTCTTTCAGATTCATAGCTGTTATTCTCTTTCTATACAAGGTATGCGTCTGATAAATAATCAGAACAAATACCGCAATTCCAAGCACAAAGTCTGCCGCCGTCTCTCTGGCAGTTGTTGTGATCATAGATGCTCCGGTAAAAAGAATTCTCGCTTTGCTGATATCATGTTGTATAAATAATAAATTCCCAATTATCCCTATGATTGATGCAACTGTAATCATATTTACACACGCTTTATGGTTTTTCCCACGTATAAAAAAGAAATATGAGGCGACTGCTCCTATCCCTCCTGGGACGGTAGCTTGCATAAATTCAACCACTGTTTTTCGAAACCACGCCATAGTATTGGCATTACCTATAAATCCATCACTAACCGCGAAACTATAAAAGTTCATAAAATAATAGGCAAAACGATAGAACTTGATGAAGAAGCTTTAAAAGTTTTGGATGGAAAATACCCATTACCCAAACCAGTAGAAGTAATTGAGGATATTGAAACTATAAAAGAATTAGCTGCAACAAGAAAAGAACTGGCAGATACAAGAAAAATACTCATAGAAAAAGAAGAGAAAATATCCGAGTTGCAGGAACAGTTATTAGTTGCTTCAAGGCAGATTGTTCAGGCGGAAGCAATGCAACTTTTAGTGGAAGATAAAAAAGAGCAGATACAAAAAGAAATGGAAAAATCTGCTAAGCTGCAAGAAGAATTAAATCAGGAAAAAGCAAAAACTTGGATTCAAAAGTTTTTTGGGAAATGACGCAAAAATAATATATAATAATTGCTGTAGAGAATATTTTTTAATGCTGTATTGTTAGTATGCTGGAGGGAGGGGGTTACTTGAGAATAAGTATTGATAAAAAGAAAAGATTCCAAATAATAGCAATCATAATATCAATTGGATTTGTTTTAGCTGGAATCTTCGGTAAGCGTTATTTTGAAGTTAAGGTAGATTATGAACAACGTTTAGCAGCAATAAAACCAGATATTAATAAACACAATAAAATCCTGTACATACCTTTGTCTATAGATGCGATTGTGGTTCCATAGGAAGTGGTAATCATACATTTGTCGTAAGAGTAAGATCTCTTAATCGTCCATGGAATACATTAACTCAAAATGCAATTATTGAGGTATAAATTCATGATAAAAATTAATAATAACAATATACATAATCAATATCCGAAACAAAATATAAATACTAATCATTCTGCTACTGTTTACATCCCGCCTCCACCGCCCCAAAATGGTGCAATAATCCAAAGTTATGATGTTCAACGTAATATTTATATAAATATTGCTCCTGAAAGTGATGGAAATATGTCTGTAGATGTAATATCTCCAAAGGATAATAAAATATTAGAGCATCATTGTATAAATCCTATGGAAGTACAGCCGTCTAATGCGTCATATCTTGAAATGCTTGCTTTAGAACAACATTTATTTCTGCAAGGTAAGTGTGAACAAGGTATATTATCCGGAGTAATTGGGACTTTATATGAAAATGAAGAATTAAATACAAAAGCAAATTATTTAGAAGAATTAAAATACTCAGTAGATAACTTATTAAAATATACTAAGTTTGAAGATTATATAAAAAACAGACAAGCAACATATGCGATTCTTGATTGGAAACCGCAATCACAAAAAATATAATGGATATAAATAAAAAAGGTGTCTAACTAGACACCTTTTTTACAAGTCATTTTAAGTTTTTCGCTTTAGTATTGAATCTTAATTGTTCAAACGGTCCAGATATTCTGCAAAATCTAATTCATCAACTCTATTTGGGGGAATAAATAGCACAATGCTTGAAATATGTTTTTTACAACAAGTATAATACTTTGTATAAGGTCAACAAGTTTTAAACTTTGTAGAATAAAAGGGGATAATAATGACTATTACTGAATTTGCAAAAGCTCATCATGTTCAATCACAAACGATTTCAATTTTTATTAAAAGGCATGAAGATCTTTTTGAAGGACATACTAAAAGAGTAGGCTACCTTAGTTCCATCAAGTAAAAACAGTGTTGTGAAGAAGCCCACCATAACCAATCCCATTTTCTTAGGTGTCAATGTCTCTTTTATTGCATGGTATAACGCAAACGCAAAAACAATGATGTAAACTGCATTTCTTAGAAGCACGATTCTTTCATCTGTTGAACCATGCATGTAATTCATCGGTCTTAATTCAGTCAAAGACTTAAATGACTGGATACAAAAAATCATTGCTCTCTCTGCAATTTTTATAAAAAAAGATATAGCCACAATAGCATAAAGAGCTATTGTCATATTGTTTACCACTTTATTTTCAACTACCGGATTTCTTTCCGCCACTTTTGTCATCTCCTTTTCTGATAGCAGAGTATCAAGGCTCACTTCCAGAATCTGAGATAAATTTTTTGTCGTAATAAGATCAGGATAACGTTCACCGCGTTCCCAACGTGAAACTGATTGCCTACTCACAAACAATTGATCCGCAAGAGATTGCTGCGTCATCCCTTTCTTTTCTCTCGCTATTCTTAGTTGCTCGCCAAATTCTACCATATATAAAAAAATTCCTTCCAAAAAATCTATATTCTCATCTGCGCAAGATGTTGAAGTCAGTATCTCATTTCCCATTATTTTATACAAGCACCACCTAAAAAAAGGATGCACCTATATGGTGCATCCGGATAAATACTGCATTTGCAGCACATTCATAAGTTTAGTTCACTATCAAATTTCCGGTCCAATAACCCCGTCCCCCAGGGTCATTACATTATATGTTATTTTTTCAAAAGAAAACACCACTGAATATCACTACGGATCTTCTGTGGTGTTACACAAATCAATGAGCTGATGCTTCAATAGGTTCTTTTTCTACATATAAGTCCAACGCTGCTCTGCGTTTTCTGTATAATGTAAGTGTCTGGAAAATAATTAAACCATACAACGATATATTTGTAAAAAAATCTCTTACTATAATAATTGAATCCAATGTGGCATCATCAACCGTATACTTAGTATTCTCTATCACTTCACTCCTTCCACTAAGCATCCAGCCTATATCACCCCGAACCATATAATATGTATAATATATCGAAACAATCATGATGGCATACACCCATAATTTACGTTTTGAACCTCGTATAAAAAAGAAATACAAAGAAATTAACAGCATTATTGCAAGTGCATAATAGGGTACATCAAATCTAAGAACAATTTCCCACCAGGGCTGATAAGATCTATATGATTCGCCATATAACTTACTACTATATGATTCGATATAGAGCGCATATCTTATGTTTGAGCAGCACCAAAAAATTCCATCGATTAAAAAAGTCAAACTGTACGAGATCAAAACAATTCCGATTCTCTTTGGAGTTTGAACATCTTTTATCGCACAATATAAGCCATAAGAAAAAATCACTATATATAATGCCTCTATCGTATAACCAAAAACATCTCTAAAATCGAAAATTCCATAATCAAACCTTTTAATTCCCTGCATGCCGTACCGTTCCATCAGATACTGCACTTGCTCTATAAGCCGCAACAAAACTATGTTCATATATATAGCAATCGTAACATTGTTAGCTATCTTACTTTCCACCACAGGATTCTTTTCCGCCACTTTCATCATCTCCTTCCCGGATAAAAGGTCGTCAAGACTGACACTCAGAATCTGAGATAATTTCTTTAATGTAATAATATCCGGATAACGCTCACCGCACTCCCACCGGGAAACTGTCTGCCTAGTAACATATAATTGATCGGCAAGAGCTTTTTGCGTCAATCCTTTTATCTCTCTCGCACTTCTGAGTTGTCCCCCAAATTCGACCATAACAAAACCGTTCCTTTCAAAATTTATATTTTCACCTGCAGGTGTATCAGATTTAGTATCTCGTGTCTCATATTTTTTTTCAATAAAAAGGCATCAAAAAGCGGGGTTCCATAATGGTACCCCGCATAAATACTGCATCTGAAGAAGATACAGTTCTTCGTTTACTATCAGATTTTTGGTCCAATAACCCCGTCCCCCAGGGTCATTTCTTCATCAAAAATGTCTACATAACCTTTCAGCGAAAGCGCTTTTTGACGAAGTGTCTTGGAATGTCCCCATACCAAGATATGAGCCTTTCCTTTTCCGTTCTTGGCTTCCTGAATGAGATTGGCTGCGGCGCTGTTACCGTCAAAGGCAACGACCATCGATGGTCTTCTCTCAAATATCTCGTAGTTAAAGCTCTTGTAAATGCCCATTCCCTGAGTCTCCGTAGAAACCCGAATCCTGACATTATAAGAAAGAAGCATATCTTTTTCCTTCTCTGTTATCATGGCAGGAACAACGGCATAGACTTTAAATTTCTTCTTGTTATTATCAAGAAGGTACTTTTCATACCCTGAAAGCTTATGGCCGATGACAAAGCAGACTTCTTCCGGACTAAGCTTATCCATAAGTGCATCAAGCTGCGCAGCGCCCTCTTTGGTCACTCTGGTAGCTCTGTTCTCAGTGTTAAAACTTCCGCCCAAGAGCACTACCGGGAAATATGACCACGAAATTTCTCTTATGCGCTCCTTGAGTTCTTTATTGGCATCGAGCAAAAGCCCCTTTGATGAAAGTCTCCTTTCCGATATCTTAACAGCTTTCATCTTCTCAAGAAGTACTTCCTCGATGTCTCTGTCCTTGATCAGCGCATTGAACTTCTGTTTCTTGGCTGCATAGGATGCTCTGCTTAATTCTATTATCTCTGTCTCAGCCTGCTTCATAAGGCTTATCTCATTATCCGAAAGCCCCAGCATCTTAATAAGAGACAGCTGCTCATCCACAGAATTGGTTCCGTACAAAGCCGCTCCGTCGGTTCCCTGTACGCACTTAAGTCCCTGCTTCAGATAGTGCCTAAGAGGATGTTTATCAAGTGAATTGAGGTTATTGAGTCTTACATTACTTGTAAGCTGGAACTCGATAACTACGCCATTTTCTTTGAGCTGTTTAAGGACTTCTTTGCCCTTCTTTGATCTGGGACTGTAGGTATATAGTCCGTGTCCGAGCCTCATCCGCGGCATCTGTTGATCGGGTGCAAGGAATTCTTTTACGCACTGAATGCTGTGAGATATATTATCTTTCTGGCTGTCATTCTCACCCGCATGAACTCTTATCACAAACGAAGGGTCTTTAGCCGCGATCTTGACTATTTCCTTGAACGCCGGCTTCAAAGTAATGATGTCATTTATCTCTTCGCCGACAAAGTCGCATCCCGCAACATATGGATCAAGTGCCGTAGCCTTCAACACTTCAAGGTTCTGCTCAAGATAATTTGAAGGAGTCACCGCATCTTTGATGATCGTAAGAGGTATCCTACGCATAGCGGCGAGGAACCTTATCATAACTCCCGTCTCTCTGTGGATACTTGGCATAACTTCGTGCACCTGCCTGAGCATATCAATGGACTCATATTTTTTTACAAGCGTGGTATCGCTTATCTCCGCATAGCATATGCCCTGTCGCTTATAATTTCTTGCTATCCACAGGAGTTTATCCTGGAAAAGAGTATTGTTACAGTACTCAGAAGATTCTTTATCCATGAGCATCTGATTCAAAGCTTTTTTTACATCTTCATCCGGAATCTGGGAAACGCTGTGAATATCTATCTTTTCATCACATTCTTTTCCCTTGGTAAAGATATATCTGTAAATGTAAACTTTCTCAAGGTTAGTAAATACAGCCTGTCCATCCTTGATAACAGCAAGCGATCCCCTGATCTTAACAATATTGAGCTCAGCGTCGTTTAAGTTATTAAGAATAAGATCCGCAAAGTTTATAAATGTATTGTCATCGATTTTTCTGTCAAGATACTTGCCCTGAAGCTCCGATGAAGAAAGCTGTCTTGCGACTTTCTCCCTGTTCTTAAGCACACTTATCCACTGCTTCTCGGTAAGCTCGAGATTTAGTTTTTTGACATAATACAAAGGATATCTTATCTGATGATAGATTCCGAGCGCGATCAGTATATCCGCAGGAAGATTGCCGTTCATATGCGTATGAAGATCGGTCCTGAATTTAAGATTCTTGTTTATATAGGTCTTAAAAATAGTCTTGTTAAGATCGAGCTGATACTTCTTGGTCTGGCTCATAAGTGTCTTTGCGATTGCCGGAACAGATGCCATGACTTCAACTCTTTTATCCGGAAATATCTTTGCTATCTCAACACCACGCATGCTAAATATGTAGCTCTCTTCATTATTACCATCAACAAAACAGGGAACCTCGCCCTTTGCAACAAGTTTCCCGCTCTCATCTTCAGAAAGAGTCAGTTTGCATAATGCGGCGAGGTTCCTAATAAGGTTTCCCGTATGATGGTTGGGCGTAGACAGCACAAACCACATCTTATCAAGGTCTTTATAAAGACTTACTATAATATCTTTTTCATCATCAAGAAAAAAACACGTAAAATAAGTCATATACGTTATCCTTCCTGCACGTGCTTCATAAGCTCATCTACCGTCATCTTCTTGCCCGTCTGTCTCTCGTATATCTCTGCAAAAGACAAGTTCTGATCCTCGGGGTTGAGGTCAACATCCTTGGTTCTGGCCTTCCATCTGTTATCATCTGGAAGAAATGCATATGCAATATTATGCTGTTCCCACTCGTAGACCATATCATCGGCTGTTCTGTAAGATTGCATGTCGCTTCCGTGCACAGGATGCTCTTCTATAAGTGCAGAGCATATGATCTTCATATCTTCGCTGTTTTCTATCTTATAAGAGTCTATTATCTTCCAGTTATCCTTGGTATATACTGCAGAATACTCAACTCCGTCATAAGTAAAGACATAATTTTTGCCTTTTCCGTCAACATCATGAAGATTGATATCCGAAGCATCGCTTAAGATTCCGTCTTCCGACAAGGTTTCTTTTACTTCTTTTGCCTTTTTTACACCTTTCTTTACGCCTTTTTTCACCTTGCTTACAGTCTCGGAATCAGCTCCGCTTTCGAGCTTGTCTATGTCTATATCAATTCCAAGCTCTGATTCCATAAATGCGTTTGCATCGGAAACAACTCCCGATGTAACTTCTTTTGCACGTTCATAATCAACAATAAATGCTCCCAAGCCGATTATGCATATTATTCCAACCACAATAAAAGTGCCCAGAAAAATAATTGATCCGTTTTTCTTCTTTTTATATCTTCTATTCATACCGTAATTATAAGGGCTCATTTCTAAAAGGTCAAAAAAGTTAATAAATATCTTCTTTGACACGATGATGGTTATGGTGTATTTTGTAGACATGAGATAAAGAAAAAACGCGTAAAATAGGAGGAGTTTTCATGTCAGATACAATTACACTCACAATTCCGAAGCAGAAATCCATAGCACTTATCGCTCACGACGGGAAAAAGCCTGAGCTTATCAAGTGGTGCAAGGATAATGCCGAGACATTAAAAAAGCATTTTCTATGCGGAACAGGCACAACGGCAAGAATGATCACAGATGCCACAAATCTTCCTGTACGCGGATATAATTCAGGTCCTTTGGGCGGTGATCAGCAGATTGGTGCAAAGATCGTAGAGGGTAAGATTAATTTCGTAGTATTCTTCTCGGATCCTCTCACAGCAGCACCTCACGATCCCGACGTAAAGGCGCTTATGAGAATTGCGCAGGTTTATGACATTCCATTTGCCAACAATAAAGCAACTGCGGATTTCCTCCTTCACTCAAGTTTCATGGATTCCGAGTACGACCACGACGTCATCAACTTCAAGCAGAACATCGCTCAGCGCGCGGAGACGTTGCCGAACGAGTGATGGTGATGGCTGACCGATAGGTATTGCGAGAAGGCAAGGTATCAGTATATAAGGTGCATTTTCGCATTGGATTTGTTCGTTGACATTCAAGGCATAAAAAGGCGGAGTGATTTATTCTTTCAATCCAAACTCGCCCATAAATGGGCTCAAACAGTGGATTGAAAAACAGAATAAATCACTCCGCCTTTTTACGCTCTTGAATGTTGCAACGACCAAAAACAATGCGAAAATGCACCTTATATACTGATACCTTTTACTTTTTCGAAAGATTAATTGGTTAGGCGTCCGAGCATACTTATGTGCATATACTTATAGGATATTGAACAAGTTCTTTAACTGCTTTTTTGAGAAATCCGCGGTAAACCGGATTTCTTAAAAAAGCAGTTAAAGAACTTGGGCGATGGCTTTGAAAAAAAATAAAAGCTTATATGATGTCTTGAACTAGGCGGTGAGTGCCGTTCTTAGATTCGTATACGAAGATTTCGCAGTTCTTGGGGCGGGGGCGCCAGATGTAGCCGCGTTTTACGTTTTCGAAGTAGCCGCGGATGGGGCGGATGATTCCGCCGTGGCAGACTACGAGGACGTTTTCGTAGTCTTTTTTCTCAAGGTCCGTAAGGAAGGATCTTGTGCGGGCTACCATGTCTTTTACTTTTTCAACTCCGGAAGGGGCAGGGAAAAATTCGGGGAAAGCCCAGTAAGCGGTCATGGGGAGGCCTACTTTGTAATAGTTTACGGCGTCATATTTTCCGAAATCTGCCTCTATTATGCGGTCGTCTTTTATAATATCGGAAGGATCGATATCTCCGATTATTGATGCGGTCTGGATTGCTCTTGTAAGGGGGCTTGCGTATACGGCGTCAAATTTGATATCGCCGAGCTTGGCTTTTGTTGCGCGGGCCTGTTCCATTCCGGTCTCATTAAGAGGAATATCTATTCTTCCCTGCATCAGTTCTTTCTTGTTATAGTCTGTCTGTCCGTGTCTTGTAACGTATATTTTCATCTGTATTCCTTATCTGTACTATAAATATAATTCTTCCGATCAGCGTCTTGCTTTCTTGCTGTAATCGGGTCTGGCATTCTTTAAGTCTTCGTATATTATCTTATAATTTTCGTAGCGAACTGCGGAAATTTTGCCCTCACTCAGTGCATTTTTTACTCCGCAGTCCGGCTCTGCTATGTGCGAGCATCCGCCGAATCTGCACTCAGGTTCAAATTCTTCAAACTCGGGATAGTACTGCATCAGATTGTCAGTAGTTACATCGACCAGGTTTAGTGATGTAAATCCCGGAGTATCAAAGAGGTAGGTCTCCTCTTCTCCTTGTGATAGTTCGCTTACGTAAAAGAGCTCCGAATGTCTCGTCGTATTCTTTCCTCTATGAATTTTGCGGCTGAGTTCACCCGTCTGCATAAGTGCATCGGGAACAAGCTTATTTAAAAGCGATGATTTACCGACACCACTTGGGCCTGCCAAAGTAGTAGTTTTTCCCTTTAAGAGCTCTTTTAGCTCATCAAGTCCCTTTTCTTCCTTAACACTTATGAAAAGAACTTTGTATCCACACTTCTCATATGCATCATGGAGTTCTTTCTGCTCTTCTTCGGTCGCGATGTCCTGCTTGTTGAAGCAGATGATAACCGGAAGATTTTGCTGCCTCATCATGATAAGGAATCTGTCGAGCAGATTGTAATTGGGATCGGGTTTAACTATCGCAAACAAAATAACCGCCTGATCCACATTGGCAACAGGCGGTCTTAAAAGCCGGTTTTTACGGGGAATTATTTCCGTTATATTCCCTTTTTTATCCTCTTCGGAGATAATGTCTATCATGACATCATCTCCGACCAGCGGTTTTACATTATCTTTTCTAAAGATGCCCTTTGCCTTACATTCATAGATATTCTCATCATGAGTTTCTATGTAGTAAAAGCCGGCAATTCCCTTTATTATCTTTCCCTGCATTTAATTTGTCTCCGGCGTGAACTGGATTTCCTTACGCACTTCTCTGGGTTCATTGGTAGGTTCACCCATAGGCTCTCCTGTCTCAGGATTGGTTGGCGCAGGTATTGTTGCCGTATATCTGTAAGTTACCACTCCGGTAGGTACTGCTGAATGAGCATCAATCCTTATCGGGAAAGTAGTTGTATCGGACTCATGGATTGTTGTTCCGTCCGATGTAACAACGGTAACATGTACCGACATACCGGGAACATAATACTCGCCGCCCTGCGGTCCGTCTACGCTCTCACATCTATATCCCACAACACCGGGACCTTCTGATATCTCGAGATGCACAACAGTTCCCTTCTTGACCTTACTTCCGGGTTCAAGACTCTGTCTGCAAACTTTATCTATAAGCTTAGGATCGGGATTGTTGACACCCTCGGTCTTTCCCGGCTGAAGTCCTGCTTCAATAAGAATCTCTACAGCTTCTTCTGAGTCTTTTCCGAGAAGATCCGGAACTTCAACTTCTCCCTCTGTTGAGGAACCTGATGATGCAGATGCTTTTCCCTTATAATTTGAACCGTTACTTACATATACAGTAATCTCACCGCCCACATCAAGATGTGCACCTGCCTCAGGCGAGGTTGAAACAACGGTATTCTTTGGCTTCGAATTATCTTTATCATCTGCCTTCTTTACTATGTAGCCCTTATCATCCGCAAGAATGGATTTAGCCTCAGCATATGTCTTACCTACAACATCAGGAACTCCTTTTTCAACTTCCGCAGCCGCATTTGAAGCTTCTGTTGAACTGCTTCCCGCTCCCTCTGTTGTACCGAATACACCGACTCCTCTTGCAAGAAACATAACTAAGATAAGTCCAATGATAATTGCCATTACTATGGCGATTGAAGCCGTTATACGCTCGAGTTTTCCGTCTTCCTGCATTGTGCCCTTGCGTCTTCTGTTTCGCTCATCTTCATAATAATAATCGTCGTCTTCTTCATCGACGTCATCGTATTCTCTGCCGTATTTCCTTATTTCTCTGTCATAATCATCATAATCATCGCGATCATCACGGTCGTCACGATCATATTCTCTGACAACATCACGATTGAGCCTCATCTGCTCAGTATCAGACATTCTGGAATCTCTGTTTCTCACATGTCTTACTTCATCATCGGATGCTACTCTGGTTGCTCCCTCTTCATCGGGATCTACCATGGAAACAAAATCTTTATCAGGTGTTATAAGCGATTTCTTAAGATCCTGAATGAGCTCAGCAGCATTCTGATATCTTCTGTCAGGGCTCTTCTGGCAACACTTAAGAACAATCTTCTCCACACTGATAGGGATTTCCTCATTAAAATCTGCCGGTGTGGGAAGTTCCTCCTGAATATGTTTGATTGCTATTGCAACGGTCGTGTCTCCATTAAAAGGAACTCTTCCCGTTAGCATTTCAAAAAGAGTAATACCCAGTGAATAAATATCACTCTTGGCATCACTGTATCCGCCACGCGCCTGTTCCGGTGAGGTATAGTGCACCGAACCCATTACATTTGATGTAATGGTATTACTTGTAGCTGCTTTTGCAATTCCAAAGTCGGTAACCTTAACCTTTCCGTCCTTGGAGATCATGATGTTCTGAGGCTTGATATCTCTGTGAATGATATTATTGTTGTGAGCAGCCTCAAGTCCCATAGCTACCTGTATAGCAATGCTGACAGCCTCTTTTACCGAGAGTCTGGACTTTTTCTCAATATATTTTTTCAGAGTTATTCCGTCTACGAGCTCCATGACGATATAGTTGATACCGTCTTCGTCTCCGACATCGTAAACATTTACAATGTTAGGGTGCATAAGCCCGGCCGTTGACTGTGCTTCAACACGAAACTTTGATACGAAATTCTCGTTCTCAGAAAACTCCTGTTTAAGTATCTTTACTGCAACAAGACGATTTAGTTTATGATCTTTTGCTTTATAAACATCGGACATACCGCCGGTACCGATCTTCTCGAGCACCTCATAGCGATCTCCGATCACCATACCTATTTTAATCATTCAGTCCTCCATCGCGAGTGGGTTCATCGGCAAAGGGTTCTATCAGGATAACTGCTATATTATCCTTGCCTCCGTTATTATTTGCCGCGACAACCAGCTTCTGGGCCTTCTCTATAATGTCTCGCTGACCGCTGACAATCATGCGGATTTCTTCATCTTCTAACATATTTGTGAGACCGTCCGAACACATAAGGACGATATCCCCTCGATTAAGTTCCACCGTGAAAAAATCGATGTCTACTGTTTCTGTGGCACCTATTGCCCTCGTAATTATATTTTTATCAAGATGCGACCGGGCAGTTTCTCTGTCAATTCCGCCCATCCTGACCATCTCTTCCACAAGGGAATGATCTCTAGTTATTTGGGTGATTTTATCATTGATGACATAGAGCCTGCTGTCACCGACATTGGCGACCTGCAAATACCGTCCTATAACAGTACACGCGACGACTGTAGTTCCCATCCCGAACAGCGATGGATTCTCTGCCGCTTTTTCTCTAAGATTGCGATTTGCCAACTTGATCGCATTCTCCAGAATCTTAACAGGACTCTGTTCAAAAGACTTCTCAATCTCCTCCACCATAGTGTCAACTGTGTATCTGGATGCATAGTCACCTGCATTGTGGCCTCCCATGCCATCCGCAACAATAAACACATTGGAAAGGTTTCCGATTTTTCTGTCAGAGGAAAAGATATAATCCTGATTAAGCTTTCGCTTCTTTCCAATATCCGTCACGGAAAAAGTCTTTAACAAACCAACATCCTCCCCAAACCCTTTTTCAACATACACATACAAAATAAGCAGGTACCACACTTACTCCTCCGAAAGCTTCCTGCAAAGTAGTTTACAGGAGCTATAAACATCCCTGCTCATTTATATCCTAATTATAACTAACTTTATAATCTTTAGCAATTATAAGTGTTTGGTACTATATTTGCAATAATTTTGCCGGATCCTATCTCAAAGTGGCACTTTACGATACCGATATCCACCTTGCTGAAAGGGCCGCCCTTGTCAATAAATTCAACTTTTTCACCATCTGCAAGTTTTATCACGAACTTCTGCTGATTTATTGCAGTGGGAGCCAAAAGAGCCATCTCAACGCCTTGATTAAACCAATCCGGACGCTCACCTGCTGCCTCAACCACCTGCTCAAAAGTCTTGGATTTTCTAACTTTCCCCTGGTCCTTGCCATAACCTATTGCGATAGCTATTACAAGTTTTTCATCGGGAGCAACTTCGGCGGATATGGTCTTATGATTAAAGCCCCCTGTCCAGCATGTGTTAAGTCCTAAACTCTGTGCAAAAAGAACCAGTTTCTCGCCATAGTAACCAATCTTTTGTTCCAGGTCATCCGAAGCTCTGCCGACACATGCGATAACGCTCGGTGCCGAACCAAGTCCCCTTGCTCTGTTTACCAGATTAGTATATGTTCTTCCCGCATCTTCAATAAACTGCAAATGAAGTCCGCTCTCAGCATTGAGCTCACTCACTTTGGCTCTGAGCTGTATGATTTTCTCCGGCTCGATCATCTGCGGCTTATAACTTCTAACCGAATGTCTGGCCTTGATTGCTTCGATTTCTGTCATATTTTTTCTCCTTCCAGATATGAAATGGTCTTCCCATGTCTCTTTGCATATTCAATCTCAAATCTTGTGCTGTCTCCGATATTATTTATTTTTGAATATAACATTCAAGCCAATCTATAAACAAGTTACTTTTTATGAACTACCCTCACCGACTCCACGTCGGAAAGGGTTTCTGTTATGCCGCAGAGCGGCATGAACCTGTAGGATGCTCTATGCATCCTGCAGAACAAGGCATGTCCACTATGCCTCTATCCCATTGACTTACCTTTGGGAATACTTTCCTTAAGATGTTTGCAGCTCCATTTATGTCTGCATTTGTTATTGTACCATCGTAGTGCCTGTAAAGTCCTCTCTGTATCCTCTTTCCTGAGAAAAAGTAGTTTCCTGAACTGTTCTTTTTATACACTGGGATATAGTCTTTTGCAAGAAAGTCTGCCTTTGATGTGTAGCTTTCTTCCG
>NZ_JHXZ01000022.1 GCF_000621565.1 Butyrivibrio sp. LB2008
AAGTTTGTTCTCACGGAAGAAAGCTACACATCAAAGGCAGACTTTCTTGCAAAAGACTATATCCCTGTGTATAAAAAGAACAGTTCAGGAAACTACTTTTTCTCAGGAAAGAGGATACAGAGAGGACTTTACAGGCACTACGATGGTACAATAACAAATGCAGACATAAATGGAGCTGCAAACATCTTAAGGAAAGTATTCCCAAAGGTAAGTCAATGGGATAGAGGCATAGTGGACATGCCTTGTTCTGCAGGATGCATAGAGCATCCTACAGGTTCATGCCGCTCTGCGGCATAACAGAAACCCTTTCCGACGTGGAGTCGGTGAGGGTAGTTCATGGGAGGCAGATATCCTGAAGAAACCAGGTGGGCTACGATTGTGAGAAAAGAGCTTGAAGGCTCATATGAAGTAATAGAGGAGGGAATGAACGGACGGCAGCTTCCTTATGTGTCGGACAGTTACTTTACGGGTATCCTTTCAAAGCTTACATGCGAAGACGTCTTTTTAATGATGCTTGGCACAAATGATATCTTGCTTACCTATAATCCGGATCCGAAGCAGGCCATAGAAAAGATGAGGAATATCCTGTCATACATAAAGGACAGTTTCAAAGGCACGTTCATTATGATCGCGCCTCCATACATTGAAGCTACAGAGCCCGGCTTGCAAAGGTATAACGATGCAAGTATTGAAATGAATAAGCACTTTATGGAACTTGCAAAAGAGTATGATATAAAAGCTCTTGATGCCTCTTCATGGAACATAGAGATGGGCTATGACGGAGTCCACTTCTCTGTTGAAGGGCATAAACGTTTTGCTGAAAAGCTTCTAAGTGCCGGCGAGTTATAGCACTATCAATTCTCTTTAAGCTTTTTATCTACAACTTTTGCGGCTTCTTCAAGTTGTTCAGGTGTTGCTTCATCATATGGTATCCCGCGGTCCTTTAATTCAAAAATCATATTGTCTATGTAAGCGCGTCTCTCTTTTTCGCCATAGTTAACCCACCAGCTATAGTAATATTGAAAACTTTCGTCATATTTTAAAAAATGATCCTTAAGTTCCTGAGGGCTTACATCCTTTCGACAATGTACACCATAAGCCTTTGCATAATAAAATAGTTCATCATCATAAAACTCAATATCGGCGATATAAGCAATTGCACAGTTTTCGCGTGTTACTTGTACAATCTGACCTGAGGTCTGCATACATCTATTATCAAGTCCGATATCAATCATCAATGTCATTGCCTGTTTGAACTGTTCTATTGGCAATTTGACTGACTTTTGGAAACTTTTCAAAGTATAAGCGTCATAGATAAAAATATCAGTAAGTGTTGATTGAATCCCGTCCCTTGTTTGCCTTGGATATGCTGTTATAACAGGAGAATATAACTTGAAAATGTCTGCCCCTTTTGGAATGATCTTATAGGTAAAACATTTACAGACGATTGTCGGAGGCTTATATTCTTCTGATGAGATTTCAACAGTTACTTGATTTCCATTTAGCTTATCAATCTCTATAACTGTTTGTAAAAAGCCTAATGCTCTTGTCTCTGCATCATCAAGACGAAAAAAATCTTCTGAATAGAAATCATATTTTGGAAAAACTTTTCTTCTTTCTTCGCTTGTTTTTATAACGAATACAGAGGCTACTTTTTTTAAAGAATTGCTTATTTTATATTTATGAAAGCCTGAACTCTTTATCTGCCCAAGTTCAATAACTTTTTCAAGATCGTCATCGGTCATATTAAGCATAAGTTCTGCCAAGGCATTACATTCAATATATGAAGGAGCAGTTGATTCATCGGACAACCATTTGGCTATGTTATCCCATTGTAAAGAGTTATCGCTATTTTTGAAATAAGCCATGTAATTATCATGCGCGGAAGAATCAATATCTTTTTCAGCAGCTTCTTTGTACTGTGCAAGGTCCGATAACTGCCATATTCCATCGATGGTACAGAATTCACTTTTTGCAGGCTTTTTTTCATCAAAAGCAAAATTTTCCCAGCTATAAAAATCATGCATCCACGAGCTGATTTCTCTTTTGCAGTAGGCATTCTTAGCTTTAGAAAATGCCGTTAACATCAGTAAAACTATAAGCACCCATTTTATTATTATATTCTTATTCTTTTTATTGTCATTCATATTTATATTTACAGTAAAATCAATTATTTATTTCTGCACAGAGTGTTTGTGCACGTTTTTTAGAGGAAATATATCATGCCAAAAACGAGATGTCAATTTTTCTATAACATTTAACGGCGTATTTTATCCGCCTTATCTTCATATGCAAAAATATTTTTTCGCGATTACGTCTGATTTTAACCCCCTGGGGGGCTTAAAACCGCCGCTTATCTAACATATAATGCATACGACAATTAAATAATCGCGGAGGAAAATATGAAAAAGAAAACTACAGCACTGATTACTGCAACACTCATGTTATTATCCGTTGGATGCGGTAAGGTCGCAAATAACGTTTCTGCAAGTCAGAACACGGACGACTATGAAAGCATCAACATCTATATCGGAACGACTGTTTTCGATAATGCAATGGATCCGATCAAAGGATTCATGTCTCAGGGGTATCCCTTTATAAATGAACCACTAATTCAAGTAAATACAGATTCAGAGTATACCGCATGTCTTGCAAAAGACTGGGAAATCTCGGATGACGCACTGACTTATACATTTAATCTTCGTGACGATGTAAAGTTCAGCGACGGGAGCGATTTTACAGCGGAAGACGTTGTTTTTACCTATGAACAGGTAAAAGCAAATCAAGCCAACAACTCAAAAGCAGATCTCACACATCTTGAGTCTGTTACAGCTGACGGAGACTACAAAGTAGTATTTAAACTCGATGAATGCTATTCACCGTTTCTCGATATAACATCAATGCTGCAGATTGTTCCAAGTGATGCTTACGACAGCACAACATTCGACACAATGCCCATCGGAACAGGCGCATATAAGGTTGCACAGTACGATGCAAACCAGCAGATCATTGTGCAGGTAAACGAAAACTACAGAGGTGAAAAGCCCGACATCGAGCAGGTAAACTTCATCAAGATGGATCAGGACACCGCTTATTCCAACGCTGTATCCGGTCAGCTCGACGTAGTTATGGTCAGCTCAACATATATCAATGAAAAAATTGAGGGCATGTCCCTTCATAAACTCGAAACCATGGACGTTAGAAATGTCAGCCTTCCCACACTTGAACCCGGCACAATGAAGGACAGCAAGGGTGAAGAACACAAGGTCGGAAACGCGGTTACCTGCGACAAGGCAGTAAGAAACGCACTTGCTATCGGAATCAACAGACAGGAGATCATCAACAACGCATTTAACGGCGAGGGACGCCCCGCAGTAAACTTTACCGACAATCTTCCCTGGGCTTCAACAGATGACTACGAGGACAACAGGGCAGATGAGGCAAAAGAGCTTCTTGAAAATGCCGGATGGGTTGATACAGACGGCGACGGTATCAGAGAAAAAGACGGGCTTAAATGCGCCTTTGAAATAATTGCTCCAGGTAATGACGAGGACAGATACAAACTTGCAACCGCTCTTGCTGAAAACGCAAAGGATCTTGGAATCGAGATTTCGGTCAGAAACGATTCATGGGACGCAGCGGTAGAAGAGCAGAACACAACTCCCATCGTATGGGGATGGGGACAGTTTAGTCCTACAGTTCTCTATAAACTCTTTTCTTCAAACATGTTCCTTGAAGAAAAGTACGCAAATGTATCGGGATATACAAGCCCCGAGTGTGATGCTGCAATGGACAGAGCTTTATCGGCATCATCAAGTGAAGAAGCCTATAAAGCATGGAAAGAGGCTCAGGCTATATGCGATGCGGAGTATCCTTATCTTTATCTTGTAAATATTGAGCATTCTTATTTTGTAAAAGACAATCTTGATATCAAAGAAGACACGCAGATACCTCATCCACACGGTCACGGAACACCTATTATCTGTAACCTCAAGGACTGGGTATTAAACTGACAATAAAACGAGGACACTATGATAAAAAAGAAGAACGTACTATCCGAAACGCTGCGAATGATCATACTTCTTTTCCTGGTGAGTTTCCTTGCATTTGTTCTTATTGTGAAATCACCTATAGATCCGCTCGTTTCGTATATCGGAACCGAATCGACTCTTTCTCAGGAGGCAAAAGATGAGATTGTGGAATATTGGGGGCTTAACGATCCCCTTCCCGAGCGCTTTGCTACCTGGCTTGTAAATATTCTGCACGGTGATATGGGCACATCTATAACATACAAAAAGCCTGTTATCGACGTCATCAAAACAAGATTTGCATATTCGGTAGTACTTATGATGCTTGCATGGGCATTTTCGGGAATACTTGGCTTTATCGTTGGAATAATATGCGGAATAAGGCAGGGCGGATTTTTCGACCGTATCATAAAGCTCTTTTGCCTGACAGTTAAATCAGCTCCGACCTTCTGGCTGGGACTTATGTTCCTTGTCATATTCGCGGTTGAGCTGGGGCTTTTCCCTATAGGAATGGCTGTCCCCATGGGCAAGCTTGCAAGTCAGGTTACTATCTGGGACAGGCTCCATCACCTGATCCTTCCCGTAATAACACTGACGGTTGCAAATATCAGCGAGATCGTGCTTTACACAAGACAGCGCGTCGTTGAGATTATAAACAGCGATTTTATTCTCTACGCAAGGGCGAGAGGCGAAAATGAAAAGCAGATAATTACTCGTCATGTCCTTAGAAATGTTATTCTTCCGGCTATCACGCTCCAGTTTTCATCTTTTAGTGAATTGTTCGGCGGAATGGCTCTTGCGGAAAACGTTTTTGCATATCCCGGAATCGGCACCGCCACAACTGCCGCGGCGCTTAACGGAGATGCTCCGCTGCTTCTTGGGATTGCACTTATAAGTGCCGTTTTCGTATTCACAGGTAACCTGATAGCAAATATTTTGTATGGGGTATGCGATCCCAGGATAAGGGAGAGCGAAGCAAAATGATGAAAAAGACATTAAACAGAAAAATTGTGATCTCAATATTTATATGCCTTGCTTTTTTTTATCTGATAATTATCTTTTTATGGGGAATGTTTATGAATCCCGCAAAATACGGTGTCAACTACGCCGATAAGCTGGTTGGCCCCTGCAAAGAGCATCTTTTTGGAACGGATGCGATGGGCCGGGATATGTTCAACCGCTGCATAAAAGGTCTTTCAAACAGCCTTGTGATAGGACTTGTAGCTTCAGTATTCAGCTCGGTCGTTGCACTTATCTTTGGTATAGCTTCCGCGGTACTTGGCGGCGTCACAGATAAAGTTATAAAACTTGCGGTTGACCTCTGCATGGGACTTCCGCACCTTGTTCTCCTTATCCTTATTTCATGTATGCTTGGAAAAGGAAGCCTTGGTATAACTTTTTCTGTCGCGCTTACTCATTGGCCTTCGCTTACCCGAATAGTAAGACAAGAGGTCCTTCAGCTTAGATCTTCACAATATGTAAAAGCGGCTGCAAGAATGGGAAAGAGTCCTTTTACCATAGCTGTCACACATATGCTTCCGCACGTTATACCGGCCTACCTGATTGGCCTTGTACTTCTTTTCCCGCATGCCATCATGCACGAAGCGTCCATTACGTTTCTGGGATTTGGCTTGTCAAAAGAGGTTCCGGCCATCGGTGTGATCTTGTCCGAATCAATGAACTACATCACAACGGGCAAATGGTGGCTTGCTGTTTTTCCGGGGATCATGCTTCTTATTGTTGTCATTTTATTTGACCTTATCGGCGAGACTTTAAAGAAGCTCTGGAATCCCGAAAGCGGAAATGAGTAAGGAGGCGCTATGAAAGAAAACATATTAAAGATTGAAGATCTGGTTGTCGCATTCAGTATGTACAAAAGTGGCACCTTTAAAAAAGAAAAACTTGAAGTAATACATTCTCTTTCTCTTGATGTGGATGCAGGTGAGATTGTTGCGGTAGTTGGTTCAAGCGGCTCGGGAAAAAGTATCCTTGCAAGCGCGGTCCTTAATCTGCTTCCGGGAAATGCTGTTACAGGAGGCAAGATTACCTACAAGGGAAAAGAAATCACGAAAGAAAGACAAAAGGAATTATTTGGAAAAGAAATCGCGTTCATCCCTCAGTCGGTTGATTACCTCGATCCTCTGATGAAAGTCGGAAAGCAGGTTCAAGGTGTATTCGGGACAGATGAAAGACGAAAAGAGCTCTTTTCCAAATATCGCCTTGAAGAAGATACAAAGAATAAATATCCTTTTCAGCTTTCGGGCGGAATGGCAAGGCGCGTTCTTATAACAGGCGCAGTTATGGGAAAACCCGATCTTATAATCGCAGATGAACCTACTCCCGGTCTTGACCTTGAGATGGCAAAAGAAACTCTGGATCACCTTAGATCTTTTGCTGACAACGGAGCTGCGGTACTTCTAATAACTCATGATATAGATCTTGCGCTTAACGTTGCAGACAGAGTTGCGGTATTCTATGCGGGAACCATAGTAGAAGTTGCGCCCAAATCTGATTTCCTTGCGGGGAAAGATGCCTTGAGGCATCCATACAGTAAGGCATTTATCGATGCACTTCCTCAAAACGGATTTAAACCAATTCCCGGCTCCCAGCCTTATGCCGGAAGTCTTCCGAAAGGGTGCCTTTTCTTAGATAGATGTCCGTACAAAGATGATGCCTGCACTGCAGAACAAGCGGAACGCGAGATAAGATCCGGAAAGGTAAGGTGTGCGCATGCTTCTTGAAGCCAATAATATAACATTCAGATATACAGAGAAATCACCTTTGATCTTAAGAGACGTATCTATCAATGTGGCAGAAGGTGACAGAATCGGCATCGTGGGACCTTCAGGATACGGAAAAAGTACTCTTGCCAAGATACTCGCGGGATATGAGAAGCCTACATCCGGAACTGTGACTTTGGACGGAGCTCCGCTTCCAATGAAGAGTTTTTGTCCTGTACAGATGATATATCAGCATCCGGAACTTGCTGTAAATTCGAGATGGAAGATGGCAAAGACGCTCAATGAGTGCTGGCATCCGGACGATTTCTTTCTTGAGAAAATGGGAATTGAAAAAGAATGGCTGAAAAGATGGCCTTCAGAGTTATCAGGCGGAGAGCTTCAGCGTTTTTGCATCGCCAGGGCACTTGCCCCTGAAACCAAATTTCTCATCTGTGATGAGATCTCAACCATGCTTGATGTGATCACTCAGGCACAGGTCTGGAATATCCTTCTGGATACTGCAAAAGAACGCAATATGGGCATGGTAATTATCACCCACAATCTTGCACTTGCTAAGCGCGTGTGCACCAAAATCGTA
Organism: Butyrivibrio sp. LB2008; assembly: GCF_000621565.1. GTDB lineage: Bacteria > Bacillota > Clostridia > Lachnospirales > Lachnospiraceae > Butyrivibrio. The sequence goes on from NZ_JHXZ01000022.1 coordinate 7,347, forward strand.
AAGGCACAGGAGCTTTAACTACTGGTTATTGCAGACTGTGCAAGGCATAAAAGCCAAGGGGGTTCCACAAACGCCCTTACACAATGAACATTAAAAAAATAAAGCGTAAACACCTTGAAACATGCGTATTTCGAGGTGTTTATTTTTATTTTAGAATTTTTTGTTTAAGAAAAAAAAATTGGCTCCGATAAAAATAATGTGCGAAAGAAAAAAACAAATTGATAACAAGCCAACATGACTTGGAGGTAGAAAATGAAGAATAATAAAATCATGAAAATCGTAACAATCGGAATTGCAACATTGATCGCAACAACAAGTATACCTGTAAATGTAATGGCCATGGAAGGCGAAGTTATTGAGAGTTCAGAAGATCTTCAGGAGAGCTCAAACGAAGAGTCAAATGAAGATACATATAATGAATCAGTAGAAGAAGCAATGGAAGCTGAAGAAGTTGCAGAAGAAACTGTTGAGACAGCAGAGGAAGCTTGCGAAGTAGTTGAGTCAATCGCAGACGGAAACGAAGAGGCAGGATTCGAGGCAGTATCTGCTGAGGACGGCGGAGCAGTTGCACAGGAAAGCGTTGAGGCATTTGCTGAGGCAGTTGAAAATCTCAACGTAGCAGAGACAGTTAGCGAAGCAGCAGCTGATCTTCAGGCAGCAGAAGAAGAGCTTGAGGTTGCAGATGAGGCTGATCGCACAGCAGATGAGAAGGCTGTAGAGACTGTTGAGAACGTAGTAGCAGCACAGTATGTAGCAGAAGAGGCAACAAAGAAAGTTGCTGAGACAAAGGCACAGACAGACGATCTTGTAGAGATCATCACAAACGCAGATTCATCAGCAGAGCAGGTAAGCGAAGCACTTGAGGCATATGACAAGCTTACAGCTGATGCAAAAGAAGACATCGAGATTAAGAAAGTTATTTTTGAATCACTTTGCGACAAGTTTGAGAATGCAAAGAAAGAGCTCGAGGGCGCTCAGAAAGTATACGAAGAGACAGTAAAGAGCCTTAAGAGCACAGACGGAAATGTTAGCAAGGCAGCTGAGAAGCTTGAGGATGCTAAGAAGAATGTAGAAGTTCTTGCAGAGGCTTGCGACAATGCTAAGGAAGATCTTGAGAAAGAGCAGGCAGCAGTAGAAGATATCCTTGCAAAGAAGGCTATTTCTGATAAGAACAAGGATTGGAAGACACAGGATAAGCTCATGGAGAGCATTATCAGCGGATATATCATTCCTACTTTCATCGATAAGGATGCAACAAATATTACATACACAGAGATGCTCAGAGGATTTGATCGTCAGAACAGCTCATATACTGTTGTTACATATTTAGATAAGGACAACAACACAGTAAAGCGCTATTTCAACATTGACAGAACAGACAGACAGTTCAAGGACAACGATCAGTGGTACAAGCTTGGAAGCTCAAGAGAGATCGTAGTATACGAGAAGCCTGAAGAGGATATCACATCTTCAGTTTATCAGAAGAATCACTTTGGAAATCTTAGTGTTACAAGCCAGTTCAAGGCAGATGTAAATTCTGGAAAGTATGATGTATATTCATTTGATTATGCAGACGGAACAAACGAGTACAAGTGCATCGATGAGTTGAAGGCCGGAGTTGAAAGCGGAGAGATCGAGTTAGTAGACGGTGTTTACTACATGAACGGCACTGCAGCTCGTAAGATCGTTCAGACAACAAGCGGAAATGCAAAGGGAATCAGAGTTTCAACAAAGGATGATGAAGGTCTTAAGGCATTCATCGAGAACGCTTCAAAGCTTGTTGAGAAGTATGAGAAGTATGGCGAGAACATCGCAGATGCACAGGACAAGATCGAAGAGGCTTCAGATAAGGTTGAGGCATTAGAGGAAGCAATCGACGGTATCGAAGAGGACGGACTTAGAGTAGCAAAGGTTGTAACATCAGATTTCGTTGCAGGTCTCAGAACATATGTAAGCGAAGCAGACATCGAAAGAATTCTTGCAGCTGATTCAGATGAGAAGGCAGTAGAGATCCTTGAGGAGATCCTTAAGAGTGCAAAAGCAGAGCTTGATGATGCAGAAGCAGAGCTTGACGAGCTTATCGAGAAGCGCGAAGAGATCGGCAGACAGATCGGACAGAAGGAAGTTGAGGCTGAGGTTGAGACAGTAGAAGAGACAGTTGAGGTTGTAGAGGTAGCAGAGACAGCAGAAGTTGTAGAGGCAGAAGAGAACGAAGAGGCAGCAGAGGTTAATGAGACAGAGAACAAGAGCGTAATCGAGACAATCGTAGCAGTAATCGCACAGTACTTTGTAAATGTAGAGGCTCCCGTAGTTGCAATTCCTGAATTTGTAGAGAACATCGTAGCAGATAACACAAATGAGAACAGAACAGAAAGAGCTTCACGTTCAGAGAGAGCAAACGGTGGAAATGCATCAACAGTAAGACAGAACACAGAGTCAACAGTTAGCGGCGATAGCGATATGATCGAGCAGATCCTTGGAGCAAGAAGATACAACGATAATAACAACAATAACAACAAGAACGTTAAACTTGGAAAAATGAACAACGGTAAGTCTTACACAGGTGTAATTGTTGCAGACGATGCAGGAACACTTGCAAGAGACACAGAAGAAAACAACGTAGAGATGAATTGGTGGTGGATCATCCTTCTCGCAATTCTTGGAATAACAGAGAAGATCAGACCTATATTCTCATAAAAAACGTTTAGTAAGAGCAATGCCATTTATATAGTCTTACAATGAAAAAAGAGCTGACAGTCATTGACGATTGTCAGTTCTTTTTTTGCTGTACAAATGTTTATTAAATGTGTATAATACGTTATGGATATATTAACTATTTAAAACATATAAAAAAGCGCAATATTGGGTGAAAATGCTGTAGACATGGGTGCTTGGAACGAATTTTATAGTGCCGAATTATCGGCTGAAATAATTAATAAATACAGTGAAGAACTGCAAGCTATGGATCATCCGGAGGAAATTTTAAATTTCAGTCTCTTTAAGAACAAGTTTGCTGTTTTTAATTACATAAGAGTAGTGAAACGCATTGGTTATCCAAAGAACAGTGTTTTTATCGAAGATCTGATGAAGGGACTTCAGGATGCAAACTGGCCCTTTTTCAATGAATTACTGGAGCTTTTTAAGAGTGCGTATCCAGAAGAACTTCTTGTAAAAACAATAGATGAATTTCTTGTTGTTGCAGATGATGAAGGCGATTACATGTGGATTTCCGGATTGGCTATGCTGATTGATTATTTAGGAGCAGATATTGAGCGCTTCAGGAATAAAAAGATTTTGGGGAAAAGAGAATTTTAGGGGAGTTAAATATTAACGCTTATAGCGCGGTTATGAGTCCGCGAATAAATTAAAGGAGAGAGAAAAGATATGAAAGAGACATATACTATAACTAATTGCAATGGTGGAGAAGCAGTTGAAGAAGCAGTGGTATACGGTATAAGAAAAGGGAACCTTAGATCCTATTTCTACGGAATGGACAGCGATTACAGGATTGTGGGACGTGATACAGGTAGCTGTGATTTAACGGATGTAGGATATCTGATCGAAGCGGGTTTATATCCTGTTTTTCAAAAATACGGATTTGGATTGGCCGGACTTACCAAAAGAGCATTGGAAGAAATGATAAATGGCGATCCTAAGGAATATTCTCAGGTATATCAATATGTAGTGCATGAAATGGGATTAAGAGATAAATATAGTGATTTGCCGTTTACTATAGTTGATAAAGAGTTTATTGATAAAATGAAAAAATCTAAAAACTATTCTGGGTCGGAGCTGCTTGAAAGTGTACAAGGAATTGGATGAATTTACAGGACATTCTTTTATAAAAAATATGGATTTCTTGAAATACTTTTTTGAGATGGTATTTATGGACCATGATTCCGAAGGGACAATTTATATTGAGAAATTAAAATACCTTGCGGAATATAACGGTGTCGGAGTTGAAGGAGCCGGCGGACATTATGACCCAAATGAGGAAGATTGAAATGACTAAAGATGAAATAATACGTGAGTATTATGATTATATTACAAGACCGGAAGAGCTTAGGTATAGCCATGACAGATATATGGCTGAGCATGGAATAACAGAGGAAGATACGGAAGCTTACAGAAATAAGCTTATCGCAAACCTTTCATATACCCCTTTTGAGAAAAGAGATATCGTTGTTAAAGAACTTATAAAGCCCCTTCTTAAGGAACACGGCTTTAAAACCGGTGGTAATACCTGGTGCAGGAAAATTACCGATAGTTTAAAGGTAGTGATACACATGGAAGGATATAGATTTTCTTTTGCTGCATCGGGCGCTATATTTCAACTGATCATCAGTTTATTTGAGAGTAAAGAAAAATTAAAGCCACAGCACGGAATAGGAGAACTCTCCATAGATAGCAGATATTTTTTGCCTTATTATGGAATGGAATCTCCACTATATAATGTTTTAGGCTATCGTATCGACGGATACCGCGACTATCTGCCGATTGATATTCCGATTGATGAGGTCAAAGAGTATTTTAGAACCGATCTTGAAAAATACATCTTACCGGAACTCCTTAAAATAGAGAGCCGCGAAGACTATGAAAAGATGTATGCCAAGTATGGCAGTGAAAAAAGGTGGAACGATCTTGATATCAGAATTGCCTGGTTTATACAGCGAGTAATGAGTACCTTTACTTCGTATCGGGCAGACGGAAAAGATTATGAAGATCTGGTTAATTATAAAAAAGAACTGAAACTAACAGGGAAAGAGATTCTTGATAACCTTGATCTGGCAGATGCGATGAGATGTAATCAGGATTTTACTAAATTTGATGCTAAGCCACTTCTCATAAAGCTTGCTAACGAAGAATAGACTACAATGCACATAAAGGTGAGAGATGAAAACTATCGCAAAATCGAAGTTCATAACAGGAACACTCATATGTGTTATTGATTGGATACTTATCTTTTTTCTGCCTATAACACTTGATAAAATTTTTAAGGGTAAATTCATAGTATTATTATCAATACTCATTCTTACTGCTATAAATTATTTGGTTGTGAGAAGTACAATTGGTGTAAAAAATATAAAAAACAGCATTATCTGTGTTGGCGGAACATTTTTACTAAACATTATATTTTTTTACTTGATATGCATGATTGGTGGTAGATCTTTGAGCGATAAAGTCGGGTTAAACATAGTGATATATATCTATATTATTAGCCTGAGCATTATCTTTTTGCTGGTACCGGTAATTATAAGCGGATTGTTAGTTAATAAAAAGGAAAAGGACAATCAAATTTCATGACTGCATTGGCCAAAATAAACGTTTCAATATTGAAGTAGCTTTACGGACATTAGAACCCGAAAAATGATGTGTACACGTAGAGATAAGTGAATGTGGGAATGACTTTACGGGCATAGAATCTCGGAAATTGATTTGTGTACGTAGAAATAAGTGAATGTTGGAATGATTTTACGGGCATAGAATCTCGGAAATCGATTTGTGTACGTAGAAATAAGTGAATGTGGAATGACTTTACGTGCATAGAATCTCGTAAACCGACTTATGTACGTAGAAACAAGTGAATATAGGATTGATTTTACGGGCATAGAATTCCGGAAATTGATTTATACCCGTAGAACTAAGTTCATGAGTTATGGTTCTGCCTGTATATTATGTTGATGAAAAAGTGGCAGTTGATTTTATGGCTAAGATTTTGCCTATATCAAGACATTTGAAATATAGGTAGTTGAATTAAGCTAAAAACAACTGCTACTATTCCCAAAAGCCTTTATATAGGCATGATTCAAATTCGAAATTCAAATGCCTCTATTCGCGGTCTCCCTGATATAGGCAGAATAACACCCCAAAAATCAAATGCCTATTTGGACAATATAAAGGTAGTGGCAGGATAGAAGCCTTACGTATAAAAAAGTCTTCCCGTAAAGTCCTGTAAAATCTTCCGCGTCTTTCGTAAAGTCTTCTTCTAAGGTGAATTTTACCGGAATACTAAAGTGTGTTATACGTAAAATATCAATATAATGGAGCTTGTGTAGCGTCTTGTTGACAATTTGAAGAATTATTCCACTTTGCAGAGATGAAAAGTCAGCGAAACACTGCACTAGAAGGATGTTGCCATCCATACAGTAATGAGAAAAAGAGTAGTGAAAGAATAATGGGTATATTTGATAAGTTTAAAAAGAAATCGAAATCGGATGAAGTGCAGATTAAGGATTTTACAAGCACTGAAGAAATAAAGGAGCATTTATTGGGAGATATCCTTCCTGCCACTTTGGCATGTCAGGTGCAGAGGCAGGGTGATGTATTATATCTTCCCGAGCTGAATACCGAACTGTCAGTCAATGTAAATATGCCTGATCCGCGGCAGGTTGGCCTTGAGTTTTTTGTATTCAACAAGTCATTTGCAAAACACTTTTATGAATATAGTGCAGGAGCAGGAACTGATACCAGGTCAGCTGTAGGTATGGCAGTATCTTCATTTGTATTCTGCTTCATGGATGGATACAAGCGCATGATCATGAAGGAAGAGCCGACAGCTTTAGTTACAGACTTTGCAGGTAAGCATCATGAGTGGAACTGCTATATAAGTGACACAATTTCTGTCGGTATGGGAGATAAGGAAAAAGACTGTTCAGGTGAGCAAAGATCAGCTTTTTGGGAGCTGCTGGAGCCTGAGCTCAAAAAGCGTTTGGGAAATCAGAGAGTATCATTTGTGAAAGTATATGCTGCGAGATTTCCGGAAAATGCCATCGGTGAAGTGAGAATAGATGATGTTGAGATCCATGAGCTTAGTGAGATGGTCCGCAGGATGGCTGAAACATGGAACGTGCAGCAATTTGTCTCCACAAAGCAGTTTTTCTTTATAGAACAAAACGCCGAGTCCTATATGCCTTCCTTATATGACGGGCCTGATGGATTTCAAAAGATGCGTTCCCATGTGGTCGAATATCTGAAACTTTTTGCAGCTGCCGATACACAGGAACTCTACGGAAGACTTGGCGAAGATGCTACTGCCAAGATCGGCGATGCAACACTCGCTTGGGAATGCTATTGCTTCCTCACAGAAGTAGCAGCAATGAATGCATTCATGGACAAGGTCAAGGTTTCTGACATTGTAAAGCTTGTAAAGGAAGATGGAAGCGAGACGGAAATATGCCTTTCAAGTTTATCCGATTACAATATGCTATGTGATTGCCTGAAAGATATAATCAACAAAAGAGATTTCGGCGGCAATACAGATAAACTCTGGCAAGAACTTGTCACAACCAGCTCCATATGCAATGTTTTGAACAACGCCCTCAACTCCGGAAGCAAATTGGAGAACCTGAGCATCTTACATATGTCCTTCATGGTGAGCAAGGATTTTGAGCTGAGATAAAACCGCGTTGCTTGATTCATAATAGTTCAGTATGCATGTTATAGGCGATTTCCTAAGGCACAGGGGCGCAAAAGCATACTAAATGATGGCAAAATAGCAATTTTATATGTCCGCAGTATTTCGTAAACAGCCGGGGCACGGAGGTATCCGTTTGGAAATGCGCCGTCTTCGTACGAGGATGATGTTTTTCAAAACTTATAAAGCTGCAAATGCCGATTGTTCTGAGCAACGTCGAAATGAGGCATTTGCAGCTTTATAAGTTTTAGAAAAACACACCGCAGACGAAAAACAAGCATTTCCAAACGGATACCTCCACGCCCCGGCGTAACAAAAGGCTACCACACAAACGCATGGTAGCCCTTTTTTTGATGTTTATAATTCTGTCGAATCTGACGGTGTAACGATCATGTTGATTGCTTCTTTTGCGACTTCATAGATTGAAGCCATCTGCTTGACATTTTCGTCATCAATCTCGGCAAGTCTTCTATATTGTGAATTGAAATATGCGCTTGCCTGCTCGATGGTAGTACGGGAAATAATGTGGCCGTTACAGTACATAGTACCGGTTTCTGCATTATATTTTCCGGATGTACCGCGTGCTTTTTGCGCATCGCCAACGCCCATGGATTTTGCAAGTGAATGAATGAGATCTTCTCTTTCGTTTGCCATAATACTCGCCCTCCCCATATTCGTTTGTTCCTTTCTAAATTATATCTTATTTAACAGTATTTATACAATACCGCAGCTTTTTAAGTATAATTGAATTAATAGAATTTTACAATGGAATATGACATCTTAAATGAAATTACAGAAATCCGCACTGGCTGCGGATTTCGTGAGAACATGATTCAGGAGTCAACCAAGCCCTATCGACGAAGTTGATTCAAATTGGCTTGGTTGATGCATTCTTGAACTTCATGTTCAAGAATGTATATGATACATGAAAGAATAGTCAAAAAATATATGAAAAACCGGTGCTGTCTTGCTGACTTTTGATCAATTACGAAGTGAAATAATACATCAAATTGTCAACAAGACATCACACTGAAATGTAAAGAATATGCTGAAGGAGGAACAGCGCGTGGCAAAATATATCATGGCATTGGATGCGGGAACTACCAGCAACAGATGCATTCTTTTTAATGAAAAAGGGGAAATGTGCAGCGTATCCCAAAAGGAGTTCACACAGTTTTTTCCAAAACCCGGATGGGTTGAGCATGATGCAAATGAGATCTGGCAGACTCAGCTTTCTGTGGCGCGAGCTGCAATGCAGAATGTTGGGGCAATTTACGAAGATATCGCGGCAATAGGAATTACCAATCAGCGCGAGACAGTCATAGTGTGGGATAGAAAAACAGGACACCCCGTCAGCAATGCGATAGTTTGGCAGTGCAGACGAACAGCGGATTACGCGGCTGAGAAGATGGAAGAAAATCCGCAGATAGTAAAGAAATTCCAGGAAAAGACAGGACTTAAGTTTGATCCATATTTTTCGGGAACCAAGATAAGATGGATTCTTGAAAATGTGAGCGGAGTGAGAGAACGCGCAGAGAAAGGTGAACTTTGCTTTGGAACGGTTGATTCATGGCTCATCTATAAGCTCACCAAAGGAAAAGTTCATGTCACGGATTATTCGAATGCATCGAGAACACTTCTTTTTAATATAAATACACTTAAGTGGGATGAGGAACTTTGCAGCATATTGGAGATTCCGATGTCCATGCTTCCCGAAGTTAAGCCGTCGAGCTGCATATATGGCGAGACGGATCCCGAGTTCTTCGGAGGCCCTGTGAAGATTGCGGGAGCAGCGGGAGATCAGCAGGCGGCGCTTTTTGGCCAGACGTGCTTTTCTGAGGGCGATGCCAAGAATACATACGGAACAGGCTGCTTTATGCTGATGAATACCGGGGATAAGCCTATCTTTTCCAAGAACGATCTGCTTACAACAATAGCATGGGGGATTGACGGCAAAGTCGAATATGCCCTTGAAGGCTCGGTATTCGTTGCTGGAGCGGCTATCCAGTGGCTTAGGGATGAACTTAAGATAGTGGATTCATCGCCCGATTCGGAGTATTTAGCAACGAGAGTTGAAGATACGAACGGATGCTACGTTGTGCCTGCATTTACGGGACTTGGAGCTCCTTATTGGGACCCTTATGCAAGAGGGGCGATAATGGGACTTACCCGCGGCGTGAACAAATATCACATAGTAAGGGCAACGCTTGAGTCGCTGGCATTTCAGACATATGACGTTCTACATGCCATGGAGCTTGATACAGGTAAAAAGATATCTTCTCTTAAAGTTGACGGAGGCGCATCAAACAACAATTTCCTGATGCAGTTTCAGGCAGATATCCTTGATGCAAAGGTTCTTCGCCCTTCATGCGTTGAGACTACCGCGATGGGCGCGGCATACCTTGCGGGACTTGCTGTTGGATACTGGAAGAGCAAAGAGGACGTTATCAAGAACCGGTCGGTAGATAAGGAATTTACTTCAAATATAACTTCAGAAAAGAGGGAAAAAGAGCTAAAGGGCTGGCATAAGGCCGTCAAAGCTACGCTTCTTTGGGCAAAAGAGGACTGATATGCTTATTCTGATTTCGTAATTTACGCAAAAAGCAGAGGAGATGAGGGCTATGTATGATGTGGTAATTATCGGTGCAGGCGTGACCGGAGCTGCTATTGCAAGTGAACTTGCAAAATACGATATCAAAACTTGCATTTTAGAAAAATGCAGCGATGTGTGCGAAGGTACTTCAAAAGCAAATTCTGCGATCATTCATGCGGGATATGATGCGGCAGAGGGCTCTTTAAAGGCAAAGCTTAACGTCAGGGGAAACGAGATGATGGATAAGCTCTGCGAAGATCTTGATATTCCTTTTAAGAGAATAGGTTCTCTTGTTGTCTGCATATATAAAGAAGCTCTTCCGGGGCTGAAAGAACTCTATGACAGAGGCATAAAGAACGGGGTAAAGGGGTTAAAGCTCCTTTCAAGAGAGGAAGCTCTTACGATGGAGCCCAATCTTTCGGATGATACGCAGGGAGCTCTTTTTGCTCCTAGTGCGGGAATAATCTGTCCGTTTGAGCTAAATATCGGAATGGCAGAAATCGCAGCTATGAACGGAGCGGAGTTTAAGCTAAATACGGAAGTTAAAGACATAAAAAAAGATAATGACGGTAAATTCCGTATCATTACAAGTAATGGAGAATATACAGCCAGATATGTGGTAAACGCGGCAGGAGTTTATGCGGATGTAATTCACAACATGGTCAGCACTCAAAAGATGCATATAACGCAAAGAAGAGGGGACTATTGTCTTCTTGATAAACAGGCCGGTGGCTATGTAAACCATGTCATTTTCCCGCAGCCGACGGAACTTGGAAAAGGCGTACTCATTTCACCTACAGTTCACGGCAATCTGATCGTCGGTCCGACCGCGATTGAGACGGAAGATAAAGAGGGCACGGGAACAACGGCTGAGGGAATAGGAGAACTTACGCAAAAAGCGGGAAGTCATGTAAAAAACATTCCGATGAATAAAGTTATAACCTCTTTTGCGGGGCTAAGGGCACATGAGGACGGAAATGACTTTATTATCGGAGAAGCTGAGGATGTACCGGGCTTTATCGACTGCGCCGGCATTGAATCGCCGGGACTTTCAAGCTGTCCCGCAATTGGCGAGATGGTGTGTGTGATCCTTGATAAGCTTATGAATCTTAAGAAGAAAGAGAATGTCATAACAAAGAGAAAGGCAGTAAGACGGACGGAAGGTCTTTCAACTGAAGAGATGAATCTTCTTATAAAAGAGAATCCCGCGTACGGCAATGTAATCTGCAGATGTGAGTCGATAACTGAGGGTGAGATACTCGATGCGATACACAGACCTCTTGGTGCAACGACACTTGATGGTATAAAGAGAAGGACGAGAGCCGGAATGGGAAGGTGTCAGGCGGGCTTTTGCATGCCAAGGACTATGGAGATACTTAGCAGAGAACTCGGGATTAAGTATGAAGATATCACTAAGTCGGGCGGAAGTTCCAATATAGTTCTTGAGAGAACGAAAGAGGAGGCGTGAAGACCATGAATTCATACGATATAGTTATTGTCGGAGGTGGCCCTGCGGGACTTGCGGCTGCGGTAGCAGCAAGAGAATCGGGAAATGACAGCATCCTCATTATCGAAAGAGACAAAGAACTCGGGGGCATACTCAATCAGTGTATTCATAACGGATTCGGACTTCATACTTTCAAGGAAGAACTGACAGGCCCTGAGTACGCCGACAGATTTAAAAAGAAAGTTTTTGAACTTGGAATAGACTATAAGCTTGGTACTATGGTGATGAATATTGAACGCGACAGAACTGTTACGGCCATGAACAGGGAAGACGGCATGTTCACCATACCTGCGAAGGCTGTTATCCTTGCGATGGGATGCAGGGAGAGAGCAAGAGGTGCGCTAAATATACCGGGGTATCGCCCTGCAGGTATTTTTTCCGCCGGATGCGCGCAGCGTCTTGTTAATATCGAAGGTTATATGCCGGGAAAAGAGGTCGTTATCTTAGGTTCCGGAGACATAGGACTTATCATGGCAAGAAGAATGACGCTTGAAGGTGCCAAAGTAAAACTTGTTGCTGAGCTAATGCCATATTCGGGCGGACTTAAGAGAAATATCGTTCAGTGCCTTGATGATTTCGGAATTCCTTTAAAACTTTCGCATACAGTCGTTGATATTGAGGGAAAAGAGCATATTGAGGCGGTCACAATTGCAGAAGTAGGATCTGACAGAAAGCCGGTTCCGGGAACTGAGGAGAGGTATACGTGTGATACGCTTCTTTTATCCTGCGGCCTTATTCCGGAAAATGAGTTATCCGTGTCAGCGGGAATAGAGATGAGCCCTGTGACGGGAGGGCCTTTTGTAAATGAGTCTCTTGAGACAAATATATCCGGAGTGTTTGCTTGCGGAAATGTGCTTCATGTACACGATCTTGTTGACTATGTCTCTGAAGAAGCAAAGAGAGCGGGACAAAATGCGGTTAAATATATAGAAAACGGCTGCAGAGAAGGCGATACGACGGGAAGTGTTGAAATATCAGCAGAAAATGGCGCAAGATATACTGTGCCAAAGACCATAGATGTCGGCAGAATGGAAGATCTTTTGAACGTGAGATTCAGAGTCGGTGATGTATACAAAGATTCTTTTGTATCGGTATATTTTGATGATGAAAGAGTGGTTCATAATAAGAAGCGCATCATGTCTCCGGGTGAGATGGAACAGATAGTTCTTAAGAAAGATGAACTGATAAAGCGAAAAGAATTAAAGAAAATTACTGTCATGATCGAGAATGAATAAATGATGTGAACTTAAGAGAACAGGCGAATTGCACCGCTTGTTCTTTTTTGCTTTTTAAAATTATCACACTATCGCAGAAAAAAGTTGACACTTCATGTAGGTGGTGATATGGTTGATTACATGAGTAATGAACCATATAAGCAATGAGAAAAGAAGGGGTGCATATGATCAAGGCAAATAATCTTGTAAAAAAATTCACCAAGACAGTTCAAAAAAATAAAAAAATTGAGTTCAATGCGGTTGATGGTATCTCTTTTGAAGCCGGAAAAGGAGAAATAGTAGGTGTACTCGGCCCAAATGGTGCGGGAAAGACTACGCTTCTTAGGATGCTTGCGGGACTTATGATGCCAACGGAAGGAGAGGTTTTTGTAGAAACCGATTCGGGTGTAATAAGAAAGGGTGAAAATCTGAAGAGACATATCGGTTATATGTCCGCCAACACAAAGCTGTACGGGCGTTTTTCCGCAAGGGAGATACTTAAATTCTATGGACAGGTTTATGGCATGACGGAAGCGGATATTGACAGACGTACGGAAGAAATCATTGATGTTCTTGATATGGAGAAATTTGCTGACAACAGGATTGATAAGTTGTCTACGGGACAGGTTCAGAGAACTTCAATTTCAAGGTGTCTTATACACGATCCCGAGATCTATATATTTGATGAGCCGACTTTGGGACTGGATATACTCAGTTCTTCAGCGATAGTTGATTTTATGAAAGCTGAAAAAGAAAAAGGAAAGACAGTCATCTATTCGACACATTACATGGAAGAAGCAGAGTATATGTGCGACAGGATTGTTATGATATGCGACGGAAAAGTTGTATGTAATGATTCCCCTGATAATTTAAAGAAGGAAACAGGTTCACAGAATTTAAGAGAAGTGTTTAGGAAACTTATAGAAAACAAGATGGAGAGTGCGGCAAATGAATAATAACTGGAAGATTACCAAAACACTGTTTTTAAAAGAAATACGAGATGTTCTCAGAGATAAAAAGACTGTGATGATGATGGTACTTATCCCTGTGGTTGTATATCCGCTTATTATGCTTGTTTTGTTAATGGTTTCAAGCATGATGTATGGAAATAAGGACACTGTCTATGACATTGTTGTCTATAATGAAAGTTCGAATTTCGATACGGACAATCTTGAGAGGGTATTAAATGATAATGCCATAGAGACGAACGAAAAAGACGGCAGCGAAGAACAGCTTTATAAGATAAATTTTGAAACTACTGAAGAAAAGATAAGCGAAGAAGATTGCAAAAACAAGATTAAAGACAAGGATTTTGATGTTTATCTTGAAATATCAGATAGTGAAGGAAAAGCTGGAGTTAAGGCTTTTTATATGGAATCGGAAAATGAATCTCAGATGGCTATGAACAGAGTAAAAACGGCAATTGATGACATTTCCGATGTTATCAGGGAAAAGAATGTAGAAAATGCAGGGCTTGATGCGAATAGTATTTTGAATCCGATAGCGTTTGAACAGAACGGCTTATCAAGTGATGAACAGATTGCGGGATTTTTACTTGGTACAATATTGCCGATGATAATTATTCTTTCTATACTTCTTAGCGTTATGTACCCTTGTATAGACCTTACGGCCGGAGAAAAAGAGAGAGGAACACTTGAAACACTTTTGATGCTTCCTGTTTCGGGAAAGCAGATAGTGACTGCTAAAATTCTCACAACTTCATTGTGTGGTGTGGTTACTTCAATTCTTAATATCTTGTCGATGTCGATTGTGTTCAGTGTTATTCTGGAGCAGCAAAAAGCGCTTTTGGGAACGGACGGAACAGGTGTTGGAGTTTCATCGTTTATTTCAGCGATGCTCGTGATACTTCCTGTAATATTGGTAACTGCACTGTTTTTGAGTGCTGTGATCATGTGCTTTACATGTTTTGCCAAATCATATAAGGAAGCAAATAATTATTTAAGCCCCGCAATGATGCTTATTATGATCATTGCGTATGGCTCAATGATTCCGAGCCTGGAACTTAATCAGTATACTTCAGTTGTTCCTGTTTTAAATGTAACACTTTTGATCAGAGAGGCGCTGAATTTCAGACTCAATTACTCAATGGTTATTCCGGTACTGTGCAGTATGGTACTGTATTCGGTGTTTGCGATCATGTTCCTTTCCAAAGCATACAGCAGTGAGAACTTACTGTTTGGTGACGGGAAAAATGGGATTTCTCTTTTTGAAAAGAGAAGTAATATAAAGAAAGGTATGACTGTAACAATCGGAGATGCGTGCTTTATTTTTCCTTTTGTTTTATTGATGTATCTGTTGTTTGGCGGGCTGCTTCAGGTTAAGTATGAACTTGCGGGAATTGTTTTAGGCCAGTTCCTGATACTTGCGGGTATACCGCTTGCGTTCTTCATATATTCCAAGAAGGATCTAAAGAAAGTATACAGCTTTAATAAGTGTAATCCGCTGAGCCCGGCAGTTGGTGTGCTTATAGGAGTCGGAGGCTTTTTATTCGCAGCGCTTGTTGGTAATGTTATCTCAAATATGTTTGGGCTTACAGTGAGTGATGCTCTTGCTAAGACATTTGAAAAATACTTTTCGCATAACGTAGTCTTAGCAACTGTTTGTATAGCACTTACTCCTGCAATAGCGGAAGAGATGTTTTTTAGAGGAGTTTTGTTTGGTGCGTTAAAGGAGAAGTTAAAACCTGTATTTTCCGTAATGATCGTATCTGTGCTGTTTGGAGTGTTTCATATGGATGTGCTTAAATTTTTTACAACAGGAATTTTGGGTGTTATCCTTTGCCTTACTTTGTATTACAGTGGAAGCATTTTCCCTTCTATGTTTGCTCATTTTACGATTAATTTCATCTCAGTTATTGCCGGAAAATACGCTACTGAGCATTTTTCTGAGATGATCACAAGACCAATATTTGGAATTGCAGGTTTAGCTGTTGTAATCTTAGGTCTTATGTTGATTAAGTATTTAAACAGAGAAGTCAAAGAAGAAATTTCCGAAGAATCGGGCGAAGAAAAGAAGAGTGCGTGATGACTTTTTTATACTAATTTAATATTCAAAAAACGTTACTCAAATCCCTTTCATGATACAATTTTACTGTATAAGACAAGACGAAGCTTAAACAATGAGATTGTATGTGAAAGGGATTATTTTATGAATGCAGAACAGTACAAAAGAGCTAATAATAATAGTTTTTACGTAACAATCATAATCATAGTGAGCGGACTTTTTCTCACAATTTTTTCTCTGGTTCAGTACGGAGCAAATATAGGAAGAATGGCGATCGTCATAAGCGCATTCTTGTGTGCGGGAATATGTGCTGCCGGGAATTATAAGCATCCGGAAGAAAAGAAGGGCGCCATTTTGATAATGGGAGGCGCTACTATATTCTATTTTGTGATTCTTATCGCGGAAGATTCACTGATTTACTTTGCCTTCGGATTGCCTATTCTTATCTGCAGTATTATCTATCTGAATGTAAGGCTTTGTAAATTCGGTATCAGTGCGATCATTATTTCTTTTATCATTACATGTATAAAAAAAGTTGTGGTTTCCGGCTCATTCAATCTTGAACTTATTCCGGCGGCGATCACGCTGGCACTTGCATTTATTGCGAGTTTGTGTACGGTTACGTTACTTACCATGTTTAATGAAGAGAATAATGAAAAGATCACAAGGAATGCCGAGAAGGCACTTGAGACCGGAAATACCATGGCTGATATTGCAAATACGATCACAGATCTTTTTAATAAGTCTCAGGATGAAATGGTCGATCTTCAGAATATCATGGATGCACAGCATTCGGGAATGCAGGACATTGCGAGCAGTATGGAGAGTACCGCTCAGGCTGTGACCACTCAGGCTCAGAAGGTTCAGCAGATTCAGGAAGAGACAGAGACGACGGAGATGCACAGAAAAGAGATGACAGAGGCTTCCGAGAATACCCAGAAGACAGTTCATGAAGGTGTACAGGTAATTTCCGAGTTAAAAGAAAAATCGGCTAATGTTGAGCGGACCAGCAATGTGACGGTTGAGGCTACACAGGCGGTTATAAATAAAGTTCAGGAAGTGCAGAAGATTGTCGGATCCATTATGTCTATCGCAAAGCAGACAAATCTTCTTGCGCTTAATGCGAGTATTGAGGCCGCAAGAGCGGGAGATGCAGGAAAAGGCTTTGCGGTTGTTGCAAATGATGTTCGTGAACTTGCAGAAGAAACCAATACGGCGTCAAGTGAGATAAAAGAGATCATTAATGAGCTTGTGGAAGATGTCCAGAAGGCAATGGCGAGTATTGATGACACTGTAAACAGCGTAGCCGAGCAGAATCAGATGATTCAGACTGTTGGCGATAATTTTGACAGCATAAATAATAACGTCACGGAAATGCTTGCAAGATTTGAGGAAATCGGCGAAGGAATGAAGTCGATAGCCGCTTCCACAACTGAGATCAACGATTCAATCTCGAATCTGTCCGCAACCAGTGAAGAAGTTGCTTCTCTTTCTAATCAGGGAGTTCAGTCCTCTGACGATGCTGCCACGAAGTTCGATGAATTTAAGAGCATTCTGGGCGAGATCTTTATGCAGGCAAATAAGCTTAAGGATATGCAGACGTAATAAGTAATAATGTATTTTACGGAGGACGGTGGCTATGGAAAAAAGAGAACTTACATGTATAGGTTGTCCCATGGGATGCTTTCTCACAGTTATGTTAGAAAACGGAGAAGCTGTATCAGTTTCAGGGAATACCTGTCAAAAAGGTGATATCTATGCCAGAAAGGAAGTTGTAGATCCCACGAGGATAGTTACAAGTACCGTGAAAGTTTCGGGAGGGGACAAAAGCAGAGTTTCTGTAAAAACAAATAAAGATATTCCCAAAAATAAAATTTTTGATATCATGGAAGAAATTAATAAAACTTCTGCACATGCACCCATTTCGATCGGAGATGTTATAATAAGAAATGTTGCGGGGACCGGAAGTGATATTATCGCGACCGGAAGTGCTGAAGTAATGTAATTTTGCGGAAGTTTACAATACGCAAGTAAAAAGAAAAGAGGAAAGAAACATGAGAAAATTATTAGTTGTTGTTGACATGCAGAAGGATTTTGTTGACGGAGCGCTTGGAACAAAGGAGGCAGTTGCGATTGTTCCTGCTGTTGTTGAGAAGATCAGACAGTATGATAAAAAAGACATTTTTGTCACAAGAGATACTCATCAGGAGAACTATATGGAGACTCAGGAGGGAAAGAATCTTCCCGTAGTTCACTGCGTTGAAAATACAGAAGGCTGGGAGCTTGATAAGACTGTGGCAGCAGAAGTTGAAGGCGCTACATTTATCAATAAGCCTACTTTCGGATCTGTTGATCTTGTTAAGGCAATAAAAGATATATATGAAAAGGAAGAGATCGAAGTTGAGCTCATCGGACTTTGCACAGATATCTGTGTTGTTTCAAATGCTCTTTTGCTCAAGGCAAATATGCCTGAACTTAAGATCAGCGTAGATAAGGATTGCTGCGCAGGTGTGACGGTAGAAAAGCATCTTGCGGCTCTTGAGACTATGCGTTCTTGCCAGATCTATTGCTAAGGGACACGACACTAGTTACATCATAGCTACTGATAAATTATCAGTGTGAAGTTTATTTCTGAACAAAAAACATCAAGCAGTAATGAAAAAATCTGCTTAAATACGCGCCTTGACACACCTCGTATGATTGTATACAATTATACGAGGTTAGCTATTGTACATAAGAGAGAGGTTTACTTTACTATGAACGATACAAGTGCATTTCAGAACAGACCGGTGACCATGAATGACAAGAATAACTTGCTCCAGATAGAAGAGCATATGTATATTCTTGACGACGTGGAGAAGCCAAACGTTTTCAGAAATATGTTTCCATATGAGGAGATTCCCAAGATTCCTTTTAATGACAGGATTGTTCCTCATAATATGCCAAAGGACATATGGATAACGGATACTACATTCCGTGACGGGCAGCAGTCCAGAGCGCCTTATACAACAGAGCAGATCGTTACCATATATGACAAGCTTCATGAGCTTGGCGGACCAAATGGAATGATCAGGCAGAGTGAGTTCTTTTTATACAGTAAGAGCGACCGCGATGCGGCCTATAAGTGTATGGAGAGAGGCTATAAGTTCCCTGAGGTCACAAGCTGGATAAGGGCGAGCGAAGATGACTTTAAGCTTGTAAAAGAGATGGGAATGAAGGAGACGGGTATTCTCGTATCATGTTCCGATTATCATATTTTCCTGAAGCTTAAGATGACAAGGAGACAGGCACTTGATCATTATCTTAGTATCGTAAGATCTTGCCTTGAGGCGGGAATCAGCCCGAGATGCCATCTTGAAGATATTACAAGAGCGGATATCTACGGATTTGTAGTTCCCTTCTGTGTAGAGCTTATGAAGCTCAAGGATGAGTACGGAATCCCTGTTAAGATCCGTGCATGCGACACAATGGGATACGGTGTTAACTTCTCAGGTGCGGTTATTCCAAGAAGCGTACAGGGAATTATTTATGCAATAAATACAAACGCAGGTGTTCCTTGCGAACTTATTGAGTGGCACGGACACAACGATTTTTATAAGGCTGTTACCAATTCGACAACAGCTTGGCTTTACGGATGTTCTTCAGTTAATACATCTCTTTTCGGAATCGGTGAGAGAACGGGTAATACACCTCTTGAGGCTATGGTATTTGAGTATGCACAGCTCAAGGGAACTCTCAACGGTATGAATACTCAGGTTATCACGGAACTTGCTGAGTACTATGAGAAAGAGATCGGATTTACAGTTCCTGCAAATACACCTTTTGTAGGAAAGAACTTTAATGTAACAAGAGCAGGTATCCATGCGGACGGTCTTTTGAAGAATGAGGAGATTTACAATATCTTTGATACGGATAAGTTCCTTAACAGGCCACCTGTAAGTGCGGTTTCCAATACTTCGGGACTTGCAGGCATCGCTCATTGGATGAATGTACATTACAAGCTTAAGGAAGAACATGCCGTTTCAAAGACTTCACCTATCGTTACCAAGATAAAGGCGTGGGTTGACAGTGAGTATGCAGGCGGTAGAGTTACAGTAATGACTGACGAAGAGCTTGTAAGAGAAATTGACAAGGCAAGCGCTGAACTTGGCATAGTTATCAGGGATGGAGAGATTACAGAGATTTCCGAATAATGAGGGCAAATATGGAAAATCAAGACTTAAAACATGAGGTTACGGATAAGTATTCCCTTCGAGGCAGAGTTTTTCACAGAATCCGTGAGGATATACTGAACGGTAAGTACAAGGACCACGAGGAACTTAAAGAGGTTGCCATAGGTCAGGAACTCGGAGTCAGCAGAACTCCTGTTAGAGAAGCTTTCAGGCAGCTTGAGCTCGAGGGACTTATTCAGATAATCCCCAACAGGGGCGCGTATGTCACCGGAATAAAAGTTAAAGACATCGAAGATATTTATATGATCAGATCCAAGCTTGAAGGCCTTTGCGCAAGATGGGCTTGTGGTAATATTACAAAAGAACAGCTTGAGGAAATGGAAGAGAATATCTACCTTGCAGAGTTTCATGCCGCAAGGGGACATATGGAGCAGATGGCAGAGCTCGATAACCGTTTCCATAACATCTTATATGAGGCATGCAATTCCAAGATGCTTGAGCATCTTCTAAAGGACTATCATCAGTATGTATGGAGAGTCAGACAGAAGACACTTTCAAGCAGCAGAGGCGCGGTCTCAAATGTTGAACATAAATATATAATGGAAGCAATAAAAGAGAAGAATCCCGACAAGGCAGAGGAACTTGCAAACCAGCATATGATCAATGCCTATGAGAATATGGTGGACAAGGGACTTCTTAAAATGTTCGAATAATACTAAATTATTGAATCGAAAGGAAAGGCGAATATGGCAAAAATTCAGATGACAACCCCCATCGTTGAGATGGACGGCGACGAGATGACCAGAGTTTTGTGGAAGATGATCAAGGACAAGCTTATCCTTCCATATATTGATCTTAAGAGCGAATACTACGATCTTGGACTTGAATATAGAGATGAAACAGACGATCAGGTTACTGTAGACAGTGCCAATGCCACACTTAAATACGGTGTAGCCGTTAAGTGCGCAACGATCACACCCAACAATGAGAGAATGACGGAATATAAGCTCAAGAAGATGTGGAAGAGTCCTAACGGAACAATCAGAGCAATTCTTGACGGAACTGTTTTCCGTACACCCATCATGGTAAAGGGAATCGAGCCCAATGTAAGAACATGGGAGCAGCCCATCACACTTGCAAGACACGCATACGGCGATGTTTACAAGAATGTAGAGATCAGAGTTCCCGGTGCAGGTAAGGCAGAGCTTGTATTTACAGGTGCTGACGGAACAGAGATAAGAGAAACCATCCACGAGTTCAATGAGCCCGGAATCATCCAGGGTATCCACAACAAGGATGCTTCAATCAGAAGCTTTGCAAGAGCCTGCTTTAAGTATGCACTTGCCGAGAAAAAAGAGCTCTGGCTCGGAACAAAGGATACAATCAGTAAGACATACGACAGAAGATTCAGAGAGATCTTTGATGAAGTGTTTGAAAATGAATTCAAGGCTGACTTCGAGAAGGCAGGAATCACATACTTCTACACACTTATCGATGACGCCGTTGCCCGCGTTATGAAGTCAAAGGGCGGATTTATCTGGGCCTGCAAGAACTACGACGGTGACGTTATGAGTGACATGGTTTCATCCGCATTCGGTTCACTCGCAATGATGACTTCAGTTCTCGTATCACCCACAGGCGTTTACGAGTACGAAGCAGCTCACGGAACAGTACAGAGACACTACTACAAGTACCTTAAGGGCGAGCCCACATCAACAAACCCTGTCGCAACAATCTTTGCATGGACAGGCGCGCTCCGCAAGAGAGGCGAGCTTGATGGAATTCAGGAGCTTATGGATTGGGCCGACAAGATGGAAAAGGCAACCCTTTCCGTTATCGAGTCAGGCCGCATGACAGGAGACCTCGCACTTATCACATCACTTCCAAACCCTGTAAAGCTTGGAAGCGAAGAGTTCCTTGATGCTATTGCTGAAGAATTTAATAAGAATTGATAATAGAGAGTTAAAAGCCGCAGAGATGCGGCTTTTTTCTTTTGAGGAAAAACAAATTATAGTCATTTTTCAGGGATGATTGTTGTAATCAAAAAAATATTGACAGAATGTTGATGGAATATTAACATAATGTTGCCATTCGATATTTATTGTCTTGACTTGTATATCCCATAAAACAAATTCGAGTTAAGATATCCCTTATTCCCATATAAGGCATAAATATCATTTTTAAAGTGAGTCTATCAGCTTGTTTTAATGCTGATAGACCATTTTTTTGGGATTTCCCTTACACAAATGTGAGGGAGAAAAATGTTGCATAAGTAATTAGAAAACCGTATAATTCAAATGTTAAATGCTAATTTACTGTGTGGTAATATTATTTGATATAAGCACGTTTTGTGAGGGGAAGATATCTTTAGTAACTTAGCGTAAGCTATTTTAGGTAATGGAGAGAATTAACGAATCATGGGGAACAATAATTATTCGGGGGAGAACATAGAATGGCACCATAAGAAAATAAAAGAGTATTTCGACGAGTGTTTTAACACTGTATACAATCCATTTCTGAGTATGTCGGATACTCTTCTTATTCCGGCTCTTGTGGATTTTATAAATGACGAGACGCATACAGGACCTGAAGCTGAATCAGCTAAGACTTTTTTGAATGATAAGCAGATTGAGATTATTGGTATGATTGTAAACTGCATTCAGCAACTTCAGGGCAAAATGCAAGGGAAAGGTTTTCAGGGTTCAGTACCTCTTCTTGAAGATTTTCTTTCGGATCTTTCAGAAGAAGAGAAAGCTGATCCTGTTATAAAAACTCAGCACCTTACTAAGATTATAGAAGATTTTGCAAAATTTAATACAGTCTATTGCGAAGTGCATCCTAAGATTAGCGAGATACATGATAATGTTGAGGAAGTTGTAAAAGGATGTGGCGCCGTATCTAGAAAAAGTTACACGAAACCGAATCCTTCGGCATTGATAAAAGCACTTGATGATTTTACAGTTAAGGATAAGACAGATGGTTTTGTGCCTAAGTTTAACGAAAAATTCCTAAAATTCCATGAAGAACATTCGAATGATATAGAAGGCAGTGAATTCAAAGATCTACTTGATCAGATTGTAGAGCTTCTTAAGTCTATAATTACCGGCATGGAAAAAGGAACATTTGATATTACAAGGTATGAACAGACTAGGGATAATATCAAGTGGATTAACCCTAAGGATATAGCAGGACTGGAAGAATATCTTAAAACTTATAAAGCTTATTTGCAGGGCTTGGTAGATAGATGTCAGGTTTATAAATACGATCCTGTTAATATGAGTAGCGGAAACTATATAAATGACAGAACTGATTTTGAAATAGGAACTGATACAAAGATATCTTTCAGAAGGTTCTATAACGCAAGATCTGATTTTAAGGGCGCAATGGGACACGGCTGGAGTTGTAATTCTGACGTGCGCCTTATAAAAGAAGATAACGGCGATATAAGAGCGATTTATATCGATGGTAGAGAAGGTATTTACAGAAAGCCTGAAAATAGTAAGCTGGCTAAGAAAGAGACTGCTGTTGAGCTTACTTTTGATGGAGCGAAAGAAGATACCCAGAAGACATCTGTTGTTTCTGAGACTTACTACGAGATTCATGGAGAACCCGGGAAACTTGTAGAGGATAACTACGGCTATAAGCTCATAAAGGAAGACTTCTCATATGAAGAGTATGACAAAGACGGATATCTTGTAGCTAAGGGTGATAATACCGGCGAGAATACAAGATATACTTTAGACGTCTTTACTAAGACAGATAATGATGGAGAGAGCATAAGATACAGTCTTCCGGTAAAGATAGAGACTAAGGAAGGCTCATACATCTCACTTTTCTACAATGAAGACGGAATCCTTACAAGGGTATCATCATCACAAGGAAAGAATGTAACATACGAATACGAGAAAAGAGAAGATGAATACTTCCTTACAACTGCTACATATCCAAACGGCAGCACAAGAAGATATACTTATAACGAATCAGGCCTTATACATAAAGTAATAAGCCCTGATGGTATTATTGCACTCACAAACGAGTACGATGAACAAAGACGTGTCATCCATCAGATATTTCCTGATGGTGGTGAGATGTCTTACAGCTATGACGATGAAAAGAATATAACAACAGCAACAGAGCAGAACGGACTTAAGGTAGAGTACCTCTCTGATGAGCGTGGAAGACATATAGGAACAAGATATGTAGGCCTTTCAGATGACTATACATCTCAGGATGTAGCTGATGCAGGGAATATCATTGAAGAAAAGTATACATACAATGACAGAAACCAGAAGACTTCCGTTACAGATAAGAACGGTCATACGGTAAGATTTAGCTATGACAACAGAGGAAATCTTACAAAGATAGTAGGTCCCGAAGGTCTTAGCGAGAGCTACACCTATGATGCTGAAGGAAGACTTATCGTAAAGAAGGATTCAGAAGGAAACTCTTATAGATATATTTATGACTTTGATGGCAACCTCTATAGTGTAACCGATCCTCTCGGAAACAGGATTAAGTATGACTATAAGGATGGCAGGGTTGTAAGAATAAGGGATGCTGAGAACAATGCTATATCAGTAACTTATGATGAAAAAGGAAATATTTCTTCCATCATTGATAAGGCAGGCGTGACTACACGTTATATCTGTGATAACAGCGGAAGAGTAACAAAAACTATAGATGCAGAGGGAAATGAGACAAGCTATACATATGATGAGAATGATAACCTCACATCCGTTACAGATCCATTGGGAAATATCACAAGATATGCCTATAACACAGCAGGTCTTCTTGAAGAAATAGTAAACCCTAATGGGACGATAAAGACGTGGACTTATAACGAGATAGGAAAGCCTGCTTTTTATACAGATGAGGAATGCAGGACAACACATATAACCTATAACACATCATGGAAGGAAGAAAATATCACCCTTCCAAACGGTGGAGAGATACACTATTCCTACGACCTTTTGGGAAATATGATAAAGGTAACAGATCCTGAAGGAAGAAAGACCGTATACAGCCATGATAATAACGGAAACGTTCTTAGCGTGGGAACAGAAGATGAAAACAAAGAAGTAAGGATAGGAACTTCCTATACCTATGATAAACTTGGACGTATAAAGACGGAAACGGATGGGGAAGGAAACACGACATCCTATAGCTATGATAAGAACGGAAACCTTACCAGCAGGATGGATGCTCTTGGAGGAAGGACCTGCTATGAGTACGATGCAGCCGGAAGAGTCGTAAGTATGACAGACGCCATAGGAAGGAACACGAGCTATACCTATGACAGGAGCGGTAACTTAGAGACAGTCACAGATCCTGCAAAAGTAGTGACGACAAACCACTATGAAAAAGGCAGGCTTATTAAGGTCACCCGGAAAGCGGAAGATACAGAAGAGATCACACTAAAGAGCTATGAGTATGATCTGTGTGGACGTATCAGTAAAGAGACAGAAAGAGACGGCTTTGCACTTGCCTATGAATACGATAAGGCAGGAAGGATAAAAACAGTAACAGGCTCAAACAAAAGAGTCATGACTTACTCCTATGATCCGATGGGAAGAGTAGTAGAGACTGATGACTGCGGAGCAAAGACCCGTTATACCTATACAGGAACAGGAAAGTTAAAGAGCGTCACAGATGCTCTTGGAAACAGGACAACGTATGAGTATAACGAACTAGACCTTCTTTGCAGGATAGAAAGAGAAGGAAACGGACAGGATACAGAAGAAAACACACAACAGGACAGAAGATATCCTTCTGCTGACGGAAACGGTCATGTGACTGTATTTAAACACGACCTTTCAGGAAAACTTGTAAGCGAGACAGATGCTCTTGGCCAGAAGACCATATATACCTATGATGAGGCGGGAGACTTAAAGAGCCTTACAGACAGAGATGGAAATGAGACCGTCTATACAAGGGATAAGAACGGAAACATAACAGGGATAAAGTATGCAGACGGAAAAGAGATACTCTATAAGTACAATGCATTAAATATCCTTAAGGAAGTACAGGACAGGATAGGCCTTACAAAGATAGAGACAGATGAAGTAGGAAGAACTATCTTGGTCACAGATCCAAACGGAGAGACTGTTGGCTATGAGTACGGACCACGTGATGAAAAGACGGCCGTAGTATACCCTGACGGAAAGAAAGCAGAGTACAGATATGATGCATTCGGAAATCTCATTGAGCTCAGGGAAGTATCAGACAGAGAAGAGGGAAGTATAAGGTATTCCTATAATGAAAACGGACACCTGTCAGAGAGGATATTCCCCAACGGTACGGGAACGTTCTATGACTACTATCAGGGAGGGCTTTTAAAGAGCCTTACAAGCGCTGATAAGGAAGGCATACTTGACAGGTACGAATACGCTTATAACGAAAAGGAAAACAGAACCCAGATAAAGAGATACAGAAGAGGCCTTGCAAACGTAAGTGGGGTATATGCATACAGCTATGACGAGCTTGGAAGACTTACCGGGATAGAGAAAGATGGCATAAAGAGTGCCGGTTATACATATGATGCCTTTGGAAACAGGGAGAGCCTTACAGAAGAAGGAAACAGGACGGTATACAGCTATGATGTTCTAGACAGACTGATAAGTAAGACAGAAGAAAGAGCATCAGGAAACAATACGTTCACATATGCTTATGACAGACGAGGAAACCTCACACGTGAGTATGAGGGAGATATCTTAAAAGCTATCTATGATTATAACGATCAGGGAATGCTTGAAAAGACAGTCATTGACCCGGAGAGCGAACTTAGAAAAGAGATAAGCTATACGTATAACTTTGCGGGACAGAGGGTGTCAAAAAGGAGCGGCCTTGAAGAAGTAAGATATCTTACGGATGTAACAAGAGACCACTATAATCTCCTTGGAGAGACAAAAAACGGAAAAACAAAAACTTTTATATATGACGATAATGTAGTAAGCTTTGAACAGGAGGGAAAAAGAAACTACTATCAGCTTGATGAACTGGGAAGTACTATGTATCTGACGGGAACAGACGGAGGAGCATACAGTCCGTATGCATATGATCCGTTTGGAAACAGGATAGACCCGGTGACAGGAAAGAGAAGGACAACATCTCAAAATCACGGCTATAGCATAGAAGGAAACCTTATACAGCCCTTTGCTTTCACAGGGTATAGAGAAGAAGAGAGCGGCCTGTACTATGCGCAGGCAAGAAGCTATGATCCCGGAGCGGGAAGGTTCACGGGAGAGGATAAAGTAAGAGGCATACTAGCGATACCTGAGACACAGAACCATTATTCATACTGTCTGTCAAATCCTATAATAATGGTGGATACAAACGGATTGTGGCCAACAGTCCTTGTAGGAGCAGTAGGCGGAGCGATAGTTGGAGCTGTATCATATACTGTCGGAGCTGTTGTCAGTGGAGAAAAGATAGATGCTACACAGATGCTGGCCTCTGCCGCAGGAGGAGCCGCTGCAGGAGCCTTGATTGGATCGGGCGTTGTAGATCCGACAATAGTAGGAGCTGCCGCAGGAGCAGCCTCAGGATTTGTAACAGGCACAGCACAGGCTATAAATGATGTCAAAGATACAGTAAAAAAAGGCGGTTCAGCTAGGGATATAGCAGGATCTGTTGTAAACGGACTTGGAACTATCGCAACATCGACTGCAACAGGAGGAGTAGTCGGTGGAGTAATGGGAACTGTTTTTGGAAAACTCGGAGCCGGGGCAGCAATGGTTGTCGGTGGAATCGTAAAAGGAGGAATGGCACTTCGTGAGGAATTAACAGACGACAAAGAAGGAGTTAGATGGGGAAGAGTCGCAAGGCATACAGTCGGAGGCGTGGCAGAGACGGGTACGGCCATACTTGGATTTAAGGCATTGGGAGGAGTATTATCAGGAAAAGAGATTTCTAATACCGGAAAGAAGATAAATGCACAGTGTAAGAAAATCACAGAGTATAAAAATACTGTAAAGTCGAATTATAATGAACTAAAACAGGGAATGGTCAAAGGGTTACAAGAAAGTATGTTTAACTTCAGGAACAATTTGAATAGGCTTTTTAATCCATATTCATTTATTCCTGAGCCTGTATTGGCAGATGGGTATGCAGATTATTGCTCCTGTGAAAATGCATCAACAAATAAAGCGGTATATACAGAAGCTGCTGCAGGAAGTAGTGCGGCGGGATCTAAACAAAATGGAAATAGTAATTCTTCAGGAAGCGGAGAAACTAATAGTAAAGGTAAAAATGCTGCTCCTCAGCGAACAAGAAAACAAGCTTTTAATGAAGCTAAAGAAAGAGCAGGTATTCCAAGAGGGCAACAGCCCGTAAGGCAATGGAAGGTTGGTAACGATGTGTCGAAAAAAGGATACGATCTGGCAAATTACAAGTATGATGCTAATCCAGGGGCGCACGGAAGGTATTATGAGTACGATACGCCTAATGGAAAGGTTGTAATTGTAGAGCATACAAGTGATGGAGTTCCGCATTATCATGCAGGAAGAGCCAAGCCTGGTGCAGACCCTTTTACATATGATTTTAAAAATAATAGATATCAAAACATTGCTATTCCTGATAAAAATGAACATATTTACTATGGTAATTAAGGAAAGGGATAATTATGAATGAAAATATAAGAAGAAAAAAACAGGAGATAACAGATAAAAAAATATATCAAAAATACAGTAATCTAGACTGTATAAGGATTTTAAATACAAAAGAAAGAGATGATGTTGATAAAGTTTTCATCAATGCCTTGGATGAAATTAGGAGGCTTGAGTATAGTAAATCGTATACAACAGAGTATTTTGATAATCCTTATGAATATGTAGATTATTTATATGAAAATTTGAAATTAAATAATAGAAACATTAAGTGGTTGATTCCTGGCTTTGGAGGAGGAAGTAAATGGTATGAGGTTATCGTAATTGATATCAAAGAATTTTTTTATATCTATTTTGAGAACGAAATGTTCAGTGATTTTTCTGCAATAGATTTAGAAAATAGAGTGATATTTGAGATTGAGAACGGTGAAGAAGCTATAGATTACTATATAAAAAATATATAAAGAATTTTCTATCTGCATTTAGTAGATAAGTTAGGTGCGATTTAGCCTTCCGCTCTTTGCCACTGCCTCGAAGGGGAATTTTTGGATGAGCTTTAGATTCTTGAGCGTTGCAGCATGTGCCCTGAAAAGGCTGTTTATGACTCAAACTGTTTGACGCATCTTTCGGCGATCAGCCGGAAGATCGGAGTTTTTGAGTCATAGCCTTTTCAGGGCACATGCTGCAATGCCAAGAATCTAAGCGAATCCATCAATTCCCCTTCGAGGCAGTGGCATAGTAGTGGATAGCATTAAATCGTAACGCTACTATGCAGTTTGCACCACGAAATAGCCTTATTTTTTTCTTTTTGCCGCGGCGTTTATATGCTATACTATTCACTGGTTATACATTTACGGTATGAAAGAGACACACGGATGTTGGATGGGAATCGCAAAAAGAAAACATATAGTAAAAAGATTAAACGCCTTCGCAGAGGTATTGTTATAACTGTTGTGGCGGCGTGTCTAATCCCGACGTGTATCTGTATTATTCTTTCCGTTAGGTATGACAGGTTAAATGCCAAGTATAAACAGAGCACTGCGGATCTTGAATGGTATAGACAAAGATACGGTAGTGAACTTTCAATTCTTTCCGCAATGCAACCGGATGAAGATGCAGCAGGAGCTGCAGGAAGCGATCTGGGAGCTGAGACGGGAGGCTTTGAACAGGACTATGCCGATGTCGATACCAGTGGAGCTCAAAATCCCGAAGACATCGAGGGTACAAGATATGTATATCTTACTTTCGATGACGGTCCGAGTATTTATACCGAAGAGATATTGGATATTTTAAAAGAGAATGATGTAAAGGCCACTTTCTTTGTGTGCGGTAAACCTGATGCCAAGTATGTCAATGCCTACAAGAGAATTGTAGAAGAGGGACATACACTTGGAATGCACTCTTACAGCCACAAATACAGTGATATTTACGCATCCCTTGATTCATTTAAAGAGGATTTCGATAAGCTAAGAATATTTTTGTATGAGACCACGGGCGTCTGGGCAAAGTATTACAGATTTCCCGGAGGAAGTTCCAATGCCGTAAGTAAGGTTGATATCAAGGAGCTTGAGAACTTTTTGGAAGGTACCGATGCCACTTTCTATGACTGGAATATTTCTGCGAAAGATGACAAAGCGGGCAACACCAAAGAGTCGATTTATGCTAATATAGTAGATAATGTCCCAAAATTTAAACACTGCATCGTGTTAATGCATGACGCTGCAGACAAGCGTAGTACCGTTGACGCTTTGCCTGATATCATAAGAGATATCAAGGCTATGGATGATACCGTGATAGTTCCGATAACAGATAATACGTTACCGGTTCAACATATCAAATAAAAGTATTAACAAGAAAAAGTGAACGGAGGAGAAACAATGGGATTTTTTTCTGAGCTAAAGAGCGATTTATCCCAAGCAGTTAACACTCTCATGCCTGATGATAAGGCTGATGAGACAAGGGTTCTTGATAAGGAAAGTGTTGATGGGGAAACTGTTAGACCTGAAGATGTGGATCTTGACAGTATGCTTGATCGTCTTGATGAAATCAAGCTTGATGATGTGGTGAACGAGGAAGAGGGTTTATCTGAAGAGTCGGAGCAGACTCTTGATAATTCTGAAGAAACGGGAGAGGCAGTGTCGGTAGAGGCTTCCGAAGAGGAATCTGCTGATAACGAAACTTCCGATAATGAAAATACAAATGAAGGGGCTTCTGACGAACAGGCTGAAACAGTAAGTGAAGAGCGTGCGCTTGAGCAGCTTATTGAGGCACAGACAACATCAGAGGTAAAGGCAGGTGAGCCGATGAGCGCGCTTGAGGCTATCAATAATTCTAATATCGATGAGTACATTGCGGAGAGCAATGCTACAGATAAAAATACTAATAACGGGGGAGAAGAAACTATGGAATTTGATCAGCAGACACCTACAGATGAAACAGCCAGCATTACAGAAGGAATGGTACTTACAGGAGATTTGCAGACAACAGGCTCTCTTGATCTTATCGGTAAGATTAATGGTAACGTTAAATGTCTTGGAAAACTCAATGTTACAGGTGAGATCGTAGGTGATTCGGATGCGGCAGAGATTTATGCCGAGTCAGCAAGAATCACAGGTGAGGTTAAGAGTAAGGGCAGCGTTAAGGTTGGACAGAGCACTGTTATCGTTGGTAATATCTTTGGCTCAAGCGCAGTTATTGCAGGAGCTGTAAAGGGTGATATCGACGTTCACGGACCGGTTGTTCTTGATACAACAGCCATTGTTATGGGTAATATCAAGTCTCAGTCAGTACAGATCAATAACGGTGCTGTTATTGAAGGTATGTGCTCACAGGCATATGCTGATGTAAATCCTTCAGAGTTCTTCGAGGGACTTAAGAATAGATGACTTCTAAAAAGAAATTACAGAAATCCGCACCTGCTGCGGATTTCGTGAGAAAATGAGTCAGGAGTCAATCAAGCCTTATCGACGGAGTCGATTTAAATTGGCTTGGTTGATGCATTCTTGAACTTCATGTTCAAGAATGCATAAGTAATTAAAGCATATGGAGAGATTATGAGAATATTATTAAAACTTAGTGGTGAAGCACTCGCAGGTGACAAGAAGACAGGATTTGACGAAGAAACTGTCAGAAAGGTTGCCCTTCAGGTTAAAGAACTTACCGAGAAAGGAACCGAGGTTGGAATTGTTATCGGAGGCGGTAATTTCTGGAGAGGAAGAACCAGCGAAAATATCGACCGTGTTAAAGCGGATCAGATAGGTATGCTTGCAACCATAATGAACTGCATCTATGTTTCTGAGATTTTCAGAAGTGAAGGAATGATGACAAATATACTTACTCCTTTTGAGTGCGGCTCATTTACCAAGCTCTTTTCCAAAGACAGAGCAAACAAGTACTTTGCTAAGGGAATGGTTGTATTTTTTGCGGGAGGTACGGGACATCCTTATTTCTCAACAGATACAGGAGTTGCTCTTCGCGCAATAGAGGTAGAGGCTGATTGCATCTTGCTTGCAAAGGCAATTGACGGTGTATATGACAGCGATCCTGCCACAAATCCCGATGCAAAGAAATATACTGAGGTTTCTATCGACGAAGTTATTGCCAAGAACTTGCAGGTTGTCGATATGACAGCTTCAATAATGGTAAGAGACAACAAGATTCCTATGAGAGTATTTGCTCTTCAGGAGGAAAAAAGCATTGTAAACGCCGCCGACGGCAAATTTAACGGTACGACTGTTACTGTTTGACGTTTTGGGTACTTAATTAATGGAGGCATATTTATGAACGAAAGAATTAAAGAATACAACGATAAGATGCAGAAATCATTCGATTTTCTCAAGGAAGAGCTGGCTTCTATCCGCGCAGGAAGAGCCAACCCCCATGTGCTTGATAAGATAAAAGTAGATTATTACGGAACACCTACACCTATTCAGCAGGTTGGTAACGTTTCAGTTCCCGAAGCCCGTATCATCCAGATCGCACCTTGGGATAAGACACTTATCAAGGATATCGAGAAAGCAATCATGACATCAGATCTCGGAATCACACCGAGCAATGACGGAGCTGTAATAAGACTTGTTTTCCCTGAGCTTACAGAGGAGAGAAGAAAACAGCTTGCAAAGGATATTCGCAAGAAGGGTGAGGATGCAAAGGTTGCAGTCAGAAATGTAAGACGTGACGGCAATGATGCACTCAAGAAGCTTAAGGGCTCTGATGTATCTGAGGATGAGATCAACGATCTTAATGATGAGCTTCAGAAAGTAACAGATAAGTTCATCAAGGATATTGATGCCGCTGTAGAAGATAAGAACAAGGAAATCATGACAGTCTGATTTCCGCTAAATAGGATAGTTGTTATGGAAGAAAATAAAAATATACCCGCACATGTTGCGATAATTCTGGACGGAAACGGAAGATGGGCCAAGGCAAAGGGGCTTCCCAGAAATGCCGGACATCTGCAGGGAGCAAAGGCTGTTGAGGATATTTTGTATGATGCCAAGGATATGGGTATAAAGTATCTCACGGTATATGCTTTTTCAACAGAAAACTGGAGTCGTCCTGAGGCAGAGGTTTCTGCCCTCATGATGCTCCTTCGTAATTACCTTAAGACAAGTATAAAGAAGTCTATGAAGAACAATGTAAGATGTCGTGTTATCGGCGACAGAAGTCTTCTTGCAAAAGATATCATCGAGGCAATCGAGAATCTTGAGAATGCAACAGCCGAAAACACCGGCCTTACGTTTACTATTGCCATCAATTACGGAAGCAGAGATGAGATCAGAAGATCCTTTATTAAACTTGCAGATAAGGTAAAAGCGGGCAAACTTGAGCCCGGTGAGATCACAGAAGATATGATAGCTTCCAATCTTGATACTGAGTATATGCCGGATCCGGATCTTTTGATCAGGACCTGTAATGAACAGCGCGTATCAAACTTCTTGTTATGGCAGCTTGCATATACGGAGTTTTATTTTACTCCCGTTGCTTGGCCTGATTTTAATAAGGCTGAACTTGAAAAGGCAGTAGAAGCATACGGAAACAGAAACCGTAAATTCGGCGGTCTCAAGCAGGATCAGATTTAAGATCCTAAATGAAATTGAGTGAATAGGCGGGGTTAGTGTATTGAAAGAGAGAGTGATTAGTGGAATTGTGATCGCAGCTGTACTTGCGGCGGTTCTGATTTCAGGGGGCTATTTTCTGGCAGGAGTTCTGTTTGTTGTTTCGCTTGTCAGTTATAACGAACTTACAAAAGCTACCGGAGTTCATGACTCCGGTTCCAAAGTTAATCCGCTTGAGACATGCGGATATATATCGATAGTGGTACATTATCTTCAAATGATACTGCTAAGAGATTACAGATATTATATTTTTTCTTTGATGTTTGCTTTTTTCCTGATAATGGCATGTTATGTTTTGACATTTCCTAAGTTTAATTCGACAAAGGCAATGTCGGCATTTTTTAGTTTTGTATATGCACCTGTGAACATGTCTTTTGTGTATCTGCTCAGGATACGTCCCGATAACGGATGGATTTTTGCGTGGGTACCGTTTATTGCATGGGTAAGTGATACATGTGCTTACTTTGCGGGAAGAACTTTCGGCAAGCATAAGCTTGCACCTGAGCTTTCGCCGAAGAAGACTGTGGAAGGCGCAGTCGGTGGCGTTCTTGGCTCGGTAATAGTGGGATTTGTGATAGGATATGTTGTTTATCTTAAAAAGATACATGATATCAAATTCCTTATCGTTATGATCATTATTACTTTTGTGGGAAGTATTATCGGACAACTTGGTGATCTTCTTGCATCAGGTATTAAGAGAGACCACAAAATCAAAGATTACGGAAATGTTATTCCGGGACACGGCGGTATCATGGATCGCTTTGACAGCGTTATCTTTGTGATACCATGTGTATATTTTTTGGCTGCGGTGTTATACCGTTTGTTATAAGGCAAGACATTAGAGAGTCGCAGGCAGTAACTGAAGCGGCTCTTTATTATTTGATAGCGAAATGCTCTTTTTGTAATAGAAAATCTTTTTTGTATTGGGAGAATAGAGAGAAAAGATGCGTAGTATAGTATTACTGGGATCCACCGGATCCATTGGAACTCAGACGCTTGACGTTGTTAGAAACAATAAGGATGAGCTTAAGGTTGTCGGACTTGCGGCAAATAAGAGGGTAAGCGATGTAGAGCAGCAGGTCAGGGAATTTAAACCTAAGTATGTCTGCATGTTTGACACTGAAGCAGCTAAAGAGCTTCAGGAAAAGATAGCCGATACAGGTATCAAGGTTATGTCCGGAATGGACGGCCTTTTGGAAATCGTATCGGTGCCGGAAGCCGATACCGTTCTTACCGCAGTTGTCGGAATGATTGGAATAAGACCGACCATTAAGGCTATTGAGTGCGGAAAAGATATAGCTCTTGCGAACAAAGAGACTCTTGTTTGTGCGGGACATATCATCATGCCTCTTGCTAAGGAGAAGAATGTACAGATTCTTCCCGTTGACAGTGAGCACAGTGCGATTTTCCAGTCTCTTGTGGGACAGCCTAAGGATAAGGTTGAGAAGATTCTTCTTACCGCAAGCGGCGGGCCTTTTAGAGGAAAGAAGAGAGAAGAACTTGCTGCGATGACAGCGGCTGATGCGTTAAAGCATCCTAACTGGGATATGGGCCCTAAGGTGACGATAGATTCATCATCTCTTGTAAATAAGGGACTTGAAGTCATGGAGGCAAGATGGCTCTTTGATGTCAGCCTTGATAATATTGAGGTTCTGGTACATCCTCAGAGCATAGTTCACAGCGCTGTTCAGTATGTTGACGGAGCTGTTATTGCGCAGCTTGGAGTGCCTGATATGAAACTTCCGATTCAGTATGCACTTTTTTACCCGGACAGACGTCCTATGGCGGAAAAGAGACTGGATCTTTTTGAGCTTGGTACTTTGTCATTTGAAAAGCCCGATACGGATACTTTCAGAGGACTTAAGCTTGCTTTTGATTCTGCATATGCGGGAGGCAGCATGCCTACTGTATTTAATGCCGCAAACGAGATGGCGGTTCGCAGATTCTTAAAGGGGGATATAAAGTATCTTGAAATATACGATATGATAGAAGAGGCAATGACACATCATAACAAGATTGAGAACCCTGATGTGGCACAGATACTTGATGCCGAGAAGGAAGTTTATGATTTCCTTGGCGGTAAATATGGGATTTGAGGATAAAAAATGATAGCCAGTGTAATTATATTTTTTATAATATTCGGAGTTTTGGTAACTTCGCATGAATTCGGACATTTTATAATCGCTAAGTTCGGAGGGATACGTGTAAACGAGTTTTTTGTCGGAATGGGACCGACGATCTGGAAAAAGCAAAAGGGAGATACATTATACAGCATAAAGCTTCTTCCCATAGGCGGTGCGTGCGTGTTTGACGGCATGGATCCTGTTGCTGAGGAAAAAGAAGGATATGACGAGCATTCATTTTTGTATGCACCTGTGTGGCGCAGAATAGCGACATTGTTCGGAGGACCTTTTGCGAATTTTATAATAGCCTATATTTTGGCGGTTGTTTTGGTTACTTTTTCACCGTGGGATATGCCCACAATAAATGCTCTTACAGATGATTCGGCTGCTTTGGAAGCAGGAATGGATGCTGGAGACAGGATCATAAGCATCGATGGCGAGAAGGTCTATATGGCATCCGAAGTAATGCTGATTTCTCAGTTTGCCGAAGGCTCACCTATGGATATCGTCTATGAGAGAAACGGCGAAGTTAAGAAAACAGTTCTTACTCCAAAGTACAGCGATGAGGATAAGCGCTATTACATGGGCGTTTACCTCGGAGAATATGAGGATATCAAGGGACCTGCATCTTTAAAATATGCATGGTACATGGTCAGATACAATTTCAAGGCAACTTACAGAAGCCTTGCGCTCCTTGTAAAGGGTAAGCTTTCCAAGGATGATGTTTCTGGACCTGTCGGAATGGTTAAGATTGTTGATGATACTTATGAAGAAGTTAAGCCGTACGGTGTTTCTGCGGTTATTCTCACAATGTTGTCACTTACGGTTCTTTTGTCGGTAAACCTTGGAGTAATGAATCTCCTTCCGTTACCGGCTCTTGACGGGGGAAGACTTGTATTTCAGTTTATAGAAGTTATTTTCGGAAAGCCCGTTCCTCCCGAAAAAGAAGGCATTGTTCACATGATAGGAATGATACTTCTCATAGCACTTATGGTATTTGTATTATTTAATGATATTACCAAGTTTACCAGATGATTTTTTGAAGGAGACTTATTATGGCATACAGAGACAATACTAAGGTTATAAAGATAGGCGACAGAGTGATAGGCGGAGGCAATCCTATTCTCATTCAGTCTATGACAAATACAAGAACAGAGGATGTTAAGGCAACGGTTGCCCAGATTCATGAGCTTGAAAAAGCGGGATGCGATATCATCAGATGTACAGTTCCCACTCAGGAAGCGGCCGAAGCTGTAAAAGAGATAAAGAAACAGATCTCTATTCCTCTTGTTGCGGACATTCATTTTGACTACAAGATGGCTATAGCTGCAATGGAAAACGGCGCCGATAAGATCAGGATCAATCCCGGAAATATCGGTTCAAAAGACCGCATCGCAGCTGTTGTTTCCTGCGCAAAAGAGAGAAATATTCCTATAAGAGTCGGCGTTAACAGTGGTTCTTTGGAAAAAGATCTCGTAGAAAAATATAACGGTGTAACAGCGCAGGGACTTGTTGAGAGTGCCCTTGATAAGATCGGCATAATTGAAGAGCTCGGATACGACAACATGGTTGTAAGTATCAAGTCATCTAATGTTATGCTCTGCGTAAAGGCACATGAACTTCTTGCAGAAAAATGCAGTTACCCGCTCCATGTCGGTATCACTGAAGCCGGAACTTTGTGGGGAGGAAACATCAAGTCGTCGGTAGGACTCGGAATAATCTTAAATCAGGGAATAGGCGATACAATAAGAGTTTCTCTTTCAGGTAACCCTGTAGAAGAAATTAAGACAGCCAAAGCTATTCTTCGCACTCTTGGAATAAGAGAGGGCGGAATAGAGGTTATTTCATGCCCTACATGCGGAAGAACCAAGATAGATCTTATCTCACTTGCAAATCAGACAGAGACGCTCGTTCAGAACTATCCTGATCTTAATATCAAGGTTGCTGTTATGGGATGTCCCGTAAACGGCCCGGGAGAAGCAAAAGAAGCTGATATCGGAATTGCCGGTGGTATCGGAGAGGGGCTCCTTATCAAGAAGGGCGAGATAATTAAAAAGGTTAAAGAAGATGAACTTCTTGCTGTTCTTAAGGAAGAACTGGACAACTGGAAGTAAAAAAGATTTTGCGAACAGAACGCAGATTGAAAGAAGTTTTTGGGGAATCGGCAAACACCGGGTGAGGGAGTAGATGTCAAAAAGTTTTTTTGAGGTTTTTCCTACGCTTAAACTTGATGCCAAGACCAAAGAGATCATGGAACAGACCGTGGTTGAAAAGGTTTCGACAACAAGAAAGCAGGATTTTTTAAGAATATATATATCCAGTAACAATCTGATTGATAAGGCGGATATTATTAAGACTGAGACGGGGATAAAGAAGCAGTTTTTCGGAAATCAGGATCTTACGGTCAAGATTTACGAGAAATTCTCCCTCTCGGCGCAGTATACGCCTAAGAATCTCATTGATATTTACAAAGAAAGTATTGAGTTGGAGCTAAAAGACTATGACCATATGGAATATAGTCTTTTTCGTTCTGCGCAGTTTGTTTATCCCGAGGACGGAAATATCGTCATTCAGCTTGAAGACAGTGTTGTCGGGCAGAAAAAAGCTCCCGATCTTGTCAGAGTCCTTTCAAAGATAGTCAATGAAAGATGCGGTCTTTCTGCGTCCATTACTCCTCAATTTGTAGAAGTTGAAAAGAGCACCGAAGCTCCCGATTACTCCGCTGAATCTGCCAAGATGGCCAAGAAGCTTGAAGATGTTGAGCAAAAGGCCGAGGAAAAGAAAAAGCAGAAAGAAGAGCAGGAAGCAGCAAAAGAGGCTGCAGCTTCGGCAAAGAAGGCTGCAGTGGAGAAGCCTTCCGGAAAGCCGGTCGGCAAAGAAGGCGGATTTTCAAAGGGCAAATGGAGCGGAAAGAGAGATTTTGGCGGAAGCTTCAAGAGGTCGGATAATCCTGATGTTGTATTTGGAAGAGACTTTGACGATGAGACAATGAAGCTTTCGGATCTTGTCGGAGAGCTGGGAGAAGTTTGCGTTCACGGCAAGGTGATCCTTTATGATAAGAGAGATATAAGAAACGAAAAGAGTATTCTTATCTTTGATATAACAGACTTTACCGATTCTATCACGGTAAAAATGTTCGTAAAGACAGAGGATGTTCCTGAGATAACCAAGGATATCAAGATGGGAGCGTTCCTTAAGATCAAGGGTATTGCTGCGGTCGATAAGTTCGATCACGAGCTTTCGATACAGTCGGTTGCCGGAGTTAAGAAGATTCCCGACTTTACGACTAAGCGTGTTGACAGAGCGGAGGTAAAGCGAGTTGAGCTTCACTGCCATACCAAGATGAGCGATATGGACGGTGTTTCCGAAGTTAAAGACATAGTTAAGCAGGCTTATAAGTGGGGGATGCCCGGAATTGCCATTACGGACCACGGCGTAGTACAGGCACTCACAGATGCCAATCACGTTTGGGAAGATTTATATTCTGCCGAAAAAAAGAGAAGAAAAGAGGCGGGAGAGCCGCCTATAGAGAGGCAGGATTTCTTTAAACTGATTCTTGGTGTGGAAGCTTACGTTGTCGACGATCTTAAAGAGATAGTTGTAAATGACAAGGGGCAGCCTATCGAGGATACGACCTTCGTTGTATTTGATATTGAGACGACAGGTTTTTCGCCTATTAAGAATAAGATAATCGAGATCGGTGCCGTTAAGGTAAGAAACGGAGAGATACTTGAGAGATTCTCTGAGTTCATAAATCCTGAGGTTCCGATTCCGTACAGGATCACCAAGCTTACAAGTATCACGGATGATATGGTTATTGATGCGCCGACGAGAGAGGTTATAATACCGCAGTTTGTTGAGTTTTGTAAGGATGCGGTTCTTGTAGGACATAACGTTGGATTTGATATAAGCTTTATCAACCAGAACTGTAAGGAACTGGGGCTTGATGTTGACTATACAACGGTTGATACGCTGTGGCTTTCAAGATACTTTTTCCCGCTTCAGGCAAAACATACGCTTGATGCTGTCGCAAAGACTTTGGGAGTTGTGCTTG
Organism: Butyrivibrio sp. LB2008; assembly: GCF_000621565.1. Classification (GTDB taxonomy): domain Bacteria; phylum Bacillota; class Clostridia; order Lachnospirales; family Lachnospiraceae; genus Butyrivibrio. The sequence continues at coordinate 47,168 of NZ_JHXZ01000022.1, forward strand.
AGCATCACCACAGAGCTGTTGATGATGCGGAGTGTACGGCGCTTATATTCAATAAATTCGTGCCTATGCTAAAAGAGCAGAAGGCGGAGACGCTTACTGATGTAAATATACTAGGAAAGCCCACAAAAGAGATGATAAGGCATCTTCGCCCCAATCATTGCATTATTCTTGCAAAGAATACTCTCGGAAGGGTTAATCTGTATACTCTTGTAAGTGAGTCTCATGTTGACTATTTCAGGAGATTTCCTCTTGTTCCAAAGAGCGAACTTATAAAGCACAGGGAAGGGCTGATCGTCGGAAGTGCCTGCTGTGCGGGCGAACTCTACGGGGCTGTGGTTGAGGGAAGGCCGCCCGAAGAGATAGCAAGGCTTGTTGATTTCTATGACTATCTTGAGATACAGCCGATAGCGAACAACCGCTTTATGATCGACTCCGAGAGATATGAAGATATAAACAGTGAAGAAGATATCAAGAATATAAATAAAGAGATAGTGAGACTCGGCGAGCAGTTTAATAAGCCTGTAGTCGCTACTTGTGATGCGCACTTTTTAAATCCTGAGGATGAGATATACAGGACTATCATCATGGCGGGAAAGGGAATGAATGATGAGGAAGAATCACCTCTTTTCCTTAGAACGACAGATGAGATGATGGCTGAGTTTGACTATCTGGGCGGAGATAAGGCAAAAGAGATCGTAATAGACAATACCAGGATGATCCTTGATATGTGCGACAGCATATCGCCTGTAAGACCTGATAAGTGCGCGCCCGTCATTGAAAACAGTGATGAGATCCTTACGAAAATTTGTTATGACAAGGCGCATGAGATCTACGGAGACAATCTTCCCGAGATTGTTCAGGAGCGTCTTGAAAGAGAGCTTAATTCAATTATCAAGAACGGTTTTGCGGTTATGTATATCATTGCTCAGAAACTGGTTTGGAAGTCTAATGAGGACGGATACCTCGTTGGATCGCGTGGATCTGTAGGATCTTCTTTCGTTGCCTTTACTTCGGGAATTACGGAAGTTAATTCGCTTAGCCCGCATTATGTGTGTCCTAAGTGCAAATACAGCGATTTTGATTCGGAAGATGTGCTTAAATACGGCGGTAATTCCGGATGTGACATGCCTGATAAGAGATGCCCTAAGTGCGGAGCTCTTTTGTACAAGGACGGATTTGATATCCCGTTTGAGACATTCCTTGGATTTAAGGGAGACAAGGAGCCTGATATCGACCTTAACTTCTCGGGTGAGTATCAGTCCAAGGCTCATAAGTATACAGAGGTTATCTTTGGCTACGGACAGACGTTCAGAGCAGGAACTATCGCGTCTCTTGCCGATAAGACAGCTTACGGTTTCGTAAAGAAATATTACGATGCTATAGGTTCCAGTAAGAGAAAGTGCGAGATAAACAGAATCGTTCAGGGATGTACCGGTATCAGAAGAGGTACGGGTCAGCACCCCGGCGGAATCATCGTTTTGCCGGTTGGAGAGGATATCAACTCATTTTGTCCTGTTCAGCATCCCGCAAATGATATGACAACCGCAACAATAACGACACATTACGATTATCACTCGATCGACCACAACCTGCTTAAGCTCGATATTCTGGGACACGATGATCCTACGATGATAAGATTTTTGCAGGATTGTACGGGACTTGATCCCAAGCTCGTTCCTTTGGATGATAAGAATGTAATGAGCCTGTTTATGAATACGACTGCACTCGGTGTTACGCCTGAGCAGCTCGGAGGAACGAAGCTTGGGTGCCTCGGCCTTCCCGAGTTTGGTACTGACTTTGCCATGCAGATGGTTATCGACGCCAAACCTACCTCGTTGTCCCACCTTATAAGGATTTCGGGACTTTCACACGGTACGGACGTTTGGCTTGGAAATGCGCAGACTCTTATTCAGGAGGGTAAGGCGACAATCGATACCTGTATCTGCTGTCGAGACGATATCATGATCTATCTTATTCAGAAGGGCATGGATAAGTCTCTTTCCTTCAAGACCATGGAGTCTGTGCGTAAGGGGAAAGGTCTTAAGCCTGAGATGGAAGAAGCCATGATAGCGGCGGGAGTTCCCGACTGGTACATCTGGTCCTGTAAAAAGATCAAGTACATGTTCCCGAAGGCTCACGCGGCCGCATACGTTATGATGGCTTGGAGAATCGCGTACTTTAAGGTTTATGTTCCGCAGGCATTCTATGCTGCGTGGTTCAGTATAAGAGCGAAAGCCTTTAACTACGAGCATATGTGCCAGGGAGAGAATCACCTTCATGCCATTATGAATGACTACAAAAACAGGAAAGATGAGCTTTCAAATGCACAGCAGGCTGAGTATGGTGATATGAGACTTGTGGAAGAGATGTACGAGAGAGGAATAGAGTTCCTTCCAATCGATATCTTTAAGGCCAAGTCCAGAGAGTTTCAGGTTATCGGAGACAAGATCATGCCGGCGCTTAACAGCATAGACGGAATGGGTGAAAAAGCCGCCGATCAGATTGTCGAAGCAGCTAAAGACGGTCCGTTCCTCTCAAAGGACGATTTTAAACAAAGAACAAAGTGCCCTCAGGCAGTTATCGACAAGATGGCCGACATGGGGCTCCTTGGCGATATTCCCGACTCCAATCAGATCAGTATCTTTGATCTGATGAAGGGGTAAGAAGAGATGAAAAAGTCAGTATAAGAACAGGCGTCATCCTTATGTTGAGGATGGCGCCTTTATCATTCAATTGTGTCTACAAAATCTGATATGAGTTTTATTTGCAGAGCTGTGAGTTTGCTGGTATCAATCTGTTCAAAAGAGATATTTTTTTCTTTTCCCAACAAATAATCAGTTGAACATCTGTATAAGTAAGAGAGCGATACAAGGTTTTCAAGGCTTGGAGCTCTTTCGCCTGTTTCGTATCCTGAAATAATAGATGGCGAAACATCTAAGGCTTTTGCTACTTCTTTTTGAGATAATTTATATTGTTTTCTTAGAGTCTTTAATTTCTCGCTTAATCCATTTATCATACACAAACACCCCTCCGCCTATTTTGTATAACTAAGCAACACAAATGGTGTGAAAAGTAAACACTTAAAGTGTTGCAAAATGTTTTTTTGAGAGGTATCATGTTAATAGATGTTCTTTATATCGAGAAAAGGTTGGCGATATAAAGCTGAGAATGTGGATATTAAGCCAAGGAATATTCACAAAAAACGAAGATACAGGAGGTGTTTTATGAATAGGAAAGCTATGGCAGTTTTATTGGCAGCGTCCATGATGGTAGCTTCAACAGTTACTTCTTACGCTGTTGATGGTTCTGGTGGCTCAGATGCGCCCGCTTCAGAGGAAGTAACCAAGTCTGAAGAAACATCTAAATCAAGTACATCTTCATCTGATGAGAAATCAGAATCAAGTAGTTCGGAAACATCTGTTGCATTGAGCGACGTATTTGTTGCAAATGCACCGATAAATGTGGGGGGAAAAGTTGTAAAAACTTCAGTGAATGGAATATATGCTGCAAGGAGTGTAAAGGGAATAGCTGTTGTTGCACCCATTTCAACTGTTTCTCAGTCAATGGGACTTACTGGTGATCAGAAGCCTTATATTATGGTTTTTGATACAGACAAAAAGAAAAGCTATCTTGCAATGCAGAGTATAAATGGTGCTCTTGAAGCATACTCAGGAACATTGGTATCTGTTATCAATATGTATGCCGGGTATCTTGAAAAAGGTAAATATGTTCCGGGAACAACAGGAACTATTCCAATGGTGCTGGGAATTCCCAATAGTGCATTGATTCCGGGTAAAGAATATTTCCTTATTGCTGTAATGCCGGGAGGAAAGATTGTCATCCTGAAAGATTTAGATGATGATCCAAATACAGTTACGTTCGATGCAATTCCTGGAAATAATGCATTTGCACTTGCATATAAATAATTTGAATTAAGTTTTGGCACATGAAGTGATGACATAATATATGTAAAGGGCTGTGAGACAGCCCTTTACATAAAAATTTAAGACTGACTTGGGGGGCAGCTTTGAATAACATTATAAGATTACTGGAAGAAAGTGCTAAGAATAATCCTGATAAATATGTATTTGTTGAAAAAGACAATCAGATATCTTATTCAGAATTCATAGATAAATCTAAATGTTTCGGAAACTACTTTATAAATGAAGGTTTCTGTAAAGATTCGATAGCTATTTTTATGCCTAAGGGTATAGAGTGTCTAATTGCTATGTTTGGAACGCTGTATTCAGCTTGTTATTATAGCGTGCTGGATGTGGAATCCCCAAAAGAGCGTTTGAATGCGATTTTTTCTTCGCTTAATCCCAAAGTTATAGTGACTGATTCGGATAATTATGAGAAATTAAGGACTGATTGTGAAGGTACTTTTAAAATTGCTTTAATTGAAGACATTATAAAAAATATTTTTGATGATGAATTAGTGTACGATTCTGTTAACAAGAGCATTGATGCGGATCCGGCATATGTTCTATATACATCGGGGTCTACAGGTGTTCCGAAAGGAACGGTAGTTTCTCACAATTCAGTTATAAGTTACATTGATTCAATAATTACTACTTTTAAGTTTGATGAATCGGTAATATTTGGAAGTCAAACTCCACTTTATTTTAGTATGTCAATTTTAGATGTTTTTACCACTATAGCGGTGGGCGGAACATATGTTGTAATACCTAAGAGTTTCTTTAGTTTCCCTGTAAAATTAATTGAATATTTGAATGACAAGCAGGTAAACTCGATATATTGGGTTCCAACAGCGCTTAGTTTTGTTGCTAAAGTCAAGACTTTTAAAGTTGTTAAACCTGAGTATCTGAAAAGAGTGTTGTTTGCAGGTGAAGTAATGCCTGTAAAATTTTTGAATTATTGGATGGATAATTTGCAAAATTGTTTGTTTGCAAATTTATATGGGCCAACTGAGATAACAGATACTGGTACCTATTATATTGTTGATAGAAGATATGAGGATAATGAATCTTTGCCAATAGGTAGACCATTTGTGAATTGTGACTGTATTGTGCTTAATGATAAAAATGAACTGGCGAAGATAAACGAAGAAGGAGAGATATGCTTTAGAGGGGCTTTTTTGGCAAGTGGGTATATAGACATGCCTGAGAAAACCAAAGAAGTATTCTGTCAAAATCCGTTAAATAAGCGATTCCCTGAAAAAATATATAGAACAGGAGATCTTGGATACATCAATGAAGAGGGGTTACTTATCTATGTTTCAAGAAAAGATTTTCAGATAAAAAAAATGGGATATAGGATTGAACTTGGAGAAATAGAAAGTAATATGTCAGCAATCGATGGAGTTGAAGATTGTGTATGCATTTATGTTAGTAACAAGCAAAAATTGATACTGTTTTATTCGGGAGAATTGCCTGAAGAAGGGGTAATTAATGAATCGAAACATAAGTTAATTAAGTATATGCAACCGGATGAGATAGTAAAGCTTAGAGCAATTCCAATTAATCCTAATGGAAAATACGATAGAAAAAAACTTATTGATTTATATCAGAAAGAGTAGAGGGGATTACAGTGAGAAGAGGCAAATCAATAGTTTGGGTGAATATGTATTTGTTTATTTTTTTATTTCTATCGTGTTTTTATATGGTTACTGCTAATGCAAAAGAGGAAACTACACCACTGAATCTTGCCGTAGTTAATACTGCAACAGTAATCAAAAAAGACAAAGTATATAATGCAGAAAATCTTTTTGAGTTAGAAGAGGGGATGACTGTAGTTAGAATCAGCGATGATGGTAATTGGTCTTATGTTCATTACAAAGATTACGATGGATATGTAAGGAGTATGTTTCTAGATGACTTGCAGAATCAGCAAGAAGTTGAGCAGGAATTTGAGCATATAGATATAGTTGCTGAAAATTCGTATGAGCGAGTAAAAGAACTTCAAAAAGAGAGGCTTAGAAACATTATATATTTAGTTGCAATTATTATTGCTGTCACAGGCGGTGTGATTGGTTTAATTGCAACAACAATCATAAAGAGAAAAGAAGAAAAACAACAGGAGGAAGACAGAAATGGAGAATGTACGGGGGAAAATAATTGATATTTTTAAGGAATTAAAACCGGAATTGGATATTGAAAAATCTACAGATCTGATAGAAGGAGGACTACTTGATTCATTTGATGTTATAGAGTTTGTCTCTGAAGTTGGAGATGTTTTTGATATTGACTTCCCAGTAGAAGAAATCATACCTGAAAATTTTTACTCTTTGGATACAATAGAAAAAATAATAAAGAAAGTAATGGAGGAGTAGGGATGAGGCTGGTTGAAAGCCTTGATGATTATTACGAAATTATAAGAAAAGAAAAGGCTGAACGTGGAAGATTAAAGACAAATGATTACATGTTTCCTGATGCTGTGAAAAGATACATTAATCTAAAGCGGCTATGGATAGAAAAATTGGAATGCGGGTTAGTGTTTCTTTCAGATGAAGAACGCTTTTTTCAGGGATATTACTATATTGATGATGTAAATAAATTTGAAATAGATAGGCATGAGAAACCCATTCTTATACAGAATATATATAAGTCGGATAGGAAAAAAGATCATATATGCCAGATGGATATAAGCCTTGAAAAAAGCGGGTTTAAAAAGGAAGGGGTGTTAAGGCACGCTATTCTTGAAAATCCCAATAATGTATTAGAAAAATTGTTGCCAGCTGAAAAAATTAGTAGGCGAATAATGGAGAAAGAAGGTTTTAAGATGATGAAGGTACATCGTAATCTGATGCCTGAGTTGCTAGCCTTCAGGGATGCAATCAAAGAAATTCCGTTTTATCAACAACCTTTCTTTTCTGCGGATGAACTTGTTTTTGATTCAGAAAAAGGATTGTTGACCTGCGTAATTGATGCAAAAGGAAGTATTCAAGCGGCAAGACATCTTATTATGCAGGGAAATAAATCATATGGCTGGATTGGAGTTGCTGAAAGGTATAAAGGAGTTTATGGCTTAGCTTCAATGTTAATGGTTGATCAGCTTAAACTCATATGCCAAAAAGGAATACTCATGTGTTCGTGGGTTGAGCAGAATAATACAGCTTCTTTACAATATCACGAAAGACTTGGAACGAAATGGACAGGAACAATTATGGATGAGTGGATTTTGTATGGACAAAGTTAAAAATGCTGTTTTAACAGGAGCATCTAAAGGTATAGGAAAGAAAATTCTTGAAAAGCTGGCATTAGAGAAAATAAATGTATGGTGTCTTTGCAGGACATGGTCCGAGGAGTTCTCTGAATATATTGAAAAGCTTGAAAAAGAAAATGGCGTATGGATAAAGCATGTTTTTTGTGATCTTTCAAGTGAGAATAGTATCCGGACAGCAGCCAGCACAGTTCTTTTGGACAAAAACGCGATTGATTATTTGATTAATTGTGCAGGAATAAATTATAGAAATAGTTTTTTGATGACAAGTGCAGAAGATATGAAGAATGTATTTCAAGTGAATTACTATTCTCCAATAAGACTGATCCAACTTTTAGCAAAGAATATGATTAGAAATGGTGGTGGGAAAATAATAAATATTTCTTCTGCAAGTGGATTTGAACATAATATTGGGACATTCGCCTACGGTGCTTCAAAAAATGCACTTAACTGGGCAACGGAAACAATGTCAAGGGAGCTGGCACCATTTGGGATCGTTGTTAACGGTGTAGCACCTGGAATTACAGATACGGATATTAACAAAGGTAATGAAGTGGAAATAGAAAAGGTTATTTCAAATATGAATATTCATAGAAAAGCAAATCCGGATGAAATTGCTGATATAGTTATGTTTTTATTATCTGATAAAGCAAGTTATATTAGTGGGCATATTATTAGGGTTGATGGAGGCAGGGTGAAATAGTGTCAGATATAAAATGTCTTGAAAAAATGGCATTTAACATGAGGTGCATTGTACTAAAAATGGCACATGATGCCGGAAAAAAAGGAGCTCACTTAGGAGGCGCATTGTCGGCTGTTGAAATATATGCGGTTTTATATGGAGAAATATTGAAATATGATGTTGATAATCCATATTGGGAAAATCGTGACAGATTCATTGCAGGCAAAGAGCATGGGAGATTGGCGGAATATGCGGCGTTATGTGAAGTGGGATTTTTGTCAGAGTCTGATTTGGATAATTGTTCTGTGGATGGAAACAGACTTGCGGGACATCAAATAAATGTTGAATTAGGATTAGAATACTCATGTTGTTCATTGGGAATGGCTTTACCGGTTGCAGTTGGTGTAGCGCTTGATGCAAAGCGAAAACAAAAAGCTTATAAAGTATATACACTAATTGGAGATGGTGAACTTGATGAGGGAGCGGTATGGGAAGCGTTTATGGCTGCTTCACATTATAAACTGAATAATTTGATAGCAATTGTTGACAGAAATCATTTATCGAGTGATGGGAAAACTGAAGATATTATGTCTTTAGGCAATTTGAAAGCAAAATTTGAAGCTTTTGGATGGGAATGTGAAGAGATTGAAGATGGTAACAATATTGAGCAACTTATAAAGGGTATCAATAGCAATAAGTTTGTAAAACCATTTGTATTAGTAGCAAATACGGTAAAGGGTAAAGGGGTTTCTTATGCGGAAAATGTTGCGGCATGGCATAGAGGAATTGTGACAGATAAGTTATATGAAGATGCAATATCAGAAATAGAAAATGTGTATGGCAAGGGGAAAAACGGTGCATATTGATGAACTTACTATAAAGACAATGAGAAAGATTGGAAGTAGTGGAAGTTTTTTGGGACTTGCGTTAAAGGAAGTCATGAGTGACGATTCTGATGTTTATATTCTTGTTGCTGATGTTTGTAGATATAGCGGATTATCTAAAGTCAAAGAACTGTTTCCGGATAGAGTAATAAATGTTGGAATAGCAGAGCAAGATATGATTGGAATAGCTGCGGGGCTTGCACTACAAGGTGCTAAAGTGTATGTGGTAACTTACGCTTCGTTTGTTGTATTAAGAGCAATGGAACAGGTTAGGCATAATGCTTCGGTTTTGGGATTAAATCTGATAATTGTTGGAATTAATGCGGGATACTCGATGGAAGATCTTGGAATATCACATTGGTCCACGGAGGATATTGCAATGACAAGGTGCTTGCCCAATATGAAAGTAGTATGTCCTTCGGATAATCTTGAAGCATATAAAGTAGGGATAGAAAGTGGAAAGACCAAAGGACCAATGTATGTAAGGCTTAGTGGAGTAAGAGATGATCCTATAGTTTATGAGAAAGATTATGAGTATTCATTAGGGAAAACAATCGTTTTGAAAGACGGAGAGGATGCGCTGATTTTATCACATGGGAGCATGGTGAATGAATCTTTAAAGGCAGCAGATTTATTGAAAGAGAACGGAATAGGTGCAGCAGTTGCTGATGTTCATACAGTAAAGCCGCTTGATACAGAATACTTAGATATAGTTATACAAAAATATAGAATGATTTTTGTTGTTGAAGAACACAATATTATTGGAGGGCTTGGAACGGCGGTTTCAGAATATTTAGCCGAGAAAGGTTGCGGAATAAGGATTGTGAGATTGGGGATGCGTGATGAGATTTATTATCCGGGATCAAGAAAGTACATATGGCAGCAGGCTGGTATATGCGATTATCAGATTGCTGAACAGATGAAACGGCTAATAGGGAGGTGGGATAATGGATAATTTGGAGAAATATATAAATGCATTTGTTGAAGCTTTTGAAGCTGATAAGAATAGTGTTGCGAGTTTTAAAAGGGAAGATACTGAGCAATGGGATTCTATTGGGCATATGAAGCTTATGGCGGCGCTTGAAGATAAGTTTGAAATAGAATTTGAACCTGAAGAAATGATTGAGTTTGTTTCATATGAACAAGGAATATCGATACTAAAAAATAAGGGAATCAATTTATAAGGGATGATATTATGTCGATTATATCTGTAAAATTCTTATTTTTTCTTTTTGTATCACTATTTATGTATTATGTGGTTCCGCGCAAAATTCAATGGAAAATATTGCTAATAATCAGTTATTTGTATTATCTGATTGCGGGGATGGAGAATATAGTTTTTTTGATATTAACAAGCTTGACTACGTTTTTTACGGGAAAGAAGCTAGATAGCATTAATATCGAATATGATGCAATTATAGAGAAAAAAGTTATTGCAGGGGAACTGGTTTCAAAAGACGAAAAGCAAGATTTAAAACAAAATGGTAAAAAACAGAAAAGAAAGTATTTGGTATTTGCGCTTGTCTTTAATTTTGGTATCCTTTTTGCACTAAAATATAGTAATGTGCTTAATGGCATTTTCGCCGGCATTAATTCTTTATTTGGCTTTTCAGATAAGCCTTTCTTTTTTTCGTGGACAATCCCTATAGGAATTTCGTATTACACATTTCAATCAATGGGATATTTAATAGATTTATATAGAAAAAAGTACTCGGCCGAGAAAGATATTCTGAAATTTATGTTGTTCGTTTCGTATTTTCCTCAGCTAATTCAGGGACCGATTAATAGATATGATAATCTTTCGCAAAAGCTTTATGATGAGCATAGTTTTTGTGTCAAAAAGATATTTGGCGGAGCAGAGCTGATTACATGGGGCCTCTTTAAAAAATTGGTTATTTCAGATAGGTTGGCTGTTATAACGGGGGCGATTTTTGGAAAACCTGAAAGATATTCAGGATGTTTCTTGATTGTTGCAACGGTGCTTAGCATGATTCAACTATATACAGATTTTTCGGGAGGAATCGATATTGTTAGAGGAATTTCTGAAATGTTTGGGATAAATCTTCCTGAGAATTTTTTGAGACCATTTTTTGCACGTAATATGGCGGAGTATTGGCGCAGGTGGCATATAACATTAAATAATTGGTGGAGAGATTATATTTTTTATCCGTTATCTTTGTCTAAGACATTGAACAGAGTAGGAAAAGGCGCCAAAAAGATATTTGGTAATGAATTTGGAAAGAAGTTTCCAATTCTTATATCTATAGTGATTATTAGAATTATAAATAGCATATGGCATGGTGCGACTGGGAGTTCAATACTTGGTGGATTATATTATGGAATTATTTTAGCTGCCTCGTTTTATTTGGAGCCGTCGCTTAAGAAGATAACTATAAGATTAGGAATAAATACAGAATGTTTTTCGTGGAAACTGTTCCAGATCGTAAGAACATTTTGCCTTATGTCAGTTCCGCGACTTGTTTCTAATGCTAAATCATTAAGTGATGGTGCTAATTATTTCAGATGTTTGTTTTTGAAATATAATCCGTGGATATTATTTGATGGTTCACTTTATAAGCTGGGGCTTTCAAGACCACAGTTTCTGTTAACCATGATAGCAATATGTTTGCTTGTTTTTGTGAGCTATATTCAGGAGAAAGGTAAAGAAGTAAGGGCGTGTATATCAGGACAAAATATTATTTTTAGGTGGCTTGTTTATACGACGATGATATATTTGATAATACTCCTTGGTGCGTATGGAAATGGATATGATGCTAAGGCATTTATATATGCTCAGTTCTAAGAATGGAGAGAATGTGTTAATCATGAAGAAAAAATCTTTTATTGCAACTTTAATTGGAATTATAGGTTTTTTATTGGTTGGCTTTGTGGTTATGGATATTGTCAGGCAGAAATGGGATTACGAAAGTGATAATGCTGCACAGATGATTGTAGAAGGTTATTATAAAGAACCGATAGATAGTTTGGATGTACTTTTTCTTGGTGCTAGTACAATTAGAAATGGGATGTCGCCTCTTGAGATTTATGAACAGTATGGTATCACTGGATATTCGAGGGCTACAAGTGTGCAAATACCCTTGATTTCATATTATCTTATGATGGAAACACTTAAGACACAAAATCTAAAAGCAGTAGTAATTGATGCATCGTCACTTTCCTCTCTTACAGATAATAGCGAAAAAATGGAAGGTAAATATCATGAAGCAATTGATTATATGCCTTTATCTGAGTATAAGATGGCTATTATAGAAAAAATAACAAAAGGAAGCACATATACAAAATGGGATTTTTTGTTGCCGTTATATAGATATCACGATAGGTGGCAGCAGTTAGATGAGTACGATTTTTCATATCGTAATGTAAACAGTGATTATTGTTATAAGGGACAATATCCTATTTTAAGAGTGGAAAAATATTCTTTTCCTGAAGATTATATGCAGGAAGAGAAGATTCAAGATGATGAATTTTATATAGAAGGTGATGCTCGGGAATATTATGAGCTAATGATTGAGGAATGTAAAAAGAGAAATATTGAGTTTATTATGGTCAAGACGCCGGTGGGATCTTGGGATATGGCAAAACATGATATGGTTCAGAATTTTGCAGATGTTGAAGATGTGGATTTCATAGATTTTAATATGCCAGATATCAGAGAAGAGATAGAGTTTAATTCTGAAACTGACTACTGCGATAATGGAAGACATCCTAATATTTCTGGGGCTATGAAGATGAGTAGGTATGTTGGGAACTATATCCAAAGTCATGTTAATATGCAAAACAGGGAAGGTGCGGTTTTAGGTGATTGGAATGAATCTGTGAAAAAATATGATTGCCTTAAGGAAGATCAACGAGTTTTGCGTGAAAGCAATCTTATAAAATTTCTAAAAAAAATAGATAAAGATAGATATACGGTTGTTATTGCTGCGAGAAATGATACAACTAAATTTTTTACGGATGAGATTAGAAAAGCGTTTGCGGATTTAGGATTATCTGTTGATATGAAGGGAGCTTCTAATCAGAATTATGTTGCGGTTTTTAAAGGTAAAAAAGTAGTTTATGAGAAGCAAGATGCTGCGGATGAAGTGACATTTAGCGGGGAAGTAGGAGGTATATATATATCGGCGTTAAGCAAAGCTGATAAAGCTACAGGTAATACTGCCAGCATAATGATCGATGGAGTTGAAAAAAGCGTGCAGGAATATGGGTTCAATATTCTTGTTTATGATAATTATGTTGGGCAGGTGATTGCACGAAGAGCGTTTGATACGGGAAGAACAGGAAAGCTGTATACGACTAAAGATTAAAGATTTCATGAGGAGGGAATCTGATCGCGTTTGGCGTGATTGGATAACAAGTGGGATGTATCTTCAGGTTGATAGGTGGTCAGATAATATTGCAGTTATTGATGATAGCGGAGAAAAGTATAAATATGGAGATATTGTAGATTTCTCTAAATGTTTCGGAAAATGGATACCTGAGAGAAGGCTTATATTCATCTTGTGTAAAAACTGTTTTGCTACAATTGCAGCCCATATTGCTTGTATTGATAATCATATTGTTCCGCTTATGATAAGTGCAAATATGGATGTTGAGTTATTGAAAGGGCTTATTGATTTATATAAACCGATGTATATTTGGTGCCCTGATGAAAGCAAAGATAAGCTTGACAGTGTTCTATGCAATTCGGAAGATGTAGCAGGACAATATGGATATTTGCTGATAAAGCTAAAAAATGATAATTGCGATATGTATGAAGACCTTGCTATGCTTCTAACGACTTCCGGGACTACCGGGAGTCCTAAACTTATAAGGCATTCATATTTTAATCTATATTCTAATGCTGAAAATGTGGCCAATGTATTTGGTTTCTCAGAGCAGGATAGAGCGCTGGTTGATTTGAAGCTCCATTATACAATGGGGCTTAATGTTGCTTGCTCAAATTTATATTGTGGAGCAACGATTATTCTTACAGAACATAATCCGTCAGAAAAGGAATGGTGGAACATATTTCGAGAGTATAAACCGACAAATATGTGCGGGGTTCCGTATTCTTATGAGATTTTAAAGCAAATGCGTTTTTTTAGAAAAGATCATGAGGAGCTTAAGATAATAGCACAAGGTGGAGGGAAACTATCAGATGAATTGTTTGGTATTGTTGCGGAATATGCTGTTAAATATGGAAAAAGATTTTTTGCTACGTTTGGAACATCCGAGACTACAGCGCGTTTGGCGTATCTTAATCCGGATAAGGCTTTAGAAAAAATTGGCAGTATAGGTAAAGCTATCCCATGCGGAGAAATGCTGCTGGTGGATGAATTCGGGAATTATATTACTGATGCAGAGGCAGAGGGGGAACTTGTATATAGAGGGCCAAATGTGACTCTTGGATATGCGCATAAGCGTGAAGATTTAGCTAAAAAAGATGAAAGAAACGGTGAATATTTCACAGGGGATATTGCCCGAAGAGATGCAGAAGGATATTACTATGTTCAAGGCCGTAAGGGACGTTTCTTGAAGGTGTATGGGTATAGGGTAGGACTGGATGAATGCGAGACTATTTTAAAGAATCGATATGAATCGGATTTTGCGTGTACAGGAACGGATGAGAGACTTGCCATATATCATACCAATGATGTGGAGGACATAGAAATTAGAAAGTTTATGTCTGAGAAAACCGGAATACAAATAAGTGCTTTTTATAGCGAAAGGATAGATTTTATTCCGAGAAATGAGAATGGAAAGATTAACTATGGTGAGCTTTTGAAGAGGAAAATGGAGTAAAAATTTTTCCAGTTGAATAAAAAAATTAAAATAAGAGCACTTCTTCTTGGGTATAATGAATTCGTCCAAAAACAAAGACCCGAAGGAGTGCTCTCATCATGGATATTGTAACACTTTTTGAACAACTGGCATCAGAAATTTTTGAAGCAGAGGAAAACTTTTTTACCAATCCAAAAGATTTTTATTCATTGGAAAAGGCTGTAAAGTCATCAACAGATTCGTTTGCAGCGGCTTTTATCGGCTCTATCCTTACCGGGGTGAACGAAGCCATATATAAGTCCGGCTTTAGAAACGGTCAATATACGGCACAGCATACCAGAAAACGAACACTGATAAGTGCTGTAGGTGACATAGTCTTTGAATGTACGAACTATAGAAAAGTCAGTGATAAGTCGTATCACTATCTCTTAGAAGAAATCATAGGAATCGAGAAAAATGAGCATTTTACGGAAGCGGCAGAAGTAGCCATCCTTACAGAAGCATTGAAAACAAGCTATCAGGAAGCGACACTTGCCGTTCCATCTAAGCAACGAATTACCAAGACAACAGTAATGAATAAGGTGCATCAGATCGCTGAAGAGATCCCGGTAGAAGCGCCTTCCCAGAAAAAAGAATGTAGGTATCTCTTTATTGAAGCGGATGAGGATCATGTAGCTGAACAGCACGGAAGATATCCGAGACTTGAAACTAACGGCAGCTTTATCAGCAAGCTCGTATATATCTATGAATACAAGATGGAAGTCCCGAGGTGCAAGGGAAGAAAACAGCTTGTGAACAAATTTTACTTTGGCGGACTTTATCAGGGCCGTTCCGGTGTTGAAAGACTATGGAAAAAAGTATCTGCTTATATAGAAAGCGCTTATGATACAGACGAGCTGCGAAAAGTCTATATCAGTGGTGACGGAGCAGGTTGGATAAAAACAGGCGCAAACATTATTGATAAAGCTATATACTGTGCTGACAAGTTCCATCTTGTCAAATACATCAATTCAGCATCCAATAAGCTACTTGACAGCGCTGACGAAGTAAAAAGCGAACTGTATCATATGCTCTACAAAAGAGACAGGAAAGGATTTAAAGGACTTATTGACCTGATGAAGTATTCCACAGATGGCAATAAGGCAGTTATTGATCTCGAAAGTTATGTTTTGGGTAACTGGATGGCAGTCATGCGAACAGTCCATAGTAATATCGTGAAGGGATGCAGCGCTGAGGGACATGTAAGTCATGTGCTTTCTGATCGGTTAAGCTCTCGTCCCAAGGCATGGAGTCAGACAGGTGCTGACAGGATGAGCAAGCTAAGATGTTATGAACGTAACTACGGTACTGAAAAGATAATAGATCTTGTAAGGTATAGCAGGGAACAACGAAAACTTAAAAGAACGGGGACAGACGAAATCGATGTAAAGAGTCTTCCTCTCCGTTCTATCAAAGCTGAGCATTATAGTCAGGCAAGGAGTTACATCGACCGATTGCATGCTACTATCCCAGGACTGACTGCAAGAAAGGCTGCTTCAATACGCAATCAGTTAAATCTGCTCTGATGCTTTCTGGCATAGAATCTAAAGTTCTTGATAAGCACATATATGCATGATAAAATGTTAATGTTTTATTAAATAATGTTTCAAAGTTAGAAATAAACGAGGTATGTAATGGCAGAAAATAGCGTATACATGGACACGCGAGTGTTTACTGATATAGTCGGGGAAATAGGCGGAACTACTGCTAATTGCGTTCTCTCAAAAGATCCGCTTAGCAAGATTGGCGTATTCGAAAATACAAAAGTTGGTCGTGAGATGAACGAGATTCTTAAGCTTTTTTATAAATATCGTGCGAGAAAACCCCTTCCGATGAAGTCGGTTGTGGGATGAATCGCACTAGCTTTTCTTTTTGTATTTCCCCGTCTTAATGTATTTGCGTTTGTGTTCCTCTGTTCGTTGATCTTCAATGTATTTCTTGACAGTATCAAGAGAAACACTTCCGGTAGTGGCACAGAAGTAACTTGCACTCCAGAAGGGTGAATCTCCCCATAGGTATTTCTCAACGTGTGTTCTATATGTATTTCTCACTTCTTTGGACAGCTGTGATTTTAACGAGTTGATGAGTTTTACAGGTGCAACATCAGGTGGCATGGAGATCAGCAGATGCATGTGATCGACATCTGTCTCTGCTGAAATGAGTTCGCTGTTCATGCGTCCGCAGAGGTAAGCGGCGTAATTCTTCATGAAATCACCAATCTCATCTGTGATCACTTTCTTTCTGTATTTAGTCACGAAAATTACATGGT
>NZ_JHXZ01000023.1 GCF_000621565.1 Butyrivibrio sp. LB2008
CTGATGTGTACTAATAGGTCGAGGGCTTATCCATAAAGTGGTATAGAAGAATCTGGAGAAAGATAGTTCAGTGTTCGGTTTTGAAGGTACAAAAGAGAGTCGTAAAACGGCTCTTTATTTTTAGAAGTACCGATAATCCTCCTTAGCTCAGTCGGTAGAGCATTCGGCTGTTAACCGAAGTGTCGTTGGTTCGAGTCCGACAGGGGGAGCTAAGATACTAAGTGAGAGCTTAGTATGAATGAAGACTGTAGCTACGGTCTGTAATATGGCTCCGTGGTCAAGCGGTCAAGACATCGCCCTTTCACGGCGGTAACACGAGTTCGATTCTCGTCGGAGTCACTTGTGAGAACTTGCTTTTATAAAGCGTGTTCGAACTTGTTCTGTATGTATCATTTAAACAGAACTTTTTATTCAGGAGCTTTAGCTCAGTTGGTTAGAGCAACCGGCTCATAACCGGTCGGTCCCGGGTTCAAGTCCCTGAAGCTCCACTCGGTTTTTTAATAAAAACCATTCCCAGAAATATGGGGTCTTAGCTCAGCTGGGAGAGCATCTGCCTTACAAGCAGAGGGTCACAGGTTCGAGCCCTGTAGGCCCCACTCGCGATATGTGCTAAGCATATCGCGAATTTTTTACCATCATATAATATGGTATGCCGGCGTGGCGGAACTGGCAGACGCCCGGGACTTAAAATCCCGTGGGTAGTAATACCCGTACCGGTTCGATCCCGGTCGCCGGCAGTAATGTGTTGAGTCGTAAACTTAGATGATATCTGAGTTTGCGGCTTTTTTCTTTGTTTTATTCAATGGTTCCATTTTGCTCCAAAAGGGTTCCACGTATTGAAAATACTGAGGTTCAGCGAGATATATTGCGTACAATATTATGCATTGTTTTTGCATGAATATTAACCTATACTTAGAGCATTCATTAGTTGGTTTTCAATACCTTCAGGTTCTGCAACAGTTTCATAGATATAATGTTCTGTCATGGCACGATTTGAATGTCCTAAAGTTTTTTGTAAATAGGCAATATCTACACCTGCGGCGCGTAGTGTTGATGCAACAGTGAAGCGTAATTTGTGGCTTGAAAGATAAGGAACACCTGCATCAGCGCAATACTTTCTAAGACGCTCATTAAAAGTATCATTGTTGATTGTTCTTCCATGGCACATGAAAAGATACTCTCCGTCTGGATTAAGTTCATGTGCTTTTTCAATGATTGCTAAAGCTTCTGGTACCAGATAGATTTCCCTGACAGAAAAATGAGAATTTCCTTTTGGAAGTTTTTCATTTATATGTCTGGGAGCTTTAGTTACTTTCATCTTTTTGGTATCAATTGAGTATACTGATTCTTCAACAAGCTGGTGTTTGATAGTAAGTATATTTCCACGAATATCTTCATATCTGATTGCTCGTAGCTCACCGACTCTAAAGGTTGAGTAAAGCGCAAGTTGAATAGCTAAAGTATATCCATCCTGTTTAATTGATTTTAAGTGTTTTAAAAGAGCATCCCTGTCTTCGAGGTGGAAAGCCTTGTTGATATGCCGTGGCTCCTTAAACTTAAGTTCTGTTGTTCCTATGGATGGAATAAAGTTTAAGGGTATGTATTCATTTTCAGCAGCATATATAAAAACGCCATTTAATGCTGATTTTCGATTTACAAAAGCTTTTCTGGTAATTAGCCCTGGACCAGTCCATCGCTCAAACATATACTTTATGTCTCTCTTCTTGATATCAGCAATCTGCATTTGTGCAATTGGCTCATTTTTAAAGACATTTTTTAGTAATGTAAGATCTTCCTGAATAGTCTTATTGGATTTAACACCATGCCTTATACGCATATCAACCCATTCAAGATAAACTTCTTCAAAAGTATGAGAAAAGAAAAAGTTATAAAGCTTTTCAACTAATTCTTCTCGGCTTTTAGCACTGAATGTAGGATTTTTACTTTTCCATCTTCCATCTGAGCCTTTATAAAATAATTCCTCCTTTGCGCGCGGATGTGCAGTTCTATAGACTTTTTCAACAAGTTTAGTTTTTTTCTTTGAAATCATATTTATAATCTCGTCGCCATCGCCTGAAACGAGGGTAGCAGATTTTAAAATTTTATTCAATTGAGAAATATCTCTGGATTCTTCTTTATCTTCTTCATTTACGATACATTGAAGTTTCTTAATTTTGAAATTATTGTGATAACTTGATGCAAAAACAGATGGAGGAGCACTTGCAATTGCATCTTTATTGACATTATTCAATTGTAAGCACCTCCTTATCAGTTTTTTATTCATCAGCTTAAGAAATAATTGTTTTTATTTAAAAGTCACATAGGCCTTATATAAGGCTGAGAAAAACATGATTAAAGCCATGAAATATCAATAATTAGGCACATAGGCACGATTTTTGAAATCAATGAAGATTTTATATGGGTAAAAAGAAATTGATTAAAAACGGATGCCTTTCTGCCTTTTAGTTTTTGAAGGGAATATCTTTTAACGTGTGGATAGCGCATATTCCCTTATATCCACGGGCTGTTTTATTATCAATAGTCGCATTTTTTAAATATTTGAGCCCGAGTTTATCTGCACGTTGTCGTAGTTCTTTCGAAAAAGAGCTTTCTGAACGAATCTTGATAAGATTGTCATTGCCCCATAGGCAATATGCTTCATATAGCTCTTTAGTAGTTGCGATAGCAGGTTCATCAAAGAAGATATATCCTTCTGATTCAAAGAAATCGAGTATACTGTCTTCCTCCCTGCGAAGTTCAGCTTGATTTTGTAGAGTGCGTTCACTTATTGTGAAATGAAATTCATTGGCGGTCAGTCTTTTTAGACCTTCTAGGCACCATAGAGCTATTCCTTCAGTTTCTTCGGATAATTTTGCAGAAAGATTTCTGTCATCAACTCTGTTTTGCGATTTTTCTTTTACCCTGATGGTTATTTGTCTGCGATAGAATCTGTCGGATTTATCATACAGAGAACTGAGCGAACCATTTCCGAAAGCCATAATTCTAACATTTAGATAACCTTGATAACTTTGCTTTCCTTTGCGCTCAAGATTCATTTTATCTTCCATGGTTACTACAGCTTTTATAACTCCGGTGTCAGTAAGAGCCTCCATTTTCATATCATCATCAATCATAAGGAGCATTCCTTCCTGATCTGCTAAACTGAATCTGTTATTTGCCAAAGTGCTAATGCTGCATATAGTCATGTTGTTTCCGAGAAGGTTTCTGCATACGAATCCGACTCTTGATTTGCCTTCTCCACCGTTTCCGATTAAGAGCAACATGGCTTGGGCTTTTGTCGTTGGTATAAGGATATATCCCATAAATTCTTGTAGAGTATATATGTCTTCAGGATAAAGTAGTTCGTCAAGAAAACGTAACCATCTGGTTGGAGGAACAGCGTCTGAATTATAATTAACCGGTAATCTGTTAGAGCAAAATTCTTTTTCGGGAACAAAACCACCGTCAATAAAATATGTTCCATTTTTAAAATGAATCCTGTCTGTATGTTTAGGAATAATCTCACACATGGATTCATATCTCAGCGCATCTAATATTTGTTTGGCTCTTTTGACAATATTTGTTTTTACATATGGCTTAAGGGCATCAACGATTTCTTTTTTGAGTTTTTCCTCGCTGATAATTCCGTCAATGTCATAAAAGATTCCTCCGACATATTTAAGAGGATGTTTGCTGATGAACCAAGTACAAAATTCTACTTCATCAATCTTATTATTTTTGTTGTCATACCAGCTTGGAGTTTCATTTGTAAATTCAAATTGTTTGGCAACATCAAGCAGAGCTCTCTTTGTATTTTCATCTAAGTTGTTCCATTCGTTTTTCAATAGTAATAACCTTCCTTCCATAATTTGTAATAAAAAAAGCCCTGTCAGAAATATTTCCGTAAAGTAGTGTGTCTAACCAATACTCAACGTGATCGATTTCTTCCAGAGCTTCGCAAAAGTAAGGATGCCATTCGTCGTTTTCATCCTTTGGTGAATATTCAGTTTTCCTTTTTTTTAACAGCTGTAGATAATCTGTCAAAACAAGAAAAATATGTTTTTCTGTTTCGTACAAGATCTGTTCGTCTGATTTTGATCGCGATTTGATTTTGGGAGGAGCATGATAATTTGTATCAAACGATAATCCAAAATCTTCACAGATCTTAATTGCAGAATTTTTTGCATTAAGATGAAAATAGTCGGAGACAAAATCTATCGCATCTCCTTTTTTACCACATCCAAAACAATAGAAGCGTTTATCAATTTTCATGCTTGGATGTTTGTCATTATGGAAAGGACACAGACACACTCCGTTGTGATTAATTGTAATTCCATAACAATCGGCAACCTGACGGGCTGAGATATTTGATTTTACAATGTCAAAAACAGACTCTTTTTTAAAGTTAGGTGATTTAATGCTCATTTCTATTCAACCTCCTTCAAATACTGGAGTGGCGCCGCTTCTCAAGAATCCCTACGAGGGCTATAAAAGAAGTGGCAAGCAGTGCATTTGTGGGACAAATGCAATTTTTTGCTTGTTGGGGGAACTTCCCCAAACCCCTCACAACGGAAAAATCCGTGACGGCGCATTCGCTTAGGTTTGCATTTTTTTCTGAATGCGTTTTTCTTAATTGCAACAAAAAAGCAATCAAGAAAATTTCCTGATTGCTCTGTTTATGAAACTTATTTGATATTCTTACAAGTACTATTTTACCACCCCTAAAAATAACATCAACGGACAATAGCGGGACAAAACCGGGACATTAATGGGACAAAATAGGGACAGCTATATTTTGTGAATTTATGTATCAACGATAGATTTATAAGTTATTGTTTTGCTCATTATAAGAATATCATTTTGGGTTGTGATTGGAAATTGCCATTTGGGTGCCATATGGTTGCCATTTGGGTTACTTTTGGGGACATTTGGGGACGTTTTTTTATTTGAGGTAGTTAATTTGCATAATGTGAGTAAGTAGGATTCTCTTTTTTTGATGTATAAGAGGTAATCGTGAAATCATAATGTGTCGATATACATTATAGAGCTTTTGTAACTGTCTACAGTGAAATATAAAATTGCTAAAATAGATTTATCTGTTTTCATTTAAAGGTGCAAAGGAGATAAAACATGCTAAATGGTTTACTATTAGGAGTTGAAAATGCCAACGCTAACAAAACGGCAATACCAATGAATAATGACACTCCAAATTGGACATATATTCCATCAGCAGGAAGATGCAAAAAAACAAAGGAACAATTGGTATCTGAAATAAAAGATCTTGCAAATAGAGTAGCGCAAGCTAATAATGGAAAAGAAACAGAACAGTTAAATCGAGAGGTTTTAAAACTTCGAGCTGATTATCTATCTGATGTTTCTCCTGATAGGAGGACATTGTATCAGCAAGCAGAAAGAGCGATTAAATCTCAAAACAATAATAAAAAAGGTATACAACATGGAGGCGGAGAATTAACGTTGCTTTATTTTTTGGAGCATGCGGACAAATCGCAAAATTTGTCGGATAAGAGTTTTTCTCTTGCCGGTGGAGCTATGCTTACATTTCCAATATTGACTACTGGTGGATATGGAGTAATTATTGAACGAGGCGGAGTGCAACTATTGGCAGGAGATGAATACGGATGGGGATATGAAATGACTCCTGCGGAATTGAAGAAAAAGGCTGAATTCTATGCTATTTATAATAGTGCTGTAAAAAATGCTCAAAAAGAAATTAAAGAATTGAGAGATTTACCGGACTATTTGGAAGACAAGCCTATATTTGATAGTCTTGCATAACTAAATAATGTAGTTGCCTTTATATTACCAAGCTATTTTAATAAAATAGTTAGTCAAAAGAGATTCTGAATTACACAGGGGCTCTTTTTCATTTGGATAAAATAATAGGGTTGATTATTCATTTTTTCTGCATAACACTACCAATTAGAAAGAGTTCCATAAAGGGTTCCATTAAAAATGGCGTGGCGGCGAAGCTCCTTTCTTTGTGGCTTTGCGAGATGAATAGAAGTTCGATCCCGGTCGCCGGCAGTAAGAGAGAAGCGTAAGATGCTTCTCTTTTTTTTACGATGTTTGTAAGGTATAATAAGGCTATAAATCATAGTTATTGATGGATAGGTGGTGATCATTTATGTGCAAACTTATCAAAGTTAATACAAATTATGATTCATCCGTAATGGTTGCGGATTATAAAGCTGAGATTATCAGGCACATCATTAGTACAGCAAAAAAGTGCCCGGATATTGATGCTATTATGCTGTTTGGATCCGTGTTGGAAGAGAGATGTAAAGAAAAATCTGACATAGATATTGTTATAATCAGTAAGAAAACAGTCAATGCGCTTAGTGATAGAAAATCCTTTAACGAATTTATGAAGGACTTGTATCTTTTGGATTTTGCCCAGGAATATGATTTCCTATATTTTAAATCTATTGATGAAATTTATCAGAAAAAGGAAAAAGCTCCTATCTGCAAGGAATTAGCGGAGAAGGGACAGATTATTTATAAAAGGCAGGCTGCGTAATGGGGAATACTTTGTTATCAATTGCAAAAGCTGATATAAAAACTGCTAAGAACCTTGTTAACAGTGATGATAAGTATCAAAAGCATCAGGCTGCCTATTTGACTCAGCAGGGTGTAGAGAAAACTTTAAAGTATGCTATTTCTCTAAAAACGGGAGGACAGCCTTGGGGACATGATATTACAAAACTTGTAATTTTAGCCCAACAAAATGGCGTTGATGTACCTGATTTTATTTGTAAAAAGGCTAAGATGATTACATCCTGGGAAGTGGTGTCCAGATATTATCCAACAAGCGTTATCAGGAGAGATACTATAGCACATGTCATTAGGGTCGCTGATGAATGGCAAAAGAAATTAAAATGATATTTTGTGGGTATGGCTTATGCCGTACCCATTTTTGACAAATGGAAGGATATTTGAAGAGATAACGTATATGAACGAAGATCAATATATTTCACGAATCAATCAACTTGAAAAAGAGATAGGTTATTTGCATAGTTTGCTCGATGAGGTTGGTATTACTTATAGAAAAGAAGCAAAGAATATTGAAGATCTATCTCCTGACAAGAACATTCTATTTGAAGATAATCAAGGTGCCAGAGTCAGACCTTTGGAAATAACCAAGCATCGAATAAAATTCTTCCGCAACTTGTTTAACGGACGAAACGATGTTTATAGTCTGCGTTATGGAAAGGTTAATAAGAAAACCGGAAAGCACAGCTACTATACTCAGTGTTGGTATTTTTGGAAAGATGGATTGTGTCCAAAGAGAAATAATCCCAAGTTTTCTTGTGGTGAATGTAGAAATCCGAATTATAAGGAATTGACGGATGAAGTGGTTTATGAGCATCTGAGAGGAAAGAAGGAAGATGCTTCGGATGTATTAGGGGTATACCCGCTACTTCTTGATGAAACTATAAACTTTCTTGTGTTTGACTTTGATTGTCATAATGATGATGTTTGTGGTGATGATTGGGCAAATCCTGATTCTGAATGGATGATTGAAGTAAACACATTTAGGAAGATATGTGAAGACAATGACGTGCCGATTTTAGTTGAGCGCTCAAGATCTGGCAAGGGAGCCCATTTTTGGATATTCTTTGAAAAGCCGATATTGGCATCTACAGCAAGAAGATTTGGAACAGCTTTGCTAACCAAAGGTGCCGAATCTGTTAATATGAAAAAATTCACATATTACGACAGAATGCTCCCAGCTCAGGACCATATTCCGATTAATGCAAAGACTGGGAGATCTGGATTAGGAAATCTGATAGCGCTGCCATTACAGGGACTGGCTTTACAGGCTGGGAATAGTGCTTTCATAGATGAAAACTGGAATGCATATCCTGATCAATGGGAGTGCCTCAAGAATGTTAAAAGAATCTCTAAAGAGATTGTTGAAGAAAAGATAAAGGCCTGGGGAGCAGATGGCTTATTAGGGGGCCTATGTAATGATTTTGATGAAGATGCAGATGATCCCATGGCGAGAAAACAGAAGCCTTGGGAAAAAGTGAAACTTTCTTTTTGTAAGGAAGATGCACCTTCCGTAGTAGAAATCATCATTTCTGATAAGATATACATTAATTCAAAAGGAATGCAATATAAAATGCAGAATGCTATAAGGAGAATGGCTGCATTTAGCAATTCGGAGTTCTATAAGACTGCAGGTATGGGCTTTTCAACGCAAGGTATGTCTAGAATCATTTCTTGTGGTTATGATGATGGAGATTATATTTGTATTCCGAGAGCTCTTTTAGATTCACTAATTGAAAAATTAAATGCATCTGGAATTCCATTTTCTCTTACTGATAACAGATGTAAGGGAACTCCTTTAGATGTTTCTTTCAATGGTGCTTTATATGAGGAACAGATGAGAGGTGCACAAGCAATTTTGGAGCACGACAACGGTGTACTAGCAGCCACGACATCTTTTGGGAAAACGGTTGTAGGTGCATATTTAATTGCCCAAAGAAAGGTGAATACACTAATTCTTGTTCATAACACAGAAATTCAGAAGAACTGGATTGAAGATTTAAGCAGATTCTTAGATATTAAAGCTGAATTACCTGAATATAAAACAAAAACAGGAAGAATTAAAAAGAGAAAAAACTTGATTGGAAAACTGTATGCCGGGCATGACTCGATGACTGGAATAGTTGATGTTGCTATTTTTTCTTCTCTTGGAAAGGGTGATGAAATCAATCCAATTATCGAAAACTACGGAATGGTAATTATGGATGAGTGCCATCATGGAGCAGCGCAGACGGTTGAAGATGTAATTGGGGCAGCAAAAGCAAAGTATGTATATGGATTAACAGCTACTCCTAAACGGGAAGATGGACTTGAAAAGAAAGTGTTTATGCAGTTTGGAACTATTCGGTTCAGATATACTGCTAAAGAGAGAGCGCAGAAACTAGGCATAGCGCATTTTGTATATCCTCGATTTACGAGGCTTGTAAGTTCTACAGATCTGAAGATAACAGACGCAAACCGGGCTGTTATTGAGTGTGATTCTAGGAATGATCAGATAATATCTGATGTGGAAGACTGTATTAAGGATGGTAGAACTCCGTTGGTATTAACCAAATACAAAGAACATGCGGAGCTGATTTATCAGAGATTGCAGGGAAAAGCAGATCATGTATACCTTCTGCAAGGCGGAGGAAGTAGAAAAGCTAAAGATGAAATGAGATTGCAGATGCGAGCTGCTTCTGATGATGAATCTGTAATACTCGTGGCAATTGATAAATATGTTGGTGAAGGGTTTAATTTTCCAAGACTTGATACATTGATGCTGGCAATGCCTGCAGCAGCTGAAGGCAATATTGAGCAATTTGCCGGGAGGTTACATAGAGATTATAAGACAAAGACGGAAGTAATAATATATGATTACGTAGATTCGCATATCCGAGTTCTTGAAAAAATGTACCACAAGCGCCTTAGAGCTTATAAGAAGATAGGGTATGAAATTTGGAATAATGCGATTATAGACAAGCAGGATGCAAATTCTATCTTTGACATGGATTCATATGAAAGTGTTTATGAGAAGGATCTTTTGGAAGCAAATAAGGAAATTGTTATTTCAAGTCCAGGCTTAAATCATTCTAAAGTTGAATCTTTTATTAGGCTTGTAAAGAAAAAACAGGAAGATGGGATCAGAATAACTGTTGTCACCCTTAACCCAGAAGGATATCCGGAGGAAAGGATTAAAGATACCAAAGGCATTGTGCAGTTATTAAAGGACAACGGAGTAAACGTCAGAATACAGGATCACATGCATGAACACTATGCAATTATTGACAATGAGATTGTGTGGTATGGAAGTATGAATCTACTATCCAGAGCTAAGCTTGATGACAATCTGATTCGAGTTAAGAGTAAAGAAGCAGCGCTTGAACTATTGGAGCTTACTTTTGGATAATCAAAGATACAGATATGTTTTAAAGATTGATATCGCTGCTGTAAATATTGTTTGTTATTCAATAAATATGAATATCCTTTATCATACGAAAGTGGGTCAGAAAATGGACCAAAAAAGAAGGTGAGTCCGCAAGGCTCCTTTCCATGCGGGTTCTGAGATGTCACAAAAGTTCGATCCCGGTCGCCGGCAGTAAAACATTAGAGAATCACATAGTATGCGGTTCTCTTTTTTGTTGCCATCTTGTACTATAGAAGAGTGTGTATATATTCTTATTCTAGGGAGTTTTCCCTCTGTTAAATCAAGAGAAGAAGTTTTTTTCTATGGACATAAACAGAATAGATTTTGGAAGGTGATACAGTCTTCCCGCAAATGTTGCCTGGAATATGGAAAAGCTTCTGAGTGCATGGAAGATTATAAAAAAGTATTTACCTTGCCCTTGGGGCAGCCCTTACCATTAAGTAATCATAGGATGAAGTACGTACGAATCAGCTGTATTACTTAGTTTCTAAAAATGCATTTACCTAAAAAGGAGGGCATCAGTATGAAGGAAAAAATGACATCGGGAGAAATTGCAAAGCAGGCAGGAGTATCAACTAAGGCGCTTCGTATATATGATGAAAAAGGGCTGCTTAAGCCTGTTGGGCTTTCTGAGGGCAATTACAAACTCTATGACAAAAGCTCACTGATAATTCTTGAAAAGATTATTGCGCT
Source organism: Butyrivibrio sp. LB2008 (assembly GCF_000621565.1). Taxonomy (GTDB): domain Bacteria; phylum Bacillota; class Clostridia; order Lachnospirales; family Lachnospiraceae; genus Butyrivibrio. Next base: position 10,670 of record NZ_JHXZ01000023.1, read on the forward strand.
CAAGCATATTGGATTTAGTCTTGAAGAGATTAAGAGCAGTCTTGAGAATGATGAACAGAGTTCTATAAGAGAAATCCTCGAGAAACAGCTTGAAATGATGGACCAGAAAATATATGAACTTCAAAAGGCTGCAAAGTGCATAGAATCAGCGCTTGCAAGGTTTGATGAAAATCCTGACTGGGACGATATTGCAGACATTATAAGAAAAATGGAAATGAGTCAGGGGGCGGATGAGCGCAGATGGTATGCTGCGGAACATGCTGCAGACGGAATTGAGTGGTATGAAAAGATTTTTAATTCTTTATCATTTGAAGAAAATGATACTGTTCTTGATCTTGGTTGCAGCTACGGCCTTTTGTGGAGAAAGAACTGGGATCGTATTCCCAAGGACTTCAATGTATTAGGTGTAGACATTCACGGAAATTGGGCTGATGATCTCTACAATTATCTGGTGGATAACCGCGAGACGCTTCCGGAAGGATCTGGTATTCAGATCTTTTTCAGTAATCTTGAAAAAGATGAGACATGGGAAAAGATAAGAGAAAAGAAGTATTCAAAGATCATTGCGCATTATCTATTATCTTATCTGCATGATGATGCTTACTTCATTCAAAATGTGGCGCAAGTGCTGGCGCCAGGCGGTATGTTCTCTGTTAATCATTACGGAGAAGCAGTGAAGGAATACGATTTCTGGGAAAATTGTTTAACTGAAGCGGGTTTAGATATTTCTTTTGCCCTTAAAAAGAGACAAGAAAGAAGGCAGGCAGACGCAGAGTTTGAGGCGCTTTTATCAGAGAACTTCGATAGAGTTGAAAAGATAGCACTTCCGGGGCCATTAGTATTCGATAGCACAGATGCTCTTTTTGACAGAGTGCAAATGAAATACCCCGAGGGCGGGAAATATCTTGAGGACAACAGGGGTGCTATAGAAAAATACTTTGCAACTGTGTTGCTGAAAGATGGCCCTGTTACCGTAGACATGGATAGCACATTTTATCATTGTTATAAGAGAGAGGGTTAAGAATGGATAATAAGCTCTTTCCGGAGAGACTTGACAGAAACAAAGTATATGAATGTGGAATATTTTCGTTATATACAGATAAAGTCAAGCTTCCAAGTGGGTATATGACGACTTTGATGATTTAGAGGAACTGATAAGCTATATAAAAACAGGGAAAAGATAATGAAAATTGGTATTTCAGCTTGTTCAAACGGACATTTGCCGGAGTGGCAGGATCAGATAACTGAACTTGAACAGGTTTTTGACAACATGAATATTGAAACAGCTCTTTCACCGCATATTATGAGAACTATAGATGAATATAGCGGGACTGATAAGGAAAGAGCCGAAGATCTCATGAAGTTTTACACTGATGATGCGATAGATGCAATCTATGACATTTCCGGCGGAGACTTGGCTAATGGAGTGTTAAAATATTTAGACTATGACGCCATAGCCAAGACCGATAAGATTTTTTGGGGATATAGCGACCTGACAACTGTTATTAACGCCATATACACAATGACGGGCAAGCCGGGAGTTCTTTATCAGATAAAAAATATTATCTGGTCATGCGGAGATGTTCAAAAGCAGAGATTTTCAGATTACATTTCAGGAAAGAATAATGACCTGTTTGATATAAAATACAGCTTTTTGCAAGGAAACGACATGCAAGGTGTGGTTGTAGGCGGCAATATCCGCTGCTTTACTAAGCTTGCAGGAACAAGGTACTGGCCTGATATGAATGGGAAGATATTGCTTCTTGAGGCACTTGGCGGAGAATTCGGGCAGATAGGGACTCTTTTTAACCAATTGGATGATATAGGTGTGTTTGACCAAATATCAGGTGTATTGCTTGGAACTTTCACTAATTACGAAAAAGCAGGACCATCGCTTACTGTATATGATCTTTTGAAAATGCATATCTCAGAGGTGCTTCCCGTAGCATGTACAAGAGATATAGGACATGGCCATGATGCTAAGGCTATCATGATTGGAAAAGAATACAGTATTCATGCGGATACACATACAAGTGTAATGTAACCGGAGATATTCGTTGGTTTCAAGGGTATGAGGAAATCTATTGTAATAATATAAGAGTTTATGAATGCTTTTTTCATGGTGGCATAATGAAGGCTTGAGATGCATCAGGATATGATTAGTCCAGTGATATATATACCCTCTTTAATGGATGAACCGGTAAAGAGGGTACATATATTCTGAAGACACTTATTTTTTTGAGTTATTTTAGACTATCAATATGGTCTTTTATGATTTTTGCGCATTCTTCTGTACGATCCATGTATATTGCATGTTTACCATATAAAGGAACAAGCTCACAATTTCCAATTTTTTCTTCATATGGAATCCATTTTTTTTCTTTTTTTTCAGGGTTTTCATCGAAGGCATTTATAGCATCAATATATATTTTGGGAATATCGTTTGGTTTCAAATTATCTATAACATTTTTTGCATTTTGGTATATTAAATTTGATTCAGACATAATTGCATGAGTGCCGGTTGTTTTTGAAAACATATAGACATTCATATCAAGTTCTTCACCGGTCATATTATCAATATCAGCAAGGGATCCATAAACATTTTTCATTATTATGGATTGAAGACCTACTTTTTCTGCTGCATAAAATATGCGTGATCGATTATTTGAATAGTTTCCTCTTTCTTCGTCAATGTAAAGCGTTCCGTCCATAATTATTACACTTTCAATCTCATCTGGATATTTGTTCTGCCAATAAGAGACATAAAGTCCACTGATTGAGTGGGCAAGCAAAATATAAGGACCTTCTTCTCCCATATTTTTGAGAACCGTTCTATAATCTTCCACGATCTGTTCTACGGTACGATCAGTTTTTGTGTCCTCACTGAATCCATAGCCGGCTCTGTCTATAAAGATAAGCTGGTTATCCTCTTCGATACTTTTTGTCATTTTTCTCCAGGAAAAATTCATGGTACCGTCATACAATCCCGAACAGCATACTATTTTGTGCTTACCGTTTTCGTTTCCAACTTTTAATGTGTTTAGTTTATAGTCTCCTGCGGATACCAAATTACAATATCCGTTTTTTTTCAACCGGTTCATTATGTTATGAACTTTAAACCTGTAGTGAATAGATGTGAGCGATAAAAGAACAATCACGACTCCAAGAAGTATTGCAAGAACTTTACCTATCATTTTTAATATATTCATGATTTTTTCTCCATTCCTTTACTATATCTGTTATACTATGTGTGTCGTACTATGCCTATCGTAGTATACTACTACGGTATATATGGTATGTCAATACTTTGTTTTTGCATATGTGCTTTGAAATGTCTTTAACAGAAATAATAATAACCCGATATACATAATAGAGCTTTTGGAATCATCTGCAGTGAATAAAAAATTACTAGAAGAGATTTATCTGTTTTCATTCTAATGTGCAAAGGAGATAAAACATGCGAAATGGTTTACTGTTAGGAGTTGGAAATACCAATAATATCACAACGGCGATAACAATGAGTTATGGGGAGCCTAATTGGGCAATTATTCCATCAGCAGGAAGATGTAAGAAAACAAAGGAACAACTTGTATTTGAAATAAAAGATCTGGCAAATAGAGTGGCGAATGCTAAAGAAGGAATAGAAAAAGAACTGCTAAATCGGGAGGTTTTAAAACTTCATGCTGATTATCTGTCTGATGTTTCACCTGATAGGATAGGATTGTATCAGCAAGCAGAAAAAGTAATTAAATCTCAAAACAAAGATAATAAAGGCATACCACATGGAATCGGAGAATTGACATTGCTCTATTTTTTAAAGCATGCGGAAAAATCTCAAAATTTGGCGGATAAAAGTTTTCCTCTTGCAGGTGGAGCTACGGTTACATGTCCTATTTTGACAACAGGTGGATACGGAGTAGTTATTGAACAAGGCGGAGTGCAGATACTGTCGGGAAGTGATTACGGATGGGGATACCAGATGACTCCTGCAGAGTTGCAGAAAAATAGTGAATTCTACGCAATTTATAATAGTACCGTAAGGAATGCTCAAAAAGAAGCAAAAGAAGAATTGCGAGACTTGCCGGAATACTTGGAAGACAGGCCTATGTTTAATAGTCTTGCATAACATTTTTAAAAACTTTCCCATTAGGAAAGTTTTCTTTTCCTAACACCTACAACCGATGTATTATATTATTGACTGTTTTTCTATAAGCTAAATTCATAAATCATTTGTTGAGAAGGAGATTTAGCGATGGAAAACGGTAAGAGTAGAGGGATTTATAGTAATATCCTCAAGAATAATGAATATAGAAAATTGTTGTTTTCGAATCTGATCAACAGATTTGGGGATTCGGTGGAATCAATTGCTTTGATTTGGATTGTATATCGGATAACGCATAGTGCGGCATGGTCTGCAATAGTCTTTGCGCTTAATACGCTTCCAAATGTTTTGGTTCAACCTTTTGCAGGGGCATTTGTGGAGAAGCTTAATAAGAAAATGGTTGTGATTACTACACATTTTCTTAGAGCTGCACTTATATCGTTGTTCATTATTCTGTACAAGTTTGATTGTGTTAATCCGCTGATCTTATCAGTTTTTACCTTGCTTATCACGACTATTGAATCTTTTAATTTGCCTGCAGATACCGCCTTTACTGCGCAGGTCATTAGGCGTGAAGACATAAGTGCAGGTATGAGTCTTAATTCTGTTTTTACCAATGCTGCCTCACTTGTCGGTAACGGTGTTGCCGGATTTATTATTGCAAAAAGCGGGATTGAAGCAGCGATGTTTATAGATGTTTCAACATTTATAGTCGCAGCAATGCTTATCAAGCTTATAAAAGAAAATGATAATATCGCTACACAGAAAGCGTGTATCGTAAAAGCCGGTAATCCCGGATATGCAAAGCTGCTTAAAGACGGTATAGCTTACATGCTAAAGACTCCGGCAGTAAGAAATTTCTGTGTCATATGCATTGTTTTTAACTGTATGCTGATTCCGATCAATGCGTTGCAAGCTCCGATTGCAGATGAAATTTTCGGGATGGGGAGCGAATTACTGAGTATTGCCGGAATATTTGCATCTATAGGTGGTATCGCGGGAGCAGCTCTTTTGCCTTATCTTGCGAAAGTATTATCACCGCTTAGGGTTACAATTCTCGGGGCGATGATGCTGACGGCCGGAATGGCTTGTTTGCCATGTGGAAGACTGGTAAAAGGGGATGCGATTCTTTCGTATTTGGTGATAAGTGTCAGTTTTTTTGCGATGGTAGCATCATCTTCGCTGGTCGGGGGAATGATCAATATTCAATTCATGAAATGTGTGGATAGCAGGTTCATGGCGCGGGCATCGGCTGTTTTTAGTGCTTCTGCGACAGCTGCCATGCCGATAGGTTCACTTATTATCAGCATGTTTGTTACATACATCAGCGTGACATATATGTTGATCTTCAGTACCATAGCTTCTGCAGTAATGCTTATAACGATCACGGTTATACAGCCTGTTCTGGAAAAAACGGAGGAGCCAGTCATTGCAACTTAATCTAAATAAGAATATCAAAAAATACCGCAAAGAAATGAATCTGACACAGGAGGAACTTGCTGAAGCATTTGGAGTCACCGTCGGCGCGGTCTCAAAATGGGAAAGCGGCAGTACTGTTCCGGACATTATGACTATGATTGAGTTAGCCGACTTTTTTAATATTTCAATGGATATACTTCTTGGCTATAATCTGTCATCAAAAAGGATTGAAGACATAACTCAAAGGATATTTAGTTTGGCAAAGGAACAAAAATATGAAGAAGCTGTTTCTGAAGCTGAGAAGGCGCTTGTTCGCTATCCTGCAAGTTTCAAGATAATAAGAGCGTGTGCTTCAATGTATGCGGTTCTTTTTCTGGCAAACGGAAAAAATGAAGATGCAAAAAGATCGGTAGAATTATTTGAAAAGGCATTAACGCTTCTTTCGCAAAATGATGATCCTGATTGCAGTGAATTTTCTATACGGATGGATATAGCAAAAATAAAGAACTACTTGGATCCGGATGAAGCTTTGGCGGAGTTTGGCAAGATTAATTATCTTGGGATTGCGGATATAGACATAGCACGCTTGCTGCACAAAAAGGGAGAAAAGGATGAAGCATTGGACCGATATACAAAGGCCTTGTTTCGAAATCTCATGCAGGAATATGATTTATCTTTTAATATGTCATGGGCAATTATGGAGCGCGGGAAAAATAAAGATTTCAGAGATGCTTGTGATCTGATTGATCGGAGTGTAGCATATATAGATTCAGCCGGCTTGGGAAAAATCTGCTATATATCCAAAATGAAAGTTATTCTTCTCGTGATTAAAGCACTGGCTTTATCTTGTCTTAATGAGTATGAAAAGATGAGAAAGACGATTGATGAAGCATATGCGCTTGCAAAAAAATATGATGCCAATCCAAATAATTTATTTAGCGATTGTATAAAATTTTGGTATGCAAAAGAGGAATTTAACCCCATCATAAGCGATGATCTGGGGCGGAGCGCTGTTGAGAGTATAGATAATTACTTGGGAAAAAAGCTTTATCCGGCGAAGGAAGTGTTGGCGCATAAAACTAAGGAGGCTGAAAAGTATTGGAAGAGCATTCGCTAAATAATTTTTTGGAAGATGAGATTCTCTTTTTTACCCTGAGAAAATACTAATTAAAAAATTTGTGGACAGATTATGCATACGACATAATCTGCCCACTTTGTTTATTATTCTTTATTCTTCATCGTTATTTTTCTTAGGTGTTGCTTTAACTTCGACATCGTTAAGTCCGGTGATGTTTACGTTTTTGGTGACTTTGGCATCATATGTGCCGGCTTTCATGATCTCTGCGAAATCAACTCCTGTTGCTTCTGACATGGTATCAAAAACCTGTTTCATTACAATGGGCATGTTACCGGAAATCTGGCTTGCGCCGTTTGATCCGTCGCCTGTTCCGTAGATGTTGATCTTGTCAATCTGTGAAAGAGGCTTAGCAATTTCAGCAGCCATCTGAGGCATGATCTTGATCATCATTTCGGCCATAGCAGCGCCGTTGTACTTCTTGTATGCTTCAGCTTTCTTTTCCATTGCTTCGGCTTCTGCAAGACCTTGAGCTTTGATGCTTTCGGCTTCGGCTCTACCTTTTGCGGCAATACCTGCAGCTTCTGCGTCGTACTTTGCTTTGATACCGGCAGCTTCCTGTTCGGCAGCGTACTTCATTGCTTCAGCTTTAGCTTTCTGAGCCTCAGCTTCTTTTTCCTGTTCGTACTTACGGGCTTCAGCTTCACGCTGTCTCTGGATGAGCTTTGCTTCAGCGTCTTTTTCTGCACGATACTTATCGGCATCGGCTTTTTTCTCAATTTCAGCGGCAAGTTCCTGCTGTTTTACGAGTACTTCTTTCTGCTTAAGTTCAGCTTCACGTTCAACCTTGGCAATCTCAGCATTAACTGTTGCTGCCTGGATTGTTTTTTGCTGTTCCTGTTTCTGAATCTCGTAAGCGGCATCAGCTTCAGCCTGTGCTGTATCAGCCTGTTTCTTAAGAGCAGCTTTTTTAATGTCAAGTTCGTTATTCTTCTGCGCAATCTCGGTCTGAGCGGCAACTTTCGCATCGTTGGATGCTCTGTCGGCTTCAGCCTGGGCGATAGCTACATCTCTGTCAGCCTGTGCCTTTGCGATAGCAGCGTCTTTTTTAATCCTTGCTGTATTGTCGGCACCGAGATCTCTGATAAGACCATTTTCATCGGTTACGTTTTGAATGTTGCAGGATATGATCTCGATACCGAGTTTATCCATGTCCTTTGAAGCCTTAAGCATAACCTGATCTGAGAATGAATCTCTGTCGGTATTGATTGTACGAAGATCAAGAGTACCGATGATCTCACGCATATTACCCTGAAGAGAATCTTTGAGTTCTTCGGCAATCTGTGCAGGTGCCTTGTTAAGGAAGTTCTTTGATGCAAGAAGGATTCCTTTTACATTTAAGGGATCTTCATCAGTGCCTATGTTAATGATTCTGTCTGTTGCGATGCGAACCTTTGCAACAGCGTCTACATCGACGTTAATAAAGTCATTTGTAGGAACTGACTGTTCTGTCTTTATATCTACTGTCATCTGTCCGAGATAAAGTTTATCGACTCTTTCAAAGAAAGGAATCTTTACGCCCGCTCTTCCGATTAGAATTCTGGGCTCTTTGCGAAGTCCGGAAATGATAAATGCCTGATCCGGAGGCGCTTTTACATAACCCATTGCGAAAATAAGTATTACAACCAAAGCTGTAACTGAAGCGCCAATAATTGCTGTCATAGTTGTCCTCCATTCTGACTGAGATAACTCAGCCGCGAATACATCTTTTCCCTGAAAAAAATGTGTAGAATCAGAAAAGATGTATGTTATTGATTTGTTATGTGTATATTATAATCCAAGTCACATCTTAGATAAATATTGATATTGACGAAAAGAAATGTTCCTAATCTGCAAGAATTTCGGATTAAAAAAATAATAGAAATTGGGATATGTTGTTGACATATAATAGTATGACAATTATAATCGGTACTAATAATTTTCAGAAAGAAGATATGGATATGAGAGAATTTATGCTCATCAACAATAATACTAATACCAATCCAAATCCCGTGACCAATAATCAGGGGACTATTAGTGTTATATTTGATGAGGATATTCGGATATGTCATATCTGAGATAAAAAGTAATCACAGAGACAGAGAGATTAAGAGCCTCATCAAGCGTACATGTTTGGTGGGGCTCTAATTATATATGAGAGGAGAATTGTTATGGAACTAATAAGAGTGCAGGATTCAGACTACAGGAAGGCGTATGAGCTGTATATGACTTTTGATAAGGACGAGAACGGCTTTGTCAACAGCGTGTACGGCTATGATTATGACAAGTTCTTAGAGTGGATCGAGATGAAAAGAAATTGGTCAATGGGAAAAGGGCTTCCTGAGGGCTTTGTACCTGATACATCTTTTGTGCTTTCGGTGGACGGTGAGTATGTCGGCGTATTTAACTTAAGACATTATCTGAACGACTTTCTAAGGAACGGTCCGGGGCACATCGGATATGGCATTTCCAAGAAATACAGAAGAAAAGGATATGCTACGGCTGGCCTTAAACTTGCACTTGGAAAGGCAAGGGAGATTGGGATTCATGAAGCTTATCTTTCTGTAAACAAGGACAATACCGGAAGTTTAAAGACTCAGCTTAACAATGGTGCATATATCCACCATGAGGATGACAGTAAGTACTACACAAGGATAAATGCGATAAGCGAGTCTGACAGCAGGGAAAAGATTGTAACTGATTATTACAACCAGACTGAAGAGGATGGAAGGCTTGATGAATCAAGACACGGACAGCTTGAGTATGCGACAACAATGCACTATATTCACAGGTTTGCGGATTTAGATAAGAAGTTCAAGATCCTTGAAGTCGGCGCGGCAACGGGAAGATATTCAATAGCACTTGCTAAGGAAGGTTTTGATGTCACTGCTGTAGATCTCGTTGAAAAAAACATTGAGATATTAAAGAAAAACAGTGAAGGAATCGCAAACATACATCCAATGCAGGGTGATGCGACTAAGCTTACAGGCCTTGAAGATGACAGCTTTGATGTGACGCTGGTTCTGGGACCTATGTATCATCTGTATGACAGGGAGGATGTGGACAAAGCTATAGATGAGGCAATTAGAGTAACAAAGCCCGGCGGAACTATGATGTTTGCCTTTATTTCAGTCTTTGCATTTATGTACGCAAACCATCTGGACGGAAACTGGAAGAACGGAGAAAAAGAGAACTTCACGGAAGACTACAAAATAAGGCATTTCAAAGAGCAGATGTTTACTGGCTATGATGTCACGGAGTTTGAAGATCTTTTTACCGGGAAGAAAACAGAACACATCACGACAACAGGCGTTGACGGACTACTTATTTCTATGGAGATGAATCCGGAGTTCCAGATTTCGGATGAAGATTTCGAGTCGCTGAAAAAGTGGTACCTGGCATTTTCGGAGAAAAGAGAACTGCTTGGAAGTTCTACACATCTTCTTTATATCTGTAAAAAAATCTGATAAATGCACAGTATTTCGCTGGTATATTAATTCGAATATCAGCGAAATACTGTAATAATATGATTAAACTTTTATAAAAAAGCAGATATTTCTGCGCTTTCTTGTGACAATGTGATTTTTTTAGTTTATAATAAACTTATTGATGATAAAGGTAACAACAATCACTGCGCTAAAATTATTTAAAAAATACTCAAATTTTCTCTAAAATAATTATGCCTAAATGCCGATACATCAATTGGGTACATATACTGATGGTAATTGTTCCTTATAAACATAGTCACGAGAGGGGACGATATGGCGAGAACGAATGTGGTTACGGCTGACAGAGTCGTAAATATCAGAGGCAGAAAGATTATTGAGCTGAATTATTGGGAGATTTACGATCATAAGGCCAATATCTATAAGTGGGTCAAAAGAGCTTTTGATGTGATTGCTGCATGCGTAGCGCTTGTTTTATTGTCTCCGGTTTTTCTTATAACAGCAATCGCTATTTTCGTTGAAGACGGAGGCCCAATTTTCTTTACCCAGCAGAGAGCCGGTAAGGATATGCAGAGCTTCACGATTTATAAATTTAGAAGTATGTACAAAAATGCCGAGGATCTGTTCGAGAAGATGCAGGAACAGAATGAGCAGACAGGACATGCTTTTAAGATCAAAGACGATCCCAGAGTTACTCACGTGGGCAAGTTTATCAGAAGATTTTCAATTGATGAGCTTCCTCAGCTCTTTAATATCATTAAGGGCGATATGAGTGTTGTTGGACCGAGACCTATTCTCTATGAGCAGATGGAAGCCTGCAATGCATATGAGAAGCAGAGGCTCATCGTTAAGCCCGGACTTACCTGTTACTGGCAGGTATGCGGAAGAGCCAAGATAAAATGGGATCAATGGGTAGAACTCGATCTTAAATATATTCAGGACATGAGTATAAAGAAAGATATAGAACTCATCATCAGAACTTTTCCTGCGGTATTCGGACAGGACGGAGCGTACTGAGTTTTTCGGACAAAAAAGAATAATAAAAATCAAAGCTGTCATTTATAGTATCTGATACTAAAGTGGCAGCTTTTTTGTTTGATAGCTATCAAAAAAACGCTTCGCTATGGATGCGACCGATGCGCAGAAGTATTATGCAAGCTAAAGCTTGCGCGCATCGGTGCGCAAAGAGTTGCTTTGCAACTCTTTGTTATTCAGAGCACTTGGCGAGTTTAGTTGGTTCTTTTGTCATAGGATAAAAGAATGAAGCGTGTAGCTTGAACTACAGGGAAAATCGGGTGCTTCATGCAAAAATATAAGAGTTTGTTTGCTTTTGAAGAAATGTCTACATGTGTGGACATTATTTTTTTGCGGATATCATCTCTGAGGAAAATTGCGCGTACCCTTTCCGTTACATTCGGAGCTCTGTGGCGAAGTTCAATCTTCATGGCAACAAAGAGCATTATGACAAATTCACGGTCTACCTGTATTTCCGCGGTAGATATTTTTTTATCCCTAAGGATATCTTTGAAAGTCTTGTCGTTGAGCTCAAGGTTTGACAAGAGCTTTTGACTGTGGCCGTGTGCCATTGAATCGCTGATAAGTCTGTAGTGGTAAAAATAGCTGTCTTTTGCTATAACAAGTCTTTTGGCGTCGCAGATGGTGGGAAGCATTATATTTACGTCCTCGGCCATTACGATCGAAGTGTCGCAGTATTTGATGTTATCAAGTAGAAGCTTTCTTGATGTGAGCTTCATGCATCTGGACATGGTAACGGGACGGACTTCGTTTCCAAGAAGATTCTCTTTTATCTTATCAAGGGAGTCTCCGGTGTATACGCCGGGGGTAAGTCCCTGAGTTTCTTTTCTTCTCTCGTTATTTTTTTCAACAATGTAGTTTCCTGAGATTATTTCACTGTCGGAAAAAGAAGGATCGGTGAGAGCATAGAGTTTCTCGAACATATCGGTGTCAATCCAGTCGTCACTGTCGATGAAACAAAGATAGTCTGCACAGGCTCTTTTAACACCTTCGGTCCAGGCGGATATGAGACCGCCGTTGGTTTTATGGATTACTATGACACGATTGTCCTTTGTGGCGTATTCGTCACACTTTGCGGGACTTATGCCATCTGTGGATCCGTCGTCAACGAGGATTACTTCAAACTCAGTGAAAGTCTGTGAAAGTACGCTTTCAAGGCACTCGTCCATATATTTGGCGGTGTTGTAAACCGGAATGATTACACTGATCTTGGGTTGTGACATTTCTTTTCCCTTCTGAAATTTGGCTTTTGACATCTGAATTATATACGAATTGCTCAATGACTATCGCCATTTTCACAATTCTACAAACTATCTTATCAGTGACTGCGCGTGTGTGTCAAAATAGGATAGAAACGCTGGGGCATTTGAGGTAAAATTAATAGTAACAAAAAATCCAGGAGGAAAGGGCGTATGGGTAAAGTTTTTCATGTAGATCATCAGATAGATAAGAAGAATGTGGAAGATTCAGTCACAGAGTGGACTAAAGTAGTTGAGTACAGTGATATTAACAGCGAAAAAAGGCTTTTTGGCGGCAAACTGATGTCGTGGATAGATGAAGTCGCAAGAACAGTTGCGATAAGGCATTCCGGAAATCCGGTTATCACAGCGGCTGTCGACAATATGCAGTTCAAGCAGGGCGCAAAGCTCGATGATATAATCGTCATCATCGGCAAGATAACATATGTCGGCAGGACTTCGATGGAGATACGAGTTGACACCTATGTAGAAGACAGGCGAAACGGCATGAGGCACGTCCTTAACAGGGCATATCTCACCGAAGTGTGCATCGACGATGACGACACGCCCGCAATTGTCCCTTACGGTCTGAATATCAGAACAGCAAACGAAAGGGCCGAGTGGGAAGGCGCGGAGAAGAGGATCATCCTCAGGAAGAAGCGCAGGATGGAAGGATTCTGATAAGAGTAAAAGAGAATAGAGATGTTTGAGGGCGCAGATTGAATAGGTACAAAATCTGCGTCTCTTTTTATTGGGAAAAAATGTAGAATTCTACACTTTTGTTGATTAAAATGTAATCGCATGTTAAAATTTAACAAGAAAAAATGTAGAATTCTACACTTTTGGAGAATAAAAATGATAAAAAGAGATAAATATTTAAATCAATTACTTGAAGCAAGAGAAAATGGTTTTCCCAAGGTTATTACCGGAATCAGACGATGCGGAAAATCTTTTTTACTGAAAGAAATTTATAAAGGCTATTTGCTTGATGAGGGCGTTGACTATTCTCATATTCATGTTATTGAGCTTGATGACGATAGGAACATAGAGTACAGAGATCCGATAAAGCTTGGCGAATATGTTCGGGGAATCTGCACAGATTCAGAAATGCATTTTGTATTTGTGGATGAGATCCAGAAAGTATATACGATAAAGAACCCGAATCTGACCGATGGCAAGCATGTTCCTGCCAAAAAGAAAGACACAGATACGGTATCGTTCGTGGATGTGGTTTTGGGGTTGTCTCGCGAAAAAAATATTGATCTTTATGTGACCGGCTCCAACTCAAAAATGCTTTCTTCGGACATAGTGACTGAGTTTAGAGATAAGGCGACGAACATCAATCTGGCACCACTTTCATTTGAGGAATTCTATGCCTATGTGGGAGGATATGAAACAGAAGCGCTGTACGAATACATGCAGTATGGCGGTATGCCGCTTGCTGTTTTGAAAAAAGATGATGAAAAAAAAGAGTATCTCAAGGGATTATTTGAAACAACATATTTTAGCGATATTCTTGAAAGAAACAGATTAAAGAAAGGCGAGGAACTGGAAGAACTTTGCAACATCATAAGTTCTTTGACAGGTGAACTGCTTAATTCTGAAAAGATAGCCAATACATTTCTGAGTGTTCGGAAATCAAAAATAAACAAGGCTACAATTGAGAACTACATAGGTTACTTTATAGATGCCTTTATTCTTAGAGAGGCTCGTAGGTTTGACATTAAGGGAAGAAAAGAAATCGGAGCATTGAGAAAGTATTACTTTGCTGATACGGGGCTTAGAAATGCCAGATTAAATTTTGCATTTCCCGATGAAGGTCAGATGCTGGAAAACATCGTATATAATGAGCTACGCTATAACGGATATTCTGTAAATGTCGGTACCTTCGATACAGTTGAAAAGAATAAAGCTGGGAAATCCGTTAGAAAGAACAACGAAGTGGATTTCTATGCAACAAAGGGCATCCGCTCATATTACATCCAGGTGACAGCGGATATTTCCAATGAAACGACTAAGGAAAGAGAGATAAGACCGTATATCTTGCTCAACGATCAAATTCAGAAAGTCATTGTGGTCAACAAACCGATAAAGGAGACACGCGACGAGCGTGGTTTCACAATTATTGGGATAACGGACTTTTTGCTTAGGTTTATAAAATGAAAGATAAGGGCGCAGATTGGTACGGAATGGGTACAAAATATGCGTCTTTTCCTATGACAAAATACTATATATAGATTATAATTGTTATGAGTTTTATATGTGTAATAAAGAATTTTGAAGAGTATTAGATAACAGAGGAATAATGGATAAGATGCCAAGTATTTGTGCGGTTGTAGTAACTTATAATCGAAAAGAAAAGCTTAAAAAATGCATAGAGTGCCTTATACGACAGGTAGGTTCAAAATGCGATGTTTTGATTGTGGATAATGCAAGCACAGATGGGACTTACGATATGATTCGTAATGAATTTACTATCATGGGTATATATTATTACAATACCGGTGCTAATTTGGGGGGCGCAGGTGGCTTTGAATTTGGAGTAAAAGAGGCAGTAAGAAAAGGCTATGAATATATTTGGATTATGGATGATGATACATGGCCTAGTGAAACAGCATTATATGAATTAATAAAAGTTGATACTGAACTTAATGGGAAATGGGGATTTCTATCAAGTGTTGCATATTGGACCGACGGAGCAATATGTAGAATGAACATTCAGAAAAGAAATATTTTCAGGCATATTGGTAAAAAAGAATATGAATCAGAGTATTCACCTATAAAAATGTGTTCGTTTGTATCGCTTTTGGTGAAAAGTGAGATAGTCAAAGAGGTTGGATTGCCAATTGGAGACTATTTTATATGGACAGATGATTATGAATTTACCGGCAGAATATCAAGAAAAAATAAGTGCTATGTTGTACCCGGAAGTAAAGTGATACACGCAATGACTAGGCATACAAGAGTAAATTTTGCTACGGATGAATCTGACAGGATAGATAGATATAAATATATATATAGAAATGATGTGCATTGCTACAGGCAGTATGGTGTGCCGGGATGGATATATATTGTATTAAAAGATGTTTATACTGCATTTAATATTCTTTTGTTTTCGCAAAAAGATAAGGTAAAAAAAATAAAAGTAATGTGTGATGGTTTTATTATCGGAATTAAATATAATCCGGATATAAAACAGGTGTAGAGATATAGGAAGAAAATGAAACCGAGATGTGCTATTTTTTTGTCAACTTATAATGGTGGAGAATATCTTGAACAACAAATAGATTCTATACTTAATCAAAAAGATATAGAAGTCAATTTGATGATAAGAGACGATGGCTCTACTGATAATACCCTTGAGATAATTGGAAGATACAGTGAAGATCCTAGAATAAGAATTTCGAGCGGAGCAAACATGGGGCATGGTCAATCGTTTTGCATGCTTATGTATTCAAGTGATGATAGCTACGATTGTTATGCGTTTGCTGACCAAGATGATATATGGGATGAGGATAAAATAATAGCTGGATGGAACGCTATGAAAAAAGTAGACGGACCATCTTTGTATTTTTGTAGTCAGAGAATAATAGATGAAAGAGGAGAAATCCTGGGCGAAGATACATCGTTGGGTAGAATTATAAAATGTACAAAGTACTCCGCTTCTAAAACAAATTTGATTCGTGGTTGCACAATGATATGGAATAAGAAAATGCACAGTGAACTGCTTGGACATAAGCCGGATATAAACCGAATTAGAGAACATGATATTTGGGTGTCTTGGATAGCAATGTGCGTGGGTAAGGTTATATTTGACGACACATCGCATATGGGATATCGGCAAATATCCAGTAGTACTTCGCCTGGAGCACATAAAAAGGGAATATTATCTTTTTTTCACAAGATGCAAGTTATGAAATATGTTTGGATAAAATGGTCAGGATTGAAATATGAATATGCTGAAGAAATTGAAAAATGTTTTCCTGATATTAAATTAGCAACATGTCATTATAAGAATGATTTACGGTCTATTCTCGAATTGTTTTTTTCAAAAAAATACAATGAAGGTGTACCCTTAAAATGGCGCTTAATGAGCGATTTGATGCTTGTTATGGGGCGGTTATAAAAGATATATTTATGCTACATAACTGTTTTATGAGAGGAAAATATGGCTACGGATAATATTGATTTTGTGATTACGTGGGTTGATGGGAATGATCCCAAATGGCTCGCTGAAAGAGAAAAGTTTTTAGCTGGAAATGTGGGTGATCATAGATCTTGCAGATACAGAAATTGGGATAATCTACAATATTTTTTTAGAGGTGTTGAAGCTTTTGCACCATGGGTAAATCGTATATTCTTTATTACTTGGGGGCATATCCCGGAATGGCTTAATACTCAGCATCCTAAGCTGAAAATTGTTAGACATGATGAGTTTATTGCGAAAGATTGTTTGCCAACATTTAATAGTAATACTATAGAACTTATGATTAATAGAATAGAAGGGTTGTCAAATAAATTTGTACTTTTTAATGATGATATATTTTTGATTAAACCTACGAAGAGTACTGATTTTTTTATGCAGGGATTGCCTTGTGATTCTGCATATTTGACTATTCATTCAATAGCGCTGGATAAAACAGATGTGTATGCAAGCTTACAAGCGATAGGAATAATCAATAAATATTTTAATATGAAAAAGTCTATTTTGGGAAATTTTACGAAGTGGTTTAATCCAATATATGGTAAACAGCTTTTAAAAACAATATATCTGCTTCCGTGTCCTGTTTTTCCTGAAATAAGACAAAACCACTTGCCGTGCTCATATTTAAAAGAGACATTTGATACTTTATGGGATAAGGAAGGTGAATTGTTGAATGAAACTTGTCATAACAAGTTTCGAACAAAAGTGGATTATTCACATTGGACAATGAGAAATTGGCAGATTGCCGCCGGCGATTTTTATCCTAGAAAAACAAGCTTTGGTAAAAGCTTTGTTTTGAACGATGATAAATCATTTCATGAATGCTTAAAATATATTGAGAATTCAAAAGGATCAGTTATATGTATAAATGATGAAGAGAAGACAGAGAGTTCTTTTATTAAACATAGAGATGCAATTAATAAGCGACTTAATACACTGCTCCCAAATAAATCCAGTTTTGAAAAATGAGTGATTATTCAATCGTTATTTATATATTCTTATAAAAGCAAGGATGTTTGTTAAATGAATGTTGGTGATGTATGCAATAAAATAAAAAAAAAGCATAATGTTTTGCTATCCACCGAAGTTTCGGAAATGACGGCAGGTATTGCATATTCGTTTCTTGGGTTGGCAGTGTGGCTGGAAGAAAATACAGAATATCACGTTGTGGCATTATTGAAAAAAAAAGGAGCATTGTATAACAATTTAAAATCAAAAGGAATAGAAACACATGTTGTTATGCAGAACAAGAAATGGCTAAAATGGTCTGAAAAGGAAAATGTGTCTATGCGTTTGATAAAGGAACTGGTAAGACCTTTTTTAGTTCCTTTTGAAGTTATTTTACTGAGGAGACTTATGCGTAGGTCTGCTGTTGAAATTGTGCATATTAACGGAATTACCGGTGGAATGTGTGGAGAGACAGCGATAGGACAGGGCCTTCCGGTTGTTTGGCATATTCGAGAGTTTCTTGAAGAAGATTTAAATGGTGAATTTCAGAACAAGAAGAAAGCTATTGAAATAATCAATCAATCAAAACGTATTATTGCAGTTTCAGAAGCAGTAAAGAAAAAATATTCAGCTATTTTAAAACCTAATATTGATGTTGTTTATAATGGATTTGATATTGGTAAAGTCAGCCACCTAAATAGAAGTATAGGTGACAAGTTTAAGATATGTATGCTTGGCAGAATTATTAGAGGAAAAGGTCAAATTGATCTAGTGAGGGCAATAGGCTTATTATCAGATGAAGACAAAGAAAAATGTGAGGTTCATTTTATTGGATTTAAAAAAGATAAAAAATACTATGAAGAATTGGAAGTATTGATAAACAGTTATGGAATTGGACAAAACATTTTTTTTGATGGTTATATTTCAAATGCATATGAGCAGCTTGCTGATTACAAGTGCATTTGTATCTGCTCAACTAAGGAAGCATTTGGGAGAACTACGATAGAAGGGATGCTTAATGGCTGCATAGTGATTGGGGCAGACACAGGTGGTACTGTTGAATTGGTACAAGATATGATTACTGGAATGACATATAAGTGTGGTGATGCTGAAAACTTGGCACAAAAGATTTCATTTTGCATCAATAATCCAGAATTAGTTAATTCGATAGCGTACAATGGATATAATTTTGCACGTAGCAATTTTCAGATGGATAAAACTTACAGTAAAATTGTAGAAATCTATGAGCAATGTGTGAAAAGCTAGTGTGGTGTCTTGCTGACTTTTGATCAATTGCGAAGTGAAATAATTCATGTACAAGACGGAGGATTGAGTCAATGCGGGCATCGACGATTGACGACAACGCAGTACATGGATTATTTCACAAGTAATTTATCAAATTGTCAACAATACAGCACACTAGTAGATATACTTATTTTTTGGATTGAATGATGATGAAGAACACAAGAAAAGAAATAGAAAATAATTTCATATATTTCATTTTGGCTATTTGGCTTGCCAGTGAGGTGCTATTTAGCTCGACCATTACAAGAATCATTGTGTGGGAAACAGAATATGTAAATGATTTTATGGATTGGTTTGTTCTTATTTTACTAGTGATTCAGATTGTATTTTTTCAACGATACCAGACAAAGGAATTAGTATATATTGCAATAGTGACAATTCCAATCGTAATAGCTACGATATCTTCTTCACATAACGTAATGATGTCTACTTGGATATTTATAGTAGCTGCAAAGTATATCGATTTTGATAAACTTATAAAAATAGCTTATGTTGTACAAATTATTATGGTGGCGATAGTGTTATATCTTTTTTTTAGTGGTGTTATTGATGAATATACCATGTACAGAGGGGCGATTCTGCGACATTCATTAGGCTTTGGCCATCCTAACCGACTTGGTATTAGGGTACTTCAGTTGATTGTTTGCAGATGCTATCTTAGAAGAAAGAAACTTGGTATTAGTGATATATTAATAATTCTTGCAGCAGCTATTTTTGTTAATCGTGTTGCAAATTCAAAGACGGCCTATTATTCATTGTTGGTGTTTGCGGTTATGATTACTGTGCGTGTTATTTCCAACATGATGAATATTGGAATAGAGCGGTATATTTCTTATACAATTTATATGGCTGGTGCTGTGAATGTATTAAGTATTGTTCTGACATTTATTGATATAAAAAAATATCCTTTTTTAAAGCGAATTGATAAAGCAATGTCGATTAGATTTTCTACAGGTCATGAGACTCTGAAGCATTATGGCGTATCTGTTTGGGGGCAGGATATTCAAAGCATAGTGAAACGTCATGTAATTGGACGCATTTATCATTTTTGGCTTGATAATGCATATATGTCCATATTATTAAGGTATGGAGTGGTAGTTTTTCTGATTTTTTCATCATTATACATTTCGACTATGCTTTATTTAAAAAAACAAAAACAGTACATGCTTCTTGAAATAATGTGTTTATTTGCGATTTATGGAGTTATGGAAAATAATTTCTCTATGTCACGAAATATATTCCTATTACTTTTCTCATATCCGATATTTAGACGTGAACTAAAGCAGGAAAATGTAATTCCT
The DNA here is from genome assembly GCF_000621565.1 of Butyrivibrio sp. LB2008. Classification (GTDB taxonomy): domain Bacteria; phylum Bacillota; class Clostridia; order Lachnospirales; family Lachnospiraceae; genus Butyrivibrio. The sequence continues at coordinate 30,782 of NZ_JHXZ01000023.1, forward strand.
TCACGGATAAGAATAACAATCTAACAAGGGAGAATAGTAATGACTTTAGCATATAGAAAATATGTGAAGGAAATAATGCCAAGTATTTTCTATCCGTTATATCTTAAATATCAATATAAAAAAAGAGTTGGAAAGAAATTACATTTTAGAAATCCAATTAATTATACTGAGAAAATTCAATGGGCTAAAATAAATAGAAAAAATCCATTGTTAACGCAACTTTCTGATAAGGTTGAGGCTAGAAAGTGGGTGTCTTCTACAATTGGTGAAGAATATCTTATTCCTATAGTGGGGGAGGTTTATACTGATGCTGAAGATATTGATTTTGATAACCTTCCGGAAAAATATGTAATTAAGTTGAATACAGGAAGCGGTTTTAACATTATTGTAAATGATAGTAGTGAAATAAATAAGGAAGCTGCTAAGAATAGTCTGAAGAAATGGATGAATAGCAATTATGCATATAATAGTTTAGAATTGCAATATAAGGATATTATTCCACGGATTTACATTGAAGAAAACCTTCTGGAGGATGGCATGAGTGATCTTCCGGATTACAAGTTTTTTTGTTTTGGTGGGAAAGTATTTTGCTCATATACCAGAATAAAGACATATGAAGGGCATACAAAAGGCGAAGTGGGCTTTTTTGACAGAGATTATAATTTGATGCCATATTATAGAGCTGATTATGCTTCTTTAAAGGAACAATTGGATAAACCTAAAAATTACGAGAAGATGGTTGAAATTGCAGAGAAGCTTTCTTATGGATTTTCTCATGTGCGGGTTGATTTATACAATATTAGTGGGAAGATATATTTTGGAGAAATGACATTTACGACAAATAGCGGATATATTAGATTTGTTCCGGAGGAATTTGATAGAATTTTGGGAGATCAGTGGAATCTTAATTCGGGAATATGACGACGAAAGAAACTATAAAATCAAATTTTATATTTAATGCTCTTTATCAATTATCCGGGATTATCATTCCGTTGATAACTTTACCGTATGTGACTAGAGTTTTACATGCGCAGGGGTTGGGAGAATATTCATATGCATATTCTGTGGCATATTATTTCTATATTTTCATTAGATTAGGTCTTCATAATTATGGTAACCGTACTATAGCGTATGTGAAGGATGATACTGACAAGTTATCAAAAGTTTTTTTTGAATTGTATTCTTTTCAATTCTCTTTAGGTGTGATTATGACAGTGCTTTACCTTGTGTATTGCATCTTTCTTTCGCCAAACAAGTCTTTGTCTTTTATTTTTACAGCGGTTGTATTGGCCGGGGGAATAGATATTACATGGGCGTTATATGGACTTGAAGAATTTAAGATTACATCTATCAGAGATATATTAACCAAAATCATAACCTCAATCTGTATATTTATATTTGTTAAGGATGGGGCAGATGTATGGAAGTATTCACTAATATATAGTGTTGGATTCTTTATCAGCCAGGCTGTTTCACTTCCGGTATTATCTAAAAAGGTAAAGTTTATTATGCCTAGTTTTGCAGGTGTACAGTCACACATCAAACCCAATTTGATATTGTTTTTACCGACAGTTGCAGTAAGTTTATATAAAACAATGGATAAGATAATGCTTGGAATTATGTCAAATAGTGATGAATTGGGGTACTATCATAGTTCTGAGAAAATAATCATGGTTCCTATGGCTTTTATTACAGCACTTGGAACTGTGATGCTTCCAAGAATGTCTAATATGTTATCAAATGATGTAAATGAGAAACAGATTAGAACTGTTTTTGACAAATCCATTACTTTTGCCATGTTTTTGTCCACTGCATTATGCATGGGGATAATGACAGTTTCCAAGGAGTTTGTGATATTATACTTTGGCGAGGGATTTGAAAAATGCGAGCTGCTATTTTTGATAATTCTTCCCAGCTGTCTTTTTTTGGCGTTTGCTAACGTCATTAGGACACAGTATCTTTTACCTAGAAAGAAGGATAAGCTGTTTATTATTTCTTTGTTTTCAGGTGCAGCTGTAAATGTATTTTTAAATGCTACATTAATTCCAAGATATGCTTCTGTAGGTGCAGCAATTGGAACATTAGTAGCTGAAATGGTAGTATGTGTTGTTCAGGTTGCATATGTATATAAAGAAGCCAATATCGGTCAGAATATATTAAATTCTTTACCGTTCATTTTTGCGGGAATGGTTATGTTTTTTTTGTGTAAAAATTATGTTTTACCAATAGAGAATTCTGTGGTGGCATTACTGATTAAGATACTGCTTAGTGGCGCAATATATTTGATGGTTTTGGGAGTAAGTATTTTGATTAAAAAGTTTTTAGTTCGTAATGATTGATAGAGTTATATTATGCGATTGTTTTTTTGTAATATTGTGAAATAAGGCTGTTTATATAATGTACGATTATGATTCGGTATTAGTCATAAGGCATTGGTATTGAGTGTATTTATTTGAGGACAAATATATATGTTGAATATTTATTTTGGAGAAATTGAAGGAGCGATGCATGGGCCGTCATGGTTCAGGTTTAACTTTCGGGAAGAGTGGTTTGAAGATCCGCTTATTGCTGAGATGATGGAAGATATTGATAAATCACATTATAAGGGCGGACAACTTATTGAGAGTGATGTACTTGGCCCGATTCCGCCTGAAAGATTGTCAGGCGGTTTACAGACGCTTATTTGCATTTATAAAAGACCTGATCTTATGTTTAATGCTACAAGTTGTGGAGAAAATTGTGCCAAGTGGCTTTTGGAGATTGGAAGAAGAATAGATGTCTCTGTGAACCTAAGGTATTATATGCCTTTTGATAATTGCGGAGATTTTAAGGTCAGAATTATCAATGAGGATAAAAAGATTAATAATATTGATGATTATATGCATATAGCTCTGAAATATGTTTGATAGAGGAATCTGAAAATGAAGAATAAGCATCATATTGTTGTCGAGACAGAGCGACTAAAATATGAATTTGATATAAGAAGGAATATCACTGTTATTCAAGGAGACAGTGCAACGGGAAAGACAACGCTTGTTCAGCTTCTTGAGACATATTCGAGGTATGGAAAAGACAGTGGAGTACGCCTCCAGTCAGATGTTCCGTGTGTTGTATTTGGCGGAGATACAAGTCTTTGGAAAGTTGCAATGGAAACATATCAAAACAGCATAGTTTTCATTGATGAAGATTATTCATTCATTTATTCTAAAGAGTTTGCTGATGTAATACAGGGAACATCAAATTATTATGTTTTGATTACAAGACAGCCATTATACAACTTGCCATATAGCGTTAAGGAGATATATGGAATCAGAACTACCGGAAAATATCATTATCCTGAGAAAATTTATAATGAGTTTTATAGGATATAGGATGATACGGAAGAACAGAGTTCAAAAGATGTGCTTGTCATGGTAGAGGATTCAAAGTCTGGGTATCAGTTTTTTTCTTCGATATGTAAAAAAGATGCGTGCATAAGTGTTGATGGCAATTCAAATTTTGTAAGTAAGATTGAGGATGCGGATAAAGATAAGCAGGTTGTTGTTATCGCTGATGGAGCTGCGTTCGGTGCATATATTGCTAAAGTAATGGCTATAGCTAAAAGCAGAAAATATGTAACAATGTATTTTCCTGAATCATTCGAATGGGTGATTCTCAAATCAGGAATTATTAACATAAAGGACATTGATAGTATACTTGCCGAACCGGAAAGCGTGCGAATGCTTTTTGAAACATAATGGCAATTTTCGGCATGGTTTGTGTAACTGCTTTTTTGAATGAAAATATTTAAGCTATAAATAATAAACAACGGAGAATGACTACAATGGATAACAACTGGAGAAATTGGTTTGCTGATACAATTTACAGAAGGGGCGTGCAGTATTATAAGAACGGTCATGTAAGAGAAATGCATAAGATTACCGGCGGCTATGAAGCAATAGTCGCCGGGCATTATTTATATAGGGTAGAAATTATTACAGATAATGACAGAGTTAAAGATACGCACTGTAATTGCCAATATGCCTATAGTGGAGAAAAATGCAAGCATCAGGTGGCAGCACTTTTGGAATATAAAGATATGCTCAGTCGTCAAATTGCTCTTGAGGCGGAGAATGCAGAACTTGAGAAGATCAATCTTAGCCTACGTGATAAGTGGGTTGGGGCAGATGGGGAGGATGACTATTCTTACATAGATCTTGATGGGATTGAGAAAAAACTTTTTGAAAAAGAACGTGATAAAAAGATTGCACTCCAGCTCCTTGAAAAAGATTTCGTAAAGTTTAGTCACATGACGGCAGGCAGAGCGAATATGCTTGATGAAAGGACTATTCATGTATATGGAATGGCCAGGGAAAGCGATACGGATAAGTACGATAAATCTGTAGGGTTCGTTATTACGGAAAATAATATTTCAGGATTTTTTTGCGGCTGTAAGTCGTGTAAACATTCGGATTACTATTGGTATAACAAACCCTGTAAGCACGCAAGGGCTTTGTTTTATGCCGCTTATAAAGAACTGCGAAATCAGCGTTTGATCGACTTCACCGATGAAAATACCATCAACTTGTTTAAGAGTATACATAATTCCAGAGCAAGAAAGATTGCGGCAAAATCTGTTGAGACTTTTAATGAACGACTTACTCTGCAGCCCAGGCTTAAAAATGATTACGGCACTTTAGAACTGTCTTTTAAAGTTGGAGCAAGCAGACTTTTTGTAATAAAGAATCTGTCTGAATTTCATAGGAACGTGAAAAACGGTGCATCACAAACATTTGGAAAAACGACTGTTCTTCCGCTTAACAGAGATTATTTTGATGAAACTTCCTGTGAATATTTGGACTATATAGGTGAGTCAATAAGTCGCATTGAGGAGGGAATCAGATTTTCTTACAGTGAAGGCTATTTTGACAGAAGATACGGACGCAGCGAGGATCATATAAGACAAAGCATTCCACTTAGCGGGCGTGGACTGGATGATTTTTTTAACAGCTTTAAAAATCGTGGAATAGATTATGAAGATTTTGAAAAGAAAAAGTCCGTTATCCATTTCAAGGAAAAGAAGCCTAAACTTAGCATGACGATTACACCTTTTTTGACCGGTAAAGGAAAGAAAAAGAAATTTTCCGGAGTGAAGGCAGAAATAATTCTTCCACAGCTTTTTCACGGTGAAGCTTACGGATATTATATTGATGGTGACAATTTGTGCAGGATACCTCAGGATGTTTATAAGAAGATGATTCCGCTCATTGAGGATAGATACATGGGAAGCGTGCATATGGATATCGGCCGCAACTACCTTTCGGATTTTTACCATTCAATTCTTCCTGAATTGGCGGATTTCGTGACAGTTAAGGAAACTGACAAAGAAGTTATATCAAAATATCTTTCCTCGGATGTTGAATTCTGCTTTTATCTTGATGCGGAAAATGGAAATGTTACCTGCAAGGCAATCGCTGAGTATGGCGATAATGAATACAATGTTATAGATTGCAAGGGATTAAATACCAATACATCAGGTATACTTGGCCAAGAGCGTATTTTTTCAAAGGAGAACGAAGTTCTTGGGAGTGTTATGCAATTTTTGCCGGAGATTGATACGGATCGAGGCATGTTTCATTGTGACAGGGATGAAGACAGGATATATGATTTTGTGACTTTGGGTGTCGAAGAACTTGCAAAACTCGGAGAAATTAAAGTTACGGATTCTTTTCAACACGTTAATGTGTTCAAAAAGGCAAATCTGTCTGTCGGAGTTTCGCTTTCGAAGGGCATGCTTGACCTCGAAGTTTCTTCCGATGAGATATCAAAGGATGAACTTCTGGAAATACTTGCGAGTTACAGAGCCAAAAAGAGGTATCACAGACTTCGTGATAACAGCTACATAAATCTTAATGACGAAGCGCTTGCAACTCTTGATGATATGCTTAAAACCTTGCAGATCTCAGAGAAAGATTTTCTTAAAGGAAACATGCATGTCCCTGTATATCGTACGCTCTATCTTGATAAACTTCTGGAGGAAAATGAGGAAATCTATGAAGATAGAGACAGCAGATTTAAGAATCTTGTAAAAGGCTTTAAGACTATAAAGGATGCGGATTTTAAAGCGCCCAAAAATCTTTCCAAGATAATGCGTAATTATCAGAAGACAGGATTTAAGTGGATAAGCACTTTGGAAAAATATGGTTTTGGCGGAATTTTGTGCGATGATATGGGACTTGGCAAAACTTTGCAGACCATAAGTTTTTTGTATAAACATTACACGGATAAGAGTATTGGTGAAAAACTTCCTTCACTTGTTGTTTGTCCCGCATCATTGGTTTATAACTGGGCGGATGAATTTGCCAAGTTTGCACCTGATATGAATGTTGTGACGGTAGCGGGCGGGGCTGCTGAGAGAACGCGTACTATTTCCGATGCGGATAAATATGATGTGCTTATAACGTCATATGACCTGATGAAAAGAGATGTGGCGCAGTATGAGGAAAAAGAGTTCTATTATGAGGTAATTGATGAGGCTCAGTATATAAAGAATCATACTACGGCAGCAGCAAAAGCGGTTAAGGTGATAAATAGTAAAAGACGCCTTGCGCTTACGGGTACACCTATTGAAAATCGTCTCAGCGAGCTGTGGAGCATTTTTGACTTCCTGATGCCAGGATTTTTGTATAAGTATGAACAGTTTAAACGTCAATTTGAGACACCTATCGTAAAGTATGAAGATAAAGACGCTTCGGACAGGCTTAAGAAAATGGTGGCACCGTTTCTTTTAAGGCGCCTTAAGGAAAATGTATTAAAAGAGCTTCCGGATAAACTTGAGAAGCAGCAGACCGTTGTCATGGAGAGTGCGCAGCAGACTCTTTATAATGCGCAGGTGCAGCACCTAAAGACTATGATAGAATCGGCAAAACGTGATAAATCATTCAATGAGGCCAAAATGAAGATTCTTGCCGAAATGACAAGGTTAAGGCAGATATGTTGTGATCCTTCGTTGTATGTTGAAAACTATGAGGGAGAATCGGCAAAGAGGCAGGCTTGTCTGGAACTTGTGGAAAGAGCGATTGAAGCAGGGCACAGAATCCTTATCTTTTCGCAGTTTACAACTATGCTGGATCTTCTCAAGAAAGATTTTGGAAAGGCCGGTATCAATTATTTTGAGATAACAGGGGCTACGAAGAAGGAAGACAGGATAGAACTTGTTAACCGCTTTAATGACGGAGAGAACAGTGTATTCTTGATATCTTTGAAGGCGGGAGGAACAGGACTTAATCTTGTCGGAGCAGATATGGTTATTCACTACGATCCATGGTGGAATCTTGCTGCGCAGAATCAGGCAACGGACAGAGCACACAGAATTGGGCAAAAGAAAACTGTTACAGTTTACAAACTTATTGCAAAAGGAACTATTGAGGAAAAAATAGTTGAGCTCCAGAACAGTAAGAGTGACCTTGCTGAAGAAATACTATCGGGTGAGACTAATATTATTTCAAAAATGACAGAGTCTGATTTTATGGAGCTATTAGGATGAATACTCCGTGAGTATAGCTATGAGCGAACCGGCGGCGAAGTCGACAAGATTAAAAAGGTTTAACGGACAATGAAATATCTTTTGAGTTTTAAACTAAGCGGTGAGCGGCTTGAAGAAAGCTGTCCGCATATTTATCCGTACAGCGTGTTTAGAGGCAAGGACCCGGAACCGTTTGTCTTTTCGGATATTACGGTGCTGTATGGAAATAACGGTTCGGGAAAGTCGACGATACTCAATATCATTGCGAACAAGCTCGAGTTAAAAGGAAGGGAGCATGTGACTGCAAATGGTTTGGGGCGTATCGATTATACATTGAAATATAACAATGAGTGTGCTTACGATCTTGGCGTAGATGAGAATTCAGGCTTATCTTTTCATGAAATTCCAAGAAATAGTATGTATATAAAGAGTGAAGATATTCTCTATGAGATCAAGAAGATTCAGCAAAGGGATGTACTGTCAAGCGATATGCTCTATTACAATATGAAGCAGGGAAAAAATCGTAAGGAGGCAGAGCGGTATCTTTCTTCAGCTGAAGGGAAAAAGCGTTTGGTTGAAAAAATATTTGCTCAGGAAAAATATTCAAACGGTGAGACGGCGCTGCAGATATTAAATGATCTTATTACCCCGGATGCGTTGTTTCTTCTTGATGAGCCTGAAGTATCTCTTTCGCCCGCCAATCAGGTGACGATGGCGGAAGAAATCAACAAGATGGCAAGGTTTCTTGGATGCCAGTTTATCATCGCTACGCATTCACCGTTTCTTTTGGGTACTCTTAATGCCAAGATATATAATCTTGATACATGTGATTACAGAGTCAGCAAGTGGTACGATCTCGAGAACGTTAGGTACTTCTATGATTTTTTTCAGAAAAGAAAAGATTTTTTTGAATAATAGGTAGCTACTGTAAATGGTATTCTTGCATTTATGAATACTGAGTGTTAAAATTTTATCATATGGCTTTTGGATATTTTAATCTAAGATAAATATTTTTGGAGGTTTTTAAAATGAGTAAGAATTTTGATGACATTTTGGCAAAGCTTAAGACAGCTGAGAAAAAGAAGATGTCTGTTGCCGTAGCGCAGGACACACACGTTCTTGAGGCTGTTAAGGTTGCTAAGGAGAGAGGAATCGTTGATTCTATCCTCGTTGGTGACAAGGATGAAATCGAGAAGAAGGCAGCAGAGGTTGGAATGAACCTTGCAGACTACGAGATCATCGATGTTAAGGATACCATCGAGGCAGCTCGTACAGCAGTTTCTCTTGTACACGACGGAAAGGCTGACATTTACATGAAGGGTGCTTTGGAGTCAAGAGATTTCCTTAAGAGCGTTCTTGATAAAGAAGTTGGTCTTCGTACAGGACGTCCTCTTTCACACGTTTGCGTATTTGAGATTCCCGGAATCGATCGTCTTCTTTTCCTTACAGACGTTGCATTTATGCCATATCCCACACTTGAGGATAAAAAAGTCATCATTGAATATACAGTAGATGTAGCAAGAGCTTGCGGTGTTGATTGCCCTAAGGTTGCTCCTCTTGCAGCAGTAGAAGTAGTTAACCCTAAAATGCCCGTTACAGTTGAGGCAGCAGAGCTTACAAAGATGAACGAAGCAGGCGAGATTAAGAACTGCATCGTTGACGGACCTCTTTCAATGGATCTTGCTATCGATCCCGAGGCTGCTCAGCACAAGGCAGGCGCTCTTGACAGAAAAATCGTCGGTGATGCCGACATCCTTCTTTTCCCTGATATCCACGCAGGAAACCTTACATACAAGACAATCGTTCGTCTTGCAAAGGTTAAAAACGGTAACATCCTTACAGGAACACAGGCACCGGTTATCCTTACATCAAGATCTGACAGTGTTGAGGTAAAGGTTAACTCAATCGCACTCGCAGCAGTTGTTGCCAATAAATAAGCTGAGAGAACTTGATGAGGTTTTTTCGAATCTAGTTCGAACGTCTTCTGGCGAGGGCGAAGCCCGAGAGCGGAAGTTCCTTATAAAAAAATATGTGAAAGGAAAAAAACCATGATAAAGAGTTTAATTATAAATCCCGGTTCAACTTCTACAAAAGTCGGTATCTTCGAGGATGAGACACTTGTAAAAGAGGAAACATTAAGACACAGCACTGAAGAAATCAATCAGTATGCAACAATCATCGATCAGAAAGATTTTCGTAAGAATATCATTCTTGATTTCCTTAAAAAAGAAAACATCGACATCAAATCTTTCAACGTAATCGTAGGAAGAGGCGGACTCTTAAGACCTATTCCGGGCGGAACATACGAGTGTACAGATGCACTTCTTGCAGACCTCAAGGTTGGTGTTCAGGGACAGCACGCATCTAACCTCGGCGGTATCCTTGCAAGAGAGATCGGTGACGAGATCGGTGTTCCTTCATACATCGTTGATCCCGTTGTTGTAGATGAGATGGAGCCTGTTGCACGTATCTCAGGTATTCCTGAAGTTGAGCGTGTTTCAATCGATCATCCTCTTAACCAGAAGGCTGTTGCCAGAAGATATGCAAAAGAGATCGGTAAAAAATATGATGAGATCAGCGTTATCGTAGTTCACATGGGTGGCGGTACATCAACAGGCGTTCATAAGAACGGCAAGATGGTTGACGTATTTGCAGCACTTAACGGTGACGGTGCATTCTCACCTGAGAGAGCTAACGGTATTCCTGCTAAGGCACTCGTTGATCTTTGTTTCTCAGGCAAGTTCACATATGATGAGATGAAAAAGAAGATCGTTGGTGGCGGCGGACTTAACGCTTACCTTGGAACCAACGATATGAGAGAAGTAAACAAGATGTGCGAAGAGGGCGATGAGAAGGCTAATCTTATCCGTGACGCATTCATCTACCAGATCTGCAAGAACATCGGCGCATGCGCTACAGTTCTTAAGGGTAAGGTTGATCAGATCATCCTTACAGGCGGTATCGCATATGGTCAGGTTATCACAGATAAGATTAAGGAAAGTGTTGATTGGATCGCTCCTGTAACCGTATATCCCGGAGAAGACGAGCTCCTTGCACTTGCACAGGGCGCTATCCGTGTTATGAACGGCGAAGAGGAAGCTAAGAAATATTGATCATAATTAGAGCAAAAGCTTAGTTGCTATAACAAAGAAAATCCCCTGATGTTGTGAGCATCGGGGGATTTTTTTGTTGCAAAAATATATAATTATTTTTTTATTGGTACAATTGCGAGCTTGTACCCTAGCGGAACCAATACTTTAAGTAGACTATCGATTTGTGGAGAGTGTACAGCTTTTTCCATTCGGGCGATGACAGGTTGTTTCACGTTACATTTGTCTGCAAGCTCTGATTGGGATAAGCCTTGCTCTTCGCGTATAGTGACCATTGTTCGAAGCAGGTCTTTTTCAAGTTCAATTATTTTTTCTTCTTCGGGAGTGATATTAAGTTCTTGTCTAAATTCTTTCCAGTTACTCATTTGTATTGTACCTCCGCATATAATCTTTCAGCTCTTTTTTTGCTTTCTCAATTTCTCGGGGAGGAGTTTTTTGAGATTGCTTTTTGAAGTGGTGGAGAAGTAGGAACGTGTTGTCTTTGTAGTATGCATATAATATTCGGTTCGATAAAGGCCGCAATTCCCAGATATCGCCATCAAGATGCTTGGTAATAGGAGCTCCAACTCGTGTTCCCATCTCTTCAAGGATATCAAGATATGCAACTAATTTATTGAAATTAATACGGGCATCTTTACTTGTTGCCGAATTTTTGTGCAGATAATTGATGAATTCTTTTACATCACTATATCCTAACTTCCAGTAAGTTTTGAAACTCAATCAAATAAAAACGGCAAAAAGCCCAGAAAATTCAGCAATTCTGTTGATTTTCCGGGCTTTTCTTGTTATAATTATTGAGTGGGTATACATACTTATTATCAAGGAGAAAAGTGATCTATGTACTACGATTTCAGAGTGAAGATCCCGGAAGAAAAGGGCAAGATTTACACGAAGACGATCAAGGGAGTTGTCTACATCAACTACGAGTACGACAGGGTGTATAAGCCTGACAAGAAGTACAACATCCCAAAGCGGACTACTATTGGTAAGATGTGCGACGATGATCCTACCATGATGTATCCCAATCCTAACTATCT
>NZ_JHXZ01000024.1 GCF_000621565.1 Butyrivibrio sp. LB2008
GGTCCCTATCCGGCGCGGGCGTAGGATATCTGAGAGGAGCTGTCCTTAGTACGAGAGGACCGGGATGGACGGACCGCTGGTGTATCAGCTGCATCGCCAGATGCATAAGGCTGGGTAGCCACGTCCGGACGGGATAAACGCTGAAGGCATCTAAGCGTGAAGCCCCCCTCAAGATGAGATATCCCTGCTTCGGCAGTAAGACCCCTTGTAGAGTACGAGGTTTGATAGGCACAAGGTGTAAGCATGGTAACATGTTCAGCTGATGTGTACTAATAGGTCGAGGGCTTATCCATAAAGTGGTATAGAAGAATCTGGAGAAAGATAGTTCAGTGTTCGGTTTTGAAGGTACAAATCCTTCAATAATTTGGCCCGGTGGCTCAGCTGGTTAGAGCGCCGCCCTGTCACGGCGGAGGTCAGGGGTTCGAACCCCCTTCGGGTCGCTCAAACTGAATATGGTTTGATTATAGAAAGAACGGGATCTTAGCTCAGCTGGGAGAGCATCTGCCTTACAAGCAGAGGGTCACAGGTTCGAGCCCTGTAGGTCCCATTTTTCTTCTTACACAATTCGTGTGTGTAAGCCGATGTGGCTCAATTGGCAGAGCAGCTGATTTGTAATCAGCAGGTTAACGGTTCGAGTCCGCTCATCGGCTCTATATGGATGGCTTCCCGAGTGGCCAAAGGGGACAGACTGTAAATCTGCTGCAAATTGCTTCGGTGGTTCGAATCCACCGCCATCCATTTTGTGCAGAGCACTTAACGAGTGTACGAGTTTAGTGCGAGCCATGGGTGAACACTTAATGAGGTATTTTCGAATTTAGTGTGAATCCCAATTTAATATGATTCGTACGAGGTACGGATTTTATAATGACGCGGGGTGGAGCAGTCTGGAAGCTCGTCGGGCTCATAACCCGAAGGTCATAGGTTCAAATCCTGTCCCCGCTACTACATGCCTAGATAGCTCAGTTGGTAGAGCAGAGGACTGAAAATCCTCGTGTCGTTGGTTCGATTCCGACTCTAGGCATCTTTTTTATTAATCTTATATGCTTTGAACATTGCTCAGTGGACAGATTGTTTACTGAGTTTTTTTGTGTATTTTAGGAGATTTTATTTTTTTTTAGTTTATTTGTGCTAAGATAAGTATTATTGCTATACGAGTTATATGTAAAGCAATGTTGGAGTTGTAATATTTTTTGAGGAAGTAATATGTTTCACCTTAACGAAAACGATAAGAAAGCAATTAAAACAGTTTTAGATATAAAAGAATATAACGAGGAGAACTTTGATCCGGCTATATTGGATCAGTTGGAGAATGATCCGAAGATCCTTTCTTTACTTAAAGAACATGGAGGTAAGCTGCTCAGCGATTCGAGATATTTGCAATTAACAAAGTTCATACAGCATGGTGACGTAACAGTTTATCAGCATTGTATCCATGTGGCGTTATGTGCGCTCAAATTTGATGCAAGATTCAATACAGGAGCTGATCTTGGGGCACTTGTTAGAGGCGCTCTTTTGCACGATTATTTTTTGTATGATTGGCATGACGGAAGTGCACCGGGGAATATTCATCCTAAGCTTCACGGATTCTATCATCCCGGAATTGCTCTTAAAAATGCAGTGAAAGATTTCAATCTCTCTTTAAGAGAGAAAGATATAATTAAAAAGCATATGTGGCCGCTTACAATTAATCCGCCCAGATGCAGAGAGGCATGGATAGTTTGTGTTGCGGACAAATATGCTTCTACACTTGAGACACTCAAGTTGAAGAAGGGAATTATCGCAATCGACTATGCAGAATCTTTATAATAAGCTCATAGAGCTTTCGGAGAGCCGGCAGTATCCGTTTCATATGCCGGGACATAAGAGAAATACAGACAGCACCCCTTTAAAGGGTGCTTTTCAATGTGATATAACTGAAATTGATGATTTTGATAATCTTCATGATGAAGAAGGGATAATACTTGAGGCTGAAGAGCGTGCCAATAGACTATACGGTGCGCACAGAACCTATTTTAGCGTAAACGGCAGTACGGCCGGAGTTCTTGCAGCAGTTTCGGCTTCTGTCAAAAGCGGTGGAACAATTCTTGCTGCCAGAGGCAGTCACAAATCTTTTTATCATGCAGCATTTCTGAGAAATCTTAATATCAAATATCTTCCCAATAAAACAGATAATGAATTAAAGATTCCCGGTGTATATTCGAAGGACGATGTGGAAAACTATCTAGATGACAGCGTTGAAGCAGTATTTATCACATCACCGACATATGAGGGAAAGTGCTCTGATATTGCAGGTATAGCGCGTATTTGTCATGAAAGGAATATTCCGCTTATCGTGGATGCCGCTCATGGTGCGCATTTTGGCTTTGGAAAAGAATATGATAAAGAGCAGGAGTACAGTTCTGTTCCGCAAAATGCTGTAAAGCAAGGAGCAGACATAGTTATCCACAGTATCCACAAAACGCTTCCCTCTATGACACAGACAGCACTTATCCACATTTCTGATTATAAAGGGCTTGCAGATGAGGTAAAAAAATATCTTAGGATTTATCAGACAAGCAGCCCGTCATATGTTTTGATGGCATCAATTGATCTTTGTATGGAGGAACTTGAGAAAAACTCAGATTCTTTTATAAAAAATCTTTTGGATTACAGAAATGCAATTTCCGTAAAGACAAGTGGTTTACATAATATTGCAATTGCAGGAGCAGATATCATCGACGATCCTGCCAAAGTCGTGATTTTTGACCGAACGGGGACAATGACAGGAAAGCAGATATATGGTATACTTCGTGAAGAATATAGTCTTCAATTGGAAATGGCGGGAGAAAAAATCGCTCTTGCCATTTTGTCAGGATGGGATTCGGAAGAAGGTATCGACAGGCTTATACAAGCAGTCTCAGAGATTGATGAAAAAATTCAAGAAACCAAGATAAATACAGAAACATCAGTAAATAATATAACCGATGGAAAAAAATCTGCAGAATATCCCTTAGCCGATTTGAAATTAAGTGAAGCATGGGATAAAACTTCCGAGGAAACTTTGCTTCAAGAAGCAAATGGGAAAATATCCGGAGATTTTATTAATCTTTATCCACCGGGAATACCGCTTATAGTGCCCGGAGAGGTGTTTTCAGAGGAACTTATTGAGGAAATATGTGGATATCTGGATGAAGATTTAAATGTTCAAGGCGTTGTATCAAAGCCCGGTGGGACGGGTTACTTCGTGCGAACTTTAAAATAAAAATATGGCGAACAAAGATTGGATAAAAGAAAGGAATTACATGCGAAGAACTAAGATAATCTGTACAATAGGACCGGCAAGTGAGAATGAAGATAAGTTAAGAGAGATAATGCTGGCAGGAATGAACGTGGCCCGTTTTAATTTTTCACACGGATCACATGAAGAACATAAGAGAAAGTATGACAGAATAAAGAAGCTTCGCGAGGAACTTAATCTTCCCATAGCAGTTATGCTTGATACAAAAGGACCAGAGATAAGACTTAAAGATTTTGCAAACGGTAAGGAAGAGCTTGTTGCAGGACAGAAGTTTACTCTGACTTCCAGAGATATACAGGGAACAAAGGACGAAGTTTCCATAACATATAAAGAGCTTACATCTGATTGTAAGGAAGGAATGACAATCCTCCTTGATGACGGACTTATCGAGCTAAAGGTTGATGAAGTTACCAAAGAAGACATCGTCTGCACCGTGGTTAACGGAGGACCTATTTCTGACAAGAAAGGTGTCAATGTGCCCGGAGCAAATCTTACTATGCCGTATCTTAGTGAGCAGGACAGAAGCGATATAGAGTTTGGTTGCGATCAGGGATTTGATTTTGTTGCGGCTTCTTTTGTAAGGACAAAAGAGGATGTTCTTGATGTCAGAAAAATTCTGGAAGACAAGAACAGCTGCATGAAGATAATTGCAAAGATTGAGAGTACACAGGGTATCAACAATCTTGAAGAGATCATAGATACAGCAGACGGAATCATGGTTGCAAGAGGCGACATGGGTGTTGAAGTTCCGTTTGAGGATGTTCCCGTTATTCAGAAAGAGATGATAAAGCTCGCTGAATCAAAGGGTAAATATGTTATAACAGCTACACAGATGCTGGATTCAATGATCCATCATCCAAGACCGACAAGAGCGGAAGTAACTGACGTTGCCAATGCGATTTATGACGGAACAACAGCCATAATGCTTTCAGGAGAGACTGCTTCGGGAGATTATCCTGTTGAGGCCGTAAAGACAATGGCGAGAATTGCCGAGCGTACCGAGCAGGACATTGATTACGTTGGAAGACTCAGGAAAAAAGATTATGCACCTACAGATTCAACAACAGCGATCTCACATGCAACATGTAATATCGCGACTGAAGTTAATGCAGATGCCATTCTTACAGTATCAATGTCAGGATTTACCGCAGCAATGGTATCAAGATATAAGCCAAGCTGCAGAATAATCGCATGCACCACAAAGCCTACAGTATGCAGACAGACTAACCTTATGTGGGGAGTAACACCTCTTCATATCAGACAGGAAGACACAACGGATGAGCTTTTCAAGGAAGCCATCAATTCCGCAAAGAACGCAGGACTTCTCAAGGAAGGTGACAAAGTAGTTCTCACAGCGGGTGTACCTCTCGGAATACCCGGAAGAACCAACATGATACGAGTAGAGGAGCTCTGATGGGAAGAATATTTCTTTTAATGGGAAAAAGCTCATCGGGAAAAGATACTATCTACCGTGAACTTATTAAGACAAAAGAACTGGGCCTGAAAAAGATAGTTTCCTACACGACAAGACCAATGCGTGAGGGAGAAACCGACGGTGTGCAATATCTTTTCAAAAATGAAGAAGAATACAAGCTGCTCAGAGCAGATAATAAGATAATCGAAGAAAGAGCCTATGACACTAAATGTGGTATATGGCGATATTTCACGGCCGACGACGGTCAGATTGATCTGAATGACGGTAATTATCTGATAATCGGGACGCTTGAATCCTACTGCTATATCAGAGATTATTTTGGAAAAGATAATGTGGTTCCTATTTACATAGACACCGATTCGGGAATCAGATTAAAGCGCGCCATGCATCGTGAGGAGAAGCAGGAAAATCCCAGATACGATGAGATGTGCAGGAGATTTCTTGCAGACGAAGAAGATTTTAGCGATGCAAAGCTGTCAGAAGCACAGATAGACAAGCGTTTTGAGAATAATGCTGAGATTGAAGACTGTATTAAGGAAATTACTGAATACATAGCGCAAAAAATACGATAAAATATATGTAGAAGTATTGTAGTGTGCTGAAACAACGTGACAGCACAACGGATTAAGAGGTGCGCGGCATGGATATTAAGGTAAACAATATCAGTCAGACAACTCAGATGACAGGGCCGGAACAGCCTAAAGAGGCAAACGGCGATTTTAAGTTTATGCTTACTTCCAAGCTCGAAGATACAGGGCTTGCGGAGCGGCTTAATCTTATGCTGCAGGATATTGTTCAACAGGGCGAGAGAATTGCGAAACGCAACGACATCAAAGACATGCAGCGTTACAGGATTCTTATAAAAGATTTTATGAATGAAGTAGTGTCAAGATCGCATGCTTTTTCACGAGAAAACTTTCTGGACAGAAGGGGACGTCATCGCGTGTACGGGATAATCAGACAGGTAGATGATGAACTGGATGCCCTGGCAAAAGAACTTGTTAAGGATGAAAAAGATAACATTGGCATACTTGCAAAAATAGGACAGATACAGGGGTTGTTGCTGGATATATTTACTTAAAGAGGAGTGAAAATGGCGGATTTTTCCGAGATCATCGATCAGGGGCAGTTAAAAGAACACATGCAGAATGCTCTTTTGGCTGATAAAATATCTCATGCATATATAATATCCGGAGAAGTCGGCTCGGGAAAAGAATTTGTTGCGCGAATATTTGCCAAGGCACTTCAGTGTGAGAGCAGGGAAGAACGCGGCGAGTACCTGGAAGCGTGCAATTCGTGCCCATCTTGCGTAAAAGCTCTTAGCGACAGCCATCCCGATATAATAACAATAACTCATGAAAAGCCGGGAAGCATAGGCGTAGACGACATCAGACAGAAACTTCGCGACGATGTTGTCATAAAACCTTATGAGAGCAAACATAAGATATATATTATCCCGGAAGGTGAGAAAATGACACCGGCAGCCCAGAATGCGCTTCTTAAGACGCTTGAAGAGCCGCCGTCATACATAGTCATAATCATTCTGACAAGCAATATCAATGCTTTTCTTCAGACAATCATAAGCAGATGCATAGTACTTCCGATGAAGCCCGCGCAGGATGATGCCATCAAGAAATACCTGATGGAAGAGTGTCAGGTGGTGGATTACAAGGCAATGCTCTGCGCCTCTTTTGCGAGAGGAAATGTTGGAAAAGCGCTTGAGCTTGCGTCAAACGAGCGTTTCGAAAA
Source organism: Butyrivibrio sp. LB2008 (assembly GCF_000621565.1). GTDB lineage: Bacteria > Bacillota > Clostridia > Lachnospirales > Lachnospiraceae > Butyrivibrio. The sequence goes on from NZ_JHXZ01000024.1 coordinate 6,462, forward strand.
CCTCAAAGAATCTGCAATTGAACTAATAGCAAAGTTAGAGCGGCTTGAGATTCACGATATAATGGACAGGCTGCATACTATGCTTGCGCCTTCGGAAGAAGAGGTAAAGACAGCCAAAAAAGGAATCGATCAGAAGAACTTTGAAGACTTTATGGACATTTTGGCATTTCTGTTCAGGGATATGCTTGTCTACAAGGCCACTGAGAATCCTGATCACTTGATTTTCACTGATAAGTTGTCGTATATTAGAAGTGTTACTGTTAACATTTCATATGAACAATTAAACGAAATAATAAAAACAATGGAGCAAGCGAAAAATCGTATAAACTCCAATGTTAATATAGATCTTGTACTTGAGCTTATGCTCATTACAATTAAGGGGTACATTTATGACAAGAGTAATCGGCGTTAGATTCAGAACAGCCGGAAAGATATATTTCTTTTCACCGGGGAAGTACGTGATTAAAAAGGGTGATCACGTAATCGTAGAAACAGCCCGAGGAGTTGAGTACGGAACAGTAGTCGGAGAGCCGAAGGAAGTGGAAGACAGCGAAGTTGTCAAGCCGCTCAAATCAGTGCTCAGAACAGCAAGTACTAAGGACGACGAGCAGGAAAAGGCCAACAGGGTAAAAGAAAAAGAGGCATTCAAGATATGTCTTGAGAAGATCAAGAAACATAATCTTGAGATGAAACTCATAGACGCTGAATACACTTTTGATAATAACAAGATTCTTTTCTATTTCACTGCGGACGGCAGAATAGATTTCAGAGAATTGGTAAAAGATCTTGCGGCTGTATTCAAAACAAGAATAGAGCTCAGACAGATCGGCGTCAGAGATGAGACCAAGATTATCGGTGGATACGGTATTTGTGGAAGAACACTTTGCTGCCATACATACCTTTCAGACTTTGTGCCCGTTTCTATCAAGATGGCCAAGGAGCAGAGCCTTTCTCTCAATCCAACCAAGATTTCCGGAGTTTGCGGAAGACTTATGTGCTGTCTTAAGAACGAAGAGGACGTATACGAAGAGCTCAACCGCATGATGCCCGGAGTCGGTGACTTCTGTAAGACAAAGGACGGCTACGAGGGCGAGGTTGCCAGCGTGAATATCCTTCGTCAGACAATCAAACTTCTCGTTGATGTTGATGATGAGAAGGAAGTACACGACTACAAGCTTGATGAGATCGAGTATACCAAGAAGAGACAGAAGAGAAAGAACAACATGAAAGATAAACTCAGCGAAGATGCTGATGTTAAAGAGCTTGAGAAGCTTGAGCGTATAGAGAAGCAGGAAGGAAAGTCAAAACTTGGGGAAAATTGATATTAAACCCGGAGAAAGACTGGATGATCTTCAGAGGAACGGCTATAAGATAATACAGGATCCCGAAAGATTTTGCTTTGGGATGGACGCGGTACTTTTATCGGGATTTGCGGATGCGCCCGAGAACGGCAGAGTGCTTGACCTTGGAACGGGAACAGGCATTATACCGATACTGATGGCTGCCAAAACGAAAGCAAGTGAACTTATAGGACTAGAGATTCAGACTGAAAGCGCCGAGATGGCGAACAGAAGTGTTGAACTAAACGACCTCCGAGATCGGGTAAAAATAATTCAAGGCGATATTAAAGAGGCAGGTCAGTTATTCGGAGCTGCTTCTTTTGATGTAGTGACAAGTAATCCGCCATACATGATAGGCGGGCACGGACTTCAGAATCCGGACGGGCCTAAGGCGATAGCAAGGCACGAAGTACTTTGTGAGTTAAAAGATGTCGTTGCAGCCGCAGCTAAGTGCCTTAAGCCGGGAGGCAAGTTCTACATGGTACACAGACCGTTCAGACTTGCCGAGATCATGGTCACAATGCATGAATACAAACTTGAACCTAAGAGAATGCAGATGGTTCATCCCTTTGTGGATAAAGAGCCAAGCATGGTGCTCATTGAAGGAGTCAGAGGCGGCAAATCCAGGATAAAAGTGGAAAAGCCCTTGATAATATATGAGAAACAGGGCAAGTATACCAAGGATATTTACGACATCTACGGATATTGATACAGGAATAAAAGGAATTACAGATGAGCGGAACACTATATCTGTGTGCAACTCCGATTGGAAATCTCGATGATATGACTTTCAGGGTTTTGGACACACTTAAGCAGGTTGATCTCATTGCGGCAGAGGATACGAGGAACAGCATAAAACTGCTGAATCACTTTGACATCCATACCGAAATGACAAGCTATCACGAGTACAACAAATATGACAAGGCGCAGTACCTTATAGAACAAATGCAGCAGGGAAAAGACATTGCGCTTATAACGGACGCAGGAACGCCCGCGATATCCGATCCCGGCGAAGTACTTGTTGCCGAGTGCCACAAAGCAGGAGTGCCAGTCACTTCTCTTCCGGGACCGGCTGCATGTATAACGGCACTCACACTTTCGGGACTAAGTACCAGAAGATTTTGTTTTGAAGGTTTTTTGCCCTCATCGGATGATAAAAAAGCCAGAAAAAGAATTCTCGAAGACCTCAAGACCGAGAGCAGGACAATCATATTGTACGAAGCGCCGCATCACTTAAGAGCGGTTCTGGATGACTTGTACGAAACGCTTGGGGACAGGAAGGTCAGCATTTGCAGGGAACTTACCAAAAAGTTTGAAGAAGTTAATGTGACTACACTTGAACAGGCGATAGCTTTTTATAAAGCGAACGAACCAAGAGGCGAGTATGTGCTTGTTCTTGAGGGCAAAAGCCTTGAAGAGCAGGAAGAAGAAAAAAGACAGAGCTGGAAAGAAATGAGCATCGAAGACCACATGAAATACTATGAAGATGAGGGATTTTCTCATAAAGATGCCATGAAAAAAGTTGCTGCCGACAGAGGTGTTGGGAAACGCGAGATATATCAAGCTCTTTTGGAAAAATAATCTGAAAAAACGGCTAGCATTTTTCAATTGACTTTGTTTTTTTTGTGCTAAATTCTTGTTAAAAGATAGACTTTGTAGTATAAAAGAAGTATCGGTCATAATTTGTTTTCTTTTCATGAGACGATTGAAAAGAGAGTACAATTTATTACATAAGATCAAAAATAAAAGAAGAGAGGTCAATCAGATGGCAGAGATTAATTTAAGTCAGTATGGTATCACAGGAACAACTGAGATAGTTCATAACCCTTCATACGAGTGCTTATATGAAGAGGAGTTAAAGCCTGAACTTACAGGTTATGAGAAAGGTCAGGACACAGAGCTTGGCGCTGTTAACGTTATGACAGGTATCTACACAGGACGTTCACCTAAAGATAAATATATCGTTATGGATGAGAACTCTAAGGACACTGTATGGTGGACAACTGAGGAGTATCCTAACGACAACCACCCTATGACAGAAGAGACATGGGCTAAGGTTAAAGAGATCGCAAAGAACGAGCTTTGCAATAAGAGACTTTTCGTTGTTGACGCATTCTGCGGTGCTAACAAGGATACTCGTATGGCAGTTCGTTTCATCGTTGAGGTTGCTTGGCAGGCTCACTTCATTAAGAACATGTTCATCCAGCCTACAGATGAAGAGCTTGCAGATTTCAAGCCTGATTTCGTAGTTTACAACGCTTCACTTGCAAAGGTTGAGGATTACAAGGCACTTGGACTTAACTCAGAGACATGTGTAGCATTCAATATCACAAGCCGTGAGCAGGTTATCATCAACACATGGTACGGCGGGGAGATGAAGAAGGGTATGTTCTCAATGATGAACTACTACCTTCCTCTTAAGGGCATGGCTTCTATGCACTGCTCAGCTAACACAGACATGGAAGGTAAGAACACAGCTATCTTCTTCGGTCTTTCAGGAACAGGTAAGACAACACTTTCAACAGATCCTAAGAGACTCCTCATCGGTGATGACGAGCACGGTTGGGATGACAACGGTGTATTCAACTTCGAAGGTGGTTGCTACGCTAAGGTTATCGGACTTGATAAGGATTCTGAGCCTGATATCTACAACGCTATCAAGAGAGATGCTCTTCTTGAGAACGTAACAGTAGCTGCTGACGGAAAGATTGATTTCGAAGATAAGAGCGTAACAGAGAATACTCGTGTATCTTATCCTATCAACCACATCGACAACATCGTACAGAAGGTTAACAAAGTATCTGCAGGTCCTGATGCGAAGAACGTTATCTTCCTTTCAGCTGACGCTTTCGGAGTACTTCCTCCTGTATCAATCCTTACACCTGAGCAGACTCAGTACTACTTCCTTTCAGGTTTCACAGCTAAGCTTGCAGGAACAGAGAGAGGAATCACAGAGCCTACACCTACATTCTCAGCTTGCTTCGGACAGGCATTCCTTGAGCTTCATCCTACAAAGTACGCTCAGGAGCTCGTTAAGAAGATGCAGAAGAGCGGAGCTAAGGCTTACCTCGTAAACACAGGATGGAATGGAACAGGTAAGAGAATCTCTATTAAGGATACTCGTGGAATCATCGATGCAATCCTTAATGGTGATGTAAACAAGGCTGAGACAAAGAAGATCCCGATCTTCGATTTCGAAGTTCCTACATCACTTCCCGGAGTTGATCCTGCAATCCTTGATCCCAGAGATACATATGCTAACGCTTCTGAGTGGGAAGAGAAGGCAAAGGATCTTGCACAGAGATTCAACAAGAACTTCAAGAAGTACGAAGGAAATGCAGACGGCAAGGCACTTGTTGCTGCAGGCCCTCAGCTTTAATCTGAAGCTTAAATACAGACATACAGAAAAGGCGCTGAGTTTTTCTCAGCGTCTTTTTTTTGATAGGAACCAATATGATATGCGTCATAGGTAATGAGAATAAAAAAGCTATGGTTTGGATGATAGAATATCAATCTCTAAACCATAGCTTTTATCTTTAAATCTTATTTGTTCTTGGACTCGTGCTCAAGAGAAGCCTTGATAAATCCTGAGAAAAGAGGATGTGGTCTGTTGGGACGAGACTTAAGCTCGGGATGAGCCTGAGTTGCGATGTGGAAATCATTCTCAGGAAGCTCGATCATCTCAACAATACGTCCGTCGGGTGACAAACCGCAAAGTTTCATACCGTTGTTTACAAGTACGCTTCTGTAATCGTTGTTTACTTCGTATCTGTGACGATGACGCTCTGTGATATTCTCTGAACCAAAGAGTTCATAAGCCATTGAATCCTTATCAAGTACGCAAGGATATGAACCGAGACGAAGTGTTCCGCCGATATCCTCGACACCGTTCTGATCGGGAAGAAGCGCGATCATAGGATGTGTTGTATTGGGATCGAACTCAATTGAGTGAGCATCGTTGTAGCCGATAACATCTCTTGCAAATTCAATGATGGCAAGCTGCATTCCAAGGCAGAGGCCGAGGAATGGAACATTGTTCTCACGTGCATATTTGATAGCGTGGATCATACCCTCGATACCACGGTCACCGAAACCACCGGGAACGATGATACCGTCAACATCTGAAAGAATTGAAGCAACATTATCTTCTGTAACTTCTTCTGAATCAACCCATTTGATATCAACAGCGGTCTGATTGGAGATACCGCCGTGCTTAAGAGCTTCTACAACACTGATATATGCGTCGTGGAGCTGTGTATATTTGCCGACAAGTGCAATCTTAACTTCATGACTGAGTGAGTAAAGCGTATCAACCATTGCCTTCCAATCTGTAAGATCGGGTTCGGGACAATCTAGGTTAAGGCATTCACATGCAACGTGTGCAAGGTGCTCTTTTTCCATAGCAAGCGGAGCTTCATAGAGATACTCAAGATCGAGGTTCTGAAGTACGTGGTTGCTCGGAACGTTACAGAAGAGCGCGATCTTGTCTTTGGTATCCTGGTCAAGTGCGATTTCTGAACGGCATACGATCACATCGGGCTGGAGACCCATTCCCTGCATAGTCTTAACTGCTGACTGTGTGGGCTTTGTCTTGATCTCCTGAGAAACACGAAGATAAGGGATAAGAGAAACAAGGATAAGCATTGCGTTCTCGTGACCTACTTCATGCTGGAACTGTCTGATAGCCTCAAGGAAAGGCTGACTTTCGATATCTCCGACTGTTCCACCGACTTCGATGATCGCGATATGTGTCTCATCATCTGTGAAGTTCCTGTAGAACTTACTCTTTATCTCATTGGTAATATGAGGGATTACCTGTACGGTGCGTCCGCCGTAGTCGCCGCGACGCTCCTTCTGAAGTACGGACCAGTAAATCTTACCGGTTGTAACGTTAGAGTTTTTATCAAGATTCTCGTCAATAAATCTTTCATAGTGACCAAGATCGAGGTCAGTTTCAGTACCGTCTTCCGTAACAAAAACTTCACCGTGCTGAACGGGGTTCATTGTACCGGGGTCGATGTTGATATAGGGATCAAACTTCTGCATCGTAACCTTGTAGCCACGCGCCTTCAAAAGCCTTCCCAAAGAAGCAGCGGTTATCCCCTTTCCTAGACCTGACACAACTCCGCCTGTCACAAAAATATACTTTACAGCCATTTCAAATATTCCTCCTGATCTTTTGACGAGATAAAAATTTTAATAAACAAAACAAGTTACTATTATATAATTTCATCGACCTAAAATCTATACATAACCGGAAATAATTTAATAAAACTTTCAGAATCAGCAATTGAAATAATAAATTGTACACTATATAATGGTTAAATGTGAGGGCAAAAACCCACAAGATGTCGACTTTTCAGAAAATTAGGTCGATTGAAAAAATATTACTACATTAGTATAGCATATTGAAATAAGGAATAAATAGAATGGACAACAATCAAAATCAGAGAAATAACAACCCTATGGGTGGAGGAGGACCTAACTCACCCAGGCGACAGAATATTATTTTGTTGCTCGTTGCGGCACTCGTCACAATGGTCTGCATGACATATTTTCTCAAGGCTTTTTCTCCGGAATCCAATAAAGAGATATCATATTCCGAGTTTATCAACATGGTAAGCGAGGGCAAAGTTGAGAAGATAGTTATCGAATATGACAGAATCAATATTTTCCCCAAGGAAGAAGAGGATAAGGATCAGCACGGCCTTGGCTATGCATATTGGGCAGGTGCGGATCAGGTAACTTACTTTACAGGTAAGGCTGAGGAAGATACCGACCTGACAAAGAGAATGCTTGATGCCGGAGTTCAGGTAAGCAGCAAAGTTCCCGACAATTCAGGACTTATACTCACATTTATTCTTCAGTATGTGGCACCTATCCTCATACTTTGGTTCATCCTTTCAATGATCTTCAGAAGAATGGGAAGAGGCGGCGGTCCGCTCGGAGTAGGTAAGAGCAACGCCAAAGTTTATGTACAGAAGGAAACAGGCGTAACATTTAAGGATGTTGCGGGTGAAGACGAAGCCAAGGAATCACTTGTAGAAGTTGTAGACTTCCTTCACAATCCGTCCAAATATGCCAAGATTGGAGCTAAGCTTCCCAAGGGAGCACTTCTTGTAGGACCTCCCGGAACAGGTAAGACACTTCTTGCCAAGGCTGTTGCAGGTGAGGCACATGTTCCTTTCTATTCACTTGCAGGTTCCGACTTTATCGAGCTTTATGTCGGTGTCGGTGCAAGCCGTGTGAGAGACCTTTTCAGCGAGGCGAGCAAAAATGCGCCTTGTATCATATTTATAGATGAGATCGATGCGATCGGCAGAAGCCGTGACAGTAAGTACGGCGGCGGAAACGAAGAGAGAGAGCAGACACTCAACCAGCTCCTTTCAGAGATGGATGGATTCGATTCTTCCAAGGGTGTACTTATCCTCGGAGCAACAAACAGACCTGAGATCCTTGATAAAGCTCTTTTGAGACCCGGTCGTTTCGACAGAAGAATCATCGTTGATAAGCCCGATCTTAAGGGAAGAGAAGAAATCCTCAAGGTTCATTCCAAGGACGTTAAGATGGATGAGACCGTTGATCTCAAGGAACTTGCTCTTGCGACAGGCGGAGCTGTCGGATCGGATCTTGCAAACATGATCAACGAGGCTGCCATCAATGCGGTTAAGGCCGGCAGAGAATTTGTTTGCCAGAAAGACCTTATGGAAGCCTTTGAGCAGGTTGTCGCAGGAAAAGAGAAGAAGGATTCAATCCTCAGCAAAGAAGAGCGTAAGGTTGTAAGTTACCACGAAGTCGGTCACGCTCTTGTAAGTGCGGTTCTTTCTAATACAGAGCCTGTACAGAAGATTACTATCGTTCCCAGAACAAAGGGATCACTTGGATATGTACTTCATCTTCCTGAGGATGAGAAAAATCTCAGAACGAAAGATGAGCTTATAGAACAGATTATTGTTTCACTCGGTGGACGTGCAGCGGAAGAACTTGTATTTAACACAGTAACAACAGGCGCAGGTCAGGATATTGAGGACGCTACTTCAATTGCAAGAAGTATGATCACACTCTACGGTATGAGTGACAGATTCGGACTTATGCAGCTTGAGTCGATACAGAACAGATATCTTGACGGAAACAGAGTTCTTCAGTGCAGTGACGAGACCGCTACACAGATTGATGAAGAAATTAAGGCTCTTCTTGCAGAGTGCTATGCTAAGTCTAAAGAGATCCTCAGCGAGCATCTTGATACACTCGATAAGATTGCAGAGTTCCTTATTGAGAAAGAGACTATTACAGGAAAAGAATTCATTAAGATATACAGAGAGGCTGAGGGCTTGCCTGAACCTGAAGAAGGCGATGAACCTGCAATGAGAAAGCGTATCTATGCTACAAGGCCTGAATCTGTAATGATCGGTGAAAATGTTCCTTTAAGAGAGAATAAGAAGAACGATTCTTCTGATTCTAAAGATTCTGCAAAAGAAGCTGAAGATGCCAAGGGCATAACTCTTTCAAAAGAAGCCGATGCAAAAGAGACTGAGTCGAAAGAGGCTGAAGTAAAAGAAACTCCCGCACCTGAAGATGAGCAGGAGAACAAGGACGAAAAGGCTACCGAAGAGAAGACTTCCGGCGGAAGATTTTCACATGTTCCCGATAATTTTGATACAAAATAAATGAATGTCCCCCGCTTTTACAGCCGGTGCCAATCAGATGGTATCAGCAGAGAAAGCGGGGGTTTTTGCATTAACGGATTGTCGTATTATCCCGTGTATATTATAATGTTAATGCGCTGTCAGTGTGAAATAGTCAGTGCTGTAATTACATCAGACAACATTTCGCGGTAATACAGACACAGAAAACATAAGGTAGAGCAAGAATGAATTATAAAGTTTGTATAAGTACAGATAAAGGAATAGTGAAACAGGTCAATCAGGATGCCACAATGGTCAAGGTTGCCAGCACCGCCAGTCACGGAAGGATCGTGATGGGAGTTCTGTGTGACGGAATGGGAGGATTGTCCCATGGTGAAGTTGCAAGTGCAACGGCGATTGAAGGCTTCGCAAATTGGTTTGTTACAGATCTTCCGAGAGCTCTAACAAGAGAGAATTCAACAGAGCGCCTTGATACAGTAGAGAAACCGGACATAATGACAGAAATAGAGCACCATTGGATATCTCTCGTCAGAGACATTAATTTAGACATATTGAGATACGGTGATGATAATAGATGCAGACTTGGTACCACAATAGTTGCTTTTATAGAAGTTGGTGGCGACTATCTGATCATGAATGTGGGAGACTCCAGAGTATACAGCGTGGAGAATAATCAGCTCAATCTTTTGACCCATGATCAGAGTGTGGTGCAGGATATGATAGACAAGGGACTCATGACCGAAGATGAAGCGGAGAAGAGCCCTCAGAAGAGCATACTTCTGCAGTGCGTAGGTGCGTCAGACAGAGTGGATCCGCAGTTTGTAAGGGGCAAGGTTTATCCGGGAACATCGATAATTATGTGTTCAGACGGATTTTGGAGAAAACTCTCTGTGGAAGAGATAGTAAACAAGATCGTTACGAGCAGAGCTTTATCTGAAGAGGAAATGAAGAAGGAGCTGGACAATATGGTGGATTTATTGAAGCAAAGAGGAGAGACTGATAATATTTCCGCAATACATATTGCCATAGAGTAAGGAAACATATGTTAGAAATAGGAAGCATTGTCGGCGGCAAGTATAAAGTACTGAATATAATCGGTCAGGGTGGTATGAGTACCGTTTACCTGGCTATGAATGAGCGCGCAAACAAGCAGTGGGCAATTAAAGAGGTCAGAAAAGACGCAGTTACCAATTACCGCGTCGTAAGACAGAGCCTTATTACAGAGACTGATCTGTTAAAAGAGCTCTCTCATCCGTATCTTCCGAGTATTGTCGATGTTATAGATGAGGACGGAAGATTCCTTATTGTAATGGACTACATCGAAGGAAATACATTGGAGAAAGCGCTCAGACTTCTTGGACCTCAGCCGCAGGAATACGTAATTGAATGGGGCATACAGCTCTGTGATGTACTTGGTTATCTTCATACCAGAAGACCGCCCATCATATACAGAGATCTAAAGCCCGGAAATATCATGCTTCGTCCCAACGGAACAATAACACTTATTGACTTTGGTACGGCAAGAGAATATAAGGAAGCAAATACAGGAGATACATCGTACCTCGGAACAAGGGGCTATGCAGCGCCTGAGCAGTTCGGCGGAATGGGACAGACGGACGCAAGGACGGATATATATTGCCTTGGAACGACACTTTATCACCTTGTAACGGGACATAACCCCGGAGAACCGCCTTTTGAACTGTATCCCATAAGATATTGGAATCCACAGCTTTCACCGGGACTTGAATATATTATTGCCAAATGCGTTCAGAACAATCCCGATGACAGATACAGCTCCTGTGCGGAAGTAATGTACGATCTCCAGAATTATAAGGAACTCGACAGAGGATACAAGAAGACAGCGAAGATAAGTATTGCGCTGTTCGTTGCTGTTGTTGTGCTGTTTATCACATTTCTTTCATCGGCGGTATCTTTCAAGGTAAAAGCAAATACGATCCAGAAAGAGAATTATAAGCACTTTATTACAGAGGCAGCAAGCGCACCGGATGATCTGACAGCAGTTGATATGTATACAAAGGCAATCCTGATGGAGCCTCAGAATAAGCAGGCATATTTGGATCTTTTGAATAACTACATTCTTGTAGATGAGAATCTGACAAAAGAAGAAGATTCTCAATTAAGAGCAATAATGATAACACCAACTTCCGACGGAACGGTTGAAGAGAGCCTTGCAAAGAACAAAGAAGCATATGCAGAGATCGCATATAGGATTGGAGTTGCTTACTTTTACTGCTATGAAGGCGAGGGAAATAAACCCATGTCATCAAAGTGGTTTACTATTGCGGCAGAAAGCGGGAAACTTCCTGAGGGTCAGCAACAAAGAGCAGAGAGACTCGGAAAGATTGCCGGTTATTATGCAACTATGGATAATATAGGCAAAGACGGAAGCTCCATAATAAGTGCCCGGGAATTCTGGGATGACCTTGTTGCGGTTGCATACGGAGATATTGCGGCGGTTGATAATGAAACAACGGCGCTTATAATCTACAAAGAGGTTGCTGTTCAGATATATAACAGAGCGGGTAAGTTCCTGAAAGCCGGTGTAACCTATGATGAAATAAATAATGAAATAAATTATATATTAAAGAACATAGATCAAATTGTTAATAACTATGAGCTTACAGACAGGACCAGAGACCTTGTTAACGCGAATCAGAGACAATTTGCCCAAGCTAAGACAGCGCTTGATACCGCTGCCGGAAAATAAAAGACGGTACAAAAAATGAACGATATAGAATTATATAATTTAATGGCTATCATATCCGCGGCAGTTGCGTTTATAATGCTCGTGCTCGCAATTGTCATGTGGATAAAGCTTGATATTAGGCATTATATTGCGGTGCTTACGGGAACCGAAGCCAGAAAGAGAATAGAGAATATCAGGAAATCATCCGAAGCAGGTAGTGTCCATGCCGATGTATACAGCAGGAACAACAAGGCCAAGCTTTCATGGAATACAACCGAAGGTCTTGCCAGAGTTGCGCAGATGGAGATTTCCGATGAAGACGGAACCGTTGTACTTGCGCCGACAGGTACAATACAGCGGGAAGGCACTACTGTGCTTGAGAGTAGTCAGGACTACGCAACAACAGTATTAAATGCAATAAAAGACTCAGAATTTGTTGTTGAAAGAGAAATAGTTAACAGAGGCGATGAGCGATTTTGACGTCAAAGAAGAACTAAAGAAACTGCCGGGGAAACCCGGCGTTTATATAATGCGTGATTCCAACGATACCATAATGTATGTGGGAAAGGCGGTGAACTTGCACAACCGTGTCAGGTCTTATTTTCGTGCAAACATCGGAAGAGGCCCGCAGATAGACAGAATGGTTGAGCAGATAGCACGCTTTGAGTATATAGTTACAGATTCCGAACTGGAAGCTCTTGTTCTTGAGAACAATCTTATCAAAGAGCACTGTCCCAGATACAATACCCTTTTAAAAGATGACAAAACTTATCCTTATATAAAAGTAACGGTCTTTGAAGATTATCCGAGAGTTCTTTTTTCAAGACTTATGAAAAAAGACAAGTCGAGATATTTCGGACCGTTTACAAGTGCGGCAGCAGTAAAGGATACCATAGATCTGATAAATAAGCTCTACGGGCTCAGAACCTGTAACCGCGTCCTTCCAAGGGATATAGGACTTGAAAGACCTTGCCTTAATTATCATATGAAGCAGTGCAGCGGCCCCTGTACCGGAAATATCACCAAGGAAGAGTACAGAGAGCGGGTTGATAAGGCGCTTGAGTTCCTAAACGGCAATTACGGGCTCATAATAAAAGAACTGGAGCAAAAGATGAATGATGCTTCAGAAGAGCTGGATTTTGAATCTGCGGCGAAATACAGAGACCTTCTTGCAAGTGTTCGGGTAGTAGCGCAGAAACAGAAAATGACAGACTCGTCAATGGAAGATAAGGATATAGTAGCCATTGCTTCCGATGAAAACGATGCGGTGGTACAGGTCTTTTTCGTAAGAGACGGAAGACTAATAGGAAGAGAACATTTCTATATGACTCACGTGTCGGAAAATCCCGAAAGTGAGATACTCCTTAATTTCGTAAAGCAGTTCTATGCCGGAACTCCTTTTATTCCACGGGAACTGGTGCTTCCCGAGGCTATCGAGGACATGGAGATAATACAGCAGTGGCTCAGTGAGAGGAAAGGCAGCAGAGTATACATTACCGTTCCGGAGAGAGGACAGAAAGAAAAGCTCATGGAGCTTGCTGCCCAGAACGCACATCTCATCTTATCCAAGGATAAAGAGAGGATAAAGCGCGAAGAAGGCAGGACTATAGGTGCGGTAAAAGAGATAGAAAAACTTCTCGGACTTAAGAATTTAAGCCGAATGGAAGCTTATGATATTTCCAATATCAGCGGCTTTGCAAATGTAGGTTCCATGGTGGTATACGAAAAGGGCAAGCCCAAGAAAAGTGACTACAGGAAATTCCGCATACAGTCCGTATCGGGGCCTGATGACTACGCCTGCATGCATGAAGTGCTGACAAGAAGGCTTCTTCACGGAATTGAGGAAAAGAAGGATCTCGAAGTCAGAGAGATTGACGCCAGATACGGCAGTTTTACCAAGTTCCCGGACCTTATACTCATGGACGGAGGACGTGGTCAGGTCAATATATGCCTGAAAGTTCTGGACGAACTTGGAATTAACATTCCTGTTTGCGGAATGGTAAAGGACGATAATCACAGAACCAGAGGACTCTATTTTAACAACGTTGAGCTTCCCATCGACACAAGATCGGAAGGCTTCAAACTGATAACCAGAATACAGGATGAGGCTCACAGATTTGCGATAGAATATCATCGTTCACTCCGCAGTAAAGCACAGGTTAAAAGTTCGCTAGATGACATTCCCGGAGTAGGACCGTCGAGAAGAAGAGCGCTGATGAAGCACTTTAAGTCGATTGAAGACATAAGAAACGCGTCAGTCGAGGAACTGTCGGAAGTTCCTGGCATTCCGGCTAATGTAGCAGCTCAAATTAAGGAGTTTTTAAGCAAAACAAAACAAGACAGTTAATTAAATTATCTTAAAGAATCCGAGCTTAAAAAGTGGCTAAAAACGCCACTTTTTTTAATTGAAAAAATTAATGCTTTTTTTGATATTTTTAGCGAAAAATCTATTGCCATTATCAAAAAAAAGATGTAATATTAGCGAAGCTGAATTAACATTCAATAACAAATCATTAACAGCTAGTATAACGTTTTTAACACATGTGCTTACGGATGGGCGTATGGAAGTTAGAATGGCTTGGAGGAAGGTATGAAGAAGGTCAAATTAAGGTCTATGGCGAAAAGATTGCTTCCGGTAATGATGGTACCGGTTCTTCTTATGGGAAATTATGCCACAATCACTGCTTCTGCTGAGGAGGTTGCTGCTGAGGAAAGTACGGCAGCAGAGAAGACAACAGAGGAGAAGACAGAAGAGAAAAAGACGGAAGAGAAGGCTTCAGAGCAGAAGACTGAGCAAAAGGCAGAGGAGAAGGTAACAGAAGAGAAGCCTGCCGAAGATAAAAAGAATAAAGATGAAAAGTCTTCATCAGATGAGAAAAAAGCCGCAGAAACCGGTGAAAACAAGTCTGAGACTGAAGAGAAGAAAGACGAAAAGAAAGACGAAAAGAAAGAAGAAAGCGATAAGAAAGAGGAAAGCTCTAAGTCTGACGAGAGCGCACCTGATGTGGTAGAGCCTGTTAAGAATGTAGATGACGTTCTTGAGAACAAGAAGGAAGCTACACCTGAGGAAACCGAGAAGGATAAGAAGGAAACTACCGATTCTACAGCTGTTAAGAAAAAAGATAGACAAGTAACAATCAAGTTTGATATAAAGAACGATTATAACAGCAGATTGAAGATTTCTGCTGAAGATAAGAGTGATATAGGAAAAAATTACTATTTTAGCGCCGGAAAAGAAGATTCTGCAGAGATAGTTTTCAATTATGAGATTGCAGATTTCTATGAGCTTTATGATATTTCAGGCGGCGACTTTACTATTGATACAGAGAAAAATACCATCACATGCAAATTTGAGAATTTGAAAGACGGTGAGAACAGGTTCACACTCTCTGCAAAAGTTGGCGTAACAGATAAAAGTTCACCCGAGATCTCAGAGCCGGGAACAACAGGACCTGTTGAGTATACAGGAAGTAACGGAGAAGCTGTTGTGGCTTCATCTGACAACTCAAAGCTCGCATTTTCTGTAAAGGTAACCGACGAGGGTTCGGGAGTTAAAGAAGTATACGCGGTTGATTCAACCGGAGCAAGACGTGAGATGTCAAGTGCAGGAGAAGGTGTCTACACATGGAAGCCTGACAATCACGGCAATTACAAGATTACAAAAGTAATCGCAAAAGATCACATGAACAACAAGGCAGAAACAGAAGTCGGCAATCAGCCTGTTATGTGCTACTATTCTGCAGATGAAGAGACAGGTATCAGAATCAGCACAAAGACTGACGACTGGTATTCACTTGCTGCACACAACGAGTCTGTTTACACAATGGATATAAGCGGAATAACAACTCGTGAGGTACAGGAGATCACAATTTCAGGTGTATCATCAAAGGTCGATCTTCGTAAGTCAACTCAGGGTGGCAGATATTCATTCAGAGCAACCGTTGTTCTTCCTGTAACAGAAGGCGAGACAGAATATGAAGTTAACTGCCTCTTTTACGGAGATACAGAAGCTAAGCCTGTCGGAAAGAAGACAGTAAAAATCGATAATACAGCACCTTCAGCAGAGATCAAGGTTGACGGTGACGAAGAGAAATTGAGTCCTTTGGACAGATTCATCCGCATGTATGACAGATTCGGATGGTTTGCTTCAAACAAAGACATCAATGTACTTATCAAGGTTCCCAAGAACTGTGACGGAGAATCAAAAGATAAGAAAACCAGCGGATTCTACAGCATTTCTTATACCGTAAACGGAAAGAGAAAAGACAGAACAATCAATGAAGCAAGCAACAAGAGCAATGACGAGTACTACGTATTTGAGGAAAAAGTACGTGATACCAGAGGCTCTGTTGAGAGTAAATACAATGTACAGGTAATCAGCATCAGTGACGCTGCCGGAAACGTAGCAGATCATGTTGAAGGCGGACAGGGATCATTCGTTATTGATAAAGCAGCTCCCACAATCGTTTATGATGTCGAAGGAATGGTAACACAGGACGAAGACAGAATGTACTTTGGCGGAGACGCTCACGGAACAGTAACAGTTGAAGATATCGATCTTGATATCGATTCGATCAAGTTCACTGAAGGTGAAGAAAAGAACTTTAAATATGCCGTTCCCACATACAATGAGAAGAAGGGCGACGGAAAGCATAAGGCAGTATACGATTTCAAGCTTGAAGGCGACGGTTCATACAAGATCGAGACATATGCAAAGGATACACTCGGTCAGGAAGATACAGCTCTCAGTACAGAGATGGTTGTTGATACAACAGCTCCCAAGATTGAGATCTCTTACAGCAAAGAGGCTCCTTCAACAGAAGGAAATACATATTACGCATCAAACGTTCAGGTTAATGTAAAAGTAAATGATAAATGGCTTGATAAGAGCAAGTCTTTTGTATACATCAAAAAACTCGATACAGCAGGAACAGAAGTAGGTGTGGCACCGCTTAATGACTGGAGCGGAAATCTCGGTGATGATGAGCATGATATCACATTTACAACAGACGGCGACGGAATGTATCAGATCACAGTTGAAGCTTACGATATGTCTGACAACCACGAGAAGGCAGAAGGAAGTAAGTTTGGTATAGATACAACAGCTCCTGTGGTAACACTTGAGTTTGACGAGAACGAACCTAAGAACGAGAAGTATTACAACAAGACAAGAACAGCAACACTCACAGTTACAGATTTCTCTTTCTACGAAGAAGGAGCAAAGCTCGTAGTTAATGAGGAAGTTGGCGGTGCAGGAGTAGATGCCTGGACAAATACAGGTGTAAACACATATACACGTACCATCAAGTTTGCTGAAGACGGAATGTACAGCATCAAGTTTAACTGTCAGGACAGAGCAAAGAATGAATCAAAAGAAGTTACGGAAGCAGAATTCGTAATCGACCGCACTGCACCTGATATAAACGTTACATACAATAAGATAGTAGTAGGAAACGAGAAGTTCTACAAGGACACAAGAGTTGCAAATATTGCTATCAAAGAGATGTCTTTTGCTGACAAGCTCGTGGAAGTAGTTCCTCAGAACATTCCCGATGTGGCAGCAGTACCGGGACATACAGGATTTACATCAAGCAATTTCAACAACGTTTCACAGATTTCATTCAGTGAAGACGGAACATACGGATACATCATCAAGTGCTCTGACCTTGCAGGAAATACAGCAACAGAGTTCACATCAGATGTATTTATCATCGACAAGACAGCACCTGAAGTAACATTCTCAGGAGTTGAGAACTACTCAGCTAATAACGGAGTAGTAGCACCTTCCGTAGTATACGGAGACAAGTACATTGACATTGAAGCTTCCAAAGTAGCTCTTAAGGGAGCAAACAATGGCGGCGTAAACGTAGATTGCAGCATTAAGCCTATTGAGAACGGCTTCTCAGTTTCATACAGCGACTTCTCACACGACAAGAAGATGGACGATCTGTATGTGCTTGAAGCAACTGTTCGCGATAAGGCAGGAAATGAGACCAAGGACAAGCTCGTATTCTCAGTTAACCGTCACGGATCAATTTTCGTTATCGGTGACGTAGCTAAGCAGTTCAACGAGAAGTACTACATCAACGAGCCCAAGGACATCACTATCACAGAGATCAACATTGACGAACTCACACAGAAGAGCGTATCGATCAGCCGTGACGGAGATATCAAGGACCTTAAGAAGGGCAAAGACTTCTCTATTAAGCAGCAGGGAGACGAGACATCTTGGAAGACATATACATACAAGATTTCCAAGAATAACTTCGATTCCGACGGAATTTATGCAATAACAGTTTATTCAAAAGATAAAGCTACAAACGTTCAGGATAATAAGTCAAGAGACGCAGAAGTATCATTTGCGATCGATATGACAGCACCCGGAATCGTTACAGCCGGAATTGAGAAAGATAAAGAGTACAACCAGGCTTCACTCGACTTCAACTTGAACGTAACCGACAACATGGGTGTTACAAAGGTAACAGTATGCAACAACGGAGAAGAAATTGACTCCTGCACAGGCGAAGAGCTTGAGAGCAGCGGCGGAGTAAGAAAGATCACTCTCAAAGAGTCAAAGAAGAGACAGGAGATCACGGTAATCGCAGAAGACTTTGCCGGAAACCAGGAAACTCTGGCACTTGGCGGAATCCTTGTATCAACAAAGGGAGAAGAGGTAGATCCTGTTAAGGATAAGATCCTTCCTGAACCCACTCCCGAGCCCGGTCCCGCACCAGGCCCTGTCAACAAGTCACTCTTCATGTTTGCACTTGCAGCCGTAGCAACATTGTCAGTAGGCGGCGGAGCGATCTGGTTGATCAAGGCGAAGAAGTAATAAAATTAGTTTAAATGTCAGTAATTGCAGAAGTGGCGGGCATAAGCACGAATCACTTGACTTCAATGTTCACGTAACAGATAATATTGGTGTCGAAAATCTTACAAAATGTTAAGACGAAAAAGTGATAATACTAAAAAATAACATAAAAAGAGGTATCAGATGAGTACAGCTGCAAAACGTATTTTGACATTGTTTTTGGTAATGGGAATAACGGTTACACCGCTTAAAGTAAAAGCAAGTGAGGAAGCTCCTTCAGATAATTCGGGTTTAGGATTTTCCGTTTCAGAAAATATTACGGAAGATAGTGCAACAGAATTAGATTCTGAGAATATAGAAGAGGCAGAATCTGAAAAGGAATCCGAAGAAGAGGAAACAAAGAAGTTATCAACCGTTCAGGAAGCGCGAAATGGCGTTTTGCAGGTGAATTGCATCTATGAAGACGATCTGGGAAAGTCATCAATCATTCTTGGTGGAACAGGTTTTCTTATAGGTGATCCTGAGGATACTGAGTATGTTATTACCAACAATCATATAGTTAATCCTGACAAGAAGTTCAGAGATAAAGCGTTTAAAGCTTTGGGAGTTCCCAAGGAAAAAGATGAAGATTGGGACAAGATAAATCTTAAGGTACAAGTTGTTGTTGAGAACGATGTTGTACTTGAAGCATCTGTAGTTAAGGCGAGTGTAGCTTTGGATGTGGTTGTTCTTAAACTTGAGCAACCAATATATACAAGGACTCCATTGACTATTCTGGCAGCAGAAAATAAGTCGGCTGAAAGGCCCTATAAGGTTGCTGAAAAGATATTTACACTTGGTTACCCTACAGGAATTTCATACGAACTACCTGTATACTATTCAAATGACAAAGTGTCTATGACATCAGGAGCAATTGCGAACTTGACGACTTTGGATAACACAATGGTTATTCAGCATGACGCTAAGGTTGATTCAAGCAATTGCGGCGGACCGCTTATAAATGAAGATGGCTTGGTTATCGGCATGAATGAACTTATCGATGACGGAAGCAATTATTATACTCTTGATGCAGCAGAGATAACAGCAATTCTTGATGGACTTGGAATAGCTTACAACAAGATGAATGCTGCTGAATATGATGAACTCAAGAATGGTGTGCCTGCTACAACAGAAAGTAGTACAGAGGCAAGTACTACCGGTGGAAGTGTTGAAAAGCCGGTTGATACGGTTGATACTAAGAAAATCTTTATTATTGTAGTAATTGCAGGAGTATCAGTCGTAGTGCTTGCCGCTATCGCATTAACAATCATTCTGGTTAGTAAGAAGGTAAAAACAAATAAAGAAAAAGCTAGACAAGCCGAGGCAGAACAGAATAGAAACAGATTTGAAACTCAAAATAAAGCAAATTCAGGACAGTTCAATACAACGGTAACTAAGGTTCAAAGCAATGATGGAGCTTTTGCAAAAGGGGTAGAGACTACATTATTGAACACACCTGTTCCTGATGCAGGAACGACTGTATTATCAGCTTCGACAAGGCCTGATTTCCTCGGAACATTAATCCGTAGGAAAAATGGTGAAAACATAATTATAAATAAGAACAATTTTTCAATCGGAAAAGACAGCTTAAATATTGATTTCAGAATTTCAGACAACAGCGCTATCAGTAGACGGCATGCAAGTATAAAGATTGAAAATGGTCAGGTTGTACTGGAAGATAATTTCTCTACAAATGGAACATTTGTAAACGGAAACAAGATCCAAGGAGGCCAGACCAAGCAGATTAAGAGTGGGGACGTTATTAAGCTTGCAAACGAGGAATTCGATTACCGAGCTTAAATATAAGTAAAAGGAAATTTGTTTTATGGGAAAGAGTAACAATTCATCGGGGGATAATATAGGCAAGTACAGAAGCTATTGCCAGAAAAGTAAATGAATATAGAAACCAATCTCGAATAAATGCATATCTTAATCCAGATGGTAGTATTAAAGATATCACAGGATATAACAATGCGGTGGAACGTGCAAAATTAAAATCATACAAAAATTTAATAAAAGCAGGAAAAACACCAGAAGAAATTATTCAAACAGCAACAAAAGGATGCCCAGGAATGGATGCATGTACAGGCTTGTATGATGAATATTATGATACATACTAAGGAGAGAAGAGCGTATGTTATGGGATAAAATCGAAAAAAAAAGATGATTATGTTTTATATGTAACAAAAGTTATTGACTTGAAAATACGAGTTTATGAAATGGAGGATAAAAATAAAGTATACATAAATTATAAAGGTTATAATGTTGCAACGGCGATGCTCATATGGGAGTTTGGAACAGATTTGAATTTAGCATCTTTATATGACGTTGAGCTTAATTACGGAAATGAAGGTGAAAGAGATGCATATTTTGATGTAAGTAAGAATAATACAGATAAATTATTGGAAGAAATATATTTCTTTTTAGCGGATAATAATATGGATTCTGTATGTAATGATAGGCGTCGCGTGAATTGGGGAGAATAGCCGTTATAAAAAGCTGAATTGATAATAATGGACTGGTTTTTACCGTATTTGTAGAAACAACTGGAGACTCTGCATATAGTAGCTATAGATGCTGCACAGACGGTTTATTAAGTGAAAAGGTTTGGAGATTCATTTTGAGATATGGAAAAAACAGCAACTACTGCTGTAAGTGTAGTTGCAAATGCAGGAAGTTGGAAATATAAAAACGACAGATTTTGAACCTCTCAATGGGAAATTTAATTTGTAACACATGTCAGATTGTCCGACGGCACATTGTTGGAGGTGAAATTCGCAGATTATTGTAGCCGTATTTCATGAGGTGCTTTGCGCTTCACGGAATACGGCTATATATCTAAAATTTTGTATATGCAAATCTGGTATATCTTATTGGCATGGAGGCACCAGCATAAGTGTCTGACGACGCATTGAAGTCGGTAAATTAGTGATAACGACGTTTGTTACAAAAGGATTAAAAATAATACATAAAAACAGAAAAAAGTTATTGCGAAATGGTGACAGATGCAGTAAAATTTCACTTGTTAAGAATACTTAACATTAAAATGGAATTGTTAAATTGTAATGTAAAAAACGTGCAAAAAGGATACTTGCGATGAACATATCAAACTACCAAACACATATCTCATTCAAGCTTGATACTGATGAGAAGATGTCAAGTTTTGGAATGAAGATGATAAAGCAATTAAATAACCGAAGCATAATTGATATTGCTCTTATCAAACAAAATGGAAGCAATAGACTGATATGCAGGACGGAAGGTCTTGAGAATATTGATGCCATAGATAGACTTCTGACTGCTGAGAGCAGAAAAGATCTCATTATACGATTGGCTCAGCTTATAAATATGTTTGAGGATAATGCCTTCCTTAACAAAGAGTTTATTGTACTCGATCCGGATAAAGTGTTTATTAATCCGGAGGATGGTAATGCCAGATTTATAGTTCTTCCGGTAGTATCCAATGCCACAGGGGCGCTTGGAAGAGAGTGGCTTGAGAAATTATATGAATATCTTAAGACTATAGTTTACAATTTCGAGGCGGGAATGGATTCTTCGATAGATAGCTTAAGGGGGATTCTTATCGCTATGGATGAAGACAGAACAGATAGCGGAGAACTTGCAATCAATGGGCTTCTCAATTTAAATCGATACATTGTTGAAAATTTCGCGAGTAGTGCCGCTGATATGCCAAAGACGGTAACAGCAAGGGATAAAAAGATTACTGTCGATCTTAAATATCATGGCAAATACGGAAACTTTTCTTTATATATCATGAAGAGAGAATTTTTGATAGGAAAAGCGGATAGCTGTGATGGAAGAATACCTTTTAACAATGCAATAAGCAGACAACATGGAATGGTATATATAGAAAACGGTGAGTGCTTTTACGAGGATCTTGGAAGCAGTAATTATTCAAGGGTAAATGGAAAAGTGCTTGAACCAAATAAAAAAGTAAAGTTAAACGATAAAGATAGTTTAATGCTTGCGGATATGGAATTCAAAGTAGAAATACTGGAAAGTGTCGGATAAAACTGATGAAAGAAAAAAAGATTCTTTTGATAAGTTTTGACAAAGAATATGTTGATAATATCCTTTCGGAATTGCCGTTTGTGTTAAATGACAGTTCTGAGCTGATAGTGATTTCGAATGAAGAATACTATGTAGAATACTGTAAGCAAAGTCATCCCAAGGTTGACGTGCTTATAGTTGATGAGAATATCAGCCGTGAGTCTTTATTCTCACAGCCGGCGGATACAACATATTATCTTGTTGAAAACACTGAAGAAAAAAATACTATAAGTAAATATGACGCAGCAGACGGCATTGTGAATAAGCTCGGAGAAGATTACGCAATAACAATGCAGGATGATGCAGGGAAGACCAAGGTTATAGATGTTTGTGCTGCAAGCGGAGGCTGTGGAAAGACAAAAGCCGCAATTGGAATTGCAGCCAGATTATCTCAGATGGGATATGACGTTTTATATGTAGATGCAGAGGAAGTTCAGAATTTTTATGAATTTTTCCCGGACAGTCTTAAATCAGATTGGGCAGAGTCAGCCTTGGCAATTGCGTTTATGAATGGCGGTGCCCCGGATGTACTGATTAAAGGGATCAGGAAATTAGCGTTGGATTATGTTCCTGCATTTAAAGAACCGCTGTATGCCTACAATATATCTCTGCAAGCTTATTATGACATGATCAACGAGATAGCAGGCAGAGAGATATATGACTACATTGTAGTTGAACATGTCGCCGGGCTTACGAAAGAACTTGCTAAATATCTTTCGGACAGCAAGATGATAGCAATGTGCACTAATGATATTGCCGGTGAACCGAAAAGAGTGCGCAAATTTATCGGAAACATTGCAGGATTTGTCGGACAATGTGTTGTGATCTGTAACTCTGATGAAGCAGGTGCAGATGCTGATATAAATATCAAATCGGATGAATATCGGTACCCGGTATGCGAGATGGTGGCTTTCGATAGAAAAACAGTTCTTGATGCTGCGAAGTTGATTGACGGAAATAGATATTTGGCAACGGTAATAGCTGTTAAATAAAAGGTGCTAAACATGAGTGATAACATAATTGTTTTATTCAGAAACAGCAAAAATAAAAAAGAAATCGATCTTGAGGTTCCCGGGAACCTCACGGCCAATGAACTTATATATGGGCTAAATGAGAGCTTTAAACTTGGGATTAATATGGATAAACCCACACAGTGTTATCTTAGGTCGGATTACCCCAAAGCACTTATAAGAGGTGAGAAGACTTTGGAAGAACTTGGAATAAGAGATGGCACAATAATATATTACGATGAGCGATAAAGACTATGAACTATAAGCTGACTATTTACAACAATAAAGTTTATAAAGAGCTAAGCCTTACAGAATACATGGATCATGTCACTGTCGGTACCGGTAAGAACAGCAAAGTGTGCTTTTTTACAGAGGACATTGGCAGAGACTTTGAGATAGAAGTCATAAAGCAACAGGGCGAATATATTGTTTCATCTTCTCAGGATCTGTTCTTTAACACTGATTCTGTAAAAGAGAAGATTCATGTGCTTAGAACCGGCGAGAGCATAGATATATGTGACGGAAGAACGGAAAGCGTTATCCTTTCGCTTGAATTTGGTGAGGATTTTGGCGATGTTCAGGATAATTACAATCTTGATATCAATATTTCCGGAATCGGGGCTATGTCGATCGGAGGAAGAAACGATGCAGATATATTTATTTCCGATAGTGCGCTTGCGAACGATATCATTGTGCTAAGCAGAAGTGCCGAAGGATTTTTTGTTGACCTATCCGCAAGTCGTTATG
Source organism: Butyrivibrio sp. LB2008 (assembly GCF_000621565.1). Classification (GTDB taxonomy): domain Bacteria; phylum Bacillota; class Clostridia; order Lachnospirales; family Lachnospiraceae; genus Butyrivibrio. Next base: position 30,833 of record NZ_JHXZ01000024.1, read on the forward strand.
GTGTTAAGATAAACGGCGTTAATTTAAAGAAAAAGGCCAACATTATCCTTAAAAACAAGCAGTTTTTGGAATATTGCGGTAATTTCTTTTATCTGGAAGGGGATCACTTATTTACTTCAGATAGCGGAGAGATAAGAACAAGACTCCAGCATGTGGACAACTTGCCACAGAAGAACCATTTTAAATATCCGCAGTTTATTAGAAGTGCGAGACAGCAGTACGCAGACCTTGAAGATAAACCGGAAATTCTTCCGCCCAAGACGGCTCCTACGGAACCGAAGAAGAACCTTATCAGGATATTACTTCCGGTAATTTTGATGCTTGTTCTCATGGTGTTTGTCAGAGGTATGCTTATGCCGGGCAACAAGCTCTACATAGTGTATTTTGCAGCATCAATGATTATAAGCGGAAGTATGTCGGTTTGGAATTACTTTGATAATGGCAAGGACTACCGCAAGAAAAAAGCAAACAGAATAAAAGTTTATAACGAGTATCTCGATAAGAAAGAAGAAGAATTAACCAAATTAAGAAACGATGAGAGAACGCTTATTTCCGAGAGAAACAGATCGGTTGAAGAAACCGTAAGAAATATAAGCGATTTCAGCGCAAGACTGTTTGAAAAAGAGAAAGATCATGAAGACTTCCTCGATATCAGAATAGGAACGGGAAGAGTTGAATCAGAGTGCCAGGTTTCTTTCAGAAAACAGGAATACCTTGAGACTGAAGATATGCTCATGGATTATCCTGAGAAGATACATGATAAATACCAGTACATAGATGGTATGCCGGTTGTACTTCAGCTGGGCAAAGTCAATGCCGTAGGTATTATCGGTATCAGGGACAAGCTGTATCAGATGATGAAGAATATGATCATTACGGTTTCCGGGCAGCACTTTTATGATGACGTAAAAGAATTCCTGATAGTAGGCAAGGAAGATGTAAGGTATTTTGAATGGACAAGATGGATCAAGAACTTTAATGAGGGTTCAACGGGAACACGCTTTATCATTCACGATGATGAAAGTTCCAAGTCAGGTCTTGAATTCCTGTATGCTGAACTTGCTGCGAGAGAGGCACTCAAAGAGAAGGAACTTGAAGAATTTGCGCACTTTGTAGTGTATGTTTATCGCTCGGACAAATTCATGGAACACCCTGTTAAGGAATATGTCCATAATGCAAATAAACTTAAGTTTACATTTGTATTCTTTGAAGAATTTGAAGAGCTTTTGCATAAAAATTGTGATAAGAGAATATTTTTGGAGCCTGATAAGAATCATGGATTTATTCAGGATACGGAAGACGGAAATAAGATTCAGTATTTTGACTATGATCATATCTCAATGGATACGGTCAAGCAGTGTGCAAGAAAACTTGCACCGGTGTATGTAAAAGAGCTGAGTCTTGAGAGTACTCTTACCAAGAATATATCTTTTTATCAATTGCTTAATATCATGAATGCTCATGATCTGGATCTTGGAAAAAGATGGAGCGAGTCAAAGGTTTACGAATCAATGGCTGCGCCGCTTGGAGTAAAGAGTGGTGATGAGATTATCTCACTCGATCTGCATGAGAAATATCACGGTCCTCACGGACTTGTTGCAGGTACTACCGGTTCAGGTAAATCTGAGATTATGCAGTCATATATTTTGTCTATAGCGACTTTGTTTCACCCTTATGATGTGAGTTTTATCATTATCGACTTTAAGGGTGGTGGTATGGCGAACCAGTTTAAAAACCTGCCACATTTGAACGGTGCTATTACGAATATTGACGGAAAGCAGATTAACAGATCGCTTAAATCAATCAAGGCGGAACTCATAAAGAGGCAGGAGCTTTTTGCCAAGTATGAAGTTAACCAGATTGATAATTATATAAAGTTGTTTAAAGAAGGAAGAGCGGAGGTTCCGCTTCCGCACCTGATTCTTCTTGTCGACGAGTTTGCGGAATTGAAAGCAGAGCAACCTGATTTCATGAAGGAGCTTATCAGTACTGCGCGAATAGGACGAAGCCTTGGTGTACATCTGATACTTGCGACCCAGAAACCTTCCGGTGTCGTAAATGATCAGATCTGGAGTAACTCCAAGTTCAAGCTTTGCTTGAAAGTACAGGAGAAGAGCGACAGTAATGAAGTACTTCACTCCCCGCTTGCTGCAGAGATCAGAGAACCCGGACGAGCTTACCTTCAGGTTGGTAACAATGAAATATTTGAACTTTTCCAATCTGCTTATAGTGGAGCTCCGGCACTTGTACAAAGTACAAATGCAAAGAGAAAGTTCAGTATAAACAGTGTAAGCCTTTCAGGAAAACGAAGAGTTATCTATGAGCAAAAGCCTGAGAAGAATGAAGCTTCCCTGACTCAGCTAGAGGCTATGGTTGACTATGTCAATGAGTACTTTACGGAATCACATATCAAGAAGCTTGATGACATTATTCTTCCACCGCTTCCTGAGATGATACCTTATCCTCGTAAACTTGAGAAAAAAGGAACCGACATAACTGTTCCGATTGGAATATATGACGATCCCGACAGACAGGCACAAGATCCGTTTGAGATCAATCTGTCAAAGAGTCATTACTATATACTCGGATCATCGCTTAGCGGAAAAACTGCTATGTTGCAGAGCATAATGATGGGAATAACCGCTAAGTATTCTCCAAACGAAGTAAACATCTACATTATAGATTTTGCTTCTATGATGATGAAGGTATTTGAAAGTCTTAACCATGTTGGAAGCGTAGTTACGATTGCGGATGAGGATAAACTTAAGAACCTTATCAAGATGCTTTTGGAGAAGATCGGTCGCAGAAGAAAGGCTCTTGCCGATAAAGGACTCAGTTCTTTTAGTTCATACAGAGAAGCGGGCTATAAAGATGAACCGCAGATAATAGTATTCATAGAGAACTACACAGTCTTTAAGGCTACATTCCCTGATTATGAGAATGATATCCTGGCAATATGCCGAGACGGTGTGGCGAATGGAATATCGGTTGTCTTTACCAATCAGCAGATGTCCGGAATCGGGTATAAGCTCATGTCGAATATCGCAGGAAAGATTGCTCTTAACTGTAATGATAAAGGACAATATGTATCCTTGTTTGACAGATGTAGGATTCATCCTGACGAAGTTCCGGGAAGAGGAATTACAAAGTTCGGAACAGAACTTAAGGAATTCCAGGCATATATGGCATTTTCATCCGAGAAGGAAATTGACCGAATCAATAAGATCAAAGAGTATATTAAGGCTTGTAACCAGAAATATGCTTCGGAAGTTGCCGAGAGAGTCAAATTTGTTCCGGCTGAACTATCAGAACAGTATCTAAGAGATACTTGCGGAAATACAAATGTCGATAACGGCAAGCTGCTGTTTGGTCTTAATTATGCAAAGGTCGATCCTGTATATCTTGATCTTTTGGCAGGAAGAGAGATTGCAATATCAGGTAGAGAGGATCTTGGAAGAAAGAAGTTTGCAGACTATATTATCGGCAAACTCATAAGTGCGGACAGAGATGCGGCATTAAGACTGTATCTGCTTGATACTGAGCAAAGAGAATTCGAAGCAACCGCACATGATAACAACATAATGTACTATTCATCAAATGCAATGGATGCTATCGAGGTCATCGAAGACCTTTATGAAGATATAAAGCTTGAAAATGACGATGACAGCGGATCAGAAGCTGAACCGCTCAAAGTGATAGTATTTGCAGATAGAAAAATAATGGGAATTATTGGAAAGGAGGAGAGAGTTCTTGAGAAGTATTTAGAAATTGTAAAGAATGCAAAGAAAAACAAAGTATGCATTATGTACACCGATGTGGAAAATGTTTCGGTTACTCCATTAAGTAATCCGATTAGCACACACATCAGAGATGAAGGCGAAAAGATATTCTTTGAAGGCATAAGAGATATTACGCTTGTAAAAGTACCGCCTCAGATACTAACTACGGTAAAAGTTGCTATGAACATCGGCGATGCATTTTACATAAATAACTCAAAGATCAAGAGAGTAAAAGTACCTCTTGGATAAAGAAAAGGAGAATAATATGAGTAAAAAAGGTGTAAACGTAGAATTTCTTGATGACAAGTCTCGTCTCTTAGAGGCCGGAGCACAGGATCTTGATGATTTAACATCACAGGTTGCAGGTCTTCAGGGACCTCTTGAAGAGTGCTGGCAGGGATCAGAAGGAGAAGCATGTATCGAATTCATCAACAATCTGTCAACTAAGATGGGTAAGATGTCTGAGCAGATTCGTAAGATCAACGAATGGGTAAACAGTGTTTCTAAGAGCTACCAGGAAGATGCAGAGAACGGACGCAGAGCGTACGAATTTTAAGATAGAAAAAGGAGAACTAATATGGGTGCAAATGGTATGATCGCTGGTGATAGCGGAATAATTTCAGAGAATGGTGCGAAGTTGGTAGACTTTGCTACAGATTTAAGAGAGAAGCTTTCTTCAATCAAGGGTGAGGTTGATGAGATTACTGAAGAGGGTATCTTCGGAGATGCAGCAGCAACACTTCTTAGCGTATATTATGATCTTGATACTGATCTTAATAAGTATGCAGATACATTGGAGGCACTTGGAGGCAATGTAAAGGCTTCAGCAAGTAACTTGGAAGAAATTGATACAACACATTCTTCAGGACTTTCATACGAAGGATAATGTTTTATCGACCTATGACAGTGTCAAAGCTGTCTTAGGTCTTTACAAAAATAGCGTAATATTAAAGGAGGAATATAAATGTCTAGAAAGTCAGATATAAAAAATAAAATTGATTCACTTGAAGGAAAGAAGAGTGGATATGAAAGTCAAAGGGATGATTTAAAGGGATTACAAAAGGATCTTATGGCAGATGAAAAAGATCTGAAAGAAAATATAGCGGATCCTATCGCAAAATATAAAATTGGGGGAGAGTCCGGAGATGATTGGATAGGCCTTAACTTCAATATTGCAAAGGATAAGAGAAAAGAAATTGACTCGGCTCTAAAAACTTATGATGGAGAAATTTATACATTAAATGGTGAGATAACTGAAGCAATAGCGCAATTAGATGCAAAAATTGAGGAGCTCGAAAGTGAAATAGCAAATTTATGGGATGAATATGAGAATGCATCCGATGATGATGATAATAATAACAATGGTAATGAGAGTTGATAACAGGAGGAATATAGAATGTTTATAAAGGCTAGAAAATATAGGCAAGTAGAAGGGACTCCTTCCGCAAGTGTTGGGACAAGTAGTTCATCAGAAATAAAGATTGATATAGAAGAATACAATAAGAGAGTTAATAATATATCCACTCAGACAGATAAAATAATACAGACTTATTCAGGGTATGTTGAACCGGATAGTGTTTGCAAACTTAATTCTGTTATTCCTGATTATGAACAGGCAGATCATGAAGTGGAAGATTTGCTTAGGCTCTTAAAAGTAGAATTGAAGAAGGTAGTTAAGGTTATGAATGAAATAAGAGCGGATTATGAAAAAGTTGATGAAGAGAAATCTCAGGAAGCAGCAACTAATTTAAGTGATCCGTCAGGAAGAGCTTCCGGTGGCAGTTCAAACTAGTGAAATCGCTATATGGCAAATATAATTATGTTGATATTTCTGCATAATTATAAGTGGAGAGTAATGAACTGAGGGATTTAACAAAAAACAATGCTTATGTTTAAAAAGGAAAAAGTAAGATGGGAAATACACAAGGATTTAATGGGGAGAACATAGAATGGCATCAGGAGAAGATAAGGGAATACTTTAATGAGTGTTTTAAAGAGATATATAACCCTTTTCTTCATATGTCATCAGATCTTATGCAGGCACTGAATGCATTTGTAAATAATGAGACACATACAGGACCGGAAGCGGATTCTGCAAAACACTTTATAAGTGAGAGACAGGCGGCACTTGTACAAGATACTATATACTGCATCCAGAAACTTCAGAGTATGATGCAGGGAGAAGGATTTGGAAGTGAAGTTGCACTTTTGGAAGATTTTATTGCCGATCTTTCAGAGGAGGAGCATGCAGTAATCAAGAAACAGCATCTAGAAAAGGTCATAGAGGACTTTGCCGGTTACAACAATGCGTTTCTTGAACTTCATCCTAAAATTTCCACTATACATAGAAATGTTGAAAGTATCGCAAACAGTTGCGATGCTATATCAAGGAAAGAATATACCAAGCCTCAGCCAAGAAATCCTCATCTTACAATGAATGCTTTCACAAATACTGATAAGAGCGAAGGATGTGTTCCTAAATTTTTAAAGGATTTTCTTGCATTTCATGAAGAGCATTCAAATGATATAGAAGGCAGTGCATTCAAGCTTACTTTGGATGCAATTGTAGAAAATCTTCATGCGATAATAACCGGTATGGAGAAGGGAACATTTGATGTTACAAAGTATGATAAGACAAGGGATAACATCAAATGGAAGGATCCCAAAGATATACTGCCTCCTGAGGATGCTGAAGAGTACCTTAAGTATATGGCACTATATCAAGCATATCTTAAGGGAATGATCCCAAGATGTCAGGTTTATTGTTATGATCCCGTAAATCTTAATAACGGAAATTATATAAATGACAGGGAAGACCTTAACATTTCCGGAGTTTATCCGTTAACTGTAAGGCGTTTTTATAATGCACAGAGTGACAATAGCGGCTATTTCGGCAAGGGCTGGACCGGTCTTTTTGACATGCATCTTTCAAAAGAGGGCGAAGACGATGATAGCAAGATAAAGCTTGTCTTTTCCGACGGTCATGAGGGAAGCTATGTAAGATACTTTACCAAGGCTTCCACAAAAGAGAAGAAGCGCAAGGATAACGCGGCTGTAAGTGACGCTGACAGTAAGAAGTATGATCTTGCTGATCTGGAAGAGGTTGAGTTTGTAACAACAGCTGATGGAAGAACTCTTGTAAAAGAGGACTATGAGAACGAAGAGAAGGAATATATAGAAGAACACGGTGAGAGCGGAAGACTCATTGAGTGCAAAGACTATTACAGACTTGTTCGGGATGACGGATCTTATACAGAGTTTAGAAAAGATGGAAAAGTATCAGCTTTTGGTAACGAGAGGACAGAACTTGCAAGAGTAGAGTATGACGGCGAGCGTCCACTGGGAATCAGTGCTGATTCAAGATATATAAGACTGTACTTTGACGGAAACGGATGCATAAGTGCAGTAAAGGATAATACAGGAAGGACTGTAAGATATGAGTATGAGGAAAAGAATGGTTCATATCTTCTTACAGTTGTCACATATCCTGACGGAACAACAAGAAAGTACCATTATGATGAAAATGGAATAATCAATGAAGTTGATACTCCAAGCATAACAAACTTCCTTAATAATGAGTATGACGATAAGAAGCGTGTAACAAAGCAGAGTTTCCCTGATGGCGGAGTCATCACATACTCATACGATGAAGAAAATCATATTACAACAGCAACAGAACAGAACGGACTTAAGGTCGAGTATCTTTCTGATGAGTTTGGCCGTCATATAGGAACAAGATACCCTGGACAGGGAATTGGTGAGAGATATACTTATAACGATAAGAATCAGAAGACGACAGTAACTGATAAGAGAGGATATACTACAAGATTCAGTTATGACAACAGAGGTCATCTTACAAAAGTAATTGATGCAAAAGGCAATATAACAAATATCACTTATAATGCAGCAGGAAAACCTATAGTTGTAAAGGGACCTGATGGAGCGACTTATAAGTATTCCTACAATGAGTTTGGAGAACTTACAAATGTTCTTAATCCCCTTATGGAAGAGAGCAGACTCTATTATGATGAAAACGGTCAGGTAGAGCGTATAAGGGATGCAGAAGGAAACTATACATACATTAAGTATGATGATAATAAAGATATCTGCTATGTAAAAGACAATAAGGGCGTAGAGACGTTCTATGAAAGAGATAGCCTTGGAAGGGTTATCTCTACAAAGGATGCCCTTGGAGCTAAGACATCTTATAATTATGATCTCATGGACAGGATCAGTAAGGTAATAGATCCTCTTGGAAATGAGACGAGATATTTTTATGACAAGGCCGGAAAACTTATAAGAGTAGTAAATGCTGACGGAACAGTAAAAGAATGGGCTCATAACAGCATAGGAAAAATATCGGAATATACTGATGAATCCGGAAGGATGACACAGATAAAATACAACAACGTCTGGAATGAAGAAGAGGTAACTCTTCCTAACGGCGGAAAGATAACATATGAGTATGACCTCTTAAAGCGACTTGTAAGGGTAACAGATCCCGAGCATAGGGTAGTTTCCTACGATTATGATGAAAATGACAACGTTATAGCGCAGTATAACGGAGATATAAAAGTAAGAAGCCTTACTTACGATTCAGTCGGAAATATTATTACAGAGACAGATGCTCTCGGACATGTAATGAAGTATGACTATGACGTAAATGGCAATCTAATCGCAATAACAGATGCCCTTGGAAATAAGTATACTAGGGAAATAGATCTTCTTGGAAGAGTAATAAAAGAAACAGATGCCCTTGGAAACAGCATAAGCTGTACATACACAAAGCTTGGCGATATACAGAGTGTGACAGATGCAGTGGGACGAGTAAGAAGATTTGATTACAGAAAAGGTCAGCTTATTGCTACATATTTCTGTGACAGACTTGAGCAGAAGCTTAGTTATGACAGGTTTGGAAGAGTAGAAAAGAGAAGCTTTGCTGACGGATATGAGATCAGCTATTCTTATGATGCACTTAACAGAGTGGAAAAAGTAGAAGGTTCTGACGCAAGATGTGTAGCCTATGAGTATGATTCAATGGGCAGGGTAATAAAGGTAGTTGACGGAAATAGCACAACTCTCTATACCTATACACCTACAGGTCGTCTTAAGAGCGTTATAGATGCACTTGGAAATGAGACAGCCTATACTTATGATGCTCTTGATAATCTTAAGAGTGTCCACAGGGCAGAAGGCCTTGTAAGTGATGAGGAAAGAGCAGGGGACGTATTCCCTACAGTTGGAAAAGACGGTCATGTAACAATCTATGATTACGATCTTTCGGGTCAGCTTACGAACATGACAGATGCACTTGGCCAGTCAGAGCGCTATGAGTATGACCAGTACGGCCGCCTTAAGACAAAGACTGACAGGGATAACTATGCTACTACATATGAGTACAACAATGCAGGTGCAGTGACAAAGGTAGGATATGCTGACGGAAGAAGCGTTGCATTTTCTTATAATGCGCTTAACCAGCTGGATCAGATAAATGACTGGTATGGAAAGACAATCCTTGAGAATGATATCTTAGGACGCCTTACAAAGGTAACAGACTTTAAGAACAGGACAGTAGCATATGAGTACGGTGCTACAGGAGAGAGGACAAAGCTTGTCTATGCTGACGGAAGGGAAGTAATCTATAACTATGATGACAAGCTTCAGTTAAAGAGCATCATAGGAAACGGCGAAGAGACAACCTATGCTTATGACGAGATTGGACGCCTTGTAAGCAAGAACTTCGCTAACGGAGTAAGTCAGGCTTACACATATATGCCGGGTGGAAACCTTG
>NZ_JHXZ01000025.1 GCF_000621565.1 Butyrivibrio sp. LB2008
GCATACTTCTGCCTCTATTATCTCTACACCTTTCCTCTTGCATAATGTACTGAGAATATTTGCAATGTCCTGCTTGATCTGACCATACGCAACCTTTCTCCTGAACTTAGGTGCAAATACTATGTGATACTTACACTCCCATCTAGTGTGTGATAAACTATTCATGTCCATTTTGGACTACCTCCTGTGCTTTACTTTGGTTGGCGAACCTTAGTAATTCTAGCACGGGAGGTTTTTTTACTGTAAGCTGAAGCAGCTGTTGTCCCCCTGCATAGCAGGGGGTTTTATTAAAGATGCTACACAAAAACAAATCTGCAGCTATTACAAGCTGCAGATTGCCTATAAATTTAACATAAAATTTTATATCAATCGCACACGTCAAAAGACCTTTCTTATAAATCAGACCAATCTGGCTTATATTTTTCTATTTCGTTTTCTTTTACAGTGAAACCGCACCCCTGACATTCCCAATAGCCTTCACCATACTCAAGTTCTCCTCCATGAAACGGCATATATCCCCCACACCTGGGACAAGTCTGTTCATCTGCATTTACATCACTATAAAATATTCCTCTTTCAACATCTCTAGCAATTTTCTTTCTAAATCCAATATAATTCTTAGCCATATTGCTTCTCCTTTAACCGCATCATAACAAACTTAAAAATATTGTTTTGTTAGTCGTGTTTTATAACCATACCCATAATGTTGGCAAAAGCTTGCATATCACTCATTCTGTCACTTAAAGCCTCCTCAAGAGATTTTCTACCATATACCCGCTTTACATCCTCGTCTTCCCATATATCCCCCATTTCTTCCATTCTCTCAATAAAATATTTTCGTTCCCTGCTATTCATATTTATTCCTCTCTATTCTCACACGTTTTACAACAACTGCCATTTTCATCATCAATTGAAATTTCAGATTTAATAGCTTTTTTAGCATCAGTAATTTTCTGATTATCCTTTTTCGTCCTATTATCAAAATACTTTTTTCCTTTTTTAAATATGACTTTTCCGCCTTCCCAAACAAGAAGAATACCAGCGAGTATATATGGGGAATTTTTAATCAATTTCTCATGTGCATCGTTAATTCCCTTATCATAACTGCTTGCCTCTAATTCATTTAAATAGTCATCCACTCCACCGTGTTGGGCAGCTTTGTGTGCAAAATCCGAGTATGGTTTTATATTATCTACATTTGACATTTTTATACCTCTTTTGATTTATCTTATCAATTCAAAATAAATCACCGCTAAATCCCCTATAAAAATTACATAAAAATCTAACTGCAGGACTATATCTATAGCCACTACAACTATCTTCCTTAACCATTTCCACCAAATAAAAAACATCTTACTTGAAACATTTATGCTTCAGATTTATTATGTTTATATACGAACATTAGTTCTTTATTGCTGAGGTTTATATGAGTAAAGTGATTGATTCTGTAGATGTCATCTGCCAGCATAAGTCGAATGGTGAAATAATTCCTATACGCTTTCGGCTGATGAACGAAGACGGTGAATACGAAACATATACAATAAAAGGGTACCGGAACATTACGCATCCAGGTCCCTATACTACTCCTGACGGACTCTATGTATCCAACAACGTATATATATATGAATGCCTCATTATTGTTTTGAATTATAAAAGAAAAGTCCGTCTATATTTTGATACGCACAATTGTAAATGGCGAATCGCAATATAACCTTATCATTTTTTGTAATTTCGATACATTCAGAGTAGAATTATATATCATAAATACAGATAAGGAGAATGACTATGGTAAATTTATCTACTCTAAAAGAAGTAAAAGATCTCCGTTCAGTTTGGCCGCATGAAGCCTTAGACTTCACTCCGTGGCTTGCAGAAAACATTGAAATACTTGCTGATACAATAGGCATCGATATAACTATTGACGAAACTGAAAGCTCCGTTGGAGATTTCAACGTAGATATCTACGCAACCGAAACAGGTCAAGACAGAAAAATAATTATTGAAAATCAGCTTGAAGATACCAATCACGATCATCTTGGAAAACTAATAACCTACGCTTCCGGAAAATCTGCAGATATCATCATCTGGGTTGTTAAACACGCACGAGAAGAACACAAGGCTGCTATAGAATGGCTAAACGCCAGAACTGATGATAAAGTTGCTTTCTTTCTATGTGAAATCAAATTATATAAAATCGGTGATTCAGAACCGGCAGTAAAATTCGAAGTAATTGAACGACCAAATGATTGGGCAAAAGAAATAAAGAAAGCTGATAGCATTTTGCCCCGTCATCAAAAACGTCTAGAATATTGGTCTGCATTCAATGACTACGCTTTCAAAAACACAAATTATGCTCATGAATTCAGTCGCCGCAAACCTTCAACCGATCATTGGATGGATATAAGCATAGGTTCGTCATCTGCCCATCTTTCGATCACTATGATCCAAAAAAGGAATGAAACTGGCGTTGAATTATACATAAATGACGATAAAGACCTATTTAAGAATCTATATGAAAAAAAGGATTCGATTGAAAAAGATGCTGACCTTTCCTTTGACTGGCAGGAATTACCAGAAAGAAAAGCTAGCCGAATAATAATTACCAAATCAGCTGATTTTGATGATCCCACAAATTGGCCATCACAATTCGATTGGATTATTGAGACACTACTAAAAATGAAACATGCATTCAAAAAATACATTTAAATCCGCCAAAAGAGATCTCACAAGGATCTCTTTCTTTTTTATCTATATCACAACCACAATTTCCTATCGTTAAACAGTGTTCATTTTCAATATCATGGAGTTCCACCGTGTCAACCTTCTGAAAGTTCAGTTCCTCCAAACATCAAAAAAAGCATAAAAATAACGGTGCCTCTTTGCTAGCCAACACTTTTTAACGTTAGCCACAAAGCGCACCGTTAAGCCACTTGCGTTTTTATATTCAACTGTGTTCAACTCTTGTCAGCAATACGACCGTCTCAACATGACTCGTCCACGGAAATTGATCATGTGCAACCGCTCTTGTCATGACATATCCGTTCTCCTGCAAGATCTCTAGGTCTCGTGCAAGACTTGTGGGCTTGCAGGAAACATAGATAATGTAAGGCACGCCATAGCTGATGATCTTGGTGAGTGCCTTGGGATTAATTCCGTCCCTGGGAGGATCGAGAATAATAAGGTCGGGCTTTTCTTCTATGTCATCAAGGACTTTCAACACGTCGCCTGCGATGAAATGGCAATTATCAAGATGATTAAGCCTTGCGTTCTCTTTAGCCGCTTCGACTGCTTCCTCTACTATCTCTACACCGATAACCTTGTTGGCAACGGGTGCAAGGAGCTGTGCAATCGTACCTGTTCCTGAGTACAGGTCGAAGATAACTCCGTCATTTCCGATTTTGCCCTGATCGTAGAGACTCTTGATATATCCGCGGACAGTCTTGTACAATACTTCTGCACTCAGGCTGTTCGTCTGGAAGAACGAAAAAGGACTGATCTTGAATTTGAGTCCCAGAAGGTACTCATAGAAATAATCCTGACCGAATAAAATATCAGTACCTTCGTCAATTACCGCATCCGCAAGACTGTCATTCTTCGTATGAAGAATACCCACAATCCTGCCATTTAAGCTAAGATTAAGAAGTGCATCCTTGAATCCTTCAAGGTCATGCTCTTCTTTAGTTGTAGTAATAAGATCAACAAGAATATCGCCCGTCTTTACCGCACGTCTGACAAGCAAATGTCTGAGATATCCCTCCTGCTTCATTCTGTGATAGAAGGAAATCTCCTTCCTCTCATACATAGGGGTGAAATAATCAAGTGTAGCACTGAGTATTGCCTTGTAATCGTCATCGACGATACGGCACCCCGAGACAGTTACAATGTCATAGAAACTGCCTTTTTTGTGCATTCCAAGACAAAGAGGCCCACCAACGACTTCATCGCCGAAGCTGAACTCCATCTTGTTTCTGTATGCAAATTTCACAGGGCTGGTCTTTATGCCTTCCCATGTAACCTTTGAACTCTGTCTCTCAAAAGCAGGCTTCAATATGCTTCTGACCTGCTGTTCCTTGAGCCCAAGCTGTTTTACATAAGGCATTGTAAGATAACTACAGCCTCCGCATTTTCCAAAATGGATGCAGGGGCTTTCAACATAGTCCGGAGATTCTTCCAAAACCTCGAGAAGTCTTCCCTCAGCTCTGTCTTTTCTCACTTTCTGAATCTGAACCGAAACCTTCTGATCGGGAAGAACGCCTTTTACGACGACCTTCCCCTCAGAAGTCTCAATTATTCCCTTGTTAGGAAATTCTACTCTTCTAACTGTTCCTGATATAACTTCTTTTTTCTTCACGGCAGGCTCTTAACTTTCCTTCATAAAATCTTCATCGTCAAAATCGTCGTCGAAATCATCAAAATCGTCATCATAAAAATCATCTTCATAAGCCGGTGTCATGTAGCGATACACCAGATATGCAATGATGGCAACTGCTGATACGGAACCTAATACCGCAAGCACCCAAAGAATCACGTTGGAAGGCTTCTTGGCATTAGCTGCCGCTCTCTTATCGAGAAGTTCATTAATTCGTGTCATTTCAATAATATCGTCAATCTTAGATTTTACTTCCATATGTGACCCCTTTCTCATAAAAAAGTATTATTTTATATAATATGCGATTAACCTCATGATATACATCATTTTTCGCAATTATACTCATTAAGTATAGCACACCTTATTCAGATTTTCTTCAGCTTGGCAAATGCCGCGTACATGATCTTCTGTCCGCACTCATCAAAGTTGACTGTGACCTTGTAATCTCTGGGACCCTGCTCAAGCGAAGTAACGACTCCCACGCCGTATTTAATATGGCTTACCTTATCGCCGACGCCATATTCAGGCTTTCCGCCTGTTGTAGGCATCCCCTTTGAAAGACCTGCAAGAGAACCTCTTGCGTAAGTCTTTGCCGCAGATGCGATATAAGGCTTTTCTGAAGGAACCGCTCTTTTCTCCTTCTTAGGAGGCTTAGGTACGGCCTTTATCCTATATGTATTGGCAAGCTCAGATCTTCCCGCAACGCTCTTTGCGGAAGAACCTGCTCCGAATCCCTTTGAATTTGAATAAGCTGCCTTAATACCTGAATTTGCACTTCCGAAAGTATCTTCAACACTCTCGTAATCATCAATCGTATCGCCGTCATCAAAAAGAAACGCCGGCTTACTCTCAGCATCAGATCTCTCGATCATGGTATATGGAATCTCGGAAATGAATCTGCTGAGGCGGTTAAACTGTGTCTCACCGCGGATCATTCTTCTCTTTGCGGCAGTAAGTGTAAGATGTCTCTTTGCTCTCGTGATTCCAACATAGCAAAGTCTTCTTTCTTCCTCAATGCCCTCGGGATCTGCATCCTCGTTGACAAGCGTCATATATGAAGGGAAAACGCCTTCTTCCATTCCCGCAAGATATACATGTTCAAACTCAAGTCCCTTGGCGCTGTGAAGAGTCATAAGAAGAACTTTTTCATTGTCTTCTCCGATCCTGTCAATATCGGCAACAAGAGCAACTTCTTCAAGAAATCCCGAAAGTGTGGGCTCCTCTTCCTCCATATTTTCTTCATACGCTGCGATCTTTGAAATAAGTTCATCCACGTTCTGTGCTCTGTCATTGTCCTCGTTGTCATCATCATCCAAAGTCTTAAGATATTCCATATATCCCGTGACATCGATGACATCCTTTAAGAGCTCCTCAAGAGAATAGCTCTTCATCTTGGTTCTGAACGCCCTTATCATAGTAACGAAGTCATTTAACTTACTTGTACTTCTCGAAACGGCAATTATCTGGTCCGCTTCGCAAAGAGCATCATAGAAGCTTATCTGCCTCTCATCAGCATAAGCCTGAACATGATCGATCGTAGTCTGGCCGATTCCGCGCTTTGGCACGTTTATGATTCTTTTAACCGCAATATCATCAAGACCGTTGTCGATTGTCTTAAGATATGCCAAAAGATCTTTTATCTCGCGTCTTGAATAGAAATTTGTTCCGCCTACGATATCGTAAGGAATTCCTTCATGAACAAAACGTTCTTCTATAAGTCGTGACTGCGCATTTGTCCTGTAAAGGATTGCGGTGTCACTGTAATTTAATTTGCCGTTTCTCTTAAGCTTGCCGATATCACTTGCGATAAACTCAGCTTCATCATAGGCAGTATCAAAATGCTTTAATTTGACGATATCTCCGTCTTTTTCCTCAGTCCAAAGAGCTTTATCCTTACGTCCTCCGTTATTTTTGATAACGGCATTTGCGGCATCAAGGATCTGCTGAGTCGATCTGTAGTTCTGCTCAAGCTTTATTACGACAGCATCTTTGTAAACCTTCTCAAAATCAAGGATATTTCTGATATTCGCGCCTCTGAAACGATAGATACTCTGATCGTCGTCACCTACAACGCAGAGATTTCTGTACTTATCGGCAAGAATACGGATAAGCTCAAACTGAGCATTGTTGGTATCCTGATACTCATCGACCATGATATATTTGAAACGCTCCTGATAATAATCAAGAACCTCCGGATCCGCCTTAAAGAGCTCAACCGTCTTCATGATAAGATCGTCGAAATCCATCGCATTATTCTTTTTAAGAGCGTTCTGATACTCTGTATATGCCTTGGATATCCTGACTTTAATAAAGTCATTCTGTGTATTAAGAGCATATTCCTCAGGTGTTACCAGATTATCCTTGCAGGTAGATATGCTGCCCATAATCCTCTTTAGCTTAAGCTGTGTGGTCTCAAGCTGATATTTCTTGCAGATGTCCTTCATAAGACTCTTGGAATCATCGGTATCATAAATGGTAAAATTATTACCAAACCCGATCCTGTCCGCATATCTCCTAAGTATCTTAACGCAGCTTGAGTGGAAAGTTGAAACCCAGATACTCTCTGCACCAAAGCCGACAATCTTATCGACTCTTTCTCTCATCTCTCCTGCTGCCTTGTTTGTGAACGTAATTGCCATTATATTCCAGGGATTAACTCCGCACTCATCTATAAGATAAGCAACTCTGTGAGTCAAAACCCTTGTTTTACCCGATCCTGCTCCGGCAAGAATCAGTACAGGACCGTCTGTCTGTAGAACAGCCTTTTTTTGCTGTGAATTAAGTGTATCGTATATTCCCATCTATAAAAAAATCCTTACTTCTTTTTCTTTTCCTTTGCAGGCTTTTCTTTTTCCTTGGAACCACTGTCCATGGTATTGTCTATTATCTTCTCGATAAGAAGCTTCTTTACATAGACATCGTATGAAAGAAGAATGATAAAAGAAAACATCTGCATCCTTTTCTGTTCTTCTTCCGAAAGACCGGCATCATCAAACGTTTCAAGCGATCTCTCATATTTTTTCTTGAGATCTTCTATAACAGGTTCAAGCTCTTCTTCCTGAAGCTCAAAAGCCCTTTCATAAATGCTGCCTAAATTCAGCTCATCATCACTTACATGAAATCTCTCTTTTAAAGGTTCAAGCAGAGTCTGAATGTCGCTTATAGACAAGATATTCTTAAGATAATAGATAAAAATAAGCAATATAATATGGTCTTTTGAATACTTCTTCCTTATGGGAGGAGGTAAAAGATCGTTCTTTGCGTAGTTATTTATCATTGTCTTTGTAAGTATCTTGTCAGTTTCGGGATGACGTGTCGACCTCTTGAGGCGCTCATCCATAAAAGTTGTGAGCTGATCCATGTACAGGTCTATATTCGGGATGTCATCCAGCGAAATAGCATTGATTCTTCCAAGCGATGCTATCACACTGTTGATAAGATCGTCATTATCTATAGTCATTATTTATTCCTCATGCCTTTAATAAAGCCTTTTTCTCAAGAGCCATCTGTTTCATTTCACGCGCATTCAAAAGAGTTGCTTCAGTAAGCTCGTCGCCGCCAAGAAGCCTTCCAAGCTCTTTCTCCGACAATTTCTCGGAAAGCGCATAAATAGACGTAACCGTCCTGCCGCCGTCAAGCCCCTTCTCTATCATGTAATGTGTATCTGCCATCGCTGCGATCTGAGGAAGATGCGTAATACAGATTATCTGGTGATTTGCGGAAAGTTCACCGAGTTTTTGCGATACCTTCCATGCCGTTCTTCCGCTGATACCTGCATCTATCTCGTCAAAAATAAGCGTGCTGATATCATCTCTGTCGGCAACAACCGTCTTAAGTGCAAGCATGATTCTTGAAAGCTCACCGCCGCTTGCGATCTGATCAAGCGCTCTGAGTTCTTCACCGGGATTGGTCGAGATCATAAACTGCGCTTCATCATATCCCTTGGAAGTAATCTTATCATCGCTGCTCACTATATCTATCTCGAATCGAACATCCAGGAAATTAAGATCTATAAGTGCATCCTTAAGCTTCTCCTGAAGGCTCTCAGCGCCTTTCTTTCTGACCTTGGATATCTTTTCGCAAAGTTCTTTAACTTTGCCAAAACACTCATCATAATCCTTTTTGAGCCTGTCTCTGTGGGCATCAAGATCTGATATTGCCTTAAGTCTCTCTTCTTTTTCCGAAAGACTCTTTAATACCTGCTCAATGCTTCCGCCGTATTTATCCTTGAGATGATTTACCGTATTTAATCTGTCTTCGACACTCCTGAATTCCTCGTCATCAAACTCAAGGCTGTCCAGATAACCCGAAAGAGCATGATTAAAGTCCGCCAAAAGATTCTCTACATCCGAGATCTGTGACAAAAGCCCTTCCAGCTCACTGTCATATGAAGATACGGAAGTAAGCTCCCTTACCGCTCTTCCGACCATATCGGAAGCACTCTCTTCCATTTCGCCCGATCCCGTGAGATTAAGAACGGTATTTGCAGCCTCTGAGATTTTCCTTCCGTTTACCATCTTTCTGTAAGCACTCTCAAGCTGCTCATCCTCGCCGATAGCAAGCGCCGCATCCGATATTTCTTTTACTTCATACTCAAGAAGCTCTGTCTCACGAAGTCTTGTATTTTCGTCAATATCAGTCTCCGAGAGTTTCTTCTCAAGCTCTTTTAACCTAGCATATTCATCTGAAAGAAGCTCAAAAAGGCCGCTCAGATCGTCCATGCAATAATTATCAAGTATCTCTATATGCTTTTTCTTGTGAAGTAGTTCCTGATGGTCATTCTGGCCGTGAATATTTATTAGAATATTGGAAATGTCTTTGAGCTGTTTGGCTGTGACCGTTTCGCCGGATACTTTTGAAACGCTTCTGCCCTGCATGATTTTTCTCTGAATAACGAGAGTTCCGTCTTCTTCAACGGGAATCTCGAGTTCTTCAAGAAGTTTTCTCTGATGATCGTTCTCTACGCCGAACACAAGCTCAACAAGTGCATATTCTTCACCTGTTCTGATAAGTGAAGGGTCCGCCTTCGCTCCGAGAGCGAGATTAACCGATCCGATGACAACCGATTTACCCGCACCCGTTTCTCCGGTCAAAATATTAAGCCCTTTGGAAAATTCAATCTCCTGTTCTTTTATAAGGGCCAGATTCTTTACATGTAAACTATATAACATAATTCCCCACTCTGCTTTATTGTTGCATCATCTCACGGAGACGATCCATAACACACTTAGCTTCTTCTTTGCTCTTAATGGCGATCATTATAGTATCATCACCGGCGATACATCCGACTATCTCCTTAAATTCCAACGAGTCTATTGCTGTGGCAAGCGCCATTGCCATTCCCGAAACAGTCTTTATCACAAGGAGATTCTCCGCCACATCCATACTTACAAATCCGGCCTTCAAGACACTGACATACTTACTCTGCATCACCTCAGGTCCTGCTGTAGTATACACATACTTGGAAATTCCTTCTTCATTTACCTGTTTTGTAAGCTTTAATTTCCTTATATCCCTTGATACAGTTGCCTGTGTTACCTTATATCCCTCTTCGTTTAAAAGAGATACAAGCTGTTCCTGCGTCTCTACAACATTCTTTGCAATGACTTCGATAATCTTATCTTGTCTGTTCTTTTTCATCGTCGGATATCCTTCCCCCAATCTCTTTTTTCATCTTTTACATACTGAATTTTTTACCCAAAAGCTCTAAAAAACTAACTCTGTTGAGTTTGATTATCTTGGTTGTTTTCTTGGATTTATTGATCACCATCTTATCTCCGGCCTTCATTTCGATAGTACCGCTTCCATCGTATGCGGCGACAACTTTGAGATCGCGTTTGCCGCGTCCGGGAAGAAGTTCCACCTCAATCCTTGTATCTGCGGAAAGAACCATACTTCTGGAATTAAGAGTATGCGGACATATAGGTGTTAAAAGCGTCATATTTGCAGACGGCTCTACTAAAGGCCCTCCAGCCGACATATTATAACCTGTCGAGCCGGTCGGAGTAGAAATAATAATTCCATCCGCATGATAGCTGTAGAGCAAAAGATCATTGACATAAATATTATAATCAATAGCCTGAATATCGGAAGCCCTGCTTATGACAATATCATTCAGAGCATAATCTTTTCTGTCTCCGAGAACGCCGCGAAGCATCATTCTGTCCTCTACATAATAATCTCCGGACAAAAGACGCGACATCGCCTCATCGATACCACTTCTTTCAACTTCAGCAAGATAGCCCAGCGTTCCGAGGTTAACGCCAAGAAGCGGTATATCCTGAAAAGCAACGCTTCTTGCAGCCTGCAACATCGTTCCATCTCCTCCGAGAACAATACAGCAGTCCGTGTCCTCCGGAATGAAACTCATAAATTCTCTTCCAATGGCATTTGACTCTTTTGAAAGCCCAACGGCACAATCGGCGATAACGCACTCTTTGCCATGGCTTATCAGATAATCCTTGATATGATCGGTAACTTCAAGGTTTAAATCTTTGCTTTTATTTGTGACAATACAAAACCGTTCCATATCTTCTCCCGCCGCATGACTTATCAAATGTATTTAATCAAGCTTGCCATGCGCCCTCATGACAGTCTCGGAGATTAGTTTCTCCATCTCGGGGCTATGCGAAAAGCCGTTGCCCCTTTCCTCTGTCTCTTTTAAGATTCTCTCACCTTCAGCCTCTGTAAGTTCCCTAACTCTCTCATCGGCATCCGGATTTTTCCTGATATGTATCAGATATTCTATATTTCCCTCAGGCCCCTTTATCGGAGAATAATCAAGGTGCAATACTTCAAATCCCGCAATATCCACGAAATCCGTGATCCTGTGAACCACCTCTTCGTGCACTTTGGGCTCTCTGACAACGCCCTTTTTACCTACTTTATCCTTGCCCGCTTCAAACTGGGGCTTTATAAGGCATACCATCTCTCCACCGGCTTTTAAGAGCTTTCTCGCAGGAAGAAGTATCTTTGTAAGTGAGATAAAAGATACATCACAGGATGCAAAATCAAGATCATCCTGAATATCGTCTCTCACCATATATCTGAAATTGGTCTTTTCCATGCAAACGACTCTGTCATCACTTCTAAGCTTCCAGTCAAGCTGTCCGTGTCCAACATCCACGGAATATACCTTGCTTGCACCGTTCTGGAGCATACAGTCCGTAAATCCTCCGGTTGAAGCGCCTATATCCATACAGATCTTCTTTTCCAAAGAAAACCCAAAATTATTAACTGCTTTCTCAAGCTTAAGACCGCCCCTGCTAACATAGGGAAGTGTGTCGCCCTTTACTTCAAGTGTCTTTATCTTGCTCTCTTCAAAAGTAGTTCCGGGCTTGTCTTCTCTTTGTCCGTTTACAAATACGTCACCCGCCATTATAAGTGTCTTTGCTTTTTCTCTGGAAACGGCAAGTCCCCTGTTTACAAGAAGGACGTCCAGTCTTTCCTTTTCTTTTGCCATATATTATTACCTGTGTAATTCGTCTATAATTCGTTCTGCGATAGACTCAGCGTCTATCTTAAGTTCAGCTCTGAGCTTATCTACACTGCCGTGCGTAACAAACTGATCCGGGATCGCAATATTTATCACACTCGCATCGATTCTGTTCGTATCAACAAAATCTCTTACTTTCTCACCGAATCCGCCGGTAAGCACATTCTCTTCCATGGTGACAAAGAGCTTGTGACTCTGTGATGCAGCTTTAATATAGTCAGTATCTATCGGTTTATAGAAACGTGCATTTACAAGACTGCACTTAAATCCTCTGTCCTTAAGTATATTTCGCACTTCTTCGCCTATCTTGACCATAGGTCCGAGTGCAAGAAGACAAATGTCTTTCTCTTCATAGATAGGCTCGCACTTTCCAAGCTTTATGGGCGCTCTGAAATCTTTGAGCCCGTCATAAGCATTTCCTCTCGGATATCTGACTGCGATCGGAAGATCAAAATCAACCGCAAACTTCAGCATATCTGAAAGTTCCCATTTATTCTTGGGCGCCATTATATGCATATTGGGCATTGATGAAAGAAATGCAACATCAAATATTCCCTGGTGAGTCTCTCCGTCACTTCCTACAAGCCCGGCCCTGTCTATTGCAAATACAACAGGGAGCTTTTGAAGGCACACATCCTCAAGTATCTGGTCGTATGCTCTTTGAAGGAATGATGAATAAACCGCAAATACAGGCTTATATCCGCCGGAAGCCATTCCTGCAGCAAATGTAACAGCATGCTCCTCGGCTATTCCCGCATCAATAAATCTGTCGGGATACATGTTTCTGAATCTCTTAAGTCCGGTTCCGTCAGCCATTGCCGCAGTGATCGCAGCAACCTTGGCATTCCTTGCACCGAGCTTACACATTACAGTACTGAAAATATCCTGATAGTTGGCCGTAGTTCTGGGATTTCTGGGAAGTCCGTTTTCAACTATGAAAGGCTCTGTTCCGTGGAATCTTGCAGGATGTCTCTCTGCAGGGCCGTATCCCTTCCCCTTCTTGGTCATAACATGTATCATAACGGCCTTCTTGACCTTTTTAGCCTCTTTGATAGCCTTCTCAAGGCTTGCGACATTATGTCCGTCTACGGGTCCCAAATAAGTAATTCCAAGGTTCTCAAATACCATTCCCGGTACAAAGAGCTGTTTGAAACTGTTCTTTGCCCTTCTGATACCATCTACAACCTTGTGATTATTGCTAAGCTGTGCATATATATCCTCTTTGAGGTTAAGATATCCTTCTGCGGTACGAACGCTGTTGAGATACTTCTTCATACCTCCGACGCTCTCAGAAATAGACATCTCATTGTCATTTAGAATAATAATAAAGTTCGTATCAAGCTTTGAAGCGTTATTTAGAGCTTCATAAGCAAGTCCTCCCGTAAGAGAACCGTCACCGATAACAGATACCACGGTATAATCTTCACCCATGAGATCTCTTGCCTTTACCATACCAAGTCCGGCAGATATTGAAGTCGAGCTGTGTCCCGTATCAAAACAGTCGGAACTGCTCTCACATCTTTTGGGGAATCCGCTAAGTCCGCCGTACTGTCTTAATGTATCGAACTTATCTTTTCTTCCCGTCAATATTTTATGGGTATAAGCCTGATGTCCAACGTCCCAGATAATCTTATCTTTGGGAAGGTCAAGCGCAAGGTGAAGCGCCATGGTAAGCTCTACCGCTCCAAGATTGGACGCAAGATGTCCTCCTGTTTTTGATATCGTCTCGATCAAAAAGTGGCGAATCTCCCCTGCCAGCTCCTGATACTTCTGCTGTGGTATTTTCTTAATATCACCGGTTTTATTTATTAATTCAAGTAACATAACATATCATTTCCTTCTATAAATCAAAGAATCAAAAAGATTTCCCAAAAATGAATCTTCAAATCCCTGTTCTTTCAAAATCTCCTCTGCCACTTCCGACAGTTCCTTAACCTTGGCCGATGCAGCCTCCATGCCGTTGAGGCTTACATATGTGCTCTTATTGTTCTTCTCATCGGAACCTACAGGTTTACCAATCTCTTCCTGATCACCGACTATGTCAAGAATATCATCCTGAATCTGGAATGCTATTCCCACACAGCTTCCGGCTTTCTCCATAGCTGCCACGGAATCCTTTGAAGCTCCTCCAAGTATCGCGCCTATCATAAGACTACTCTCAATAAGTGCTGCCGTTTTGTTTTCATCTATATATGAAAGTATATCACTCATCTCATCTTTTGGAACATCAGTAGCATTCTCTGCCATTATATCAGCGCACTGACCGCCGACCATACCGTATATTCCCGCTTTCTTTGATAAAACCTTGAGTGCGGCAAAATATCTGTTATCCGTATCTGCATCATATGCAGAAAGATTTTTTCCGGAAATCGCTCCGTTTATCGCAGTTTCAAAAGCAAAATTAAGTAGCGCATCTCCTGCAAGTGTTGCCATTCCTGCGCCGTAAACGGCATGTGTTGTCTTTCTTCCTCTTCTGTACTCATCGTTATCCATTGCCGGTAGATCGTCATGTACAAGAGAATATGTGTGTATCATCTCCATTGCTGCCATGAAAGGCCAAACAACTACCTCATCTGCGTCTTCTCCCGCAAAAAGCTTATATGATTCAAGCATCATGACAGGTCTTAGTCTCTTTCCTCCGGCCAAAAGACTGTAATTCATAGCCTCAATTACTGTCTTTGCATATCCTTCTTCTTTCGGAAGAAATTTCTTTAATATATCTTCCACATGCTCCGCTCTCTTTGAGAGCTCTGCACTAAAATCATTCTGTGACATTACTCAAAATCCTCCAGACTGCCATCCGTTGCAATTTTCTGTACTTTTTTCTCAACGCTCTCTATCATCTCATGACACTGCTTTAAGAGCATCATTCCCTCCTGATATTCCTTAAAAGAATCATCAAGAGAAATATCTTCTTTTTCGAGCGCTTCAATTTTTTCTTCTATTTTGCAAAAAGCCTCCTCAACGGTTAAGCTCTTTTTTTCCTTCTTTGCAGCCATATGGTCTCTCCTGCTCTTATACTACTTTCTGTCTATATGCACGGTCTCCGTAGCCTTAGCCTTGATAACTCCGTCTGTCACATATACCGACAGTTCATCACCCTTTTTGACCTGTTCAATGCTTCGGACATTCTTCCCGTTTTCATCCGTGGTAAAAGAATATCCTCCCAAAAGCCTTTCAAGCGGCGACAGTCCTTTTAATTTCTGAGTATCCACCGCAAATCTGTTTTTGGCTTCAATGATTTTTCTGTCCATAAGAGCCTGAATCGTATCCTGCAATTTATCCATCCTGAGCAGTTTTTCCTTAACTCTGCCCATAGGACTTAGGTGCCTTAAATTATCAGCATACTTGGTCTCTTTTAATTTTAGCGTACCGATTATCCTGTTCATGCTCTTTTGCAGTGTATACGAGTAATCTTCAAGATCCTGTACAAATCTTCTATATTCAAAAACTGCAATCTCCGCTGCCGCAGACGGTGTAGGTGCTCTTCTGTCCGCTACGTAATCGGCTATTGTTGTATCAGTTTCATGTCCAACTGCTGAAATGATCGGAACAGGGCAATTAAATATAGCTTCCGCCACAATTTCCTCGTTAAAAGCCCATAAATCTTCGATAGAACCTCCGCCACGTCCGACAATGATAACATCAGTCTGCATTTCTGATAAAGTCTCGATTCCTCTGACTATGCTCTCGGCAGCCTGATCTCCCTGTACAATGGCAGGATAAAGAATAATCTGAATATGTGGATTTCTGCGGGTGGCAACATTTATAATATCCCGCACAGCCGCTCCCGTAGAAGCAGTAACTACGCCAAGAGTTTTTATATATGTCGGAATGGGTTGCTTGTATTCATCAGCAAACATTCCGGATTCCGCCAATCTTTTCTTTAACTCTTCAAATTTCTCAAAAAGAGCTCCTTCGCCGTCAAGTTCGATTCTTCTGGCATAGAGCTGATATTTTCCATCTCTTTCGTATACATCTACCGTTCCGGAAACTTTGACCTGCTGTCCTTCTTTCATCTGAAATTTAAGACCGCCCCTGTCTCTGTCTCCGCGAAACATTACACAAGAAATGGCACCACCCGAATCCTTCATCGTAAAATAGATGTGTCCGGAAGGATGGTACCTGCAATTGCTTATCTCCCCTTTGACCGTAATCGACTTCAAGAGGAAATCCTGAGTAAACATATTTTTTATATAGGCATTAACTTGTGTGACTGTATACTCACTCCGCAAATTTAGCTAACACTCCATTCACAAAGGCCGGTGAACCGTCCTGTCCGAATTTCTTCGCAAGCTCAACCGCCTCATTGATAGCGACTCCGGTAGGAACTGAATCGTCATGCTTGATCTCATATACTGCGAGCCTTATTATTGTAAGCTCAACCTTGGCCATACGATCTGTATCCCAGCCCTTCGTCTTCTCATTGATAGCCTTATCGATATCATCAAGTTTCTCGGCTATCTTCTCATATTTTTCTCTGATATAATCAGCATCTTGTTTGGAAAAATCGTCATCACTTGTCGAGGTAAAAAGCTCCTCCTGTTCAGGCATTTCTTCCATTGGGTTAAATTCAACACGAAAGAGCAGCTTGAAAACCTGCTCTCTCAGTAAGCTTCTGTTCATCATTCTTCTCTCACTCTGATTTTTATTATGCTTTTGGCATTGTGATCCCGGCAATTCTTACATTGACATCAGTGACCTCAAGTCCCGTCATATTCTCAATCGCTGTCTGAACGCGAGTCTGAGCCTGCTGACATGTAGCGGGGATATTATATCCATATGACATCATAAGAGCAAGATCAACCTTAACCTGAGTCTGCCCTACAATAACCTTTGCTCCCTTCGCAAGGTTTTTACGGCTTACTTTTTCAAGTACGTCGCTTGTATAATTACCTGCCATGGCGGATACTCCGTCAACTTCAAGAGCTGCAAGTGCCGCTATTCTGGCTAAAACGTCATCGGCAATCTTAACTGCTCCGATTTCCGCGAGTTCTTTTCCCATATTACTTCACCTCATATTAAGTCTTTCTACATAGTATACCACACTTCGTGCTTAAATAAATAGATGTCTATTAAGGAAAAAACATTGTTAGCATTAACGATATATTCGCTAATACTAACAATGTTATTTTTTGAACGTCACAGCCAAAAGATAATTGTCTTAGTCTCTTCAAAAATCGTATATGAGACCGTCTTGGTATTTCCCTGAAGATATTCAAATACGTTTTTCTCATTTATAAGTTTATTATATAGTGAATCATAGACTTCTTTTGAAGAACATTTAATGGTCACATTATCGCTTCCGTCTTTGTACCTTCTGTCAAAAAGATCTTTTACAAGATTAAGATCATCATTCTTAAAGTACTCATCTTCACGTACATAATAATTATCAGTCATGCTGTTGCACTCAGGAAGAGCTATAACATCCGAGAGTGTATGATTTGTTTTTATACTTTCTGTTGTAACACACAGATAATCATAATTAACTCTGGGAAGTTTCATTTTGTCTTCTGTCTCACCACTGGTTGTCTGATATGAAGCATCTCCCCATGTAGTATCCACATAGTAATATTTGCCATTACATAATACCAGATTCCACGAATGTTTAGCATCCGCGCTGGCCCTTGTCTCTACCGTTCCCGAAACAAATGTGCATTTAACACCCAGTTTATTGAGCAGGTACTGTGTAGCTTTTGCATATCCGCTGCATACGCTCTCTTTTCCAATGAAAACAGAGCAGATGTTTTGGTTATCGGGCGCATTGGACACATAATCCGTGTTTGCTATCAGATATTCATAAACATATTTAATAGCATAATAGTCATCGTCGGATGACGGCGCATTTGCAATGCACTCATTTACGCATTTATCAATTATTTTCTGCCTTCTGGCGACTTCCTTAAGATCATAAGTATACGCGCCGGAAAAAGCAATCTTATCAACAACATCTCCGACAGTATGTTTTTCAAAATTATAGCCTTCAACCCAGAATATTTCCGGATGATCGATCATAAGATAGTTAAAAACAAGATCGATGGCATATTCGCTGGTTGCGGAAACATAAACTTTTTTGGCCTCTTTTGTAATAATGAGATACAGCTCTGCATATAATGTTTTGCCCGCATCAGTAAGTTTATCAAAAGCATAATTCCCTTCCTGCTGCTTTTTTACCTCATTTATATTTTTTTCAGTCAGTCCCGCATCCTCGCGAACTTTTTTCACTTCACTGTCAGTATCCGTATCAAAGAACTTTCTGTAAAAAGATGCAAAATCAGAATCCGCCGGTTCATTCTCATCAAATGTGGATGAATCTGAAGCATCATCTATCCCTTCCATCTCCGGTTCATCGGAAACTTCGGTATCCTCAATCTCTTCCGAAAAAAGCGATGTCGGATCGTCATAATCATTATCCGTAAGCTCCAGAATATCAAGATATTCATCCAAACTCGAATACTCACATCCGCACAAAAATGCCGATGACACAAAAATCACAGAAAAAACAACCGCAATTCTTGCGTATATACATTTATATTTTCTCTTTACTACCATGCTACTTTTCAAAATGTCCCCTCATTTTTATTTATATATTTATTTAATCCAAATAGCAATAGTATTGGTATCTTCATAAAGTGTGTAAGAAAATCTCTTATCTCCCTGAAGATATCCGAATATTGCTCCATCCTTTATAAGCTGTTGATACAGCGAATTATAAATATCTTTCGACGCACATCTTATTGTAGCATTATCGCCGCCTTCTGCGTATCTCTTATCAAAAACTTCTTTTACGCGGCCCATATCTGCGCTGTCAAGATATAGATTTTCTCTCACATAATAGTTATCTTTTGTATTGTTACATTCGGGATAATCAATCCTATCGGAAAGATTGTGATTGATTCCCATAGCCTCTTTGGTAAGAAGCAAATAATCATAGTTGATTCTCGGTTTTCCATCGGCTGAAGTCATTCCGGTATCGCCCCAAGTGGTATCCATATAATAATATGCACCGTTACATCTTACAAGGTTCCAGGCGTGATTTCCACCGCCCTGGCCGTTATCGGCATATCCTGTAACGTATGTGCACTTGATTCCAAGTTTATTAAGTAAATACTGTGTAGCCCTTGCATATCCACTGCAAACGGTCTTTCTGCCAATAAATACAGAGCAGATATTCTGATTGTCAGGTGCTCTCAGATCATACTCGGTATTAGCTATCAGGTAATCATATACATACTTTATAGCATAATATTCATCTTCCGTAGAAGGTGCTCCGGCAAGACATTTATCGACATATTCGTTTATCTTTGCCTGTCTGTTTGCGACCTCATTGAGGTCATATGTATAAACTCCCGTAAAAGCAAGTTTATCAATTCCACCATTATAAGTAAAATGTTTTACATAGCGATATCCGTTCACCCAGAATATTTCCGGATGATCCATCATAAGATAATCAAAAGCAAGTTGTATGGCATCGGGATTGTTTGTTGAAACAAATACTCCGTCTGCCTCCTTATTGATAATCTGAAGAAGTTCAACATAAAGTGTCTTTCCGCCTTCGCTAAGTCTGCTGTAAGCGTAATAACCTTCCTGCTGCTTCTTAAGTTCAGCAATACTTTCATCTGTAAGCCCTGCTGCTTCGCGAACCTTTATAGCATTCGCATCTGAAAAACCCCTGTAAGAAGACTCATATCCTTGATCCATCTTCTGTCTTCCGTCATCGGGAAGAGCCTCATTGTTATTTGGTTCGCTGTCAGGTTTCTTGGGTTCTTCAGGTTTTTCTGTGCTTTCAGTTGCGCCTGCATCATCAGCCGTTTTTTCGCTGTCAGTATTTTGGGCAGCATCTGTGTCTTTGTCGGAATCAGATTTCTGATCGTCTTCCTTTTTCTTGTCACCGTCAGTGTCCTGATTGCTTTCTTTGTTTTCTTCCTTATTGCAATCATTATTCTGATCTTTTTCCTTGTCCTTGTTACACTCGGTACTCTGATCGGTACTCTGATCGGTACTCTGATCGGTGCACTGATCATTTGCCTTGTCTTTGTCGGAAGAGGCATCCTGATTGTTTTCCTTGTTCTTGTCACAGTCGTTGTTCTTATCGGAACTTTTATTGGAACTTTTTTTCTTTTTACAACCGGAATTCTGATCTGCATCCTTACTGCTGTCTGCATCGGAATTGGAATCATCTTCCCTCCTGTCTCCAAGAACATTTTGTTCATCGTCTGTAGCCCAATCTGTAGACTCATCCGTCCCCTCGTCAGAAGTCTCATCTTTTGATTCATTATACTTATCAAGAAGATCGTTTAACTCATCAAGGTCTTCGGGCGACACATCCTTGTTATCAAGGATATCCGAAAGATCGATGTCTCCCGAATCCTCATCGAGATCGTCAAGCATATCATAATATGCTTCCATATCTGCTTCATCACAACCGCATAATGAAAAAGATGTTGCAGCTACAATCGAGAACACTGTTGCATATCTTAAGAATTTGCAACTTAATTCTTTCATCCATATTAAGTTTTTCTTAACTATTAAGTCATTATTTTCTCCATTTTTTCTCTTTCCTCTTAAGCGTTTCTTCAATAACTTACCCCCGTTGTGTTGCTTGTATTACCTAGTTTCTTTTAAATTCTGAAAGTACCAATCCCTCATTTCTTTCCATTGTCATGCCGACACTCCATTCGTTAACAAATAAAAGGAGCGGTCTGTCATGCATATCCTTTATTCTCTTCATGTCAGATGTGCCCACGATTGAGGCCATATCTATGTTTTCGTTGTCCACCCATCTGATATGTTCGTATGGTAGACTTTCTAGAATGATATCTACATTGTACTCGCTTTGTAACCTAAATTTCAAGACATCAAATTGAAGAATTCCAACAACTCCGACAATAATTTCCTCCAAACCCGTGTTATACTCTTGAAAAATCTGGATTGCACCCTCTTGAGCAATTTGTGAAATTCCTTTAACAAATTGTTTACGTTTCATTGTGTCGACCTGACGCACCCTTGCAAAATGTTCGGGAGCGAATGTCGGAATCCCCTGATAAACGACATTGTCTTTAGGCATGCAAACAGTATCACCGATAGAGAATATACCGGGATCGAATACACCCATGATATCTCCTGCATAAGCTTCGCTGAGAATCTTTCTCTCATCAGCCATAAGCTGCTGAGGCTGTGAAAGGCGCATAACCTTTCCACTCTGGACATGCTTTACTTCTTTATCCGCATCATATCTTCCTGAGCAGATTCTCATAAATGCAACCCTGTCTCTGTGTGCCTTATTCATATTAGCCTGAATCTTAAATACAAATGCTGTAAAATCTCTCTCAAAAGGATCGATATTTTCCCCATCAGCAGATGTACGTCCGGTAGGAGGAGTTGCCATCTTAAGGAAATGATGTAAAAACAGCTCTACACCGAAATTCTGAAGAGCTGATCCAAAAAATACAGGTGTAAGTTCACCCTTTCTTACTCTCTCAAGATCATACTCAGCTCCGGCTCCGTCCAAAAGCTCGATTTCGCTCTGAAGTTTCTCAAAAGCATCATTTCCGACAACCGATTCAACAGCTGCCTTATCGGCGGGATCTATAATTGTCTCCTTACCTTCCTTGGTACCCTTCTGAGTCTCTGAAAAGGTAACGATATGTCCTTCTCTTCTGTCATAAATGCCCTTAAAGTTCTTTCCCGAACCAATAGGCCAGTTCATCGGACATGTGGCGATTCCAAGGTTATTCTCGATATCATCGAGAAGATCAAATGTATCCATGGCATCGCGGTCCAACTTGTTGATGAAAGTAAAGATCGGAATATGGCTCATTGCACAGACTTTAAAGAGCTTTCTTGTCTGAGCCTCAACACCCTTACTTGCATCTATGACCATGACAGCAGAATCCGCAGCCATAAGTGTTCTGTATGTATCCTCTGAGAAATCCTGGTGTCCCGGTGTATCAAGGATATTTATGCAACATCCCTCAAAGTTAAACTGAAGAACAGAAGAAGTAACTGAGATACCACGCTGTTTCTCGATTTCCATCCAGTCAGATACGGCATGTTTTGCAGTTGCTTTTCCTTTAACGCTTCCCGCCATATTGATCGCACCACCGTAGAGAAGGAATTTCTCCGTAAGTGTTGTCTTACCTGCATCAGGGTGGGAAATAATCGCAAATGTACGTCTTTTATTTATCTCATTTATTGTTTCTTTTGTATTGCTCATCTTTTCCTCTACTCAACATGAGGCCGGCATGAATTAACATCCCGACCTCATAAATCTGTTTATTCTATAGTTTCTTTTTACAAGGACATAAGGAGGTTCTGCTCTCGCACGAAGTGCTCGCCAGAACAAGCTTCACACTAGACTCGATAATACCTCGTCAAGTGTTCAGTCTTTAGCGTCCTTAATTGAGAAGCTGATTCTTCCCATCTTGTCCTTACCGAGGCATACAACCTTAACTACATCGCCGAGTGTAAGAACATCCTCTACGCGGTCGATTCTCTCCTTGGAAATCTTGCTGATATGAACCATACCCTCTTTTCCGGGAGCGAACTCAACAAATGCACCAAACTCTTTTATGCTGATTACCTTACCTGTGAAGGTCTGACCTTTCTCGAAGTCAGTAACAATGATATTTACCATATCTATTGCCTGCTGAAGCTTCTCCTGGTCTTCTCCGCATACAGAAACCTTACCGTCATCGGTAATATCAATCTTAACGCCTGTACGAGCGATGATCTCGTTGATTGTCTTTCCTCTCTGTCCGACAACATCACCGATCCTCTCGGGATCGATCTGAATAGATACGATCTTGGGAGCATACTTGGATACTTCCTTACGAGGCTCAGCAATAGCCTTGCTCATACACTCATCCATGATGAAGAATCTTGCCTCGCGGCACTGCTCGATAGCTGTCTCAACGATAGGCTTTGTAAGACCGTGAATCTTGATATCCATCTGGATAGCTGTGATACCTTCTTTTGTACCTGTTACCTTGAAGTCCATA
This sequence comes from Butyrivibrio sp. LB2008, assembly GCF_000621565.1. Lineage (GTDB taxonomy): Bacteria > Bacillota > Clostridia > Lachnospirales > Lachnospiraceae > Butyrivibrio. The sequence goes on from NZ_JHXZ01000025.1 coordinate 22,865, forward strand.
TCTCCGAAGAAATCTTCAAGTCCCTGGATATCTGTAAGTACGATGAAATCATCGTCTGTATCGCCTGTTACAAGACCGCAGCTGATACCTGCAACCATCTTCTTGATGGGAACACCTGCAGCCATAAGTGACATGCATGATGCGCAAGTTGAAGCCATTGATGTCGATCCGTTAGACTCAAATGTCTCTGATACGCAACGGATTGCATAAGGGAACTCCTCAACGCTTGGAAGAACGGGAAGAAGTGCTCTCTCTGCAAGTGCACCGTGTCCGATCTCTCTACGTCCGGGTCCTCTTGAAACCTTTGTCTCACCTACTGAATAAGCAGGGAAGTTGTACTGGTGTACATATCTCTTATCTGAAGCAAACTCATCAAGTCCCTCAACTTTCTGAGCCTCTGAAAGAGGTGCAAGGGTTGTAACGTCACAGATCTGTGTCTGTCCACGAGTAAACATAGCACTTCCGTGTACTCTGGGGATAAGATCGATCTCAGCTGAAAGAGGTCTGATCTGCTTGATATCACGTCCGTCAGGTCTCTTGTGATCCTTAAGGATCATCTTACGAACTGTCTTCTTCTCATACTGGTAAATAGCTTCACCGAGAATTGCAAGCCACTCTTCGTTTTCTGCAAACTTCTCTGTGAGTCTGTCTGTAATCTCTGCGATATTGTTCTCTCTTGTCTGCTTGTCATCTGTAAATACAGCCTTTTCCATCTCCTCGGGAGGAACAACTTCTTTGATTGCTGCAAAGAGTTCTTCGGGAACCGCACAGCTTGTATACTCGTGCTTAGGCTTACCGATCTCTGCCACAATACCCTTGAAGAATTCAATGATCTGAAGGTTTACATCATGAGCCTTGTAGATAGCTTCCTTCATCTTCTCTTCAGGAATCTCGTTAGCTCCTGCCTCGATCATGATAACCTTCTGACCTACTGATGCAACAGTAAGCTTAAGGTCGCCTGTATTCCACTGCTCCTGGGTAGGATTGATGATAAGCTCTCCATCGATCATACCAACCTGTGTCATAGCACAAGGGCCATCGAAAGGAATATCTGAAATTGAAACAGATACAGATGCACCAAGCATAGCTACGAGCTCAGGTCTGCACTGATTATCAACAGCCATAACCATAGTCTCGATTGTTACATCATTTCTGTAATCCTTAGGGAAAAGAGGACGCATAGGTCGATCGATAACACGGCTTGTAAGGATAGCATTCTCAGAAGGCTTACCCTCTCTCTTGTTATATCCGCCGGGGAACTTGCCCACTGCATAGAATTTCTCGCTGTATTCAACGCTCAAAGGGAAGAAATCAATTCCTTCTCTGGGCTTTGCAGATGCTGTTGCCGTACAAAGAACTGTTGTATCTCCATACTGCATAAATGCACATCCGTTAGCCTGTTTACCTACTTTGCCGATCTCTACTTTAAGAGTACGTCCGGCAAGATCCATTGTGTAAGTCTTAACCATTTTTATCTCCTTCACTCACATTAATCCGAATATGATACGTGGGTTTCAAGGTCATAATATGCATCTCGAATGCGTCGAAATGTATATTATAACTTTGAAAGCCCCGGTTCATATTCCATCACTTGAACAAAACATTAATAAAGACGGAATAAGCCGATTTGCATCAGCCTCATCCCGCCTTATTGTTTCTACAGATTACTTTCTCAAACCAAGATCTGCGATAAGCTTACGATAAGCTTCGATGTCCTTCTTCTTGAGGTATCCAAGGAGACTACGTCTCTGTCCAACCATCTTAAGAAGACCTCTTCTTGAGTGGTGATCCTTAGGGTTCTTCTGAAGGTGAGCGTTGAGCTCCTGAATTCTCTCTGTAAGAATTGCAACCTGAACTTCCGGTGAACCTGTATCTCCGGCTTTTCTCGCAAACTTGTTGATAACTTCTGTTTTCTTCTCTTTTGTGATCATTTCTACACTCCTTATAAATTTTAATGAATCCGCCCGATACACAGAAAAGGGTTGGAGTATCCCGCATCCGAGTATAGGTAGTTCCGTTGCTGCACATAAAGTCTGTACGCAACTAAGTTATATTAGCATATATATTCTTTTATGTAAAGTCATTATCGGCTTGTCAAAGCCGAAAACATATGCACCGGATACCTTATAATCTGGTTGTCCACTTTGAACAATCCAAAACTTCAGTAGCAAGTCCGTCATAGAAATCAGGTTCATGACAAACCATGAGAATACTGCCCTTATACTCGGAAAGAGCCCTCTTAAGCTCATCTTTTGCATCCACATCAAGATGGTTTGTAGGCTCATCCAATACCAAAAGATTTGACTCTCTGTTAATAAGCTTACAAAGTCTTACTTTTGCCTGCTCGCCACCTGAAAGTACCTTGCATTTACTCTCGATATGCTTGGTTGTAAGTCCGCATTTCGCAAGCGCGGAACGGACTTCATACTGTGAAAATCCCGGAAATTCATTCCATATTTCCTGCATACATGTGGTCTCGATATCAGGAGACATCTCCTGCTCAAAGTAGCCTATCTCAACATTTTCTCCAAGTTCAACAGAACCGCTCAGCGCAGGAATAAGTCCGAGAATACTCTTTAAAAGAGTTGTCTTTCCGATTCCGTTTGCTCCCGTAAGAACAATCTTTGAATTACGTTCCATAGTTATGTTAAGAGGCGATGAAAGGGGTTCATCATAGCCTATAACAAGGTCTTTTGTCTCAAATATAACTTTTCCGGGTGTTCTTGCAACCTTGAAATTAAACTCGGGCTTTGGCTTCTCTTTTACCATCTCGATGATATCCATGTTATCGAGCTTCTTCTGCCTTGCCATCGCCATATTTCTCGTTGCGACTCTTGCCTTGTTTCTTGCAACAAAATCTTTGAGATCCGCAATTTCCTGCTGCTGTCTGTTATATGCAGCTTCTCTCTGCGCTTTTTTCATCTCATAGACTTCCATGAATTTGTCATAATCGCCCACATATCTGTCAAGAGAATGTGTCTGGCCGTCCATATGGTAGATAATATTAACCACGCTGTTGAGAAACGGTATATCATGAGAAATAAGGATAAAAGCATTCTCATAGTCCTGGAGATATCTTGTAAGCCACACGATATGCTCAGCATCAAGGTAGTTTGTAGGCTCGTCAAGAAGCAGGATATCCGGCTTTTCAAGGAGGAGTTTTCCTAGAAGTATCTTGGTTCTCTGCCCTCCCGAAAGTTCCGTTACATCTCTGTCAAGGCCAAGGTCCAAAAAGCCAAGTGCCCTCGAAGCTTCTTCTATCTTGGAATCTATCAGGTAAAAATCATGATTTGTAAGAAGATCCTGTATTGTTCCAAGTTCTTCCATATAGTCTTCAAGCGTCTTTTCATCCGCTTCCGCCATGGCATCGCAGATCTCATTCATCCTGCGCTCCATCTCATACAAAGGTTCATATGCCGAAGCAAGCACATCCCTTATGGTCATGCCCTGCTTAAGCTCCGCGTGCTGATCGAGATAACCGACTTTAACATTCTTGGCCCACTCAATCTTTCCGGCATCCGGCATAAGTTTACCGATGATAATATTCATAAATGTGGACTTTCCTTCGCCGTTAGCTCCGACAAGTCCGATATGCTCACCTTTTAATAATCTGAAAGAAACATCATCAAATATTGCCCTGTCTCCAAAGCCATGTGTCAAATGTTCAACATTTAAAATACTCACTTAAAAATTCCTCGCTGCATTCTTTATATCTTGCTGAATCTGTAATTTCAGCTGCTCCATGCTTTCAAATTTAATCTCAGGTCTTACGAAGCTGTGGAGCACAACTTCTATGAATTCACCGTATACATCACAGTCAAAATCATATATATAAGTCTCAACGCCAACCTTCTCTTTTTCAGAGACAGTGGGCTTTCTTCCGATATTGGTCATTCCTTTGAATTCTTTTTTACCAATCTTTACGGTACTTGAATATACACCATAAGGAGGAAGAAGTTTCATCTTAGGCGGAAGAATATTGACCGTCGGAACGCCTATTGTGTGTCCCAAATGATTGCCGTGCTCAACTATTCCCGAAACCGAATATTCAGAGCCAAGAAGCCTTTTGGTAAGGTTCATATCTCCGTCCGCCACCGCGTTCCTGACCCTCGTGGAGCTGACTTCTTCTCCGTCAATCTTAACTTTATCAATAATGCAAAGCTCGTATGACAGCTCCTTTGCCAGTCTCTCAAGAAGTTTGCTGTCGCCTTTTCCCTTATCGCCAAAAGAAACATCACTTCCCGCCGCAATATAACTTGCATTAAGACCATCTACAAGAATCTTTCTCACAAACTCTTCCGGATCTGTAGCCGCTGTTTTCTCATTAAGCGGAAACATAACGAGAACATCAACGCCAAGCTCCTGAAAAGCCCTTAATTTTTCTTCCCTAGCAAAAAGCTGCGGCACAGGATGTCCGACAAAAAATTCCTCCGGCGAAGGATCAAACGTAAATACGGTCGCCTTCAGGCCGTCGTTCTTTTTTTCAAGAATCCGTGAAAGAAGTTCTCTGTGTCCCACGTGAATACCGTCAAACTTGCCTATGGCAACCGCCGTCTTCTCGCGGACATTCAATTTATCAAGTTCAGTTATTATCTTCATTTTGAGATATATCCGTTCTTATTATTTTTCAAAAAAGAATTTGTCGACATTGAACATTTGTGTCTTTGCACTGTAAGTATATATTCCAAAAAACACTTCATCCTCGGAATAGACTCTTACTTTATTTCCTTCAGTAAACATCTCTTCTTCAAATTCCTTGTCATTTACTCCCTCGGGATCCTCATTGACAATATTATTCTTTCTGAAGCTGTTTCCGTTTTCCAAAAGAGTTCTCGCAGAATCTTTCACATGTATCTTATCAAGGTCTCTGAAAATATACTCGGGCGACTGAATGATCTCAGAAAGAGTGCCCTCATCTCTCATATTCTCAATCTGAGAAAGAGTTACGGCCGTATCCAGTGTAAAAGCACCTACTCTTGTTCTTGTAAGATGCTGCATTGCCGCGCCGCATCCAAGTCTTAGTCCTATATCATGGCAAAGAGTCCTTATATACGTTCCCTTGCTGCACTTAACTTCAATCGTAAAAAGGCCGTCCGAATCAATATGTGAATCATCAAGAACAGTTATCGCAGATATATGAACTTTTCGGGGTTTTCTCTCAACCTCGATTCCTTCTCTTGCAAGTTCATAAAGTTTTCTTCCGTCTTTTTTGATTGCGGAATACATAGGCGGAATCTGATCATAATCACCGATAAAAGCTTTTACTGCCTCATGAACCTGTTCTTTTGTCACTTTGACATCGGATGTCTCTATAATATTTCCGGACATATCCTGTGTATCCGTGGTAACACCAAGCCTGCAAACAGCGATATATTCCTTATCGTGATCGGTAAGCATTTCAACAAGCTTTGTTCCCGTTCCAAGGCACACAACAAGAACTCCCACCGCATCGGGATCGAGTGTTCCCGTGTGGCCGATCTTTTTTTGTTTTAGTATTCCCCTTAGTTTTGCAACCACGTCATTTGAAGTAAATCCGGGTTCTTTATAGATATTTATAAGTCCGTTGTAAGTACTTTTCATATTCTCCCGCACTCTCAAAAAGGTACCCCTAAATGCAATCTTTATGGGTACCTTTTTCTTTTAAACCAATATGTTCTCACCCTTCAAGCTGAAGCTGAACATATTTCATTATATTATTTATAACATCATGATAAGTTCCGTTTACGCTGCATCCCGCCGCTCTCTGATGACCGCCGCCTCCGAATATTGCGGCAACCTTGGCAACGTCAACCGCACCGTTACTGCGAAGACTCACTTTATACTCCAAAGTAGACGTCTCATAAGCAAATATCGAACAATCAACTCCTATAGTAAGGAGCATCTGACTTACTATTCCGTCAAGATCGCTTGATACCGCACCGTAAAATTCCATTGTCTGCTTGGAAATAACCGATACAATACATCTGCCGTCAAGAAGACGGATGCTCTCCAAAAGAGCTCTTCCGAGTATCTGATTCTGAAGATAAGTCTTCTCATAAAAGACATGGTCGATAAGGCTTCCGAAATCAAAGCCGTAAGCTATGAGCTTTGCCGCAATTTCCATTGTCTTCGGTGATGTGTTTGAATACTTGAAGACTCCCGTATCGGTAACCATTCCGGTATATATTGCTTTTGCAATCTCAACATCGATGCGTTCTTTATCAAGAACATCATAAACCAGTTCACAGGCAGAACTTGCTGTCGGAACAATATAATTCTCATCGCCCGTTCCCGGATTACTTACATGATGATCTATATTTATTGTTTTTTTTGCCGCATCAACAAACTTCTCGGCATCGCCCGTGCGCTCTTTTCCGCAATCAAGCACAATAAACAGATCGTAGTTCTCAACATCCGATGCAAATTCACTGCTTACCTTGTCGGAATCTTTGATAAAAGTTAGTTCCCGAGGTATCTTCTCAAGGAAAATATCTGCCTTAATATTTGGATAATTCTTTTTGATGTAAAGATACATACTCATACATGACCCAACACAGTCTCCGTCAGGTCTTACATGGCCACTGATCCCAACAGTACCGACATTAGTCAAATAATCATCAATCCTCATCAATTTCCTCTCCGCGAGCAATCTTTGCTTCATTATCCTTTGCAGTTACTTCATCAATCTTCTTGGACATGTTAATCGCATACTCTATGGAGTCATCCATGATAAAGCGAAGTTCGGGCGTATATCTCATATTGAGCTCTTTTGCAAGAGTGCTTCTGATATATCCCGCTGCACTCTTAAGTCCGGCTTCTGTTCTCTCCCTGTCCTCATCATTGCCCATTACGGTAACCCAGACCTTACATGTCTTAAGGTCCGGAGCAACCTCTACATCCATAACGGATGTCATCGGGCTTATTCTGGGGTCTTTGCTGTATCTGATAGCTTCAGATATAACTTTCTGAACTTCGCCGTTTATTCTTTTATTTTTATTGCTGTTCTTTCGCATTTTTACCTTTCTTAGGTTCTGGGTACTTCCACCATCTCATAAGCTTCTACCATATCACCTTCGTGAATCTGATCAAAGCCGTCAAATACAAGACCGCACTCGAAGCCTTCCTTAACTTCCTTAACGTCGTCCTTGAATCTCTTGAGAGATGCCAGATCACCTTCAAAGATCTGCTCTCCTTCTCTGGAAATACGAACCTTGCAATCCTTCTTGATAACACCGTCTTTAACGAATGAACCTGCGATATTTCCGACTTTGGAAGCCTTAAATATCTGTCTTACTTCGGCATGACCTGTTACTCTCTCCTCGAAGATAGGAGCAAGCATACCCTTCATGGCAAACTCAATCTCTTCGATTGCCTGATAGATAACCTTGTAAAGCTTGATCTCTACACCTTCATGCTCTGCCATGCTCTTAGCTGTTGCATCGGGGCGAACATCAAATCCGATGATGATAGCGCTTGATGCTGCAGCAAGTGTAACGTCAGATTCATTGATGGCACCAACACCGCCATGAATAACCTTAACAACAACTTCCTCATTTGAAAGCTTAAGGAGACTCTGCTTAAGGGCTTCTACGCTACCCTGAACATCAGCCTTGATGATGATATTGAGTTCCTGAAGTCTGCCTTCCTCAATCTTGGAGTACAGATCGTCAAGTGACATCTTAGCCTTAGTCTCTTCGATAAGGTCTTTCTTGTGCTGCTGAAGGTATGTATTTGCATACTGCTTAGCCTGCTTGTCTGTCTGATGTCCAAGGAATACTTCACCGGCATTGGGAACATCGGAAAGTCCGAGGATCTCAACAGGCTGTGAAGGAAGTGCTTCCTTGAGCTTGTTACCCTTATCGTCAACCATCGCTCTAACCTTACCTGAGCTTGCTCCGGCTGAAATAAAGTCACCAACATGAAGTGTACCCTTCTGAACAAGTACGTTTGCAACAGGTCCGCGGCCCTTATCAAGTCTTGCCTCAAGTACAAGACCTCTTGCTTCTCTGTCGGGGTTAGCCTTGAGCTCAAGAATGTCAGCTGTGAGAATGATTGTCTCAAGAAGTGACTCGATTCCCTCTCCTGACTTAGCTGAAACAGGTACAAACTCTGTTGTTCCGCCCCAATCTGTAGAAATGAGGCCGTATTCAGTCATCTCCTGCTTAACCTTATCTATATTTGCATTAGGCTTATCTATCTTATTTACTGCTACGATAATCTCAACTTCAGCTGCCTTTGCATGGTTGATAGCTTCGACAGTCTGAGGCATTACACCGTCATCCGCAGCAACTACAAGTACTGCGATATCTGTTGAAGTAGCACCTCTCATACGCATTGCAGTGAACGCTTCGTGACCGGGAGTATCAAGGAATGTGATCTTCTGGTCATTTACAGATACAGTATAAGCACCGATTCTCTGTGTGATACCGCCTGCCTCTCTGTCTGTAACGCTTGTCTTACGAATAGCGTCAAGAAGTGATGTCTTACCATGGTCAACGTGACCCATTACGCAGACAACGGGAGGTCTCTTCTTAAGTGTCTCTTCTGCATCTTCATCCTCTTTAAGAAGTTCCTCGATGATATCAACGGGAATTTCCTTCTCGCAGATAATGTCATATTCGATAGCGATATTTTCAGCTTCTTCATAAGTAAGCTCAGTATTAACGGTAGAGATCTGTCCTGCCATAAAGAGCTTCTTAATGATAACAGAAGGCTGCATCTTCATCTTCTCAGCAAGTTCCTTAATAGAAACCTTCTCAGGAATAGAGATAACCTTGATCTGCTCTTCGGGTTCGGGGGCCTTCTTGACTTCAGGCTTGATGAATCTGCCGACTCTCTTACTTCTCGGCATCATCTCTTCCTGCTCGTAAGCAAGATCCTTCTTGTTTCTCTTATCCTTCTCCTGACCGATTCTTCTTCTCTCATCGTCTCTGCGGCTTGAGTTGTCCTTCTGAGGAGCATCAGCAAATCCGCCTCTTGCACCCTTATCGAACTTATTTCCGCCAAACTTGTTATTGTCGCCCTTTCCTCTGAACTTGTTATTACCGTTCTGTGCATTGTTGCCGTTGTTGTCTCTGCGCGGTCCGTTTCCGTTACCCTGCGCATTGTTGCCGTTGCCACGAGAGCCGCCCTGCGCACCGTTTCTGTTCTGGAAAGAATTTCTGTCGCCGTTCTGAGGACGCTGATTTCTGTTATCTCTTCTCTCAGAATCGTTACCACTTCTGTTGTCTCTTCTGTCATTGCCGTTTCTGTTGTTCTGAACAGGAGCTGCATTTCTTTCGTTTCTGTTGTTCTGAACAGGTGCCTTCGCCTGCTGCTTAGGCTCTGCAACAGTTTCCTTAGGCTTTACTGCCTGTGTTTCCTGTTTTACAGGTGCCTCCTGCTTAACAGGCGCACTCTTCTGAACAGGAGTCTTTGGAATCTGAGTGTTTCCATAGCTCTCAAGCTGAGAAGGTGCGGTCAAAGGCTTAATGGGATGATAAGCATTCTGTGACTGCGCAAAAGTTCCTCTTCTGTTGTTCTGATTGCCGGAATTTCTGTTGTCACGTCTCTGGTTATTATTTCCCGAATTATTATTGTTATTATTCTGGTTCTGATAGCCGCCCATCTTGGAATTGCCGGCATTTGTAACCATAATAATTTTCTTCTTTTTCTTAGGAGCGTCACCTGCAGCGCCCTGATCTGCACTTCCCTTTGCGGGAGCATCTGTCTTAGCAGGCTGAGCATCCTTATTGGCATTGGATGATGCATTTTTCTTGCCAAAATGATTTCTTGCTATCTCTGCCTCATTGTCATCAATCGAGCTGTTCGAACGCTTCGCCTCTATTCCCTTTTCCTGCAAAAAGCTAAGCAGTGCTTTTCCGTCACACCCAAGCTCTATTGCAAGTTCAGATATCTTAATTTTTGCCATTCACATTTCCTCCAACTAATCTTCTAATAGTAAGTTCTTTAAAAGCGATTGCGCCAGCCCTTTGTCGGTGATGACAAGGCTTGTTCGAACTCCTTTACCAACTGCATGCCCGAGGCTCTCCATGTCTCCAAAAAAAGCAATAGGCACATTATAATAACTACATTTATCTTTGAACTGCTTCTTAGTATTGTCTGAAGCATCTTCACTCACTATAACGGCACACGCTTTGCCGCTCCGGATAGCTTCCAAAACCGAAAACTCTCCACTCTTCAATTTCCCGGCCCTAGCACTAAGACCAAGCAAAGAATAAATCTTTTTACTCTCCAATTTACTCTCCGAGCTCCTTATTCATCTGCTCAAGTATGTCTTCGGGAATCTGAGCTTTCAAAGATTTCTCAAGTCCCCTGTTCTTCACTGCTTTTTTGAGACACTCGGCGCTGTTACATATATATGCGCCCCTGCCGTTCGCTCTGCCTGTGGTATCAAGACGAATTTCTCCGTCCGGAGTCTTAATAACTCTTATCAGGTCTTTCTTATCACGCATCTCTCCGCAGCCTACACACTTTCTTGTTGGAATTTTCTTCTGCATCTTATTCCTCTGCGTCAGTGTCGTCTTCTACTTCAATCTCTTCTTCTACTTCTTCGACTTCTTCAGCCTCTTCTACTTCGATCTCAGCATCTTCAGCTTCCTCGATTTCAGTCTCCTCGAACTCCTCATCGTAATCATCTTCATCATCAAGATAATCTTCCATACGGAATCCGGGAGCATCCTTAGCCTGTGTCTCACTCTTTATATCGATCTTGTAACCTGTAAGTCTTGCAGCAAGTCTTGCATTCTGACCTTCCTTACCAATTGCAAGTGAAAGCTGATAATCGGGAACAACTACTTTTGCGCTCTTCTCATCGGGATCTGCAAATACCGCAACGATCTTTGCAGGTGAAAGAGCATTCTGAATGAGGTTACCGGGGTTCTCATCCCAGTTGATAACATCAATCTTCTCACCGTTAAGCTCATCTACGATAAGGTTAACTCTTGCTCCGTTAACACCTACACAAGCACCAACCGCATCAACATTCGGGTTGTTTGAGAACACAGCGATCTTCGTACGGCTTCCTGCTTCTCTCGCAATGCTCTTGATCTCTACTGTTCCGTCCTGAATCTCGGCAACTTCCTGCTCGAAAAGTCTCTTTACAAGATCGGGATGAGTTCTTGAAACAAGAATTCTGGGGCCCTTCGAACCGTTCTTAACCTCAAGAACATAAAGTCTGATTCTCGATGTAGGTTTGTAGAATCCTGATTTAGCCTCGCTCTCAACCTGCTCGTTCTCATTGAGAATAGCATCTGCACGACCGAGGTTGATGCTGATATTCTTGCCGACATATCTCTGAATAACACCGGTAACAATATCATGCTCTTTCTTGTAATACTCGTTATATATAGCTCCGCGCTCTTCCTCACGAATCTTCTGAAGAATTACGTTCTTGGCATTCTGAGTGGCAATACGACCGAACTCTTTGGAATTGAGTGGCACATTGACAATATCATCGACTTTACTCTTCTTGCTGATCTTCTTGGCATCGTCGAGTGAGATTTCAAGCATGGGATCCATTACATCGTCAGCAGTCTCAACAACTGTTTTCTCAGCATAGCACTTGAAATCACAGTTCTCTCTGTCAACTTCTACCCTGATGTTCTCAGCCTTTCCGAAATTATTCTTGCAGGCTGTGACAAGAGAATTCTCAATAGCATCAAACAGAGAATCCTTGCTGATGTTCTTCTCCTTCTCCAAAAGGTCAAGGGCATCCATTAATTCTTTACTCATCGTAGTCTCCTTCTTTTTCGCCCGGATCAAAAATCCAGAGCAAGCTTAATAACTGATATTTCTTTTCTCAAAAAAGTTTCGTCTTTGTCATTTATAGTTACGGTAACCGAAGTGCTATCGTAGCTCTTAAGTGTACCGGCAAACTCTTTAACTCCGTCAATTGCCTTATAGAGCTTGAGTTCAACTTCCTTGCCCAGACTGTTCTCAAAATGCCTGTCCTTCTTAAGCTGCCTTCCCAGTCCCGGACTGCTGACCTCCAATGTATATGCATCTTCAATGAAATCATCCACATCCAAAGCATCTGATAAAGCGTGATTTACATCAACGCAATCATTTATATTAACGCCGCCGTCCTTGTCAATGTATGCTCTAAGATACCACTCACCGGCTTCCTTCACATACTCGACATCATAAATCCTGACACCGCACTTCTCTGCTATCGGAGCAAGCAGCGCCTCTGTTTTCTTTTCGATATCTTCTTTTCTGGACATTTAATCTCCTTAAATTTAGACATTTCATATTTCGCTTCTTAGCCGTCAATGAAATCATGAAAAAAATCCGAAACATGCAAAAAGTGGACTCGCGAAAGTCCACTTCAAAAATCAACTACATTATAACTTGCGTTTCGCTGTTTGTAAACAGCTAGCTCAAAGAAAAAATCAAGTCACAAAGGACTTGATCTCGGGTTGGGCTGTTATAATTTAACAGTCAATACCTCGTAGCGGAATCGAACCGCTGATTCTGCCGTGAGAGGGCAGCGTCTTAACCGCTTGACCAACGAGGCTCAGTAGCTTTGTGTCATCCGCTGTATCGCGGCGACTTGTTTATATTATCTCATAGTTTGAAATAATGCAAGTACTTTTTAAAATTTTTTTCAAAAAATTTTAAAAAAGCAGCCGTCACTGCCCTTTTTGCGCTGTGTACATATGGAAAAAGCCGCATGGAAAGCGGTTTTCTCTTGAACACATCATCCTCTAAAAGGTTCATATGGGAAAGAAAGATAATGTAGAAAAACCTTTTGAAGAAATCAATCCAAGCGATATCCGGTTATGAACTACCCTCACCGACTCCACGTCGGAAAGGGTTTCTGTTATGCCGCAGAGCGGCATGAACCTGTAGGATGCTCTATGCATCCTGCAGAACAAGGCATGTCCACTATGCCTCTATCCCATTGACTTACCTTTGGGAATACTTTCCTTAAGATGTTTGCAGCTCCATTTATGTCTGCATTTGTTATTGTACCATCGTAGTGCCTGTAAAGTCCTCTCTGTATCCTCTTTCCTGAGAAAAAGTAGTTTCCTGAACTGTTCTTTTTATACACAGGGATATAGTCTTTTGCAAGAAAGTCTGCCTTTGATGTGTAGCTTTCTTCC
>NZ_JHXZ01000026.1 GCF_000621565.1 Butyrivibrio sp. LB2008
GCAGAGCGTGAGGAGCGTGAAAGACTTCAGCGTGAGCAGGCAGAGCGAGAAGAGCGTGAGAGACAGCAGCGTGAGCAGGCAGAGCGTGAGGAGCGCGAAAGACAGCAGCGTGAGCAGGCAGAGCGGGAAGAACGCGAAAGACAGCAGCGCGAGCAGATGAAACGCGAAGAACGCGAAAGAATCCTTCGTGAGCAGGAAGAACAGGCAGAGCGCGAGAAAGCAGAACGTGAGAGACTTCAGCGCGAACAGAAAGAACGCGAAGAAGAACTCAGCGAGGAAGAAGAGCTTGAAAGAGAACGCCGCGAACAGGAAGAGCGTGAAAGAAGAATCATCGAAGAGGAAGAAAAAGTCTTCGCTGAAGAAAGAAGACGCTTTGAACAGGAAGAAGAGGAAGCCAGAGCTCGTCGTGAACAGGAGCGGATGAAGAGATTCCGTGCACGTGAAGAGAAGAAGGCAATGCGTTTTGTTCCTGAGGGTATGGTTCTTCCAAGAGAGACTGAGGCAGATGCTTCCGATGGAAGAAGCGCCGAGCCCAGAATGAAGATGCCTGAATATAACGGCACAATTTCTTTAAACAGAAATAACAGAGAGAATATTAAAGAACAGGCTGCTGGTTCAAAGACTGATTTTGACTTTGATTTTAGTTCCGGAGATGACTTTGATATCTAATGAAATACTGATTTAATCATTTAATATGCAGGAAACGCTTTTGCGGGCGTTTCCTGCACTAACTTAACGAGAAAGGCAGATTGATGAATACAGAAAAATTATCCGCTTATGAGATTGTTGAAAAGAGACATATAGACGATCTTAATTCAGATAGCTATTTAATGAGACACAAGAAAACAGGCGCAAGGGTTGCTATTCTTTCAAATGATGACGAGAATAAGGTATTTGCCATTGGATTCAGAACACCGCCAAAGGATTCAACAGGAGTTGCTCATATCATTGAACATACCGTGCTTTGCGGATCTGACAAATATCCTATTAAAGATCCTTTTGTAGAACTTGTAAAAGGTTCGCTTAATACTTTTTTAAATGCAATGACTTTTCCCGATAAGACCGTTTATCCGCTTGCAAGCTGTAACGATGCTGATTTTCAGAATCTTATGGATGTATATCTGGATGCGGTTTTTTATCCCAATATTTATAAAACAGACAAGATTTTCAGTCAGGAAGGCTGGCATTATGAGATGGAGAATGCCGACTCCGATCTTACAATAAACGGAGTCGTTTACAATGAAATGAAGGGTGCATTTTCATCTGCGGATGATGTGCTTTCAAGAGAGATACAGAGTTCTCTTTACCCTGATACAACTTACGGAATTGAGTCGGGCGGAGATCCGGATGTTATTCCCGAGCTTACTTACGAAGATTATCTTGATTTTCACAGAAAGTATTATCATCCTTCAAACAGCTATATCTACCTTTACGGTAATCTCGATATCGCTGAAAAGCTTGATTACATCGACAAGAACTATCTTTCGAGATTTGACCGCCTCGATGTGGATTCTAAGATTGAGAGGCAGGAAGCATTCAAGGAGCCCAAGGAGATTGTTAAGCCCTATTCCGTGCTCGCAGAAGATAAGATCGACAAGAATACTTATCTGTCATATAACTGCAGCGTAGGTTCGACTTTGGACAAAAAGCTTTATATCGCTTTTGATATTTTGGATTATGCGCTTTGTTCGGCACCCGGAGCACCAATCAAGAAGGCGCTCATCGATAAAGGAATCGGACAGGATGTGTACAGTGAGTATGATAACGGAATACAGCAGCCTGTATTTTCCATTATTGCAAAGAATGCCGATGCATCGCAGAAAGAAGAGTTTGTAGAGACAATAAGAAGCGTGCTTAAAGAGCAGGCTGCAAACGGAATTGATAAGAAAGCTCTTTTGGCAGGACTTAATTATGATGAGTTTAAGTACAGAGAGGCTGATTTCGGACGTTATCCAAAGGGCCTTCTGTACGGACTTCAGGTATTTGACAGCTGGCTCTATGACGATAACAGCCCGTGGATAAATGTTGAAGCAAACGAGACTTTTGCCGAGCTTAAGAAAGAAGTCCCGGGAAGATATTTTGAGGAACTTATTGAAAAATATCTTTTGAATAACCCACACAGGACGGTTGTTATGCTTGAGCCCACACCCGGTCTTACGGAAAAGAAGGATGAGGAACTTAAAAAGAAACTTGCGGATTACAAAGCGTCTCTTTCAAAAGAAGAGATTGAGAAGATCGTGAAGTATACTGCAGATCTTAAAGAATATCAGGATACTCCCGACACACCAGAGGATCTTAGGAAGATTCCAATGCTTGAACTTAAGGACCTTAAAAAGGAGTCCGAGAAGTTTATATATGATAAGAGAACAGAGAACGGTGTTGATATTCTTTTCCATGATGTATTTACAAACGGAATTGTTTATCTGACATTTGTTTTTGATCTTAAGAATCTGGATGCGGAGCTTGTTCCGTATGTATCCGTTCTTAAAAAAGTCATTGGAATGATGGATACTGAGAACTACAGTTACGGAGATCTTTTCAATGAAGTAAACATTAAGACAGGCGGAATTACCGGATCAATCAGTACATATACAAATTCGGATGATGTAAGCAAGTTTACAACGACGCTTGAAGTCAGCGTGAAGGTACTTCATGAGAATCTTCATTATGCATTTGATCTTGTGAAAGAGATACTTACAAAGACTAAACTTGACGATATCAAGAGGCTTAAAGAGATATTGGAGGAACAGTATGCAAGGCTTCAGTCGGATCTTGCTTCTGCGGGACATCAGACAAGTGCTGTAAGAGCAATGTCATATGTTTCTCCTGCGGCAGCTATCTCCGACAGAACAAGCGGAATCGGTTATTTCAGACATCTTGAAGAGCTTCTTTCCAAGATTGATACTCCTGAAGGGGAAAAAGAGATAACAGGCACACTTAAATCTCTTTGCAATGCTATATTCAGGGCAGAAAATCTGCTTGTCGATGTTACATGCACCGATAAGGAGTATGAAGGAATTGCCGATGAAAGTAAGGCATTTTCCGATTCTCTTTTTACAGATGAATATGATAAAAATAAATTTGAGGTTAAGACTTGCAGACGCAATGAGGCATTTAAGACGGCCGGACAGGTTCAGTATGTTTGCCGCGCAGGAAACTTTGCATCAAAGGGACTTAGTTACAGCGGTGCACTTCGCGTATTGAAAGTAATGATGGGATATGACTATCTGTGGAAGAATATCAGAGTGATAGGCGGAGCATACGGATGCATGAGCAGCTATGCAAAGAATGGAGACTCGGCTTTTGTGACTTACAGAGATCCCAATCTTAAGAACAGTATAGATGTTTTTGAAAAAGCATCCGAATATCTCAGAAACTTTGATGAGGATGAGCGAGTTATTCTTAAGTACATAATCGGAGCGATCTCTGATCTCGATACACCGAAAACTCCTTCGGCAAAGGGAACTTATGGCCTTTCGGCTTATCTTTGCAATTCGAAGATGGAAAAAATCCAGCGAAGCAGGGACGAACTTCTTGGAACAACAAAAGAGACCATAAGGGGACTTAGCAAGTATGTTGATGCATTTATGGAAGATGATTGCCTTTGCGTTATAGGAAGTTCGGAAAAGATTGACTCGGAAAAAGATCTGTTTGATAATATAGAGCAACTTGTTAATAAATGATTTATGTGCATGAGCACACATGGGTAAAAAATATGAGAAAAAATGTAGTTAAAAAGAAGTTATGTGTTGTTTTTACATGTGTGACTTTATTGATTGTTGCTGCTGTAGGTTGTGGTGGTGCATCGGACACTTCGTCTGCGGAAACTGCTGAATATGCTGTTCCTCAGGCTGTCGGCGGGAAAGCTTTATCTAAATCGGCCGATCTTAATGTTGCCGAAGATGCAGATAATATGAGTGAAGCGGCTGTTGAGGGTGAGGCCGGAGGCGGTGAAGCACCTTCTGAAAATGCGGAACCTGTTACCGATACTTCGCGTAAGCTTATAACAACTATGCGAATCGGAGCCGAGACGGAGAATTTTGATGATGCAATTTCCACTATCGAAGCGAAGGTTGGTGAGCTTGGCGGTTATATCGAGTCGAGTGATGTATATAACGGAAGCAATAGTAACAAGAACCATAGTAGTTCAAACAGAAGAGCAAGTTTTGTGATAAGAATTCCTGCCGATAATCTCGGCGGTTTCGTTGATAGCTTGAGCGATGCTTACAATATCACAAATAAGACAACGAGTGTAGAAGATGTGACACTTCAGTATGTTGATATTGAAAGTAAGAAGAAAGCTCTTTTGACAGAGGAAGAGAGTCTTCTAAGTATCCTTGAATCTGCAGAGACGGTTGAAGATATCATCACTGTTCAGGATAGGCTTTCGCAGGTGAGATACGAGCTTGAGAACATGGAATCTCAGTTAAGGGCTTATGACAATCAGGTTGATTACAGTACTGTATATCTTGATCTTGATGAGGTCGCAAAATATACACCTGTTGAAGAAAAGGGTGCATTTGCGCGTATGGGTGAAGGTTTTGTAGAGAGCCTTAAATCTGTATGCAATGGAATAAAGGAATTCATTATTTGGTTTGTAATTCATATTCCTCAGCTTCTTTTCCTGGCAATATTTGTTGCCGTTATCTGGATCTCTTGCAAGAAGATAAAGGAAAAGAAAGCTTCGGGCGTTACGAATAATGCCGGAATTAAATCAGAAGCAAAAGAAGAGAAGACTACTTTAGAAAAAACAGAAGGTAAAGATGGAAAATAATTTTAAAACAGGTTATATAGCGCTTATAGGACGGCCCAATGTCGGGAAGTCGACGCTCATGAACCAGATGATAGGTCAGAAGATCGCGATAACTTCATGCAAGCCTCAGACGACCAGAAATAAGATAATGACTGTGTATACGGACGAGCAGTGCCAGATGATCTTTTTGGATACGCCGGGTATTCACGAGACCAAGAATAAACTC
The DNA here is from genome assembly GCF_000621565.1 of Butyrivibrio sp. LB2008. Taxonomy (GTDB): domain Bacteria; phylum Bacillota; class Clostridia; order Lachnospirales; family Lachnospiraceae; genus Butyrivibrio. Next base: position 4,980 of record NZ_JHXZ01000026.1, read on the forward strand.
GGAGAGTACATGACTAAGCTTGCCAAGAATACTCTTACAGAGGTCGATATCGTTATGTGGCTTGTTGAGCCGAGTACTTTTATCGGTGCGGGTGAGAAGTCTATAATCGAGGATCTTAAGGCATGCAGGAAGCCGGTTATACTTGTAATAAATAAGATCGATACGGTTTCTGAAGATAATCTCGACAGATTTGAAGAAGCTTACAGAAAAGAGATGGATTTTGCGGCTGTAGTCAAAGTTGCCGCATTGAAGCGAAAGAATATAGACGGTGTGATGAATACTATCAGAGAGTTTCTTCCGGTAGGTCCGCCTTTTTATGATGAGGATACTCTTACAGATCAGCCTGAGAGACAGATTGTTGCCGAGATTATCAGAGAGAAAGCGCTTCGTCTTATGAAAGATGAAGTGCCTCACGGAATCGCCGTTACGATTGAGAGAATGAGAGAGCGTGAGGATAAGGATCTTATGGATATTGAGGCTACGATCATCTGTGAGAGAGATTCACACAAAGGTATCGTTATCGGAAAAGGCGGAGCGATGCTAAAGAAGATCGGTTCCACAGCCAGAAAAGATATTGAAGAACTTGTCGGTGTTAAAGTAAATCTTCAGTTGTGGGTTAAAGTCAGAAAAGACTGGAGAGATGACAAAACGCAACTTAAGAGCTTCGGATATGATGTCAGAGGCATCAACTGAGAAATGGTAATTATTTATGGAAGAATTGGTGAGTGTAAAAGGCATGGTCATAAAGCATTCTCCTGTCGGGGATTATGACTGGGTGGCCACTGTTTTTACCGCGGACAGAGGCAAGATAACAGCTTTTGCAAGAAATGCGAGAAAGCCGGGAAGCAAACTGGCGGGAAGTGTTGAGCCTTTTTGTTTCGGGACATTCAAACTCTTTGCGGGAAGAAGTTCCTATACTATTGTCGAAGCTGACATTGAGAATTATTTTGAAGGATTCAGACAAGATTTGGAAGGTGCCTGCTACGGCACCTTTTTCCTTGAGATAGCTTCTTTCTATACAAGAGAGAATAATGAGGATAAAGAGCTTTTGAATCTTTTATATATTTCGCTCAGGGCTCTTTTAAATGAAAAATTACAGAACAGGCTTGTGAAATGTATATTTGAGATCAGGGCTCTTTGCATAGAGGGAGAGTATCCTGGAATTCCCGACAGGGGGAATTTTCTTGAGTCTACAGTATATGCTATGAATTATATAGCGACATGTCCTCTTCAAAAGCTTTATTCTTTCGAGGTTTCGGAAGATGTGCTTCTTCAGATTGAGGATATTGCTGCGGTTTACAGAAAGAGATTCATTGATAAAACTCTCAAAAGCTTGGAAATGCTGGAGAGTTTATATAATGTCCGTTAGTATTGAAAAAAAAATGCTATTTGGATATAATATCTTTTGTTTGCTAGGAAAACAGTTTAATTTATAGAAAAGGAGGGCATCAGCACAACTATGCAGGTTAATACATTTCGACTTAATAAAATGATGAAGAAGATAGCCGTTGTTTTCATAACTGCAACTATTTTCGTTGTGCTCGCAGGATGCGGAGAAGAAAAGCAGGACGTAACTTCAATTAAGATTGACAGAAGAGGGAAGATCACAAACGTGATTTATGAAGATTTTCCTGAAGATGAGTATAGTCTTGATGAATTTGAGTCTATTACAACTTCCAGAGTTGAGGCGTTCAATAATGAGAGCCTTGCAGAAAAAATTACTATCGACACAATTGAGGAAGAGGATTCCAAGATCAAGGTGGTCATGAAATATGACAGCCCCAGTGATTATAAGAAATTCAACAATACGGTTCTTTTTTACGGAACGGTAAAAGAAGCTGAAGAAGCGGGGTATACACTTACAGATAAGCTGGTTGACCGCGAGGGAAATGCTTCCGATAAAGATCTTTTGAAAAAGTACAAGAATAAGCATGTTATTATTATAGAAGAAAAGACGGATATTATCGTTCCTTACAAGATCGACTATATATCCAGAGGCGCTACTTTCACAAGCAAAAGGGAAGCTGATCTTTCGGGTTGCAGAACTCAGCTCGTACAGCTTCTTCTTTCAAAATAAAAATTTTCGCAGGAATGGAGACAGACAATGGAAAACAGTGCAAAGACAATGGAAAAAATAATAGCTCTTGCAAAGGGAAGAGGCTTTGTACATCCCGGAAGTGAGATTTACGGTGGACTTGCAAACACTTGGGATTACGGTATTTTAGGTGTTGAGCTTAAGAACAACATCAAAAAAGCCTGGTGGCAGAAGTTTGTTCAGGAAAGCCCTACCAACGTAGGCGTTGACTGTGCCATTCTTATGAATCCCCAGACATGGGTTGCTTCCGGACATATCGGAAGTTTCTCCGATCCTCTTATGGATTGTAAAGAATGTCATGAGAGATTCAGAGCAGACAAGATCATAGAAGATTATGCCGCAGAGAACGGAATCACTCTTGAGTCAAGCGTTGATGGATGGACTCAGGAGCAGATGAAGGCATATATTGAGGAAAACAATATTCCCTGCCCTTCATGCGGTAAGCATAACTTTACAGATATCAGACAGTTTAACCTTATGTTCAAGACTTTCCAGGGTGTAACCGAGGATGCTAAGAATACAGTATACCTTCGTCCCGAGACAGCACAGGGTATTTTCGTAAACTTCAAAAATGTTCAGAGAACTTCACGCAAGAAGATTCCTTTCGGTATCTGCCAGGTTGGTAAGTCATTCAGAAATGAGATCACACCCGGTAACTTCATTTTCCGTGTAAGAGAGTTCGAGCAGATGGAGATGGAGTTCTTCTGTGAACCTGATACAGACCTTGAATGGTTTGCATATTGGAAACAGTATTGTATCGATTTCCTTAAGAAACTCGGAATGAAAGAGGATGAGATGAGAGTAAGAGATCACGATCCTGAAGAGCTTTCATTCTATTCTAAGGCTACAACCGATATTGAGTTCCTCTTCCCGTTCGGATGGGGCGAGCTTTGGGGAATCGCAGACAGAACAGACTACGATCTCACACAGCACCAGACAGTGTCAGGCGAGGATATGACATACTTCGATGATGAGAAGAGAGTAAAATATCTTCCTTTTGTTATCGAGCCTTCTCTCGGTGTTGAGAGATTGTTCCTTGCTATGCTTTGCGGAGCATATGATGAAGAGGAAATCGGAGAGGGCGATGTAAGAACAGTTCTTCATTTCCATCCCGCACTTGCTCCTGTTAAGATCGGTATCCTTCCTCTTTCAAAGAAGCTCAATGAAGGTGCTGAGAAGATTTATGCTACTCTTTCAAAGAAGTACAACTGTGAGTTTGACGATCGCGGAAACATTGGTAAGAGATACCGCAGACAGGATGAGATCGGAACTCCTTTCTGCATTACATATGACTTTGATTCTGAGACAGACGGTAAGGTTACAGTAAGATTCAGAGACAGCATGGAGCAGGAACGTGTTGCAATCGATGAGCTTGAAGCATATTTTGCCGATAAGTTCACATTATAAGACTTTGCTGATAGAAGGAGCACTAGTATTATGAGACAATTTACAGCCAATGAACTGCGTAAGACTTGGAAGCAGTTCTATATAGATCGCGGTCACGTTGATGTCGGAGCAGTTTCTCTTGTATCCGACGGTTCTACAGGTGTTATGTTTAACGTTGCCGGAATGCAGCCTCTTATGCCTTATCTTCTTGGCAAGAAGCATCCGCTCGGAACAAGGCTTTGTAACGTTCAGGGATGTGTCAGAACAAATGACATCGATTCCGTAGGAGATAAGAGCCACGTTACATTCTTTGAGATGATGGGAAGCTGGAGCCTTGGAGATTACTTTAAGGAAGAGCGTTGCAAGTGGAGCTATGAGCTTCTTACCGAAGTTTTTGGTTTTGATGCAGATCATCTTGCTGCAACTGTTTTTGCAGGCGATGAGAATGCGCCCAGAGACGAGGAAGGTGCTCAGTATCGTATAGCTTCAGGTTTTAAGAAAGAAAATATTTATTATCTTCCTGCTGAAGACAACTGGTGGGGACTTGAATACGGTCCTTGCGGTCCTGACAGTGAGATGTTCTATATTGCAGATAAGCCGGATTGCGGCCCTGATTGTGGCCCCGGATGCGACTGCGGCAAGTATACAGAGCTTGGTAATGACGTATTTATGCAGTATGAGAAGCATAAGGACGGTTCACTTACACCTCTTAAGCAGAAGAATGTTGATACAGGATGGGGACTTGAGAGAATCCTTGCTTTCCTTAACGGTTCTAAGGATGTATATCAGGTTGACGTATTTACTCCTGTTATCGGTTATATTGAGAAAAATGCCGGTGTTAAGTACAATGCGGATGAGAAGACAACAAAGTCTATGAGAATTCTTGCGGATCACATCCGTACATCCGTTATGCTTATCGGAGATGAAGCTAAGCTTCTTCCTTCAAACACAGGTGCCGGATATATTCTCAGAAGACTTATCCGTCGTGCCGTAAGACATGCAAGAGCACTTAATCTTGACAAGGATAAGATCATCGAGATGGCTTCAATCTATATCGATAAGGTATATAACGAGAGCTATCCAAATCTTGTTAAGAATCGTGAGTTCGTTCTTACAGAGCTTTCAAGAGAAATCGTCAGATTTGAGAGCACTCTTGAGAATGGTCTTAAAGAGTTTAATAAGATCCTTGAGAAGACTAAGAGCGAAGGCAAGAAAGAAATTGACGGAAGAAATGCTTTCTTCCTCTATGATACATATGGTTTCCCTGTAGAGCTTACAATCGAGCTTGCGGGTGAAGAGGGACTTCTTGTTGATGAAAAGGGATTTGCGGCTGCAATGGAAGAGCAGAAGCAAAAGGCTAGAGATAACCAGAACTTCTCAGCAAATCTTTCTACAAATGAAGGCGTATTTGATGCACTTGATGCATCTGTTCAGTCTGAATTTGTAGGATATACAGATATAGAGGCAAAAGGCAAAATCGTTGCCATTGCCAATGAGACAAAGCTTGTTGATGGTGCTAAAGAAGGTGATAACGTAACTGTTATTACCGATAAGACACCTTTCTACGGCACAATGGGTGGACAGGTTGGCGATATCGGTGTTATCGAGGGCTCTAAGGGCACTAAGATTGAAGTTACCGAGACAATTCATGTTGCCGGCGGAAGAATTGCCCACGTAGGTAAAGTTGTATCCGGAAGCATCAAGAAGGGTGATAAGGTTACTCTTTTGGTTGATGCTGAGAACAGAGCTAAGACATGCAGAAACCACTCTGCTACACACCTTCTTCAGAAGGCTCTCAGAGTTGTTTTGGGAGAACATGTTGAACAGGCAGGTTCATATCAGGATCCTGACAAGACAAGATTTGACTTCAGTCATCATCAGGCTATGACAGCTGAAGAAATCAAGAAGGTCGAAGATCTTGTAAATGCCAAGATTGCAGAGGATCTTACCGTAACTACAAAGGAAATGTCTATGGAAGATGCTAAGAAGACAGGCGCTATGGCATTGTTCGGAGAAAAGTACGGCGATGTTGTACGTGTTGTTGAGATGGGCGATTTCTCTGTAGAACTTTGTGGTGGTACACATGTATCAAATACCGGAAAGATAGGTCTTTTCAAGATCGTATCTGAAAGCGGTGTTGCTGCAGGTGTAAGGCGAATTGAGGCTCTTACAGGTTCAAATGCAAGAGAATATTATATCAACGCCGAAAGTACTCTTAATGAGGCTGCAAAGCTTCTTAAAACCAATTCTGAAGGCATTTCGGCACATATTAAGAAACTTCAGGATGAACTTAAGGCTCTCAGAAGCGAAAATGAATCTCTTAAGAGTAAAGAGGCACAGGCTGCTCTCGGAGACGTAACAGATAAGGTGAAGAAGATCAAAGATGTTAATTTCCTTGCTGTATCTGTGAAGAATGTTGATATGAACGGACTTCGTGACCTTGGTGATCAGATGAAGACCAAGCTTGGCGGAGGAGTGATACTTCTTGTTTCTGAGAATGACGGAAAAGTTAATCTTGTAGCAATGGCTACAGATGATGCTATGGCCAAGGGAGCCCATGCAGGTAATCTTATAAAGGCTGTCGCACCTATCGTAGGCGGAGGCGGCGGTGGACGCCCTAATATGGCTCAGGCAGGCGGAAAGAATCCTGTTGGTATTCCTGATGCGTTACAGGAAGCTGAGAAGATTTTGAGCGAACAGATTAAATAATTTAGTCAGATAATTTCTTTGTCGAGGTAACTGATTAGGTTACCTCGATTATTTTTGTGAAAAATGTTCATCTATCAAAAATTAAAAAATAGTTAAAAATATTTCTGATACATTAATGAGAATGTAAATTTTTCGAAAACGATTAAGGGCCGACAGTTAAGCGGATTAAAACCCTTCAGGCTATAAAAACAATGTGAAACATAGTGACTGTGGGTATTGACAATGTTTCATAAAATGTGATATAAAAATTAAGTCATGTAAAGTTTATGAGTTGATTTTTAAAGACGGGGGACGTTTTATATTACTAGTTTTATTATTACTTAATTAGGTTGACTGAAAGATTTGCAGGACGTTATGAGCAGAGGAGATAGTATATATATGCAGTGGGTAGAGAAGTGCAGATTTGTCGTTTCTCTGGTTGGCATGAAAGTGATGATGTTGTTAATTGTTGTTTTCATGACATTTGCAGGGTTAAGTGTTACAGCATCTGCGCAAAATGATATTTCGTCAGAAGGAATATACCGAATAATAAATAATCCCAATAATCCCAGCGCTCAATCGAGTGAACCGGAAGTTGTTGATACGGATAAGGAGAAAGGGGCTCTTTCATCTGTTGCGGGATTTGTGGCCGGCGTGGCCGTTTTTCTGGTGGCGGTATCAGTTCTTGGAACAATTGCATTACAAAATGAAAAAAATGTATACTATAAGCATTCTGATTCAGAATTTGATGATGATGAAGATGAAGAAAGAGATGCCGTGTGAGCGGTGTCTTTTTTTGTTTGAATATTTATGCATATTTATTAAATAATCATAAAATAGGTATTAAATTAGTGGAATTGTATTTATAATTGTCGTTTTAATGATATAATTTATTGCGTATAATAGAATAATGGTTAAGCAGTTTGTTTTTTTAAGTAATTAGAAAAATAATTTTGTGTATTTCGCTTATGGTTAATGGTGTCTGTGAAAGGAGATCAAATGGATACTGAAAAGGTTGAGCACAAGCAAAGACTTCTTATCAATGTCATTATTATTGCTGTTTCGGTTATAACTGTAGTTGCAGTTATATTGACCACAATGGCTGCAGTTAATGTTAAGAGTGTTTATCACGATCTTATTCTTGAAGAGCTTAAGGCTACTACGGAACATCTTGCCGATGAAGCAGCTGCGTTAAATGATAACAGTGATTGGGGACTTGTTGACGGAGACCTTCTAAAAGGAGAAGAGTCTGTTTCGGGTGAACTTGGCGGAATAATTGACAATTTACATGCCAAGACCGGAGTTGATTATACGATCTTTTTTGGCGATACACGAATTCTTACAACAATTTATAAAAAAGGCACACAAGATAGGCTTGTCGGGACAAAGGCATCAGATGCGGTTATTAAGGCGGTTCTAAGCGGAAAGGGTGATTTTTCTTCTGATTCGCTTGTGATTGAAGGGATGCCTTATTACGGATATTATTGTCCTTTATTTAATTCGGACGGAAGTGTTGCTGCAATGGCTTTCTCGGGAAGACAGTCGGCGGATGTCCAAGGACATGTTAGCAAGATTATTGCTACTATGGTAGTTACGGCGGTGGTCATTGTTCTGATAATCGCAGCAGTGGGTGCTACACTTGCACTTAAGATATCTGCAGAGATGCAAACTATTGCTCAATTTATTGATGAAGTTGCAAACGGATCGCTCAACTGCGAATTTGATACCGGTATTATCAGAAATAAGAATGAAATCGGCGCTATTGCCGAGAGTACAGCACTTCTTAGCAGAAAACTTGATGAGGTGCTCGGTAAGACAAAAGAAATGTCAAAGGATTTAAATAAATCAGGACTTGAACTTGCCGATTCGGTATCGCAAGCAACTTCGGCATCTTCGCAGGTTACGGATGCCATCGGTGAAGTAAGTAAGGGCGCTGTTTCACAGGCTGAAAGTGTTCAGAATGCTGCAGCAAGTACAGATTCAATCGGAACAAATATAGATATTATCTCTGAAAATATTTCTACTCTGGATGAAGCTGCAAGCCAGATGAAAAAGAGTTGTGACAAGGCGACGGATGCTCTTGTTGAGATAGTAACTCAGAATGCAGCGGTTGCTGAGGCTGTTACGGAGATTGGAACAACAATTACTGCGACAAACAGCAGTGCAAATGAGATTGCAAAATTCTCGGATGCGATAAATGAAATTGCTTCCCAGACAAATCTTCTTTCGCTCAATGCTTCAATTGAAGCTGCAAGGGCGGGTGAAGCCGGTAAGGGATTCGCGGTAGTTGCGGATGAGATAAGACAGCTTGCCGATGAGTCAAAGAGCAGTGCCGATGAGATCAAGGCAATTGTTGAGAAACTTCTTGAGGACGCGCAGGCTTCCGTAAAAGTTATGGATTCACTCAATTCGAGTATTGCACTTCAGGGAGAGAGTATTGCGTCTACTCAGAATGATATGAATGAGATGTCTCATAATGTAAGCGTTGTTACGGATAATACAGAGAACATTTCCAAAATGATCGATAATCTGAATGATGCCAAGATTGCTCTTGTGGAGATAGTGCAGGATCTTTCGGCAATATCCGAAGAAAATGCGGCTTCTTCAGAGGAAACAAATGCATCAATGCAGGAGCTTAATGCAACATTCTCTATCATTGATGAAGCAGCCAGAAAACTTCAGGTCCTTGCTACGGATCTTGAAGGCACCATAAGCTACTTTAAATAAACTTTTTGTCTGCCGGAAAAGGGGACTGCCGATCAAGCAGTCTCTTTTTCTGTTATTGATAAAAATCGACTGCATATTTATAATGGTGGATAATTGGTTAAAAAATAAGCGGAAAAGGGCTTTTTATGAAAAAGAAGATCAGAACCTTAGCGATAATAATCTGTATTGCGGTAATCATAATTGAGATTGTCGGAATTATTAAAGATAAGAGTGATCTGGCTGCTGCAACGGTTGAATATGAAAGTATCCGAAAAGAATATGCATTATCCGCGGCCGGCAATGCCGTAAGCGAGGGAGACGATGGTTATCCCGAAATGGAAATTGATTTTGACAAGCTTAGAGAGAAAAATTCCGATGTCACTGCGTGGATATATATTCCGTGCCTTGAAATAAGCTATCCAGTGGTAAAAGAAAATGAGATAGATGAATATCTTCATAAAACTTTTGACGGGAAAATGAATAACTCCGGGTGCCTTTTTGAAGATGTGCTAAGCGATGAGAATTTCTGCGGTATGCACGATATGATATTCGGGCATAATATGAAAGACGGATCTATGTTTGGAAGTTTAAAAAAGATTCATTCATCGGAGAATGGGAAAATACTTGAAGATAATCCCTATGTTTACATTAACACTGGAGATACGATTTACAGATACGAAGCATTTGCTTATGAGATAACGACAGCGGGGAGCGGCGCTTACAGCGAAGTTAAGGACAATGATGAGTATGATGCTTTTATTGCATATGTGCTCTCAAACGATCAGTGGGATAATGATAAGAAATATAATTTTGAATCCAGACCTTCGATCCTTACTCTTTCAACATGCAGTGGTTTTGCAGGCGGGAACAGGAGATTTGTCATTCATACTTACAAAGAGAGCGAAAAGAAAATACGATAGAAAAACATGTTGTATGCGAATTAGTGCTTGACGTTAATTGTTTTTGTGCTATAATATTCATGTTATGTGAGCTTTAATGGGCTCAAAACATAATAAATAACCCAATCAGTCATGTGCTTGAAGGGACTGAAGGGAGGGTAAGAGTAGAGATGTCAACTGTAGTAGTAAAAGAAAACGAGACTTTGGATAGCGCATTGCGTCGCTTTAAGAGAAGTTGTGCGAAGGCTGGAATCCAGCAGGAAATTCGTAAGAGAGAACACTACGAGAAGCCTAGCGTTAGACGCAAGAAAAAGTCTGAAGCTGCAAGAAAGCGCAAATATAACTAAATTAAATGTAAAAAAATCCTTGGGATATCCAGGGATTTTTTTTTACCCATAAAAACTCTTATTTTCTGCTATAATGTATTTTGATGGTTTTTTATCGGGTAAAAACGAATTTGAGAGTATTTGTATATGATATTTTTTTATTGTGCAGTGGCAGTAATTTTGTTTATAATAATCTGCGTTGTTGTAATCTATCATGACACGCATAATTTTGTTGTCAGGAACTATGAACTTGAATCGGACAAGATAAAAGGGGCTCATACCTTTGTCCTGATATCCGATCTTCATGGGTATTCATTTGGCAAAAACAATGAGAAACTCGTGGATGCGATAGATGACATAAAGCCGGATGCGGTCCTTTGCGCGGGAGATCTTTTTACTGCGGAGAAGAACAACAAACCTATAAAGTATGAACCCGGATTTGAGCTTGCAAGGAATCTGGCCAAGAAGTATCCGTTTTATTATGCGAACGGAAATCATGAGTACAGACTCAAGATATGGACTTCCGCTTACGGAAATTTTTATGACAGATATAAGAGCAGGCTTAAGAAGGCCGGTGTTACGTTTTTAGAGAATGAGTCGGTAAAGATAGAAGACAGCAATATCAGAATAACCGGTCTTGACCTTAACATGGACTATTATCGCAAGATGGTGAAAAGGAAGATGGAACCGGGATTTCTTAAAAGAACTCTCGGTGACAGCTCAAAAAAAGAATTTCAGATTCTTATAGCTCACAATCCCCAGTATTTTGATGAATATGCTAATTGGGGAGCGGATCTTACGGTATCGGGGCATGTGCACGGAGGGATAGTGAGAATTCCCGGATTTAAAGGCGTCATATCACCTTCGATAGCTCTTTTTCCCAAATATGACGGCGGACATTTTGAGAAAGACAATAAGCATCTCATTCTGAGCAGAGGACTTGGAACGCATACAATACAAGTGAGGATGTTTAATCCTTGCGAGATAGATGTTATAAGAATATATGAGGCGAAATAATGTCACTTGAGATTAAGCTGCAGGTCTTTGAAGGTCCTCTCGATCTTCTTATGCACCTGATTGATAAAAACAAAATAGATATTTATGACATTCCTATTGTTACAATCACAGAGCAGTATATGGAATATATAAATGCGATGCAGAGAGATGATATGGAAGTTACAAGTGAATTTCTTGTAATGGCTGCAACGCTCATAGATATCAAGTGCAAGATGCTTCTGCCCAAGGAAGTCAATGAAGACGGAGAAGAAGAGGATCCAAGAGCCGAACTTGTCGAGAAACTTCTCGAGTATAAGATGTACAAGTTTATGGCGGATGAGCTCAAAGACAGGCAGCAGGAAGCGGATCTTCAGTGGTACAGGACAAGGAATATTCCCAAAGAAGTTCGTGAGTACGAGGCACCCATTGACTTTTCGGATCTTATAGGCGATGCGACGCTATCCAAGCTTAATTCGATTTTTCAGGAACTGTTAAAGAGACAGGAAGACAAGGTCGATCCCATCAGAAGCAGATTCGGAAATATCGAGAAAGAAGAGATCGATATGGATGCCAAGACTCTTTATATCAGGGCATACATTAGAGAACATCAGAGATTCAGTTTCAGGCAGCTCCTTGAGAAACAACACAGTAAGACAGAAATAATAGTGACATTCCTTGTTATGCTTGAAGAGATGAAACTTGGAGAAATAGAGATAGAGCAGGACGAGACGTTCGGCGATATAATGATCACATCAAGAAAGGCAAGTTGATACCATGACAAGTAAAGAAGGCGCAGCTATCATAGAGTCGATTCTTTTTACAATGGGAGATTCCGTTGAGATAAGTGCTTTGGCAAAAGCTATGGAAGTCAGTTCCAAGGAGGTCAAAGAGTACATTGATTATCTTAAGAATAAATATGAGAACGAGGACAGCGGCATCGGCATTATCGAGCTTGAGAATGCAGTACAGCTCTGTACCAAGAAAGAAATGTACGAGTATCTTGTAAAGATAGCAAAGACACCGAGGAAGGCTGTTTTGACGGATTCTCTTATGGAGACACTTTCAATTGTTGCTTACAAGCAGCCTATTACAAGGCTTGAAGTGGAGAAGATAAGAGGAGTAAACAGCGATCACGCCGTAAATCGTCTTGTTGAGTTCGGGCTCATTCAGGAACTTGGAAGACTTGATGCTCCGGGACGACCTCTGCTTTTTGGAACAACGGAAGAGTTTCTTAGGAGCTTTGGAGTTAAGTCACTTGAAGAGCTTCCAACCGTCGGAGCCGTGCAGGTTGAGGAGTTTAAGGCTCAGGCCGAACAGGAAGTCAATGTCAAATTGAATATCTAAGGGATTTTTGATAAAAATGTTTTGGGAAAAAGGCATAAAAAATGCTCTTTTTCCTTTTTTTTGACTTTCTTTTTTGTTATACTATATTCTGACTTAAGTTGCGTTCTTTTTCCAAAAGATTAACATAACTTAAATATATTTACGGAGGTTAAAGAAAATGAGTAGTTCTTCACAAGCGAGTCAAAGAATTATCTCTTTGCTCGACGAAAACAGTTTCGTTGAAATTGGTGCTCTTGTGACAGCCAGAAACACAGATTTCAATTTGAAACAGGAAGAAGCACCTTCAGACGGTGTTGTTACCGGATATGGTGTTATAGACGGTAATCTGGTTTATGTATACAGCCAGGATGCGTCAGTACTTGGCGGATCAGTAGGTGAGATGCATGCCAAGAAGATCGTTCGCCTGTATGATCTGGCTATTAAGACAGGATCACCTGTAATCGGGCTTATCGATTCAGCAGGTCTTCGTCTTCAGGAGGCAACAGACGCACTCAATGCATTCGGAGAGATTTATCTTAAGCAGGTGGAGGCTTCAGGTGTTGTTCCTCAGATCACAGCTATCTTCGGATCATGTGGTGGCGGACTTGCGCTTATTCCTTCAATCACTGACTTTACATTCATGGAGTCTGAGAAGGCTAAGCTTTTTGTTAATTCACCCAATGCTCTTGAGGGCAATTATAAAGAGAAGTGCGATACTTCAAGTGCTAAGTGGCAGAGCTCTGAGGTTGGCAATGTAGATGTTGTTGCCGATGAAGCTACTGTTTATGCACAGATCAGAGAACTTGTATCTCTTCTTCCTTCAAACAACGAGGATGCAGATGCATACAAGGAGTGCTCAGACGATCTTAACAGAGCATGCGAGAATCTTGACGGAGCAATCGAAGATCCCGCTGTTATTGCAGGACAGATCGCTGACAACGGTCTTTTCTTTGAGACAAAGAGAGACTATGCAAAAGAGATGGTTACCGGTTTCATAAGACTCAACGGAGCAACTGTTGGTCTTGTTGGAAACCGTACAGCTATATATGACGAGAACGGAAAAGCTTCTGAGAAGTTTGATGACAAGCTTACAGCTCACGCATGTGAGAAGGCAGCAGAGTTCGTAAACTTCTGTGATGCTTTCGATCTTCCTGTTCTTACAATTACAAATGCAACAGGATTCGGTTCATCAAAGTGCGATGAGAAGCATGTTGCAAAGGCTGCAGGAAAGCTTGTTTATGCTCTTGCAAATGCTACAGTGCCTAAGGTTAACCTTATCACAGGAAAGGCATTCGGAAGTGCATACGTTATCATGAATTCTAAGGCAATCGGTGCAGACATTACCATCAGCTGGCCTAACGCACAGATCGGTACAATGGATGCAAACCTTGCCGCTAAGATCATTTGTGATGGAAAAGATGCAGATACTGTTGCAAAGGCTGCAGCTGATTATGCACAGCTTCAGAACAATGTTAAGAGTGCTGCTGCGAGAGGATATGTGGATGAGATCATCGAAGCTGCTGACACAAGAAAGTATGTAATCGGTGCTTTTGAGATGCTTTTCACTAAGAGAGATGAGCGTCCTGCCAAGAAGCACGGTACAGTATAATGAAGGGAGCACTCAAAATGAAACGTAGATTTTTGGTTTTGGGAGTGGTGCTCAGTTGCCTTTTGTCATTAACCGCTTGTGGGGGTGAAGCTGAGAAAACAGAAAGTTACAGATACTCTCAGGATATGACAAATACCAAATTTGCAAAAGGGTACGCTGAAATAATCGAAGATAAAAGCTTTGAGCAGTGGTATATTAACGGAGTAACTCCTGAAAGTTTTGATGATGATATGTACCTTGGATTGACTTTTGCGGGAGGTGAACCGGACGAAGATTTCTATAGAACGGTTAAGTCCGGATATATCAGCTGGTATAAAGCTCTTGATGAAGTTGGATTCAATCAGGAAGATTTTGATCCGGAACAGATCAAGGTTACAAATAATGTACATTTCTACATCAACGATGATGATATTCTTGTTGTTGAAGCAGAATTGCAGATGAAAGATAGAACTGCAATACTTCAGTATTACATGGGAAATGATAATAAAATCCTTGATGTTGGTGTGACAGTTAATAAGTCATTTTCGGAGAAGCTTGCCAATGCCGGTCTTAATACACTTCTCGGTATGGGAATGGCATTTGCAATACTTATTCTCATTTCGCTTATCATCTGTCTCTTCCCTGTCCTTTTCGGAGAGAAGAAGAAGAAAAAAGTAAGCGACAAGGATATTGCGTCAAAAGCAATGGAAAACACAATCAATCAGATCGTCGAGCAGGAAGATCTCTCAGGCGATTCAGAGCTTGTTGCTGTTATCGCTGCTGCAATTGCTGCATACGAGGGAAGCGGAAGCACAGATGGATTCCGTGTTAGATCGATAAGAAAAGTAAATAATAATTGGAAAAAATTCTAATAATGACATCGGGTACACGGAGAATTTATTCTGTGTCGGATGAAAGGAGATACGATGAAAAACTATACAATAACCGTAAACGGAAACGTATATGATGTAACAGTAGAAGAAGGCGCAGGAAGCGGAGCAGCTCCTGTTGCTACAAGCGCACCCAAGGCTCCTGTAGCACCTGTTAAGAAGGCAAGTGCAGGCGCAGGTTCAATCAAGGTTGAGGCAGGTGCTGCCGGAAAAGTTCTTAAAGTTAATGCAAGTGTTGGACAGGCTGTAAAGAAGGGTGATACAGTTATCACTCTTGAGTCTATGAAGATGGAGATTCCTATGGTTGCTCCTTCAGACGGAACAGTTGCAAGTATTGATGTTGCAGCAGGCGATTCTGTAGAGGCAGGAACAGTTCTTGCAACTCTTAATTGATGAATCAGAGAAAGTATTTTATACAGAAATGAGGATAAAAAATGGATTACATAGTTAAGACATTATCTAATCTCTGGGATCAAACTGCATTTACTTCAATGTCACTCGGCAACTATGTCATGGTTGTCGTAGCATTGGTTTTCCTGTATCTTGCAATTGCCAAGGGATTTGAACCGTTACTTTTGGTTCCGATTTCGTTTGGTATGCTTCTTGTAAACATTTATCCTGCTATTATGGCTGAACCTGTCGGTGATACAGCAGGTGGATTGTTACATTATTTCTACATCCTTGACGAGTGGGCAATTCTTCCTTCTCTTATTTTCATGGGTGTAGGTGCTATGACGGATTTCGGGCCGCTTATTGCAAACCCTATAAGCTTCCTTATGGGTGCGGCTGCACAGTTTGGTATTTTCGCAGCTTACTTTATTGCTATTGCACTTGGTTTCAACGATCAGGCTGCAGCAGCTATTTCAATCATCGGTGGAGCAGATGGCCCTACTTCAATTTTCCTGGCTTCAAAGCTTCATCAGACAGCAATATTAGGACCTATCGCGGTTGCGGCATATTCTTATATGTCACTGGTTCCCATGATCCAGCCGCCTATCATGAAACTTCTTACAACTCAGAAAGAAAGAACTATCAAGATGCAGCAGCTCAGAGAAGTTACTAAGCTTGAGAAGATTCTTTTCCCTGTAGTGGTTACTGTTGTTGTAAGTATGATTCTTCCTACAACAGCTCCTCTTATCGGAATGCTGATGCTTGGAAATCTGTTCAGAGAGTCAGGCGTAGTACGTCAGCTCCAGGAGACAGCTTCAAATGCACTTATGTACATCGTTGTTATTCTTCTTGGAACATCAGTTGGTGCTACTACAAGTGCTGAGGCTTTCCTTAACTTGACAACAATTAAGATTGTTATTCTCGGACTTTGCGCATTCGCTATTGGAACTGCGGCAGGTTGCCTGCTTGGTAAGCTGTTGTGCTTTATTACGAAGGGCAAGATCAATCCGCTTATCGGCTCGGCCGGTGTATCAGCCGTTCCGATGGCAGCTCGTGTTTCACAGAAAGTTGGTGCAGAATACGATCCTTCCAACTTCCTGCTTATGCATGCAATGGGACCTAACGTTGCCGGTGTTATCGGTACAGCGGTAGTTGCAGGTACATTCATGGCAGTATTTGGAGTATAAATCACAGAAAGGGTGAAAATAGATATGGCAGATATTGAAAAGAAACCAATTCGTATCAATGAGACTGTTCTGCGTGATGCTCATCAGTCACTTATCGCAACAAGAATGCCCACAGAGGTTATGTTGCCTATCATTGATACAATGGATCAGGTTGGATATAACGCAGTAGAGTGCTGGGGCGGTGCTACATTCGACGCTTGCATGAGATTCCTTAAGGAAGATCCTTGGGAGAGACTTCGTAAGCTCAGAGCAGGATTTAAGAATACAAAGCTTCAGATGCTCCTTCGTGGACAGAACATCCTCGGATACAAGCACTATCCCGATGATGTTGTTGATTACTTCGTACAGAAGTCAATCGCAAACGGTATTGATATAATCAGAATTTTTGACTGTCTTAATGACCTCAGAAACCTTGAGGCTTCTGTTAAGGCATGTAAGAAAGAGGGCGGACACGCTCAGATCGCTCTTGCATACACACTTGGTGATGCATATACAGAAGAGTACTGGATGAATATCGCTAAGGATATCGAGTCTATGGGTGCAGATTCAATCTGTATCAAGGATATGGCAGGACTTCTTCTTCCTTATGAGGCAGAGAAGCTTGTTAAAGCTCTTAAGAGCGCTACAAAGCTTCCTATCGACCTCCATACACATTACACTTCAGGTGTTGCCAGCATGACATACATGAAGGCAGCTGAGGCCGGTGTTGATATCATCGACTGTGCAATTTCTCCTTTTGCACTCGGTACATCACAGCCTGCTACTGAAGTTATGGTAGAAGCATTTAAGGGACAGCCTTTCGAGACAGGCCTTGATCAGAAGCTTCTTGCTAAGATCGCAGATCACTTCAGACCTTACAGAGAGGAATGTCTTGCAAGCGGACTTATGGACGCTAAGGTTCTTGGTGTTAACATCAAGACTCTTATGTATCAGGTTCCCGGCGGAATGCTTTCTAACATGGTTAGTCAGCTTAAAGAGCAGAACGCAAGCGACAAGTATGATACAGTGCTTGAGGAAATCCCTCAGGTTCGTAAGGACTTCGGTGAGCCTCCGCTTGTTACACCTTCTTCACAGATCGTTGGAACACAGGCCGTTATGAACGTTCTTATGGGTGAGAGATATAAGGTTGCTACCGACCAGACCAAGGATCTCCTTGCTGGTGAGTACGGTAAGACAATCAAGCCTTTCAATCCCGAAGTTCAGAAGAAGATCATCGGAGACAGAGAAGTTATCACATGTAGACCTGCAGATAAGCTTGAGCCCGGACTTAAGAAGTTTGAAGAGGACGTTAAGCAGTGGAAGCAGCAGGATGAAGACGTACTTTCATACGCACTCTTCCCTCAGGTTGCAACAGACTTCTTTAAGTATCGTATGGCACAGCAGACATCAGTTGATGTTGCAGCTGCTGATACAAAGAACGGAGCATATCCTGTTTAATTATTAAAAGAACTGAGAGCTATCAGACGTAAAAATTTACGTTTGATAGCTCTTATTTTTGTAAACAATACATACATTTCACGCTTATTTAATGAATAATATGGTAAAATTAATGCATGAGTGAATACAGACGGCATAAAAAAAGTAAGAAGTTAATAGATGCCGAAAAGAGGCAGGGCGTGGAACTGAAGGAAAACGAGATTGACCGTCAGTTTCTTCCTTTGGATGAGGTTAATGGCTATAAGATAAGACCCGGCATGTATAATTTGTATGGGGCAACTATGCTTCCCGGTGGGATCAATTTTACAATTTATTCCAACGGCGCGACATCTATAACGCTTCTTTTGTATCACAGAAATGATAAGGAGCCTTTTGTGACGATTCCTTTCCCTGAGAGCTACAAGATAGGAAAGGTTTATTCAATGATCGTTTTCGGACTGGACATTGAAAACCTTGAATATTGTTATAGCGTCGACGGACCTTGGGATCCTGATAAAGGGCTTCTTTTTAACAAGGAAAATGTGTTGCTTGATCCTTTTGCAAAAGCAGTATCCGGACAGCGCATATGGGGTGAGAACATCGCATCGGGCGCATACAGGGCAAGAGTTGTAAGACAGAACTTTGCCTGGGATGATACGACAAGCCTTCGAATACCTATGTGTGATTCGATAATATATGAGATGCACGTAAGGGGCTTTACAATGGATGAATCGTCCGGTGTAAAGTGCAACGGAACTTTTGAGGGAATAACCGAGAAAGCGGATTATCTCGAATCACTTGGTATTACGGCAGTTGAGCTTATGCCGATATTTGAGTTTGATGAAACGAGAGATATGCGAGTGGCAAACGGTAAGATACTGCTTGATTATTGGGGATATAATACCACGGCTTTTTTTGCCCCGAATACAAGTTACTCGCATGAAGCCGAGCATAACAAGGAAGGCGTCGGCCTCAAATACATGATAAAAGAGCTCAAGAAAAGAAATATTGAAGTTATTCTTGATGTGGTATTCAATCATACGGCGGAAGGTAATGAATACGGGCCTTTTATCTCATTTAAAGGATTTGATAATAATATATATTATCTTCTTACTCCTGACGGAAAATATTACAATTTCAGCGGATGCGGAAATACTGTGAATTGTAATCATCCTATGGTTCAGGAGTATATTGTTTCATGCCTTAGATATTGGGTTGAAGAGTACAGGGTTGACGGTTTCAGATTCGATCTTGCAAGTATTCTGGGACGAGATCAGGATGGTTCACCGATGGAACGACCTCCGCTTATTCAGAGAATTGCCTATGATCCCATTCTCGGAAACGTTAAGCTGATTGCCGAAGCATGGGATGCAGGCGGAATGTATCAGGTCGGTAATTTCCCTGCATGGAAGCGCTGGGCAGAGTGGAACGGTAAGTACAGAGATGATATAAGATCGTATCTTAAAGGCGATATCTGGGCTGCGCCCGAAGCGGTCAAAAGAATTACCGGATCTATGGATCTTTACGGCGGAGCTTATATGGGATATGAGTCCTCTGTCAATTTTATAAATTGTCATGACGGATTTACACTTTACGATCTTTATGCCTATAATAACAAGCATAACGAAGAAAACGGCTGGAATAATACGGACGGTGCAAATGACAACAGAAGTTGGAATTGCGGGTATGAAGGTGATACTGACAATCCTGATGTTTTAAGCCTTAGATTCAGGATGATGCGCAATGCGATCACTGTTCTTATGTGCAGCCGTGGAACTCCCATGATCTATGCGGGAGATGAATTCGGCAATACTCAGCACGGCAATAATAATGCCTATTGTCAGGATAATGAGATTTCCTGGCTTAATTGGGAATATCTTGACAAGAATAAAGCATTTTATAACTTTTACAAGAATATGATCCGGTTCAGGAGAAAACATGCGGCGATACGAAAAGACCTTGAGAAGGCTAAGTGCGGCTATCCCAATGTGTCTGTACATACCGAGAATCCTGATAACGGCAATATTACAAAAGAATCAAGAGTTATTTGCGTGCGTTTTGCAGGTTATGACGAAAAGAAAGGTCATGATGACATTGTATATCTTGCTATAAACGTTTATTGGGAAGATATACAGATAATGCTTCCAAACCCGCCGGCAGGCGCTTATTGGGGGCTCTGCGTTGACACGGGAGGAGATGAAGACGGTAAGTATTATTTTAACCGCCCCAAACCTCTTACATGGAGAAATAAAACTTTGAAAGCCAGGAGTGTCAGCGTATTTATAGCTTCATACGGAGTTGAATATGGCAATCAATGATGAGCGTACGGATACAAATTTTATAGTGGGTGGATATGACTTTTTGTCTGAGCATGATGCCCAAAAAGCTTCTTTGGATATCTCTAAGATAAAGCTGCTTGAGGAAAGAGTTAAGGCAAGTAAACCAAATGATATACGTGCTGTATATGAGAAGGCTATAGAGAATAAAATATTTAAATCGCCGGTTGGATGGCATTACCTTGCAAAAATGCGTGAGAAGCTCTACGAGTGCGGTTTTACGGATGATGATCTTATTCCCATACCGATTCCCGTGACGCTTACGCGACATTCGGCTTTTGATAATCTGTCGGTCAAGCAGAGAATCAGACCTGAGACTAAAGACAACAAAAGGGAATTTAAGAGATTATTTCCCGTGATCCTGAATATCTTTTTGATAATAATAGTGATCGCGATGTTTTTTATAGCTTCGACAAGTGAAAGCGACAATATCATAAATTATAAAAGAAATATCACAAACCGTTATTCTGCGTGGGATCAGGAGCTTACGGAGAGGGAAAAAGAAGTTCGAAAAAAGGAAAAAGAACTTGGCATAGAAAGTCCTGAGCGGTATTATGATGATGCGAACAATGAAAGTAATTGAGGAGGAATCTTGTAGTGGATGACATAAAGATTTTGGTGGTCGATGATGAGAGCAGAATGAGAAAGCTCGTCAAAGACTTTTTGATAAAAGACGGATATATTGTAATTGAAGCCGGTGACGGACAGCAGGCTTTGGATATTTTTTATGAAGACAAAGATATCTCGCTTATTATCCTTGACGTTATGATGCCAAACAGAGACGGATGGGAAGTGTGCAGGGAAATCAGAAAGAATTCCAAAGTTCCGATAATCATGCTCACTGCAAAGTCAGAGGAGAGAGATGAACTTCTTGGATTCGAGCTTGGCGTGGATGAGTATATATCCAAACCTTTCAGCCCCAAGATTCTTGCTGCAAGAGTTTCAGCTATTTTGCGAAGAGCCAATATTGCAACGACCAATGAAGTAATGGAAGAGGGCGGAATCACAATAAACAAAGTCGCTCACAGCGTTACTGTCGACGGCAAGGATATCGAGCTTAGCTACAAGGAATTTGAACTTTTATCATTCTTTTTTGAAAACAAAGGAGTTGCTCTCTCAAGAGAGAAGATTCTTAATAACGTATGGAACTATGATTATTTCGGAGATGCGCGTACAATCGATACTCATGTAAAGAAATTGCGTGGAAAGCTCGGAAATAAGGGCGATATGATAAAGACAATCTGGGGAATGGGTTACAAGTTTGAAACAGACTGATAAAACTATCGATAACAGAATGAAGACGCATTCCATCAGGCTTGAGATCAGCGTAGCCTTTATTTCTACAATGCTTTTGACGTTTATATTGTGGTTCGTTATAAACTTTCTTTTTATGGGACGTTTTTATGTACAGAAAAAGAAAGAGAATGTAATCCAGGCGTATAAACAGATTGAAAGTGCAATATCAGACGGAGATATCACATCTGATATATTTAATCAGGAGATAAGAGATCTTTGCGTCAGATACAGTATAGAAATGCTCGTTATGGACACGGGGAATCAGATCATCAAAACTTCTTCCGGTTCGTCCGAAGCTTCAAAGAGCAGGGATTATCTCAGCGAACTGTTATGGGATAATATCACGCAGAGTAACAAAGTACATGAAGGACTTACCGTACTTGATAAAAGAGATAATTATACATTACAGATCTACAAGGATAACAGGAATGATATAAAATACCTTGAAATCTGGGGAATTGTAGGAAAGAAAGAGAATTTTATTCTTGTAAGATCCACCATGGAAAGTATTGAGGACAGTGTCGGAATCTCCAATACGTTCATGGCTTATGCGGGCACCGTGGCTATTTTTATCGGATCTATGATAGTTCTTATCATTTCAAAAAAAATCACGGATCCCATTAAGCGACTTTATCGTATTTCCGATGAGATGAAGGAGCTGAATTTCGAAGCAAAATACGACAATGACAGCAATTATAAAAATGAGATAGACATCCTTGGTCAGAACATGAATGAGCTCTCGGAGACATTGGAGACGGCCATTAAAGACCTTAAGAATGCCAATATTGCGCTTAAACATGATATTGCCAAAAAAGAAGAAATTGATGAGATGCGAAAGGAATTTCTTTCGAACGTATCTCATGAACTTAAGACTCCCATAGCACTTATTCAGGGTTATGCGGAAGGTCTTAAAGAGGGTATCAATGATGACGAGGAGAGCAGGAACTTCTACTGCGAAGTAATCATGGATGAAGCATCCAAGATGAATATCATGGTAAAGAAGCTTCTTACCCTTAATCAGCTTGAATTCGGTAATGACAGTGCCAATATGGAGCGCTTTGACATAGTTGAGATGATAAAGAACTATGTCAGATCCGCGGAACTTTTGGCAAAACAGAAGGATGTAACTGTAAAGTTTGGACGTTATCATCCGATATTTGTATGGGGAGATGAATTCAAGATTGAGGAAGTTCTCCAGAATTATTACAGTAATGCGCTCAATCATGTGAGCGGAGATAATATCATAGAAATAAAGCTTGTTCATAAAGACGGCAAGGTAAGAGTTTCTGTATTCAATACAGGAGATCCTATTCCCAAGGAGAATATCGACTATATCTGGGATAAGTTCTATAAGGTCGATAGAGCAAGGACAAGAGAATACGGCGGAAGCGGAGTCGGACTTTCCATTGTCAAAGCCATAATGGAAAGCATGCAGCAAAACTACGGCGTGATAAATTACGCGAACGGCGTTGAATTCTATTTTGAACTTGAGACTAAATGACAAAAGAGGATGACTTTATGCGTTTGAAAAAGTATTTTGTGCCAACACTTATGATCGGGATGGTTTTGGCTTTGACCGGATGCGGGGAACAGTTTCCTTCGCTTACGGAAGAAGAGTATGACCAGACCGTAGAGTATGCTGTGGGGCTTTTAATGAAATACTCGAGAAACGAACAGGCTAAGCTTACATATGTTGATTTTAATTCTGCCAAAAAGAAGAGGGAAGCTGATGCGCTGAAACTTGCTGAGGCGGAGATGGCCAAAGCACAGCCGGAAGAAGAACAGATTCAGAATGAATACGATGATAGTTCACAGGATATGAGCGGAGCAGATTCTTCTGCCGAAAGCGGAAGTTCTGAAAGTTCAAGCGAGACGGTTGATGTGGATGCTGAAAAAAGCGCGGTAGATGGTTCGGATGAAAGCGGAGCAGAAATCTCATTAGATGTAGTTGACGACAATTCAGGGGAAACGGGGAAAGATTCCAAGAATGGACCCGTAGGTGGCTCTGCTGATGTAAGCGATACGGGAGCAATAACTCTTTCTTCCGATCAGACGCAGGAAATATTGGATGACATTTTTTTATCTTATCAGGGATATTCGGTATCAAGTACATATCCTGAGAGCTCAAAGAGCTATGTTATAAACGCGGATAAGGGCAAAAAACTGCTCGTCCTAAGGTTTGACCTGTATAATGCTTCAAACTCTGCAAAAGAAGTAAATATGCTCAAATTAAATCTATTGTTCCAGATACTCTTAAACGGCAAAAATATCGGATATTCATCCGTTACATTCTTACCAAACGATCTTACTTCCTACATTGGAACGATTGATTCAAGGGCACATGAAAGCCTTGCCATACTGACGCAGATAGATGAAAAGAATGCATCAAACGTTGATACTCTCGGGCTTATAATGACGAGAAAAGGCAAGGATCAGAAGATTAATTTAAGATAATAATATATATGGCGGCATTTTTTGTAATGAAAAGTGCCGTCTTTTTTAAATCACATAAGATGGGAGAATGACATGATCAGAATAATTTCAGACAGCACGAGTGACCTTTCAAAAGAAATCATTGATAAGTATGGGATAGCCATAGTTCCTTTATATGTGAGGCTTGGGAGTGAGGAGAAAAAAGACGGAGTGGACATTACTCCCGAACAAATATACAAGTGGTCGAATTCAAGCGGAGAAACGCCTAAAACTGCGGCCCCTTCCGTTCAGGACTATATGAACGTACTTGAAGATAATTCGGGAGATGAATTCATTGTATTTACCATATCCTCAACAATGTCCGCAAGTAACAATAATTGCAGGCTTGCGGTTGAAGAACTTGAGATGGAAGACAGAGTAAGGGTGATAGATTCCGAAAATCTGTCTACCGGAATAGGACTTCTCATAATGGAAGCAGTGGATTGTATCGGTGAGGGAAAGTCTCTTGATGAGATAGTCGAGTATTTGGATGATGTAAAAAAAAGAGTCAGAGCAAGCTTTGTTATCGATACACTCACGTTTCTTCACAGGGGCGGAAGGTGTTCGGGAATTGCGGCAATTGTCGGAAACACTTTGAAACTTCATCCCAAAATTGTTGTAAGCGGCGGAAGTATGCATCCTGACAAGAAATACAGAGGAAGCTCTGATAAATGCATTATGAATTACGTAAAAGATATGAAAGATGAGCTTTTGCAGGCAAAAAAAGACAGGGTATTTATAACTCATTCCGGGTGTAATAGTGAAATTGTAGATGAAGTAAGGAATTTTTTGAAAAATTTAGATGTTTTCCTTGACATAGTTGAGACGAGAGCGGGCAGTGTGGTCTCATCCCACTGTGGGCCTGGCACTCTGGGCGTTTTGTTTATTTCGAAAACATGAGAAAATAACGTTTTTACATTGGAGAGGTATACGAAATACAGAAACTATCATATTTTCTCAAAAAAAATTGAAAAAATGTGTTGACATTAAATATACCCGGTGATATATTTATATTCGTTGCTGATGCAGACAAGAAACACTGCAAACGCAGTACTGGAGCGGGTTTAAGGCTCCTTGTACCTTGATAAATAAACAGTAATGCAACCCTGAAAGATTCCAAGAGAATAATTCAGAAAAATGTAAATTAACGGACAGAACGAAAAGCCAAGCTTAAGTTCTTAGCCGGATTAAACTTTTAAACGTGAGAGTTCGATCCTGGCTCAGGATGAACGCTGGCGGCGTGCCTAACACATGCAAGTCGAACGGAGATTTAACGCTGATGAAGCTTCGGCAGATTCTTGTTAAATCTTAGTGGCGGACGGGTGAGTAACGCGTGGGCAACCTGCC
>NZ_JHXZ01000027.1 GCF_000621565.1 Butyrivibrio sp. LB2008
ATGGGCTTACACTCATGAACATAGTTACCAAAAATGAAAACGGAAAAACAAGGGCAGTTCATACCTATATAGGATATGAAGGAGAAGGCTTTGCGTGTGTTGCTCATTCTGAAGGATTGGATGAGCCAGGAGTTATCTACAGTTATTCGAGTCATGTAAGAATGCTTAAAGCAAACCTTCCGTATCTGTTGGATTGTTTCTGGTCTAACATAAAATAAACAGTAGCCGGGATTGATTGGCAATTCAATCCCGGCTACAACTATGTTAATCATTGAGTGGTAAAATCATTGGAAGTTAAGACTATATCCGTGTTCGTCTTCATAAAAAATGATTTCAAACATATTGTCTCCTTTAATACTATAACAAATTTGATATAAGAGTCAATAACAAATTTGCTATAAATGTTTTGTTCGATTTTTCAACTTATTACTCCTTTCTTGGAAAATTATAGATTTGGCGAATCGCCATAGCGTCGACTTAGAATTGTCATTGAAAGACTGCCGACTCGTTCCATGATAGCAGATAAATCTTAAGAAATACCGTCGAATTTTCTTAAGATTTCTTGTAGATGAATAAATGGTCATTTTTTACATTGACGCAAAGGATAAGTTAACTATAATAATTAATGAACGCAGACAATGGTGTCGCAAACACTATTGCCTGCGCTTTTTTGTTTTATTAGAAAATACTCCGTTATGTGAGTATCTATCAGAGTAATTATGTTTTAACAGGTGATTTTATGAAAGATGGATTTATCAAAGTGGCGGCAGTCACGCCCAAATTACGAGTGGCCGATGTCCAATATAACATTGGCGAGATCAGGAAATGGATCAAAGAAGCTGAAAAAGAAAGTGCAAAGATAATTGTGTTTCCGGAGCTGTGCATAACAGGGTACAGCTGTCAGGATCTCTTTTTACAGGACGAATTGTTGGAAGGGGCAAAATCTGCGCTCATAGATATAACAAAGTACACAGAAGATATTGATGCGATGGTCTTCGTCGGACTTCCGCTCGCGATAGAAGGAAAGCTCTATAACGTCGCGGCGGCAATAAACAGGGGGAAGATTCTTGGAATTGTGCCCAAGATAC
This sequence comes from Butyrivibrio sp. LB2008, assembly GCF_000621565.1. Classification (GTDB taxonomy): domain Bacteria; phylum Bacillota; class Clostridia; order Lachnospirales; family Lachnospiraceae; genus Butyrivibrio. Next base: position 1,089 of record NZ_JHXZ01000027.1, read on the forward strand.
ACCTTCCGAATTACAACGAATTCTATGAGGCAAGGCATTTTTATTCGGGAAAAGAGCTGAGTACAGTGATAAGTATCGGCGATAGCGAAGTTCCTGCGGGCAGCAGGCTTATTTTTGCATGCGATGAAATGCCGGGACTAAGAATTGCTGCGGAAATCTGTGAGGACCTGTGGGTTCCGAATCCGCCAAGCACAGAGCATTGCCTTGCAGGTGCGACGATGATCGTAAATCTGTCGGCATCGAATGAAATAATTGGCAAGAGCAGATACAGAAGAAACCTTGTCAGCAGCCGGGCCGCAAGTCTTGTCTGCGCGTATGTCTATGCTTCGGCAGGCCCTGACGAATCGACGCAGGATGTGGTATTTTCGGGACACAACATCATGTCTGAGAACGGAAGCATCATTGCGGAGTCGGAGCTCTTTTCCGAAGGGATGATAGTTTCAGAGTTTGACATGAAAACTATCGAAGCGGACAGAAGGCGTATGACGACGTACAGTGCGAAACAGACGGATGATTACAAGAAGATCTCTTTTAATATAACAAGTGAAAAGACAAGTCTCACAAGATACATCGCTCCAAAGCCATTTGTACCTTCGGCCAAAACAGAGAGAAACGAGCGCTGCGAGGAAATCCTGACAATCCAGGCGATGGGACTTAAAAAGAGGCTTGAACATATCGGATGCAAAAATGTTGTTATCGGCATCTCGGGAGGGCTTGATTCTACGCTGGCTCTTCTTGTAATTGTAAAAGCTTTTGATTATCTCAAACTTGATCATAATGGAATTGTCGCAGTCACGATGCCGGGATTCGGAACAACGGACAGAACCTATGATAATGCGCTCAGCCTCATAAAGGAGACGGGAGCTGTTCTGAGAGAGATAAATATAGGTGAAGCTGTAAAAAGACATTTTGCAGATATAGACCATGATCCCAAGAACCACGACGTTACCTACGAGAACAGTCAGGCGAGAGAGCGCACGCAGATTCTTATGGACATTGCCAATCAGGTAAACGGAATAGTCATAGGAACGGGAGATCTGTCAGAGCTTGCCCTTGGCTGGGCGACATATAACGGTGATCACATGTCCATGTATGCGGTAAATGCATCGGTTCCAAAGACTTTGGTCCGCCATCTTGTGGATTATTATGCTGATACATGCAGTGATGAGAAGTTAAGCGAAGTGCTGCGTGATATTTTGGATACGCCGGTATCGCCCGAGCTTTTACCGCCTGAGGACGGCAAGATCTCGCAGAAAACGGAAGACCTTGTGGGACCTTACGAGCTTCATGATTTCTTTTTGTATCACATGTTAAGGCTTGTGCAGAGCCCTGCAAAGATTTACCGTCTTGCAGGCATAGCCTTTGCGGGAAGCTATTCTTCCGAAGAAATTCTGAAATGGGAGAAGGTTTTTTACAAAAGATTTTTTGCCCAGCACTTTAAGAGGAGCTGTCTGCCTGACGGCCCTAAAGTCGGTTCCGTTGCGGTGTCGCCAAGAGGAGACCTCAGGATGCCGAGCGATGCTTGTGCAAATTTGTGGATAAAAGAGCTTAATAAATTAGAATAGGTGGATTAAATGGAGATTTTTGACATTATAGGTCCCGTTATGGTCGGACCTTCAAGTTCGCACACAGCGGGCGCGGTGCGAATAGGGTATGTTGCGGGGAAGCTTCTTGGCGAGGAGATCAAAGAGGCAGAGATATTGCTATACGGTTCGTTCAAAGATACCGGAAAAGGCCATGGTACTGATAAGGCGCTTGTTGCGGGACTTCTTGGAATGAGGCCGGATGATTACCGGATATCTGAGAGCTTTAATATTGCAAAAGAGAAAAATATAAAGATAACATTTGGCGAAGCGAGGCTTGTTGATGCGCATCCCAATTCTGTAGAGCTTGTGCTTCACGGTGTGAACGGCGCATCTATAGACATCGTTGCACAGTCAATAGGCGGCGGTAAGATCAACATTGCACAGATAGACGGCATAGATACGAACTTTTCAGGTGAATATCCGACGCTTATCGTTCATAACCTCGATCAGCCGGGGCATGTGTCTGAAGTAACTTCGATGCTGTCGCATAAGCTTGTGAATATAGCAACTATGCAACTTTACCGCTCGTTTAGAGGCGGAAGGGCTGTTATGGTCGTTGAGTGCGATCAGAAAATTCCCGATGACGGCTTAAAGTGGCTCACCAAGATAGAGGGAGTTCTGAAAGTGACGTATTTTGAAGGTGCGTAAGGAGATTGTTATGTATAAATCTATTGAAGATATATTAAGTCAGGCAAAAGAGAAAGATAAAGAATTCTGGGAAATTGTCCTTGAAACAGACATGGAGAGCAGGTGCGTAAGTATGGAGGAATCCATGCGGGCAATGGAGCAGATGCTTGAAGCAATGGAGTACGCCGATTCAAAGTACGACGGTAATCTGAGGTCGCAGAGCAAAATTAGCGGCGGTGATGGAAAGCTGCTGGAAGAATATAATCTTTCGGGTAAAAACATATGCGGAGATTTTCTTGGAAAAGTCATGGAGCGCGCGATCAAGATGGGCGAATCCAATGCGTGCATGAGACGTATAGTTGCCGCTCCGACAGCGGGATCGTGCGGAGTTGTGCCGGCTGTGCTTCTAAGCTATAAAGATTATTTTGACGTGCCAAAAGACAAACTGATTCACGCTCTCTATGTTGCGGCGGGAATCGGCAAAGTTATCGGTGAAAACGCGAGTATTTCGGGAGCTTACGGTGGATGTCAGGCTGAGATCGGAACGGCTTCTGCGATGGCATCGGGGGCGCTTGTTTACCTGCAAGGCGGCGATAATGAAGCCATTGCAAATGCAGCCGCGTTTTCTCTTAAGAATATGCTGGGGCTTACCTGTGATCCTGTGGGAGGACTTGTGGAAGTTCCCTGTATAAAAAGAAACTCTCACGGAGCTGTAAATGCGGCTGCGTCTGCACAACTTGCTCTTGCAGGGATAAAGAGCGCTATTTCGCCTGATGATGTCATAGATAGCATGAGACGAATCGGAAATGAGATGCCTGCAGATGTCAAAGAGACGGGAAAGGGAGGATTGGCTGTAACTGAGTCGGCGAAAAAAATGCTGGTAAAATGAGCTTTTTTGCTATCTGAAAATGAAAATAAATACGGAAATTATCGGGAAATAAACACGTTGACGGGCAGTGCCATAAATGATAGTCTGTCGTTGTGCGATTGGCTTATAAGTAGGGGAAAATTATTAAACAGGGGAATTTTTTGTTGGAGGAAAAAAGAGATGAGAAAAGCGGGTCGCAAAGCGCTTTCTTTAGTGCTGTCTGTCTACATGGCACTATCTGTTGGTGCGTCCGATCTTTCCATTGCATCTTATGCAGCGGAAGAGCCGGCGAAAACCAATCATTTATGGACCAAAGTCGATTTTGATAAGATATCGGCTGATGATTCCATAGCAATTACAATGACTTCCGGTGGTGTGACATACGTGCTTCCTAATGCACAGTCTACAAAAACAGGTCCATTGGCAACGGCTGCCAATGTGGATGGCGATACTCTGAGTATTACTGATGGTAATGACAGTGACTATGCCTGGAAGATCACCAAAAACACTGTTGAAGTAAGTTCCAAGGATATGGATAAGAGTAATACTGCGCCTGATGAGGTTGAAAAGAATACTCTTGATTCATCTTCGGAAAGTGATGCGAACAAGGATAATTCCGATAAGAAAGCAGACAATCAGGATGCTTCAAAAAGTGAAAATCCTCAGGGCGAAAAAGCTGAAGCAGATGCCGATAAAGCGGAATCAAAAACAGAGTCCGACACAAAGTCTGCAGAAGAAAAGAAGGCAACAGGCGCAGGTACAGCTGAGAAGTCTGAGACACAGGTTCCTGCAAATGCAGATAAAACAAATTCTGATAAAACTGTTTCAGACAAAGACGGCACGAAAAAAGAGGCTGCTACATCTAACGGAACTGCTACAGGTACCGAAGCATCTACAGCTGCAACAAGCCAGGCAGATGCAGAGAAAGATGCCAAGACATCAGAATCTGAAGAAAAAAATAAAGATAAAGAAAATACATCTGTAAAAGAAGAATACTATACCATTTCGGCCGGCAATAAATTCTTATATATCATCGCAAACAATAACGGTGTCAGGATCAACGATTCCAAGCCAAAGGATGATGTCGGTGCCAAGTGGAAGATTGATGACGGATATCTTTGCGCTGCTGATTCAAACGGCGATGTAAGATATTTCGGAGTTTTTGAAAACAAAGATTTCAGATCGTACAAAAAGAGTAACGGTGCGATTCACAATAATATAAAAGGCCAGACTCTTGCATTCTATAAGCTCACGGATAAGGCAGCGGCAGAAGGTCTTCTTGCTCCCACAGCGTCTGTAAAGAGCGGCGAAGCTGTTGAAAGCGGCACTGAGATTACACTCTCATGCGCTACAACAGGAGCAAAGATCTATTTTAATACAAACGGAACAGAGAATTTCTCTGAATACAAGGAACCCATCAAGATAACAGAGGATACTACTATTTACGCATATTCCACCAAGGACAATGCCGACAGTGAGAAAGTATCTTTTGCATATACGGTGAAAAAAGGAAGTAAGTTCACAGAAAACACAGTGGCAAAGCTTCTTACAAGAGAGTTCTATGACGGAGACGTTGTTGCCATATACTACCCGGCTGATAAGAAACTTATGACAGCCAAAGAGATGACCACACTTCTTGGCGCCAAAACGGGCAAATTTGACTGCGAAGATGCGACTCCTTCAGAAAATAAAACTATAGATATCAAGGACAAGAACGCGCTTGTTCTCAAGGTCTCCGTTGATGAAAACGGAAAGAGCACACTTAAGACCGAAGATGGAAAATATCTGACTGCAACGGTTGAGAAAAATGGCACAAAGACAAACTGCGCTCTTAAACTTGCAGATTCAGCCGAAGAATACAGCACATGGACATTGCAAAACGTCGGTGATGCAGCAGACGGCAAGTTCATCCTTGTAAATGACAAGGCCAAGAGCGGATCTTACAAGGTTGCACTTGAGTATTATAAAAATGCATTTACAAGCTACGGTATCGGCTCTGATACATCAGCTTTTGAAGTAAATTTCTACGCACTCGAAGAAGGTGAAAAGGTTGAAAAGACAGAGAGCGATAAGGATACGGAACTTATAGTCGCGCAGTGGGCAGGAAATGCCAACTACGATGAAGCGGGAATCGCGGACAAAAAAGTCATAAACGGCGATCTTTATTCTACCAATGATATGCTTGATGAAAATGCCGGGTACAGCGTTGTTGTGGGCGGCGAAAAAGTTAAGCCTTACACAGCTGCAAAGTCAAGCACAACAGGCTCAACAAGCTATTACATGGGTGCTACAGGTGTAGTAAACAATACCGATTACATCCAGATGGAATTCCCCACTCTTGGATATGCAGACATGAAGCTCAGTTTCCGTATGCGTTCGTCAAATACAGCAGTGGGAGCTTATCAGCTTCAGTATTCTGCAACAGGTGAGGATGGAAGCTTCAAGAATTTCAGTGAAGGTTCATATTCATATAAATATACAACATACAGAGACAACAAACCTTCAGAGGTAAGTGGCAGTAAGCAGATTTCTGACGGTATTGCCAAGACTTCTCTTGCGCCTACCAACTATGTGGAATTTAGCTTTAAGATTCCCGACGGTGCCAATAACAAAGAAAAGATATACGTAAGACTTGTTCCTGCGACAACTCTTTCTGCAAAGGGTGATAAAGATGCGGGAAAAGACGGAACAAACAGAATTGATACCGTCATAGTATCAGGACATCCCGTGGTATCAGATAAGATCTGCGGCCATGTTATCGCAGATCCTGCAAGCGGCGAAATTGAAAAAGGCGCTAAGATAGCTCTTTTGACAGGAACCGAAGGTGCGGATATTTATTATTCGATAAACGGTGCGGAAGAAGTTAAGTATGATGCCGGCAATAAGATCACAGTATCGGAGCTTCCCGCTATAATTCGTGCCCGTGCGGTTAAAGAGGGATTAAAAGACAGCGTAACCTGCGTTTATCAGTATACTCAGGCACAGGTTGCCACAGTTAAGGCTACTCCAAACGGCGGAGCAATAGCGGCAAATCAGAAGATCACATTGTCTACAAAGACAGAAAACGCAAAGATTTTCTACAGATACATGACAGACGAAGAAATCGAGAAAAATGTTGTTGAATCTGTAGAACAGCAGAATGCGGAAGAAGGCAGTGAGCCCGACGCAGCACAAGAAGAAGCCCATGATGACTGGGTAGAATATACACAGCCGTTTGAGGCAAAAGAGCTCCCTGCGCAGATTCAGGTAAAGGCTGTAAAAGAGGGATACTCAGACAGCGTGGTTTCAACGCTTAAATATACAAAGCGTACAAATGAGAGAGAAAATATATACTTCGGTCAGGTCCATGCACATACCAACATTTCAGACGGTGCGGGATCATTGGAGGATGCGCTTTCTCATGCATCAAAGGTTGATAACCTCGATTTCATCATTATCACCGATCACTCCAACTCGATTGATAATGAAGGAAATTCAAAGATCACGGAAAACGTTGATACAAGCGAAAATGATGAGTGGACTTATGCTCATAATCTTGTAAAGAAGTATTCAACAGACGATTTCACCTGTGCTTACGGCTATGAGATGACCTGGTCAAACGGACTCGGACACATGAATACCTTTAACACAAAGGGATTCCAGAGTCGTACACAGAAAGATTTTTCAACATATTCAACGGCGCTTAATAACTACTATGCAGCTCTTAGAACTGCTCCTGATTCTATCAGCCAGTTCAATCACCCGGGAACGACCTTCGGTGATTTCCAGGATTTTGCATATTACTCGGAAGAAAATGATGCGCTCATTACAATGATAGAGGTTGGTAACGGTGAAGGTGCGATAGGATCTTCAGGTTATTTCCCTTCATACGAGTATTACACCAGAGCTCTTGATAAGGGCTGGCACGTGGCTCCCACAAACAACCAGGATAACCACAAGGGACTTTGGGGCGATGCCAACACTGCACGTACTGTAATGCTTGCAGATACCAACAGCGAAGAAGCAATATACGATGCAATGAGAAATTATCGTATATATGCAACTGAGGACAATGACCTTTCAATCTACTACACACTTGATAACAACGTTATGGGAAGTATCCTTGATAAGGATACGGTAGGTGAAACGGTCGAGATCAAGGCTGACATCAAGGATCCTACGGACTCTGCGATCGGTAAGGTAGAAGTAGTTGTAAACGGCGGTCAGGTGATCGCTTCACAGAACGTTGACAAGAGCGAGGCAACGGTTACATTTACAGTTCCCTCTGCATATTCTTACTACTACCTCAAGATTTCCGAGCAGGATAAAGACATTGCGGTAACAGCTCCTGTGTGGGTCGGCAGTGTCGAGGCTTGCGGAATCAACAATGCATATACAGAGACGGTACTTCCTGTAGCGGGAGAGTCTCTTGATATCAACGTTGACCTTTTCAACAACGAAAAGACACCTCTTGAGATCAAGGATATCGAGATTGAACTCAGCGATGTGGATGGCAAAAAAGTACCTGTTTCCAAAGTGACAGGTGCAGAGGCTAAGGTATCAGAGGTTGCTTCAAACGGCACCGCATCATATAAAACAAGCTATGTATACAACGAGGCGGGGCAGGTGACATATGAGGTTACCGTTCATGCTATGCTTGGCGGTATTGAGAAGATTTATAAAGATAAGTTTGCCGTAAATTATGCGGTTCCCAAGATGGTCTCAAATGTGATCATTGACGGTACTCACTATAATGATTACGTTTCGGGCTATTACACAGGAAATGTGAATGCGTTCATAAATCTTTGTGCTAAGAAAAATATACGAGCAACTGTGGTTAAGGACAATATCACAAGTGACATGTTAAAAGACTGTAAGTTACTTGTTTTGTCAGCTCCCGGAAAGAATAATAAAGAACCTAGCAAGGTTTCACATTACAGTGATGACTTTATCAAGATGGTAAAAGAATATGTGGCAGGCGGCGGATCTGTGATCGTATGCGGTCTTGCTGATTATTCCGATACAAAAGACTGTCAGACTGCAACCGAGCAGAATAAGATCCTTGAAGCAATCGGCGCAACCATTCGTATGGGCTCCGATGAAGTGTGTGATGATAAGAATAACGGCGGACAGGTTTACAGAATGTATCCTACCGTATTCAACAAAGAATCCGCTCTTCTTGCAGGAATAAAGGAAGGCCAGAAGTACAGCCAGTATTCGGGATGTTCTGTGGATATTTCTAATGCAAAGGCTACAAACTTTGTTGATGAGGCAGAGTGGCTTGTAAACGGATTTGAAACCACATATTCAGTTGATTGCAAAGACGGAGCAGGAAATTCTAATGGCGGTGCTTTGCCTAACGGTGTTAAAGGCGTAAAGCTTGATAATGACGGAAAGGTAACCTTTATTGCACGTCAGAAGACAAAAGCAGGCGGTCAGATCATTGTTTCGGGTGGTGTATTCCTTTCAGACTTTGAAGTAAAAGCTGAAATGGACAACAATGATTCACTTCCGTATGCAAACCATACGATCGTAAATAACATTATTGACGGCGCTACGGTTGAGCTTGAGACTACAACTATCGCAAAAGCCAGACAGGGCAAGATGAACGAAGTCTTCGCAGTTGAAGGCTATGTGACATCGGGAACAGAAAATCAGGATACAACATTCTTTGATACCATCTACATTCAGGATGAGACGGGCGGAATGGACATATTCCCTTATGCTACACCCGGACTTAAGATTGGTACCAAGATGCGAATTGTCGGCTATCTTGCACAGTATCAGGGCGACCTTGAGCTCAAAGTTCTTTCTGCAAAAGAGCTCAAAGCAGATCCTAAAGTATGGGAACCTAAGGCAGTTGATACCAAGACCGCAATGGATTACGATAAGCTTGGAGGTCAGCTCATTAAGACAACAGGTGATGTGACAAGAGTTGATTACAACGCCGACGGAACGGTTGCCGAGTTCTGGTTAAAAGATTCATCGGGAGCCGAGGCGGCTATCTTCATCGACGGATATATAAGATCCGGCTCAACAGGTAAGAATACTGTCGGAGATTTCGTAAAGAAAGGTGCCAAAGTTACCGCCGCAGGTGTGCTCTATAAGCATCCTGAAGGAAAATCGGATGTATCAGTACCGGTACTTAGGGTTCGCAACTGCGACGATATTGTACTTGCAGGTAAGGCAGATAACACAAAGAAGGGTGATAAAGCCGATGATAATAAGAAGTCAGACGCTGCAAAGGACAACAAGGGCGCAGATAACAAAGGAACTGACAAGAAGACTGATTCGGTAAAAGACAACAAGGGAACAGACAGTAAGAAGACCGATTCGGTAAAGGACAGCAAGGGAACCGATAATAAGAAATCGGATAGCAAAAAGTCTGATTCCTCAAAGGACAATAAGAAATCCGATTCTTCAAAGGACAACAAAAAGTCAAACGATAACAAGAAATCCGATTCTTCCGTAAAGAACGGAAAAGATAACAAAGCTGTGACAGGTTCTACTGTAACCGATAACAACAAGAAGGATAAGGCGGTAGTCGATAATAACAAGAATAAAGCTACCGATAAGAAATCCGCTGAAAAGAAGAGTTCCGACAAAAAGAAGAGCTCAGATAAGAAGAGTTCAGATAAAAAGAATTCAGATAAGAAGAACTCTTCGGATACGAATAATAAGGATGCTTCAAATTCAGACAATGTCGGAGATGACAACAAAGAAGCGCAGGCTACCGATGTGGATGCAAACAGTACCGATAACGATGAGAATAAGGATTCGGCACAGAATGCAGATTCACAGACAAATACCGACGCAGAGCAGGGTGAGCAGCAAGTTCTTGGTGAGAAAAAAGAGCGTAAGATTCCGGTAATTCCTGTAGCAGTAGGTGCAGGTGCGGTAGGAGTAGTTACTCTGGTCGTTGTTGTGGGACATGTCATTGCAGGAGCAGCAGGCACAGCAGGAGCCGCAGCGACAGGTGCAGCCGCAGCAGGGGCAGCAGGTGCTTCGGCAGCAGGCGCAGGAACTGCATCAGGCGGAAAACTTGCAGGACTTCTGTCAAAATTAAGACATTTATTTGGAAAATAATAATATGAAAAAAGAGCTGATAATAAAAGCTGTATCAGTCCTTGTATTCATAGCCTTAAGCATTGGCGTAGTGATCTATGCCAATGCGGACAGGCCTAAATACACTATCACAGAGAACTCCGGAGTTGAATATGAGACTGCCAGAGTTCTTTCTGTAATAGAGGACAATACGGTCATTGATGAAAATGTTGAAAATCAAAAGAAGGGCAGCAGCGAGCTTAAGGTTAAGATCCTAACAGGCCGCTATAAAGGTGACATCTGCAAAGTCACAAACTATTTCAGCGCCCTTTATAACGTGGATGTAAAAGAAGGCGATACTGTTAGTGTAAGGATTGATACATCGGCAGAGCATACATATACCGTAAGCATCTATAATTACAACCGCATTCCGCTTACAATCGGACTTGTAGTTGTATTTTTTGCCGTGCTTGTTCTCATGGGAGGAAAGCAGGGATTAAAAGCATTTATAGGACTTGCCTACACGGTACTTGTTATTCTGTTTGTGCTCCTTCCGCTTGTATACAAGGGCTTTTCTGCAATCCCCGTGACGATCGCGGTTATATTCGTAACCTCTGCGGTATGCTTTTTGCTTATCGGAGGAATCAGTAAAAAGACTGTGTCGGCAGCTTTGGGATCTCTTGCCGGTGTGCTTATAGCTGCCATCCTCGGAGCCGTATCCGCAAAGATCGGAGGCGTTACAACATTTCAGACAGATGAAGCAGAGGCGCTTCTCCTTGTGAAATCAACAAGTAATCTAAAGATGTCAGGTCTTTTTATCAGCGGAATACTTATTGCCGCGATGGGCGCGGTTATGGATATAGCGATGTCAATCTCATCCGCTATAGAAGAAATCAAACTTGCAAATGAAAAAGCTACTTTCGGCGAACTCTTTAAATCCGGCATGAAGATCGGAAGAGATGCCATGGGCACAATGGCCAATACACTGGTGCTTGCCTATGTCGGCGGCGCTCTTAACATGATGATCCTTATCTATTCCTATGGCGTAACATTTATCCAACTCGTAAATACAGATTTTGTTGCCATAGAATTAATAAGATCTATCGCCGGTTCCGTAGGCATTATTTCAACTGTACCCTGCGTCGCAGCCATTGGTGCATACTTACATAGCTGCAAGAAGTAAAAGGTTGTGCGAGGAAATATATGTAATTGGGCAGCTTTCGGACGAGCAAGATGATTTACAAAATTCAAGGACAGGAAAATGTCGATTTCTCTGAGTAACACGAAATGAGACATTTTCCTGTCCTTGAATTTTAGTAAATCACTGCGCAGACGTACCCTGCCCAATTACATATATTTCCTCGCACAACCCCCACTTACTCAAGCTAGTCAGTATACTTCATTTCGCAGGGGTCGCCGTTTATATCGTTGTAATGGACAATCTTATTTTCTTCATCTAAAGAGACGAATGTTGAACATGCCGGAAATGAATATGTTTCATCTGCGGCTAGAAGTTTTATTTTTGATTGCGATATGTTGAACTGAGGGAGAGGCTGCATTGTCAGTTCGTTAACCGGACATCCGGCGTCGATACGGTCTTGATCGCTCATCATAAAATAATCAAGATAAATGCCGTCGACTCCTTCATAGCAGGATTTTAAGGCCCATGTTGTGTCTATGTGGTACGCTTTTCCGCCAACAACTGCATATGTCCACGCGTGGCACATATCCGGCGCGAAACATCCGATATCAAGTGCATCTATACCTACCTGCAACAGCAGATAGCCGTAAACGGCTCCATATTCCACACACGTTCCCTTTTTGGTAATAAAGGTTTTGTAGAATGCTGCATCACCGTCAAATTCCTGATCATCGCTATAGTCATAATTTTCGGCAATATACAGATAGAGCTTTAAACATTTCTCAAAATCCGTATCATCGGTTTCCAAAGTGTTATTTAAAATATCAACGATAAGCTTTTCGAAATCAGCTTCTCTTTTGACAAATTCATCGATCGGCATCTTGTAATATATTTTTCCGACACCGTTTTCAAAAGGAATCGATCCGTCATCACTTTCTTCTGATATCATCAGACAAGCTGCGGGTAAAAAACTTGCAAGTGTACTTACCGAGGTTGCAAATTCATAAGCTTTCTGATTGGTACATTCAAAGGTTGTCTCACCTTTTCTTACCGCATCGCACAAGTTATAGAAAGCATCCCAACTTTCCTGAGGGATTTCCTGTGCAAGTGTGGGAGAGTACACATGAGGATTGAATTCAAAATGATCCGGCAGCGCAGGTTCATTATTTTCTGATGATGCATCAGTAGTTGCCGATGCAGATTCGACAACGCTTTCATTCGCCGTAGCAGCATCGCCTGCTGAGTTCGGCATGATATCGCAAAAACCGCATCCTGAAACCAAAAGTGTGATTGCTATAATAATTCCGGTTATATTTCTTTTTCTCATAGATTGTTATCATCAAACTTTCTTGCAATATTTTCATAAAGAATAGGATTAATTTTAGCATATCCACTTTACGGATGTAGAAGATGCAATGCGATATCTTTGATAAGGTAGAGTGACCCCGCGATACAGAGAACTTCGGTTTCGTCTTTGCAGAGGTCTTCGAGTGAAAAATCCTTATCTAAGACAATTGCCTTAACGCCGCGGTTTTCAACCATCCGGGCAAGGTTGCCGGGAGCCATAGTTCTTGGATTAGGCACGGTCGTAATATAGCATTTGTTTGCTATGGGCATAAGCTCATCGAGGATGATGTCAACTTCTTTGTCGGCGAGGATGCCAAGAAGGAAGGTGATTTTTTTGCCCGGGAAGTATTCTTCAAGTGACTTTCGAAGAACCGCCGCACCCTGCCTGTTGTGCCCGCCGTCGATTATGACATACGGGTTTTCGCTTATGATTGTAAAGCGGCCGAACCACTCGGTGTTGGCAATCCCGCGGGATATGGCATCTTCGGATATATCAAATCCTTTTTGCCTGAGCTTTCGTGCGACATAGATTGCTTCGGTAGCATTGTCAATCTGGTATGTGCCAAGTAGTTTTGTGGTGTAAGTGATTCCGTCCACGTTAAAGCGCTGTCCGCTAAGGCTTCGTTCAACAAGCACAGGTTCGGTAAAGTAGCCTAGTGATACGGCTTCTTTTGAACAGACATCTTCAAGGACTTTTGTTACTTCGCGTTCCTGCATAGGAGAGATGACAGAGGTGCCGTGCTTTATTATTCCGGCTTTCTCGGTTGCAATCTCAGTCAGGGTATTACCAAGGATCGACATGTGGTCATAGCTTATAGGCGTTATGACGGTTACAAATGGCGTTGGGATAACGTTTGTTGTATCTACACGGCCGCCCATGCTTACTTCCATGACAACTATGTCACAGCTCTTTTCCCTGAAATAGAGAAAAGACATAACGGTAAGAATCTCATATTCGCTTGGAAAAATATTCTCGGCGGCAAGCTCGTCATATGCGGGCTTTATCTGCGAAAATATCCTTGCGAAATCCTCATCTGAAATATCGGTATTGTTTACCCTGAAAAGCTCATTGTAGCGGTATAAAAAAGGTGAAGCGAAGGTGCCGACTTTATGGCCCGATTCTATAAGAATCGAAGTGATGAAGGCAACTGTCGAGCCTTTGCCGTTTGTGCCTGCTACATGAACATAGCAAAGACCGTACTGCGGATCATCTAGCTTTTTTAGAAGTGCAAGCTCTGCATCCAGAGAGAACATGTCTTTTTGGGGAACGGTATTATCTTTTGGTGGTTTAAAATGAGGCAATTTCTCAAAAAAAGAAATTGCCTCTGAATAACTATACTCGTGCATAAGTCTTAATCCTGCCGAATGCTTCTAAAACAATGTACAGCATCAAAATATTGATGGGGAGCATTATGAGTTCTTTGGGGAGTCTTGCTACCAGTGTTACAAAGAAGCCCTTTTTGATATACATCATGTCAAGCCAGTAGGTATTCATGATGATGCCTACGATAAGGGTGTGAACAGCTTCTGCAACAACAATTCTTGCAAGTGTGGGCTTCTTGTTGTAGAGAATGAAGCCAAAGATCAGGCCACTGACAATTCCACTTATCGTGAATCCGGGAAAGAACGGGCCTGTAGGCTTTACAAGATAGCCACCTATATCGGTGAGTGCTCCGACAATAGCGGCAATACCGGGGCCAAGTGACATTCCGGCGATACCGATTGGGAGTGAACCGAATCTGATCTCAATGATATTGGTGATCGGAATCTTGAGAAATCCCAGTACGATACCCAGAGCCGTTAACATGGCGGCCAGAGTAAGTGTGTTTGTGTCACGTAATTTTTTCATAAAAATACACCTCCTCGCAGCTTCCTTTTGTCTACACGAGAGGTGTTGTACACTTCACTATGTAGCAGCGGGATGCGACCATAAAACCGCGGATAATCCTTCGTCCGAATGACAACTCCCTGTTCACCCGGCACTTGACGCTTTACAGTCTACTCTGCATTTCTTATTTTTGTCTGTATTATAGGTTGAATGAAATAGAATATCAAGCATAAATATTCATAAACATTTATTGCATCTTAGGCTGATTACATACATTTTTTACGAAGTGGACAGATGTGGAATTGTCGTAATATGATATATGTGTCAAAAAGATGCGCAGCATTGTAATAGAGAAGTATTGTGTTCAGAATAGGAGGCAAAAATGACTGTTTTGGCAGCTTTTATGGTTCCACATCCACCCCTTATCGTTCCTGAGGTAGGAAGAGGAGGAGAACAGCAGATTCTTGAGACAACAAATGCTTATGAGCAGGTCGCAGACGAGGTGGCGGCGTTAAAGCCTGACACTATCATCATTACGAGTCCGCATTCCGTTATGTATGCGGATTACTTTCATATATCCCCCGGCCACAGGGCAACAGGCAGTTTTGCTGATTTTGGCGCACCGGGAGTGAGATTTTCAGAGGAATACGATACGGAGCTTGCGGATATGATAAGTGAGCTTGCACAGGAAGAAGACTTTCCTGCGGGGACGATGGGCGAAAGAGAATCTTCTTTGGATCACGGAACAATGGTGCCTCTTTGGTTTATAAGAAAAAAATATAGCAGCGGTAAGATCGTCCGCATAGGACTTGCGGGACTTCCTTTGACCGACCATTACAGGTTCGGACAGATAATTGCGAAAGCAATTGATAGATCGGGGAAAAGAGTTGTTATCATCGCAAGCGGCGATCTTTCACATAAATTGCAGAAGTATGGTCCTTACGGTTTTTCAAAAGAGGGACCGGAATATGACAAAAGAATCATGGAAGTGTGCGGAAATGCTGAATTTGGAAAGCTCCTTGAATTTGAAGAAAGCTTGTGTCAGCTCGCTGCGGAGTGCGGGCACAGATCTTTTGTGATAATGGCGGGAGCTTTTGACGGACTGCGTGTAAAAGCGACAGCACTGTCACATCAGGATGTTACCGGCGTCGGCTACGGAATATGCACTTTTTATCCTGACGGAGAGGATGAAAGCAGGCTTTTTTTGCATGACTATGAAGAGAAACTTGAGAAAGAGTGCAGGGAAAAGGCAGCTGCAAACGATGAATATGTGAAGCTTGCAAGGGCAAGTGTCGAATCTTGGGTAAAGGATCACAGGCAGATTCCCGTTCCGGGTGGTCTTCCGGATGATATGATCTCAAGGGCGGCAGGTACCTTTGTTTCGATACATAAGATGGGACAGCTTCGCGGCTGCATAGGCACTATCGCTGCAACTCAGGACAATATCGCGGAAGAAATAATTCAGAATGCGATAAGTGCGAGCACGCGTGACCCGAGATTCGATCCTATTACGGCAGATGAGCTTAAATTTCTCGATATCAGTGTCGATGTGCTTGGAGAGACCGAGGATATAGATTCGATGTCCGAGCTAGATGTAAAGCGCTACGGCGTTATTGTAAGCCACGGAATAAAAAGAGGCTTACTTCTTCCAAATCTTGATGGTGTTGATAACGTGGAGCAGCAAGTTGAAATTGCAAGGCAAAAAGGCGGGATCAGCGAGGATGAGCCCTATACATTGCAGAGATTCGAAGTGGTGAGGCATTATTGATATGGCAAAGTGTCACGTGTGTTTCAGACATTGCATGATAGAGGAAGGCGGAATAGGATTTTGCGGAGCAAGAACGGTTAAAAACGGCGAAGTAGTCGCAATGAACTACGGAAAAGTATCGGGACTTGCGCTTGATCCAATAGAAAAGAAGCCGCTGAACAATTTTTTTCCGGGAAGTTACATTCTGTCGGTTGGGAGTTTCGGATGCAATCTGCGATGCCCTTTTTGCCAGAATCATGATATTTCATGGTCAAAAGAAGCACGGATATATGCAGAGGATGCGGAGCGCGTAAGCCCCAAGGAACTTGTGAAGGCGGCGCTTGATACAAGGGACAGAGGCAATATCGGGATTGCTTTTACTTATAATGAGCCTCTTGTGGGCTATGAGTTCGTGCGTGATTCGGCTGTGCTTGCCAAAGAGCACGGACTTAAGACTGTGCTTGTATCTAACGGCACGGCGGAGCTCTCTGTGCTTGATGAGATAGTTTCGTATATTGATGCTATGAATATAGACGTTAAGGGCTTTACGGATGAGTATTATGACAAAGTTCTGGGCGGCAGCAGGAAGCAGGTCATGGAATTTATTGAGGAAGCGGTCAGGCACTGCCATGTCGAGCTGACAACTCTGATAATCCCCGGAGAAAATGACAGTGAGGAAGAGATGCGGGAATTGTCGGGATGGGTAAAAGAGATTGAACTTACAAACGGAAAAAATATACCGCTTCATATCACAAGATTTTTTCCCAGATTCAAAATGACAGACCGCGATGCGACCGATGTGCGGAAAGTATACAGGCTTGCGGAGGTTGCGAGAGAAAAACTTGAAATTGTATATACGGGGAATTGCTAGTGGTTTCGGTTTTCTATATAATCTTGAGAGAGAAAAATCGAAAAAATTATGTAGTGAGCTATTATGAATATTTTAAACGTAGAAAATGTATCTAAGACATATATGTCAAAACCTGTCTTGAGCGGGATTACAGTGGGAATAGGTGACACTGATAAGATCGGTGTTGTCGGAACAAACGGAACAGGTAAATCCACGCTTTTATCAATTGTTGCGGGAGTAGAACATCCTGACAGCGGAAAAGTGGTCGTAGGAAATGACGTTCGAATTTCATATCTTCCGCAAAATCCTGTTTTTGATGAAAATAAAACCTTACTTGAAAATATCACAGAGAAGATCTACGCCGGAGAAGGACATTGGGATAAGATGGGTGAGATTAAGGCGAATCTGGCTAAATTTGGAATGGATGACCCTGAGTGCAATCCGTCTGTTCTATCAGGCGGTCAAAAGAAACGAGCGGCTTTGGTTGCGGCTATAATGACTCCCGCTGATCTTTTGATCCTTGATGAGCCTACCAACCATCTTGATTCTGAGATGATAGAGTGGCTTGAAGAGTATCTGCAGCACTACAGGGGCGCGATACTGATGGTTACTCATGACAGATATTTCCTTGATGAAGTGACGGATCAGATTTTGGAGATCGATAAAGGAAACACTTACAGATATGAGTCTAATTACTCGGGATTCCTGGAACTTAAGCAGCAAAGGCTTGATTATGAGCAGGCTGCTGAGCGAAAGGCGGCCACATTATATAAAAAAGATCTTGCGTGGATGCTTCGCGGAGCAAGAGCCCGTTCAACCAAACAGAAGGCTCATATACAGCGTTTTGAGGCTTTAAAAGACAGGCAAAGACCGGAAGAAGAGAGACAGGTGCAGCTTAGCTCAATTCCCACAAGAATGGGCAATAAGACTATTATTCTTGAGAATCTTTCCAAGTCCTACGGGGACAGGACACTTTTTAAGGATTTTAGCTACACTTTTCAGAAGCTTGACCGAATCGGTATTATCGGACCAAACGGATGCGGGAAGTCCACACTTCTTAAGTGTATTCTGGGTGAGATAAAGCCTGATACGGGGACGGCCATCATCGGACAGACCATAAAGATCGGATATTTCGGGCAGGAAAACGAAGCCCTTGATGAGAAGAGCAGAGTGCTTGATTATATCAAAGAAACTGCGGAGTACATAGAGACAGTGGACGGACTTGTTTCGGCAACCGTGATGTGCGAGAGATTTCTTTTTACCCCTGATATGCAATATGCGCCGATCTCTAAACTGTCAGGCGGTGAAAAGAGAAGACTGTATTTGCTAAGGGTGCTGATGGAACAGCCAAATGTCATTGTCCTTGATGAGCCTACAAACGATCTTGATATTCAGACACTACGCATTCTGGAGGATTATCTGGACGGATTTCCCGGCATTATCATAACCGTAAGCCATGACAGGTATTTCCTTGACCGCGTGGTGACAAGAGTATTTGCCTTTGAGCCTGACGGCACTTTGTTCCAAAGTGAAGGTGGATATTCGGATTATGTGGAGCACAAAAAAGAAAACGGCTCATTTTCGGAAATTCCTGCGGGCTCAGCAGCTAAAGGCAAGACCGGAAGCGATAATGCGGAGAAGAATGCTTCCAAGGGGAAATACAGAGCGCCCAGGGAGAAGACTAAACTTTCTTATAAAGAGCAAAGAGAGTACGAGTCGATCGAGGCAGAAATTGACGCACTTACCGAAAAAAGTGAGGAACTGGAGAAGCAGATCATTGAAGCGGCAACAGATTTTCCGAATCTCATGAAATATACCAAAGAAAAAGAAGCGGTTGATGAGGAAATTGAACAGAAGATGGAGCGGTTCATCGAGCTTCAGGAGATGGTCGATCGCTTTGGCCTTTCCAAATAAAAGTGAGTTTAATGTATGACTTTTTGAGACGTTTTTGTCTGAAAAAGTCATGCATTTTTTGTTGGGGATGTTTAAGAAAACGGTCCTCGTGATATGAGAAGATTTTTTTATAAAAAGAATTTGCGTTTTTTGCTGTGAATTATATGGATTTTTATGAGCATGACTTTAGGCGTTTTTTGTGTCAAAAAGTCATGCTTTTTTTGTGCCTGAAAAAGTCCGGTGAGATGTCCTTAAAAGAGCATGGTTGAGCGCTTTGTTTGGAAGATGATATACCTGTTTGTTTGTCTGTTTTTTACTGCGAAAAAAGTCATTTTTTTACCACTGTCTGAGACGAAAAATAATATATGACAATATATAAATTTTGCGGGATGAAAATATAAATTATTTTTATTTTTGATTTATAAATTTTTTATTTGTTTAAAAAAGGTATTTTAAAAGTCAAAAAAACAGAAAAAAATGTAAGCGGTTCCCTTTATGAGACTTGATTAATATTCACTTTGAAATTTATTTATTTTAACTTAAAGCTTTTCGTAAGTTAAGTCATTATCACTATTAAAGTTATGCATATTTGGGTAAAATTACACATTGTGCACAAAAAAGAAGCGCTGTTACAATGGAAGTGCTCGGGCAACTAAAACGTTTACGTAAAAATTAAACAATTGTATTAGGCTAGGAGGTGAACGGTTTTTTTATGATGAAACGAAATTTATCAGTAGCATTAAGCGTATTCTTAGCAACAGGATTGTTATCACCGGCCTTACCCGTACAGGCGGCACCAAGCATTAATCCGTATGGTACGGTTCAGGCTGAAATTGAATTTGAACGTAATGTAAAAGAGGTTTTCACAGATGAAGATGCCGGCGCGACGGTGGTCAGCCTTGGATCTGGAAATTATTTCTCTGTGAAAAGTGTAAACTTCTCGCAGGGAGTTTCTAAGATAGGAATAACAGCAAAAGCTGATTCTGCAGGACTTATCATTATCCACAAAGGCGGAACAGACGGAGATGTTATAGGAAGTATCAAACTTAGTGGCACGGATGGTATATATAAAGAATTCTTCGCAAATGTAAGCGGCCTGCAGGGCTCAGAGACAATTACATTTGTGCAGACAGTGGGAACCAGCTTGATCGACAGTTGGTCAGCGGAGCCGGGCGAAACAACGGAAGAACCCGAAAATCCGGATGAGCCAGAGAACCCCGACCAGCCTGAAAACCCTGATCAGCCGGAGAACCCCGATCAGCCTGAAAATCCGGACCAGCCGGAGACCCCTGATCAGCCTGAAAATCCTGATCAGCCTGAAAATCCGACAGCGGTAAATCCGTATGAAAAGGTTGAGGCTGAGGCAGCAACTGAACTTGCTGAGGCAATGGTATCACCTAACAAGCAGTCGGTAGTTATTAAGGACGGCGGCTATGTGATCACCAAGAACGTTGATTTCTCAAAGGGACTTGCAGGATTTGGAGTGCTCGCAAAAGCATCGGCACCCAAGGTTAAACTCAATATCTATATTGATGGTGCAAAGTCTCCTATCGGATCTATCAATGTTGGCTTGGATATGACACAGGAGTCTGCTGTGAAGCTTACATCAGACCTTAAGGGTACTCATGATGTATACATTCAGGCAGAAGGCGGCGCTATAACACTTGATGCATGGAGAGCAATTGAAGCATCAGGAACAACAGAAGAGCCACCTGTAGTAGAGCCACCTGTAGGCGATACAGTAGATCCTTACAGCACAGTAGAAGCAGAAGCGTCTGCAGAGCTTAAGAGTGCAATGGTTACACCTAACAAGCAGGCAGTAAGCATCCAGAAGGGCGGATATGCAGTAGCAAAGAACGTAGACTTCTCCAAGGGTGTTAAGGAATTTACAGTTAATGCAAAAGCAAGTGGAGCAAACAGACTTGAAGCAAGACTTGATAAGGCAGACGGAGATCTCATCGCAAACTTCAGAGTCAGCACAGATGCAAAAGATATAACAGTAAGTGCCGCAAAGAATGTTACAGGAACACATGACATCTACTTTGTAGCAACTATGGA
>NZ_JHXZ01000028.1 GCF_000621565.1 Butyrivibrio sp. LB2008
CCCCAGTATGAGGCAGGTTGCCCACGCGTTACTCACCCGTCCGCCACTAAGATTTAACAAGAATCTGCCGAAGCTTCATCAGCGTTAAATCTCCGTTCGACTTGCATGTGTTAGGCACGCCGCCAGCGTTCATCCTGAGCCAGGATCGAACTCTCACGTTTAAAAGTTTAATCCGGCTAAGAACTTAAGCTTGGCTTTTCGTTCTGTCCGTTAATTTACATTTTTTCTGAATTATTCTCTTGGAATCTTTCAGGGTTGCATTACTGTTTATTTGTCAAGGTACTTTATAGTATAATTATGACCCTTACTGATTGCGTAAGGCAACGCAGAAGGAGGGATTTGAACCCTCGCGCCGCTATTAACGACCTGCACCCTTTCCAGGGGTGTCTCTTCAACCACTTGAGTACTTCTGCAAAATAGTTGATTAACAACAAGTATGTTATTAACAGCGTGTTCATAATTAAAGCGGAGCGAAAGGGATTCGAACCCTTGTGGCGTTGCCGCCAAACGGTTTTCAAGACCGCCTCGTTATGACCGCTTCGATATCGCTCCGAATATACTGTTAAAGCTTATCTCTTCTGAGATAATGCTCTGTGTGAGTTGCTTTCGCATCTCGCCGCAGCGCAAGAATTATATTAACAAAGGGGACCTATCATGTCAACCCTATTTTTCAATTTTTTTTCTAATTTTTTTCACTTTACGTCATATCGCGTTTTTGTATTGTATAAAATTGTCTGAAATATCCGCACAATTAGCTATTTTACTGGATTCCGTCGCCTGTCAACTATTTTTGAAATCCTTATAAATTTCAATCAATTTTTCCATGTTTTTCTCAAGTGAATACTTTTCTTTTGCATTTTTCATACCGCCTTGCGATATTTTTTTTGCAAAATCTTTGTCGCTTATAACTCTCTCAATAGCATTTTTCAGCCCGTCAACATCCTTAGGCTTGATCAAAATTCCCGAAACACCGTCTTCAATTGCCTCAGGAATACCGCCGACATCCGTCGAAATTACTGCGCACCCATGAACCATGCCCTCTATGACAGAAAGCGGAAATCCTTCAAAATACGACGGCAAGACCAGAATTCCGCATTCATCCAGCCACTTGTCTTTTTCTTTATCCTTAATCCATCCAAGCGCCTGAACATACGAAGACCGCTTTTCGACTTCGCTTACATATTCACTCTCTTCGTAAATTCCGCCCAGATACAGTCTTACATCGGGGTTTTCTACGTGAATCTCATCCATTGCGGTAAGCAATTCGGTTATTCCCTTGTTCCTGCATATTCTTCCCAGAAAAAGAATCTTGTCATAGTCTCTATCTGATGCCGTTTCCCCCACATGTCGTGTGCTTACACTGTTTGGAAGAATCCGGATTTTCTCTTTATCTACGATAGTTTCAAAAAAATCTCTGAGCTTATTCGTCAACACCAAAAGAGTATCTGCCATTCCAAAAATGCTTCTGACACGTTCTTTGCCCTTTTCATCCAGTGTCTCATAGTATTCTTCGATATTCCCGCCGTGCTGATGAATCACAATCTTCTTGTTCCGGCGCTTTGCGCATTTTATAAAAAGAGCTTTCCGCCAAAAACTGTTATCCGACGCAACATTCACATGTACAATGTCAAATTTACCCACGCACAAGCAAAAACGCGCATACGCAAGCCCGGCCACCATCAGCTTCTTAAGCTTAGAGCCTTCCTTCATTGTCCCGATGTATTTAAGAGCAATCTTCTCTTCTATCCCGGCATCATAATAGCCGTTTACAAGCCCGGATATTCCGCCGTGAACACAGCGATCGGGGCCGATCATCAATACTTTTATCTTTTCTTTATCCACTTCACTTTATCCCCAGAATTGCCTCTGCCGCAGGAATATCCTCCGGTGTAGTGATCTTGATATTGTTGTATGAACCTTCCACAAGTTTCACCTTGCGGTCTGTAAAATACTCGACAACCATGGCATCATCGGTTATATTGACGCCCTTTGCGATGAGTTCTTCCTCCTCGCGGTCGAGCCTCATATAGAGCTCTTTTATGAGTTTAAAAGAAAAAGTCTGCGGTGTCTGGATCATCCAGGTCCTGTCCCTGTTGGGCGTAGAAACCGCGAATCCGTCCTCATCACAGATCTTAATAGTGTCTTTTACAGGCATGCCGACTACGCAAGCACCATAATCTCTTGCTCCGTCAAGCGCTCTCAATATGATTTCTTTTGTCAAAAAAGGTCTCGCCCCATCGTGGATAAAGGCATAATCGTAATCACCATCCGCCGCCATAAGTCCTAGGCGCACACTGTGATAACGATAAAGTCCGCCTTCCACGATAGCTTTGACCTTATCAAATCCAAATTTTTCAACAATCTCACTGCGGACAAAATCAATATCTCCGCGTGACACAACAAGAACAATATCATCCACGGGGCTCTCTTCAAAAGCCTTCAATGAATAATAGATAAGCGGCTTCCCGCCTATATCAAGATATTGTTTTTTTACATCACTCTTCATCCTGCTTCCGCTACCGGCAGCAAGTACAACAGCCACAGTTTTCATGGCATCTCCAATCTTTATCTGTTCTTATCCGCGTGATACCTTCTCTCCCTGTCACCAAGCGGAAGATTCGGCACAGCGTTTAGGTCAAGTCCGAAAGTCTTGCCTTTTATAAATTCATAGTAAGCCGCAGAGCCTATCATAGCCGCATTGTCTGTGCACAATACAGGTGAGGGCCTGCAGAATTTTATATTATTAGCCGCACATTCTTTTTCCAAAAGTTCTCTGAGTGCCGTATTTGACGCCACTCCTCCCGCAATTGCAAGACAGTCCATGCCGTACTCCTTGCACGCTCTTATCGCATGCTCGGAAAGCACCTCAACGACAGCCTTCTGAAAAGAAGCTGCAACATCGTTTGCGTCAAGCTCCTGCCCCTGCATTTTGGCCTGATTAATATAATTGAGAACCGAAGACTTAAGTCCGCTGAAAGAAAAATCATAGTCTGCGCCCGCGATCTTAGCCTGCGGGAAAGTAAACGCATCGGGATTTCCCTCTTTTGCCGCCTTATCAATCTTGGGGCCACCGGGATACCCCAGACCTATAGCCCTCGCCACTTTGTCAAAAGCTTCTCCTGCCGCATCATCTCTGGTCTGACCGATAATTTCATACTCCCCGTAATCTCTTACGATAACAAGGTGCGAATGTCCTCCCGATACCACGAGACACGCAAATGGAGGCTTTAAATCCTTATTTTCGATATAGTTTGCACATATATGTCCCTCGATATGATGAACGCCTATAAGAGGCTTTTTTTTCGCATATGCAATAGCCTTTGCTTCGGATACTCCAACCAAAAGAGCTCCCACAAGCCCGGGCCCGTAGGTAACCGCAACGGCATCTATATCATCAAGAGTAAGTTTCGCCTCGGAAAGAGCCGCACGCACACATCCGTTTATCTTTTCAACATGCTTCCTTGAAGCAATTTCAGGCACAACTCCGCCGTAAACCGTGTGCAGCGCGATCTGAGAAGATATGATATTCGACAATACCTCTCTTCCGTTTCTAACAACCGCAGCCGCAGTCTCATCGCAGGAACTCTCAATCGCAAGAATAGTGACATCCCCAGCATCATCGCCGCCACTTCCGGCACTGCCATGAATCTCATTCCCGTTTTCTTTTATTGACATAAAGATGACGCCGTCATCCTCTACATTCTTGTTAATTTCCATATCTTACCTTTTCGCAGCTCACCTGCTGATATTATTTCCAAACTTTTTAAGCGCTTGTGCTTCCTTCATTCTGTTTGAACTTGTGAGGAAATTGTAGTCATCCTTGCTCGTGAGATTCTCAACATCGGCAGGAACCGACACATCTCCCGGATGGAAAAGAATCTCCATCTCATCTTTTCCTCTTTTCTCAAGGATATCTCCCGCACTCTTAAGGCACATCCTGACATTGTCGTAGAACATATGCCCCGAGAGCATTACTCCCATGAACAACTTATCCTCCAGGTCAAACTTTTTCAAAGCCTTCCTGTATTTAGCCTTGTTTCTCGCAACAAGCGTATTTAAGATCATCACTTTGACAAAATTAACTGCCTTTAATCCCTTTAACTTAAAAAGATTCCTTGCATAAACTGGTATCTCCTCATACGGGAATCTGATATACGAAACCTTAAAGTCATTGCTGCGTATAACATCCATGAGCGCATCAAAAATAACAGGAATCATGTGATAGTGCACATGCCCGTCAATCCTGAACTTTCCGCCGTTCATATATTCCTCGCACGCCCTAAGCTGCGCCTCGATTTCCCTTCTGATCTGTCTGTAATAGGCCCTTCTCAAAAAAGGAATATAGCTGACCGCAAGAAGCTTAATAAATCCGCAGTCAAAATTCCCCTTATCATTCGTAAGCATATCCGCTCTGTTCCCGATGATAGGCTTACCTTCAACAAAATTAAGATGCACGGTAACAAAGAGCTTCTCCTTTATATCGGAGATCTCTTCCATGCACTCTTTTAAATATGGGCTGTTAGGCATAATACTTATGCCGTTCAACGCGCCCTTGTGATAACATTCTGCAATATGACGACTCTGTTCCGGAAAAAGACCGTAGTCGTCAGCATGATACTCTATCAAAAAACTTCCTCCTAATTATCATTCTGTTTTACCTGCCAGCCCAGAATTTTCCACCTTCCCTCTTCGTCCTGTCGAAGAATAAACTGGTAATAATTGGCTATCGTTCCCGTGCTCCCTTTCCTCAGTGAAAAAAGACATTCCACATTACACATCTTTTTTCCTGACACATTAAGGACCTCAGGCTCTGAATTCTGAACAATATAATTTGAGATCGAATAATCTCCTTTTTTTCTTTCCGCTACTTCATTCTTTATAGACTTTTTAAAATCACTCTGCCCCGCAAGCAGCTCATCATCCATTATCCCCTGCAAAACCTCGAGCATCTTGTCCTGCTGCCCATCGGTGTATTCTTCCTTGTAAAGAACTTTCATGATATTCGCATAAAGATCGACCACTTTCCTGGGATTGGCAGGATAGTTTTTTTCAAGATTGGTAGTGGTAATCTCATCAACCGCCGTCAGATTGTACTGCTCTTCTCCGGGATCTTTTTTGGTCCCCACGAACATAAAATACAATCCCACTATTACGACCGCTCCAAGCGCCAATAATACGATTGATTTCAAAATTGCCGACTTTACACTGTTGTTCTCCATGTCCCCTCCGATATGCAAAAAGAAATTTTTAGTCTATATCACTCTTCAAACCTAAGTGTTAAGCTTCTGCCATCCTTAGCTGCAACTGTATTTCCAAATATTTTTCTGGTTTCGCCTATGAACTCCTGAGGATTGACAAGCGACGGACTGTAATGTGTAAGCCACATCTCTTTTACCTCCGCGCTCCTTGCAAGTCTTGCCGCCTCATAAAAAGTCATATGCTTATGCTCTTTCGCCTTTACAAGCTTGTCGGGCTCACCGTACATGCCCTCGCATATAAAAAGATCCGAATCCTTAGCGTTGTTAACTATGCTGTCCGTAGGCCTTGTATCCGTAACGTAAGTAAGCTTTATGCCCTTTCGTTCCTCGCCGAGGACCATCTGTGGCGTATATATCGTTCCATCTTCAAGCTCGACCGTCTCGCCCTTCTGAAGACTGTTCCAATACCTTCTGTCAATTCCTGCAGCTGTAGCCGCTTCAACATTGAACTTTCCCTGTCTCTTAAGATTCATGCTATATCCGTAGCAGGGAATATTGTGATTGACCTTAAATGCCGAAAGAGTAAATCCCGGCATTCCCTCAGGTTCAAAAGACATCTCACTGTCCGTAATCTCTTTGAACTTAATCTCAAACGGAAGCTCAGGCGCTATCACTCTAAGTGCATTCACAACCCTCTCAAGTCCCTTGGGACCTACCATCAGTAGTGGCTCTGTTCTCTCCGCATTTCCCATGGTAAGAAGCAGCCCCGGAAGGCCGCTGATATGATCCGCATGATAATGTGTAAAGCAGATAATATCTATCGGTTTGGAACTAAGTCCCTTTTTCTTAAGCGCGATCTGAGTCGCCTCGCCTGAATCTATAAGTATACATTTTCCGTTATATCTCACATACAAAGCTGTGAGCAAACGATTGGGAAGCGGCATCATTCCGCCTGTTCCCAACAAACAAACATCTATCATAAAAATTATTTCCTTTTCCAGTAAATAACTGCATCATCCTTGGGCTCATCGTAGAATCCGGGCCTCACACCCTCACTCACAAAGCCAAGTCTCTCATACAAGCCTATCGCAGGCGCATTTTTCGCACGCACTTCAAGAGTATAGTCTTTTATCCCTATCCCGTTTCCGCGCTCAAGGAGCTGCTTCATCATCTTGTAAGCTACGCCCTCTCTCCTGCAATCTCCGGAAACAGACACATTTGTGATCTCTCCGTCACCTGAAATATTCTGAACTCCGCACAGTCCGACTACCCTGCCTGCCTTCTCGGCAACAAGATAGACCGTATCGTCCCTTGTCAGGGCATCAAGGAGCTGCTTCTGCGTCCATGCCTCTTTTCCGAGATTCGTCTTTTCAAGATTATACGCATCCTCGATATCCTCTGCGCTCATCTCTCTTATCCTGATAATTCCCGGATTATTTCTGCTCGCAGCCTTTTTCTCCGCTGCTTTAGCCTTGGTCTCTGCACCGTTTTTATCCTTCTCAAGCGCTTCACGCTCAGCCTGAGAAAGCCTTAAATAATCGGGTGCAAAATCATCCGCATTGACAATTCTTCCCTCAGCCGCATAAACTCCCGCAAGTGCCGCAACAGCCGCCGCATTCTGCCTGTTTTGAAAAAAAGGTGCCAGCGAATACGGAACCTTCAAAAGTTCCTCAAGCTTGTCATGATATACCGGAACGCCGTCGCCCAGAAGAACGACAGGTTTTCCTATCTCGTTTATCCTGTTCGCGATATCCTCAACCGATGTCGCAAACTGCTCATGTATAACCTGCATGTCAAAAGACCTCTCAAGGCTCTTTCCCTCATAGGTCTTGGGCACAAACGTATAAAGTCCCGTATAAACCTGATTTCTTCTGGCGTCCATCATAGGACATATTATTTTTTCAACTCCATAGAGATTATAAGCAATTCCGTCTACAGTAGGCACCGGGATTATCGGCTTATCAAGCGCGAGGGCGAGTCCTTTTGCCGTAGCGCTTCCAATCCTAAGTCCCGTAAAAGAGCCGGGGCCTTCAGCCACTGCGATTGCATCGATTGTCGAAAGATCGAGATTTATCTTTTTGCATATGTCGTCAAGCATAGGCATCAAAATCTCGGAATGTGTAGTTTTATATTGCACCGAGAACTGCGAAACAAGAATGTCTCCGTCAGAAACAGCTACTGCTCCGACAAGTCCCGATGTATCGATAGAAAGTATTTTCATATAACTCACTTTTTATTAAATTTATTTTTTTGTCATTGTAATAAGGCGATAGTCAAAGCCTTTTTCAAGGTTCTTCTCAATAACTATCTCCGTATAATGCTCGGGAAGTATCTCCTCTATGAGGTTCGCCCACTCTATAAAGCAGACTCCGTCTCCGTAGAAGTAATCCTCATAGCCGATCTCGTCCATCTCGCTGACATCGCCGATACGGTACACATCAAAATGGTAAAAAGGAATCCTTCCCTCGTCATAAACCTGCAAAATAGTAAAAGTCGGACTGCTCACAGGTCCCGTGATTCCAAGCCCCGCAGCAACTCCCTGCGTAAGAACCGTCTTCCCAACGCCAAGGTCGCCCACAAGAGTATACACCATCCCCGGCGTCGCACTCTCGCCAATCCTCTTGCCAATCTCAAACGTCTCCTCGGCACTATTCGTCTCATGTCTGGTAACTATATCCATACAAACCTCGCATATCTCAAACTTTGCCTCTTTAACTATATCACAAAGTATGACTTCTAAAAAGAAATTACAGAAATCCGCACCTGCTGCGGATTCCGTGAGAATATGATTCAAGAGTCAATCAAGCCTTATCGACGAAGTCGATTTAAATTGGCTTGGTTGATGCATTCTTGAACTTCATGTTCAAGAATGCATGTTTTTTCAAAATATCACACTTGGTCCCGCAGCCTTCACCGGGCTCATCAAAGCCTCATCAGAAGTACTAAGCACAAAAACAACCGGAGAAAAGAGAATTATCTTTTTCCGGTTGCCTTCAATCAGCGGATCATCCGCCGTCATATTTTTATTTTTTCAAGCTCACGCCTGTTCAGCGTCAGCCTGTTCAGCATTAGCCTGTCCTTCATCAGCTTTTTCAGCGTCCCTCTTTATCAGATCAGCATAATAGAATCCTGCAAATAACTCTACCAAACATTGCATACCAATAAGGAGCAATATAAAAGTGCCTATATTACTCATTGTAAACATAGTACCTTCTTTAAAAATTGTAGTAGAAAGACCTCCCCAACAAATAAGCCACCACCACAAAGTATGCGCCGATACTGCCTGCGCTTTTGTAATAGCTTCAAGAGCTTTTTCATCCCCCTTATGCTTTAAAGAATAAACACATCTCCAAATAAGAGCAGCCATAATCGCTCCCAACGCGCAAAAAAGTGCAACCAAAAGTTTTTTCTGATCTAACATTTTTGAATCCTCCTATTTTTAAATTATTATTCTCTCTTTTATTTCTGAATCTGTAACGCCCTGAACTTAAGCGTTGCCATGGCCAAAAAAGCTACTACCGTTCCGCCGCATACCGCCATTGCAAGTGTGCGGTCAAGCACGACCATACTTACAAATGCCTTAAGATAATACATAACTTCATATTTAGCTATCTGCGGACTTGCAGAGCTCAAAATACATCCGATTACCAGAACAATTACTGCTATACCTACCATCGAACCGCTGTTTTTCACAAACAGTGAAGCAAACAACACGATCATTGACCAGCCCGCAAGCGCAAAATAACTTTCTGCAAATATAACCGCATTTGGGAAAAGAGCCGCTGCCACCGAATCACTTCCCCAGAACACAGCCGCTACGATGTTTGACGAAATATACGTAACCGCCATAAGAGCCATTGCGCCAATAAGTACCGCTACCGCCTTAGCTACTATAAGCTTTTCACGCGACTGCCCACATAAAAGCGGAAGCTTCAAACTGCCGCTTTCTGCCTCATCGGTAACAAGGAAAGTCACGAAAAGAGTGGCCAATACAGGCAATACAATATCTGCGATCACGCCAAGAACCTGAGTAGGGAAATTGCCGCCTATCATTGAATCAATAACTTCTTTTTCAAAAAATCCCTTTATCTGAATTGACCTGACAAGTACCCCCATAGCTATACATGTAACAAGCAAGATCAAAAGAAATATTCCAAGCCTTCTGCCTTTCCAGAGCTTGTACATTTCATTCTTAATATTCTTTATCATGCCTGCCTCCTATACATGCTGTAGTAACTGTCTTCAAGTCCTTCTTCCAGTTCAGTGATGTCTCCGCTGAAAAGAATCTTTCCCGCGTCGATCATGACCACTTTGTTGCATATTTTTTCTATATCATGTAAAAGATGCGACGAGATGAGAATTGCTACGTTATCTTCCTTTGCAAGTTTCTCGAGCATTTCATAAATATCTTTCATTCCATACGGATCCAAACCGTTAGTCGGTTCATCAAGGATAAGAAGCTTTGGATCGTTAAGGAGTGCTCTTCCAAGCCCCAATCTCTGACGCATACCTGTCGAATATGATTTTACTTTTTTGCCGATATGTTCAGACAATCCCACAAAATCAACTATCTCCTTGACCTTTTCCTCCGATACATTGTCATATAACTTTGCGATAAGCATCAGATTATCGTAACCCGACAGATATTCATAAAATGCCGATGACTCAGTCGCAAAGCCGATCTTCTCAACAAAATTATCTCCTTCACCTATAACTATCTCTCCGGAATCTTTGCTGATGAGATTCATTACCATCTTCATCGTTGTTGATTTACCCGCGCCATTAGGTCCAATCAATCCGACAATGTCTCCCGTCTCCACATCAAGCGAAATGTTATCCACAACTTTTCTGCCGTTGTAGCTTTTATTCAAGCCGGAGATATGTAACACATTGCTCATAAAAAATTCCTCTCTTCTCTATTTTGTTTTCCTCTTCTAAAACCCCACTATATATTCAAGGAAATAAATCCAAAAAAGAGAAGTAACCATATTTTTGGATAATTTGTCTACGCAATTCATTCCCTCCTCCCGTTCTGTATTTACTATTTAACATTCTATTTGAGAAGAGAGAATATTTCAATATAATTTCATTGTCCAAGTAACGTATTAACGTTTTAAAAAGGCAACCGAGAAAAGCTTATTCCCCGATTACCTTATATAATCTGACGCAATGTCTTCTCTTTATATATGCCAGGCATACTACTATCGCCTGGCATATATTTTTCAATACAGCCTAATATTATTAGCCGCCGTTCCAGCCTTCCCAAAATCCCTTAATAATACCAGGAACATTTCCATGAAAAAGTTGATTTATAGCTTCATAAGATCCGTTTCCACCATTTACAGCTTCTAACTCTATTACATTCAATTCTTTCATTTTTTCCCTCCTAATCAATAATCGCATGCCACACGCCTGTAACTTTGTCAAATATCCATTTGCCAGTTTTCCCAATATTATATTCTGGGCCATCAGGCAACTGTTACAAAAACGAGTCTTTTAACTTAATCTCCAAAAACCAAACGCCATACGCCTGTAACTTCGTCATACACCCATCTGGCAGCCCTACCAATTATACGGCCTACTTCTGTACCATCGCCTCCATTGATGCTAAACAAATCCTCTGATGTAAGTTTTTTCATCGCTAATCCTCCTTATTTTTTTGATTGACTCAATCATATTCACGCGCTTATTACATTTTGTATAATACTTTATCTGTTTTCAAATTTTCGATTTTGGGAGTTAACGGATGCAAATCAAGAGTTAAAGGCGCAACTATAATTACTTTAAAGTCAAAAAGTTGGTTTTGAGTGACTGCTTTGAGATTCTGGTTCGAGAGCTATAGTAATAATAAAAAGAACCAGGGTTAATCAGTTATTGCTACTGACTAATCCCGGTTCTTTTTTATGCAAAAATCATTTCCTACACTTCTTCCGCCTCTTATAATACTTCTTGGTCTAAATATCAAAGGAAGAAAATAATGAATCAAAGATTTACTGGGCCTTTAAAGAAATAGTTACCCATTCCCAACTGTTTACTTATTAAATATCATCTATTGCATCAAATAATATACATCCGCAATGAAAAAATCACTATCAGCGTCTCCTTCACGCAATTTGCAGTAAACTTTAAAATTGCAAATTCCCACTCCTATTTTTTTTATTTCTTTGAGTAGATCCTCATAGTCCTTCAAACTTCCTTCAAAACGAATTCTTGCAGCAGGATCTATTCTAAGTTCAAGCAATCCATTTTGCGTATGTTCTTGTTTTTCACCAGCCTCAAGCGGATAGTAAATCTGATATTTTCCATCAATTTGTTCTATAATTGTCCCCTTTTTCATTTTCTTTAATCGCTTGGAAAACTCATTTCTATCAACAATTAGGCCATCTGTACATTTTTCATTAAATTCCATATATAGCTCAGCATTATTCATAACACTTTCCTTTTATATCTCTTTTATATCTCTTATATATTTAATATAATCTTTAAAAATCAAAGATACGCCCACCATAAATGCAATCACTAATATTATGACTGCAACTATCGGACTCCCAAATATCCCCTTTGTACCTTCAGGCATAAACAACATAACTATATGAGATAAAGTCGGAACAATAAATGCCGACAAATTCCATGCAATATGTAGCAATATAGGAATTCCTATATTTTTGGACATAATCAATAGAATTCCATATAATAACCCCCCAGGTATTTTATCTGCAAAATCAGTTATATGACAAAATGCAAACATCATTGTTGTAATAATTAGAGCCAGTACTTTTCCTTTCTTGCTCTCAAAAACACTTATACACATAACTCTACAACACAGCTCCTCAAATACCGGAGCTATTATTGCTGACACCGGTAGAAACATCAGATCACTCACCACTTCAGACCAGTCTGTTTCCTCAATTGGACGATATATATTTCCAAAGTCGAGATGTAGCAAGTTCGCATATAGAAATACAATGAATGGATATATTAAAAAGATCCCCAACACTACATTCCTATTTGTATATTTCAATTTGTAATCTGCTGCCACCGGAATTATTTTCCTTATGCCAAACAAATACACTAATACAAGGCCGCTCAGTAAAACTAACTCAACAACTGTCCAATGAAGTGCCTCTTTATAGATCGGAGTATCATCATTAATCCCTTGCATCGTTAGCATGATAGCTGCAAATAAAAAAACGTACCCCAATATAAATGATAAAATCTTAAAAAAATTATGATTGTGCCTTACATCTGTTCCTTCCATAGCGAATTGTAGAATCCTCCTTTTTGCATCAATTCATCGTGTGTACCAGATTCTTCAATTTTTCCATTACAAATTGCAAATATCCTATCACATCTTTTTATTGTACTGAGTCTGTGCGCAATTACTATAATAGTCATTCCTTGTATATTATCTATTGATTCAGTAATCGATTTCTCTGTTATAACATCAAGATTGCTAGTTGCCTCATCCAATATAAGAACTTCCGGTTTCCTCACAAGCGCTCTCGCGAGACTAAGTCTCTGCCGTTGTCCTCCAGAAAGATTTGTTGCATTTTCCTGTAGTTTTGTGTAGATTCCTTCCGGATTCTCATTTATGTACTCATCTAGTTTAACCAATTTTAAGACTTTCAATATAGCTTCATCGGATACATCATCATTTCCAAACAGAATATTATCTTTCATTGTTCCTTTGAAAAAATATGGCTCTTGTGATACATATGCTATTTTCTTTCTAAGAGCTTTTTTATCAATATCACATATATCTTTATCCCCATATCTGATGCTTCCACGGCTCACATCATATAATCCCAAAAGCAGTCTTGCTATAGTTGTTTTTCCGGATCCGCTTTCACCTACAATTGCAATTTTCTCATTCTTTTTAATAGAAAAGCTCATATCTTTTATTATGTGCTTTCTTGTTCCATATTGAAATGTCAGATTCTTTACAGTTATTTCACGTGCACATATTTCTTCTGAATCCGCACCAATCTTTTCTCTTTCAATACCGACCATTTGCTGTAATCGTTCAAAAGCTACTACGGCTCCCTGCAAGCTTGTCTGCAATGCCATCAAGCTTTGTACCGGCGAAAAGAAATATCCCATTAATGAATAAAACATGAGTAGTGTTCCTACTGATAGTTTTCCATTTACCACCATACCTGTACCAAGCCAAAGTACAACTACATACCCGCATTTGTTTATTATTCCTGATATTATATTTACAGCACTCTCCAGTTCTTGTGCATCCATTACAGCATTTAACAAAGTAATAAATATTTTTTTTGATTTCTTACATATCTTTTCCTCTGCACCACATGCCTTTATTGTTTCCACACCTTTTACAGTTTCAATAAACATTGCATTTGTTTGAGAATTTTTTTCCATCACTAGTCGATTGTTTTTCTTTATCTTTCCGACGAACAAAAAATTCAATATAAAATACATAATTCCTATCGTGCATACAAGTGCAAATAGCATACGATTTATTAAAAGCAACACCACTCCGGATATGATTGCCATGAACAAATCTATCACCGCACCTATAGTTGTTCCGGACAGTGCATCTCTGATTTTGGAAGCATCATTTAATCTGGATATTATCTCCCCCGTTTGTCTTGAAGAAAAAAAATTCATAGGCAGATGTATGATATGTTCATAACTTTCATAAGTTAGCTCCATATCAAATCTTTTTCCTAAAATCAACATCATCTTAACACGCAAAAATTGCATTGCTCCCCAAACCAAATATAGCAAACATAATCCAAGAGCAATCTTCCCCAACATACCAATAGAATTATTTGGAATAATATCATCAAATATCCTCTGAAAAAAACATGTTGATACTATTCCTATCGCTGTATATATTAAAGAGCAAATTATAATTCCAACTACATATCTTTTTTGCTTGCCTATTAAGTCTAATAAAGATATTTGGCATTTATCATTTTCTAATTCTTTAACTTTAGCAGTCGGTTTTACAAGAAATAGCACCCCCGACCATATTTCAAGAAATTTATCCTTAGTATAATGAACTATCCCTTCAGCCGGATCAGCAACCACTATTTTGTCAGAAGTTATGTTATGTACTATCATATAGTGATTGCCTGCCGCTTTTTTTACATGCGCAATGCATGGTAATGTAATATCCTTGCAATATATGTCTTTGTTATCTAATGCATAACCTGCCACATCAAATCCCAATGTTTTAAGTGCTTTTATCACACCATTCCCATTGGTTCCATTTTTATCAGTTCCTGCAAGTTCTCGGATATTAGTTATTCCTTTTTTTATACCATAATGTTGACATAACGTTGATATACATGCCGCAGCACAATCAGTTTCATCAAATTGCTTAACGCATTCATATTTCATACAGTCCACCTTGTTTCTTGATTTGTATCACAAATCTTCACCCTTATTTACCAGCATTCCAAATACCAGAAATAATATCAAATGTACAGCTATAATCGTCGCACTTATCATAGCGGTTCCATTGTATACAATAGGAGAATCTATGAAACTAACAAGATCATAATGCATAAACAGCGAATACTTTCCTATAGCCACCCCATTATTTATAATTTTTGTTAATAACATTTTCCCCCAAAAAGAACATACAATAGTAACAATAACAGCAATCACCTGATTTTTAGTCAACTCTGCTATAAGAAATGCAATTGATGATACTGCGATTGCCTTTACTATGGCAAAAGCCATATAAAGCATAGCCTTTCCCCCTAAAGAAATTGCCATCATTTTTCCATACAGGCAAATTGCTGTTCTTGAGGATATGCCATCAAATCCGAATATTATTCCTCCGACAATCCACGCCATAATCAGCATCATTACTGCAATAAGTGAGATTGTTATTATAGATGAAATATATTTTGATACATATATTTCCCACCGTTTATATGCTTTGGTATAAACAAGTTTATATGTTTTATTAACATACTCTGACATTATCATTTCTGTTGTGATCCATATCGATATTATAATCAGCACAACATTAAGAATTCGAAATGTATATGCGATAAAATCCCAAGTCGTGTTATGTGCGTACGGTTCAAGATCATTATTGATTTCATACTCAAGAATACTATTATCCATATCAATTTTTTCTTGAGAATATACATCAGACATCAACTGATTAAGTTCCATCTGAATTTCCAGCTTTTCTTTCCAATCATTTGAGTTCTCATATTTTTCTTCTAACATGATCTCTTCTTGGCTTCTATAGTCATCAAATGCATCATCCATATTCATCAATATCCCAAACCCAAGAACAGCCAACAACGCACATAAAATACTGATCCATACACTTTTTCCGTAAATCACTTTGACAAGTTCTATTTTTATAAGTTTAAGCATAATTCCATTCCCTCTTCCATGATTTCCATGTATTTTTTTTCAAGATCATCATCTGTTTGTATATCAAATGTGCGTCCATCTTTTATAAACACAAACCTGTCGCAAAGAACCTGCATTTCAGATAGAATATGGCTTGAAATCAATATGGCTTTATTTTTTTCATGTGCCAATTTCTTTAATGTATTTCTAAGTACAACCACGCCTTGCGGATCAAGGCCATTCATTGGCTCATCCAAAATAATCACATCAGGATCATCCATAAGTGCAAAAGCAAGCCCAAGTCTTTGCTTCATACCAAGCGAATACCGTTTTACTTTTTGTCCGATATACTGTGACATATCCAGTTCTTTTACAATATCTTCAATTCTTTTTTTTGATACATCTTTGTAATACATACTATCTATCTTAAGATTCCTAATTCCGGACATATATGGATAAAAGCATGGTTCTTCTATAAGTGCCCCTACTTTAATTTCGCCTTTTTCTATTTTCCCTTCGAACGAATATAACCCCATCATGCACTTCATAGTCGTTGTCTTTCCTGCGCCATTCGCTCCTATAAATCCAACAATTTCTCCTTTATGTAGTTCTATGTTAACATCTGACAGAATGTTTTTTCCTTTTTTCGACTTATGTAAATTTTTTATACTTAATAATGGCTCCATACTGACATCCTTTCTTTAATATACGCCAGGTATATTATTGGTACCTGGCGTATATTTATCAATGTACCTGATAATTATTTACCGTTCCATCCATCTTTGAAACCTTCTATAAAATCAGGTGCCTGCTCCAAAACGAATCTTTTTGCTTTATCATAAATGGTTTCGTCTCCACCATTTACAGATACTAATTCTGCGCTATTCAATTCTCTCATGTTAACAATCCTCCTTTTCACTCAATCATCCAAAAACTTCATGCCATAAGCCTGTTGCTTCGTCATATACCCATCTGGCAGCCTTACCAACTTTGTAGCCAAATAAACGATCGCTATCATCTCCGCCATTGATGTTAAACAGAGCCTCTGATGTAAGCTTTCTCATCGTAATTCCTCCTAATGTTTTCTTTTTTGATTGACTCAATCATATTTAAGCGCTTATTACATTTTGTATATTACTTTATCCGTTCTCACATTTTTGATTTTTGGAGTAAACGGACGCGAATCAAGAGTTAACGGCACAGCTATAATTACTTTAAAAAATCAAATCAGAACCACCGGCTTAGCCGGTGGTTTGTTCTGGCCCTATAAGGGCCTGTTGCCGGCACTGAGTCTAAAGACTCGCCGAATGGTTCGCCAGCCGCAACATCATTTTCCTACAGAGCCCCCTGGGCTCATTTTTATTTGTTTTGCTTTACCGGCTCACCCGTGAACGGGTCAATATACTCTTTTAGTATCATTTGGTCATACTCTAAATCCTCTTTTAACTGATTCTTTATGTACTCCTCGATTTTCTTTGCATTCTTACCTACAGTATCTACGTAATAGCCTCTGCACCAGAAATGTCTATTGCCGTACTTATACTTGAGATTTGCATGCCTCTCAAATATCATAAGCGTACTTTTTCCTTT
>NZ_JHXZ01000029.1 GCF_000621565.1 Butyrivibrio sp. LB2008
ACGATAATCTGTCAATACCTTTTAAGAAAAAAAGACCCCTATGTCATTTCTGACATAGAGATCTTTTGGGCTGTCATCTTAACTTAATGACATTGTTTAATAATGACGACTGTCTTATTTTTGTACTATATTAATTTTTCCATCCTGCGGAAACAGCACGTTTTGTAACCATGCTATGATAAATGCCTTTCTTTTTCATGAGAGTTGAATGGTTTCCGGTTTCAGCAATCATACCATCCTTGATAACCATAATCTTGTCGGCGCCCATTATGGTGTTGAGCCTGTGGGCAATAACAAGAAGGGTTTTTCCTTTGCAAAGCTCTGAAATAGCTGACTGGATATAGCTTTCATTGTCGGCATCTACACTTGCTGTAGCCTCATCCAGGATAACAATAGGAGAGTCCTTGAGGATACATCTTGCAATGGAAAGACGCTGTGCCTGACCACCGGAAAGAGATGCTCCGCCTTCGCCGATAACTGTATCAAATCCTTCGGGAAGCTCCATAATGAAATCATAACAGCGAGCTTTTTTAGCTGCTTCGATGACTTCCTCTTTTGTCGCATCGGGGCGACCAAGAGCAATGTTATTATGGATGGTATCCTGGAAAAGATATACTCGTTGGAATACCATACTTATATTATCCATTAAAGTTGCAAGAGGTATTTTTCTGATGTCTTTTCCACGCAAGAGAATACTTCCTTCTTTAACATCCCAGAATCGTGTAAGCAAACTTGCTATTGTTGATTTTCCGCCACCGGAAGGGCCAACAAGTGCAACCATGTCACCCTTATTAGCTTTGAAAGATACATCTTTTAAAACATCTTTGGAATCATAAGCAAAGGTCACATTATTGTATTCAATTTCTGTGGCTGCTTCGCTGTTTAAATTGTCAGTGCCGTTATCGTCTAATTCTTTCTCGGCAAATAAAGCTTCAATTCTGTCCATGCAGGAGTTCATAACTGTAAGTCTTGCCTCCTGATCATAGAAGGTTCTCATTGGTACAAATAAATCAAAGAGACAAAGAAGCATACCAAAGAAGAATTTTAGCTCCATTAATCCGTTGAAATATAGTATTGCCGAGACGCCCAAGATTGTAACGGTGCCTAAACCATAAAGGAGAAATATTGCTCGCTTCCAAGGCATATGAGAATGCTCGAAATCAAGATTTACACGGCAATTTTCTTCAAAGCTGTTTGTAAGTTCCTTTGACTTATCACCAAGGAGGTTATAAGTCTTTATGATACCGATTCCTTCTGTAAAGTTTAGAACCGCTTCAGTCTGTACTTCTGAGGCCTCTTGCTTTTTATCTGAATGAACAAGGTCATTTTTCATCATTCCCTGACCTATCATAACCATAAATAAAGAGATGAGGGCAGAAGCAAAGCCTAAACGCCAATCAAAGAAGAACATAAACACTACCATAATAAACTGTGCGAATAAGTAACTCATCATGTCGGCTAAAACCATCATGCAGTTTTCTTCTATAAAGACCATATCAGTTGATAATACGGAACTGATTTTACCTATATTGCCCTCGGTAAAGTAACCCATAGGAAGTTTGCGTAAATGCTCGCCCAGCTTCATTCTCATGTCTGCGAATATTTTGTATCCGGCAGCGCTTTGCATTCTATCTGCAAGATACTGAGCTATGGCTTGAGCTAGTACACCTGCTACCATTATTATTGCAGTTCTGATGCAAATAGCTTTTGTGATAGTACCCTCTATATATGCTGCAAGAATGAAATACATTAATATGATAGGAACCTTCATAAGCATACCTTTAAGGAAAGACATGACAAAGGCACCGTAGATTCCGCCTTTATATTTACCGGAAACCCCTATTATTCGTTTGATCAATCCTAACATGCTTCCACCTCATTTCCCTCTTTTTCAGTTGCATTGGCAATTTTCCAGTTAGCACTGGCTTCGCTACTGTTCCAAAGTTTTTTGTATTCTTCGCAGCTGCCAAGAAGAGCTTCATGGGTATCAGCGGCTACTAAATTACCATCCTTCAGCACACAAATTTTGTCGGCGTTTACGATTGTTTGTAATCTATGGGCGATAACCAGAACGGTTTTGCCCTTGATTATTTCTGCAATAGCAGAATTCATTTTTTCTTCATTCTCAGGATCGATGAAAGCGGTGGCTTCATCAAGTACGATAACAGGAGCATTTTTAAGAATAGCTCTTGCTAAAGAGATACGTTGTCTCTCGCCACCGGAAAGCATCTTGCCGCCATCCCCGGCCATGGTATCAATACCCTTTGGCAATCTGGC
This sequence comes from Butyrivibrio sp. LB2008, assembly GCF_000621565.1. GTDB lineage: Bacteria > Bacillota > Clostridia > Lachnospirales > Lachnospiraceae > Butyrivibrio. The sequence goes on from NZ_JHXZ01000029.1 coordinate 2,278, forward strand.
AAGAAATTCACTACACTGAGCTTTATCAGCTGCATCAAGCACCTGTTCTCTGGTAGCAGAAGGATTACCTATCAAAATATTTTCGTACAAAGTAGTATTGAAAAGGAATTGCTCCTGAGACACATATGATATTTGATTATTTAATGCTTCAATGTTCATGTCAGTGATATCCTGACCGCCAAGAGTGATTCTGCCTCCGTTAAGGTCGTAGTAATGTACAAGCAGTTTAGCCAAAGTGGATTTACCACTTCCGGATTCACCTACAAGGGCGGTCATTGTGTCTTCCTTAAGGTCTAAGTCAACACCGTGAAGTACTTCCGCATCTTTATATCCGAAGCGGACATTTTCGAATTTAACTTCGCAAGAAGTACCTTTGAATTTATTTCCACCTGTCTTAAGTGGTTCACCGTCCATAGCTGCTTCAATCTCAGAGATTTTGTAATTCAACTGAGGGATTTTTCCTGCAAACGCCAATGCCTTAAGAAGAGGAGTACCCATTGAAAGTGAAAGGCAAAAGACAAGAACAAGGTTTGCAATTGTTGAAGTGCCATTGATAACAAAAAGAGTACCTACCGGCAAAGTAACAAGTGCGATACATGGAAGAACGGCACTGTACAATGCCATCCATGGCCAGCAAACCTTATACCAGGCAAGAGTTAAATCACGATAACTTTTAACATCATTTTCATAGCGCTTATAAGATTCGCCGTCGCGGCCGAAGACTTTTACAACTTCCATACCATTTACATATTCAATGATTGTAGCATTCATCTTAGATGCAGCAGAATAGTAGGCGTTCATTCTTTCCATGCCTGCTTTAAACATCATTCCCATGGCAGCAAGACCGATTGGTAAAGAGCAAAGAGAAAGTAGTGCAAGCTTCCAATCTGCTATAAACATAAAGACTAATGCTATTACAGGAATGCACAGATTTGAGAGTCCTTCCGGTACGGCATGTGCAAGCAAAATCTCTATCTGTTCGATATCATCGGTAAATAGTTTTTTGATTTTTCCGTTACCCATATCCTGGATAGCACCAAGAGGCTGTTGTTCTAACTTTCGTTGCAGAGATATTCGGATTGTTTTTAATGTATTGTAGGCTGAAATATGAGAGAATTTCAGACCGAGTACGTACAAGTTAGAGAAGGCTAACTCGCAGGCACAAATAATCACTAAGTAAATGCCAAAGGACTTAACGGAGAGAGATTCTCCGTTAAGCAAAGGCTCGATAATCTTGTATACCAGAAAATAAGGTATCATTGAAGCAACGAGAGCAATTAACATTGTGATCATTGCGGCGTAAGTATACTTTATATAGTTACCCATATAAGGCTTTATTTTTTTAAACATTTTTCTCACCTTTCTGCTAATAATATTGTGTCAGTCCAATTAAAGAATCGACACATGATTTTACAGTGCTGTTCTATTTCCTTCCAGCTTAGATCATGTGTAAAGGGCTCATAAACAGAAGTCCAGAAGGAAGTACAAATTACATGCAGTTCCTTACTTGTGATATCTGTTCGTGCAAGATTACGACGCTTGGCTTCGTTGTAATATTTTTCGTATGCCTCACTCATGGATGAAACAAAGTCATGTTGATAGTTTTCAAAGCGAGTGCCGGATGATTTACAGATCAAAAGCACAAAACCATCTTTCAGCTTCCAAAGCATTTTGAATAGCTCCAGGGTATTTTCTTCGTTCATATCCCATGCGTGACATATTTCATCGTCAGTGAGTTCTGAAAGATTAGGGAGAGTGCGTTTGTTGATATAATCTTCAATTGCATCAACGGTATCTTTCACTACCGCACAGAATAATTCCTCCTTACCTTTATACCGCTTGTATAGAGCACCTGTAGTAATGCCGGCGTTTTCGCAAATAGTTTTAAGTTCAGCCTTTAAAAAACCATTTTTTAGGAACTCTGCTTTAGCACTGTCTAATAGTCTGGGGTCTATACTTTTATCAGGTATTGACATTTGTGACCTCCTAAATATTACTGAAAATTGAATTACCGATAACTCGATTTTCAATATAGCATAGGCCTTTGCTTTTGTGAAGCGGGAAAATGAAAAAAGTATAAAGATACTATACTGAAGTTGAAAAAATAAAGAAATTTGATTACAATGAAACCAAGAAACAAAGAAAATGTGAAATTGGTTTATATATAGGAGGAAAGCCGATGATTGCTGGATTGAACAGGAAAATAATCAGTATATCTTCCAAACGTCAATTAACAATACCGGGAGCATTTTTTGAAAAGCTTGGTTTTGATGACAAGGCAGAATGCATTATAAGAGACAATGAACTTGTTATTCGTCCTGCTCGTTTGGAGTCTAACGGGGAATTTGCGGAAGAAATACTTGAAGAATTAATAAATGAAGGGTATTCGGGAAAGAATCTCTTAAAAGAATTTAAGTCAAGACAATCGAAAGTCAGACCTGCCATAAAGGAAATGCTAAATGAAGCTCATAAGATGGCTAAAGGTGAAATGGAATCGATGTCATATGATGATGTATTTGGTGAGGAGGAGTAAGTAATTGGCAAATATTATTATTTCTCCTGCTACCGGTAAGTATATAAAGAAATTGAAAGACAAGAATTTAAAGGAATTATTCAAGGAAGCATTTGATGAGATTAAAGCCGATCCTACAGTAGGAGAGGAAAAACATGGTGATCTTGAAGGAATTTTGTCATATGGTTTCAGATATAACAGGACGGAATATCGCGTGGCATATACTGTAGAGTATGTTAATGACGAACTTGTAGTTGTTATTCTTGCCGGAACACATGAAAATTTTTACAGAGAAGTAAAGAAGTATTGGAATAAATAAAGCTACGGGTAAGACTATAAAAGGGATTATTTTGAGATTTTGGAGCAACATCTAATTAAGTGTTGCTCCAAAATTTTTTGTTCAAAAGTTAGCAAAAACTAACAAATGGTGATATTATATATCAGAATGTCGAAGTGACACTCGAGGTAAGTTTAATTATTAGTTAGCTAAAACTAACCAAAACAATTATATCAAAAGGAGTACAAGTAGTATGGATGGAGTAATCACAAAGAAGTCAAACGGAAAGCTTGGGGGAAAGGATCTGATAAATATCGGAATATATGCCGCTATTTATTGTGTGATAATGACGGCAATCTCAATGCTTGGTTTTATACCTGTTCTTATGCCGTCGCTCGCGGTGTTGTGTCCTCTTATCGGCGGAATAACAATGATGCTTTTTTATACCAAGGTAAAGAAGTTTGGAATGATAACTATCATTACTGTTTTGATCGGAGCATTTTTGTGGATAACCGGAATGGGCTATTGGCCTTTTATTTTTGGAATAATTTGCGGTGTTGTTGCGGATCTTATTGCTAAGGGTGGAAATTACGCAAGCAAGAAGATGACGATGTTAAGCCATGGAATCATGAATATTACGATCTTTGGATGTTTTCTTCCTTTGTATCTTGATATCGACGGTTACTTTGCGTCAAGAACATCTTACGGAAGTGATTATGTTAATGTGCTCAAGACTATTTTTCAGCCTTGGACAGCACCTATAATCTTGGGGGGGGCATTTGTTTTCGGTGTTCTCGGAGCACTTCTTGGAATGAGCTTTATGAAGAAGCATTTTGAGAAAGCCGGTATTGTTTAATGGAAAGTGAATTATACAATCGTAAAAAACTAAATCGAGGCCTTGTTATGGATCCTAGGACAAAGCTTCTTATCCTTATCACGATAACAACCTTTGCGCTTGGCGGTGCAGGCGGGAAAAGAGTGGAAGCACTCGTGCCGGTTTTGTGTATGATGCCTTTCCTGCTTCTTATTACGGCAAAGAGATTTAAGACGGCTGTCATAGGGATATTTTTGTTCTGGGTTACGACATTTCTTTTAGGATTTGCAAATACCCACGGCATGAGCGGATTTCTATATTACATTCTTCTTGGTTCATGCGGAATTCTGGGAAGATTTCTTCCGTGCATAATGATGGGACGTTATCTTATGGAATCAACAACGGTCAGCGAGTTTAATGCCGCAATGAAAAGAATGCACGTAAGTGACAACTTTATTATACCTATGTCTGTTATGTTTCGCTTTTTTCCAACGGTAATAGATGAAGCTGAGTCTATAGGATGTGCTATGAAAATGCGCGGAATAAGCCTTACCGGCAAGCATGCATCGAAGATCATTGAATACAGAATGGTGCCTCTTATGACATGTTGCGTCAATATAGGTGAAGAATTGTCAGCAGCTGCGCTTACAAGAGGGCTTGGCGGAAATGTAAAAAGGACAAACATCTGTAAGATAGGTTTTCGAATGCAGGATTATGTTGCAATGGCATTGTGTTTGATTCCGTGGATATTACTGATTGTGGATGTGGTGAAATGATAAAGTTTGAAAATGTAAGTTTTAATTATCCGGATTCTGATGATGCATCTGTAGAAAATATCACTTTGGAAATAAAAAAGGGCGAAGCGGTCCTTCTATGCGGAGAATCAGGATGCGGAAAGACAACGCTTGTCAGGATGATAAACGGTCTTATACCGCATTTTTATGAAGGGCGGATGAATGGACATGTTTACGTGAATGAAACGGATACCATTCAGGCTGAGCTTTATGAAACGGCAAAGATTGTCGGATCTGTTTTTCAGAATCCCAGAAGTCAGTTCTTTTGCGTTGATAGCACAAGTGAGCTGGCATTTGGACCTGAGAATATGGGGATATCCGAGAAAGAGATACTTGCAAGAATTGATAAGACGGTATCTTCCATGAATATCAGACCTCTGATGAACAGAAGTATTTTTGATATGTCGGGTGGAGAGAAGCAGAAAATAGCATGTGCTTCTGTCGATACACTTAATCCTGAAGTATGCGTTCTTGACGAACCGTCATCGAATCTCAGTCTTGAAGCAATCGATGATCTTAAAGACACATTGGATTGTTGGAAAAAAGAGGGAAGGACAATAGTGGTTGCCGAGCATAGACTATATTGGCTAAAAGACATATGCGACAGAGTCATATGTTTAAAGAATGGCAAAATAGTCTTTGACATGACGATGGATGAGTTCAAAAACTTAAGTGAATCGGAACTAAGAAGTCATGGGCTTAGATCTGTTAATGAGAATCTTGAAATGACTCCCGTAAAAGAAAGTCCTTTAGATGCAGGAAATATGATTCTTGAAAATTTTTCATACAGCTACAGAGGTTTCGATGCACTTGATATAAAAAGGCAGGAAATTCCACGCGGCGAAGTGATTGCCATAGTCGGACATAACGGGGCGGGAAAATCCACTTTTTCTAAATGCGTCTGTGGTCTTATGAAGAGTTTCAAAGGATATATTGAGATCGATGGAAAAAAATACAAATCCGGAAAGCTTCTTAAGAACGCGTATATGGTTATGCAGGATGTAAATCATCAGCTTTTCTGTGAAAGTGTTATGGATGAAGTGACACTTGGCATGGACGATGAAAATGAAGAGATAGCGCTGGAAGTTCTGGAAAAGCTTGGGCTTAAAGAATTTGCAGACAGGCATCCTATGAGTCTTTCGGGAGGGCAGAAGCAGAGAGTTGCAGTGGCAAGTGCAGTTCTTTCGGAAAAGGAAATAATATTATTTGATGAACCGACAAGCGGGCTTGATTTTTACAATATGGAGAAAGTAGCTGAACTTATAAGGTCGCTTAGAGGAAACAAAACTGTTTTTGTAGTTACACATGATCCGGATCTTATACGAAGATGCGCAACAGTTGTTCTTAGACTGGAAAAAGGTCATGTTGCTGATATTAAAATAAGCGGAGGAAATAGCAAAGATGGAAAAGAAAAAGAGCGTTATTTCGCAGCTGTTTGAGTATGCGGGGAATCACAAGTATTTTACTGTAAGTTCATGGATTCTGGCTGCGATAAGTGCGATTGTAGCACTGGTTCCATTTTATTACATATGGTGCATTATTAAAGAGGTTGTGGAAGTTCGCGATGATTTCGGAAAGGCGACACATATTGTTTCTTACGGATGGAGCGCTGTCGGGATGAGCCTTCTGGCGATGGTGATCTATATCGCAGCTCTTATGTGTTCACATATTGCCGCATTCAGAGTTCAGGCAAATATGAGAACAAATATGATGGAGCATGTAATGAAGCTTCCAATGGGATATATCGAATCTCAGGGAAGCGGAAAGATAAGAAAGATAGTTGCCGATTCAAGTGCTGCTACGGAGACATTCCTGGCACACAGCCTTCCCGACAAGGCGGTAAGCTATGCAACACCTATTGGTCTTATCGCTATGCTTCTTATTTTTGACTGGAAGATAGGCCTTATCTGTCTTATTCCTGCTGTTCTGGCCTTTCTTATGATGGGCAGTATGATGGGTGAAAAGATGCAGAACGACATGAAGGAATATCAGAATGCCCTCGACGAGATGTCTGCCGAGGCGGTTGAATATGTAAGAGGTATACCTGTCGTAAAGACTTTCGGTCAGTCTGTATTTTCTTTTAAAAGATTCAAAGATGCGATTGATAAATATGAAAAGTGGACGATTACCTATACTGTCGGCATGAGGATGCCTATGATAGGCTTTACAACGGCGGCAAATGCGATATTTGCTGCGCTTGTGGCATGCAGTTTTATTTTTGCAAGAAATACGGTAACGGATCCGTTTTTGTATAACATTCTTTTCTACATCATAATCACGCCAATTCTCACGGTTACTCTTATGAAAGTGGCATACGCGGGAGAGAGTCAGATGATAGTAAAAGATGCTCTTGAGAGGATGTATTATCTTTTGGAAGTTGAACCGCTTAGAGAGGCAGCAGATCCTAAGATGCCTAAAGATAGCGGAATCAGCATAGATAATATCAAATTTACTTATGACGAAAACAAGATGAATGCGATAGACGGCATCACACTTGATATTAAGCCCGGTGAGCATGTTGCGTTTGTCGGACCTTCGGGAGGCGGTAAGACCACGCTCGCTTCACTTATCGCAAGGTTCTGGGATGTTAAAGAGGGCAGTATTAAGATTGGTGGCGTCGATGTAAAAGATATTGCGACCAACGAGCTTATGAAGCAGGTTTCATACGTTTTTCAGGACAGTAAGCTTCTTAAGATGTCAATCTTAGACAATGTCAGAATGGGAAGACCTGACGCTACGGATGAGGAAGTTATTAAGGCTCTTAAAGATGCAATGTGCTGGGATATTATAGAAAAGCTTCCCGATGGCATACACACGATGATCGGAAGTAAGGGCACTTACGTATCCGGAGGAGAGGCACAGAGAATCTCTATTGCAAGAGCGTTCCTTAAGAATGCACCGATTCTGATTCTTGATGAAGCGACAGCTTTTGCAGACCCTGACAATGAGATCATGGTTCAGCAGGCGTTTGCAAATCTGTCAAAAGACAAGACTGTAATAATGATCGCACATCGCTTATCTACAGTTATTGATGCCGATAAGATATGCGTTTTGTCAGGCGGAAAAGTGGCAGAATCAGGTAAGCATGATGAGCTTCTTAAAAAGAACGGTATCTACAGCCATATGTGGAACGAATATCAGAAATCTGTTAATTGGAAGGTAGGTAAGGGCGCATGAGTATAATGGAAAAAATGCAACATAAATATGCGCTTTCGGAGCAGGGTACCAAAGATATGGTGAAAGCTTTCGGAGCGTGCACTTTAGCAAATCTTGCACAGATGATGCCGGTTGGTATTCTTTTTACAATGGCAGGGGATCTGCTTTCAGGCAGTATTCCCAAGGAACATGTAATACTGTTTGTGGTAGGCGGTCTTATTTGCCTTTTCCTCATCGCTTTTACGGAGTATCTGCAGTATAATGCGACTTTCTTTTCAACCTACGTGGAGAGTGGTGTAAGAAGGCGTTCGCTTGCAGAGAAACTTAGAAAGATTCCACTTTCGTTTTTTGGTAAAAAAGATCTTGCCGATCTTACAAATACCATCATGGCGGATTGTGCAATGATTGAGACTGCTTCGTCGCATTGGCTGCCCGAACTTGTGGGTGCATTTATTTCAACTACAATCGTGGTTGTCAGCCTTTTCTTCTTTGATGCGAGAATGGCTGTTGCGGCAGTATGGGTGCTTCCCGTAGCTTTCATCATAGTCTTTACATCAAGAAGTGTTATGCATGCTGTAAACCGAAGAGGAAGCAGATATAAGGTTGCATGTCTTGACGGGATTCAGGAGGCACTTGAGACTGTGCGAGATCTTAAGGCATACAATGCGCAGGATTCATATATGGTAGGACTTACGCAGAAGATTAAAGATGTTGAGTCTCACAATATTTTCTCGGAGTTCTTAAATGCAGCATTTGTCTGCAGCGCGCAGATGATTCTTAAATTGGGAATCGGTACAGTTGCCGTAACGGGATCGGCACTTCTTATCAAAAATGAAATTGATGTTGTTACATTCTTCATGTACTTACTTGTAGTATCAAGGATGTATGAACCTCTTCAGATTGCACTTCAGAATTTCTCGGCACTTATTGCGACAGATACACAGTGCGAGCGAATGGATGAAATCTTTTCACATTATGAGCAGACCGGAACGGAGGAGCTTACTAATAGCGGATATGATATTGAGTTTAAGAATGTAAAGTTCTCCTACGAGGACGGGGAGACTGTTCTTAAAGATGTGAGCTTTGTGGCTAAGCAGGGCGAGGTTACAGCGCTCATCGGACCTTCGGGAGGCGGTAAGACTACGGTTTCAAGACTTGCTTCAAGATTCTGGGATATCGACGCAGGCCGGATTACGGTTGGCGGAATGGATATTTCGAAGATTGATCCCGAGAAGCTTTTGTCGATGTATTCAATCGTCTTCCAGAATGTTACTCTTTTCAATAATACAGTACTTGAGAATATCAGGATCGGTAGGAAAGAGGCTACGGATGAAGAGGTTATGGCAGCAGCTAAGCTTGCTCACTGCGATGAATTCATAGAGAAACTTCCCGATGGCTATAACACGCTTATAGGTGAGAACGGATCGGAGCTTTCGGGCGGCGAACGTCAGAGGATATCCATAGCAAGAGCGTTCCTTAAGAATTCGCCTATAATCCTCATGGATGAAGCGACGGCGTCTCTTGATGTAGACAATGAATCACTCATTCAGGAAGCAATAAGCGACCTCATAAAGGATAAGACAGTTCTTATCATTGCTCATCGTATGAGAACGGTTGACGGAGCGGATAAGATAGTCGTACTTAAAGACGGAACTGTTACAGAATCGGACAGTCCTTCGAAGCTTAGAGAAATCGACGGAATATACAAGCATATGATTTCTGTACAGATGCAGTCTGAGAAGTGGAAGATGGCATAATATATCTTTTTTTTTGTTGGACAGGAATTCCTGCGATAGTAGGATTTATTGAAGGAATTATTTATCTATGTTCAAATGATGAAAATTTCCAGTTAAAGAATCATGTAAGAATCGGATAAGATATGAAAAAAGTAATTAAGTTCATATATTGGTTTATAATGTCAATTTTGTTCCTTTTAATGTTATGGCGAGAAAAAAAGATAAGTGAGCTTAATCATATCAATTTAGAGAAATAAGTATTAGAGCGTTTGGCAAATAACCAAGCGCTCTTTTTGAGTTAAAGTAGAACTGCCTAAGATAATGGTCACAAATTGTGACATCAAAATCAAATTATAAAGTTTGCATTAAATTGCCTTTTTTACTGATTGTAAGGCTTGGGGCAGAGTGCTATTATTATCTTGAAGGAGTAGGTATGGCAAAAGACGAAATAATTGTGGACGACAGTAATCATATCGAACAGCAGAATAAAGCTAAAGTAAATCAGATTGTTGATGACCTTACGCTTTTTGATGATGATCTGATGTCATTAGTTTTTGATAGGAATATTCCAGCAACACAACTTGTGCTCAGAATAATTTTTAATCGTAATATAGAGGTTATTAGTGTTGAGGGACAGGAAGAACTTAAGAATCCGTTGGTGGGTGGAAGAGATATTACACTTGATGTTCATGCTATAGATGTTGATGGAGAAGAGATTGACATCGAAGTACAGGGTGATTCAGAAGGCGCACATGTGAGACGTGCAAGATTTCATAGTGCCATGGTTGATTCAAGAATGCTTAAAGAGCGCGATAAGTTCAAAATTCTTAAGGACTCATATGTGGTATTTATTTATAAACATGATAAATTCCGTAAAGGTTATCCAATATATAGAGCAGACAGAATTGTTTTAGAAACAGGAGAATCATTGAATGATGGATCACATATCATTTATGTGAATGGAATGTACAAAGGAAATGATGCAATAGGAAAGCTTATTCAGGATTTTCATGCAAAGTCTTCTAAGGACATGCATTACGAGGAATTGGCTGCGGGAGTTCATCATTTCAAGGAAACAGAGGAAGGACGTGATATTGTGTGTGAATCAGTAAAGAAATATGCAGAACAGTATGCTGAAGCAGAATCAATAAAGAGCGCTGAGATGAGCAGAATCAATACATTGGTACAGAGCGTTAAGATGCTGATGAAAAACACATCGGTTACGTTAGACCAGGCATTTAGTAATTTGGGCATTTCTGACAGTGATAGGACAATTATTTCCAAACAGCTTCAGAAGTAATAAGTAAATATTGTAGTATATGCAAAAAGCAGTAGATTATTGAATCAATGTCATTAAGTTAACATTGGGATAATGCTTTGGATGAGAGAAACGGGAATGAAGATGATAACCTTCATTCCCGTTTCTTCCTTTTTAGGCATAACAAACAGGCGGATCTAAAATCCACCTACTAATCATGTTTTATTTTGATTATTTATGCTACTCTATATAAG
>NZ_JHXZ01000030.1 GCF_000621565.1 Butyrivibrio sp. LB2008
TGTAATGCGTCGAATTAATCCTCTCACCTACCGAAGGTTTACTGCGGATTAATTTCTCGTTCTCCTATATATTGTCTATCTGAACGTGCTGTTTTTTACCGCACGTTTTTTTCGTGTCTATATTGACTGACTATCCCCTTCGGATCTATATTCATACAGTTGCATAAAAAATGAGGAAAGACAGCCCCTACCACAGTTCGTCCTTCCTCATTCACACCCTTAAGAGCTGCACACAGGTCCTGCGCAGGGTCAATGCCCTAATTATGGTTGCCTGTTCATAAGCAGTCATCTTAAGTCCCCTTTCATACCTGTCCAGAACGAATCCGGGGAATAATGAAAGGAGATACGTCTGTATGATACGGAAAAACTTACTGTTTATCAAGATGCTAAATATTAAAACTTCATCAAAAATCCTCTTTGACCGATTTATGACCCGCTTTGTTCCATCGAAGGAGACCTGTCCTGTCTGCGGATCCAGAGGCGAATGTCATGTCCACGCTTACTATGGTCGTACTATCACTGACTTTGTTAATGGTCGGAGACACAAATGCTCCATCAGTGTAATGAGGGTTATCTGTGACAGCTGTCATCACACTCATGCCATACTTCCTGACCACATCATCCCTTATGGGACATATGGGCTGTTCTTTGTGCTCAGGGTTCTGTCAGAGCACATCTTCCAATTCCGGTCCATTGAAAGCATCTGCGAAAGATATGAAATATCCATCAGTCAGTTCCGTAAGTGGAAGTGCCTGTTCAGGCAGCATAAGAAACTCTGGCTCGGTGAACTTGAAAATCTTAAAACAGATACCCGTGATTTTATGAAAACTCTGGTCAGTAATCCTTACAATGGATTCTCTTCGGAATTCATCAGCCATTTCGCATTCTCATTCCTTCAGTCGCATAAAAATCCATCTGTATGCTGTAGCGAATCCGCAGGGTACTGCCAGAAGATATTTCTTCCGGATTACAGAATCACCTGACCACACAACCGGTGGCTGTTTATGCCCATATCTTCGCTTTATGCTTTAGAAAACATAAAGGAGGATCATAATACATGAATAATAACCCTGAAATCACAAAGCAGGATGCCGACATGGCCCAGTTCCGCTTTGCACTCATAGCTCCTGTAGTCCAGGGGCTTTTTCCTGATGCATCAGCTACAGCTTATTACAAGAGAGTGACCGAAAACCCGCTCACACTTCCTGACGGAACCGTTGTAAAGTACAGCTACAAAACACTGGAGAAGTGGAAATCAGAGTACACTAACGGCGGCCTTGATGCGCTTCTTCCCGGAAGGCGCTCCGATATGGGCGTTTCCCGTGTTCTGAACGACGAAGCAATCTGTGAGATCTACCGCATGAAGCAGGAGCATCCCCGCATGAATGCCACCCAGATATACCACCACCTGGTAGCTGAATCATTCATCCCTGCCTGTGTAAGCGTCGACTCAGTACAGAGGTTCATCAAAAACAATGACCTCAAGTCCGCACGAAATCCCAATCTAAAGGACCGTAAGGCATTTGAGGAGGACGGCTTCGGAAAATGCTGGCAGGCGGACACCTGTTATCTCCCATATATCACTGAGAACGGTAAATCCAAGCGCGTCTACTGCATAATGATAATCGACGACCATTCAAGGCTCCTTGTCGGAGGCGGTCTGTTCTACAGCGACAACGCTTTCAACTTCCAGAAAGTCCTTAAACAGGCTGTTGCTACCTACGGCATTCCTGACAAGCTCTATGTCGATAACGGCTGCAGCTACTCCAACGAGCAGCTCTCCATGATCTGTGTGTCGCTTGGCATAGTGCTCCTGCATACAAAAGTACGCGACGGTGCCAGCAAAGGCAAGGTGGAACGCCATTTCAGGACACTCAAGGAAAGATGGCTGTACACACTGGATATCGGATCCATCACATCGCTCTCCCAGTTTGACAGCATGCTCAAGGACTATATGCGCACCTACAACACCACTTTCCATCGCGGCATCGATTCTACTCCAATGGACAGGTACTTAAATTCAGAATACAAACCCAAGCCGCCTCAGTCCGAAGAGTGGCTTGATGAGTGCTTCCTCAACCGCATAACCCGCAAGGTAAGGAAAGACTCCACCATCTCAATCGACAAGGTCAGCTTTGATGTCCCCATGCAGTTCATATCTGCAAAGGTTGATATCCGCTTTCTTCCGGATGACATGGATTCTGCCTACATTCTTTTTGATGGAAAACACTATCCCCTCCGCAGGACCAACCGCAATGAGAACTGCCATGTAAAACGCCAGAACCCTATCGACTACTCAAGGATTGGAGGTGTAGGCTGATGTACAATAGCTTCTATGGTCTGTCATACAATCCCTTTGACAAGCAGCAGCTCAAGGAAAAGGACTGCTTTATCTCAAAAGATTTCAACGAAATGACAAACCGTCTCAATTACCTCAAGGACATCAGGGGCATAGGAGTATTCACCGCAAGACCGGGCATGGGTAAATCCTATGCCCTCCGGTGTTTTGCAAACAGCCTCAACCCCAGCCTTTACCACATGGAGTACATGTGCCTGTCAACTATCAGTGTCGCCGACTTCTATAAACAGTTCTGCAGTATCCTGGGTGTGACAGAAAAAGGCGGTAAGCCTGCGATGTTCCAGGCAATCCGCGAGCAGATATCGTACCTTTTCAAGGAAAAGCGGCAACCTCTGCTCCTTGCAATTGATGAGGCGCAGTACCTGAACACCGGAATCCTTAATGACATCAAGATGCTGATGAATTATGGCTACGATTCCGTCAACTACTTTACGCTCATCCTTTGCGGTGAATCACACCTGAATGACACCCTTAGAAAGCCCGTTCATGAAGCCCTCCGCCAAAGGATCACCGTCCACTACAACTACAGCGGACTGGATGACGGTGAGGTTGCAGAGTATATACTTCACAAGATAAAGCTTGCCGGTGCATCCGAAAAGATCATTGATACCGCTGCACTGTCTGCAGCCCACAGCTATACCCAGGGCAACCCCAGACTCATCGACAACCTGATGACCGATGCCTTTGCCATCGGCTCACAGCGTAAATGCAAGGTCATCGATGCCGATATCATCCGTGATGCCGTTGAGAACCAGACTCTGGATTGATGAAATTTTCAATGTACAAGGCTGTGACTGTTTAGTCATGGCCTTATTTCAAAAAGCATTCCGAATGCTCTCTGGAATAAAGCTATGACAGTGTGCGGTGTTCCCGCCAATATCCTGCGGTCAGGAATTATACCGCACGGTCAGGGAGTGGAAACTGCCGAAAACAATCAGCCGTTGCCGCCTCCCACAATGTGCCGCCGGACACTTATAGCAGATGGCTACGAATCAATGTTCTATAAGAAAGATTAAAAAAATAGCAATCTTCAAAAATGGACTCCAATTTCCAAAACAGAAGATTGCTTTTTCTTATCTAAAACGATATAAAAAAATTATTGGTTGCTCTCAACCCACTCCTTAAATACTTTAATTATCTCTTCGATTTTATCTGAATCCCCACTACCGATAAATTTCTTATCTTTCACATAGCAAATAATCCAGTCATCATCAGAATTATCGATTCTGAGCATTGGAAATTCTTTATCTTCTAGGTCTGTATCCTCAAAATCAATCGTCACACACCATCCTGGATTATCTAACGCAAAAATTCTGATGCCGTAGCAATGCTCCCAATATCCATCACAATTATCTTTATACCAGTTTTCTAACCACTTAATATAATTTGTCATATCAATGCACTCCTTTATCCCGGTATTTCATCCGGATCGGCTTCTCGCACACCCCCCGTAGCATTGGAATCATGAACATGCGGGGACTTTATAATTTCTGCGGTTACCTTGTTAAAAGAAACACCTACCGCATCATATCTGATTTTCTCATCAAATCCACATGGATTCTCAGGATTGGGATTATACACCTTATAATTCAATATTTTTCCTGTATCGTGATCCTTAATAAACATAACATGTTTTTTATCTGCATCTATGTTTGGACCTATTTTGTTTCTGACTATATCTTTTAATTCCGAATTCTTTTCAAAACTTTCAACCCATTCTTTAAATACCTTGATTATTTCTTCTAATTTGCCTGGATCACCATATCCCATAAATTGATTATTTCTCACAAAACAATCAATCCAGTCATCATCAGAATTATCTACTTCCAGCTCTGGAAATTCTTTATCTTCCATATTGGTATATTCTAAATCAACTTCTACCGACCACCCTGGATTATCCAAAGTTCCGATTCTTACACCATATGAATGCTCCCATTCATCATAACAATTTTCTTTATACCAATTTTCTAACCATTTAATATAATTTGTCATCTTAATATTCTCCTATCTTGGAATATCCTCCGGAGTAGCGTCTCGAATATCTCCCGGAGTATTAGGATCGTGCGAATGCGGAGTTTGCACTTTCTTCTTAGTTACTTTATTATAATGGTCCTCACCTTTCGCATCATATCCAAATTTTTCATCAAAGTGGCTTGGATTCAAAGAGTTCCATTCATAATATTTATAGTTGGTTATCTCTCCAATTACTGGATTCCATATTGCTCCCTCTCATTTAAAGCATACGCAACTGAATTCCCCTCTAAAATCCCAGAATCATCCAAAGGATCTATTCCAAATATCTCATTTCCTTCAAAAGAAAGATAACCATATTCCAAATAAAAATCCTTTATTTCTTTTGAAAATTTTATATTTAAAATTCTCTCTGCAGCATCTATTTCGTCTTGTCTTTTTCCATCCAATGTTGTGTAAAACTTGCAGTTTTTTGCTAACTCCATAGCTTTTTTATAATCATGATAACTCATTTTCTTTTTTATCTGAATCCCAATTATAAGTTATTCCACTCTGCACATACTTTATAATATCTTTAAGCAGTGAATCCAGCTCTTTTGCATAAAAATAGTTCTCTTTAGCATCCATACTGTTTTCATAGAATAAAGCAATAAGTAGCTCATTATTAGGCTTACATACTACACATTTTGTATTACCTTGCGTCCAAATCCTAGGTAGAATCTGCCCCTCAACGCTTTCCAAAAGAGTATCTGTATTACCAAAAAGAATCAACTGTTCAAATAAATCATACGACTCAAGCTCTAGATTACTTTTTATTATTTCAAATCTCTTATTTTTTAATCTGCTTTTGCAACTATTGCAATATTATTTTTCTCTATCAATTCATTAATACTCATCTTCTATCTCCTAAAATCCAGGATCAATCCAGACTCCTGGCTCCACTTCTATCAATCTATTCCCTTTTTCTATCCAACTCTGTGTAATTTCATTATTTCTTAAAATATTTCCACCAGGTTCGTTATTAAATATAGACCTTGCAGGATGCCTACCAAGCTTTGAAACCTTATTAGCCAGAGCTGTATATCGTTTATATTTTTCCTTCTCTTCCTCGTTTCTGCATAACGGACAACCAAGTATAGGATCATACTTTAAAGAACCAAGTTCTTTTTTTACAAGTTAAATACAAATGCATCCTTATAAATGCAATCATGAAATAAATGATCCAGCATAAAACACACCCAAAAATCCTTTTCAACAATAGAAGGATGCATTTTCATTTTCTCTGCTGTACGAGAAAAAAGGACCTCCCTGTCCTCTTTACTGAGTAATGCTACATTTCTCACCTAATACATATCTCCTTTATTACTTTATATATCCACGCTGTCGTTGTTATTGCCTCACAAAGTATAGTTTCCTTATACGCCTTCGACAGCACATTTGATAATCTTTCTATATCTTCCTGCTGTATTTTATCTTTACCTATATACTTAATTGCCTGAATGACAGCTATCGTAATGAAACTTTTACCAGATATTTCCTTATTGGCACAATGCTTAAACTCAACCTGATACGAACCGATTTCATATTTACGATATGGGCCATCACTTATATAACTCCAGGTATTAGGTACCTGTGTAGATAAATGCAGATAATTTAAAGCCGTCTCTCCTGAAGGAGCAATAGTCCAGTTATATTTTCTGGCAATAGCTTCTGCTACTTTCTCAATATTAGGAGCACTATACTCTCCTAATAACTTACTGTAAGACGGCTTGTCATATATTCCCTTTATGACCCGCCTGATTGTTCCAGATTCACCAAGCCTCGATAATGCCTTGTTGGTAGGATCTGTTCCAGCAATATCAATAAAATCTATAGCCGAAAAAGCATAGCCAGAGCCGTAATTCTCTATTCTTTTTTCTATTTCAATCTGATATTTTTCTCTCATCTTACATTCCTTTCGTCAGATAAATTATATAGTTTATCTGACGAATTATCACGTTTATTACATAAAAATCGTGACAATAATAGAAAAACATACTTCAATTCAGTTATTCGGAATTTCCGAACAACTGCCAAAGAACTCAATAATCTGTTTCACCGACACAGGATAAAAGTTATTTGCATCCACTCCGACATCATACCTGAGCACACCTTCGTTCCTGTTCTGCTCGTTATAATCCATTCTCGCATGTATGTGCCCATGTAGCTGAATACTTCCGCTGTTTTTCTTGGGCCATGACAGCATAGGATAATGCATAAGTGCGAAATATCTTCCATTAAGTGAAACCGTCATGAAATCTTTTATGTCTTCAAATAATGCTGGATCATATTTTTTATCATGATTCCCATTTATAAGATATTTCTTGCCCTTCATTCTAGCTATAACACTGTTGGCTTGATTGACACTCATATGGTGGCAAATATCTCCTAGAATATAGACAGTATCATCCTTACCGACAACTGCATTGTAGTTTGTAAGTAGTATCCGGTTCATATCTTCTACAGATTCAAAAGGTCTGTTCTGCATGGTTATGATGCCTTTATGCCCCAGATGTAAATCACTTGTAAAATATATCATTCGCGCCCCTTTACACTTCTATCTTCTCAAACTCCCTCGATACCGAATCAATCACTACCATCGCAGATTCGCCAATTTGCCTTCCGTCCCGATAAGTAGAAAACACATCTGTCGAGATAAATCCATTTTCCTCATATATCTTATCAACAGGAGTATGCCCTACAACCTGCGTAAATGTCTCTTTTCTGAAAGCACCAACATTCCTGTGCTGTGGCCTAAACCAGAGTGGAGATTGATCATTCCAAAGATATTTTGGTTAGGCTTCATTTATAACAGATAAAATCTCATCTATATCAGCATCAATTAGTTCTTCATTCAGGCAGTTCACAAAATCTTCTGTCAGCCCGCCATGGCAAAAAAGGACATTATCAATCCTATGGATAATAGCTATCTGCAAAGAATCTGGCAGCTTATTCGTCAGCTCCTCCAGTTTGGATATAACTGTTCGCTCTGCATATGGAGAATACCCTGTTTCCAGCTTGCCCCACGGATAGCTCACATCATGATTACCATAGCACCACAGGGTATCAGGATTCTCTCTTGCAAATCTGATTGCCCGGTCAAAAGTATCTCTATAGCGCGCAATATCAAGTTCCATGTCCCAATCATCCGGAATATCCATTAAGCACACTGCTCTATCAGCTTTTCCACTGCGCATTATCTATTCTGCTCTATCAAAAATCCAGCTTTTCAAATGAATATCAGGTATTACAAGAACTTTCATTTCTTATACTTCTCCTTAAGTTCTTTCTGAAACTCCTCACGAGTCGCATCACCATTGAGCATCCTTTCAAGCTCCTTTTTTCCTGAATCACCAAGTCTGAGGTTGCTAATTTCCAACGTGGCTTCAGTCTGACGTAAAGCATCATAATAAGCCTTGTAACGATATGCAGTTCTCCTGCTTATTTTGCCTTCTGCTACAATCTCCATGATCGTCATACCACTTTCAAATTTTACAGCAAAGTCATTATATGACTGCGTCCAAGCTGCATCATGTTTCTGTCTACCAGCAAACTTACGACCTCTGTATTCCTCAAGCTCAGCTTTCAGATTAGCATTTTCCGCTTCAAGTTCACTGATCCTTTTCAGAGCCTCTTCCAAGGTAGTTATCATATTTGTCTCCTGTGTCAAGATTTTTATGACACAATTATAGCCATTCAAAAAGAGAGTGTCAATTTAATATTGACACCCTCCATGAATCTATTCATATTAACAAGCAGTTTATTGTTTAAAGCGCAATCTTTATTGTCTTCCTATCAGGATTCTTGGCTACTACCCTGTCCTTATCACCATCCGACCAGAACCGATCCATGATATAGCAGTCGTGGCAACAATACTTCCGGCCCTTCTTCCCATATGATGAAAAGAAGCGGCCACAATAGGCGCAAACCTGATTGTAATAAGCGCCAGCAGATTTATTACCTGCCTCAGGATGCTCTTTCCACCATCTTCTCCTGCACTCATCTGAGCAAAAGAGCTTTTTCCCGGAATGAGGCTTTCTTACATGATGCTTTCCACAATACTTGCAGTTATCAGGAGTATTGCGTTGTTCATCATAATGAATCTTTACCTGCTCCGCATATCCGTCAAGTCCATGCGTTTTACAATAGTACCTGACATTTTCCTTTGAAGTTCCTACTACAGCATGTTGTTTCTTCATAAAACTTTTCATTATGCCGCCGCAATCCAGCCATATCCCTGTATTGCCATATCTATGAAATGATTTAACAGCAAAGTGATTTTTGACTGGAATGATTCCTTATCATAGCTTTCCGGCAAATCGGCATCCAATGAAGTCTGTATAGCATCCTTACCTTCTCTCTTGGCATATCGTCTTTATACCAGTCAACCACCAATAAGCTCTTCCTGTTATCCGAAAGCTTCTTAAACAGATTCTTTGCTGCAAGCTTTACCTTCTGTTCTTCAGCATGCGTTAGCTTCTTACCTGCAATAAGCAGATCGTACATCTCAAGTTCTTCGTCTGACAGCCCCTCAGCCTCAGCCCTGGACTCCTCTTTTTTCATCTGTTCAATCAGTTCAAGCAACTGTTCATAGTAATCTTCGTTTTCAGATCCGCCAGCGTTATATCTATCGATAATGTTCCTATATCTCTGTAAAAAAGCGGTTCTTGTACAGTTCTTTTTCAACATACGCTGAAGTGCTTCATCAATAAACGCTTTTAGGTCATCAATCTCAATCGCCTTATACTGAGCAGTTTTGATTTCTGTTCTTAACTGCTCTACGTCTATTTTTGACAGATCAATGACTTTTGTGCCATGAATTGCCCACTGTCCATTAGGATCATCTGTAGCAACGGCTGATGTCACACTCGTATCAAGCAACTGTGCCATTCGCACCCTTGCACGATTAACCTTCTCATCATCGATTGTATTATGGAACAGTCCATAAAGATATGCGAGCGGCGCAAACTTATCATTGCTCCAATAAGTCTTATAGGAGTTTTATTATGTTTGATTATGCCGAATTATCCGTTTTTGAGCATGGGGATTTTGAAATCATTGATATTAGTAAAGAACATATAGAAATTATGAGCAAAGCCACCAATCAATATTGGCTCATACAAAAATTCACCAGCGTAGATTTTCCTCCCGTCGTGCTTTTCCATAAGCATACCGCTGACGGAAAATATCATGTTCACTTTGTATATGCCGAAGACAATGCTCTCCTCGCATATTCTGAAATAAGACAACATGACCGGTACATCTTAAAACGTGACAAGAAAAGAAAGTCCATTACTAAATCAGAACCACCGGCTTAGCCGGTGGTTTGTTCTGGCCCTATAAGGGCCTGTTGCCGGC
>NZ_JHXZ01000031.1 GCF_000621565.1 Butyrivibrio sp. LB2008
GAGATTGGACGCCTTGTAAGCAAGAACTTCGCTAACGGAGTAAGTCAGGCTTACACATATATGCCGGGTGGAAACCTTGCATCAATGACAAGTACCGATAAGGAAGGAGTACTTGATAAGTACTTCTATTCGTACGATAATAGCGGACTTATAAGCGGAATAGACAGAAAAAGACGAGGTCTTGATAAAGTATCAGGAAGATATGAGTACAGCTATGATGCGATAGGACGTCTTACAAAGACAACACATGATGGAATAACAAAAGCAGCATATGAGTATGATGCATTCGGCAACAGAACAAGCATGTCTGAGACTGATGTAAAGACATCTTACACATATGATGTTCTTGACAGACTTGTAGAAGCCAAAGAGCTCAATAACTCCCAGGCAATCCTTAAGACCTACGACTACGATAAGAGAGGAAACCAGACAAAAGAGTTCATAAACGGTCTCTTACAGAAGACCTTTACTTTTGATGCTACAAATATGCTCTCAAAGGTAGTTGATAAGGATAAGGGAGAGTTGAACAATTATTATAACGGACTGGGATTCAGAGTGGCATCAATAAGGCCTGAAGAAAGAATAGAGTATCTGTGTGATCTTTCAAGGGATTACTATAACCTTTTGGAGCGCACAGTTAATGGCGAGACAGAGAGTTTTATCTATGATAACAACGTGATCTCAATGTCAAAGGGAGAAAATAACTTCTACTACCTTCAGGATGAACTCGGCTCACCTATGTACATGACAGGTACAGATGGAGCTGCTGTAAGTGCATATGCATTTGATGACTTTGGAAGAAATATTGATCCGTTTACAGGAAAGCAGAAAAAGCACGGCTACACCAAGCAGGGTAATATCATTCAGCCGTTTGCATTTACCGGCTATCAGGAAGATGAGGTATCAGGCCTTAAGTTTGCACAGGCTAGATATTACAGCGCTGATACTGGAAGATTCCAATCTGAGGATAATGTAAAGGGATTTGTAGAAAGTCCGTTTACAATCAATCATTATGGCTACTGTTGGGGAAATCCGGTGGCGTTGATTGATAATGATGGAAATTTTCCTATAATGGCAGAAAAAGCTGCTGAGTGGGCGTATGATAATTCGGATGAAATAGTTGAGTGGGTTAATGATAAAACGTCTCAAGCAAAAAAAACAGTTAAACAGACGTTTGAAAAAACAGATAAAGTAGTTAACTGGGCTAGAGATAAAAAAACAAAAGTAACTGAGTGGGTTAACGATAATACAGATTTTTGGGATACGGAAACAGACTACTCCACAAAAGGTTTGATAGGTCCTTACGTTGAAGAAACTACTACAGTAAAATCTGGATCTTCAAAATTATTTACTGTTACAAGTAAGGGAGGAAAGATTTCTTCTATATCATTTAATGTTCCTGAGTTAAAATTGGGAAATACTTCATTGAAAGTATCAGTTTCTATAGATGATAAGTCTTTAATTAAGGGAACAGTTATAGCCAGTCATAAGACCAAAAATGGAGACAAGTATACTTTAAGAACAGACGTGGGACCAACGTCGGGGTCAATTGAAGCATCACATACAACAGGAAATGTTACTCAGGGAATGGGATATAGAATGAACTTTACTAATCCGTTTGCTTCAAATGATTTATATGTATATAATTCGGAAAATATTGGAGATAATATTGTTAAAAGACAGGAGGCAGGTTTTACAGTAAATACTGGATTAGTTGAAGTTGTTGCAGTAGCGGTGGTTGCAGCGATTTATTTAGGGGTACCCGCAGCGATAGCTTCAGGAGTAGCAACAGTAGCTGAAGTAATAATGCCATATATTCCGAGTTTGGTGGGTAGTGCAGGAGTATTTTTTATTACGTGGCTTGGATTTGGTAAAGCAAACGAATGTGACGGATAAATGATGACAACAAAGGAGCTTTGATATGAATAGGATTAAGACTGAATATGTTAAACGAAATATCATCTTAGCTTTTTCAGGGGTGATGTTCATGCTTGGATCGGTATGGTTATATAAAAATGTGATAGTTATGTTATTGTTCATAACTTTATCGATTATTTGTTACCTTTTGGGGGCATTTGAGTATCCGAGATATTATTTGGCGACAATGTTAAAAGGTAAAGATTATGATGAATTAAGCAGATTTTATTTTGACAAAAGAAGCTTGAATAGTAGTGATAGAAATTTATTGATTACTGCACTGACAACAAGCGGTGATGATGTTGGATTAAAAAAATATCTGGATAGAAATGCTTTGACCCTTGAGCAAAGATTTTATTATGAATTGTATCAATTGGATAAGTTGTTATTTATAGAAAAAACAACTGATGGTTGCGATTATAGACTAGCCAGAATAGAAGTTGTATTAAGAGAATTTGAAAAACATAAAAACTATAAAAGACAGGAGAAATATAAGGAAAAACAATATGAAGTATTTCGATGCGATCTTGAATTTTATAAGCTTTATATTTCGGGTGAATATGAAAAAGCTGTCGAGTTATTAAAAAATAATGGTCCAATTTCGGAAGCAAGGGCATTTCATTTAGCTGCTATTTTGCAAGAACAGGGGAAAAATGAAGAAGCTGAAGAATATATAAAAATGGTAAGGGAGTGTCCGGGAAATTCTAGGTTTAAAAAGTGGTTAAATCTTGATGTGAAGATAACTAAGGTAAAAAGCTTTTCTTCACTTTTGATTGCGTTGGAAGTTCTCTTGTTTGCTTTGATTTTGGTACTTTCTTCATGGAAGTTTAGTTCTGTAGAAAAGGCAATGTCTTGGCAGTATGGGATAAGGACAAGTGAGAATAACAACGTGATAACTGATGAATATGAAAGTGGTGACGGAGTTTCTATCTATTTATTAAATGCAAATGAAGCATTGTATTGCTATTTTATGCATGATCAATCTGGGTATGTTATAAAAGAAATTTATAAAGATAATATGGATTCTTCAAGTAATGATTTGGCAGAATATTCAGCTTTACAAGTACAAAATATTAAAGCAATGTTTTATAAAAAGTTGAATCCGGATATAAAAGCAAAGATTTTGACATTATCAGATGATTTTGAACAATATTTTACGAGGCGTGATTATGTCGGAGAGTTAGATTCCCCATGGCCGTTTTCTTTGATAGATAAATACTATACAGAATATAATAATGTTGGAGAAGTTGAAAATATTGAAGAAGTCAAGATGTATGACAAAACATATTATTTAGTTAGCTTAAGTGGGAGATGACGTAAGATGCAAATGAATTTAAAGAAAAGATATAAAAGAACGAAATTACTTGCTTTTTTATTGATTTTATTAATGGCTTTCGATTTTATTCCGGTACTCATCTTATCTAATTTACCACTATTATTGGTGCATGCAATTGTTTTTGGATCAATAATTGGTTTTCATAGATTTTACTGGAAAAGATTTATAGATACATATATCCACGCTGAATGTGATCTGGATGAGTTGGAAACATATTATATATCAAATAGCAATAACAGACAAATTTTTGATGGACTTATTTTTTCATCAGGGCACATAGATAAGACTCTTAATCCATATATTAAGCAGGCGGTAGAAATTGAAGATGCTATACTTACCGGAAAAAAGACATTTGAAGAGAGCAAAGAGACAATTGATAGGTTGATTTTGTCTGATAAAGGAAATGGGTATACGAAATATCTTTCTATACTTCGTGATGTCTATACAGGTAAGTTTGAAGAAACATTGGCTCATTTGGAGGCGATGACCACAGATAATCCGATATTTGAAGTACCGAGACAATTTTATTTGGCAATTGTATTATCACACATGTATTCGCTTGATTGTCCGGGCGTAAATGAGTGTATTACATATATAGCGAATAAAGGACAGAAATCCAGATATAAAGCATATCTTGAGCAAAGGTTTGAGGTTCCTGAACCTACAAAAGATGTAGAAGTGACAGAGCCAAATCGCATCTATCTTTTTGTCACATTTGGGTTTGCTATATTATGGACATTATTGGTTTTGTTTATGGCATAGATAAAGTGCTTTTCTTAAATATTAAGAAAAGATAAGGTGATGGGGTAGAGCGAAGATTTTTGTGAATTTCATAAGAAATCTTCGCTCTATTTTATAAAAAGAAAGCATATCTACATTTGTAGTAATACACATTGCTAAAAGAATAAGACCGTGATAAAATGTTAATGATTTGTTAAAGATAAATCATTAATTATTGCTAAAGCGTGTATATCAGGGGAGAGTAGTGAGCTGAGGCATTTAACAAAAGTAATAGTTATGTTTAAAAAAGGATGAAGTAGAATGGGAAATACACAAGGATTTAATGGGGAGAACATAGAATGGCATCAAGAGAAGATAAGGGAATATTTTAACAAGTGTTTCGATGAGATATACAATCCCTTTTCAAGAATGTCGGACGATCTGACAAAGGCTCTTTATGATTTTGTAAATGATAATTCACATACGGGCCCTGAAGCGGAATCAGCTAAGAAATTTATCGATGAGAGACAGATAAAGCTTGTAGAAGAGATTATACACACCATCCAGTTGTTAAAGGAAATGATGCAGGAAGATGGGTATGAGAGCGAATCTGCGCTCCTTGAAGACTTTAAAAAAGATCTTTCAGAGGATGAGACAGCAGTTATAAAGAAACAGCATCTTGAAAAGGTCATAGAGGATTTTGCCGGTTACAACAATGCTTTTCTTGAACTTCATCCTAAAATTTCCACTATACATAGAAATGTTGAGAGTATCGCAAACAGTTGTGATGTTATATCAAGGAAAGAATATACCAAGCCTCAGCCAAGAGATCCACATCTTACAATGAATGCTTTCACAAATACTGATAAGAGCGAGGGATGCGTTCCTAAATTCTTAAAGGATTTTCTTGCATTCCATGAAGAACATTCTAATGATATAGAAGGTAGCGCTTTTAAGACACTGTTAGATGATTGCAGGAGCAAGATAAGCGCAATCATAACCGGTATGGAGAAGGGAACATTTGATGTTACAAAGTATGATAAGACAAGGGATAACATAAAATGGAAAAATCCTGAGGATATTCTTGCTCCTGAGGATGCTGAGAAATATCTTAAATTTAAGGAAAAATATCAGCTATATCTTAAAGGAATGATTCAAAGATGTCAGGTATATCTTTATGATCCCGTAAATCTTAATAACGGAAACTATATAAATGACAGGGAAGACCTTAACATTTCCGGAGTATATCCGTTAACTGTAAGGCGTTTTTATAATGCACAGAGTGAAGAAAGCGGCTATTTCGGCAAGGGCTGGACCAGTCTTTTTGACATGCATCTTTCAAAAGAGGGCGAAGGTGATGACAGCAAGATAAAGCTTGTATTTTCCGATGGGCATGAGGGAAGCTATGTAAGATATTTTACCAAGGCTGCCACTAATGAGAAGAAGCGTAAGGATAAAGAGGCTGTAAGTGATGCTGACAGTAAGAAGTATGATCTTACAGATATTGAAGAAATCGAGTTTGTAACAACAGCAGATGGGAGAACTCTTGTAAAAGAGGACTATGAGAACGAAGAGAAAGAATATATAGAAGAACACGGTGAGAGCGGAATACTCATTGAGTGCAAAGACTATTACAGACTTGTTCAGGATGACGGATCCTATACAGAGTTTAGAAAAGATGGAAAAATATCAGCTTTTGGTAACGAGAGGACAGAGCTTGCAAGGGTAGAGTACGACGGCGAGCGTCCATTGGGAATCAGTGCTGATTCAAGATATATAAGACTGTACTTTGACGGAAACGGATGCATAAGTGTAGTAAAAGATAATACAGGAAGAACTGTAAGATATGAGTATGAGGAAAAGAATGGTTCATATCTTCTTACAGTTGTCACATATCCTGACGGAGCAACAAGAAAATACCGTTATGATGAAAACGGAGTAATCAACGAAGTTGATACTCCAAGCATAAATACTTTCCTTAAGAATGAGTATGATGAAAAGAAGCGTGTCACAAGACAGAGCTTTCCTGATGGTGGAGTCATCACATACTCATACGATGAAGAAAACCATATCACAACAGCAACAGAGCAGAACGGACTTAAGGTCGAGTATCTTTCAGATGAGTTTGGTCGTCATATAGGAACAAGATATCCTGAGCAGGGAATCGGCGAGAGATTTACCTATAATAAGAATAATGAAAAGACGACCATAACTGATAAGAGAGGATATACCACAAGATTCAGTTATGACAACAGAGGTCATCTTACAAAAGTAATTGATGCAAAAGGTAATATAACAAATATCACTTATAACGCAGCAGGAAAGCCTATAGTTGTAAAGGGACCTGATGGAGCAAGCTATAAGTATTCCTACAATGAGTTTGGAGAACTTACAAATGTTCTCAATCCCCTTATGGAAGAGAGCAGACTCTATTATGATGAAAACGGTCAGGTAGAGCGTATAAGGGATGCAGAAGGAAACTATACATACATTAAGTATGATGATAATAAAGATATCTGCTATGTAAAAGACAATAAGGGTGTAGAGACGTTCTATGAAAGAGATAGCCTTGGAAGGGTTATCTCTACAAAGGATGCTCTAGGAGCTAAGACATCTTATGAATATGATCTAATGGACAGGATCAGTAATGTAATAGATCCTCTTGGAAATGAGACGAGATATTTTTATGACAAGGCCGGAAAACTTATAAGAGTAGTAAATGCTGACGGAACAGCAAAAGAATGGGCTCATAACAGCATAGGAAAAATATCGGAATATACTGATGAATCCGGAAGGATGACACAGATAAAGTATAACAACGTCTGGAATGAAGAAGAGGTAACCCTTCCTAACGGCGGGAAGATAACATATGAGTATGACCTCTTAAAGCGACTTGTAAAGGTAACAGATCCCGAGCATAGGGTGGTTTCCTACGATTATGATGAAAACGGTAACGTTATAGCTGAATACAATGGCGATATCAAGGTAAAGAGTCTTACTTATGATCCTAACGGTAACGTTACATCGGAGACGGATGCTCTTGGACATGTGAAGAGGTATGACTACGATGTAAATGGAAATCTCATCGCAGTAACAGATACACTTGGAAATAAGTACACAAGAGAAGTAGATGCTCTGGGAAGATTAATAAAAGAAACAGATGCCCTTGGAAACAGCACAACCTACACGTACACAAAACTTGGTGAGATACAGAGCATAACAGATGCAGAGGGACGAGTAAGAAGATTTGATTACAGAAAAGGACAGCTTATTGCTACATATTTCTGTGACAGACCTGAGCAGAAACTTAGCTATGACAGACTTGGAAGAGTAGAAAAGAGAAGCTTTGCTGACGGATATGAGATCAGCTATTCTTATGATGCACTTAACAGAGTTGAAAAAGTAGAAGGTTCTGATGCAAGATGTGTAGCCTATGAGTATGACTCAATGGGAAGGGTAATAAAGGTAGTTGACGGAAATAGCACAACTCTTTATACCTATACACCTACAGGCCGTCTTAAGAGCGTTATTGATGCACTTGGAAATGAGACAGCCTATACTTATGATGCTCTTGATAACCTTAAGAGCGTCCACAGGGCAGAAGGTCTTGTAAGTGATGAGGAAAGAGCAGGGGATGTATTCCCTACAGTTGGAAAAGACGGTCATGTAACAATCTATGATTACGATCTTTCAGGTCAGCTTACAGCCATGACAGATGCACTTGGCCAGTCAGAGCACTATGAGTATGACCAGTACGGACGTCTTAAGACAAAGACTGATAGGGACAACTATGCTACTACATATGAGTACAACAATGCAGGTGCTGTGACGAAGGTAGGATATGCTGACGGAAGAAGCGTTGCATTCTCCTATAATGCACTCAATCAGCTAAGTCAGATAAATGACTGGTACGGAAAGACAATCCTTGAGAATGATATCTTAGGACGCCTTACAAAGGTAACAGACTTTAAGAACAGGACAGTAGCATATGAGTACGGTGCTACAGG
>NZ_JHXZ01000032.1 GCF_000621565.1 Butyrivibrio sp. LB2008
AGATGGGCTTACACTCATGAACATAGTTACCAAAAATGAAAACGGAAAAACAAGGGCAGTTCATACCTATATAGGATATGAAGGAGAAGGCTTTGCGTGTGTTGCTCATTCTGAAGGATTGGATGAGCCAGGAGTTATCTACAGTTATTCGAGTCATGTAAGAATGCTTAAAGCAAACCTTCCGTATCTGTTGGATTGTTTCTGGTCTAACATAAAATAAACAGTAGCCGGGATTGATTGGCAATTCAATCCCGGCTACAACTATGTTAATCATTGAGTGGTAAAATCATTGGAAGTTAAGAGAGATACTCAAGCAAATACGCACTGAGATATCCTCCAAATCTGACAATATATTATTTCTTAATTTTGAAGATCGCATGGTCACTGAACAGATCCAAACATGGCAAGACATCGTATCCTATGTAGAATCTAATAAACGTAGCGGATTCTGTTATGTATTTCTTGATGAAGTTCAAGAAATAGACGAGTGGCAATCTGCCTGCAAAACTCTTCGATTAAGAGATTGTTCCGTCTTCATAACAGGATCAAACTCCAAACTTTTATCCAAAGAATTCACCCAGGAGTTATCCGGAAGATATGTTTCGTTCAGAGTTCGTCCATTTGTATACAAGGAAATTTTAGAATATGCCAAGGAACTCGGAAGAGACATCTCTATTTCAGATTATTTGATATGGGGAGGCTTTCCGAAACGCTTGGAATTTCAAGGAGAAGAAGAATTACGAATATATCTCAATGACCTCGATAAGACTATTGTAGAAAATGACATTATAAACAGATACAAAATTGTAAAATCGGATGTATTCAGAAAAGTTGCAAGCTACACACTTATTTCCAATTCACGCATTTATTCAGCAAAAGCAATATCCGACTACATGAAGGGAAATAATCTTTCCTGCACAAGTAACACTGTACAAAAATGGATATTTTATTTAGACGAAGCATATATAATCGATCAAGTAGACCGTTATTCCCAAAAGGCAAAAAAAGTTCTTGAAAACAGCCATAAACTCTATAATTGTGACGTAGCCATGAATTCAATACGCTGCACCAATAATCGCTATGATATAACTCATAACCTCGAGAATATCGTTTATAACGAGCTCATTTACATGGGCTATAAAGTTTCAGTTTATGACAACAACGGTAGAGAAATCGATTTCCTTGCAGAAAACGGAAATTACAGATATTTCATCCAAGTAGCATACAGCGTAGCCGAGGATAAAACATACCAACGCGAAATGTCAGCATTTAAAGGTCTAAACCAAATCGATACAAAAATACTCATCACCAATGATGATATCGACTATTCAACAAGCAATGTAAAACATATTAAATTAAAGGATTTTCTTTTGATGGA
Organism: Butyrivibrio sp. LB2008; assembly: GCF_000621565.1. Taxonomy (GTDB): domain Bacteria; phylum Bacillota; class Clostridia; order Lachnospirales; family Lachnospiraceae; genus Butyrivibrio. The sequence continues at coordinate 1,379 of NZ_JHXZ01000032.1, forward strand.
TACTCTTGAATGATCCGCAAAAATTTTATAATCAAATAACCGAAATGCATTTCACCCAAATGCATTTCGGCTGAATTAATTTCAATAAAACATATTCGGAAGGAAATTAATTTGTGTTAATTTCCTTCCGAAGGATATCATGATTTTCTCCCCCGACTGATGAATCATCGTTAATACAGTTCCTTATCTAGATTGATAAATCTACAACCTCAATCCCATGACTTTTTACTGAAGATATAAGCTGATTACGACCATCATAATCAAACTCCCCCAAATAAAGTTCTTTACTCTTTCCATTTTTCAACTTTAATTTTAGATGGGTATGATTCCTATAAATACATTTACTCACATCTTCATAGCAGTATGTATGCGTAATTACCCCTGTTTTCATTCTAAATCCATCCTGATCTATGAATATCGTTTGTTTACACATAATATCAACAATAAAAACCATTAATACTGAAGTTACTAAAATTATCGAAGCAATAACAAGAAAATCTTGCAGTGACATCCCATATGCAACTCTGATAAGCATATGTATCACCACTCCTGCAACCGGAATCATTACAACAACTCCTTTTCTACTCTTTCCCTGCTTAATAACTCTAGTTTCCATTTCACCTCTTTCTTCCCAAACTAATTACCATCATTTAATATTGTAATTATGTTCCATAGGAATATTTTTTTCTTCAAAAAACAATATCAATTCATCAAAATTATTCCAGCGCTCACTAATATTACTATTTATCCAGACTTTTTTTCCTTTTACATAAATATCAATCCCCTTATATAATACGCCCTTTCTGCCTAGATTAACTATTACAATGCGATCAATATCCTCTATCAAATAGGTTCTTTTAAAAATAAATAGCGTCTCGACTTCTAACTTTTTATCCATAACAGTAACTTTATCCGTACACAAAGCCATCATAAAAAAAAGAGCACATAAAACTAAAAGAAATATCATAGAATCTAAAATAGGATTTGAGTTATTTTTATCCAATATCACAGGTATAAACAAGTAGCCCATAGCTAATAAAAGAACTAGAGATGTCCCCACCCCCAACAACCATTCTTTGGGTCTCAATGTTATTCTTATTTCATTAATCATGCAATACACTCCTCTCCAGAAACTGTGTTTTCAGAAAACATATAGTTATCTTCTATTATAGAAACAACATTTTCGCTCAATTCTGGTATCATTCCCCACTTACTCTTAACTTTTTCTGCACTTTCTATAGCTTTAGAAAGAATATTCTCCAGCCTATCCTCTACATTCGCTATGCGTTTTTCTAGTTTTCTATACCCTTCAGTTCCCGGAGTCACATCATTTAATCTTGACCGTAACTTACTTAAAAGATCTTCTATATCACTTTTTTTAGTCTTAGTTGATCCATCCACGTATTGTCCTCTTTTCCTCATTTCAGCTTCAACGTGTTTACTAACGGCCTCTTCATTAGTAAATCTATCCAAAACTGCATCACTAATTGAAGAAAAAGCCACTGAAGTCCCAAAAGTCACAAACGCTTTACCTACATTAAAATGCAAATGGCTGAATAATATTTCCGTTCGTCGTATAAGCATGCTTCTTTTGTTTTCCTGTAAACGGATCAATATTTATTCCAAAATCTCCGCGCATTATCTGTTATTATTTATTATTTTTTAATATCTTTATAGAGTACAGAACCATTCCTCCAAGCCCCACAAAATAGAATATAAAAATAGTAATAGGATAAAAAATAATTGATAGAGCCCTTATTATTCCCGATTGCCTTTTGAACCAATCAATGTAAAATGTCAAACCAAATCCAATTATCAATGAAAAAACTATCCCAGATAATGTTATTAACATCACTACCATCAATTCATTAGCATTGTTAGCAGTATTATTTACAAATAGTATTCCCATTAATAACGATACTATAGCTCCAACAAGCAATGTTATTTTTACCACTTTAAAAGGATTGCCCATACTTTTTTCTGCAACAGTTCTTTCTTCACTGACATTTCTTGATTTTATCCATTTTTTTAACTCATCCAGGTTCCCAGTTGTGAATGCTCTATTATCCAAAATAATCATCTTTTTATTCTCAAAATAAAGAAATGAATATTTTTTTACAACACAAAGCTGTTTAACATCGTTAATATTATGCTCTTCTCTATTACTAATTTCATTATCTTTTCTAATCTCTTGTACCAATTTGTTATCTGAAACAGTAATCATACAATCATATATTTTATCTTTATATGTTTTTTTTGCTTTCATGCATATATAGAGAATTCTAACAACATTACATATAATAAAAAACAGAATAATACCCGTCATATATATGCTATTCTCATTACTTATCATGCCAATAAGCGATATGAGCAAAAAGCCAAACATAATACACCAAAAACTCCTAGTTTTATCCCTTCCCCATATCTCATGCTCAAATGATATTCCAACTATAGTTTTTTCATCAATACTAAAATTATTCTGCATCATTATATTCTGTCTCTCCTATTATCCTTCACACTATAGTCTCCATGCCACCTTTTTCTTCCCCAGCTGTCATTAAATTATTGTTGCTCACGTACCATAGGAATTTTCTTTTTTCTCAAAAACAATAATAGTTCATCATAATTATTCCATATCTCGCTAATTTTCCTAATAAGCCTTATTTTTTTGCCTTTTACATAAATATCAATCCCACTATAACATGCAGATTTTGCTCTTAACTGTAGTTCCACAACCCGATCAATATCTTCTACCAAATAAACTCTTTTAAAAATAAACAGCTTTTCAACTTCTATTTTTTTATCTGTAACAGTAACTTTATAGGTATATGAAACCATTAGTAAAAAAATTGCACTTAAAAATATCGAAGTCACTATTGGTCCCGCAACCGGATTTGTTTTATTTTCATCCAATAATGCTTCTATAAACCAATATCCCATAATTATGAAAAAAAACAAAAACAACCCAAAATTGAACCACCATAATTTTTGTCGCAACGTTATTCTAATATTATCAGTCATGCAATACGCTCCTCCTCTGAAAAATATTCTTATCTTTTATTATAGAAGCAATCGTACAAAATAAACTCTGTATCCATGAAAATTTAGCCCCTAGCACTATAATTCTTCGTATTTTAAGCACAACGGCTATTCTTGCATCAGCAGGAACAGCCGTTGTAACTACATTTTTAAAATTATTTAACTTGATTATCATGCTGTACTAAAAACTAATTTTTCCGTCTGCAAAACACAGTGCACCAAAAAATATGCTTTATTTTAGTACTCAAATCCAATCTACTTTTTGTTACTTTCTCTAATTTTTAATATGAGAATAATCACTCCACCAATTGCATAGCAACCAACAATAGCTCCCAAAATATAATTTCCAACCAAGCAAGTCCTTATTGCAATAAACAAAGAAAGTAGTGCACAAACTACCACCCATATAATCAGCTTTATATTTAACTTTCCCTTATTTTCATCCATTTTAATTTCCACTCCATTTATTAGATTTATCCTTCAGTATCAGCTTCTAACTTATCAGCATGTTTCGAATTCCATGTAACCGGGCAAAGGTCTTGTTCTTTCAGCACCTTCAATAACTTATCAACATTACTACACTGCGTTTCTATCTCAAATTCTTTTTTGCCGTCTTTCTTAAATACCACATTCAAGTGATTTACTTCAGCTGATATCTCATCCCACAAAAAGCTCTTTTCACGGAATATCCCGCGACAACAAATACCTTTCTCTGTAGCATTTAATGAGTATCTATAATAGTAAAGAAGAAAATAAATCCCTAGTATATTAAGAATTATTACCGCCGGAGAAAAAACATATATAAAAATTATCTCTCCTAAGTTTTTATAAAGCATATAACTTAAAGGTATAAAAAACATCCCAAAAAAGATACCTGCATACCCCATAAACAAAATGTTTTTTTTGTATCTCAGAACAATATCAAAAACATCATTATTTCTTTTTGGCTTTTCTTCCACTTCAGTTGTATTTATATATTTATCAAAATCCGATATTCGTTTTATAAGTTCCTTGCTCTTAACCGTAAAATCATATTCATCTCCAGACCACTTTATGCTCCAAATATTATTGTCTTCTGTCGGCTTGCAAATGATATATGCTTTTTCTAAATCTATATCTACAGCCTTCCAGAACCTGCGCACATAGAGCCAATGATTCTCAGCATCAAATGATACTCCGCACTGTTCCAATAACAACATAATCGTATAATCAGCAAAAAACACTATTATACTTATTTTCCAAACCATATGAAGTATCTTAAATGAAACTCCACATATTCCCAAGCCAAGAATCGATAAAATTATCAGAATTGATATTATACATATCTTTTTAGTTTGTACATATTTTTTCTCATGAAATAATATGGTTGTTTTGTTATATGCTTTCGAAAAAGCTGAATTAGAAGAAATAACAATAACTATAATAATCAGAAAATATATCAATTCAACAAAACGAAATATAATCGGCATTTGCGAAAGCTTTTCCGATAAATCCATAAGTAGCAAAAACTGTCCTGCCAGTTTGGTATCAGCAAACCATCCTATAGTTCCTGCTAAAATCAAAATTCTTCCAGGCCACATCAAATATCTTATATATATCTCTTTAGCCTGTTGAGCCGGCCACTTCAACCTTATATCTGTTCCCCATAAATTTATTAAAAACATTAATATATATATCGGTTCTAAAAAACCAGCCGCTGCAAATTGAACATAATCCAATGTACTCATAGTTTGTCACCTCAAATAGTAAACCATTACGCCTCACAAGGATCTTTTTTTCCTATATTCCTAGTCAAAACATTATCTGTAAATGTATACGTTAATGTACTCCAAGCATACCCTGGCACTAATGAAAATGCATTCCAATAAGCTCCCATCGGATTGATTCCATTTTCACCAAACAAATCTAAATCTAATCCTTGAATAGCTTTATCCATATAAAGTGAAGAAAAGCCCTGGATTCCGCCTAAAATAGCAGAATTCCACAATATCTTTCCAGAATCAAGTGCATCCTCTCCTTTTTGAACACGGTCTTCACTATTAGAAAACTCCGTTACCGCATTACCAACAAATCCTCCAACTACATTAGTTACAAAATTTGATCCAGGAAATGGAAGTTCAAGACTACTAATCGCACCATTTACCATGCCTCCCATAGCTCCATTCCATGCAGGACATAAAACAGAAGCGTTTGCCGCAGCGCCTTGAGCCGCTCCCACACCAGCTTTAACCAAAGTATTAACTCCTCCAACAAAATCTCCGGCACCAAATCTTACACCTGCAATTCCTCCAGTTATTGCACCTGAAGCTCCATAAAGTAGAGCCTTTTTTACACTTATTTTTTCACCAGCAATAACATCTGATCCTATACTAATTGCTACACCTATCGCACCGCCAATAGCTGCTCCAATTAACGCTCCACCTAGGATTGTCGGAAAATTACCATCATTATCCACAAATATAATTGGATTCCCCCAACAATATCCATAATGATTAAGCGTAAACGGACTATCAATAAATCCTTTTACATTATCTTCAGACTGAAATCTTCCAGTATCCGCACTATAGTATCTCACCTGCGCAAACTTAAGGCCGGATATCTCATCTTCCTGGTAGCTAGTAAATGCAAACGGCTGAATGATGTTGCCCTGCTTGGTGTAGCCGTGCTTTTTCTGCTTTCCAGTAAACGGATCTATGTTTCTACCAAAGTCATCAAATGCATATGCACTTACAGCAGCTCCGTCTGTACCTGTCATATACATAGGTGAGCCAAGTTCATCCTGGAGGTAGTAGAAGTTATTTCCTCCCTTTGACATGGAGATCACGTTGTTATCATAGACAAAGCTTTCTGTCTCTCCATTAACTGTGCGTTCAAGAAGGTTATAGTAATCCTTTGAAAGATCGCAAAGATACTCAATTCTTTCTTCAGGTTTTACTGATGCCACTCTGAATCCAAGTCCGTTGTAGAAGTTTTCAAGTTCTCCCTTATCCTTATCAACTACCTTTGAGAGCATATTTGTAGCATCAAAAGTAAAAGCCTTCTGCAAGAGACCGTTTATGAACTCTTTTGTCTGGTTTCCTCTCTTATCGTAATCATAGGTCTTAAGGATTGCCTGGGAGTTATTGAGCTCTTTGGCTTCTACAAGTCTGTCAAGAACATCATATGTGTAAGATGTCTTTACATCAGTCTCAGACATGCTTGTTCTGTT
>NZ_JHXZ01000033.1 GCF_000621565.1 Butyrivibrio sp. LB2008
AACAGAACAAGCATGTCTGAGACTGATGTAAAGACATCTTACACATATGATGTTCTTGACAGACTTGTAGAAGCCAAAGAGCTCAATAACTCCCAGGCAATCCTTAAGACCTACGACTACGATAAGAGAGGAAACCAGACAAAAGAGTTCATAAACGGTCTCTTGCAGAAGGCTTTTACTTTTGATGCTACAAATATGCTCTCAAAGGTAGTTGATAAGGATAAGGGAGAACTTGAAAACTTCTACAACGGACTTGGATTCAGAGTGGCATCAGTAAAACCTGAAGAAAGAATTGAGTATCTTTGCGATCTTTCAAGAGATTACTATAACCTTCTTGAACGAACAGTAAATGGCGAGACAGAGAGCTTTGTCTATGATAACAACGTGATCTCAATGTCAAAAGCCGGAAATAACTTATATTACCTCCAGGATGAACTTGGCTCACCTATGTATATGACAGGCACAGACGGAGCTGTTGTAAGTGCATATGCATTTGATGACTTTGGTAGAAACATCGATCCGTTTACAGGAAAAAGAAGAGATAAGAATCATAAGCATGCATACACGACAAATGGTAATATCATTCAGCCGTTTGCATTTACAGGATACCAGGAAGATGAGGTATCTGGTCTTAAGTTTGCGCAGGCAAGATTTTATAGTGCTGATAATGGAAGATTTTTAGGTGAAGATCAGATAAAGGGATTTATTGATAATCCGGAATCTCAAAATCACTTCGAATATTGTAGACAGAATCCTATAGAGTATATTGATATTGATGGTAAATGCCCATTATTAGCTACTGCAGCTATAGGAGTAGGCATAGGAGCTTTGGTAGGCGGCGGAGCGACTGTTGTATCATCTCTTGTTAAGGGTGAAGAGATTAATTGGAAAAAAGTTGCGAAAAATGCAGGAAAAGGCGCTCTTGTGGGAGGTGCACTAGGCTTAGGGTTTGTAGGTGCTTCAGCTGTAGCAGCTGAAACTGCGGCAGCAATAGGACTGTCTGGAGCAAATTTAACTGCTGTGGCATTAGGAACAACAGGAGTGACAGCGGGAATAGGCGCGGCTCAGGGGGCGATTGGATCAGCAGTAACAGGTGGAAATGCTTTAAATGGTGCATTAAGCGGTGCAATAAATGCATCAATTTCTATGGCTGTCACTGTAGCTACGGGAAATCCATATATAGGTAATTTTATAGGTGGAGCGGTAGGAAGTCTTACTTCGGATGCTTTTGATCATTGGGATAATCCGCAACCATGGAATGGAAAAGCGGTAATAAAAAGAGCTCTTTTGGCAGGTTTTATACAGGCTGCTGTAACTGGAACGATTTCAGATGGCGCAACGAAACTGATAGCTAATCCAGTTGCGGAAGTGCTTCCATCAAATATTGCTGGATTAGTTTTTGGGATGGGTGTGACATTGATACAAGCGGCCACTAGTAATTTCTTTCCTGTAAGTACTACTAATATAGATAATGAGAGTGCTTGTGGAGAGGGGTAATCTGAGAAAAATGGTAAATGAATAATTGATTAGCTAATTATATAGGAGAACATAATGAATAAAGTAATCGCAGAGTATTGGTTTTGTTTTGTAATAGCTTTTATTGGTTTATGTATTTTTGGAAAATTGTCTGTAAAGGCATTTAAGACTAGAAATGAAAAAAGAGAAGATTCTGTTTTTGCTAAGGAAAAATGGTATAAACCGTTAAAGGTTTTTGGTGATTACGGAATAACAATTATAGCGGCAATATTTTTCCTTCCTTATTTATTAGACCTTCCATATGTATTAGGAAATAATTATCATGTTAAAGAGGGAACAATCACATGTGTGTATGATACTTCTATAGATATAGATGGAGCGGATAACTATACGACAATTACTACAAATTTATATGTAGGAGCCAAAGTAAAGGTGTTTTATTTACCGTTTACGAAGAATGCACCTATTGTTGAGATAATTTACTGACAAAGAGAATGTGAGGGATAAATGGATAGAAAAATATTTTTTTCTCTAATAGGCGGAATTGTGATTAGTGTTGAAATGTTTTTTGTTATTTTATGTATTGTTAAGCTTAAAGATCAGCCTAAGACGAGAAATGAAGTTATATCAAGAATAATGATTTCAATGTTTACGGTTGCATTTTTGGTGGCCTATGTATGGATTACGAGTTAAGACAGCTTGCACATGACATCCTGTTAAAGACCTTTTAGTTTGTCCCCGAGCAGATCTCACTAACTGACACGAGACTGCTCAGGTTGTTGTCAACAGTTCCTGATGGCTCATGGGCAGCTAAAGCCACCCGTCACCATCGTTTTTGATATAGGACCTTAAGTCCTTTGTACCTTGATAATCTTATAAAGTTCATTAAGCGCAAATGAGATAGCAATTGCATCTTCAAAGCACAGTGTCTCGTATGGATGAAGAAGTTCATAACTTATTTCTTCAACATCATTAAGCGATTCCAGAGTGCAGCTAACTTTTTTGTCGGGGATGCATAGATAGAATCCATCATGGCAATGCCCAAAGATTAGCTTGTACGAGTCATCAAGCGCATATAAAGTCGCTTCATAAGGCTCATTTATTAGTTCTTCTACATCAAGTTTGGCAGTATGCATGGTTGTGTAAGCATCATCAGTGGTTTCTGTTGGGTGTGCTCTACCAACTGCTGTTGCAACAGATATAGGAGCAGCAGCGGTTTTACCTTCTACTGTGATTGGTGCAGTACAAGGCTATACAGCTTCGAAGATTACTGGTGGAAGTGCATGGAATGGAATATTTAGTGGTGCAATTAATGGAGCGGTTTCAAGTACATTAAATGAAGTTAAGTTGCCTGGGAAAGCATTCATTTCGCAATTTGCGGGAGGCTTTAGCGGAAGTCTTTCTTCAGATATATTTGATTACATGGATGGAAGTAAGCGGTCATTTACAGATATTTTAGGACGTGCAGTAACATCTGGTTTTAGTCAAGCGATATTATGCGGACCAGTTACAGCTTTGGGAAATTCAAATTTTGCAGGTTTGGTTTTTGGATATGGAGCAACGCTTACGAGCATTATAACTAATGCGATGTGGGATACACATTCCCAAGCTATGGACCTATGTGAAGGCTAAATTATGGACAAGTGGAAAGGAGAACAATATTATGAATCGACAAATAATATTTAGGTATTATATCTTATTGACTATGTTTGTGATAGGGGCAGTTGTTTCTGTGATTTGGGCTATAAGATATACAAAAAATCCCAGTCAAAGATCGCCATATTCCGCTTTAATGTGGGTTGCAGTTATAGAAAAAACATTAATATATGGTATACCAATATTATTTTTATTTTATGCTATAAGGTTTGCAAGCGATTTGCCATATGTTATTAAAGGCGATTATATTACAAAAACAGGAGCTATAACAGAAAATGGTAAGGGAGCAATAAGGATTGATGGGAAATGGTATACATTATTACAAGACTGCGGATATAGTGAAGGTTGTAGTGTAACAATCAAATATCTTCCGCATACAAAATTTTCAGAAATATGCCATTGAAAAATAATAAATTATATAGTGAGAATAATGAAAAATGAAAATTAAAGTATTAGTTTTGGTTATATGTGCAATTATTACAAATATTTCAGTACAAATTTATTGTGCATTAAAACTTTCCAAGAAAAATGGACTAAAAAAAATCTCTCCTTTTATATTCCGCAGAATATCGCTCTTATTTTTTTGATTTTATTAATGATATATTATATGAATAGATAAAACTACTATTCATGCGATAGCAGGGGATATATCTTTATTATGATTGAGTAATTTATAGGATAATTAAACTTCGGGTATGCGACAAGGTTTATGAGAGTCAGTTAGAGCGGCAAGCTCTTTTTTGTTGGTGCGAGAGTTTTATCGTAAGCGTCAAAGTGTGTCTTGAACACCGAGGTATTATTCGATGATTACTAGTGGTGCTGTACTGGAGATGAGGGAAGGCACCTCGAAGTCGATATTCAGGGATAGGCTTCAAATCACACATGATGTTCGTACAGCCCAGTGGGCTGTACGAACGCCCCGAAAATCAGTCTGCCAAAAGTTGGCTGAATGAAAACGGGATTAATGAAAAACAATACTACTATTGATAATTATGCTACTACATATGAGTACAACAATGCAGGTGCAGTGACAAAGGTAGGATATGCTGACGGAAGAAGTGTTGCATTCTCTTATAATGCACTCAATCAGCTGGATCAGATAAATGACTGGTATGGAAAGACAATCCTTGAGAATGATATCTTAGGACGCCTTACAAAGGTAACAGACTTTAAGAACAGGACAGTAGCATATGAGTACGGTGCTACAGGAGAAAGAACAAAGCTTGTCTATGCTGACGGAAGGGAAGTAATCTATAACTATGATGACAAGCTTCAGTTAAAGAGCATCATAGGAAACGGCGAAGAGACAACCTATGCTTATGACGAGATTGGACGCCTTGTAAGCAAGAACTTCGCTAACGGAGTAAGTCAGGCTTACACATATATGCCGGGTGGAAACCTTGCATCAATGACAAGTAC
>NZ_JHXZ01000034.1 GCF_000621565.1 Butyrivibrio sp. LB2008
TCTTAACTTCCAATGATTTTACCACTCAATGATTAACATAGTTGTAGCCGGGATTGAATTGCCAATCAATCCCGGCTACTGTTTATTTTATGTTAGACCAGAAACAATCCAACAGATACGGAAGGTTTGCTTTAAGCATTCTTACATGACTCGAATAACTGTAGATAACTCCTGGCTCATCCAATCCTTCAGAATGAGCAACACACGCAAAGCCTTCTCCTTCATATCCTATATAGGTATGAACTGCCCTTGTTTTTCCGTTTTCATTTTTGGTAACTATGTTCATGAGTGTAAGCCCATCTCCAATTTCATAGAGATCAACTTTTCGCTCTGAAGCAGTGTATTTATTCATCATCAGATGTATCTCCTTTAATGAATGCCATAATCTCTTCATAAGAATGCTCACTCTTAATGACTGCAGCCATGAGTTCATCCTTTCTGAGTTCGTTGCGAAGCTTGATAAGTTCTGCAAGCGCTTCCTTCTCAGCTTCATATTTAAGCTTGGCTTTTTCCATAATAGATTTCTGATGCTCGATCTTAGCATCAAGCGAATCTGTTGATACCTTCTTGCGTCCTCGCGCCATTGTCACATCCTCCTTCAGATTTTTACTGTCTTTACTTTGGGATTCAGCCAGTCGCTGATCTCTTTTGTCTTACGCTTTATATAGTTCGCATCAATTCCAAACGCCTTAAGTATCGTCTTTTGCGTTGCAGTTACTGCGTGATCCAGTCTGTATACGCCATCGGCCTGTCTTATCATTTCTATCTTTTCAAGCTCTCTTATAGCTGCAGGAACATTCATGTAATTCGGTTTCTCCAGCATTTCTTCCTCTGCATCCTTAAGCTTTGTGTACATGCGGTTTCTGATGATGAGTGCCACAAATGCTATCATCATCTTGCCTTCCAGAGCATCACCTGTATATACCCTGAGGCTCCTGTTTCCAAGAAAACTCTTGTCGGCTTTGAACAGTTTCTCTGATGCATCCCTGCTCTTATACAGCTCCAGTGCCTCTTTGGCTGTCATCTTGTCGGAAGTGATGATACAGAAGTACCCGCACATCTCCAGCTCAGCCTCAACGACATCCGATTTTTCTATTGCACAGACAAAGCACTGATCTTCCTGACCTTCATGATAGTATTCAAGGCTGTAGTATTTTTCATAGCTCTTATCTACAACTACCGACTGACCTTCAAGCCTGCTCAGATAGGCCGCCATTCTGTCAAGTCGTGCTTCCAATGCTTCGCGTTCTGATGCTGCCTTTCCATAACTGTAATAGATATGGAGATATCTGTTCTTCTCATCCGAGTAGAAAACGGGTGTCTCAACAGTTGTCCCGCTTACCTGATACCTGCGGATCGAGTATTCCCTCTTGTCCTCAAAAGTTCCTTTCACCTTTTTTATTTCTTCATTGATGAAGGACTTCATTCCTTTTACCATGATTACGAAGTCGTACCCGCATTTGTCCATGTACCTTATGTTTTCGCGGCTGAAGTATCCTCTGTCCAGAATGAATCCTGCATTCTTGTAACCATAGGCAACCGCCTTGTCAAGCATCATCTGGAGCTGGGATATATCAACAATGCTTCCAGGATATGTCTCATAAAAAAGTGGCTCTCTGTTATTGCTGTCATAAGCAATAGAGTAGTTTATTATTGGAAGCCCTTTATCGTCCTTGGCGTGACCGAACTCAGCCAGATCTATATCACCAGCCTGGCAGTTCTTGTTAGTTGAGTCATAGGATATGTAAATCTTGTCCTTATGTTTCTTAATGGAGTTCCACTCATTCTGGAATTCGACGCTGTCGTCCACAGTTATCTCACTGGTGAACTTTGAAACAGTAGAATCACTGTAAATCTTATAGTTCGGAGTAAAAAGCGGGTGGTTGTATGCATAGTCAGGATAGTACTGGCCTGCGTTATTCTCAGTGACTATGTAATAAGCCGCGAGATCCAGGAATAGTCCGCTGCCACGATCGTCATTGTATATGCTGGCAATGATCTTATCCACCATGCTTTCCATCATCAGTTTCTCTATCACAAGGAATGATCCGATACGAAGACAGCTACTTCTGTCATCATGACCTTTATCTTTTGGAAGTTCCGCATCCGGGAAATAGGTCAGATAGTTAGGATTGGGATACATCATGGTAGGATCATCGTCGCACATCTTACCAATAGTAGTCCGCTTTGGGATGTTGTACTTCTTGTCAGGCTTATACACCCTGTCGTACTCGTAGTTGATGTAGACAACTCCCTTGATCGTCTTCGTGTAAATCTTGCCCTTTTCTTCCGGGATCTTCACTCTGAAATCGTAGTACATAGATCACTTTTCTCCTTGATAATAAGTATGTATACCCACTCAATAATTATAACAAGAAAAGCCCGGAAAATCAACAGAATTGCTGAATTTTCTGGGCTTTTTGCCGTTTTTATTTGATTGAGTTTCAAAACTTACTGGAAGTTAGGA